>CALRJY020000010.1:0-176401 GCA_943367715.1 Chitinophaga pinensis | reverse complement strand
GCTTCGGCGGCTCCGCTACCCTGTCTGTCATAGAAATTTAATCATATGGAACTTCCTTTGCTGTTGGCCGCCCAAGATGGTGGCGCGGTGGATGGCCTGAAGAAAACGGCGCAGGACATCGGGACGCAGTTCGGCTTCGATGGCCAGCTCTTCCTGTCGCAGTTGATCGGGTTCTTCATTTTTGCGGCTATTCTTTACAAGTTCGCTTTCAAGCCGTTGCAGAACGTGCTGGCGGAGCGTGAGAAGCGCATCGCGGACAGCTTGGCTGCCGCCGAGAAGATGAAGGCTGATCTGGCCAAGGCTGACGAAGATCGCAAGCGCGCGCTCGCGGAAGCCGGTGCCCAAGCCCAGAAGATCATCGAGGAAGCCCGTGCTGCCGCTGCTGCGATCACTGAACGCGAAGGTCAGAAGGCAGTTGCTGCTGCCGCGGAGATCATCGCCAAGGCCAAGCAGGCGAATGAGAGCGAATTCAAGCGTCTGGAAACCGAGTTGAAGCGCGAGATCGGCCGTCTGTCCGTGCAAGCGGCGATGCGCGTCTCCGGCAAGATTTTGACGGCGGAAGACCAGAAGCGTCTGGCCGACGAAACCAACAGCCAGTTGGCCGCCTAAGGCTGAAACACTTTACTAAACACTGTGAAAATCGGCAAACAAGCCCGTCGTGACGCGAAGCAGCTCTTTTTGGCCTGCAAAGCGAACGGTCTGTTGGACGAGGACCGCGTGCGCCTGGCGGTGAAGGAAGTCATCGCCAAGAAGCCGCGCGGTTACGTGGCCGCGCTTCAGCATTTCCAGCGGTTGGTGAAGCTGGACATCGAGCGACGCGCCGTGCGCGTGGAAGATGCGATCGAGACCTCGCCTGAGTTGAAGGCCGGTATCAAGGCGAACTTGGAAAAGCGTTATGGTCCCGGTCTGCATGTCGAGTTCGCGGTGAATCCGGCGTTGATCGGTGGTTTGCGGATCAAAGTCGGCAGTGATGTGTATGACGGCAGTGTGGTCGCCCGTTTGAATGCCTTGCAGGAAGCCCTTTAATCGATTTTAGGAATTTAACGAACAGCTATGAGCTCCATTCTCCAGGATATTGAAGCCCAAATCACCGGCGTGAAGACGTCGGTCTCCAAGCAGAACGTCGGTATCGTCCGTGAGATCTCGGACGGTGTGGCCAAGATCGAAGGCCTGACGGACGCGATGTCCAACGAGATGTTGGATTTCGGCAACGGAGTCATCGGCCTCGCGCTGAACCTCGAAGAAACCGAAGTCGGCGCCATCATCTTGGGCGACTACCTCGGCGTCAAAGAGGGCGCGGAAGTCCGCACGACGGGCAAGCTGCTCTCCGTGCCAGTGGGCAAGGGCCTGCTCGGCCGCGTGGTGGACGTGCTCGGTCGTCCTTTGGACGGCAAGGGTCCGATTCAATCGACCGTGCAATATCCGGTGGAAAAGATTGCGCCCGGCATCATCAAGCGCCAATCCGTGAGCCAGCCGCTCCAGACGGGTATCATGGCCATCGACGCGATGATCCCGGTGGGCCGCGGTCAGCGCGAGCTGATCATCGGTGACCGTTCGACGGGCAAGACCGCGATCGGCGTGGACACGATGATCAACCAGGCCAAGATCAACAATCAGGCCAAGCAGGCGGATGGAACGTTCCCGAAGGGTTTCCGCCCGGTTTATAGCATTTACGTGGCTGTCGGTCAGAAGCAATCCAACGTGGCGCGCGTGATCGCGGAGTTGGAAAAGGCCGGTGCCTTGGAATACTCCATCGTCGTGGTCGCTGCTGCTTCTGATTCCGCCGCGAACCAATATCTCTCTCCGTTCTCCGGTGCGGCGATGGGCGAATGGTTCATGGATAACGGCATGGATGCGCTGATCATTTTTGATGATTTGTCCAAGCAGGCTGTGGCCTACCGCCAAGTTTCCCTCGTCTTGAAGCGTCCGTCCGGCCGTGAAGCGTATCCGGGTGACGTGTTCTATCTCCACAGCCGTTTGCTGGAACGTTCTGCCCGTGTGAACGAACGCAGCGGTGGCGGTTCTTTGACGGCCTTGCCGATCATCGAGACGCAAGCGGGTGACGTGTCCGCTTACATCCCGACGAACGTGATCTCGATCACGGACGGCCAGATCTACTTGGAAACGGATTTGTTCTATCAAGGCATTCGCCCGGCCATTTCCGTCGGTCTCTCGGTGTCCCGCGTAGGGTCCGCCGCGCAGATCAAGGCGATGAAGCAGGTGGCTGGCAAGATCAAGCTGGACCTGGCGCAATACCGCGAGCTCGCGGCCTTCGCGCAGTTCGGTTCCGATCTCGATGCCAAGACGCAAGCCACGCTGGAACGCGGCAAGCGCATCGTGGAACTCTTCAAGCAGAACCAGTACAATCCGCAGTCGGTGGAGAATCAGGTGACGACCCTCTGGACCATGCAGAATGGTTTGCTGGATGATGTGCCGGTGGAAAAGGTCAAAGATTTCCAGAACAAGCTGAGTGACTTCCTGAACACCCGCAAAGGTTCCTTGATCGAGAAGATCCGCACCGAGAAAGCCGTCAATGATGCCCTGGCGGCGGAATTGAAGGCGGCGGTGACCGAGTTCAAGCAATCGTACCGCTAAGCGAAGAGTCACGGCCGTAAACGTTATTTAACGAACCATGCCCAGCACGCGCGACATACGCCGACGGATCAAGTCGGTGAAGAACACGGCGCAGATCACCAAGGCGATGCAGATGGTGGCGTCGTCCAAGATGCGCAAGGCGCAGTTGGCGGCCATCGCAGGCCGGCCCTATGCCACGCTCATGAATGAGGTGCTGGCAGCGGTGAGCGAAGGCGCCGGTGAATTCAGCCATCCGCTGATGGAAAAGCGGGCGGTGAAGAAACGCGCAGTGATCGTGATCAGCACGGACAAGGGTTTGTGCGGTGCCTTGAACTCCAACTTGCTGCGGGAAGCGGGCAAGCTGGACAAGAACACGACGGTTTACATCACGGCGGGCCGCAAGGCCTCGCAATTCATCGCGCGCACGAAGCGCAATCTGGCGGCGGAGTTCACATATAAGGACGCGCCGCAGTTCAGCGAAGCGCGGGCCATCTCGAAATTCGCACAAGACCTGTTCCTGAGCGGCGAAGTGGACCAGGTGGACGTGCTCTACACGAACTTCATCAACACGCTCGCGCAGAAAGCCGAGATGCGGACGCTGTTGCCTCTGGGCGAGATCAGCGCGCTGGAGGCCGACATGGGCGGCCATAACAATGAAGCGGCCACGCTGGCGAAGGGCGAGCTGGAGTATCAGTTCGAGCCGAGCGCGGGCGAGGTGTTCAGCAACTTGCTGCCGCATTACCTGAACTATCAGGTTTATCAATTTCTGCTGGAAGCCAAGGCGTCCGAGCACAGCGCACGGATGGTGGCGATGAAGAGCGCGACGGACAACGCGAAGCAGCTCATCAAAGACCTCACGCTGGAATACAACAAACTGCGTCAGGCGAATATCACGAAAGAACTTTTGGAAATCACCAGCGCCGCGATGGCGATGGGCTAATTCTAGATCTGCATGAACAAAGGCAAAATCGTTCAAATCATCGGTCCCGTGGTGGACGTGGAATTCCCAGGCACACCGCCTGCGATCTACAACGCCCTGACCATCCATTTCACGCCACCCGGCGGTGAGCCCGTCAAGCTGACGCTCGAAGTGCAACAGCACCTTGGCGACAGTTGGGTCCGCGCCGTCGCGATGAGCACCACGGAAGGTCTCAAGCGCGGCATGGAAGTCACCGACGTCGGTGCACCCATCTCGATGCCGGTAGGTGAGGCCGTCATGGGCCGCGTGTTCAACGTCACGGGTGACCCCATCGATGAACAGGGCCCGGTGAAGGCGGACAAGTATAATCCGATTCATCGTCAAGCTCCGGCGCTCGTGGACCAGTCCACTAGCCCGCAGATCCTGACCACCGGTATCAAAGTCATCGACTTGATCTGCCCGTTCTTGAAGGGTGGTAAAGTCGGGGCGTTCGGTGGCGCCGGGGTAGGCAAGACCGTCGTGATCATGGAGCTCATCAACAACATCGCGAAGCTGCATGGCGGTATCTCGATGTTCGCGGGTGTCGGTGAGCGTACCCGTGAAGGTAACGATCTCTACAACGAAATGATCGAGTCCAACGTCATCAAGGTGAAGAAGGACGAGCATGGTCATCCGAAGAAGGATGAGCATGGCATGCCGATCATCGAACCCGGTTCCCGTATCGGACTGGTGTACGGCCAGATGAATGAACCTCCCGGTGCGCGTCTGCGCGTGGCACTGTCCGCTCTGGCCGTGACGGAATATTTCCGTGACGAGAAGAACCAGGACGTGCTGCTGTTCGTCGATAACGTGTTCCGTTTCTCACAGGCCGGCTCGGAAGTGTCCGCGTTGCTGGGTCGCACACCGTCCGCGGTGGGTTACCAGCCGACGCTCGCCGCCGAGATGGGCAACTTGCAGGAACGCATCACTTCGACGAAGAAGGGTTCCATCACGTCCTTCCAGGCCGTTTACGTGCCTGCGGATGACTTGACTGACCCGGCGCCCGCCACGACGTTCGCGCACTTGGATGCGACCATCGTGTTGGAGCGCTCCATCGCCGAGTTGGGCATCTTCCCGGCCGTGGATCCGTTGGCATCGAACTCCCGCGCGTTGACGCCGGACATCGTCGGCCAGGAGCATTACAATGTGGCCCGCGGCGTGCAGAAGATTCTGCAACGTTACAAAGATTTGCAGGACATCATCGCGATCTTGGGCATGGACGAGCTCTCGCCCGAAGACAAGACCACGGTGTTCCGCGCGCGTCGTATCCAGAAGTTCCTCAGCCAGCCGTTCACGGTGGCCGAGCAGTTCACGGGTCGTAAGGGTGAGCAGGTGCCGGTCGCCGAGACCGTGCGTGCGTTCAAGGAAATCATTGAAGGCAAGCACGACGAAGTGAACGAGGCCGACTTCTACATGAAGGGCTCGATCGATCAAATCAAAGGCTAACGCCGATTTACGATTTGCGATTTACGAATGACGAGCCGGTAAAACGGAGCGCGCGTAAATCGTAAATCTGAATTCGTAAATCAACATGGCTACACTGAAACTAGAAATCGTCACGCCGGAAGCGAAGATCTACTCCGAGGATGTGGAGATGGTGACGCTGCCGGGTGTCGAAGGCGAGATGGGCATCTACCCGATGCACGTGCCGCTGATGACGCAGGTGGTGGCGGGTGAAGTGGCCGTGCGCAAGAACGGCCAGGAGAGTCTGCTGGCCGTGGGTGATGGCTTCGTGCAGATCACCGGCGACCGCGTGGCCATCCTGACGGACATGGCCGTGAAGGCGGACGACATCGACGAGGGCAAGGCGGAAGAAGCCCGCAAGCGTGCGGAAGCGCGGTTGCAGGAGAAGCTGAGCGACGAGGAATCTGCCTCCGTGCAGGCTGCTCTGGCGCACTCGCTGGCCCAGTTGAACGTCAAGCGTCGCAACCGCCGCTAAGCGTTAGTAACATATTTCACGAAAAGGACGCCTTTGGGCGTCCTTTTTTGTTTTGAGGCGGTTGATGGTAAAAGATGATCAAATTTGTGTAGGCTGTTTCCTTTCCCCTCATCCCGGCCTTCTCCCCAAGGAGAAGGAGTCAACATCTCCAGCGTCAAATTGGTTTGGCCGCTTCTTTGCCTACGCTAGATTTATGGTCAACGATCTGGCTGCCACTGAGGTTGTGAATGTCTACCATTGCCAAGGCGATAGGGTGTTCACCTCTGCGTCTGGTTTTTTGCAATGCCCGTTTCGATGCTATAGTAAATCATTATGGGCAAAGACAAGATCATCAAAGAATTGGCCACGGCGTATGCCATGGAATTGGAGACGGTCCAGAATTACATCGCCAACTCCGTCAATCTGGATGGGGTGCGCTCGGACGTGATCAAGAAATCACTGGCCGCCGATGTCACTGCGGAGCTGGGACATGCGCAGCGTTTGGCCAAGCGCATCAAGACGATGGGCGGCATCGTTCCGGGTTCGCTGGACCTGCCGCGGAATCAGAAGCATTTGCAACCGCACGAAGACACGACGGATGTCGTGGCGGCCATCAAGGGGGTGATCGAGGCGGAAGAGGGCGCGATCGCCCAATACACGAAAATCATCAAGATGTGTGATGGGGAGGATTTTGTGACGCAGGACATGATCATCGAGATCTTGTCGGACGAGGAAGAGCATCGCCGCGAGTTCCTCGGCTTCCTGCAGGAGTACGAGAAAAAGAAAACGTCGAAGAAGAAGTAACCGGTTGCCGGTTTTGATTTTCCAACAATCCGCTGGCGGCTAGTCCGTCAGCGGATTTTTCGCGAAGGCATATTCCTTTACGATGCGGCCGTTGATGAGGTGTTCCTGGATGATCTGCTCGAGGACATCAGGAGTGCAGGAGTGATACCAGGTGCCTTCCGGATAAACGACGGCGATGGGGCCTTGGGTGCAGACTTTCAGGCAGTTCACCTTGGTGCGGTAAACCTGCGGTTCGGAACCGACGAGCTTCAGTTCCTTCAGACGGTCTTTCAAATACTCCCAGGATTTCAGGCCGACTTTTTCGCTGCAGCACTTGGGTTTGTCCGGGCCGGCGCAGAGGAAGATGTGGCGCTTGAATTTTTCCAAGCCCAGCACTTCGACGGATTCTTCCAGTGTCATTTCGCCCATGAGGGTAGGTTACGCCGGGTAAAGTGAGGGGGCAAGGGGGCTTCTGAACGGTTGAATTTTCCCTGAGGTTGGGCATTGTCAGAGGGAGTTGGTAGCCAGAGTAAAACCGGCCACGCAACAGGCAGAAATATGGCGAAATCTTTTGGGAAAATCTTTTTCGGACTTTTGCTGGCGGTACTGGATTTTAGGATCGGTTCATTCGACATCCTGCCGGATATGGTGGGATACATTTTGGTGGCGATGGGGTGTGCTGAGTTGAAAGGAGCGTCCCAGCGTTTCAAATCAGCCAGTGTGATGGCTTGGGTGCTCTTCGGATTTGCGGTCGTGATTCTTGCTACACCACGTGGTTCGCTTCTGATGCTTCTGGCTTTAACTATTGCGGTAGTGGATGGAGTGATGATGTGGCAATTGCTCGGCGGGATCATGGAGTTAGCCGAAAGCAAAGGGCGCGCGGACATCAGCAACGAGGCCGCCCAGCGGAGGCTCAACTATGTCGTCGCTTCCGGATTGGGAGCCATCATGTTTCTGCTGGTTCCGAGAGGAGGACTCATCACGGGAATGGCGAACGCGGTGCTGTTTATCTGCCTAGTCGTAGTGCTGTTCTTGATCTTGAAGCTGATACTTCAGGTAAAACGAGAATTGGCGAATGGTTAGCCAAGCCGATACTCCTATTGCTGTGCCGCGTTGCGACGCGTTTTCGCGTAAGCCTCAAACTTCGCTTTGATCTCGTCGCGGACGCGGCGGAAGACGAGCATTTGTTCCTCTTCGGTGCCGGTGGCGTGGGCGGGATCATCGAAGGGCCAGTGGAAGCGGTTCACCTGACCGGGATAGTGCGGGCAGACTTGATCGGCTTTGCCGCAGACGGTGATGACGGTTTCCACAGGTTGTTGGAGGAACTCGTTCATGCTCTTGGAACGATGATGCGAGATGTCGATGCCGATCTCGGCGAGAGCCTTGATGGAAAGAGGATGGACATAACCGGCGGGCTTAGAGCCAGCGCTCTCGACATTCAAGATATCGCCAGCGACATGGCGCAAGATGCCTTCGGCGATGTGGCTGCGGCAGGAGTTGCCGGTGCAGAGGATGAGGACGGTGGGTTTGGTGGCGGACATAAATTTTAATCGGTTAGCAGCACTTAGATTTCTCCAGCGATGGGAGCTGCAGGATGGAATGGGCCTTGGGGGTTTTGGCCGGGGGGGTGCAAGTGTCTTTGGCCAGGCAGTCCGTGTGGCGGATGCCGAGTTGCACGACGAGGGCGTTTCCTTCCGGTGCCATCGAGGTGGCCGGGAATTGGGCGATAAAAGGGGCTTCGTATTCGAAATCAACGACCAGGTCATCCGCGCCCAGAACTTTGGCGGCTTTTTCCAATACCTTGAGCATGGTCCCGGCGCTGATCCGGTGCTCCGTATCGTCCGCAAACCAGATCTGCATGCGGCAGGCGGATTCTTTCCGCACCGTTCCGCCGCAATCGATGAAGTGTTTATCGATGCGCGCCACTTCGGTGATGTGGGCGTGCGGCGGGATTTTCGTGCCGATGGGCAGGACGAATTGGAGCAGCTTTTCCGGATGCTGGCTCAATGATTTTTTGAATTCTGACAGGTGCATAATATTTCAGTTTTGATGAGGAACAGTGGTGGGAATGGGACCGCAGTTTGCACAGCAACCTGGTTCACGGATGACACGGCAGCTCAGGACGGCCAAAGTACCGCCCAGAACGGGCGCCAGCAGATAAACCCAGAGATGCTGCAGATGGCCGCTGACCAAAGCGGGAGCCAGCGAGCGAGCAGGGTTCATCGAAGCCCCCGAGATGGGGCCGCCGAACATGGCTTCCAGCGCGATGACGGAACCGATGGCGATACCGGCCGTGATGCCTTTTTCTTTCGCGCCCGTGGAGACGTTGAGGACGACAAGCATGAGCAGCCACGTCATGACTAACTCGAGGACGAAGGATTGCAGGGCTGGGCCAGCAGGCAGAGTGGCACCCAAAGTGGGATGTGCGGGAAAAAGGATTTTTAAGAGCAAGCAGGCGAGCAGGGCGCCGGAGACTTGGGCGACGAGGTAAGGGAGGACGTTCGCTTTTTCGAAGCGGCCAGCGAGCCAGAAGTTAAGAGTGACGGCGGGATTCAGATGGGCACCGGAGATGTCGCCCAATGTGTAGATGAGGGCGAGGACGATGAAGCCGAAGGTGAGGGCGATACCGGGATGAGTGATGGTGCCACCGGAAACCTGATTGATGATGATCGCGCCGCAGCCGCAGAAGACGAGAGCGAAGGTACCCATGAGTTCGGCGAGGGCAGGTTTTAGAATCGTGCTGGGCAAGGTAGGCATGCAGGCGCTCTCACCCCTCACCCCAGCCCTCTCCCCGTTGAGGGGAGAGGGAGAACATTTGTCTCCCGTGGGTGAATTTGAGGTGTTATTGGCAGGCGGATGCATAGACGGAATCAAGAGCAGCAGGCGGAGACGATCTCACCGGCTTGATTGCTGACTTTGTGAAGGCGTTTCAGGTCGCGCTGGAAGACGGGCTCAATCTTGGCGGTCTGGGTGAGCGCCTGGAGTTGGGCGTGAATGGCGGCTGAAGGTTTTTCAACGAGTTCGTAGATGACCCAGTTCTTGTGGCGGCGATTGGTGACCAGGCCACTGGCACGGAGGAGGCCGAGGTGTTTGGAGATCTTCACCTGCGGGGCGTCCAGAATGTCCTGGAAATGGCAGACGCAGAGCGGGCCTTGCAGGAGGAGATGCAAGAGGCGCAGGCGGGTTTCATCCGCCAACAGACTGTGGAGCTTCGCGAGCTGCATGGATAGCTATATGCACTATAGGGAATATTCTGTAAAGAGAATATAGGCCGGTTGCACCGGCAGGCCAATGTAAGGAGGTTCATGGGCGTTTTAAATGCCGGTGGTGCTGGGGGACGTTACTGCGGGCTGGGACAACCCGCGCTCCAAATAGGTGCAGTTGGAAATGTCGCTGTAGGATAAGGGCCCACGCTGCGGAAGGCACTTTGATATTTGGTGGTTTGTTTTCCTGGGGGCGGTGGTTATCCTCACGCGTGTTTACGAGGGTTGGGAATCCTATGAGTTCTGAATCCCATACAGAGGCACGCCAGGTGGCGGAGGCCGAGGTGAAGCGGTTGCAGGCGGAATTGGCGGAAGCCCATCTGCGCTGGCAGCAGCTGGCAGAAGAGTATGCCGTCAACGAGGTGCGCCAACGGACGTTAGCGCGATTGACGCATCAGCTCTCAGCGACCCGTAAGGAGACGGATGCGGCGCGGTTGTTGGAGGAGGCATGTCGTGAACTGTTTGATTATGACGCGTTTCTGCTGGATGGATATGAATCAGAGTGGGAACGAATGCATAATATCCTGTGTCTCGATACCTTGGAGGGAAAACGGCAGGAGGTGGCTCCAATGCATCTAGAAGACGGGCCGAGTCCGATAGCGTTGAAGGTGGTCAAGGAGGGGGCCCGGTTATTGTTGCGGAATCAGGCGGCGGGAGCTGATGACGGTTTACGGCCGTTCGGTGACAAAGGCCGCAAGTCGCTCTCGCTCATGTTCGCCCCGGTGCGGAATGGTGACAAAATCTTGGGCCGAATCTCAGTGCAGAGCTATCGTGAGAATGCCTATACGCAATCCGATCTGGATGAATTGCAGGTAACGGCGGATCTGTGTGGCGGAGCGTTCGACCGCATCCGCACGGAGGCTGAACTACACGCGCGGGAGGAGCAGTACCGGGAGATCGTGGAGACGACGCAGGAAGGTGTCTGGGTGGTGAACGCGGAGGGGGCGACGACGTTTGTGAACCGGCGTGCCGGGGAGATGCTGGGCTATGGCGAGGAGGAGATACTGGGGAAGAGGGCGTTTGATTTCATGTTTCCCGAAGACCGGGAGCAGCATGTGCGGAATCTGGCGGAGCGCCGGGTGCATAAGCATCAGCAGCAGGATGTCAGGCTGCGGCGAAAAAACGGTTCCGCGCTGTGGGCGTTGATCACGTCGAATCCCTTGCACGACGCGGAAGGGAAATTCTCCGGGGCGCTGGCGCTGCTCACGGACATCACGGAGCGCAAGGCGGTGGAGGAGGAATTGAAGGAATCGGAAGGAAGGTTTCAGGCGTTCATGGGGAACTTGCCGGGCATCGCATTCGTCAAAGATCATCAGGGCCGTTATTTATTCGTTAACAGCAATTGGGAAAAGGTCTTTGGCCGCAAGCTGGACACGGTGCGCGGGCTGACGGATCTGGACTTGTTTCCCGGTGAAGCAGGTAAGACATATCAAGCGAGTGATGTGACGCTGCGGCAGACCAAGCAACCGATCCAGGTGCTGGAGACGGTGCATCACGGAGCGGAGCCGCATACGTATTTCGTCAGCAAGTTTCTGATGCCGGGTGAACGTGCCGGCGAAGAGTTGACGGGCGGCATCGCAGTGGATGTCACCGAACGAGTACGGGCGCAGGAGCAGTTGCGCGAGAGCCAGGCGCGGTCGCAAGCGATCTTGAATTCCGCACTGGATGCGGTGGTGACGATCGATCACGAGGGAAAGATCGTGGAATTTAATCCGGCGGCGGAGAAGATGTTCGGACACCGGCAGGCGGAGGTGCTGGGGCGCCGGCTGGGCGAAGTGATCGTGCCCGCGGAATTGCGTGACCGGCATCAGACGGCACTGGAGCGGTGCGCGCAAACTGGCGAAGCGCACATCTTGGGAAGGCTGGTCGAGCTGCCGGCCATGCGGGCGGATGGCAGCGTGTTTCCGGCAGAGCTGACAATAAACCGGGTGGAGCATGGGTCGCGGGCGCTCTTCACCGGGTTCATCCGGGACATCACCGAGCGCAAGCAGGTGGAGGCGGCGCTACGGATCAGCGAGGAGCGGTATCGCACGCTGATTTCGGCGAGCGTGTCGGTGGTATGGACGACGAATGCGGCGGGCGAGTTTGACCGGCCACAGCCATCCTGGGAGAAATATACGGGGCAACGCTGGGCGGAATATAATGGCCAGGGCTGGGCGCAGGCGATCCATGAGGAGGACCGGGAGCGGGTGAAAGAAGCGCGGCAGCGGGCCGCAGAGAAGAAGGAGGTCTGCCATGCCGAAGGACGTATTTATTGCGCGGCGACGAATAGCTGGCGTTACTTCGTAGGGCGGGGTGTGCCGTTGCTGAACGAGGATGGCACCGTGCGGGAATGGATCGGGACGGTGACCGATATCGAGGATCAGAAGCGTGCGGAGTTCGAGATCCGGCAGCTCAATGCCTCCCTGGAGCGGCGGGTGGCAGAGCGCACCACGGAACTGGAACTTACGAACAAGGAGCTGGAATCTTTTTGTTACTCGGTATCGCACGATCTGCGGGCGCCTTTGCGGGCGATCGACGGATTCAGCCTGGCGCTGGAGGAGGATTATGCACCGATGCTGGATGCGGCGGGGAAGAACTATCTGGAGCGCGTGCGCAAGGCGACGAAGCGGATGGCGCTCCTGATCGATGATTTGCTGGAGCTGTCCCGCATCACGCGGGCGGAGTTGAAGATGCAAGACGTGGATCTCACGCAACTGACGCGCGTGGTGATGGAGGAGTTGCAGAGCGGCCATCCGGAACGACAGGTGGAGTGGACGGTGGCCCCGCGGTTGCGGGCCCAGGGCGATCCGCGATTGCTGCGGGTGGCGCTGGACAACCTGCTGGGCAATGCGTGGAAATTCACGCAGCACCAGCCGAAGCCAAGGATCGAGTTCGGCGTGACGATCCAAGGGGATCAGATGGTTTACTTTGTGCGGGACAATGGGGCGGGGTTTGACATGAATTACGCGGACAAGCTTTTCGGCGTGTTCCAGCGGTTGCACAGCGCGACGGATTATGAAGGCACGGGCGTGGGACTTGCGAATGTGCAGCGGGTGATCCATCGTCATGGTGGGCATGTGTGGGCAGAAGCGAAGGTCAATGAAGGCGCGACGTTTTATTTTACGTTGCCGAAACCGGAGCAAACAGCATGAGCGAGAAACATATATTACTGGTGGAGGACAATGCGGATGACGTGGAGCTGACGCTGCGCGCCTTCAAGAAGAACCGCATCATGAACTGCCTGCAGGTGGTGACGGATGGGGCGGAGGCGATGGAGTATCTGTTCGGGACGGGCAAGTTTGCCGGACGGGATACTTCGCAGCAACCGACGGTGATCTTGCTGGATCTGAAATTACCGAAGGTGGACGGCATGGAGGTGTTGAAAGCCATCCGTAGTGATGACCGAACCAAGCTGATCCCGGTGGTGATCCTCACGTCGTCCAAAGAGGAAGTGGATATCGTGAACGGTTATGCGAACGGGGCGAACAGTTATATCCGCAAGCCAGTGGAGTTCGACAAGTTCATCGAGGCGGTGGGGCAGTTGGGGTTGTACTGGCTGTTGTTGAATGAGAAGCCGTCGGGGTAAAGAGCACTTGGTCTGCATGAGAAGAAAGGCAAAGATCATCGGCGGGTTTCTGGTGGTGATGATTGCGTTGTGCGTGGTGATGCTGGTGATCGAGGAGCGGCATAATCCTACGGTGGACGGGATGAGATTGAGCGGCTGGTTGCCGCATCTGACGTATGAGGTTATGTCCGCTGATACGCGAACAAACCGTGTGTGGGCGGCGGAGGTGGTTAGAAAAGCAGATACCAATGCGATCCCGCTATTGCTGGAGTATTTGTCGATGGATGAGAACTCTCGCAGCTATCAGATCAAGAAGAAGATAGCCAAGCTCGCGCGCATCGAGATTTCACAACCGTCCGATCAGCGATGGGAGGCGGTCACCGCTTTTAAGATTTTAGGCACAAATGGTCAGGCCGCTATGCCGCAATTAAAGCTAATGCTGGAGGATACCAACCGGATGGTTAATGCGGCCTTAGCGTTGGGCGCAGTTCGTGCACCGGACGCACTGATAATATTCACCAATCTCTTGAGTGATGCTGATATAGGGCAACGTGAGACCGGTCTATATGGTCTAGGGGCGTTGCAAGAGGTTGCGAGACCACTGCTGCCACAGCTCATTACCATGGCTCAGAATGAAAAGAACTTCAGAGTCAAATGCACGGTGATTGAAGCATTGGGAGAAATCGGTCCGGCGGAAACGGTCTTTCCAGCGCTGACACAAATCACACAAACAGACACAAACGGCATTATCCGGTTTATTGCTGCCGTGACGATGGGAGCTTTCTATCTTGAGCCTGAAAAAGCGCGAGCTGCTTTGCATATCGCAGAGCAGGACAAGGACCAGAAGGTTCGTGAGGGTGCCACCATCGGCCTGAAACGTCTGGAGGAAAAGATTGCCACGGAGGAGCTGAGGGTAATCTGGCAGCGAGACGGCTATCCGTGGGCGGAATAGGATGACCTGACAATGTCTATCCGGTTAAGTGCGGAGTAAGTTTAATCGAACATCTTGCCGGGGTTCAGGGTGCCGTGGGGGTCGAGGGCTTTGCGGAGTTCGCGCATCACGCGCATCGAGGCATCGCCGGCGAACTTGGGCAGGAAGGATTTCTTGGCCATGCCGATGCCGTGTTCGCCGGTGATGGTGCCGCCGAGGCGGATGGCTTCATCGAAGATCTCTTTGAAGGCTTCTTCCACGCGGTGCATCTCCTCTTTGTTCCGTTCGTCGGTGAGGAAGGTGGGGTGCAGGTTGCCATCGCCCATGTGGCCGAAGGTGCCGACGCGGAGGTTGTATTTCTTGGCGGTGGCTTCCACGAAGCGGATCATGCGGCCGAGTTCACTGCGCGGCACGGTGGCGTCTTCCAGGATGGTAGTGGGGGCGACGCGGGCGAGGGCGGAAAAGGCGGAACGACGCGCACTGGCGAGACGGGTGGCTTCGGCATCGTCTTTCGCGACGATGACTTCGAGGCAGCCGCATTCACGGCACTTGGCTTCCATCTTCTCGGCTTCCTCAGCGACGACGGCGGGGTGGCCATCGGTCTCGATGAGCAGGAGTGCTTCGCAGTTCAAGGGCAGACCAATCTTTGCGTAATCTTCCACACAATGGATCGTCATGCGGTCGAGGAACTCGAGGGTGCAGGGAATGATCTTCGCGGCGATGATGGCGGAGACGGCATCGGCGGCGTGGTCCATGCGGGCGAAGGTGGCGACCATCGTCTTCTTCGTCTGCGGTTTGGGAATGAGGCGCAGCAGGACTTTCGTGATGACGCCGAGGGTGCCTTCGGAGCCGATGAAGAGATCGCGCAGGGAATATCCGGCCACGTCTTTCACGCACTTGTTACCGGTCCAGAGAATCTCGCCATTCGGCAAGACGACTTCGAGGCCCATGACGTAATTGCGCGTGACGCCGTATTTCAAGCCGCGCAAGCCGCCGGAGTTTTCCGCCACATTGCCACCGATGGTGGAGATGCGCATGGACCCGGGATCGGGCGGATAAAAGAGACCGACCTTCTCGGCGGCCTCGGCGACCTTCACGGTGGTGATGCCGGGCTCGACCATGATGGTGAGATTCGCTTCATCCACTTCGAGGATCTTATCCATGCGCACGGTGCACATGACGATGCATTCGGGCGAAGGGAGGCTGCCGCCGCTGAGGCCGGTGCCGGAACCGCGCGTGACGACGGGGAGGCGGTTCGTGTCCGCATACTTCAGCAGGGCGACGATGTGCGCGGTGCTTTCCACGAAGACGACGCAGCCGGGCATCTGGAGCATGGCGGCGGTGCCATCGAAGGCGTAGGGGATGAGGTCTTCCTGTTTCGTCAGGACGTTTTGCGGGCCGACGATGGCTTGCAAGGCGTGCAGATGTTCAGCGGACAGAGACATGGGTCAAGAATGGGGGGAAAGTTTAAAGTTCAAAGTTCAAAAACCGTCATTTGAGCGGCGGACTGTTCTGTTTAGCGCCAAACAAAATGACGCATAAAGCAAGGATCATGGGGGTGAGGGCGACACCCAGCATCCCAAGCTCATTCAAGTAGCCGAACACCTGGAAGCCAACGCTTTTCACTTCCAAAGCAGCTCCGGCGAGCGTGAATAGAATCGCACAGACTGCAAACCCAACGGAGGCAAAGCGTGACTGTTTGCTGAACGCCAGAATCAAGGCTACGACGGCGGAAACGAGGGAGAATGGAATCTGCAGGATAAGCATCAACCCATCGTAACTCGTGGCCATGATAAACAGGTGGTGCATGATGTCCCTCAAGTCGCCCTAGTTTCAGCATCAGTTTCCATTTTAAGTTTTACCGTATTAAACCAAAGACAACTTGTCGCCTATATTGATTTCGCCTGCGCTAATTATCTGGGCGCGGAGGCCGCCTTTGTGGACGAGGCCGCGCAGGACTTCGGGGTGCGTTTGCTTGGCGAGGTAGTTGCACGGTTCGCAGAGGCGGATGCCGCGGAGTTTCACGGAGCCGACTTGGAAGTCGTGGCCGACGAGGGTATTTAGGTCGATGCCGGTGGTGACGAGATTGCGGCGGGCATCACGCGACGTGAAGGGGATGCCGGAAGCCGAGGCGAAGGCTTCGAGGTGTTCTTGCTGAATGAGGGTGATCTCGAAGTCGGGTTTCTGCGGATGGGGGGAGAAGGTGCCGGTGCCGGCGAAATAGCGGTCGCCTTCGAGACCGCGTCCGGGAATCGCGCGGATGGATGGTTGTGGGACCATCGGGGAGGATGGTGAGGTGGCGATTAGGATTTCAAGAATATGGGGCATGGATGCGCTGCGTGCTGGAGCAGTCAATCACCGGACCGCTTCGCCGGGGAGGCTGTTGGTGTCGTGGGTGGTCAGGATGAGGGAGCTGATGCGGGCGCGGTTCATGTTCAGGACCACGCCGCCATAGCTGGTGTCCCGCTGGATATTCACGCGGGTGCTTTCAGCCGGATGGAGGTGCGGCAGGAGCTGGCTTTTCAGCGAGGCATCCAGGAGGAAGGCGTCCGGCGAATGATTGGTGGGAAAAGCCCATAGCTGGCATTCGATGCCGAATTCCGTGAGGACTTCAAGGAGGCCGATCTCGCCCTGGGCGACGGGATAGATGTAGGCCTTGAGGCCGTCCATCTCCGTGACGGGACGCACACCTTCCGGTTCACCATGCTGGCGACGCGCATCCGCCACGGAACCAAAAGGGGTGAAGCCGGTGAAGATGCTGAGGTTCACGACATTGCTGAGCTGGATCTGCGGCTGGAGAGTGAGGGTGATCTCTTTTACGCGGCTGCCCGATTTGGTGAGTTTGATCTGTTGCAGCGGAGGCAGACCTGGCTGCTCGACGAACTTAACCCCGGGGAGGAAAAACAAGACCAGGACCACAAGGCCCAGCACAAGCACGTAGCGGACGGCGGGATTTTTCATCGTCAGAGTGAAATCAAAGCTGCATCCCGAAAAAATGCAAGTGGCCGTTGGTTTTATTGATCCACACGGAGCCGCGTTGGCTGGCACCCCACACGTCGTAGAGTTCGACTGGATCGGGTGCGAACCAGACTGGAGTTATCGCACTCTTGTGGTTGTCTCGAAAGGTGCGGGACTCTGAGGTAGAGAGGAGTTTCAAACCGCGACTCTGCAGAAACTCCTCCCGCCAAGCGGGCGTGGCGTTGATCTCGAAGAACCAGATAAATTCTTCGGTGAAATGGTCTGACTTCCAGTATTTGGAATGGATCACGGTGACCTCCGGGGCGGCGTTGGTCTTGAAAGCGCGCTGCCAGTTCTGGGCGTCGTTCTCCCAAGTGCCCGCAGAGGAAGTTCCGGGTTCGGACATGATCTGGACCGGCGGGAAATTGAGGAGGAAGATGATCTCGACGACCAGCACGAGAAAGGTCCCGCTGCTGAATAGCAGGCTTTTGAAATCCCGATGTTCCTGATGCTGCACGTAGAGGATGAGGCTGGGCAGCACGCCCAAGAGCAGGGCAGCGGTCAAAACGGGCACGGCAAAAATGAGAAAGCCAATTGCGGCCCAGCCATCAACATATTTGGCGAAGACCTGTTTCAACCAAAGCCAGGTGAGGATGATGCCCAGTACCAGCAGGAGTAGTGAGAAATAACGGCAGAACTTCGAGAGGTTTTCGCGCATGGTTCAGAAATTCTGCTTCACCCACACGTAGGCTTTGCCTTGACGTTTGTCGTGGAGCAAAAAGTAATGGACCCCATCCTGGCCACGCGCATCGCCGAGGAAGTCCTTGCTCTGAAAGGCCTCGGCGTCGGTGGGCAGGGAATCGGGCCAGCCGATCGGGGACATGGCGTAGAAGGTTGAGGGCACGGTGTTGGTCGGGAGCAGTTTTAGTTGGTGGGCGACCGCAGCAATGGTGGTGGGTGGAGCTTCGATGCGCCAGAGGTATTCCGTGTCGATGAAGCCGCCGAGGTCGTAGCGATAGAAGGCGGTGATGCCTGGGGTAAACTGCGTCAGCTCACTGGGCACGGAAGCCTTCCTCATGGGAAGTGGAAGCCAGACGAGGAACAGGCTGAACGCGATGATCAAAACCATGGCGACGGCAATCAGGGCAAGTGCTTGGAGGTTGGAACGCCAGCGACCCTTAGGGCGACTTTTAATTGGCGGGGGATTTGAGTCCGTTGACATAGGTTGTTTACCGGAGGTAGTGACAGTTTGTCTTCGTTTGAAGATCAATAGAAGTCCGGTCAAACATTCAGCTCGCTAAAATGATTTTCGATGGTGATGCGGGGCGATGCTTCAAAGCGCAAGGGGAGATCGGTCGGCGCAGGTACGTTGCCGAGTTGTTTCCAGTGAATCGGGTTTTGTGGACGGGCCATCAAAATGTAAGGCAGGTTTGGCTCATACCAACTTATCAGGTGGTCCCAATCATAGACGTAGAGTCCTTGGGCAGCGAACTCTGCAAAGCTTGGGTCCAGTTCATCAATCGGATAGTAAACGGGGACGCTGGCTGAAGTGGCTGGCAGTTGCTGGACCGCAAGAGTGAGGGCCTGAAAATTACCGACATCCTTGAGGGCGCAAAGCGGGACGGCCGCGAAACCTGCCGAGGTGAAAACAGCCAAGTTACCGGCTTCATCTTTAGCAAACCATTCCAAGTCCAGAAACGGACGAAGGCCTTCGCGCATGGCGATGATGTCAGCGGGTTGGGGAGTCATTGACGGCAGTGTTTAGTGACGGTTTTTCATTTTGTATTTCTCTCCACTTTTAAAAAGCGAGAGCCGGACTGCACCTTGCTTACTACCTCGGGAGTGATGACAGAGGTGGAGGCGTGGGCGATGATGATGACGGCGTTATCTTGCAAGAAAAGGTGGGTGTGGCAGATCCACGAGGCAGCCGGTTGCGGCAGGGAATGGATAAAAGAATATCCCAGATGTCGCTCAGTTAATTTGGGCTCCGCTGGATCCGTTCTCAAGGGGAACATCTCGCCGACGGGATTCTTCTCTTTCTTATCCGGCCAAGGCACACCGTCGCCAAGCGTTTCGCCGACGGTGTCCAGCATGAGTGCAAGCTGTCTGGGAGTATCTGTCTGCAGGTAGCGCAGGATGGTGAGGCGTTCCAGCCGATCACCCTTGCGCTTGAAAACATGGTAGTCGGGTAGTTGATAGTTGCTGGTGGAAGGTTCGATGCGCCGGAATTCCAGAAGCCACTCGCCCGGAGGGAAAGCGACTGTGCCCAGTCCGGCGATCTGGGTGGTGCCTTGATAGGAAGGCATAGCCGTTGCCTTGGGTGAAGTGGCGCAGCCGCACAAGAACAACAGGCCCAGCAGGGCGCAAAGAGTGCCGGCGGTTTTCATGGATGAAATGGATTGGGTTCCTGTGGTGCTGGACGATAACCGCCCCACTCAGTTTTTCAAACCAATTGGTGGTGGGCGGGGAGTTGAGGGTGTGATTACAAACTGGTGAGCCAAGGGCGGTCTGAAGTGCGCGCCGGTCCAACCCCGGAAGGGACGAAAGAAATGGGGCGATGATTTGAGCGGTTGATGGGAGTATGGGTGCGTAGCGAAAGTTTCTTTCGTCCCGGCCGGGACTTGGGTGGTGAGGGACGCCGTACCCACCATAAAAATGGTGGGCTATTTTCGGGAAGTCCCTGCCGGGACTCGTAGTAACGGCCTCACCCGTTTTTAATCATACCCGGGAGTTGAGGGGTTTTGAGGTCGTTACATTTCGTAACCAACTGGCGAGGGAGGGCTGTGGGCGAGTGGCGGTTTCTGACACCCATTCTGGGTGAGTGTTTTTTGCGGGGTGACCGGAGGTGTCGTCGCTGGCCGCTCCTCGACCTCCGGCTACTTTCTGGCAAGCCTCCAGCTTGCCGGGGGGCGGTTTTGCTGAGGGGCAAACTTCGGAGTCGGTGACGGTTTGTCACCGACTGAGGGAGGTTAGGAAAGAGGACTTGTGAGTCTGGTGGGACAAACAGTTTGTCCGTCGAATGGGGAAAACGGTAGAAAACCTCGGCAGAAGTACACATGTGCCGAGGTTGGGGGGGAGGAAAAGGTGGGTGATTTCTAAGGGGTGAGGGAGGGGCGGTTGTTGGCAGGGCGGACGTCGCGGACTGCCGGCCCTGACACAGATGTCGGGGCACGGGTCGCGTGCTTCGTCGCGGATCCCGCGGGTCACTCACTTTTAATGACGCATGGAGTTGAGGGGGCAGTTGTCGGGTGGTGGTTTTCTGGCACCCATTCTGGGTGCGTGGTTTTGGGGCGGCTTACCGGAGGTGTCGTCGCTGGCGCTCCTCGACCTCCGGCTACTTTCTGGCAAGCCTTCAGCTTGCAGCCGGTGAGGTACTGAAAACACGGTTTTTTACAGAGAGGAATTTTCAGCTTACCAAGCGGTATAATTTTACAACTGGCTGGTAGTTAATTTGTTACGATGCAAAAATAAAAGTTATTCACAGTATTCACTAGGACAGCGGATGTCCTACACCCCCAAGTATGCTGAGTGCAGAAGATGAAGAATAGAACATGAAATGAAGCTCAAAGTTCAAAAATCAAAGCTCAAAGGGACGCTGAGAGAAACCGGTTTACAGGAAGTATTTGCGGGGATAACTTGGTCTAACGACACCCAGACTTTTTGCTTATTTAGCGCGAAACCTATCGTTACCGGCCAACGTCTAACAGAGGCAGAGCAATAATTGAGGATCAGCTTATGAAACCAACCGCCAAGTATCTCGCCGAGCATACCGCCCGTCCGGAGGATTTTATCGTGAACCGCCGCCAGTTCCTGAACAAGTTCGGGATGGGCATGGGGGTATTGGGTCTGGCGGGGTTGATGGCGGATGAGATGTTGCTGGGATCGTCCATGCAAGCGGCCAGCATATCACCCCTCTCGCCGAAGGCTCCGCCGATGGCGGCGAAGGCCAAAGCAGTGGTGCATATCTTCGCGCAAGGTGCGCCGTCGCATGTGGATACGTGGGATCCGAAGCCCGCCTTGACTGCGAATGACGGCAAAGATTTGCCGGGGCTGAATGGGGTGGGTCTCGCGTCGCCGTTCAAGTTTGAGAAGAAGGGCAAATCGGGCATCGAGGTGAGCGAGGTGTTCCCCAATATCGGTGAGCATGTGGACAGCATGGCGGTGATCCGCTCGATGTGGACGAACATTCCTTCGCACGAAGTGGCGACGGTGATGATGAATACGGGTTCGCTGCGGCTCCCGAAACCGAGCATGGGTGCCTGGGTGCTGTACGGGTTGGGCAGCGTGAACCAGAACATGCCGGGATATATTTCGCTGCGTCCCGGTGGTGTGCCGCCGGGTGGCACGCAGAACTGGCAATCGTCTTTCCTGCCGGGTGTGTTCCAAGGGACGAGCATCAACACGTCATCGCAACGGGTGGAGGACTTGATCGAGAACATCAAGAACCAGTATGCCTCCCAGACGGAACAGCGGCGGCAGCTCGATCTGATCCACAAGCTGAACTACATGCACAGCCAGAATCTCCAGAAGGACATCCAACTGGAAGCGCGGTTGGAGGCGTATGAGATGGCGTTCAAGATGCAGACGGAGGCGACGGATGCCTTCGACATCTCGAAGGAGCCGCAGGCTATCCGCGACATGTATGGCAATACGCCGCAAGGGCGGCAGATGCTGATCGCGCGACGCTTGATCGAGCGCGGGGTGCGCTTCGTGCAGGCGTGGCAGGGCGGCTGGGATCATCATCAAGATTTGGAAGATCGTCTCTCGGCGAAGGCGCGTGAGGTGGATCAGCCGGTGGGGGCGTTCCTGAAGGATTTGAAGCAGCGCGGCTTGCTGGACAGCACGCTCGTGGTGTGGGGCGGTGAGTTCGGTCGCACGGTGACGCGTGATCGTAATGGCAACGCGGACCCGGGTCGCGATCATAACAGCCGGGCCTTCAGCACATGGCTCGCAGGCGGTGGCGTGAAGGGCGGCACGATCTATGGCGCCACGGATGAATTCGGCGCGCGCGCGGTGGAGAACAAGGTGCATATCCACGATCTGCACGCGACGATCCTTGGCTTGCTGGGCTTCGATCATGAGAAGCTGACGTATCGTTACAATGGCCGTGATTTCCGTCTGACAGATAACTTCGGTGTGCCGGTGAAGGGGATCATGGCGTAAGGGAGTGAACGCGTATGAAATTTCCAACCTTAACCAACCGGTCAGCAGCGCTCGCGCTCGGTGCGTTGGCGCTGGTGTTCGCGCCGTCATCGCGCGCGAATGATGTGATCAAGCAGCAGCTTGAGTTCTACAACGCGAAGATCGCGCCGGTGTTGGTGGAAAAATGTTACAAGTGTCACAGCGGCACGGAGGCCAAGGTGAAGGGCGGACTGACGCTGGATACGAAGGAAGGGATGCTGCGAGGCGGTGACAGCGGGAGTCCCTCGGTGGTGCCGGGCAATGTGGAGAAAAGCATGCTCATCCGCGCCATCGCGTATGGTGATCCGGACATGCAGATGCCACCAAAAGAGAAACTGCCGAGCAGTGTGGTGGCGGATTTCGTGGTGTGGATCAAGATGGGTGCACCGGTGCCGCAGAGCGAAGGGGCCAAGACGGCGAAAGGCTCCAGCAATGCCGCAGCCGCGAATCACTGGGCTTTCAAGCCCGTCACCAAGCCGGCTGTGGCGACGGTGAACGCGCAGCAGTGGGTGAAGAATGACATCGATAATTTCATCGTCGCCAAGTTGGAGTCGAAGAACATGTATCCGAACAAGCTGGCGGATAAACGCACGCTCATCCGCCGGGCGACGTTCGACCTGATCGGCCTGCCGCCGACGCCGGAAGAAGTGAAGGCGTTCCTTGCGGATGATTCTGCCAATGCTTACGAGAAGCTCATCGACCGCCTGCTGGCATCACCGCAATACGGCGAGCGCTGGGGCCGTTACTGGCTGGATGTGGCGCGCTATGCGGACACGAAGGGTGAAGTGAACGGGCAGCGGGAAGATTTTCATTATCCCTACGCGTATACGTACCGGGATTACGTGATCAAGGCGTTCAATGACGACAAGCCGTACGACCAGTTCATCATGGAACAGCTAGCGGCGGATCGCATGAACGTGAAGGACAAAACGTCGCTGGCGGCGCTGGGCTTCATCACGCTGGGCAACCGCTTCGACAATCAGCAGAACGAGATCATCAATGACCGCATCGATACGGTGACGAAGGGTTTCCAAGCGCTGACGGTGGCGTGCTCACGGTGCCACGATCACATGTTCGATCCGCTGCCCACGGAGGATTATTACGCGTTGCACGGCATCTTCATGAGTTCCACCGAACCGAAGGAGAAACCGCTCATCACCGACGTGAACGAGAAGACGCCGGAGTATCAAGCATACCAGATGCAGCGCGCGAAGCTGGAGAATGACCTGCAGGAATTTTACCGGAAGGATGTCGGCGAGTTTCTGGGTGACATGCGCAAGAATGCGGGCATGTACTTGGCCATCATCGATGAGGCCAAGGGCAAGCCGCAGAGCGAGGTGGGTGCGCTGGTGCGCAAGCACAAGCTGAACCAGGAAGCGGTGCGGATCTGGCAGAATCTTTTGCGCGGTCGCCGGCAGAATGATCCCGTGCTGGGGCCGTATCATGAATTCGCACGATTGTCGGACAGCGAGTTCGCGACGAAATCGAAAGAGATATCGACACGCATCGCGGCGAACGCGGACAAGCGCAAGCCGATCAATCCGTTCATCGCAAACCAGTTCCGGGGAGTTTATCCAACCTCGATGGCGCAGGTGGCGGCCATTTACGGACGCGCCTTCAACACGGTGGAGACCCGCTGGCAGGAAGTATCTGCCCGCAATCCCAAGGCCAAGGCGTTGCCGGATCCCAATCAGGAAGCGGTGCGGATGGCGATCATCCCCGGTGCGCGTAACAATGAAGATCCATTGGAAGCGTTGCGTCGTGCGCTCCCGCGCAATCTGCAAGGGCGCGAGACGCGGTTGCGCTCGGCCATCTCCCAACTGGAAGGCAGTCATCCGGGTGCGCCCGCGCGGGCGATGGTGATCAATGACTCAGAGAGCCCGAAGGATTCTTATGTGTTCATCCGTGGTGAAGCGGGCAGTCGCGGGCCAGTGGTGCCGCGGCGGTTCCTGGAGATTTTTAGCACGGGCAAGCAGCCCTTCCGCGATGGCAGCGGCCGGCTCGAACTCGCGAAATCGATCGCCTCGAAAGACAATCCTTTGACCGCGCGCGTGGCGGTGAATCGCATCTGGATGCATCATTTCGGCGACGGGTTTGTGCTGACGCCAGATGACTTCGGCACGCAGAGCACGCCGCCGAGCCATCCGGAATTACTGGATTATCTGGCGAATGATTTCATGGCGAGCGGCTGGTCGGTGAAGACGCTTCACAAGAAGATCATGATGACCTACGCGTACCAGCAGAGCAGCGAGAACAATGCGCAGTTCGCGCAGCAGGATCCGTATAACCGCCTGCTCTGGCGCGCGAACATCCGGAGGCTGGAGTTCGAAGCGTTGCGGGATTCGCTCCTCGCGATGGGCGACAAGCTGGACAAGACGATGGGCGGCAAACCGGTGAACCTGATGAGCGAACCATATTCCACGCGGCGCACGGTGTATGGCTATATCGATCGCGCGAAGGTGCCGGAGGTGATGAATAATTTCGACTTCGCGAATCCGGACATCACGACGGGCAAACGGTATGAGACGATCGTGCCGCAGCAATCGCTGTTCATGATGAACAGTCCGCTGGTGGTGGAACAGGCGCGCAACTTGACGGAGCGAAAGGATTTCAAGGCGATCGAGGAAGACGACGATCGCATCAAAATGCTGTATGAGCTGATCTTCCAGCGGTTGCCTTCTGAGACGGAGATCAAGCTGGGACTGGCGTTCCTGAACAGCACACCGGCAAACGATCTGGTGCCCGTGGTAGCGAGCGTACAACCCGTGGCGCAGGCTAACCCGAAAGGAAAGGGTAAAGGCAAGGGGATGGATCGCCAACCCGCGGCAGCGAAGAGCGCGCCGAAGACGTTGGGTGCGTGGGACAAGTATGCACATGCGCTCTTGCAGACGAACGAAGCGACGTTTGTGAACTGAGTTTGTAGTAAGTGTTGAAAACGAAAAAGACCGGCTTCGGCCGGTCTTTTTGTTTTACGCAAGAGGCGGAGAAAAAGCTTACGTGGGTAAAGGTCCGCCGACATTAATACCGTGCTGCAAACAGTACGCTGAGTTCACCACATACTTCTCGGCCCAGTATTTCAGCCCGGCACGTTCTTCCGCAGTGAGGGCACGTTTCACTTTGCCGGGAGAGCCGACGACCATGGAGCCAGGCGGGATCACAGTGCCCTGCGTGACGAGGGCGTTGGCACCGATGATGCACTGCTCACCGATCACCGCGCCATCGAGGATGGTCGCGCCCATGCCGATGAGGCATTCATCACCCACGGTGCACGCGTGCACGATGGCGGAGTGGCCCACGGTTACATAATTGCCGATGAGACACGGAAAATCATCCGCGAGGTGAATCACCGCATTGTCCTGGATGTTGGAGTGATGACCGATCTCGATGCGGTTGATGTCACCCCGCACGGTGGCGTTGTACCACACACTGGAGTTGTCGCCCATCGTCACGTCACCGAGCACTACGGCGGACTTGGCGATGTACACACCTTTTCCCAGACGCGGTTGTTTGCGCAGAAAAGTATTTAACTGGCCGATAAGTTTTTCCATGTGTCCCGGTCAGTATGAACCGTGCAGTTTTCACGCCAATAAAAAACCTGTCCGGTGAAACACCGGACAGGCGGCTGAATTTTTCGGTTCCTCCCGGGAACTGAATCACCAGCAAACTCGATGCGGCGGGCGATGGCCGAAGCTATAGTGATGACTGATCACCGGAGACGGCCCGCAGTGAACGGGCGGCGGGCATACCACCACGCGGGGCGGCGGAACGCAAACGGGCGCCGCCTGCACATACACCGGACGTCCATGATATGCGCGCGGATGCACCACCACGGGCGCGGACTGATATACCACCGTGGGTGCCGGTTGATAAACTACGGGTGCTTGCTGATAGACCACGGGAGCGGGCGCATAAACTACCGGCGCGGGCTCGAAGGATCTTGCGATCACGGCTCCGGCGATGACGCCCGTGAGCACTTTGCCGGCGGTGGCCCATTCACGATCACCGGCGTGGGATTGCTGCGCGCTTGCGATCAATATTCCGCAAATTGCAAGGGCGGTTACGACTTTTTTCATACTTTGCCTTTTTGCTTCTGTCGGCTTTTTGTGCCAACATCTATATCGACGCCGAAGATTTCTTTTTATTCAGGCGCCAGTGGACTACTTTAAACGCGATGAGTGATATGAGTGACGGAAAAGGCCAGCCCAAAGCCCACGAGCCATATCGTCCCACGCGGCGTATCCCCCGCTCTTTGAAGGACTTGACCCCGGGCAATCATTTCAATCCGCGCACGTTCTTTCATGAGATGGTCTGGAAGGCGCTGATCACGAAGCGCACGGGTTCGCATCGCAAGCCGGAGTTCCCGACGTTGAAGAATGGCGAGGTCGCGCTGACTTGGATCGGTCATGCTTCGTTTCTGATTCAATTTACGGATCTCAATGCGCTGGTGGATCCGAATTTTGCGAACTGGATATTTCTACTGAAACGTCTCAAGCACGCGGGCCTTAAGATTGAGGACCTGCCGCCCATTGATCTCGTGCTGCTCACGCACGCACACTTCGATCATTTCCACCGGCCCTCACTTAAGAAGCTACCGCACCCGAAACTCGGCGTGATGCCGTGGGGCATGGCACCGCTCGCAAAAGGTTTGGGCTTCGAGAATGTCATCGAGCTGAAATGGTGGGAGAGTTATCAGAAGGGTGATTGGAAAGTCACATTGGTACCGAGCAAGCATTGGGGTGCGCGCACCTTGCACGATCATCATCGCGGTTACGGTGGATTCATTTTAGAACATCAAGGGCGCAAGGTATATCACGCCGGAGACAGCGCGTACTTCGAGGGCTTCTGCGAGATCGGTGAGCGATGCGCTCCGGAGATCGCGCTGCTGCCCATCGGCGCATACTATCCCGATTCCTTCCGTCGCACGCACATGGGACCGGATGATGCCGTGCAAGTTTTTCTGGATCTGAAAGCAAAATGGCTGGTGCCGATGCATTACGGCACGTTCAAACTCTCCTTTGAAGACATGAACGAGCCGCCGCGCTGGATGCAGGAGCTCTGCCACCAAAAAGGCCTAAACCAGCATTTGAGATTTCTAGAAGAAGGCTGCCCGGCAGTGTTTTAGCACTCGTAGCCGCCGACGTGAGGAGGCGGAACTAACTCAATTCAGTGAGGTTGGCTTCGGCATCCCGCATCCGGGACGATCACGTCATGGCTTCCGCAACACGAAACTGTAATACTGCATCTGCCCGTGCGCAAAGTTGCGATACACCACCGATCCTTTTGTCCCCGCAAAATCTTGGAATGATTTCAATAGCCACTTAGGAATCAGTTTCTGGATAAGTGTTTGCTTGCGTGTGTCGTCGATGTCCAGTGCGGCCAGCACATTCGGAGTGATGTTGATCTCCCGTACGATCTCCAGGCCCGACGCGCGCAGTTGTGTGCGCCAGTTGCCGAGTTCCAGTTCGTCCCTGAAATCGGCATAAAGAAAATAACCGCCCGCTTTCAACACGCGGTGCACTTCACTGAGGAACTTAGGAAAGTTCGGATAGCAGTGAGATGACTCGACGTTGATGACCGCATCGAACGAAGCAGATTCGCAAGGCAACTGTTCCGCGTCACCTTGCTGGAAGCTCAACCCCTGAATAGCCGGGTAGCGTTCACGACAAAGCGCCACGGCCTTGTCCGAGTAATCGACGCCGACATAGCTGGCTGGCTGCAAAGCCTCCTTCAAGAACGCCGCTCCACCACCACGACCACTGCCGACTTCAAGAACTCGTGCGCCGCCCAGGTCCGTCGCGCTCGCCACGTGGTGATAAAGTTGCAAGCACCAGCGTTCGGGTTCCAAGGCAGTGGGGACGGCGACAGTCTTGGCTTCGGGCAAACCGGCGTAGCCGTAGTTCATGCACGTCCAGTCGGTCACCTGTTTGTAGCCCGCCAGGTAATCATACCAGCGGCGCCACAGGACTTTCTTGATCACCCCGAAACTGAGCAGCCAGGCAAAAAATCGCGTCAACACGCCGGGAGTTGTTTCATGCTGTGCCAGCGTGGGCAATGCTGATGTTGACGATAGCCGCCGAGATGGAGGAGGTGGAACTTGCCATCGGTAGAAAGTGGCCGGATACTATCACCCAATTCACAAGACCTATGCTGACCCGCACACGCATCGCATTATTTTGTCTGCTTCTCATTTCAGCTATCACGGCCAGTGCTGCGAGCAAGCGTCCGAACATCCTCTTCGCCATCGCCGATGACTGGTCTTACGGCCACGCCAGTGCTTACGGGGCGAAGTGGGTGAACACGCCCGGTTTTGATCGGGTGGCGCGCGAGGGCTTGTTGTTCCATAACGCATACACCCCCAACGCCAAGTGCGCGCCCTCGCGTTCCATCATCCTCACCGGCCGTTACTCATGGCAGTTGGAAGAGGCGGCGAACCACATCTGCTATTTCCCCGCGAAGTTCAAATCCGTCGTCGAAGTGTTGGGCGAGAATGGCTACACGACCGGCTTCACCGGCAAAGGGTGGGGACCGGGCGAGGCCAAGGACGCGAACGGCGCGATGCGCCAGATGACCGGCAAGCCGTATCAAAAACGGAGATCGCCCGGAGCGACACCTGCGGTCAGCAACATCGATTACGCCGCTAACTTCGCGGACTTCATGAGTGAGAAATCCCACGATCAGCCGTGGTTCTTCTGGTATGGCTCTTATGAACCGCATCGCGCGTATGAGTCAGGATCGGGCGTGGCGAAGGGCGGCAAAAAAGTCACGGACATCGATCGCGTACCGGGTTATTGGCCGGATAACGAAACGACGCGCAATGACATGCTGGATTACGCCTATGAAGTGGAGCAGACGGATAAACACCTCGAACGCATGCTGACGTTGCTGGAGCAACGCGGTGAATTGGAGAACACCATCGTCATCGTCACGTCGGACCACGGCATGCCCTTTCCACGTGTGAAGGGGATGGCCTATGAAGATTCCAACCACATCCCGCTCGCCATCCGTTGGCCTGCCGGCCTCAAGAAATCGGGCCGGGTCATCAATGACTTTGTGAACTTCACCGATCTGGCCCCCACGTTCCTGGAGCTCGCGCAGATAGATCAGAAAAAGTCCGGGATGCATCCGATCAGCGGACAGAGCATTAGCGACATCCTTTTCTCTGACAAAGCGGGACAGGTGAATCCGAAACGCGATCACGTGCTGGTGGGCAAAGAGCGGCATGATGTGGGCCGTCCGGGTGACGTGGGCTATCCCATCCGCGGCATCCTCAAGGATGACCTGTTGTTCTTGCAGAACTATGAGCCAGACCGCTGGCCCGCCTGTAATCCCGAGACCGGTTATCTCAACTGCGATGCCAGCCCGGTAAAGACGTGGCTCATCGCGAATCGCACCAGCATTGACTCCAAGAAATTCTGGTCGCTGGCCTTTGGCAAACGCCCGGGAGAAGAACTCTATGACTTGAAGAAAGACCCGGATTGCCTGGTGAATCTCGCCACCACTGCCTCGATGGAAAATAAGAAACAAGCGCTCAAGCAACAGATGGAAAAGGAACTGAAAGAACAGGGCGACCCGCGCATGTTCGGGAAGGGAAAAATCTTTGACGAGTACATCTACGCGGCTCCCGATACGCGGAACTTCTACGAGCGCTTTATGAAAGGGGAGAAGGTGAAGGCCGGCTGGGTGATCGATTCAGACTTTGAAAAAGAACCGGTGGAATGAACCAAGGCTTTCTTGGGCGCACTCAGTCTAAGAAATCTTTGGTCTTTGCTTTCGTCGCAGGCTTGGCTGTCGCTTCCACCGGCAGGCGTGGCGGCGGTGTTGCTGAATTCGCGGCCTTAGCGGCGGCATAGTCCGTAAAACGTTTCTGAGCTGCGGCCAGTTCTTCGGGTTTGAATTTTGCCGCCAGATTTTTGCGCAAGGTTTCGCCTTCCGGGAAGCCTGCTGTGCTGGCGAGGGCATACCATTTATAAGCTTCCGCGAGATCAGTTTTCACCCCCAGGCCTTTTTCGTAGAAAACGCCCATGGCTTTTTGCGCAAAGGCATCATTCTGTTCCGCGGCCAGCTTGTACCATTTCAATGCTTCCGCATAGTTGCGCTCTGGGGTGCCCAGGCCTTTCTCCCAGCAGACCCCTAGATTGTACTGGGCGGCGGCGAAACCTTGCTTGGCCGACTGCTCGAACCATTTCACTGCGGCGACCATGTCGCGGGGCAGGCCGGCGCCTTGGGCATGCAGCATCCCGAGCTTGAACTGGCCACCCGCGTCTCCAGATTTGACCGCCTCCTGGTACCAGCGCACGGCATTGGTGTAGGAGCCGCGCTCTTCATACATGCGCCCCACGGTGAGCTGCATGATGACCTCACCCTGCTGGGCCCGCGCCAGCACTTCTTCAAATGAAGGCGGCTCAGGTGGAGCCTGAGCGAGAACGAAGCCGGAACTCACGCCACCCAAGAGGAGCGCGAGCAAGGCGGTTCTGGCAAATTTGATAAACAAGTCAACCATGCGAACCCGGCTAGGGTAACGCCAACTGGCTCTTGGCGGCAAGGGGCATGAGCCTTATCCCTTCAGCACATACGTGCTGATGGTCCGATAGACCTCATTGATGTCCACGCCCTTGGAGAACTCCCACTTGATGGGCTCTGATTCCGAATGCAGCCAGATGCGCAGCTCGGCATCCAGATCGAAGATGCCCGCGCTCTCTTTCGCGAACATCTTGATGGAGGAGTAGGGGATGGAGGTTGTGAAATGCTTGCTGCCGGTCAACCCCTCCTTATTGATCGTGATGATCCGGAGGTTCGTCAGGATGATCTGATCGCGGATCAGTTTGAAGGCTTTCACGACTTTTTCGCCCTCCGCGAGGATCGGGGCGAACTCGGTCTGGGCTTTATCCGGGGCAAACTCGGTGACGTTGCCCATCATTTGTTGAAAAATACTCATAAGGATTTGGAAATGTGCTGTTTGCACTATGCCGCCAGACCGCCTTCGGCGCAACGGCTGCGTGCGGGTTGTAGCCGAATTTGCCTCCGACAGGGTGGCCGGGCATCTATAATAGCCGCTGCTTTTTGTAGCTTTGCTCGCTTGTCTTTGAGCAGGCGGGATTCTAGGTTAGGCCCATGTTGAAGCCACTCGTCGGTATGTCGGTGGCGGTCCTCGCGGCTTTTTCCGCGACGGCCGAGCCGGTACAGATCCAGCTCAAGGGCAAGGCGGCCGTTTCAGGAGAGATACTGGCGGACAAGCCGGACCAGATCGTTTTGGACGTGGGTTACACCGTCCTCGTCATCCCTCGCAACCAGATCGTAGAGGTCAAGAAGTCCGAGAAAGCGACCACCAAACCGGTCGAGGTTGCTCCGCCGACCACGATCCAGGAAGACCTGTTCCGCGTGGCGACGACACCTCCGGCCGAGCGTTCCGTGCGTGAACTCGTCGCCCAGCTCGGTGAAGGCGTGGTTCAAGTTCGCACTCCCAGCGGCACTGGCTCGGGATTCTTTCTGAATGAGGATGGTTTCCTCATGACCAACTTCCACGTCATCGAAGGGGAGACGGAGATCTCCATCGAGGTTTATCACCAGAAGAAAGGGCAGCTAGAACGCAAGTCCTACAAGCAGGTGCGCATCGTGGCGATGAACAAGTTCGCGGACCTGACTCTGTTAAAGATCGAGGATGAAAATCTGCCGAAGTTTGTGCCGGTGCTTTTGGGAGAGGCTGATGGTTTGGCGGTGGGCGAACGGGTATTCGCCATCGGCAGCCCGCTCGGCCTGGAGCGCACTGTTACGGAAGGCATCGTCAGTACTAAGACGCGCCAGATGCAGGGCGAGCTTTACTTGCAGACCACTACGCAGATCAACCCCGGCAACAGCGGCGGACCGCTTTTCAATCTGCGCGGCGAGGTTGTGGGGGTCACGAACATGAAGATCATGTTCGGCGAAGGACTGGGATTTGCCATTCCGATAAGTGCGGTTAAGTATTTCCTGAACCATCGGGATGCCTATTCCTACGACAGCGGCAATCCCAGTAACGCTTATCGTTATCTGGAGCCGCCAAGCCGGATGAAGGTTCCGGCGGGCAAGAAATAAGCGGGCAGACTTTTGGTGAATCAATAAACATCATTTTTAAGAAAAATGCGGTGATCTGGTCGGAAGGCCGGAGATCGCAGGAAATAAAGGACAGGCCGTCTCTATGATCAGAAAATGTTACGCGATGCTCAGCTTGCTGCTGCTGCTCGCCCTCAACGTCAAAGCCCAAACCCCGCCTCCGGAAAAGCTGCTGCCTTCCGATACGCTGGTGCTGCTCACCATCCCGGATCTGGACAAGGCCCGCGCGGAGATTAAATCCAATCCGGCCAGCCAGCTTTACTCGGACCCGGCCATGCAGCCGTTCCTCAAGAAGGTGATGGCCAAGTGGAACAGCGACATCATCGCGCCGCTGGAGCGTGAGATGGGCATCAAGTTCGCCGATTACCTGGCGCTGGCCAAAGGCCAGTTCACCATCGCCGTGGTGCGTGATGGCTGGGAAGGCCAAGATGACAAGGAACCGGCCTTGATCCTGCTGATCGACAGCAAGGACAAAGGTTCTGATCTGGAAAGCAAACTGACCGAGCTGCGCAAACGCTGGACTGATACCGGCAAACAGGTGAAGACCGAGAAGATCCGCGACGTGGACTTTCACACCGTCATCCTGCCCCCGGGCGAGATGGATAAAATCCTGACCAACGCCTTCCCGTCCAAGAAAGAAAAGGACGAGGACGAAACGGCGGCGGAACCCAAGAAGGCCCAGAAGCCCACGGAGATCACCATTGGCCGTTCCGGTTCCCTGTTCCTCATGGGCAACAGCAAGCGGGTCTTTGAGAAGGTGCTTATCAAGCAAAGCGGCGGCAGCCTGCCTTCTTTGGATGAAGTCCCCAATTACCAAGGCGCGCACAATGCCATGTTCCGTGATGCCATGTTCTATGCCTGGGTAAACACCCAAAGCTTTTATGACATCCTGATCAAATCCATTATGGCGGATCAAAAACCGCCGTCAGCGGAGGACGCCATGCCGATGCCAGCGCCAGACAAGATCATGGAGGCTCTCGGCCTGCGCGGAGTGAAGACAGTGGCCCTGAGCGGACAACTGACCGGCGAAGGCTCCTCGATCCAGATGCATCTGGGCGTGCCGCAAGATCAGCGCAAAGGAATTTTCCAAATCTTGATCCCGGAAGCCAAGGATTCATCGCCACCCGCCTTTGTTTCGGCGGACGTCACCAAGTTCATGCGCTGGCGCTTGAATGGCCAGAAGCTGTGGACTACGGTGGAAAGCACCCTGAATTCCATCTCGCCGCAGATGGGCGGTCTCCTCCAGATGACGCTCGGTGCTGCTGGGAAAGACAAAGACCCCAACTTCGACCTTAAGAAGCAGCTCATCGGCAATCTCGGTGATGATATCATCTCCTATGAAAAAGCCCCGACGGGCACCGGCATCGAGCAGCTTGCCTCACCACCTTCCATCGTGCTGGTGGGCTCGCCCAATGCCGAACAATTGGCCTCCGCGATCAAGACGGGCAGCAGTTTCCTCGTCTCGCCCACGGCGGGCGGCGCTGGCGATAAAGGAGAACGCGAGTTCCTCGGCAAGAAGATCTACACGTTACCCATGCCCTCCACGGTGAGCCCGGACGGTAAACGCCCGGTGGAACGCGCGTTGCACTATGTAGCGAGCGGCGGTTACGTGGCCTTCTCCACGGAAGCCTCGATGGTTGAAGAATACGTCCGCAGTGCCCAAGGTGGCGGACGGCCTTTGAAAGAGACAGCGGGTCTGGCGGAAGCAGCCCAAAAGGTGGGCGGCATGTCCAGCGGCCTGTTGATCTATGAAAATCAGGCGGCCACGGCCAAAGTGATGATCACGGCCTTGCGCAAAAACCCGGAGATGTTCGATGTGCTGTTCTCCGGGGGCATGGTGAATGAAGAAGGCAAGAAACGCCGGGCGGAGTGGTTTGACTTCGCGCTCCTGCCTGAGTTCTCAGCTATCGAGAAATACTTCCACTTCTCCGTGGGCGGCTTTGTGGTCAACGAACAGGGGATGAACTACAAGTTCTACAGCCCGACACCGCCGAAAGCCAAGTAAGCTGGCTAGTCCAATTGCATCAACGGGCCGCCTTCGGGCGGCCCGTTTCTATTTAGGGGAGGGCAGTTTTGGCCAACAGTGATACTTGCTAAAAGCGGCTTTAAGGAGTAAGCCAGATAAAAGCCGCCGCCGTATCCGATTGTGAGCATCCATGCCATGACCAAACTCCGTCTCAACAACTGGCCAGCCATGATAGTGGTGTGGCTGGTGTGGGTGGCTGGCGGCACGGCCGCGCAGCCTAAGGCAGTGGAAGAAGCGGGTTCAAAGACTGTTGCTGCGCCAGCCTTGGTCAGTAAGTTTTGCACGGACTGTCACGATGCGGAAACGGCCAAAGGCGGCCTGAATCTTACGGCTATCCTTTCCGAAGATGTCACGAAACATCCCGCTGCTTGGGAGGATGTCATTCGCCGCTTGCGCACCCGGCAGATGCCGCCCCCCGGTAAACCCTCGCGGCCAAGTGAGGCTGAGTATAAGCAGGCTTTGAACGTCTTGGAGGCCAGGCTTGATGCTGCGGCAGCTATCCATCCCACACCCGGTCGCACGGAAACTATCCGGCGGCTTACGCGAACGGAGTATCAGAACGCCATCCGCGATCTCCTGGCCTTGGACATCGATGCTTCCGCTTTACTGCCAGCGGATGAAGCCAGCCATGGTTTTGACAACGTGACCGTCGGCACGCTCTCGCCGACCTTGCTGGACCGCTACATCAGTGCCGCGCAGAAGATCAGCCGCCTCGCCATCGGGAGTGACCAAAAGGTGCCCGGTGGCGATACCCTTCGTATCCGGCCAGATATCACGCAGGAAGAGCGTGTGGAGGGATTGCCCTTCGGCACGCGCGGTGGTGCGTTGCTGCCGTACACCTTCCCGCAGGAAGGCGAGTATGAGATCCAGATACGGCTCACCCGCGATCGTAATGAAGACGTGGAAGGCTTGAAGGAGCCGCATGAGGTCGTCGTGCTGGTGGATAAGGAACAGGTGCGGACTTTCACCGTGAAACCGCCACCGGCGGGCAAAGGATTTGAACAGGTGGATGCGCATCTGAAGTTCCGTCTACCGGTGTCGGCCGGGCCACATCAACTCGGCGTCACGTTCCTGAAAAATCCTTCCTCGCTGCTGGAAACACAACGTCAGCCCTATAATGCGCATTTCAACTTTCACCGTCACCCGCGCATAGGTCCGGCGATTTATCAAGTGTCCATCACCGGTCCGTATTACGCCAAAGGCGCCGGAGAAACTCCCAGCCGCCAGCGCGTATTCATCACCCGTCCCAAGACGCCTGCGGATGAGGAAACTTCTGCGAAACAGATTTTGTCCACCTTGATGCGCCGGGCGTATCGACGGCCAGTGACAGATGTGGATGTGGCGCGAGTGCTGCCGTTCTTCAGCGAAGGACGCAAGGAAGCCGGGTTTGACGCGGGCATCGAAGCGGCCTTGAGCGCGGTGCTGGTGAGCCGGGAATTCTTGTTGCGTGTGGAGTCGGAACCGAAAGATCAGCCGCGTGGCACAGTCTATCGCGTCAGTGACGTGGAGTTGGCCTCGCGGCTTTCCTTCTTCCTATGGAGCAGCATTCCCGATGATGAACTGCTGGAACTGGCCGGACGCGGTGAGCTTGGAAAACCCGAAGTGCTGGCCAAACAGACACGTCGGATGCTGGCTGATCCACGTTCGCAATCACTTGTCAAAAACTTCGCCAACCAATGGCTGCATCTGCGCAATCTGGAATCCATCACGCCGGATGGCCGCTTATTCCCGGACTTCGATGACAATCTGCGGCAGGCATTTCGCCAAGAAACGGAACTGCTCTTCGCTGAGATTTTGCGCGAAGACCGCAGCGTGCTCGACCTGCTGAAAGCGGATCATACCTATCTGAATGAGCGGCTGGCGAAGCACTACGGCATCCCGCATGTTTACGGCACACACTTCCGTCCCATCGCGCTGAAGACGGAAAGCAATCGCGGTGGGTTGTTACGACAGGGCAGCGTGTTGACGGTGACTTCTTATGCCACGCGGACCTCGCCGGTGATCCGTGGCAAATGGGTGCTGGAGAATCTGCTGGGCACACCGCCTCCGCCACCAGCTCCGGATGTGCCGGCACTGGATGACAACAGCGTCTCGGCCAAACTACCCGTGCGTGAACGGCTGGCGGCGCATCGCGCGAATGCGGCGTGCGCGAGTTGCCATGATTTCATCGACCCGCCGGGTTTTGCGCTGGAGAACTTTGATGCTGTGGGCCAATGGCGGAATTTGGAAGAGGGCGTGCCCGTGGATGCCTCGGGTGGATTGCCCGATGGCAGCCGATTCACTGGCGTGGGCGGCTTGGAAGCGGGACTGCTCAACCGGCCGGAGATCTTTGCGGGCACCCTGACCGAGAAGCTGCTCACGTTCGCGTTAGGTCGCGGCGTGGAGGCTTATGACGGACCGGCGGTGCGCGCCGTGTTGAAGTCTGCGAGCAAAGAGGACTACCGTTTCTCCGCGATTATCCTTGGAATCGTCAACAGCCCGCCGTTTAGAATGAGGCAAACCCTATGAGCACGTTCACCACTCGGACTGCGTTGCCACGCCGCACTTTTCTGCGCGGCATCGGAGCCACGCTCGCGCTACCGTTACTTGATGCCATGGTGCCCGCGCTCACCGCCCAGGCTAAGACGGCGGCGGCACCGGTGCGACGATTGGGTTATATCTTCATGCCGATGGGAGCGGACCTGCCGCGCTGGACGCCACCGGGCAAGGGCAAGCTGGATGAACTCTCCTTCATCCTCAGTTCACTCAAGCCGGTGAAGGAGCACGTCACGGTCATCACAAATCTGGAATTGCAGAACGCGTATCCCGGCACGCATGCGACCTCGAATGCCGCCTTCCTCAGCGCCGCACGTGCCAAGCACACGGAGAGCAACGATTATTATTTGGGCACCACGGTGGACCAGATCGCCGCGCAGAACATCGGCAAGGGCACGCAGCTTCCTTCGCTCGAACTGGCGATGGACATGATGCAGACGGTGGGCCAATGCGATAACGGCTACGCTTGCGTGTATCAAAACAATCTTTCCTGGTCCTCGCCCACCACGCCACTGCCGGCTGAGGCACATCCACGCATCGTGTTCGAGATGCTGTTCGGCGAAGGTGGCAGCAAGGCCGAGCGGCAGGCGGCGTTGCGCAAACGGGCGAGCCTCTTGGATTTCGTGAAGGACGATATCGCGCGCTTGGAACGTTCGCTGGGCGCATCGGACCGGGAGAAGGTGAGTCACTACTTAGACAGCGTGCGGGAAGTGGAACGGCGTATCCAAAAGGCGGAGACGGATGTGAAGGACAATCCTTTGCCCGATCTGGATCGGCCTACGGGTGTGCCGGCCGCCTATGCGGATCACGCACGGCTGATGTTCGATCTGCAGGTGCTCGCCATGCAGGGCGATGTCACCCGTGTCATCACGTTCCAGCTCGCGCGCGAGACCAGCAACCGTTCGTATCCGGAGATCGGCGTGGCGGACCCGCATCATCCGCTGTCGCATCACGGCAATGATCCCGAGAAGATCGCGCGCATGGCGAAGATCAACCAATATCACGTGTCCCTCTTCGCCGAGTTCCTCGGCAAACTGAAAGCGACCACGGATGGCGCGGGGACATTGCTTGATCATTCGCTGCTGCTGTATGGCAGCGGCATGGGCAATCCGAATGTGCATGATCACGTGAATCTGCCGGTGCTGGTGGCTGGCGGTGCAGCCGGTGGCATGAAGGGCGGACGGCATATCCGCTATGAGAAGCCGACGCCACTGGCGAATCTGCATCTGACGCTGCTCGACAAGGCAGGCGTGCGGGTCGACAAATTCGCGGACAGCACCGGCAAGGTGGACGAGTTGTTCGAGCCGTTGGGCATTTGATTTCTGCTGACGCAATGACACGAGTTGAAACCAGTGGCCGGGCTTTACGGACGATTTTCGCCGGGATAATGCTGCTGGCAGGAATTCAAACGGCATTCACTGCACCTGCCCCCATGGCTGACGCGGCGGAGCGCGCTGAGTGGAATCGGGTGCAATCATTGCTCAAGGAGCGTGCGGATGCGAAGGCGCCGCAAGCAGATGGCATGACTGCACTGCATTGGGCGGCACAACATGAGAACGCGGCCAGTGTCCAAGCGTTGCTGACGGCCGGTGCAAATGCTGGCGCGACGAATCGTTATGGCGTCACACCATTGAGCCTCGCGTGTGTGAATGGGAATGAGGACATCGTGCGGGCTTTGCTCAAGGCGGGTGCGGATGCCAATACGACATTGATGGGTGGCGAAACGGTTTTGCATACGGCAGCACGCACGGGGCGTGGTGGACCGGTGAAGGCTTTGCTTGAACGCGGTGCGAAGGTGGACGCGACGGATCGCAAAGGACAGACGCCGCTGATGTGGGCGGCTGCGGAGGGACATGCAGCAGTGGTCGAGGCGTTGATCAAGGCCGGTGCCAATCCGCGTGCACGACTCAAGTCGGGATTCACGCCGATGCTGTTTGCGATGCGGGATGGTCGTGCTGACGTGGTTCGTGTTTTGCTCAAAGCGGGTATTGATGCCAATGAAGCCATCGAAACGGAGAAGAGGGCGAACAGCCGCGCGCCGGGCAATGGCACGAGCGCTTTGATTTTGGCGGTTGAAAACGGTCACTTCGAACTGGCGATGGAGCTGATCAAAGCAGGAGCCAATCCGAATGATGAGCGCTCGGGTTTCACGCCGTTGCACATGATCACGTGGGTCCGCAAACCGAATCGTGGTGACGATGATTCCGGCCAACCACCGCCGCAAGGTTCCGGGAAACTGACCAGCCTGGAGTTCGTGCGACAGCTTGTAGCCGCTGGCGCGAAGGTGAATGCGCAGCTTGAGAAGGGTTCATCGGGCAAAGGCAGATTGAGCACATTTGGAGCAACACCTTTTCTCATGGCGGCCAAGACGGCGGATGTGCCGCTTATGAAATTGCTGGTGGAACTGGGCGCGGATCCGCTGCTGCCGAACAGGGAAGGCACGACGCCGTTGATGGCGGCGGCGGGCTTTGGCTGTCTGGCTCCCACGGAAGAGGCGGGAACGGAAGCCGAATGCCTGGAGGCCGTGGGTTATCTGCTTTCGCTCGGTGCGGAGGTGAACACGGTGGACAAAATCGGTGAAACGGCCATGCATGGCGCGGCCTACAAGAGCCTGCCCAAGATGGTGCAACTGCTGGCGACCAAAGGGGCGAAGCCTGAAAGCTGGAATCAGAAGAACAAGCATGGCTGGTCGCCGTTGCTTATTGCGGAAGGGTATCGTCCCGGAAATTTTAAGCCGTCAGCGGAAACGATCGCCGCGATCCATCAGGTGATGCGCGATGCGGGAATCACACCACCGCCGTTGACGCCACGTCCCGAAGACAAGACCAAGGGCTATAACGACGGACGCTGAACGTGGCGTCTGTTCCATTCGTCAGCGCAGATGCTTTTTGAGGAATTGCTCCACGAGTTCCATGCGCTCTTTGTCGTAGAATTCTCTCCCGCCATGCAGACCTCCGTGGATGACTTCAAACTGCACCGGTAGCTTGAGTTTCTCGTAAGCGGCTTGCAGTTCGTAGGACTGTTCGATGGGCATTTGCGGGTCTTTATCGCCGTGGATGAGCAGCAGCGGAGGATCGTTCTTGTCCATCTGAGCGACGGGGCTGGCCGTTTTGGCGAGATCGGGCTTTTCCTCGGGTTGGCCGCCGAGAAGCAGTTGCAGGGCGGGCACGCGCACTTCAAGACCGTGCGAAGTGGATTGCTTCAGGATGGTCTGGAGATTGGCCGCGCCGTAAAAGCTCACGATGGCCTGCACGTCAGACGATTGGTTCAGAAACTTGCCGACCTTGCCTTCCAATTCTTTATGACCGTTGCTTACGCCGACGAGAGCGGCGAGGTGTCCGCCCGCAGACGAACCGACGATGATGAAACGTTTCGGGTCATAGCCATGCTCACTCGCCTTGGCGCGTAGGTAGCGGATGGCGGATTTCAGGTCGTGGACATTGGCCGGGAAGGGCGCTTCTGGAGTGAGCCGGTATTCCACGCTGGCAATGGCGTATCCTTTTTCGAGCAGCGGGAGAATCGGCACGTCACTCTTGGTGCCGGAGCGCCAGGCGCCGCCGTGAACGTAGATAAGGAGAGGCGGTGGTGGAGTGGTCTTCGCGGGCAAGTAGAGATCGAGCTGCAGAGGTTTATCTGCTACGCGGGCGTATTCGAGGTCGCGGAGAATGCGGGGTTCCGCAGCTTGTGCGGAGGAAAACCAGAGTTGCGCGAGGAGTCCGAGACAGATTATGGCGCGGCGAGTGGTTTTCATTGATGACACACTTTAGCTGATGCGCGAATGAAATGCACGCTCAACGAAACGGAAAGGCCGCAACGTGTGTTGCGGCCTTCGTGTTTAAATTATTTCGGGAGCTTAGGGCGAGACGGCCAGGCGCTCTTCGTTGCGTTCTTTCTTCATGAGCACGCCCTGTTCTTTGTAGGGCTTGAGCATGAAGTGCGTGCCGGTGGAGAGGACGCCCTGGATGGTGGCGAGCTTCTCGGAGACGAACCGGGCGACCTCGCGCAGGTCTTCGCCTTCCACGATCACGAGCAAGTCGTAGCCGCCGGACATGAGGTAGCAGGAGCGCACCTCGTCATACTTGGCGATGCGCTGGGCGATGCGGTCGAAGCCGCCTTCGCGCTCGGGCGTGATCTTCACTTCGATCACGGCGCGGACGATGTTCACGCCCAACTTTTCCTCATTGAGGATGGTGCGGTAGCCGAGGATTACCTCATCTTCCTCATAGGCGCGGATCTTGGCGGTGATATCCGCCTCCGGCTGGTTCAGCATGGCCGACAACTGCGCCGGCTTCAGGGCCGCGTTCTCATGTAACAACTTCAACAAAGCATCCATGCCTTCATTAGACAGAAATGGGGCGGGGCTGCACGCTTTTTATCAATCCATTGGAGCGCCGACCTCCGGTCCGGCGCGGTTGGCAGAGGATAAGCAAACGAACAACCGCGCCGGGTCGGAGACCGGCGCTCCGCAGCATGCTGATTCTGGTTTTGACCGAAAGGTATGGATAAACTTATGATACGGCTCCATCCGCAATGAAAAAGCCACTTGATAAGTTCGGTGAGTTCATCGTGCAAAACCTGCGCGACAAAATGATCCAAGATGCAGACATGTTGCTGGCGGGGAAATGGAAGGCCCCAAGTCTGCAAGCTCTTCAAAAGAGGGCGTCAAGTTTGACTGAAGAACAAAAGCAAATCGTCCGCGATATCGTAGAGCGAACTACAGTCACCGGAATGCATGATTTTCTCTTTGCGATTCAAGAGGCTTCGGATGGCGGTGGCGAAATCAAGATAACGGTGGATGGAAAAGAAGTTGCGAAGCTCTCGGATGGATTACACGGAGAGATGTTTGGGGATTCAGGGTGGATTTCAGCCCATAGCAAATACCCGCAGAGCAGATAGCGCCCTTCAAACTGCTATTTCACTGTTACCCGTATCTCCTGCTTCACCACTGGCAGATCGATGATCGCCAAGCCCCATTCTTTCTCGTGATGCGGGGTGAAGCTGCGGCCGTTGATGGTCAGCTTCGGTTTCTTGTCCTGCTGATGGAGCATGATGCGCCAGGCTTGGTGCGGGCTTTGGAATTCGCCTTCGCTGGCGCCGATGATGATTTCGGTCTGTTCGCCTATGGGCTTGGTCTCAATGCGGCGGCGGCTGAATTGGCCGGTGAGATACTCGTTCGAGAAGCCATCGTCTTCATACCATTCCAGCACGCCATGGCCGCCGGGCCAGATGTGGAGGACTTGGAAAGGCTCGGCCACTTCGCCGACGTATTGTTGCACGGGGCCGAAGGGGAGAATCGTGCCAGCGCGGACGAAGACGGGGAGCATGTCGAGCGGGGCTTGCACGAGGATGTGCTGGCCGCCATCGAAGGCTTCGCCGTTCCAGAAATTGAACCAGGTGCCGCGTGGCAGATAGACGCTGCGGGCCACGCCAGCCGGTTGGAGGATGGGGGCGACGAGGACGTTTTCACCCAGCAGGAACTGGTCGCCGCAGCTTGAGGCAATCGCGTCTTGAGGATGGTGCCAGGCGAGCGGGCGCATGATGGGCGTGCCGGTTTCGCGTGCTTCAGCAAAGAGGCAGTAGAGATAGGGAAGCAATTGGTAACGAAGCTGGATGTAACGGCGGCAGATGCCTTCCACCTCGGTGCCAAAGGCCCAAGGCTCTTGGTCCTTCGATTCGTTGTTCGTGTGATTGCGGAAATAGGGGGTGAACGTGGCGAGCTGAATCCAGCGCGTGAGGATCTCGCCGAAGGCATTCTCGAGGAAGCCGCCGACATCGGCACCGCAGTTGGGGACGCCGCTCAGGCTGAGATTGAGCAGCATGGGAATCGTCTCGGCGAGGTTTTCCCAGGTAGAGCTGTTGTCACCGGTGGAGATGGCGGCGTAGCGCTGGATGCCAGCATAACCGCCGCGGCTCAGCACGAAGGGGCGTCGATCCGGTGCGGCGGCGAGCATGCCTTCATACGTGGCGTGGGTCATGCACTGGCCGTAGGCGTTGTGGACTTCCGCATGCGTCTTCACGCCGAACGTGGTGTGATGCTTGGCAGTGCAGGGCAGCGTCTTGCCGGGAAGATCGAAGGCGGCGGGTTCGCTCATGTCATTCCAGAGGCCCAAGATGCCGAGGCGGCTGAGAGCGGCTTGTTCATCACCCCACCAGTTGCGGACATCGAGTTGGAAGAAATCGGGGAAGACGGATTTGCCGGGCCACACTTTGCCCACGACGTCTTTGCCGTGCGCGTCTTTCACGAAGGCATCGAAACGGTGGCCGCTTTGATAGACGGGGAATTTGCGATCGATCTTCACGCCTGGGTCAAGGATAGCGGTGAGCTTGAAGCCTTTGATGGCGAGCTTGCGGATCATCTCGCCGGGCTTCGGAAACGTCTTGCCGAAGGTGAAGACGCGGTAGGCATCCATGTGGGGTATATCCAGATGGATGGAATCGCACGGGATCTGTTTGCGGCGCAAGGTGCGGGCGACTTCTTCGATGCGTTCGCGGGAGGGATAGCCGTAGCGCGATTGGTGATAGCCGAGCGACCACTTGGGCGGCAGGGGCATGCGGCCGGTGAGTTCGCTGAAGCGGGAGACGATCTGCGGCAGGCCCGGGCCGAGGAAGATGTAGAGATCCACATCGCCGGTGGTGGCGGTCATCTTCCAGGTGTCATCAGAGGTGCAGCCGAGGTCCCAAGATTGACGGCCGGGATTATCCCAGAAGATGCCGAAGGCGCGACCTTGTCGCCAGCCGATGCCGAAGGGGATCGCGATGTAGAGACTGCGCAAAGCCGGATGCATGCAGGAGGCGTGTCCGAGGACATCGATGTTCCAGAAATCGCGGATGAGGCCGCGTTTGTTGAGCGGGCCGGTGCATTCACCGAGGCCCATGATGCTCTCCTTCTTCTCCAAGCCGAGGCGCACAGTGAAGCCGGTTTTCTTGCTGTGCTCTATGGCGCTGGGGCTTTCGAGAATTACCCAGCCTTGGGCATCGGTGATGCGCCAGGTGCCGCGGGCTTTATCGAGGCGGAAGCGGAACTGCTCGGTGCTGACTTCGACGTGTCGCTTAAGCTCTTTGATGCTTGTGGAGACGGCGGGCCGGGATTGCTCGACGACAGCGAAGGAGCCTTCATTAAAAGATTTGTTACGAGTGACGCGCAGGCGGATGAGGTCGGGGGCGAGGACGGAGAGTTCGATGCGTCCGGCCTTGGCAGCGAAGGACGCGGTTTGCGCGGAAGCGGTCTTCAGCGCGAGGTCAGCGAATAAAATTGGTTTCGGTTCCGGCCGTTTGCCCATGCGCTGAGTAAAGACGGAACAAGCTGTTAGCTCAAGGGAACGGTGGAGTTTCTTTGAGCGCTTGGCTCTCTCACCCCTCACCCCGGCCCTCTCCCCATTGAGGGGAGAGGGGGAACATTTGTTGCCGCTGTGCCTGTTTTGAGTCTGCATGCTTTGAGGTGTGTGAAACTGCCGCTCCGCTTTCTGTGGCTTGCTTTCCGGGGTTTTGGGTTCCACTTTTAGGGAGCAGCGCATGGCGATCAAAAAACAGCATAAACCTCGGTTCGAGCATCCGGACAATCTGTTCTTCGATGCGGCGATCGGCTGGTCGATGCTGGGCAACTCACGCGAGGCGGTGAATGAACTGCGGGAGCTGACCTCAGCGGGGCGGGATCAGCCTGAGGTGCTGGAGCTGCTGTGGCAATTGCATGCGGAAGTGAAGGAGTGGACGGAGTCACTAGTGGTGGCCGAGCGGTTGATCGAGGTGGCGCCGCAGGATTCTTTTGGCTGGGTGCATCGGGCATACAGTCTGCGGCGCGCGCCGGGTGGGGGATTGGAAAAGGCGTGGCATGCGTTGCGTCCAGCAGCGGACCAGTTTCCGAAGGAGAAGATCATTCCGTATAATCTGGCGTGTTATGCGGCGCAGATGGGGCGGCTGGATGAGGCGTGGGTGTGGTTGCAACGGGCGATGGATATCGCGGGGGATGTGCGGGCGATCAAGGCGATGGCGATCGTGGATGAGGATTTGAAGCCGTTGTGGAACCGGATACAGGCGTTGTGAGTTGATGGGAAAACATCGAAGCCGGTTGCACCGGCAGGCAAATGAGGGGGAAGCTAACCGCAGATGAACGCAGATAGGCGCAGATGAGGGAGGGGAACATCCAACGTCCAGATAAGGTCGGGTCGTCGCTACGCGACTTGAGTTGTTTTCAAATGGTTGTCCGTGGGTTTGCTGCGCTTCACCCACGGCTACCATCGGGTCGTGCCGCTGGCACTGCAAAGGCGGTGGATTTTGGAGCGGTTTAACTATTCACGAATCTTGATTTAACGATCTTTAACAGGAGTGGCGGCTTTCTTTTTGAAGACGATGACGTGTTGCCAGGAGAGGTTGGTATGGGTTTGGGACCACTCCAGGGCAGGATGGATGAGGGCCTCTTTTTTCACCTGAACTTCGGACATTTTGTGCGCCTCATAAATGCCGAGGCTCTTATTCTCAGCCTTGAATTCGACGAACACGAGGCGACCATCGGGTTTTAGCGAGGCGATCATTTTCTCCATCATTTCGTAGGGATAGATGAACTCGTGATAGACATCGACCATCACAATCAGATCGAGCGAGTTCGCCGCGAGCTTGGGATCCTTTTCAGTGCTGAGAACGGAGACGACATTGGTGAGGCCCCGCTTTTTAATGTCCTCCTGGAGAAGTTCGATCATCTCCAAGTTGATCTCCACGGCGTAAACTTTCCCTGTGGGCCCGACTTCCTCGGCCAGACGGCGGGTGATGTAACCCGTGCCCGCGCCAATGTCGGCGGCTTTTTCACCGGGTTTTAAGGCCAGCAGTTTGACCATCGTGCTGGTATCCTCCTCGCGTTCACGCTCAGGACGCTCCAGCCATTTGAGGGTTTCATTGCCGGAAACGACGTGAGCGATCTCACGTTCCATGTAGTAGCGGCCGGTGCCACCGGGGACGATGCGATGGCGTTGTTCATAGCGGGCAGGCGCAGCGTTGGTATTGGCAGACGCGGGTGCGGCTGCTTTTTCCTGGGCATGGGACGAAGAAGCGCAGATCACCAGCGCCAAGAGATAGAACAGGATGGGCATGGAGTTACGGTAGGCGATTTCTGAAAGCGGGCAAGTGTGAGAATTGACGTCTGGGACCCGTTCTCGCATTGTTCGCGTGTGCAAGACAAGGATTCCAAGAAGCCAACCGCAAGAAAGGGTGTTGTCGACAAACGGCTGCGGGGAGTGTGGAAGTCAGACAAGAGAGCGACCTTGAAGGAATGGCGGTTCAGAAAAGGCCTTTCGCCCGCCAAACGAAAAATCTTGTCCGATATCTTTGGCAAACTCGTTCTCGAATACACCCCCAGTTTGATGAAGGGGAAGATGGATGATTATGAATTCACCCATCGGTATGAGATCGTGGCCAGAAACTCTTTTTCTCTGGTCATCCAATATCAAGGGCAAATAGAAGGCGAATGGTGCATCTACCACATCCATTTTGAGAAGGACAAGTATTGGATCCCAATCGGTGGAAATCGAGAATGGTTCAAGCGGCTGAAAACGAGGCCACCATTCGAGGGAGGTAAAATTTAGTTTTTACCACTGAGCATTCGCACGCGCTGCGGCTGGTTCCTTGGGGGAACACAGCCGCGGTCCACTGATTTATTCCGCCTTCTTCTTTTTCTTGCCCTTGGCGGCGGGGGCTTCGCCGGGGGCGCGGGTGATTTTCTCGCCGAGGTTGTCGAGGATGCGCTCTTGCAGGCGGGGGATGTATTCGCCGAGTTTGCCGGGATAACCAGTCAGTTCATTGGGCAGGGCTTTGATGCCGGTGACGTTGGCCTTCGCCTTGGCTTCGAGATGGTCGATGCCGTTGAGGGCGTAGAGGGCGGAGTAGAAACCGGTCTTGGTGAAGTCGGCATCGGCGATGAGGATGGCGAGGCTCGGATTGAGATCGGAAGCCTCACCGAAACGACCGAGGGCTTCGGCGCTGGTGTTGCGGACGTAGGTGGAGGAATCTTTCAAGGCAGCACGAAGTTCAGGCAGGGATTGTTTGATGGCGGATTCGCCGCGCATGAGGATGCCTTGGGCGGCCCACCAGCGGACGGCGCTGTCGCTGTCTTTCAGGCCGCGTTTGAGTTCGGGTAGTGCATCGGCTTTGAGCGAGGAGGCGAGGGCAGCCATGGCGTGGATTTTCTTGAGCGGATAGGTCTGGTCGTTTTGCGCGACTTCATAAGGCGACGAGCCTTTGGCGCGAGCGTGGACTTCACCTTCCGGCAGGAAGCCGATGTCGCGGGTTTTCATCACCCATTCTTCATGGGCTTTCCGCAAGCGATTCAAAATCTCCGCATGATCCTTGGAGGTGGCGAGGTTGTTGATCTCATCGCGGTCATTCTGCAAGTCGTAGAGTTCTTCGCTAGGCTTGGTCTGCCAGAAGCGGGATTGGGCGGTGTTCAGTTTGCCTTCGTCATAGAGCTGTTTCCAGAGACGCGTGGTGGGTGTCTGGAACATGTAGTTGAGATACTGGCCGTAGGGCAGATGCGGCATGTAATGGCGGATGTAGATGTAACGGTCATCGCGCACGGAGCGGACGAGGTCGTAGCGTTCATCCATGCGGCCGCGAAAACCGTAAACGTACGGTTGAGGCGCAGCATCGTATTTACCGGCGAAAGCGTTGCCTTGCATCCAGGCGGGCGGCTTCACGTCGATGAGCGAGAGCAAGGTGGGCGCGAGATCCACAAAGCTGACGAGGCGGGAGGATTCACCGCCGGGCTTATAATCCTTCGGTGCGAGGTGCTGGTACTTGGGTGGGAAGTAAACGATGAGGGGGACGTGCAGGCCGGAGTTGTAAGGCCAGCGTTTGCTGCGGGGCATGCCGGAGCCGTGATCGCCGTAGTAGAAGATGATGGTGTTTTCAGCCAAGCCAGCTTCATCGAGTTCCTTCATGTTTTTGCCGGCAATGGTGTCCATCTCGGTGATCTTGTCGTAATACTGTGCCCAGTCCTGACGCACTTCCGGAATGTCCGGATGATAGGCGGGCACGCGGACTTTGGCCGGATCATGCACGGCGGTATGCGGGCGGGTGCGGAGCTGGCTTTCGTGGCTAACAGTGGAGTTAAAGACAGCGAAGAAGGGCTGGCCGGAGGCGCGATTTTTCCAATGAGCCTTGGCGGAGGATTCGTCCCAGACCTGACCGGGTTTCACGAGGTTGTAATCTTCCTTGCTGTTGTTGCTGCAATAGTAACCGGCTTCGCGTAGGAATTGCGGATACATCTTGAAGCCAGCAGGCAGGTTCACCTCGCTGCGCATGTGCTCGGCACCAGTGGAAGTGGGATAGATGCCGGAAATGATGGTGGTGCGGGCGGGGGCGCAGACAGGCGCGCAGGACCACGCTTTGCGATAGAGCATGCCGCGTTTGGCGAGGGCGTCGAGGTTGGGCGTGGTGGCGTAGGTGTCACCGTAGCAGCCAAGCTGCGGGCCATTATCCTCACTGGTGATCCAGAGGACGTTGGGGCGGTCGGCGGCCTGGGCCAACAAAGCGACGAAGAGGCTGAGAAAGATGAAAGCGCGTTTCATGTGGTTGTCTGGTTGGACGGGAGTATGGGGGTGAGAAGTTACAAAGTGAAGTGAGGAAAAGGGGCGAGGACGACGAGAACGAGGACGATTACGAGGGGCTACGGAGTTTTGGGCGGTGAATCAGAATGGCATTGCCAAAGTTGAGCGGGGGGAGGATGGTCCGGGCTATGGCTAGAAACATAGCAAGCACCTCCGAGCGGAGACTGGCGATGAGTCCGCGTGGAGTGGCTTTGGCGCTCTTAACAGGGCTGATTTTGCTGGCGCCGGAACGTGGTATGGCGCAAGCGGTGACAGCCATTCCCGCCACGGCGGTAACGGAGGGCAAGGCGAAGGAAGCGGTGCCGGTGGACCCCAAGGCAGTGGCTGAACCAGCAAAAGAAGAAGAGGCCAAGGCCGAGGATAAGAGCGGGGTCACGAGCTTGTTGAGCGAAGAAGGGTTGGAGAGTTTTTATTCCTGGATAGCAGGTGCGGGCGTGTTTGTTGATCCCAAGGGCGTCTTCTCCGTGACAGATGGTGTCCTACGCATTTCTGGCGAAAAGCTGGGTTATCTGGCCACTCGCAAAGAGCATTCGGATTTCCGGCTGGTGGCAGAGTATAAATGGGGTGAAGGCAGGTTTGGCGAGCGTTCGCAGAAACCGCGCAGCAGCGGGTTGTTCATTCATGGAACGGGCGAGGACAAGGAATGGATGCGCGGCTTTGAATCGCAGATCGCCGAAGGGCGAACCGGGAATGTGGTGATCCATGGCGGGGCGAGATTCACGGTGGGCACCAATAACCATTCACGCGCGTGGACGGAGATCGGGAAGCCGAAACAGGAACTGGAAAACAAACTGGGCGAATGGAACACGCTGGAGATCTTCGGCGTGGGGGACAAGATGCGGGTGCTGGTCAATGGCAAGCTGAGTGTTGAAGCGACGAGCCTGTTGCCCAACCGGGGCAAGATCCTGTTGCAATCAAACGGGGCCGAGATTTTCTTCCGGAAGCTGGACCTGTATCCGTTGGACAAGATGCCGGAATTGCCGAAGGAAACAACGGCCGTTCCAGCGGATCAAAAGACGGCGGCAGTGCAGGTGATCAAGTAACCGTCTTAGTAGAGGACTTCAAAGAGGGCGCTGTAATCATCCGTCCAGAGGCGGCTCTGCTTTTTCTTTAACTCTGCCTCCTCACTGTATTCGTAGGCGTTGCCGCGGATGGCGTCTTTGCCGAGGAACTCCTGGTTCTGGCTGACGAGAATCCAGGTGGAGGCGTAGAACCACCACTTGTCACTGCGGTCTTCGCTATCGTCCGGATCATCATCGATGGTGACGGTCTGCCAGTTCATGTTTTCCGCGAGCTTGAGCACGACGGGCCGCAGATCAAGATAACGGTTGGAGACGTGGACGACGATGACGCCATCAGGCTTGAGATGTTTCCGGTAGATCTCGAAAGCTTGAACGGTCAGGAGGTGGGCGGGAATGGCATCACTGCTGAAGGCATCCAGGGCGATGATGTCGAACTTCTGGTCTTCGCCACGTTCGAGCTCTTTTTCCATGGTGAGCCGGGCATCGCCGAGGGCGATCTCGATCTTGTATTCGGAATCCTTCAGGTAGGTGAAGTAATTGGTGGCGAAATGGATCACGATGGGATTGATCTCGTAGATGCGGAGGTAATCGCCGGGACGGCCATAAATGGAGAGGGAGCCGGTGCCGAGGCCGACGAGGCCGATGCGACGGTTCTGCTCGCGCGGGAAATGAGTGATGGCGAGGCCGATGCCGGAGCGGTCGCTGTAGTAGGACGTGGCCCATTTGGCAGCGAGCGGTTCTACGAACTGGAGCCCGTGGGTGATGGTGCCGTGCTGCAAGACACGGTAATGGTGGTTGGGCTCGTCCTTGTAATAATCGAACACGGTGAGGGCGCCGTAGAAATTGCGCTGGGTGACGGAGGCGGATTTGCGGTCATTCTTGATCTCGGCGAGGAGGCCGGCAGCGATAAAGAACACGAGACCGAGGGCGACGCCCAAAGTGAGGTCAAACGCGATGCGCTTAGTGTAGCTGTGGCGGTCATACCAGACGGCGAGCAGAAAGACGAGCGGAGCGGCGACCACGGTGAGATGAAACTCGTAGTAATGATCAAAGATGACCGGGGCGATGAGCGCCACAAAGATGCCGCCCAGAGCGCCACCGGCGGAGATCATGAGGAAAAAGGCGGTGAGGTGCTTGGGCGAGGGCCGCAGCCGGTAGAGCTCGCCGTGACAGGCCATGCAACTGACGAAGAGGGCACCGCAGAAGAGGGCTGCTTCCTTCTTCATGGGGATGTCCTTGAACAGGCCAAAGAATTTGGCGAAGAGGGGGATGGATTGCAGCTTTTCCGGGGAGGGCTCCAACAACGCGAGCATGAGCGCCATGCCGCCCAGAATGAGCATCACGCCAAACAGGGGACGCAGGTACCAGCGGGGATTATCGAAAGCGATGATGAACGTGAGCAGATAAAGGCAGAGCGGCAAGATCCACAGGAACGGAATGACGGCGACGTCCTGGCACAATTTGTTGGTGGTGGCCAGCAGACTGGCCGAGGCGCAGGCGGGCAAGACGAGCCAGAGGAAGCGGCGATAGGGGGTGATGACTTCCGGCGTTTCGGCCTCCAGTTTGCGTTCCTCGGCAACGACGCCAGCTTCGGAAAGTTTACGCAAGCGCCAGGCGCACCATGCGGCACTGAGAGCAAAGATGACGAGGCCAACTGACCAGAGGTGTGCTTGTTGCACACGGCTGATGGCGGGCTCAAAAATGAAAGGATAGGAGACCAAGGCGAGCAGCGAACCGGCATTCGAGAGAGCGTAAAGGCGGTAGGGCGAGGTGCCGGGATGCGTGAGGCTGAACCAGCGTTGCATCAGCGGTCCAGTGGTGGAGAGCACGAAGTAGGGCAGGCCGACGGTGGCGCCCAGCAACAGGATGATGCCGAGCGTGGGATCAGCGCCACCTTCCGGCCGCCAGCGGTCCGAGGGGATGATGGGCAGCAGGACGAGTGAAGCGACGAGCAGGCTGAGATGGATGGTGACCTGTTTGCGGCTGGGCAGCTTGCCGATGAAATGGGCGTAGGCATAGCCGCCCAGCAACAAGAGCTGGAAGAAAAGCATGCACGCACTCCAGACGCCGGGACCACCGCCGAACCAGGGGAGGATGTACTTGCCGATCAAGGGCTGGACCTGAAAGAGCAGAAAGGCGCCCGTAAAGATCGTGAAAGCGTAGGCGAACATGCTGGTTAATTTCGCGAGACGCTAGCTATGGGGCGGATGGGGCGTCAATGGAATTAGAAGATGAACTGATGATAGATGCCGTCAGATGGACAATGTACTTAATAGTTCGTCTGCTTCTTTGACCCAATCAATCTCGCCACGACGCTGGGCTTCGGTGCGGCCGTCATGGATAAACGCTTCTGCTTGCTCGGCGCGTTTCAGTTCGATCAGGCGTTCGCCGATGCCGATGAGAATCGTATGCGTCGGTTCATCGCTGGTCATGCGGCGTGACATCGCCAGGGCTTCCTCGTAGTGGCTGATGGCTTGCGCAGGATCGTCAGTGTAGTCAGCGAGGGTTTCGAGGATGAAGGGGTGGCTGCGGCCGTTGGCGAGCTGCTCCTCGTGATAGAGGTGCAGATGTTGGTATATCGATTCGGCCAGAGCGTGATCGTCAGCCAAGGTGGCGTTGGTGATGTCGAAGGCCAGTTGGGAGACATGCTCGTAGATGTCTGGCGGGATGGTGCTCATGACTTTTTCTGCCTGTAAAAGTGATCACGGCTTGGCCGGTGTTGGGCGGGCTTCCAATCCCAAGATGGCGAGGCTAGTGGTCTCGACGTTGGCGAAGCCGACGGGTTTGCCGGTGGCGTCGTAGTCGGTGATCCAGCCGCCGGTGTCGGCTTGCAGGGAGAGGAGGCGATCCATCAAGCCGGTGGGGAGTTCAGGTGCGGAGGAGAGGCGGCTGTGGGCGATGAGGGCGAGGGCGAGTTTGTAGGTGGCATAGCGATGGGAACTCTTCGATGCGGGATCGAGGAAGCCTTGGCCATCCCAGAGGCGGAGGGCGGCATCGTAATGTTCTCGGGCCGTGACGCGATTGGTTTCGGCGATGCTGGCGAAGAGGAGGAGGTCGGCGTATTGCTCCCAACCTTTCATGAGGGTGGGGGTGACGATCTCGGTGCGGATGAGTTTTTCACCACTGCGGCGGACGTCGGTGAGCTGGTATTGACGGAAGGGGAGAGGTTGTTCGGATTCGCCGAAGAGGATCTCGATCTTGCCGGATTTGGTGGAGCCTTCGCGCGTGATGGAATCGCGGATTCTTTTGGCAACAGCAGGATGCGACGTGTTCAGGACTTTGGCGGCGAGGTAATTGTCGTGATAGAGCCAGAAGACTTTGGCGGTGCGGAATTCGGGGAGGAGGCCGAGTTCTTCATCCATCAAGTTCACGAGGAATTGGCGGCCTTTGGTGGTGGCGTTGGTGTGGCTGGATTTCGCGGCAGTATAGAAAGGGGCGAAAAGGTCGGTGATGGTCTCCCAATCTTTCTTCGGCAAGGTCGGTGTGGAGTGGTTGCTTACGAGGGCGAAGACGGTTTTGGTTTCGGGATGAAGCAGGAGGACGGATTTGCCGCCGGTGGAGCCGCCGGTGTGCCAATAAATGCGATGGCCCTCGGCGTCTTTGCCGATGGACCAGCCGAGGCCGTAGTTGGTGGGTTTGCCATCGGAAGTTTTCTGCGGGGTGAAGAGGAGTTTGAGGGAGCTGGCTTTAAGGAAGCCCGGTTGCAGGAGGGCGGAGCCGAGGCGGACGAGGTCTTCCGACGTGGAGAGGTAACCGCCACCAGCCCATTTGTAACTGCTGTCCACTTCGGGTGCGGTGGTGAATTTGCCGAGGAGGTTGTCGGAATAGAATTTGGTGCAGTGGGGATCGACGATACCTTTTTGGTCGGCGCGGGTATGTTTGAGATTGAGCGGTTGGAGGACATTTTTATCCATGTAGCTGACGAAATCCTGCTGCAGTGCGGATTCCATGGCGGCGCTGAGGAGGGTCCAGCCGTAGGTGGTATAATTGTATTTCGTGCCGGGGAGGGCGACGACGGGATCGTTCTGGAAGATGGTGAGCGCGGCGTGGGAATTGGTGTAGGGTTGGTTACGGCGGTTCTCGAAACCAGCGTAGTGGCGGATGCCGGAGAGGTGACCACCGAGCATGCGGGTGGTGATGGGCGCGCCTTTATCGGGAAAATCGGGGACGTATTTCTGGATGGGGGCATCGAGATCGATCTGGCCGCGCTCGACCATGAGGGCGAGGCCGACGGAGGTGAGGGATTTGGAGATGCTGCCGATGCGGAATTTGGTTTCTGTGGTGACGGGTTTCTTGGCTTCGAGGTCCATGTAACCGAAGCCTTCGGACCAGACGACCTTGCCATCGATGGCGACGGCGACGGAGACGCCGGGGACTTTGGGGGCGAGTTCCTTCTGGATGATCGCGCGGGCTTGGGCGATGGCGTTGGTGAGGCTGGTTTCGGCGGCGGGGAGCGAGGAGCAGATGGTCAGAGCCAGCAAGAGGAAGCTGGTGAGAAGTAAGCGACACGCTGCGAATGCGGATTGCGTCATGAAAATTTGAGATTGAAATGAAAGCTCGGAGTTTGCTGCTGCCTAGTGAGCCGATTTGGAGCCGATGATCAACGGTTTGGCATCCGCCTTTGAATCCAATGCGACCAGCTTACGGATAAGAAAAATGAGGGCCAGCGATGGCAAGCAGATGGAAAGTGTGATGATGGCCGCGGCTGTGTAAGGGTGGATATCAACACGGTTTTCAAAATTACCGAGGGCCAAATAGAGCCAAGATTTCACGTGGCAGAGTCCGTATTCGCCATCACCGATGTGTACAGTCCAGCGGAAAGAGTTGTAAGTCACGTAGAGCATCGACCACTGAAACAGAACTGAGAAGAGCAGGAATACTGCGGCCAGCGTTCTGCGGTTGGGTTTCATGCGATGGGTGGTCGGTGATGAAACAGTAAACATTAACGGATAAGTTTGCGAACAGAAATTCCAGGGGTGCGAGAGCTCTGCCACGCCGGTAAGCGAGTAGCCTTTTCGGCGAGATGGTGTATGATACTGGGACTAAACTGAAAATCACTGGAAAGGTTCCCCTTATGTCCTCCAAGCATATTCTCGCCGCACTCGCCACCGCCTTGTTTCTCTCTGTCTCAGCCTTCGCTGCGGACAGCTACAAGATTGATCCTGCGCATAGCAGTGTTTCTTTTTCTGTGCGTCATCTGGGGTTGGCGAATGTGAAAGGAAAGTTCAACGAGTTCACCGGTGCCATCACCTTGGACGGAAAGAAAATCATCGAGGCGAGCGGCACGATCCAGGTGCAGAGCATTGATACCGGCGTGAAGCAACGCGATGACCATTTGCGCACGGCTGATTTCTTTGATGCGGCCAAGTACCCCACCATCACCTTCAAGACGAAGAAGATCGAAACGGGCAAGGATGGTGCGGCTACGTTGATCGCGGATTTCACGATGCGCGGGGTCACGAAGGAATTGAAGCTGCCGGTGAAGCTGTCCGGTCCGGCGAAAGATCCCTGGGGCAAGACGCGTATCGGCCTGGAAGCGAAGGCAAAGCTGAACCGCAAGGATTTTGGGATCAATTATCATCAGGTGTTGGAGTCCGGCGTGATGGCGGTGGGGGAAGAGGTGGAGCTGGAGATCAATGCGGAGGCCATCATGGAAACGGACGGGGCTGAAAAGAAATAAAGCTTCGCTTTATCCGACTAAGTGACAGGTCGCCATCAGCATGGCGACCTGTGCTTTTTGTATTCCAGTTTGACGTCGTCCCGGCTTGGAGTCTAATGGCGGCGCATTATGACTCCCCGATTCTTCAACCGTGTTCCTAGGTGCTGTGTCCTGTTCATCGTCGCCCTAGCGATCTGTGGTTCGTTGCACGGTGCCAGCCTCGGAATTTTCGAGAGCGCCAATGACATCGGTAAAATTGAACTGAACGGTTCCTCGGAATTTCTGGCGGACAAGGCTACGTATCGCATCACTGGCAGCGGCAAGAACATGTGGTTCACGGAGGATGCGGGGCAGTTCCTCTCGAAGAAACACACGGGTGACCTGGTGTTCAGCATGGACGTGGGTTGGGAAGCGGCGGGGAAGGAGCCGCACCGCAAAGCTTGCGCGATGGTGCGGCAGACGCTGGATACGGATTCACCCTACGTGGATGTGGCGGTGCATGGCGATGGGTTGATCGAGCTCCAGTATCGTACGGAAAAGGGCGGCACGACCTTCGGCGTACGCACGCCGGTTCAGGCACCAGCCACGGTGAAGCTGGAGCGCGATGGGGATGTCTTCACGGCGTCCGTTTCCAAAGCGGGTGAACCATTTCAAGCCATCGGCACAGCGTCGGTTGCGTTGACTGATCCCGTTTATGCCGGCCTTGCCGTCACGGCGCACAATGCGACGAATCTGGAGACGGCACTGATCTCGAAGGTGGTGTTGAAGGAGCGCCCGATCGCTCCACGTCCGGCTGCTTCGCTTAAGCCCACGCTCGCCAACGTCGCTTACGGCAAGCATTCGCGGCAGGTGCTGGATTTCTATCAAGTGCCGACGAACCGGCTCACGCCATTGCTCTTCTTTGTTCACGGTGGTGGCTGGATGAATGGGGACAAGGCGAATCCCGATTTCCTCGCGAAGTGCCTGGAGTCGGGCATCTCGGTGGTTTCCATCAACTACCGGCATATTCCGGATGCCATCGCGGAGAAGATCGATCCGCCGGTGAAGGCGTGTCTGGATGATGCGGCGCGGGCGTTGCAATTCGTGCGCAGCAAGGCGGCGGAATGGAATATCGACAAGACGCGCATCGGCGGGTGTGGCGGTTCGGCGGGCGGGTTCACCAGCTTGTGGCTGGCATTTCATCCTGACTTGGCCGATGCCAAGAGCAAAGATCCCATCGCCCGTGAATCCACGCGGCTGAGTTGCGTTCTGGCCTTTGTGCCGCAGACTTCGCTCGACCCGCAGCAGATGAAGGATTGGATACCGAACAACGATTACGGTCATCACGCGTTCGCGCTGCCGAGCATGGCGGAGTTCATCAAGCAGCGAGAGAAGCTGATGCCGTGGATCAAAGAGTTTTCACCTTACGAACTGGCGACGGCTGATGATCCGCCGGTGTTGCTTTTCTATGATTCCGTCCCAGCTTTGGGCCAACCGCACAAGGATCCGCCCCACTCCGCTAACTTTGGTGCGGGGCTGGTGCCGAAGCTCAAGCAGGCTGGGGTGCGTTATGAATTCAACTACACGGGTGCTACCGGATTGAAGCATCCGGATCTTTTCAGCTTTCTGACTGAGAATCTGAAAGCGGCGCCGACCAAATAGGCAATTCTACAATCGCAGAATCACAACCTCGTGGCGTTAATCCTTCTTTTCAACCGCCGGGGGAACTGGTTGCGGATTACCCGTTGGGGGACGGAGTCCCCAGCTCATAGCACTGCCAATCATGCCGATGCCAAAACCACACCAGCCAATTGTCGTGCTCACCACATCGAACCAACTCAGTGCGATCAGCACTGTGCCTACGGCCCATAACCACCAAGCGATCTGATTTCGTTTCATAGGGTGAAGAGGTTTAATGGCTCAAGTTTGATTATTCCGTTCGGGTGTTGTTGTAGCGATTGGTCAGGGATTACGGATCTAATTCTCTCTTTCCTTGGAGATAATCCAGCTCCATCGGCGTAAAAATGATGGTCACCTCTGTGCCGGCGGCCCAAATCTTTGGCAGGCGAGAGGTGAGAAAAGTCCAATGTTCGCATGGATCTTCCACGGTGCTCACGGTGGTATGAGATGAATCGGAGACCGAGACACGAACGCGAACTTTGCGGGGGGGCTCAGGATCATTGGGAAACAGTCCGTGGTGCATAAGACATTAACAGGTTAAATCCCGTTCCTTGAAGGGCATGCTAGGCATCCTTCTCTCTACCCTCCGGTCCGTAAAAGGCGACCCAGACGGTGAAGGCTTCTGTCAGACTGACATGGATTGGTCTGGATGTTTTCATGTCTAAAAATCACCGACGCGTTAACGCATGGTCAGGCATTGCGGTGGGAGTAAAGAAGGTCATGAAGTTTCTGTTCGATGAGGACGTGGTCTGCTGAGAGAGCCATCGAGCCGATGTAAGAATTACCCTCCATGGGATCGACGTAAACGCAGAGTTGGATGCGATAATCCCGATAGTCGTCTGTGAGCAGTGCGTGAAGTGCGGTGAGAAATGACGGCGTGCAATGCTGTGAAGAAATTTCCATGTGCCGGGTGTGGTCAGGCCACCAATCTTCACCGACGAAGGGAGAATTGCCCGAGTCAGGGCCAAAGTGCGCAGTGACCTCGCGACGGATGAGGTGAATGAGGAATGAGTCGCGACGTTCATATTCCAGCTCGTCGTTTTCCTTGGGGAATTCTGCGATATTCGCCTGCTCACGAAAAAGCTCATCGAATCGCTCGGGGGAGACTACTTGCTGGTTTTCCGGAAGCATAAAGGAGGCCTTGTTCACGGGATTCAATAAGCCATGGAGCGGGAAGTTCGTCAAACGGGAAGGGGGATTTAAAAAGGATGAGTCATCCGTGCAGGGATGGTTCAGCGTTTGGTGATGTTTATGGCTTGGGTGACGCGCCATTTGGCCGCGGATTTTTCGATGAGTTTGGTGAATTGGGCGAAGCTGGGTTTGGAGCGGATGGTGAAGGTCATAGGCAGCAGTGCGGAGTCCACGGCGGCGGGATCGGAGAGGGAGATGCCGCCTTTGCAGGCGCGGTGCAGGTCTTCTTTGAAATGGAGGATGTGGGAGATGAGCTCGGAATCTTCCAGTGAGGCGGAGACGGTGATGGTCAGGGTGCGGGCCATGGCAGGTGAGGGTTTATGGCTGGTCGTTACGGTGCGAAGACGGCGGATTTTCTTGGCATCTTGGTTCAGACCATTGCGGATGCGGCGGGTGGCGACGATTTCTTTGAGGTGAGACGCACCCCAATCTTGAATCTGTTTCTGACGGATTGAGCCTTGTTTGCGTTGGACGTTTTGCGGGGCGGTGTCTGGTTCAGCGGCGGTGATGCGGAGGAGGTCTTTGCTGTTTCTGCGAAAGGCGCGGCGGGCTTTGGCTTTCTTGAGCGGCTTTTTCCTGCGCCATCCTTTATTGTGTTTGCCACGGCTGTAGTGGTCGCGCTCGTAGGCGATCTTTTTCTTCTCCTGCGGTGTGCGGACGGAGCTCATGGCGGTGCGTGGGAGGACGAATGGTTATGCGGCAGGGATGTCATCGGATGGTGTATCCGTTGTTGGCGGCAGCGACACGGTTATACGGTATCCACAGGGCGAGCAGTTTGTGGAACAGCTCGAGCGTGGCTTTGTCGTCAGTTTTAAGTTTGGGAAAATGCTGTTGCAGGAAAGCCGGTGAAAGGAGCTCATGCTGAGAAAGGGAAGTGGCGATCGCCTGGGCCTCTTTGGCGGTGACGACGAAGCCGTCGTTCCAGCAAAATTTATAGACCGGCACGGCTCCCGGCCGGCACTTCTTCTTTTCTTTTGCGTTGTGGATTTGCACATCCACAACGCCGGTCGCCTCCATGAAATGAACGAGTGTGCCCATATGTTCGCCAGCCAATTTGATATAGTTGGGCATTTGGGGATTCGGAGGCACGTAGTGAGCGTTTGCGGGGATGACGAGCTGGTCCCGGTAGCGGATTTGGATGGAGTAGCCCATATGCTTTTAACCACAGGTTGATGGATGAAGCTGAGCCGCGCATTGCAGGGGTGTCAACGGTGAAAACGGAAGTGAATCCCCGACAGGAGTGCGGGAGATAACTTTCAGGTGGGATGCTCGGTGCCGGTGACGCTGATGACCAAGGGGGTGGACTCAGATGAAACATAGGCGTTGCCTTCCCAGTATTCATGATGGTGATGATGACCGACCGGTGTGCCTTCATCAAAAATAAAGAAGGAAGAGAGAGTGTCCAGGAAGTCGGCTCCGGCGCTGAGGTCGAGCTGGTCACCTGCCACACGGGCGCAGACGGGGCCGGTGGTGACATGAAGCACCAGACGGTGCAGCAGGCGATCATATGGTCGCGCATCGGTCATGGTGCTGGTCGGAATCGATACTGAACCACCAGTGGCAGCGAGATGAGTGATGGCTTCGGCAACAGTGCGCAGTTCAGAAACGGCACCGGAGATCTCACAGCCTTCACGATCGGTGTAGCGGATGCAAAGCATAACACTCAACGGGTAATAAACAGAGGCGCAAAACCCGGGACGACCGGATGACAGCTCCATAAACGAAGGTCAGGCATTTTCGCCTTTTCCCCATAAACGCGCCCATTCCTCAGGAGGCGTCTTACGTGCATCAAGCCCCCAAGTGCATCCCACAACGTCAGACATATCGGTGAGGACAAAGATGCCATAGTTGATGTTTGGTTCCGCTGTGAGGGTCAGGATATGACACTTCTTTCCCGGGAAACAAGCGAGGCGATCAGCGAGCTGCTTTGCTTCCTGATTCATTCTTAAGGAATGTTCAGTTGGAACACCGTCACGTTTGGGTTCGCTTCTCATCCGATAAAGACTCAAGAGTTCATCGCATCCAGTCCCTACGCCCTGAGGTTCGTTTGTTTCCAGATGAACAGTGCCGCTTCTAAAGCCATCCACCAGTTCGTCAGTGTGGGGGATGTGCGACGTATACATCAGTGAAAGGATGTGTTCGAGGTTGATCATCGCCGATGAGGTCATTTGGTGCGTGATAGCGAGCTGATAGATTTGGTTTATGAAGCTTTGGTCAGCCGGATGTCCCAGCGATGGCCGCATCTGGGGCAGCCGAACTGCTTTCCTTGGGCACGGGCTTTGAACATTGGGACTTCGTTTCCTTGAGGGTCGTAGGTGACCACATCGGCCAGCAGGCTTTTGCGGATGAGAAATTCATGGCAGGAGCCGCAGGTGAAGCCGGAGCACAGAAAGCGGCGGTGTTCCTCGGTGTAGCGGTCAAAGACGCCGATGGTATGGGCGCAGAGCGATCCGGTGAGGGCGACATAGGCGCGCAGCAGGCGTTTCGGCAGGGATAGGGTGGTGCTCATGACTTTAAACTGATTCCACGCAGGGCGGCGACTTGATGCATGGCCCAGCCGGAGAAAAACCACGGAGTTAAGGCAAGGCAGGCGATGAGGAGCAGCACGGCGTAAGTACGTTCTTTCCGCCAGGCGACGATGACCAAGAGCAGGACGACCAGCAGAGTCGCGATAGAGATGAGGAAACAGACCGCGCTTTCCAAAAGCAAGCGCACGGCGGAACCGGAAGGAATCATCAGGAGGGTCCAGACGAAGCAGGCAGCGGCCATGAGATTACCCAGCAACGCCACGACAAACGAGGCCACCGTCCAGCGGGGGAAGGGTGGGGACGTGCTCATGTAACTAAGGGATAAAGACCGGAGGGTGAGGCGGCAAGGGAAAATGGGCCGAGGCTGGACAGGCGAAGGCGCCTGTCCCACTACGGGGTGGGTGCTTGGGGACTTTCGACTTCGCAACGATTTGACGTGACCAAGCTGCTTTCACTTGCGAGGCGAGGACTTGGGCGGGGAGGTGGCGGCGGGCGTCGCGGACTGCCGACCCCGACATGGAGGTCGGGGCACGGGGCGCGTGAGCCGTCAGTCCGGGGGGGGGGTAGAATTCCTCGGCACTTATTAACAAGTGCCGAGGTGGAGGAGGGCTCTTTGGGTGCCTGAGCAGCCAATCGCAAACACCGCCGACAGCCCGAGGGAGGGAAAAAGGTTTAACCGCGAACGACGCGAAATACACGAAAGGGAAAGGGACGGGTAGGGACTCGATTCCCGGGAGTTGAATTCTCAACCGGGATGGAATTCACAGGCTCTTTTTTTGAGTTTTGAAGGGTGCGTTTGAGGGGGAATTTGAAACTGAAATGGTGAGTTACGCGTTGAGTTGTTTTTGTAATTTGTTGGAGATGAACTGGTTCGGTTTTCGATATAAATTTTAGCGAAAAGTGATGGCAGAATTGAAGAAATATGTTACCTTTTTCATTGCTGACGAAAGGAGAGGTTTAGCGGTGGTTTTCTTCCACGCGAGATTCCTCACAAATTAAAGCATGAAAGGATGAATTATGTGGTGTGACAGGGGAAATGCGGACGAGGGAAGGGGAAGCATCCAAACTCTCATCCAACGTTCAGAGCAGGAAAGGCAACGGCATCGCGGCAACGATGCCCTACCGGAATGGGGCAGGGGTGGCAAAATGGCTTTTGTTGGAGGGGAAATGGGAGTATGTAGAGGGGTATTGTCATCATGAATCCTTTGCCAAATCCTGATCCGTCGTTGCTGTGGAATCGTCGTGAGTTGTTGCAGGCCACGGGGCTGGGGCTCTTGGGCCTGGCAATGGGCGAGGTGCCGGGTGTTTCTTCGGCGCTGGCGGCGGAGGCGGGGAAGGCTTCCGCTGCGCCCACATTGGCACCACTGAACCGTTTCTCGCGGATGGTGCAGGAGCAGTATGTGAACCGGGTGCGGCGGCTGGAGCAGACTTTCCGCGCGAAGCGGCTGGAGATGAAGAATCTGGAGGATGCACAGCGGTATGTGCTGGGGGTGAGGCAGAAGATCCAGACGTGTTTCGGGCCTTGGCCGGAGAAGACGCCGCTGAATGCGCGGACGACGAAGACGGTAGAGCGGGATGCGTATACGATCGAGAATGTGATCTTCGAGAGTCGGCCGGGTTTCCTGGTGACGGCGAATCTGTACATTCCGAAGGGCAAAGCGTTTCCGTTGCCGGGCATTGTGGGGTCGTGCGGGCATTCGACGAATGGGAAGGCGGCGGAGGCGTATCAGAGTTTTGCTCAAGGATTGGCGCGGCAGGGTTATGTGGTGCTGATCTTTGATCCGATCGGACAAGGGGAGCGGTTTCAATATACGAATGAGCAGTTGAAGTCGCCGGTGGGTGCGGGGGTGCAGGAGCATTTGCTGGGCGGGAATCAGCAGTTCCTAGTGGGTGAATTTTTCGGGAGCTGGCGGGCGTGGGATGGGATTCGCGCACTGGATTATCTGCTGACGCGGAAGGAAGTGAATCCGCAGATCGTGGGGATCACGGGCAATTCGGGCGGGGGCACGATGACGACGTGGTTGTGCGGATTGGAGAGCCGCTGGACGATGGCGGCCCCGGCGTGTTTTGTGACGACGTTCCGGCGCAACTTGGAGAATGAGTTGCCGGCGGATACGGAGCAGTGTCCGCCGAAGGCGTTGGCGCTGGGATTGGATCATGAGGATTTCATCGCGGCGATGGCGCCGAGGCCGGTGATTCTTCTGGCGAAGGAGCGCGATTTCTTCGATGTGCGCGGGACGGAAGAGGCGTTTGGGCGCTTGCAGCGGCTGTATGATCTGCTGGGTTACCCGAACAATATCGCGATGTTCACGGGGCCGACGTATCACGGGTATTCGCAGGAGAATCGCGAGGAGATGTACAAGTTTTTCAACGCGATGACGCAGGTGTCCACGGCGGAGAAGGAGCCGGCATTGGTGATCGAGAAGGATGAGGTGCTGTGGTGCACGCCGAACGGACAGGTGGCGGAGCTGAAGTCGCGCACGATGTTTTCCTTCACGAAGGAGATTTCCGAGAAATTGCGCAAGGAGCGCGCGCCGCTGGATGGAAATGCGTTGCGGCAGGCGCTCACGAATGTATTGAAGGTGCGGCGGCAGAGCACGTATCCAGATTATCGGATATTGCGTCCGCTGGGGAATCGCAAGTATCCGACGAAGACGGCGGTGACTTATGTGGTAGAGACGGAGCCGGGCATCCAGACCTTGGTGACGCGGTTGACGGATGAGCCGCTGTATTCGCGTCCGCCGAAGGACAAGAAGCGCGCGGTGCTGTATATCTCGCATCACTCGGCGGATGCGGAGTTGCGCGAGGAGCCATTGATCAAGGAGATCATGGGCGCGGAGAAAGACGCGGCGATCTATGCGTGCGATGTGCGGGGCATCGGGGAATCGCAACCGGATACGTGCGGCGCGAACTCATTCCTGACGCCGTATGGGAGTGATTATTTTTATGCGGTCCATGCAATCATGCTGGATGATTCGTATGTGGCGCAGAAGACGTGGGATATTTTGCGGACGATCGATTGGTTGCGCGGGACGGGGCACGAGGGCGTGCACTTGGTGGCGAAGGGTTGGGGGACGATCCCGGCGACGTTCGCGGCGATCATCGCGGATGAGGTGAACCAGGTGACGTTCAAAAATGCGCTGACGTCGTTCGCGGACTTGGCGGAGACGGAGATCTATAAATGGCCGCTCTCGTGCATGGTGCCGGGAGTGTTGAAGAGTTTTGATCTGCCGGATTGTTACCGGATGTTGAGCGGGAAGAAATTGAAGATGATCGAGACGTGGAACGGGAAGGGGGAAGTGGTGGGATAAAAAACAGGGGCCAGTCGAACTGGCCCCTGTGTCCGTGACGGAAAATTGTTACTTAATAGGAGGGGGAGATTTATGCTTGTCCGGAAGCACAACCAGGATGACGAGGCCGAGGCAGCTCAAAAGGCCCAAGATGCCGAGGAACTGGGAGTAGCCCTTCCCCACGGCGTAACAGCTGCAACCCCAGATGAACATGATGAAACCGACTACCTGCATGAGCAGACCGATGATGGCGATGCTTTCCACGCCGCTGAGTACGGCGCCGAGAATTTGAAGCAAGATCCCAACGCCAATGCCGATGTTTGTTTTAGTTTTATACTCTGCGAGCATACGTTTGTGATGATGATGTGTTCCTTTGGCCGTGGGTTTAGAAACCAGCAAACGGTTTTTGCCAGCGGGAAAAGATTGTTCCCATGGTCCTAAGACCCAACGTAGTTTGGAGGAGACTAAAACTGGGGTGGGATTGCAAGCCTCAGATGAGAGACGAGGAGAAATGGGAAACGAACGCGATTTACTTCGCTTCCGCCACCAGGACGCTGGCGTCGGTGATCGAGCCGGTCTGCAGGATTGCATCGGTGAGCGAGGCCGGAATCACGGCGAACTGGCCTGCTTGCAGATGGACGGGTTCACTGGCGGAGAGGATGGATACGCTGTTGCGCGTGGCGGCGACGACCAAGGGGCCGGTGTGGTTCAGCGGTAAAGAAGATTTGGGCCGCAGGGTGAGCAGGTCCACGGAGAAAAGTTCGTGGTCCACCAAGGAGCGACGGCTTTGAGTGCCGGACGCAGCAGTGGTGGCGGAAAGGAGAGCGGGCTCGAAGTCATTAAAATCGATCGAGGCGAGCGCTTGGGCGAGGTGCAGATCACGCGGTTTGCCATCGAGGCCCACGCGGTTCCAGTCGAAGACGCGATAGGTGGTGTCTGAATTCTGCTGGATCTCGAAGAGAACGCTGCCCGCACCGAGGGCGTGAACGCGGCCGCTGGGGAGGAACATGGAATCACCGGCTTTGACGGTATGACGGTGAAAGCACTCAGCCACGGAGCCGTCCTTGACCTTGCGCTCGAACTCCGCACGCGTGACGCCTTTTTTCAGGCCCACGTAAATCTGGGCCGAGGGAGTGGCGTGGGTGATATACCACATCTCCGTCTTGGGTTCACCGGCGAGTTCAGCGGCTTTGTGCGCGGGCGGATGGACCTGGAGCGAGAGGTCGTCCTGCGCATCAAGCAGTTTAACGAGCAGGGGGAAGCGGCCGCCTTGAGGTTTGACGGGACCGAGGAGATCGGCTTGGTGATGTTCCATCAGCCAGCGCAGGTCCTTGCCGGCGAAGGGGCCGTTGGAGATGACGCTGACGCCTTCCGGACGGTCCGTGATCTCCCACGATTCGCCGATGGGGACCGTCGGAGGCAGTTGCTTGCCGTAAAGCTCCGCCAGCCGACGCCCGCCCCAAACGCGTTCCTTGAAGATGGGCTGAAACGTGAGCGGGTAGAGCGGCATGGGCCGAACGTAGGGTTCTGCGACTTCGCTAGGCGACGGCAGGCTGTTTCGTTTTGGGCTCGTTATAGTGACCATGAGCCCGGAATTTTTGATAACGCAGGCGCAAGCGGTCGGTGGTGCTGAGTTTCAACGAACCTTCGAGATGCTTGAGCAGATGCTGTTTAAGATTGTCGGCAGAAGCTTTCACGTCCACATGGGCTCCGCCCAAGGGTTCCGGGATGATTTCATCCACCAGCTTGAGCTCGAGCAAATCCTTGGCGGTGATTTTCAAGGCTTCCGCTGCCTTGGCGGCGGCGTTGCGTTCCTTCCAGAGAATGGCGGCGCAACCTTCTGGGCTGATCACGGAATAGTAGGCGTTCTCCATGATAAGGACCTTATCCGCCACGCCGATACCCAGTGCGCCACCAGAGCCGCCTTCACCGATAACTGCCGCAATGATAGGTACTTGGAACAGCATCATCTCGCGCAGATTCACCGCGATCGCCTCGGCGATGTGGCGTTCTTCGGCACCGATGCCAGGATAAGCGCCAGCGGTATCGATCAAAGTGATGATCGGGAGGCCGAACTTATCTGCTAACTTCATCAACCGCAGGGCTTTACGATAGCCCTCGGGATGGGCTGAGCCGAAGTTGCGGAGGATGTTTTCTTTGGTATCGCGGCCCTTTTGCGTGCCGATGACGAGAACCTTGTGCTTACCTAACTTGGCGAAGCCCGAGACGATGGCCCGGTCATCGGAGTAGAGCCGATCGCCGTGCAGTTCGGCGAAATCGCTGAAAGAATGCTGGATATAATCCAGCGTAAAGGGCCGTTTCGGATGGCGGGCCAGTTGCACGCGCTGCCAAGCCGTCAGATTGGTGTAAACCTGTTTGCGGGTTTCCGCGATTTTGGCCTCCATCTGCTTGATTTCCTGGTCAAAATCGATGGTCAGAGACTTGTTCTCTGCCGGGTGCCGCTTCAACTCGTCCAGTTTGCGCTGGAGTTCGAGGATCGGCTTTTCGAATTCAAGCTGATGCTTCATGTCGTGGCGGAGGATAGGCCGGAGCATTTGAGGGCGCAAGGGGAAGTAGCAAGGGGCAATCACCTACCTGACCGGGCTCGCCCGGCTTGATGAACCGCTCGAAACGGGGGATTTGGGGCGGCCGGTTTATTTTGCAGCTTTCCTGCGGGTCGGCTTGACCCGGCCCCAGTGGCGTACCTACTATGCGCCACGTTTGTCATGAAAGCATTCCGGTTAATATTAGGGTTCACGTTGGCGCTGACGCTCCAGGCGGCCGCACAAACCCGCACGCTGAACGGCATCGCCGTGATCGTCAACGAAGCGGTGATCACCTACAGTGAGGTGGAAGATTTTGCCGGACCTGCGCTCGATGCGGTGCGGCGAACTCCGCTGCCTGCCGCGCAGTTGCAGCAGAAGATGACGCAGATCCAGACGGATGCATTGCAGCAACTGGTGGAGCGCCAGTTGATCCTGAATGACTACAAGGTTTCCGGCTATAACCTGCCGGAAAGCATCATCGATGACGAGATCAACATCCGTATCCGGAAGCAATTCGGTGACCGCCTGCGACTGACGCAAACATTGCAGGCCCAAGGCGGCACTTACGAAAGCTACCGCCGGAACATCCGCGACCAGATCATCGTGGACGCGCTGGCGCAGAAGCACGTCAGTTCAGTGGTGCTCATCTCGCCCTATAAGATCGAGCAATATTTCGAGACCAACAAACAGAACTTCCAGTTGGAGGACCAGGTCAAGTTGCGGATGATCGTGCTGAACAAACCGCTGGGAGCAGACGCCTCCATCACCACCAAGCTGGCCAAGGAGATTCTCCTCAAGCTGGACGAAGGCGCTTCCTTCACTGAGATGGCTGGCATCTATTCAGAGGGTGCCCAACGTGCCCAACAAGGTGACTGGGGCTGGGTGGAGAAGAAGAAAGTGCTGCGTTCGGAACTGGATGCCGTGGCGTTTACTTTGAAGAAAGGCCAGCACAGCGGGGTTATCGAGACCACCGATGCCTGCTACATCCTCCTGGTGGAAGACGTCCGGCAGGCGCAGGTCCGGCCTTTGCCTGAGGTGCGGGACGAGATCGAGAAGATTTTGGTGGCCGAAGAGCGGAGCCGTTTGCGCAAGCAATATGTGGAGCGGCTGACCAAGAAGTCATTCGTCCGCTACTACTAAAAGTTTTTTCTCCCCCTTTTTGAACCAGATCGGGCGGCTTTCTGCCTTCCTATCCTCATGATGATGTTCCGGTTCTGCCTGTTGGAGAGGCATCTGGCACGATTAGTAAATGGTGTCTATCACCCATTTTGCCGAGGTGTTTGAGTTGAACGACGTGTTATATGGGCTGTCTGTCATTGATAACCAAACGTGGGCCAAGTGGGCCGGACCGACCGGATGTGATGGTAAAAATGAAGCAAACAGTCCATAAAACTACGGAAAAACGGGCGATAACCGGGGTTAGCCGTTGCAATCAGGGGCTTCGCACCTATCATACGCGGCGCAACCAAGATTAAATGCGGCAAGTACTGACCATAGCAGTCAATGCGTTCATGGAGTTGATCCGGCAGCCGGTTTTCCTGCTGCTGGCGACGAGCACGGCCGTGTTCAATGTCTTTTTGGCGGCAGTGCCTTACATGGCCTTGGGTGATGATCCCAAGCTGGTCAAGGACAGTGTGCTGGCGGTCACCCTGATTTCCGGTTTGTTTGGTGCCGTGTTGAGCGCCTCCTCCTCGGTGGCCAAGGAGATCCGGACGGGCACGGCGCTCGCCGTTTTGTCCAAGCCGGTCAGCCGTCCCCAGTTCCTGATGGCCAAGTTTTTTGGAGTGGCAGGTGCCTTGACGGTCCTTACCTATATCAACGCTCTCAGCGTGCTGCTGGCCAGCCGCATGGCGTATGATGCGTATGGTGATGCGGATCTGGCGGGCATGGGGGTTTACTACGGGGCGATCGTTCTGGCCTACCTGATGGCGGGTATCAGCAACTATTTCCTGCGCCGCCCTTTCGCCTCGGATGGCATCTTGGCGCTGCTGGTCACCACCACCATCGCCTATATCGTCATCACCAATTTCATGGTCTTGAAGGTGGCGGTGGAGACGGAGCCCAACCATGTGGACGTGCGCATGGTGCCGGTGACGGTGCTGATCCTGTTCGCCCTGTGGACGCTGGCCGGGGTGGCCTTGGCCTGTTCTACGCGGCTGGAGACGATCCCCACGCTGGCCATCTGTTCCGGCGTGTTCATCATCGGGCTGATGTCGGATTATCTTTTCGGACGTCCGGCGGAAGCCGGTTCCTATTGGGCCAAGATCCTTTATACGGTCACGCCCAACTGGCAGTTGTTTTGGACGGCAGACACTTTGGAGCCGGGGAAACCCGGCGTGCCGTGGAGTTATGTGGCGCAAGCTTTTGGCTATGTGGTGGGCTATCTCGGGGCCTCCCTTATGGTTGCGCTGTATCTGTTTGAAGACCGGGAACTGAACTAGCATGAGTACGGATCGCAACGTGCAACGCAACGGGTTGATCAACCTGGCAGTCTTTTTGGGCATCGGCATCGCCGCCGCCGTGACTGCGCAATATCTGAAATCGGCCACGGCCGAAGTCACCGCCCTGTTCGTGGGCTTTGGCTTCCTGGTGTCCCTGGTCTCCTACCTGCAGATGCGGCTGGAGGCCCAGGAGCAACTGGAGAAGCTGGAGTTTGACGAGTTGCAGAAATCCAAGAATGCCTCGGCCTTGTTTGACACGGCGGAAGCGGAGAATTTCCCGGCCCATCGCGCCCGGTTGCAGTTTGAGCGTTTCGGTGTGCCCGTCTTTGCCGTCCTGATGTTGATCCTGCAATCCGTGGCGGTTTACGTGTTGTGGACGCGGTATCAGGAGTATGGCTCGCTATTGCTGAGCCGGGCGCCGGTGGGGATGACTTTCTTCGGCATCTTCATGCTCGCCCAGTTCATGTTGGGCAAATACTCCGCCGGCGTGGCCCGGTTGGAGAAGCAGCGGTTGCTGCGACCGAGCTCGGCTTACATGCTGCTCTGCTCCTTCGCGAGTTTGCTGGCCCTGACGGCGCTGGTCTTCGCCTATCTGGGCAATCCGCAAGTGGATGTCATCATCGCGCGGATTTTGGTCATCATTCTCGGTCTCGCGGCGGTGGAAACGTTCTTCAACGTTCTCTTTGAAGCCTATCGTCCGCGCTTGAAGGGGCAGGTCACCCATCTGCTGTATGACAGCCGGGTGATCGGACTGGTGGGTGATCCGGCCGGGTTCTTCTCCACGGCGGCTCTGGCCCTGGATTACCAGTTCGGTTTCAAAGTTTCTGAAACTTGGTTCTATCGTTTCCTGCAACGCACCATCGCCTGGATCATCCTGGCGCAGGTTGGCATTTTGTGGTTGTCCAGCATGGTCGTCTTCATTGAACCCGGCGAACAGGCCTTGGTGGAACGCTTCGGCAAACCCACGACCGCCGGGGTGTTGGAGCCGGGACCGCATTTCAAGCTGCCGTGGCCGATGGACAAGGTGTATCGCTACCAGACCCGCGCCATCCAAAGTTTCCTCGTCGGGGTGATTCCGGATGACAAGCTCGAGCGGGAACGCACCGTCCTTTGGACCCGGGCGCATTACAAGGAAGAGATCAACATGCTGGTGGCCAGCCGCCAGCAGCTGAGCGTCACCAACAACGCGGATTCCACCGCGGAAGCAGCCGTGCCGGTCAACTTGCTCACCGCCAGCATCCCGGTCCAATACACCATCGGAGATTTGAAGAAGTGGGTGTATAACCACGAAGACGCCGGGCAATTGCTGGAAAAACTGGCGACCCGCGAAGTGGTCAACTTCCTGGTGAGTGTGGATCTGGATGACATCATGGCCCGTGGCCGTCTGGATGCCGCCAAAGAACTGCAGGCGCGAATCCAAAAAACTGCGGATAAACACGAACTCGGCGTGCACATTATTTTCGTCGGCCTTCAGGACATCCATCCGCCCGTCGCGGTGGCGGAGGCTTATGAGCAGGTAAACGCGGCACTGCAAGCGCGTTCCGGCATCATCTACATGGCGGAAGGGGAAAAGGCCCAAGCCATCCCGCTGGCGCATGCGGTGGCGGCGAACATCGTCGCTGATGCCGAAGTTTATCGGTTGTCAGAGCGGGCCAAGGGTGTGGCTGCGGCGGGCCGGTTCCCGAACCAGATCGTGGCCTATCAGGCTTCACCGGAGGTTTTCCGCCAGCGTTCCTATCTGGATACCATGAGCCGCGCGGTGGCGCCGGCGCGCAAATATGTGATCGGCATCACGAACACCACGGACACGATCATCATGAACCTGGAAGACCGGGTGCGGATGGACATCATCGAGGACGTGGCGCTGCCAACCGTGCAAAAACAATAATTTTTAAGTCAAGAAGCTGAAGAAATAATTTGGGTATGAAGAAGAATACTCTGTCATTAGTAGTCGGGATCATCCTGGTCATCGTGTTCGCGTTTCTGCTGTTCTCCTTCCAGGTGAGGGAGACGGAGGTGGCGGTCGTCACGCAATTCGGCAAATTCTCCACGCCGAAGACCGAGCCGGGCTTGTACTTCAAACTGCCGTGGCCCATCCAGAACGTGTACAAGTTCGAGAACCGCACGCAGAACTTTGAGAAGAAGTTCGAGCAGACGCAGACGAAGGACTCGCGCATCCTCCTGATCACCGTCTTCGCTGGCTGGAAGATCGCGGACCCGGCCAAATTCCTCACCAGCTTCAACGGCGACGCCGCGAAGGCCGAGGAGAAGCTCGAGAACCTCATCCGCAGCGCCAAGAATGGCGTGATCGGCCAGTATGATTTCAGCGACCTCGTCTCCACCGACCCGAAGACCCTGAAGTTCGACCAGATCGAGAAAGAGATGCTGGCCAACGTGAAACCGCTCGCCGAGAAGGAATACGGCGTGGAAGTGGTTTTGCTGGGCATCAAGCAGCTCGGCCTCCCGGAGAACGTGACCACCAAAGTGTTCGCCCGCATGAAAGCGGAACGTGAACGTCTGGTGAAACAGTACACGGCCGAGGGCGAGAGCGAAGCCACCCGCATCCGCGCGGAAGCCAAGCAGAAGCGGGAAGAGATTCTCGCCGAAGCCAAGGGCAAGGCGGAGATCATCCGCGGCCAGGGCGATCGTGAAGCGGCCAAATCTTACGCCGTGTTCAAGCAGGAACCCGATCTCGCCATCTTCCTGCTCCGCCTCAAGGCGCTCGAGCTGTCCTTGAAGGACCGTTCCACTTTGATCCTCGACCAGCAGACGCCACCGTTCGACATGTTGAGCGGCGGCGGCTGGGAAGCGAACGACAAGAAAGCCAACAAGTAACCCGCCATGAGCGACAAAGATCACAAAGGCTCGCACGATCACGATCATGGCGATCATGACCATGATCATGGGCATTCGCATGGTCATGGGCATGATCACGACCACGACCACGGGCATGGCCACGACCATGATCACGGTACGGGCAGCACGAGCAAAGAGATTTACGGTCACGACAAAGATCATCTCGAAGAATTGCTTGGCCAGAAGAAAGACGCGCCCGAGCCGGAACCCGAGGTCACGGATGTCGATGATCCCTCCACCCGCGCCTTGTCCGATGCGTTGCGCAGCAGCTTCGCCATCGTCAAGGTGCTGATGGTGATCTTGGTGGTCATCTTCTTCTCCTCCGGTGTTTTCCAGGTGAAGGAGAACGAGGCCGCTGTCATTCTGCGACTCGGCAAACCTGTTGGGCAGGGGACGGATGTGGCCTTGAAGCCAGGTTTGCATTGGGCCTTCCCTTATCCGATCGATGAGATCGTGAAGATCCCGCTGGGCCAGAGCCATAGCGTGCTCTCTACCGGCGGCTGGCCAGTGGTCAGTCCGGACCAGGAGATCAAAGGCGACATGCCTTCCGGCTCCGAATCCTTGCGTCCCGGGGTGGATGGCTATGTGCTCACTTCGGATGGCAACATCATCCATGTGAAGGCGACGCTGAATTACCGCATCACTGATCCGGTGCGTTACACCTTTGAGTATGCCGATACCGCCAAGCTCCTGCAGGGTTTCGTGGACAACGCCATTTTTTACGCCGCCACGCATTTCACGGCGGAACGGGCCTTGTATGGGGACAAAGCCGCCTTCCGCGAGAAGGTCGCTGACCGCGTGCAACAGTTGGTCGCCCAGCATAATCTGGGCGTGACGCTGGAACCCATCAATGTGGATACCTCCGCCCCCTTCAATGTGCGCCCTTCTTACGAAGCGGTGCAACAGTCCGATCTGGACCGTAACGAGAAGGTCAATGCCGCCCAAGGCGATGCCGGCAAGTTGCTGCGCGAGGCCGAAGGTGAGGCCCAGGCGCTGATCAGCGGCGGGATGTCGGAGAGCAACCAGCTCGTGCAGGCCGTGCGCGCCGAGGCAGCCACCTACAGCGAACTGCTGCCGCTCTACCGTGATGACCCCAACTTGTTCAAACGGCGGGTGATGACGGAGAAGATCCAAACCGTGATGACCAACGCCCAAGCCAAGTTTTTCATCCCCAATCGTGCCGATGGAAAATCGCGCGAGTTGCGGTTACAGTTGAATCGTGAGCCGGTGCAGCCGAAGGCCAATCAATAGGGCGGCAGACCGCCAGAAAGATACGTAATATGCAAGTTTCATCACATGCGGACCACGATCATGATCATCATCACCATGATCATGACAAAGATGGCTGCTCCAGTTGCGGCCACGACCATTCTCATACCGAGGTAAAACTGCAACAGGTCATCCTCGGTCTGATTTTCATCATCAATTCGTTCATCGCCGACAAGTTCCTGGATAAGGGCGATGGCGTCACCACGATGGGCGCGGTCAGTGCCATCAGCGCGATGATCGGTGCGCTTATCTTGGGCACGCCCATCGTTTTGCTGGGCATCAAGGACTTGCGCAAGGGTGTGTTGAGCACGAACGAACTGGTGGCTTTGGCGGTGCTGGCTTCGTTCGCTTCGGGACATTATCAGGAAGCGGGCACGGTCGCCTTTTTCATGTTGCTCGGTGAGATCATCGAGACCCGCACGGCGGATGGTGCGCGGCGATCCATCGAATCCCTGATCAAACTGACCCCGACGAAGGCACGCCGCATCAAAGACGGCAAAGAAGAGGAAGTGGCCGTCAAAGAATTGAAGATCGGTGATGTCATCCGCGTTCGTCCGGGTGACAACATCGCAGCGGACGGTTTGATCCTGAACGGTCAAGGTTCCATCAATCAGGCCAACATCACCGGTGAATCTCTTCCGGTGGACAAGAAGGTGGGTGATGAAGTCTTCGCCGGTACCGTGAACTTGAACGGTGTTTTGGAGATCAAAGTGAACCGCGCGGGCACGGACACGACCTTGGGTCGCGTGCATGACCTCATCCTCGCGGCGGAGAAGACCAAGCTGCCCATCATGCGCTTGGTGGACCAGTACATGCATTTCTACACCCCGCTGGTGTTCGTCATCGGCTTGATGGTGTTCGCGTTCTCGAAGGATCTGAACCGCGTGATCGCCGTTTACATCGTGGCCTGCCCGTGCGCCTTCATCTTGGCGACGCCCACGGCCATGGTGGCTGCGCTTTCTGCCGCTGCCCGTCTGGGTGTGCTCATCAAGAATATCGCTGACCTTGAATTGGCTGCACGCATCAATGCGTTCATCTTCGACAAAACCGGGACGTTGACTACGGGCAAGCTGGCGGTCAGCCGTCTGGCTCCATTGAACGGTGTGAAGCCCGCGGAATTGCTCCGCATCGGTGCTTCGGCAGAACGTTATAGCAACCATCCGACGGCGAAGGCGCTGTCGCAGCTCGCCGAAGAAGCCGGTGTGCCGCTCGTGGAACCGCTGAATTTCTCCGAGACTGCTGGTAAAGGTGTGCAAGCAGATATCGAAGGCGCCCGCATCTACGTGGGTCGCGCCATCTGGCTTAAGGAAAACGGCGTGAAGGAAGACTTCATGAGCTCCGTGGACTTGAACGAGACAGAAGGCTTCAGCCTCATCTTCGTGGCCCGCAACGGCCAATGCATCGGCTGGGTGGGCATGAAAGACCAGACCCGCCCCGAGGCCAAGGAAGCACTCGCTGACCTGTTGAGCAGCGGTGTGCGCCGTGTCTCGATGGTTTCCGGTGACCGCCAGCCGGTCGCCATCCGCGTGGCCAAGGAAATCGGTTGCGAAGAAGTCGTGGCCGAATGCCTGCCGCAGAACAAGGTGGAGTTCGTGCGCGCGATGAAGAAGAAGGGCTATCGTGTGGCCGTGGTAGGTGATGGTGTGAATGACGCGCCCGCTCTCGCTGCTGGTGACATCGGTATCGCGATGGGTGCGGCCGGTTCCGAAGTGGCCATCCACAGCGCGACCATCGCGCTGATGAACAACGATCTCCGCCGTCTGCCGTTCCTGGTGCGTCTCTCACGCCAGACCCGCGCGGTCATCAACCAAAACTTCCTCATCGGCATCCTGTTCGTGATCGGCGGTCTGATCCTCGCGGCGTTCGGTTACATCAACCCGATCGTCGCTGCGCTGATGCACGTGATGGGTTCGTTGCTGGTGGTGTTCAACAGCTTCCGGCTCGTCCGTCAGGGCGAGGAACTGGAGCCGTTCATTGTCGATACTCCGAAGGCTCCAGCCCCGGAAACTCCGGCCCCGGCGGGTTCGTTTTCCCCGAAGGCCGCCTAATCCCTTACGACCATGGTTGCTCCACTTGAAACAACGTCAGCGCCTGAATCCACGTCCACCAATGGTGACTTGGTGATCGCGGTGCGCGGTCTCTCAAAAGTGTTCAAAGACTTCTGGGGCCGCCCCAAGGCGCGTGCGGTGGACAATGTGGATTTCGATGTACGTCGCGGTGAAGTGTTCGGGTTGCTGGGACCGAACGGTTCCGGTAAATCCACCACGGTGAAGATGCTGCTCGGTCTGTTGAATCCGACCAAGGGCCACATCGAGGTCTTCGGTAAATCACCCAAGCACGTGGCCACCAAGGCCCGCATCGGTTATCTGCCGGAAGAATCTTACCTCTACCGTTATCTGAGCTCCGGTGAGACGCTGGATTTCTTCGGCAACCTGTTTGAACTGCCGCCCGGCGACCGGCGCCAGCGCGCTGAGCAATTGATCGAGATGGTGGGTTTGAACCAGGCCCGCGGCCGTCTCGTAGGTGAGTTCTCCAAGGGCATGCAGCGCCGTATCGGTCTGGCGCAAGCGCTCATCAATGACCCTGATCTGGTGATCCTCGATGAACCGACGGCTGGTCTGGACCCCATCGGTTGCCGCGAAGTCAAAGACCTGATCCTCGCCCTCGCCAAACGCGGCAAGACCATCATTCTCAGCAGCCATCTGCTTTCGGACGTGGAAGATGTCTGCGACCGTGTGGTGATTTATTACGGTGGCAAGATCCACGCTTCCGGCACGCTCAAGAGCTTGCTGACCAAGCCGGACTCTGTCCGCATCACTTCACCAGTTCTGCCGCGCGCGACGATGGAAAAGGTGTTGGAGCTGATCAAGAACGACGTGGGCACCGACAAGCTGCGCGTGGATAACCCGACGCAGAACCTGGAAAATTACTTTCTGGAAGTCGTGGAACGTGCGCGTGCGGCAGCTACGCATACGTCGGGTGCCACCTCCGGTGCGCAAGTCGCCGCGTATCTGCGCGGCGATGCCGATAAGATGGCCCAAGCCCAAGCCGATAGCGTGCTGGACCGTTTGACGTTGTCGCAGAAGGCCGAACCTGAGGCGAAACCCGCAGCGGCCCCGCAGCCCGAGGCCAAAGTGGACAATGCGCGGCTGGACAAATTGTCGGCCATGGAAGCACCGGCGCCAACCCCGGCTCCCAAGCCGGCGGCGTCGCAAGTGACGAAGGAGCAGATCGACAAGGCGAACGACAAACTGTCTTCGTTGCTGGGTGGCAAGGAGTAGGCATAGCAGGCTGAGCATACATGGAATTCGCAGCACAAATCTGGCGGCTCGTCCTCAAGGTGATGCTTGCCTTCGGTCTTTTCACGTGGCTCTCCACCAAGCTGTTTGGCGCCCGCATCACCGCGGTTGCCAATGTGACCTTGCGGGCCACCTACCGTTTCCGGCTCTTCTGGGCATTGTTGATATTTTTGCTCCTCTCGGTAGTAGTGCTTCCCATCATCATCAAGGATGACGGGACGGCGCGCGGCCTGACGCAGATACTGCTCACCTACACCATGGGCATTTCCGTCTCTCTGCTCGGTTTCAGCACGCTCTGGCTGGCGTGCGGGGTGCTGGCCCGGGACATCGAGGATTGCACCATCCAGACCTTGGCGGTGAAGCCCATCGCACGGTGGGAGATTTGGATCGGCAAATGGCTGGGCATCATGGCCATGAACGCCATCCTGCTTATGTTTGTGGGCTGGGCGGTTTATTCTTCCGTCCTTTACCGGGCGGCGAAGCTGCCGGATGAACAGAAAGAAGTCCTGCGCAACCAGATCTTGGTGGGTCGTGGTTCAGTAAAGGCACCGATTCCGGACATGACGCAGGACGTGGAGAAACTGCTCGCGGAACGTTTGAAGGAGCCGAGCATCGCCGCCATGGACCGGGCGTTTGTGCGTCATCAGGTGGAAGAGATGGTCAAGGGGCGTGAACAGTATGTGCCGCCGCTGATGGGCAAGCGTTGGGACCTCGATTTCGGCGCGTTCAAGGACATGGTCAAAGACCGGCCGATGCAGGTGCGCATCAAATTCAACAAAGGTGTGCTCACGCAGGTGACATCATTTCCGGTGATGTTCCAGGTAGGGCCGCCGGGCGATCCCCGCATGATCCGGCTGGAGACCGTGCTGACGGATGACAACTATCACGAGTTGCTCGTGGGAACCAATCTGCTGAACGACAAGGGCATTTTGAATGTGGAGTTCTACAACATGAGTCCGGTGCCACTTTTGGTGCCTTTAGATGATGGCGTTGAAGTCCTGTATTATGAGTCGGGTTTCGGGGTCAATTTCTTCCGGGGATTGTTCATCATTTTCCTCTGGCTGGCGCTTCTGGCGGCGTTAGGACTGGCGGCGGCAAGTTACATGTCCTTCCCGGTGGCGGCGTTTTTCTCGCTGGCGATGCTGGTGGTGTCCCTGTCCAGCGGAGTCATGGAGAATGTGGTGAAAGAAGGCACGGTGACCGGTGTGAACCATGAGACGGGCCGGGCCGCCGGCTCGCTGGTGGATCTGATCATTGTACCCACGTTCCGCGTCATGTTGCGCATGGTGAACCTGGTGAAGGAGTTTTCGCCGATTGATTCTTTGAGCAGCGGCCGCAGTGTGACGTGGTTCCAATTGCTGCGGGCGATCGGCCAGATCGGCGTGCTGGTGACGGGCTTGATCTCGCTCATCGGCATCGGCCTGTTTTACCGTCGTGAACTGGCGGCCGTGCAACAAACCAGTTGAGATAGATGACCGAAAGCCGTTTATACAAACCGTTTTTGCTGCTGCTGGCCCTGCTGATGCTGGGCACGGCCAGCATTACCCAGCGGGCGCTGAATGAAGAGCGCACCGCGATGGGGCTGACGCGTACGGAGCCGCTGGAGAATGCCCCCCCGATGCTGGCCTTCACCACGGTGGCCTTGGGCGGGTTCCGGGGGTTGATCGCCAATGGGCTGTGGTTGCGGGCCAATGCGATGCAGCAGGATGGAAAGTATTTCGAGATGGTCCAGCTCTCCGACTGGATCACGAAGCTCCAGCCGCACTTCGCCATGGTGTGGCGTCATCAGGCCTGGAACATGGCCTACAACATCTCCATCAAATTTCCCGACCAGAAGGAACGCTGGATGTGGGTGATGCGGGGCGTGGAACTGTTGCGGGATGAGGGCATCCGCTTCAACCCGAATGAACCGACTTTGTATCATGAGCTGGGCTGGTTTTTTCAGAACAAAATCGGCGGCAACATGGATGAAGGCCACATGTACTACAAGCTCTCCTGGGCGTATGACATGGACCAGTTGTTAGGCCGGCCACCTTATAAGTTTGACCACTTGATCAACCCGCAAACACCGGAAGACCAGGCGACGGTCAAACGGTTGCGGGAGGTTTACAAGATGGAGCCGGCCCTGATGCAGAATGCGGATAATGTTTACGGCCCCTTGGATTGGCGCATGTCGGAAACCCAAGCCATCTATTGGGGTTATGTGGGCACGCAAAAAGCCCGTCGCGGTTCTGATCTCGCGCCTCTGCGCCGGTTGATCTATCAGTCCATGCAATTGGGGTTCCATCGCGGTCGGCTGGTGCTCAATGCGGCGGATGGCCGGGCGGAATTTGCCCCCAACGTGGACATCGCGGACAAGGTCAACGCCTCCTATTACCAGATGATCAAGGAGGAGGCGGGCAAGAACAACGAAAACATCAAGCAAGGGCATCAGAACTTCCTCAAGAGCGCCGTCAGCACCCTGTATCTGTATAATCGTGAGGCGGAATCCGCCCGGTATTGGAATGAGTTGAAACGGATGTATCCGGAGACTGTGGAAGATTGGAGAACCGCAGAAGAATACAGCATCTGGCGGACCACGGAACTGCTGCAGAACGAGGGCAAAGAAAAGATCCTGGCGGTCATCGAAGGTTTGTTGGTCCGCTCGTTTTCCCTGCTGGCCATAGGTGATTATGACCGGGCCTTGGGGCATGAGCGCATGGCGCTCAAGATCTGGCAACTCCACCAGGCCAAGGTGGACGTGGACACCAAGGAGGAGATCAAGGCGCGCATCCAACTGGAGCCGTTCCCGAACATCAAGACGCGCGTGCGGAATGATCTTTTGAACCCGGAGAAACGGTTGATGTCACCGGCACTGGCCTTGCAGTTACGCACGGAACTGGGCCTGCCTATGCCGACCGAGGCGGGCAAGACACCCGAGATGAGCCAAGAACTGTATAATCCTGAACCGCTGCGCAAACTGCCAGCGAAGGAATATATGGCCTTGAACGCCAAACGCGCCGGCATGGTGGTTTTGCCCAGTGGCGTGCAATACCGTGTGATCGAGCAAGGCGACGGCCCGAAACCGAAACCCGGACTCAAGACGTTCATCCATTACTGGGCGCAAACTTCCGCCGGCAAGAAGATCATCAATACTTACACGGTTGTCCCGGTGCCCGCGGTGGACTTCACGAAAATGGTGCGCGGATTTGCTGAGGTGGTTCCCATGATGAATCAGGGTTCCAAGTGGCACGTTTATGTCCCCCCGGCGCTGGCCTACGGAGAGAAGGGCAACCCGCCTGATGTGCCGCCGAACACCGTGATGGTTTACGAGATCCATCTGGTGGAAGTGAAATAGGCGGCGTGGGTCATCCAGACAGCGACTGGCGCAGCTCGCAAATTGCGGGAGAATGGACCGATACACATTCCATCCGTTTTCTTTCGTTCCGTCGGACTTGGCCACTATTCTCCTGATGCTCTTTCACGCCCCGAGCTGTTTGGAGTCGCTGCTTCACTTTGCCCCTCAACCATTCCAGCCAGCCGGAATGGACTTGGGCCGGTAAATAAAAAACCCTCCACCGCGAAGGTGGAGGGTGATGAAAAAGCAGATGCAAATCAGTTGGCCGTCTCGACCTTCACAGTGCCATTCTGGGCATTGTAGGCGAACTTTTCCCCCGGCGGCAATTGCGGCAGACGGGTGATATGACGGGAGGCGACGGCTTCCTGCAGATCGGCGGGGAAGCGGCCTTTTTCTTCTTTGAACATGGATATGCCATAGTTCAAGAGCATCACTTCTTCCTGCGTGAGCGGACGGCCTTTGCCGCCCAAGGGCTCGCTGTCCGTCAACTGCGTTGCGGGAGCGACCGTGTTGACGGGTGGGGGAGCCGTGTCTCCGGGTGGAGGGGTGACGGTGGCGTTCTGGGTGACGTCCAGCGCTTGCGCCTGAGGCGCAGGAGCAGGAGTGACCGCCAAATCATCGGAGCCGGAACCGCAACCGGTCAACAGACCGGCGAGGGCCAAAGCCGGAAGCAAATAAAGTTTCATAGGATTTGCCAGTTGAGGTTAGTCGTTCGGCAGAATGGTCCACATGCCGCTCTGCTTGGCGTTGTTGAAATTGGTGTTACCCAAGGTCTTGCCCATGGGCATGAATTCCACGTGACCGTCACCGAGCAGGTAATTCCAGGAGCCGTTCGGGTGGAAATCCTGAACGTTCGGATAAACATAATCACCATCTGCCGTCGCCACGGTGCCGGTCGCGATGTGGGCGTTGGCCGCATCGATATTGGCGGTATCCGGATGTCCCATCATGTTGCTGCTGTGGATGCGCTCAGTGAGCAAGATCGTTTCCGAGGAGTCGCGCAGCATGGCCGTGTAGACGGCGTACTGACGGCGAGGACTCTGCAACGGAGTGGAGTTGGTGTAGCCGGTGGGCAACGGATCCGCCGGGTTCCACGTGTTTTCCGTGGAGGTCGTGGACGTGGCGTTACCGAAATTCCACGTTAAACCCATAGCGGTCTGGGCGCTGGGGGACGGCGGCCACGGAACGTTGGAAAACGTGAGGGCGTTGACGCCCTGAACGTAACGGGGCATGGCATAGGAACGTTTGTTCCGGACGCCAGTATACCAAGCCGGGGGCGGGACCTTGTCCTGCGGGCAGGCCAGAACTTTGACCTTGGCGTTGCCGGTGTAGGGGCCAGCCCATTTGTCGTTCTCGCTGAGAGTGCCGCCAAAGTAGCCGTTCATCAAATCGTCCCAGGTCATTTCCGAGCCATACTTGAAGCGGAGCTTGGCGTAAGGGAGCTTCTCAGCGTTATCGCTCGTGTACATGGCGTTCGCTGTGCCCATCTGTTTCAGGTTGTTCAGGCACTGCGTGGCGATGGCCTTGGATTTGGCCTTGGCCAAAGCGGGCAGAAGCATTCCTGCCAAAATGGCAATAATGGCTATGACCACCAAGAGCTCAATCAGGGTGAATCCCCGCCAAGACTGGCGAGAACGAGGATACGACAGGTACTTCATACGACTTTACTACTTATTGTTGTTACGACTGCTGACCGGATAGCACCTGCCAGCTTCTTTACGTCTTATCCGGTCACCGCTTCAGTAGCGGAAGCAACTGGCCAAAACTACGGCACTGCGCTTCAGAGACGGCGTTAGGTTTGCAATTTGCTCACAAACAATAACTTGCGATGGTTCGGATATATAAACATGGAACGTGCCCGCCGGTTTATCAAGCGGAAGATCAAGAAATCTGTACGTCTACGTAGTAAGTGCGAAAATCCCCACCAAAGAGAGCGGCTATTTCGCGGTCAACTGACGAAGTATCTGATACTTGCGATGAACTTCGCGGGCGCAATAGTTGGCGATCTGCCAGCCTTGGCGGCCATCGAGGAAACCTCGCCGTAGCACATAGCCGCGCAACCAACGGAAGGCCGCGTGGCTGTAGGGGGAAAGTATGTTCGCCTGGCGACCAGCCTCGGCTTGGGTCTCGGCCCAGAGGCGCGCGTATTTCTCGCACCGTTGCCAGTGGTCTTCGGCGTTCTTGAAAGAGTAATGATGCAGATCGCCCTTGAGTGGCAGGACGCTGCCTTCCAGTTCCAGCCGTTCATGCACCCGGCCACCGGCGAAGCGGGCACGATTGCGACGGAACAGGCGCGTGAGCCGGTCGGGATACCAGTCACCATGCCGGATCCACTTTCCTTCATAGAGCACACAACGGGGCACGCTGTAGCCACTGATGTCGCTGGCGATGTCCATCCGCTTGAGCGCCTGCACTTCTTCGCGCAAGCGCGGGGAAAGCTCTTCATCGGCATCAATGCTGAAAACCCATTCGTGCTGCGCCAGGGACAGCACGACGTTCTTCTGGCCCACGTAACCGAGCCAGTCCTGATGCTGCCAGCGGGCGTTGAATTCTGCCGCGATATGGCGGGTGCCGTCCTTGCTGCCGGAATCAACGATGACAATCTCATCCGCCAGATCCGCGAGGCTCTTCAGGCAGCGGGCCAGGTTTTCCTGCTCATTGAGCGTGATGAGACAGAACGAGATCTTCATTTCTGTTTGTCCGCGATCGTACGTTCGAGGATCGTCATCGTTTCCGCCACGTTCCGTTCGAGTGACAGTTGCGTGAGGTTCGTCGCCGGCAGATGGTGATGGCGGACGGACATCCAATAAAGCGTTTCCAGCAAAGCGGCGGAGATGTCATCGGGCCGCTGGACCACGCTGCCATTGATCCGCTGCTCGATGAGTTCGGCTGCGCCATTGCAGGCGGTGGTGACGACCGGCAGACCGGAGGCGAGGGCTTCGCAAACGACGTTGGAAGAAGGTTCGTAGATGGGCAGAAACAGAAAGAGATCCGCCGCGGCATAGGCGCTCTCCACGTCCTGACGGGGACCGGCAAAAACCACTTTATCCCAATTGCCGGAGGGGCGGTTGACCTTGCCGATGACCAGCGTCTTGAGCGGACGAGTCGGGACGAGTTCCGGGCGGAGATCCAGTTGCCAGTCGCTGCCATGGAGCCGTTCCGAAGTCAGATGCTCGGCCGGCATCTCGGTGAGAGACAGCCGCACCTCCTCCACGGCGGAAGTGGTGCGGAGAACCTGCTGCAAACCTTTGCGCTCCTGCCCCGAGCCGACAAAGAGGCAGACAAAATCGTTTTTATCCAGACCGAAGAGCTGCCGGGCCTCGGCGCGGCGGGTGCTTTGAAAGCGCTCCACGTCGATGCCGTTACGCACCAGATGGATGCGGGCGGCGGGGTAGGGAAAGTTTAAGAGAATCTCACGCTCCACCATGTTGGAATTCACGATGATACGGCCGGTGTTCGCCGGGTTCAGCGTGCGCGCCTCCAGTTCCAGCATGTTGCGGTGAAACGCTCCCCTGCCGATGAAGGGACGTTTCCACCAAGGAGCATACTTGCGCCGGGCGGCGAGCCATTCGCGGTGCAGTCCATCACCCGCGCGATACACGTCCTGTTTCAGAGTGCGTTCGAGACTGAAGACGCAGTCGAACTTGGAAGCGGCCAGCATCTCATCCACGCGGCGGGCGAAGGTCAGTGGACGGCTGGCCCGGGATCCGTTGACTTCCACGGTGTGAAATTGCACGCCTTTGGGCGGCTGCTCCCAAGCTTCGGCGAACAGGTGTACTTCATGCCCTCCACCGACGAGGGCTTCCAACAACCGCTGCAGATACAGCTCCGCGCCGCCGGTGGCAGCAAAGCGGCGGCGGATAAGCGCCAGTTTCATGATGTGACCGGCAAAACGACCGGCTGATCCTTGCGGCCCCAGGCAAACCAGAGCGCAATGATCAAGGCCGCACCATTGAACGCCGTCATGGTGCGGATAATGATACGATAGGCTTCAAATGAATCCAACTGCGGCAGCCAGGGGCGCAACTGGATCATGGTATAGACGTAGCCGGCGGCCAACAACATCAACCAAGGGATAAAGGCGTAACGTTTGCGCGCCAGCAGCCCGCCCACCACTACGTTGGCCATGGTGAGGAGCAGCATGCACCAGGCGAAACCCGCGACCAAAGGTGCGGCTTCCCACATCGCCGGGCTGCGGAAATAGAGCAGGCGCAAGGGAACACCTGGCAACAACGTGGCCGCCAATGCGGCCAGACCGCCCATGATGGCCGTAGAGATAACCGTGAGCCGCAAGACATCCGATTTTTCTGCCTTGGCGACGCTCTGCACGATTTTGGGAAACATCACCATGGACAAGGGAGCGGTGAACTGGAACAGCGCAAAGCCGATGTTCTGACCCGCCTGGTAGAGCTTCGTCTGTCCTGCTTCAAAAGTCGCCTGCACAAAGGGGACATCGAAAGAGGAGAGGAAAATGATGCCGCCGGTGCCGCCCATCAGGGGGAGCAATTGCAAGATCCACTCGCGCCACGGATATTTTTCACCCGCGCCCCATAACACATCACGCACCCAATAGACGCCGAAGCCCAAGGCGATGACCTGACCGATGACGGCCGCCAACATGGCCCCGGCGGACTGGCCGCGATACACCAGCACGATGGCGATCAGGGCCGTGATGCGGACAAAGCCGTCCAGAATCATGGTCCACCCCAAGCCAAAAAAGTTTTGTTTTCCCTGCAAGATGCCACGGGCCACGACCAACCAAAGCTGGCTGAGCACCAAACCGATATTGAGATAGAGAGTCAGCGGATTGGTGATCTTGAATGCCGCCATGATGCCATCCTGCTTTAGCAGGATGATCGCGAACAGCAGGCCCCAAAGGACGAATATGCTCATCGCAAAAGCCCTGGTGGCGGTGCGCAACTGACGTTCCTTTTGCTCCGTGATGGCGGCGGCGCTTTGCTGGACGAAGATGGTCTGCAAGGCGGCCGCCGGGATGGTGATGAGCAGTTGCAGCTTCAGCAGCGAGGCAAAAACTTCATACTCGTTCGCACTGAGATTGGGCGGGGCGGTGACGGTGTGCACCAGCATCATGCAACCACCCATGAGCACAGTGGCGATGACCATCCAGCCGCTCTGGCGGAAAAAGGAGGCTTTGGATTCGGCGGCGCTCATGCGGGCGAGATTCTTTCCAAGACGACTTCAACCGCGGCCTGCTCAGCCTTGGTCTTCAGACGGGTGGACCAGCCCTTCCAGAAACCAAATCCATAAGATACGTGCGACAACATGATCAACGGTGCCACCGGCCAGAAAAACTTGAGGCCGCGCGGCAGGGACAATGTTTGCGCAAACACGGCGAGAAAGTAAGCAAATAACGGCCACCACAGCAGCTTGGGCAAAAAGGGCAGGACGAGCAGGTACACGCAGAACAGTGGAGGCACGAAATTCGGGGCGCTGCCGAAAGTTGGATTCACTCGGAATTGCTCGGCACGACCACGGCCATAGGTCATCAACATCCGGGCGAAGGACTTGAGATCGCGACGAGGGCGACGCTCGACGATGAAAGCAGGATCGTAGAGGAGCGTGAAACCCTGCTTTTGCAGCGTATCCATCAGGGCATTCTCTTCGTTTGGATAGAGCGCTTCATCGAAGCCACCCGCGGCGAGGAATTCCTGCTTCCGCATCATCATGTTGCAGAGGATGAGTTCTTTTTCCGAGCTGGCCCGGAGCTGGCCGACAGGCGTATAGCGTGCGCGGCTAGGGCCAAATGCCAGAAAGCTGGCCATGACTTGCGCGAACGCTTGCTCCAGGGCTGGAGCATCCGCCGGGCAGACATTGGGGCCACCGAGCAGGGCGGCTTTCGGGTTTTTGGCGAAGTGCAGCGCGCCACGTTTTAAATTACCGGACGGGGCGATGGCGTCGTCATCGAGGAAATAGATGAGTTCGCCTTGGGCTTCCTTCACGGCGCGGTTGCGCTGGACGGCGGGCTGGCGGCCGCGCGCGACGATGATCTCCAATCGGTCCTTCGGGTAATCGAACTTCTGCGCGGCCTGGATGGACGGCACCTCGCTATCGCCCGGGCGGGCGGCAACGACGACGGTGACCATCGGCAGAACCTCGCTCATGGCAGGGATTGCAGGAAGCGGGTGAGCAGGGCCGTGCCGCGTTCCAGCGAAGCGAGCGAGATCCATTCATCGCCCGTGTGCGCCTGCGCGATGTCGCCGGGCCCGAACACGACGCTGGGGATGCCGCCCTGCGCGAGCACGGCGGCATCGCAGAAATAATCCACGCCGATGGGTTTCGTCTGGCGGTTCAACTGCATGAGCTGCTGCACGAGCGGCAGTTTGTGATTCGTCTCGAGGGCGAGGCAGGGGACGCCTTTGCCTTTGGCGAGCTTCACCTTAACGCCGTGTTGCTTGAAGAACGCGGTGAGTTCGCGGCGCACGCTGGTTTCGGTTTCACCGGGCAAGGTGCGGCGATCGATGGAGATGGTGCAGTGCGCGGGGACGATGTTCGATTGGAAGCCACCTTGAATCGTGCCGACGTTCACGGTGCCGTGACCGAGCAAAGGGTTCTTCCGCTTCTTGAGGCCTTGGGCGTATTTGGTTTCCAGCAAGTCCACGACCTTGGCCATGCGATGGATGGCGTTATCACCGAGTTCGGGACGGGCGCCGTGGGCGGCTTTGCCGGTGGTTTCCAGCCAGAGCCAGACATCGCCTTTATGCGCGGTGATGACTTTAAGCTGGGTGGGCTCACCGACGATGGCGAGGTCGGCTTCGAAGCCGGAAGCGGCGACGGCGCGGGAGCCGCTTTGCTGCACTTCCTCGTCGATGAGGCCGATGAAAATGATCTCTGTCTCCTGCGGACGTTGTGCACTGCGCGCGGTGTCTAATACCGCGGTGAGCATGGCGGCGACGCAGCCTTTGGTATCACACGCACCGCGACCGTAGAGGCGGCCGTTGCGGATCTCGGGGTTCAGGAGCTTGTCGAGATTGTCACCGCCCACGGTGTCCATGTGTGGGGCGAGGATGATGCGGCGCTTCACGGGACCAGAGGGAGTGAGGCGGGCGAAGACATTAGAGCGGCCTAGAAAGACTTCACGGGTCTCGACGGTAAGCCCTGCGCGTGCCGCCGTGGCGATGAGAAAATCGGCCACACGATGTTCACCAGCACGTGAATCGCCCGCGGGCAAGAGGGCGGGGTTGACGCTCGGGAGCGCCACCAGATCACGCAGCAGTTGAACGACAGGGGTCATGGGTTTTTACAACGTCGTGCGGAACCATTCCACGAAGCGCGGGATGCCGTCCTCGATCTTGATGTGCGGATTGTAGCCGAGCTTCGCGCGGGCCTTGGAGATGTCGGCGTAGGTGATGGGCACATCGCCGGCCTGCATGGGCTGACGATCGATGATGGCTTTTTTGCCGAGCGACTTCTCGATGAGCTCGATGAGGTAATCGAGGCGGACCGTTTGCGATTCGCCGAGGTTGAAGACGTCGTAGCCGAATTCCTTTTGCGTGCAGGCGATGACGCCATCGACGGTATCGTTCACGTAGGTGTAATCGCGCGCGGTCGAGCCATCGCCAAAGACGGGGATGGGTTTACCTTCGAGGATCATGCGGCAGAACTTGTGGATGGCGAGGTCAGGGCGCTGGCGCGGTCCATACACGGTGAAGAAGCGCAGCATGCAGACATCCATGCCATAGACGTGATGATACACATGGCCGAGGGCTTCGCAGGCGAGCTTGCTGGCGGCATAAGGCGAGATGGCGGAGAAAATAGGATCGCTCTCGGAGAAGGGCACCTTGGCGTTCACGCCATAGACGGACGAGGAGGAGGCGATGGTGATCTTCTTCACCTTCCGTTTGCGGGCGGCTTCGAGGAGGTTCACGGTACCTTCCACGTTCACGCGCTGGTAGAGGGCGGGTTCCTGCAAGCTGGGGCGGACACCGGCGCGGGCGGCCAAATGGATGACCTGATCGATCTGCGCGCTGGCGAAGACTTCTTCCACGGCAGCGTTATCCGTGAGGTCGCCTTGCACGAAGGTGAAGGGCTTGGCGAGCGATTGCAGATGGCGGATGGCCGATTGCTTGATGGCCGGGGAGTAGAAATCGTTCAGCTCATCAAATGCCCAGACGGAATGACCGCCCTGCAAGAGGCGTTCACAGACGTGCGAGCCGATGAAACCAGCCCCGCCAGTAACCAAAAAATTCATTTCGGAAAGAGTAACAGGGGACCGAGGGGGACGTCGAGAGGGGATGGCGGAAGGCATAAATATGTATCTCGGGGTCAATGCCTTTTCGGTTCAAACCGTGCACATCCCCTGTTTTGTTATTAGAAGGTTTAATTGACCTGAGTATTCCAGTGCGGGGTCATTGAAATCTGCTTAAAAGGCAAGAAAGGGTGCGTTTTTCCGAGTCAATCTCGTTGTTCCGGGGATTGGGGGTGGTGTTCACTGTTCCGCAAGCAGAGGCGTATTGGGCTGCTTTTTACAGTCAGTTGACGAAGTAAAAGTATGCTAAAGATTTGGACCACGTTGCTTTTGCTTGTGGGGTGCTTGGCGTCGTCGCCAGCTTTTGCCCACATCACCGCTTCCGGGTTGAACAACCATGGCCAGACGACCGTACCTACGGCGGCCGCCACCGGCGTCAAAGTAGCTGCGGGACGCGAGTTTTCCCTGGCTTTGTTCGAGGATGGTTCCGCCCTCGGCTGGGGATACAACGCGGATGGCCGCGCCACACCGCCAGCCAACCTTTCCGGAGTCGTATCTGTTTCTGCCGGTATCTATCACACTTTGGCTTTGAAAGGGGATGGAACGGTCGCGGGCTGGGGTTTCAACGGGAACAACATCCTGAGCGTGCCCGCCCGATTGACGGAAGTTTTGGCCATTGCGACGGGTGGTTACCACAGTCTCGCGGTGAAGCGGGATGGCACGGTAATCGGTTGGGGTTTCGCCGGCAATGGCCGGACGACGCCTCCCTCCAGCTTGACGGATGTGATCGCCATCGCCGCCGGGCGGGATCATAGCGTGGCGCTGAAAAGTGACGGCACAGTGGTGGCCTGGGGCTTCAATGAACATGGGCAGGCCAATGTGCCGGCCGGATTGAGCGGCGTGATCGCGATCGCCGCCGGTGATAATCATACTTTGGCGTTGAAGGCCAATGGCACGGTGGTGGCGTGGGGCCTTAACACCAGCGGCCAGCGCACGATACCGGCGAATTTGACGGGCGTGGTCGCCATCGCGGCGGGGGCACAGCATAGCCTGGCCTTGAAGGGGGACGGCACGGTGACCGGTTGGGGCAGCAACGCCAATGGGCAGCGGAATCTTTCAGGCAACAACATCCGGGCGATCGCTGCGGGCGGATTTCATTCGCTGGCGGTCCGGGGAACTGGCCCATTGATCAATCAACAACCCTTGAGCCAGACGGTGCTGGCGGGTGCGCCGGTGAGTTTCTCGGTGGGAGCTTCCGGCAGCGACCTGACTTATCAATGGCAGTATAATGGTGTGAACATCCCGGACGCCACGGGAGCGGCACTGCACTTTGAAGAAGCGGGACGGGCTCATGCCGGGGTTTACACGGTGAAGGTGACTAATGCCTTGGGCGCCACCACCAGTGCGAACGCGGTGTTGATCGTGCGCGGGTTGCAGCAGTTGCTGGCACCGCAGGTGCTGACCGGGGGCGGTCTGCGGCTGGTGTTCGGCGATCAGCACGGAGATGCCATCAGCGCGCCCAATGCGGGCCGGTATGAACTGCAGGTCTCGCCCGATCTGGCCACCTGGACGGCCTTGAATCTCCCGCTGGTGCTGGTGAATGGTCAATTACAAGTGGATGATGCTGACGCGGGCAATCATCCCCAACGCTTCTACCGGGTGGTGGAAAAGTGAAGCTTCCTCTTTCAGTACGCATGAATCTGCGCTGTGCCCTCATGAATATATCCAAGCCCCTTGTCTGTGCCGGCCTCATGCTGGTCACGCTCGGGTTATCCACAGCTTCTTTGACCGCGGCACCCACGGGGAAGAGCCAGCAGCTTACCAGCCCGGACCAGGTGCCCGATGGGCTGGCCAAGTCCGACTGGCAGAGCATCCGCGCGGCGTATGAAGCGGGACGCCATGCCTTCATGCCGGTCGAGGACGGCTGGCAGGCGCGCAATCCGGGCCAGCAATGGACGACGAAATTTGACCGGCGCGGCTTTCTTTCCAAACCACGCGAGGGGGATTGGACCTGGGGCTTGCAGTTGGAGAGCTACGGCTTGGGTGAAAAGCAGCAGAAGATCAGCGGTCAGCCGGCGGTGAAGGCCGAGGGCCAGCGGCTTAGCTATCAATGGGATGCCGGCCTGCAAGAGTGGTTCGTCAATGACAAGCGGGGGCTGGAGCATGGCTATACGGTGAAGGCGCGTCCAGAAGGAGCAACGGCCGGGACAACGCTCGACTTTCATCTGGCGGTGCGGGGCGGACTGAAGCCGCGGGTGATGACGGATGGACTGGGGGTTCAGTTCATGGATGCCACAGGTACTGCGGTGGTGACTTATGCTGGCCTGAAGGTATGGGATGCTGATGGCAAGGTGCTGGCTTCCCGTTTCCATGCGGCCGGTGCCGGAGTGGTAAGGCTGGCGGTGGCGGAGAACGGTGCGCGCTACCCACTCACCATTGATCCGATCGCCCAGCAACAGGCTTATTTGAAAGCGTCCAACACGCCCACGGGATTTGTGGGCGGCAACGACCAGTTTGGCCGGTCTGTGGCGGTGAGCGGGGACACGGTGGTGGTGGGAGCTTATCAGGAAGACAGCAGTACGACCGGGGTGGGCAGCACGCCCGATGAGTTAGCCAACGCTGCCGGAGCGGCGTATGTGTTTGTGCGGAGTGGAGTGACGTGGAGCCAGCAGGCGTATCTGAAGGCGCACCAAGTGACGGCGAGCGACCAGTTTGGTGTTTCGGTGGCGGTGAGCGGAGACACGGTGGTGGTGGGAGCCAATGGGGAAGACAGCAGCACGACGGGGGTGGGCAGCACGCCTAACGAGAGTGCTGCGGATTCCGGTGCGGCGTATGTGTTTGTGCGGAGCGGGGTGACGTGGAGCCAGCAGGCGTATCTGAAGGCGCACCAAGTCACCGGCAATGACCAGTTTGGCCGGTCGGTGGCGGTGAGTGGGGACACGGTGGTGGTGGGAGCGTATGGCGAAGACAGCAGCACGACGGGAGTGGACAGCACGCCTGACGAGAGTGTTGGGGATTCCGGCGCGGCCTACGTGTTTGTGCGGAGCGGAGTGACGTGGAGCCAGCAGGCGTATCTGAAGGCGCATCAGGTGACAGCGAACGACTTATTTGGTTATTCAGTGGGGGTGAGCGGGGACACGGTGGTGGTGGGGGCCTATCAAGAAGACAGCAGCACAACGGGGGTGGGCAGCACGCCCAATGAGAGCGCCAGCGGTGCGGGAGCGGCATACGTGTTTGTGAGGAGCGGGGTGACGTGGAGCCAGCAGGCGTATCTGAAGGCGCATCAGGTGACCGCGTCTGACAACTTTGGCTGGTCCGTGGCGGTGAGCGGGGACACGGTGGTGGTGGGAGCCTATATTGAAGACAGCAGTACGACCGGGGTGGGCAGCACGCCCGATGAGTTAGCCAACTCTGCCGGAGCGGCGTATGTGTTTGTGAGGAGCGGGGTGACGTGGAGCCAGCAGGCGTATCTGAAGGCACATCAGGTGACGGCGGGCGACTTCTTTGGCTATTCAGTGGCGGTGAGCGGGGACACGGTGGTGGTAGGAGCTCTTGCCGAAGATAGCAGCACGACGGGGGTGGGCAGCACGGCCAATGAATTGTCCGCTGATGCTGGCGCGGCATACGTATTTGTGCGGAGCGGGGTGACGTGGAGCCAGCAGGCGTATCTGAAGGCGCACCAGGTGACGGCGGGCGACGGTTTTGGTTTTTCGGTAGCCGTAAGTGGGGACACGGTGGTGGTGGGGGCTTCTCTAGAAGACAGCAGCACTACGGGGGTGGATAGCACACCTGATGAGGTGGCTAGCTCTAGCGGAGCGGCATACGTGTTCACGCGGAGCGGGGTGACGTGGAGCCAGCAGGCGTATCTGAAGGCGGGCAACAACGGTCCAACAGCCCAGGATGACCTGTTTGGCCGGTCTGCGGCGGTGAGCGGAGACACGGTGGTAGTGGGAGCTTATCAAGAAGACAGCAGCAGCACGGGAGTGGACAGCACTTCTAATGAGTCAGCCGCCAATGCGGGCGCGGCATACGTATTTGTGCGGAGCGGGGGGACATGGAGCCAGCAGGCATATTTGAAAGCCCACCAAGTGACCGGGGGTGATAATTTTGGCTGGTCCGTGGCGGTGAGCGGAGACACCGTGGTGGTAGGAGCTCTTGCCGAAGATAGCAGCACGACAGGAGTGGGCAGCACACCGGATGAGTTAGCCATCAATGCGGGAGCGGCATACGTGTTTGTGAGGAGCGGGGTGACGTGGAGCCAGCAGGCGTATCTGAAGGCGCACCAAGTGACGGCGAGCGACCAGTTTGGTGTTTCGGTGGCGGTGAGCGGAGACACCGTGGTGGTGGGGGCTTATCAAGAAGACAGCAGCACGACGGGGGTGGGCAGCACACCGGATGAGGCGGCTAGTGCTAGCGGTGCGGCGTATGTGTTTGTGCGGAGCGGGGTGACGTGGAGCCAGCAGGCGTATCTGAAAGCCCAGCAAGTGACAGCGGCTGACAATTTTGGATGGTCCGTGGCGGTGAGCGGAGACACCGTGGTGGTGGGAACTTATCTGGAGGACAGCAACACGACCGGAGTAGGCAGCACGGCCAATGAGAGTGCTCCGGATTCGGGCGCGGCGCATGTGTTTGTGCGGAGCGGGGTGACGTGGAGCCAGCAGGCGTATCTGAAGGCGCATCAGGTGACGGCGGGCGATCAGTTTGGCTGGTTCGTGGCGGTAAGCGGGGACACGGCGGTGGTGGGAGCAACCACCGAAGACAGCAACACAACCGGGGTGAACAGCACGGCTAATGAGTCAGCCGCCAATGCGGGCGCGGCGTATGTGTTTGTGCGGAGCGGGGTGACGTGGAGCCAGCAGGCGTATCTGAAGGCGCACCAGGTGACGGCGGGTGACGCTTTTGGCATTTCGGTAGCTGTGAACGGAGACACGGTGGTGGTGGGAGCTTATCCAGAAGACAGCAGTACCACGGGAGTGAACAGCATACCTGATGAGTTAGCCAGCAGTGCGGGTGCGGCGTATGTGTTCACGCGCAGCGGAGTGACGTGGAGCCAGCAGGCGTATCTGAAGGCGCATCAGGTAAACGCGAATGACTTTTTCGGTTATTCAGTGGGGGTGAGCGGGGATACGGTAGTAGTGGGGGCCTATCTAGAAGACAGCAACACAACAGGGGTGGGCAGCACGCCTAATGAGAACGCCAGCGCAGCCGGCGCGGCATACATCTTCCTGCTCACGCCGGAAATCGATGTCCTCGGTAACACAGTCAGCATCACCAATGGTGATGTGACCCCTGGCACCGCCGATCACACGGACTTTGGCAGTGCTTTGCTTGCCGGCGGTACGGTCACCCGGACCTTCACCATCACCAATTCGGAGATGGCCAATCTAACCCTGAGCGGCACGCCCAAGGTGGCCGTAAGTGGCACTCACGCCGCGGACTTTACCGTCACCGTGCAGCCTGCTTCACCCGTGGCCGCCAGCGCGAACACCACCTTCCAAGTCCAGTTTGATCCTGCGGCTAATGGCACCCGCTCCGCTACGTTGACGATTGCCAATAACGACAGTGACGAAGGCACCTACACCTTCGCCATCCAAGGCACCGGTTACACCGCGCCTCCCTTCAACGCCGCTGCCTGGTGGCGCGCGGAGAACAACGCCAACGACTCCGCTGGCAGTAATAACGGCACCTTGGTCGGTGGGACGACCTATGCGGCGGGCCATGAAGGGCAGGCCTTCAGCTTCGCCACTCCCATTTCGGATTATATCACCGTCCCGGATTCAGCCAGCTTGGATTTCGCTTCCAGTTTCACCATCGAGGCCCGGGTCCGGATGGTTGACCGCAACACCCATTACATGATCATCACGAAGCAGCCGAGCATCGGTGCTTCGAATTACCCGGGCAACTATGAGCTGCGCATCGCGCCCACCGGGGTGATCGAACTCGGGATAGAACACTCGACCACCTTGAGTTTCTGGGCCTCCACCGGGTTGGTACCCCTGAACCAATGGTCGCATGTGGCCGTCGTCTTCACCTCCGGTTCCAGTGTGAATTTCTACATCGACGGCGTGCTGGCCGGGAATTTCAGCACGGCCATCACCACGCCGCTGGTGAACAATAATCCCGTGTTGCTCGGCAAGCGTGTGGATGGTTACGGTTTCAAAGGTTTGATGGATGAAGTGGTCCTCTACAGCCGCGCCCTCAGTGCCAGTGAGATCACCGCCCGCTTCAACGGTTTGCCTACCTCCGGTGAGATCGATGTCCGCGGTAACACCGTGAGCATCGCCAGCGGAGATGTGACGCCGAGCACGACAGACTTCACGGATTTCGGAAGCGCTGCTTCGGGTGGGGGAACGATCACCCGCACCTTTAGCATCACGAATAGCGGAGTGGGGCCGTTGACGCTGAGCGGAACGCCCAAGGTTAATGTCACCGGGGCGAATGCAGCGGATTTCACGGTGACCACGCAGCCGTCTTCACCGGTGGCTGCTGCCGGGAGCACGACGTTTCAAGTGACATTTGCGCCCTCAGCGACGGGGACACGTTCAGCCACGTTGACCATCGCCAATGATGATAGTGATGAAGGAACTTACACCTTTGCCATCCAAGGCACGGGCAATGCCTCCTCGCCTCCGGCCAATACACTGGCGTGGTGGAAAGCGGAAAACAACGGGGTGGATTCCGTGAATGGCAACACGGTGACTTTGCAAGGTTCCGCAGGCTATGCGGCCGGGAAAGTGGGGCAGGCTTTCAACATGAATTCCAGCCAGATTGATGCGGTTCATTCGGCCAGCCTGTCACCGACGGATGCCTTCACCATCGAACTCTGGGTCAAAACCACGGCGAGCAATGCCCGGCTGGTCAATAAACTCTCGTTCGCCGGAACGGTAGGCGGTTATAATTTGGATCTCACCGGCGGCTATTTGCGGTTGGAGGTATTTAATGCAAGTTATGCCGGTGGCAGTGTTTACAGTTCGGCAACGGTTAACGATGGCAACTGGCATCACGTGGCGGCGACTTACGACAAGGCGGCTGGATCGAACCACTTGAAACTGTATATCGATGGCGTGGCAGCGGGCACTTCAACGATCACGCCGATCACGCTCACGTACAATACCTCGATCCCTCTGCGGATGGGATATTGGTACGACAACGGCACGTTGAGTTACATGGGTTATTTTAACGGACTGATGGACGAAGTGACCCTCTATGGTGCGGCGCTCTCGGCAGCTAGTATTCAAAGCATCTACACTGCCGGAACGGCCGGCAAGGTCAGCGGAAGCGCGCAGGGTTGGAGTGCGGATACGGGCAATGGCAATGGCTCGGTAAACACCACCGCCGACAATCTGCGCATCCGTCGCAATGGTTCAAACATCGAGTTCTCGGCTGATGGCGGTGCCACATGGTCTGCTGGTGCGCCTTATGCCACCACCACGTCCTTGACGCTCACAGGCTCCGGCGCTGACGACACCTTTGTGATCGATTTCTCCGGTGGCAATCCGATCCCGAGTGGCGGCCTCTCGGTGGCGGGGGCGGGCCAGGTGACGGGTGATAAGGTGGTGGTGACGGGGGGGGCCTTCGGTACCGTGACGCATAACCTGCTCACGGCCAACAATGGCAACTTGGTGCTGGCAGGCATGGGAACGATCCATTACACGGGGCTGGAACCCGTGGACATGACCGGTTCCACAATCACGGACCTGATCTTCAATCTGCCTGCGGGGCCTTCCGTCGCGATCTTGGAAGATGATGGCACGGCGGCGAATGGTATCTCCCGGTTCCGTTCGAATCCGGTGACGTTTGAATCTACCGATTTCAACAACCCCAGCGGCTCGGTGACGATCAATCGCGGCAATGCCTCCGATACGTTGACGATCAATGCGACGCCGGATTTCACAGCCACGTTGACGGTGGGCGGAGTCGGGGCGGAGTTCAGCACGGTCACGATTGCGGGAGCGATGACCTTGGCGGCGAACAAGAATCTGACGATCAACAGCGCCGGCACGGTGAGCTTCAGTGCGGCCACTTCGGATGTGACGCTGAGCGGCACGGGTGCGGCGAGCATCACGACTTTGCGTAATATTTCGTTCGTGAGTGGTTCAACTCTAAGTACGGTCAATGGTAATCTGACATTGTCGGCGAATGCGAATGGCACGACAACGGGCAATTTCGTTGGCGTGCGGATCAATTCTGGGGCGGCGATTCAGTCTACCGGGACAGGATTGGTTTCGGTGACAGGTTCAGGAGGTAACGATACGGGCGGAGAGCAGCATGGTATCCATATTACTACGGGAGTCCTTTCCGGCGGCACAAGCGGGACTATGAGCATTACAGGTAGAGGCGGGCCGGCGACTGGTGGTGGCAACAACGGCATTCTTGTCGAAAGCAATGCCAGTATCACCTCCGCTGGCGCAAATGTGCAGGTGACTGCCCAAGGTGGCGGTTCATCTGCTGGTTTCAATCACGGGGCTGGGCTCCTCACTGGCGGTGTGATCACTGCGGGCGGGGCAGGAACCGTCGCTGTGCATGGGACGGGCGGTGCTACTCCTAACGGTGTAAATATGGGCGTATTAGTCCAAGGCAATACAGCAGCTATCAGATCTACAGGTGGAAATGTACAAGTGACTGGTATTGCTGGCGGTGCAGGCGCAGCCAATAATAACTATGGCGTTTATGTATTGGAAGGTGGCTTGATTAGCGCGGGGGGCGCGAGTTCGACGGTCACAGTGACTGGCACTGGTGGCACCAGTTCAGGAGGCGTCAATTACGGTGTATTTGTAACTGGCGTTTCTGTGGGTGGGGCAAGCATTACTTCCAACGGTGGTGCAGTACAGGTGACCGGCGTGGAAGGCGTGGGGGCTAACAGTCAAGCCATTAGAGTGGGAGGTAGCCAAGCTCATTCCATTACTACAGCGGCCAACGGTGGCACACTAACATTAATTGGTAATAGCATGCTGATTGGTACCGGGGGGACAATCAGCGCCCAAGCAACGAGCAGTGTCAGTTTCCGGACCTATACTGCGGGCGTGGCTATCAACCTCGGCACGGCTACAGATACGCTCGGTGGTCCTTTGGGACTTTCTGATGCCGAGTTGGACTTGGTGACGGCAGGGACGGTTTTCATCGGCAATGCGAGCAGCGGAGCGATTACGGTGAGTGCGGCCATCACCCATCCCGATGCGAGCGCGTTCGTCCTCGACAATAACGCCACCACCATCGCCCTCAATGCGGGTATCACCACGGCGGGCGGTGCTTTGACCTTCCAGGACCCGGTGCAACTGGGAGTGGCAGTCACTCTGGATACCACCAATGCGGGTGCGGTTCCGGCGGGGGGAGCCATCGGCTTTGGAAACACCATCAACTTAAACGGCCTACGGCTGACCTTGAACGGAGGGAATGCCAACTATTCCATCACCACTGCGATCAGTGGTGGCTCGGGCGGGATCACCAAGCAGGGTGGCGGCATACTGACGCTCTCGGGCGGAAATAGTTTCATCGGCAATGTGACGGCGAGCGCCGGAACGATCAAGGTCGGTAGCCAGACCGCTTTTGGCAATGCGGACCCTCAAGTCACTAAAGTGACGGTGGCATCCGGGGCGACGATCGATTTCAACGGGGTTAATGATGCCCGGTATGGCTATACCATTTCAGGTACGGGAGTGGGAGGTAATGGAGCACTGGTCAATAATGGGGCGGCGATCGGCAACGGATTTTTGCAGTGTTCCAATATCAAGCTGGCCGCCGATGCTTCCATGGGTGGTACCGGTAACTGGGCGCTGCTGACGTCTGGCTACGGTGCCACGGCCTTGGATCTCACCGGTTTCACGCTGACAAAAATCGGGGCCAATACGATCTATCTGTGCAATTCGACGCTGACGGCGGGCACGGTGCGGGTCTCGGCAGGTGTGCTGGCGACGGTCCAGACCAGCACTGATGGAAGCGCGGCGGCCTTTGTGTTGGATAACACGGCCGCAGTGCAACTGAGTTTGGGCGTGAACCTTTCGGTGGGTTCTCTCTCCGGTGGCGGGCTCACGGGCGGGAACGTTGCGCTTGGTGCAAACGCGCTGACGGTTGGTGCGCTGAATACTTCCACCAGCTACGGTGGCGTGATCTCGGGTTCGAGCGGTGTGCTGGTCAAGAATGGCACGGGCACGCTGACGCTGACGGGGGCCAATATCTACACAGGCGCCACGACCATCAATGCCGGAACCTTGCTGGTGAATGGCAGCACCAGTGGCAGCAGCGCGGTGGCGGTCAATAACACGGGAACTTTGGGCGGGAACGGCACGGTCGGACCAGTCACGGTACAGAGCGGTGGCAAGATCGCACCGGGAACAAGCCCCGGCATCCTGAACGTGGGGAATACGGCGTTCAGCAGCGGGTCCACTTTCGCGGTGGAGATCAACGGCACCACCGCCGGGACCGGTTACGATCAACTGAACGTCACGGGGACAATCAATCTGGGCGGTGCGACCTTGAGTTTGTCCGGTTCCCTTACGCCGGCTGCCGGTCAGACGTTTACCATCATCGCCAATGATAGTAACGATGCGGTGACGGGGACGTTCAACGGGTTGGCGGAAGGCGCGGTGATCCCGAACTTTTTAGGCTCGGGAATGTCGGTCCAGATCAGTTATGTGGGTGGGACGGGCAATGATGTGACCTTGAAGACGCCGAGCGCGGTCACTTGGTCGGCCACTACCGGTAATGGCAACGGGGTGAACAATGGCACAGCGGACGGTCTGTGGATCCGGCGTGCCGGAGCGAATATTGAGCTCTCGGCAGATAACGGGGCGACGTGGCCCATCAGCATCATCTACGCGATGACTTCCGTGCTGACGTTGAACGGCTCGAACGATGATGACACGTTCGTGATCGATTACTCCGGCGGCAATCCGGTTCCCTCCGGAGGGGTGATCGTGGTGGGCGGTGGGCAGGTGACAACGGGTGATTCGGTCCAGTTGGTCAGCGGCAGCCACACAACGGTAACGTATGGCTTCCTGAACAACAGTGACGGGTCTATCAATGTGGACAGCAACTTGATCAGCTACACCGGGCTGGAGCCGATCATCGATAATACGGACGCGGTGAACCGGATCTTCGATTTCACGGGAGGAGCCGAGACGATCACGGTGACCAGTTTCTCGGCGACACAGACGAAGATCGATTCAACTTTGGCTGAATCGGTGACGTTCAACAATCCGACGGCGACCATGACGATCAACGCGGGCACGGGGAACGATGTGGTGCTGTTCTACAGCCTCAGCTCCGGCTGGGCGGCCACGGCCACGATCAATGGCGGGGCAGGGGATGACATCATCCAGCTTAACAAGACGGTGGCCACGGCGGCGGCGATCACGGTGAACGGAGATGCCCATACGACGGGAGATGTCCTGAACTTCGACCGTGAAGGGGATGCAACCATCCTCTCCAGCGGTGCGAGCCCAGGAACGATCACGGGCGGCGCGGTGGCCATCCAGACGGTGAACTACGACACGGTGGAGACGATCAACAATCATCTGTATGGCTCGATTGGGGATGTGGTGATCGCGGATCGCGGTCCGTACTTCAGCACGGGCACGATCCTGCTCTACAAGGCGGCGAGCGGCCTCCAGGAACTGGTGAACACCACCATCAAAGATCCCTACGAGATCGACGTGGATGCGACGGGCAAATTTGTGATCGCCGATTACGAAGTGAATGCCGGAACGGCGGGTATCTATACCATCGACCGGCTTACTGGCACGAAAGCAACGAATTCTTCGGGGGGTGCGTTCGAAGTGCCGTTCGGGGTAAAGGCGGACAAATCCGGCGGTGTGAACAATGGTAAATATATCGTGGCGGACTTGGACGCTAATAACAACGGAGCGGCGGAATGGGGCGCGATCTTTGTCGTGGACCCCGGCGCGGCTTCACCGGGGAACCAGACGATGTTGAGTTCACGTACGAATGGTACGGGCACGGACTTCTACTGGCTGACGGGGCTGGCCATCGGCAGTGCCGGTGACATCTACGTTTGCGACCAGGGCAACCAGAGCAGCCCGGGCACACAGCCGCCGCGCATCTATCATGTGGATCCGACCACAGGGAACCGGACCATCATGGCGGAAGGTGGCACGATGAAACAACCTGCCGGGCTGGCAGTAATCTCAGGCACGGGTGCCACGGCACAACTAGTGGTAGTGGATGCGGGCTCCAACAAGTTGCTGCGATTCACGGGAACGGGATCACCGATCACGATATCCGCGGGCGAAGAACTGAGCCATACCGGTGTGACCTTCGATATGCCGACGCATGTGGCGATCGATGGCAACGGGGATTATGTGATCACGGATGCGCCGCAGGGAGCAATAGCAGGTGAGCGCAGGGTCCACCGCATGAACAGCGGCACCTTGGTGACGACCACCCTGACGATGGACGGATTCCTAGAGCAACCGCGCGGTACCGTCACGCTGCGGTAAAATCTAAAACCCAATTTTAAAGAGACATTACGATGAAACCGGAAACCGAAAAGAAAACCCTGAAGGTGGAACACTTGACGAGCCGACGGGCGTTTCTCCGGCGGGCGGTGAAGAAGTGCACGCTCCCGGCGGTGGTGGTCTATTCTGTCCACAAGATGACGCCGCCAGCTTTTGGGCGCACGCCGATCTAAAGTCAATCGCGCCCCCTACTTGAAGTGACGGCGCGGGTGGCCAAGCGGATAACCTGGTCGATCTGCGCACTGGCGAAGACTTCTTCTACGGCGGTGTTTTCAGTCAGATTGCTATGGACGAAGGTGAACGGCTTGGCGAGGGATGGCGGGGAATAAGATGGCTACGGCTTGGTCTGCGAATTGGTGGTACGCCAATGCGGCATTATGATTAGGTCATTGGTATTGTTTCGCATGATCTGAAGAATACTGTGATACAGATTGTTCATATCGCGAGTGTATGGAGTTGGATACTTCGGTTTCACGATTAGACGTTTTGCTTGGATAAACAGGCTGGGTCGTGGTGGAGGACCCATGGGGGTTGGGCTGCCGTGCCAATCCCAATGGTAATCTTTTCCCAGATAAGTTAGATTTGCATCGCTATACAACATGTCCATGCCAGCGCCGTGAGCTTCATGTCCCCATTGATCGATATCGTGCTGGTTTAAGAGGTGCACAATTTGATCCGCTGATCTGCCTGATACAAATACCTGAACGCTACTGGCGGCCAGTCTGTTTGTTTCGGAAGGTTGGTTAGAGATTTGTATCCATTCCCGAGTCATGCCAGAAATTCCCCCTGTGTTCCGTATGGTTAACGTATACGGGCCGCCTTGATACCAGCCGCCGGACGGTTTCTTAGGAGCTGTGAGATGACGGACCGTGATGAACGCCAATACCAGCCCTAAGATGACCGTGAAAGCCAGCAATACAGGGCGATTTTTCATGGTGGCTTAACGAATTTGTGTCACGTCATTGGTGTGGGTTTGAATGATCTGCCAGATCTCGGAAAATTGTTTCTGCATGTCAGGGGTGTCGGGGGTGCCGTATTTGCCCAGATTTCTCAGGGTTTTGGTGAATCGGTTTTCATCGGGGCGGATTTGATTGCTGCTGGGATACCAGGCCCAGTGATTGGTTTTTCCCCGGTATTCCAATACGGCGGTGCAGGCAACGGCATCCTGTTTCGGCAGCTTTGTTTCGTTGTCCCACCGCCAGACGTCATAGTGGTTCAGCACGTGGATGATCTCATCGGCAGCTTTGCCGCGTACTACGTAGTTGATCGTCGGCGGAAAGGTCTGGTTGGTGGTATGAGGGGCGTTTGTAACATAAACGCCTTGGCTTTGAGGATCAAATCCACCGTGTTCGACGAGAGTAAAGGTGCAAGCCCCACCTTTCCACCAGCCACCGGGTTTACGGAATACTATCCAGCCTCCGATCACCATGACGATGAGAAGCCCGGATAAAAAGACCCGCTGAGATGGTTTGAGGGCTGGTATTTTCATCTGAAAATCAGGCCTTGGGTGATTTCCGAAAGGCTAGGACGAATGTGTGCCGTGTCAATCCGGCTCTGCCGTTCGGTCAACGAGGCAAGGCGGCGACTCGGTGGTCCAGAAGTTTCTGGATGTTCACTTGGTAGAGGCGTTTTTCGGCGACCAGATAGATGAAAGATAACTTGCTGGCATGTTTATCTCCGGGCAAGCGGCCTTCTCCAAAGACGAACACGGCTTGAGAATCCGCGGACCAGGCGCCGCTGTATGCTTTACCCGAACCCGGATCGCCTTCCTCTACGTTTAAAATGGTGGTGGTGGTTGTCATGCCAGGCTTGGTGATATCTAAGGCATGAAAATAATCTTTTTGGCGCCATTGGAGGCGATAGACACCGTCCGGTGAATCGAGTTTGCTATAGTTGATGGGGAGATGGAATTGAGGGGTATTCAAGGGTTGGCCGTTGTTCCAGTGAGTGGTGATCTTGATGGAATCGGCGAACTCCTGTTGATGGCGCAAAACGGCGGGGATCTGGCTGCCGTCATGGATTTTGACGCGCTCGGTGAAGGGGTCTAGGAGTGAAATGAGCCAGGCGGCCAGAACGGCCAAGAAGAGGTATGCCCGCCAGTTTTTCATGCCTATGACTGAATATGACGGGTTGGCTGGATTGCGTCAATTGCGGCTCTGGCATCCCTTCAGGATGCGGTCCAAATTTTGAACCGTTATCCGGTGGTGTTGCTCGTGCCTCGCGAAACCGACCGGCTACATGCTGTCATCCCTCCGGGATGGGGAAGAGGTGATGTGTTACGGCGGACGTCGCGGACTGCCGGCTGGAAACCGGCAGCACGGGTTCCATGCTACGTCGTTCTGTATCGAGCACATCCGGCTTTAATGGTAGCGAATCAATCGGGCCTGGGTTTGGTGATAGAATCCGTTGGTTTTAGATACTTTTCCTGAAAGGTGAAGATGGCTTGGGCCAGGTCTTGGGCGAATTTTTGGCGGTCGACGCGGCGTAGTTTGTAGCCGAGTTCGATCTGGAGGGCGTCGATGCCGTCATCCTTGTGACTGCCGTAGGTGCGGACGGTGAAGCCCCCGTTGTAGCTGCGGTCTTCAGGCGGTTCGCCGGGCGGGGTGTTGTTCGGGATGACGTGGTAACCTTTGGTGGCGAGCTGGCCCAGGAGGCTGTTGGTGCCGGTGAAGGCGGGTTCGCCTTGTTTCTGGATGAGGCGCAGGACGGTGACGCCATTGCCAGTGCCGCGAAAGATGGAGGCGGCATCGCGGGCCTGGCCGTGGAGGTCGATCATGAGGCCTTCGCTGCCGAAGCGTTGGCGGATCTCGGCCACGTAGTTGCTCACTTGGTTGTGGTAAGTCTCGTAATAGGGTTTTGCGGGCACGCTCTCGAAGGCGTTGGTGGCGGGGCGGTTCACATCGAGGAATTTGCGGTGGAACTGGGCGGCGACGACGTAGGGTTTCTTGCCCTTCGTGAGCTTGGTGAGTTCTTCATTCACGAGCAGGGCGAGTTCGTAGGTTCCGTCGTCACGGAGCAAGGTGCCGTTGGTGCGGGTGAGGACGTCTTTGAGGGCGTTGGTGCCGCCGTGCGGGGCGGTGAGGAGGATGGGGAGATCGCCGTGTTGGGAATAGACGAGGTTCGTGGTGGTGCTGTTGGTGGATTGGGCGAAGAGGCTGTTCAGGGTGAACAGGAGCAGGGCCAAGGTGACGTTGAGAGACTTGATACGCACGGTGGGTTTATAGCGTATTGGATGAGGGGAGGGAAAGGAACGTTCGTGTGACGAAAAGGAGGGAAGTTTGAACAGGAGGGAACGGAGGAAACAGAGGGATTTTAAACAGAAGGGCGCGAAGAAAGCGAAGGTGGTAGGGTAAAGCCTGCGACGAAGTTTGCCGGGTTGGCGAGCGGCACTCCTTCAGGTTAGTTCCGCCTCCTTACGTCGTCGGCTACGAGGTGGGTGGGAATTTCGATTTGCACTTTCGTGGGGGCACCGCATCATCCGCGCGATGATGAGTGACCAAACGTTGTTGCAGATCGAGTTGCCGGGCGTCCCGAAGGTGAAGAGCGGGAAGGTGCGCGAGGTGTTTGACCTCGGGGACAGCCTGTTGTTCGTGGCGTCGGACCGCATCTCGGCGTTTGATTGCATCATGCCCAATGGCATCCCGCGCAAGGGCGAGGTGCTGACGCAGATCTCGCACTTTTGGTTCGATCAGACGGAGAAGCTGGTGCCGAATCATCGGCTGGCGAAGGCGGATGATGCGTTGCCTGCTGTGCTGCAACCGTTCGCGGATAAGGTGGCGCGGCGCAGCATGATCGTGAAGAAGTCGCAGCCGCTGGCGATCGAGTGCGTGGTGCGCGGGTATCTCGCGGGCTCGGGCTGGAAGGAGTATAAGGCGAGCCAGACGGTGTGCGGGATCAAGCTGCCAGCGGGGCTGAAGGAGTCTTCGGAGTTGCCGGAGCCGATCTTCACGCCGGCGACGAAGGCGGAGACGGGGCATGATGAGAACATCTCGTTCGAGGAGGCGGTGAAGATCGTGGGCAAGGACATTGCGGAACAAGCGCGGGACCTGAGCCTGAAGATCTACAACTTCGCCCGGGATTACGCGCGGCAACGCGGCATCATCATCGCGGATACGAAGTTCGAGTTCGGTATCTATAATGGTGATTTGATCCTCATCGATGAAGTGCTGACGCCGGATTCCTCGCGCTTCTGGCCAGCGGATAAGTATCAGGCGGGCAAGGGGCAACCGAGCTTCGACAAGCAGTTCGTGCGGGATTACCTGGAGACGCTGGACTGGGATAAGACGCCGCCGGCGCCCGCTTTGCCGAACGAGATCGTGATGAAATCGCAGGCGAAGTATCTGGAGGCGTATGAGCGGTTGACGGGGAAGAAGCTCTAGGAAATATCGAACATCGAACTCTGAACATCGAGTGCGGGGGATTAGCCGCAAAGAGCGCAGAGTACACAGAGAAGGTTAACCGCGAAATACTCGAAATACACGAATAGGGGATTGAACAGGAGGGAACGGAGATAACAGAGGAAGGGGAGTCTAACAGAAGGGCGCGAAGTGGGGAAAGAGCGAAGGGCGAACGCCGGTTGGACCGCTGGGTCAAAACATCGAACCCTGAACATCGAAGGTGTGAGGGGTTGCAAAAGTAACTACGGGTTCAGTTAAAATTCGTGCAAGATCTCGTCGAAGATTTCCTGACGCATCTCCGCCTGGAGCGGGGGCAGTCTGAGTTGACGGCGAAGACGTATGCGGCGCTCTTGGGGAAATTCACGGCGTGGGCAGAGGCGCAGGGGGTAAGCAATTGGCGAGATGTGGACTTGAAGTGTCTGATGGGTTTTCTCGAGGCAGAACGGGAGCGGGTGCCCTCGGATCAGCCGAAGAAACCCACGGCGCGGATGAGTTCGGAGAGCATCTACCTGCAGATCGCGGCGTTGCGGGCCTTCTATAAATACGCGGAGAACGAGAAAATCCTGCCGGTGAATGTGGCGGAGAATCTTTCATTGCCACGGCGTTGGAAGCGCTTGCCCAAGGCGTTGACGAGTGCGGAGGTGGATCAGTTGCTCAAGCCTTTGGCGGTGGAGACGCCGGAGTCGTTGTGCGATCAGGCGATTCTGGAACTGGCGTATGCGTCAGGCTTGCGATTGGCAGAGTTGCGGACGGTGCGGTTGGAGCAACTGCATCTGGAATCGGGCTTCATCAATGTCATCGGCAAAGGGAACAAGGAACGCGTGGTGCCGGTGGGCAAGGTGGCGATCGAAGCGATTAACCGTTACCTCAACGCCGCACGGCCCAAGCTGGTGAAGCCGAAATCTCCGGCGACATTGTTTCTGAATCGACGTGGCAAACCTTTCGCCTCGGTGAGCATGTGGTGGCGGGTGAAGCGGCGGGTGAAGCTGGCGGGCATCGAGCGGAACATCACGCCGCATATGTTGCGGCACAGTTTCGCGACGCATCTGCTGGAGCACGGAGCGGACTTGCGGGTGATCCAGGAATTGCTGGGGCATGCGAATATCAGCACGACGGAGGTTTACACGCATGTGGCAGGGAGCCGGTTGCGCGAGGTGCATCGGAAGTTTCATCCGCGGGCGTAACGGAGAAAAGGTGGTTGTGGGAGAGGTGAATTCCGCCGCTTGATTTCGCAAGCGGTGCAGAGGATGGTATCGCCAAGTGGTGCGTCGTTTTTCCATCATCATCTTATTGTGGGCGTGGGCGCTAAATGGTTTTGCGCAAACAGTGCAGACCTTGCAGTGGCCGACGCGTCACGCCGCCAAACCGCCGACCAATATCGATGCCCGCTGGCTTTCGGCACTTCGGCTGGGGCTGTCGGGATTAGGTGAGGCACAGGCGGTCGGGATGAGCGGGACTGCGGCTCAGATGCTGGGGTTGACGCAGGAGCAGGCCGGGAGATTGCAACGTTTGCTGGTGCCGCTGTATGACGACATCAAGCAGGATGCCGTTTTCAAAGGCGCGCGGAGTGCCTTGCCTTATTGTTATTCCGAGACGACGCCCACGAATGGATTCGCCACCGTTTATCTCCCGGAAAAGCTGGATACGAACAAACCGCCGATCGTTTTTCTCCATGGTTACGGCGGCAGTTTTCTATGGCCGGTGCATCTGCTGGCGAAGACGTTTCCCGATCGCGTCATCATCGCGCCGGCTTACGGGTTGAGCGGTGGGAACATCAATCCGCTCTATCTGCAACAGGCTTTGCGCGCGACACAGGAATTGTTGCAACTGGAGGAGCCGTTGCCCAAGCCGGTCTTGATCGGATTATCGGCGGGCGTCGCGGGGGCGCTGCAGAACTATGGTCCCCGCGTCAATCAATACACGGGGGCCATTTGCCTGGCGGGTTATCCGCCGAACGAAGTGATCTCGACCTTTCGTGAAGGGCACAAGCTGGAGTTCCTGTGCGGCGAAGCGGAACTCTTTGTGCAGAACCAGATGCTCGCGAAGAATGTGGAGAAATTAAAAACGCGCGGAGTGAAAATCAACAGCCAGACCATTCATAAAGGCGACCATTTCTTCCTGGCGGAATTTCAGGAGGAATCGATGACGCGGTTGAAATTGGCGATGTCGCGCTTGAAGTAAAAACAGCCGATCAGGGAACACCGGATAGGTCATGCAGTTCTCCTCTTTCCGCCAGATACAAGTATCGCACTTTACGGATGGGAGCCGAATGTGTGTCTTGGACTTTGTTCACCAAAAGCACATCGCCATAGAATTCCAGCGCCTTGCTGTCAGCCGACCAGTTGCTGTGAAATGAAATTCCTGAGCCGGGATCGGCTTCCCAAAAGGAAAATAGTTTTCGAATCTGTAAATTATCCAGATCTATGATCACCAAGGAGTAATGGCCAAATTCATCAACAATTTCATAAGTGGAAGCCCAACGCCGATCGGGAGAAATTAACAAACCCTGGGTGGAGAGCAGTTGCTCGAGTTTGCCAGAGCGCAAGTCATACACAGAGAGGCCTTTGTCATGATTGAGCAAGATACGTTGTCTGCTGGCTGGTTTCAGAATATGAACCACACTTGCTCCTTCCGCGGGTGCGCGGATGGTGCTCCAGTTTGCGTTGGATTCGAGTTGATAGTGGAGTTTTTGATCGGTCCAAGAGTTCGTCCCATGCGTAAGGACGACCTCAACGTCACCCAATTTAACGCGGCGCAAGACGGTGCCGCCAAGGAATTGTGCTGGTTGTCTGGTGCGAGAGATTTGATTGGTTCTCAACCGGTTGAATTCTTCCAGATAAAGGGTCAATGACTCACGCTGAGGCGTGGTGGAGAAAATTGGATAGGTCTCCACCACTGCTTTGCTGGCGGTCGAGGGCGGACCGTACAGAAGAAAAAGCAGGCCCAACGAAAGTATCAAAAAAGCGCTCCAGAGGATTCGTGGCCAAAGATTGCGCTTCATTTCGGCTCCGGCCAGTTCAGATGTTTGTGCAGGAATTTGTAGCTCGCCTGGCCGTTGATGGTGTGCGGTCCGTCGAAGTATTCGATCTGCGTGAGTTGCGGGATCTTCAGCTTGCCGTAGAGGCGGTTCACTTTGGCGTATTCGAACGCGACCCATTCATCGATGCCTACGCCGTCATTGTGGCCGCGTTCCACCATGAAGGGACGCGGGGCGATGAGCGCGGCCATCTCGGCGTAGTTGAACGTGGAACCGAGATTGAACTCGGGCATCTCATATTCATGAGTGAACATGTAGCTGCCGCGCCAACTGGTGGTGGCGTTCTTGAAGATCCATTCGTTAAAATCGCCGGAGCAGATGGAGAGGCAATAGCGATCCAGCAAGGCGGGCACGCGCATGGCGGTCTTGCCGCCGTAGGAGAGGCCGTAGAAGCCAATCCGTTGCGGGTCCACAAATGACTGGGTGCTGAGCCAGTCGAGGATGCGGTCATGCTGGTTGAGGATGACGGAGAAGAGCGATTTGCCGAGCGGATTGGCCTTGCGTTGCAGCACGCGGAAGGCGTCCTTGCCGCGATAAGGATTGTGCGGGATGAACACGATGAAGCCGCGTTCCGCCAGCCGTGCGCCGAAAGCCTTGTAGGCGGAGTAGGCGGGGCTTTCCAGATTCTCGTTCAGCACATCATCCGGCACGCCTTCGAGTCCATGCTGGCAGACGACCACGGGCCGCTTCTCGCCGGGCTTCATGCCTTTGGGCAGGAGCAGGTAGCCCCAGGCGTAGACGCTGTTCTGCACATCCAGCACCACATCGTAGCCGGTCCACTTGGGTTTGTCGTAGATCTTGCGCGTGCGCGGATTCAGCTCGTTGGTGCCTTTGGCGATGCGGCCGATGGTTTCATCCCAGAGCTTGGTCTGGTAACCGCGCATGGCGGCCTGCCATTCATTGGTGGTGTTCGGCTTCACCTTGCTCCAGAGGAAATCATCCCGCACGCTGCTGGCGAGGCTCAGGAGGTTTTGCGTATGCTTTTCCATCTCGCGGACGAGACGTTCCTGCCGTTCGTCCTGATTGAACGTGGCACGTGCCTCCGCCGGTTGCTGGCCGGCCGGCTTCAGGCTCTCGATGTTCACCCGCAGAGCCTGCATCATCGCCAGCACACCGAGTTCGCCGACCGGTCCCATCAGCGCACCATCGGGTCCGTTGAAAAGGATGAGCGCGGGGCGGAAAGACTCGGCGCACAGCATCATGGCGCGATTGAACTCGGCGGAGACATCTTTGTATTCCGGGGTGAGAATCTTTCCGGGAGCGGCGCCCTTGCGGCCCGCGCGTTCTTCCGGCGGGCCTTTCACATCCGGGGCCGGAGAATGCTCCACCACCAGGACGCGTGGCACGATCAGCGTGGCGATCTCGGCATCACCAAACTCCTCCAGCAATCCGTGCAGATTCCGATAGATCGGCTCCTCCCAAAGTTTCTCGCGTTTACCGAAGTAGCCGCTGACGTGGCAGGCATCGATCCGCGTATCGATCGCCGCGCTGTAAAAAGCGATCAGGGCGCCTTCGCCATAACCCATCACGCCCACTTCGATATTGCCGGCATCCTTGCCCACGGACTGGCCTTCCAGCCAATCCACGGCGGCGAGCACCTTTTGCACTTCATAGCCGATCACATGACGGCCCAGTTCGTAAGCCTGGCGGTAAATCCACTCGCGATGCGGCTGGTTGGTGAAACGGTTGAGTCGCGCACTGCCGGAAAATGTATCGGAACGGCTGGCGAGCGTGGGGATGATCACCTGGCAGCCGTTCTCTGCTAGCCGACGGGCATACTGCAATTCCGTGGGCAAACCTGGGGCCAGACCGGCGATGGTTTCCGGAGTTTGATCGGCATCCGGAATGGCCACCACCCGTGCGAAGACACGGCCCTTGGGTACCAGCAGGAGACCTTCACCGTGCATGTCGTCGAAGACCGGCCAGCGCACCGCATACGCCACGAAACGATCCGTATCCGCCACTTTCGCCGGGGAGGTGCTGGTGGCCACGTATTCGAGATTCACTTTCGGCAGCCGTGGATCGACCGCGCCGATGATTCGTGCGAACCGCTCACGATTCGGCTGCACCGACTGGTTGTAAGTGGCGCGGGTGGAGAAATCTGGTTTCCAGAAGCGCGCGCGGCCTTCCACTGAGCTGACGAGTTCGCGGTCGAAGAACTTGCTGATGCCCGCGACCATTTGTTCCGAGAGATCGCCTTCCATGGTCAGTTGCTTGGTGCCGGCCAGCGGTTCGGCAGATTGGGAAAAACCGGGATTGGCCCATGATAACAACGCGCCGCAGAACAACGCGATACGACCGGCGGCAAAGACCTTGGATGACATGCCTGAGCAGGATACCCGCCCGATGACAAAAGACAAGCCAAGGCACCAGCGCCGGACGGCCTGTCCATTTGGTCGCTTTACACGGCTCAAACGAGGGTTACCTTAGGCTTATGGGAGGTTCGTTTAAGCAACCTCCCGCGCTGACTTATGAAAAAACCAGTAAAAATCGCCTTGGGGCTGCTGATCGTCTTGATAATCGCCCTCGTCGCTGTCGCCCTTTCCATCAATGGCATCGTCAAGAAAGGCGTGGAGACAGTTGGTCCGCGCGTGACGAAGACCACGGTAAGGTTGGATGGCATCGCCATCATGCCTTTGTCCGGCGGTGGGGCGGTGAATGACCTCGTGATCGGTATGCCGGAAGGCTACAAGTCCGAGTATTCCATCAAGGTGCACAAGGCGAGTCTGTCCATCAGCCCGGGTTCCCTGCTGAAAGACAAGATCGTGGTGAAGTCCGTGAATGTGGAAGGACCGGAGATCATTCTGGAAGGTGGCCTGACGGCAAACAACCTGACGCAAATCCTCAAAAACGTGGATGAGTTCACTGGCAGCGCGGAGAATAAAAAGGCGGAGGAAGAAGCCCCGGGCGCACCCAAGAAACTTCAGGTGGATGAATTCGTGGTCAAGAACGCGAAGGTGACGGTCATTTTCCCCATGCTCGGCAAACCGCTCTCCGTCACCGTGCCGGAGATCCGTATGACCGGATTGGGTGCCGGACCCGATGGTATCACCCCCGCCGAGATGACCAAACAGGTGCTGCAAGAAGTCATCAAGCAAACGACCGTGGTCGTGGCCAAGTCCGTGGGTGATGTGGGTAAATTCGCCACGGAAGCTGTGAAAGATCTGGGCGGTACGGCGGGTGAGACGACCAAGAAAGCCACGGAAGGCATCAAGGGTCTCTTCAACAAGAAGAAGGAATAACGAACGATTTCAAATAATAAAAAGGCCGCGCTTAAGAGCGCGGCCTTTTTCGTTTAAGAATTTGTGAGCGTTAAGCCGTCTTCCGGACTTCCGCGTGCTTGATCATGATGGCTTCCACGATCTTCGCCGCCAGCTCGGGCTTCTCGGCAAGCGCCTTCGCGGCCGCGTCTTTACCCTGGCCGATGAGGTCGCCGTTGAATTGCAGCCAAGCACCCTTCTTCTCCACCACGCCCAGGTCCGTGCCCACTTGCAGGATGGAGCCTTCCTTGTTGATGCCGTGGTTGAACATGATGTCGAACTCCGCTTCCGTGAACGGCGGGGACATCTTGTTCTTCACCACCTTGCACTTCACGTGGTTACCGATGGCCGCGCCGGTCGCGTCCTTTAAGGCGTCCTTGCGGCGGATGTCGATACGCACGGAGGCGTAGAACTTCAGCGCTTTGCCGCCCGTGGTCGTCTCGGGGCTGCCGAACATCACGCCGACTTTTTCACGGAGCTGGTTGATGAAAATGCAGGTCGTCTTGGCCTTGCTGAGCAGGGCCGTCAGCTTGCGCAGGGCCTGGCTCATCAAGCGTGCCTGCATACCCATCGTGGCCATGCCCATCTCGCCTTCGAGTTCGGACTTGGGCACCAGCGCGGCGACGGAGTCGATCACGATCACGTCGAGTGCATTGGAGCGGACCAAGGTTTCGCAGATCGTCAGCGCTTCTTCACCGCTGTCCGGCTGGGAGACGAGCAGGTCGTCCAGATTCACGCCGAGCTTCTTGGCGTAAGCGGGATCAAGAGCATGTTCCGCATCGATGAACGCCGCCAAGCCGCCCGCCTTCTGGGCATTGGCGATGACGTGCAGCATGAGTGTCGTTTTGCCGGAAGATTCCGGTCCATAGATCTCAACCACGCGACCGCGCGGCAGACCACCCACACCGAGCGCGAGGTCGAGCGCGAGCGCGCCCGTGGGGATGACATCGATCTTCGTCTGTGCGCGAGCATCACCGAGACGCATGATGCTGCCTTCGCCGTAAGTCTTCGTGATGGTGGCGATGGCCGCATCCAGTTCGCGATTGCGGGCGGCTTTGACTTTTGCGTCCTCCGCCGATTTGGTTTCAGCCGGAAGATTTTTTTCAGACGATTTTTCGGCTTTTTCAGCCTTCTCTACCTTGTCAGATTTTTCAGCGGATTTGGCGGCCATAGAGCAAATTATTCGGGTTGTTTTTTGTGCGCGTTACTATGGAGCAACAAGACCTCAAGTCAATGAAGGCGCGGACGGATTTTGTCACCTCCTGAAACGCAGGTTCAGTAGAGCGTTTTCGCTGCGCCAAGGCGAGCCGATTTTATTCACAATCGAACAAAAGATGCAGGTTCAACCTTGCGACGTCCGCTTGCTGCCTTAAACTGCACCCCCATGATACATGTAGGCATAGGCTATGATGTGCATCAGTTGGTGGAAGGCCGGAAGCTCATCTTGGGCGGGGTAGAGATCCCGTATCACAAGGGGCTCGATGGCCATTCCGATGCCGACGCGTTGATGCACGCCATCTGCGACGCCGTGCTGGGCGCCGTGGGCGAAGGCGATATCGGCCAGTTTTTTCCGAACACCGATCCGCGCTGGAAAGGCGCGCCGAGCCGCATCTTCCTCGAGGAAGCGGCCAGCCAGGTGCTTCGCCGGACAGGACGCATCGTGAATATCGATGCCTCGGTCATTGCGCAGGAGCCGAAGCTGGGCAAACATTTCCCCAAGATGAAGGAATACATCGCCGCCGCCTTGGGCATCGATCCCAAGAAGGTGGGCCTGAAGGCGACCACGAATGAGATGATGGGCTTCATCGGGCGCGGTGAAGGCATCGCGGCCATGGCCGTCGCCTCGGTAGATATCCCGGAATAATATGGGCAAAGGCGAAATCAGTTGGAAAGGGCGGACCGAAGATGGCGAGAAACGCGAAGTTTACGCCAAGCACATCGGCAACCGCTGGCTGTTCCATGTCCGTGGCAAGCGCCATGACCAATGGCAGGACATGCCCGAACCACCCTTGGATGACTGGATGGAACTGCTGGACGGTGTGCAGCGCCGCGTAAACCGCCGTTTGCTCCCTCCCGTGGAAGAGGAAAGGCTGAGGAAGAAGATCAAAGAGGTTTACCCTGATGCCAAAGTTTAGGGCATAATCAGCCGATTTCGTTTTTATATCTTTTTCTCAGTGTCCCGTAAGCGGGGCTATGAGTAGTTATTTCCATATTTTCTTAGATTCTTTCTGTCCAAAAATAAGACTGGAACCATTTTTGCTATTACGTCATGGTAGGCCAGCGATGGCAAAAAATGGTTAGTCGGTTTATCGGTCTTACCTGAAAAGACCAGTTTTAGCCTAAACCGGCACCAGTAACCCGTGCCATTCGGCAATAGAAAAGGACAGTTGAAATGAATGCCCGCATATTGATTGTTGATGACCAGCAGGAACTTTGCCTGCTCCTGCAGAATCTGTTGGCCACCCAAGGCTTCCGTGCCTCTTCCCTGACCAGTGGTGCGGCCTTGCGCCAGTCTTTGGGCGGTCAAGAGCCTGATGTCGTCCTGCTCGACCTGAAACTGGACGATGCAGATGGCTTGGAGCTGCTGCCGCTCATCAAAAAGTCCTGGCCTAGCACGGAAGTGATCGTTTTGACGGGGCACGCTTCCTTGGATGCGGCCGTCACGGCGACCAAACTGGGTGCCTACGATTTTCAAAAGAAGCCTTTCGATCACGAATCCTTGCTGCATTCCATCGAGAAAGCGCTGGAGCATAAGAAGCTGACCGAGCAGACCAGCACCTTGCGCCAGGCGCTGTCCAACATCAGCGGCGGCAGCTCGCCGGTCTTCCGCAGCAATGCGATGAAGAACGTCTTGCGCACGGCCGAGCGCGTGGCGCCCACGGATGTCTCGGTCCTTTTGTGCGGTGAGAGCGGCACGGGCAAGGAAGTCATCGCCGATCTGTTGCACTCCCTGAGCAACCGCGCGAGCGGACCCATGGTCAAGGTGAACTGTGCGGCGTTGCCCCGCGACCTGATCGAGAGCGAACTGTTTGGTTCCGTGAAAGGCGCGTTCACCGGCGCGCATGCGGACCGCACCGGCCTGTTCCGCGAAGCCGACGGCGGCACCTTGCTGCTGGATGAGATCTCCGAGATGCCCATCGATACACAGAGCAAGCTCCTCCGCGTCTTGCAGGAACAAGAGGTCCGACCGGTCGGTGGCCGCGTGAGTTACAAGACGAACTGCCGCATCGTCGCGGCTACGAACCGTCCGGTGGAAGAGGCCATCAAAGAAGGCAAACTGCGCGAGGATCTTTATTACCGCGTGGGGGCTATCACCATTTCCCTGCCGCCTTTGCGCGAGCGTCGGGAGGATGTTCTTCCCTTGGCAGAAGGTTTTCTGAAACGGTTCGCGGCGCAAGCGGGCCGCTCCATTTTGGGTTTCACCCCGGAAGCAGCGGACATGCTGCGCAATTACGAATGGCCCGGCAATGTGCGCCAGTTGCAGAACGAAGTGCAGCGCGCGGTGCTCATGTGTGACGCGCGTCAGATCGCACCTGCGGATCTGAGCATCACGGAAAATACGGATACGGCTGTGCAGCAGAATCTCACGCTGATGGAAGGCATCGAACGCAACGCCATCCTGCAGATGTTAAAGGAAACGGGCGGCAACAAGCTGGAAACCGCCAAACGTCTGGGCATCGGCCGACAGACCCTGTATAACAAGATCAAGCAATACAACATCCCGACGAGCTGATCCGTCATCATGAAACGTTTTCTCAATCTCACGGCGGCCTTGATGGCCGCCTTTCTTTTTGCCACCACAGCTCACGCCGCACAGCTCAAGATTGCCGTCTTAGGTGATTCCACGGTGAGCGAGTATCCCGCGCAATCAATCGTGCGCGGCTGGGGACATTACCTGCAGGATTGGTTTAACGATTCACTACAAGTCACGAACGTGGCGCTCAGCGGTCGTAGCTCCAAGAGCTTCATCACGGAAGGTCATTGGGAAAAGACGAAGGCGCTGAGGCCAGACTTTGTGCTCATCCAATTTGGACACAATGACTCTCACGCCAAGACCGAGCCCAAGGCTACCGATGCCGCCACCGACTATCGTGACTATCTACGCCGCTACATCGATGAAGCCCGTGCCCTGAACGCCCAGCCCGTGCTTATCACGCCGATGCACCGCCGCACGTTCAACGCGGATGGCTCACTGAATGATATTCTGAAACCCTACGCTGAGGCGATGAAGGTGGTGGCGGCGGAAAAGAAAGTGCCGCTGGTCGATCTGCACGCCGCGAGCGGCAAACTCTTCGCCAAGCTCGGCGATCAAGCCACCGCCGACTTGAGCAATGCGCCGGGTGATCGCACGCATTTCTCACCGAAAGGCGCGCGGTTGATGGCGGAGCTGGTGATGCAGGAGTTGCCGCAGGCAGTGCCTACCTTGAAGCAGCATCTGAAACCGGCTGCGCCCGCACCGCTAACGCCCAGTGAACTGGTAGTGGGCAAGGTTTCCGCATGGAACGGTTTCGAACTGCACGAAATCGAGTTCGATAAACGGAAGGCCAACATTGTTCTGCCCAAGCAGCCGGCAGAAGGACGTCCGTGGATCTGGCGCGCACGTTTCTGGGCGCATCGCCCGGAGGTGGATATCGCGCTTTTGAACAAAGGCTTTCACCTCGTTTACATCGATGCGCCAGAATTGATCGGCAGTCCGGCGGCGGTGGAGGTGTGGAACAAGTTTTATGCGTATCTCACCACTATTCATCATCTGAATACCAAGCCGGCGCTGGAAGGCATGAGCCGAGGTGGCCTCTATATCTACAACTGGGCTACGGCGAATCCCGACAAGGTCGCCTGCATCTACGCCGATGCGCCGGTGTGCACATTTCATAGCTGGCCAGGCGGGAAGGGGAAGGCCAAGGGGAGTGTCAAAGATTGGGAACTGGTGTTGAAGGCGTATGGCTTCAAGGACGACGCGGAAGCATTGGCGTGGAAGGGCAACCCGGTTGATTCCCTCGCCCCGCTCGCCAAAGCCAAGGTGCCCCTCCTGCATGTGGTCGGCGATGCGGATGAGGTGGTGCCGGTCAATGAAAACACGGCGATCATCGAAGAACGGTATAAGGCCTTGGGCGGTTCCATCCAAGTCATCCACAAACCGGGCATCGGCCACGTGCATGGCCTCGATGACCCGAAACCGATCGTGGATTTCATCCTCGCTAACACCTTGCAGCGCAAGGGTGTCAAATAAGGCGTCAAAACTGGCAAAAACGTCGCTTGTCTCCGGCGCTTGGGTCGCTATATTACGCCGTATGAAATTTTGGGCTTCGACCGGTGTAACGTTGTTGATGGCGCTGATCATCGGGATCGGCATGGTGCGCATGTCGCATGGCAAGGGCGCGGGACTCTTTTTCCTGAGCCTGCTCGGATTTGCCGTAATCTTTGGCTATTTCTGCCTGCCGCCGAAGACGAATCATCATTAAGCCGCCGCTGATTTTCAGGGCTTCCCTACCGGGAAGCCCTTTTTGCTTTCTGCACATGAAGATAAAACACTTTTGCGTATTAGTTGTGGTGCTGTGCTGCTTGGGCGCGGCCAATATTTTCGCCGCAGATTGGGCGGAGTTCCGTGGGGCGGCTCATGGTAATGCGGAGGCCAAATCTCTGCCGCTGACCTGGAGTGCCACGGAGAATTTGAAGTGGAAGATCGAGCTGCCCGGTAGTGGCTGGTCCTCGCCTTCGCTGTTCCGGGACCGGCTCTACCTCACCGCCGCCATCCCGAATGACGCCGGCAGCCAGTCGTTGCATACCTTGTGCGTGGATGCTGCGAGCGGCAAGGTGCTGTGGAACACCGAAGTCTTTCGCCCGGCCGCCGCACCGAACATCCATAAGAAGAACAGTCACGCGAGCCCGACGGCCTTCGTGGAGGAAGATCGCGTGTATGTCCATTTCGGCCATCAAGCGACGGCGTGCCTTGATCTGAACGGTAAAGTCATCTGGAGGAACGACACCGTGAAGTATCAGCCCGTACACGGAAACGGCGGTTCACCCATCGTGGTGGATGACATCGTGTTCTTCAGTTGCGATGGCGCGAAAGACCCTTTCATGATCGCGCTCGACAAGAAAACCGGTGAGGTGCGCTGGAAGGTGCCACGGGAATCGATGGCGCTGAAAAAGTTTTCCTTCAGCACAGCGACGGTCATCACCGTGGATGGGCAAAAGCAGATCATCAGTCCGGGCAGTGGCGTGGTGTGTGCGTTGGACCCGAAGGACGGCCAGGAGATCTGGCGCTGCCGCTATGCCGAAGGTTATTCAGTGATCCCGAAACCCGTGTTCGGTCACGGCATGGTATTCCTCAGTTCCTGTTACGATAAACCGGTAGCGTATGCGATCCGCGTGGATGGCAAAGGCGATGTGACGGATACCCACATCGCGTGGTCCGTGGGCAAGAGCGCGCCGAACACACCCTCGATGCTCCTCGTGGGCGACGAAGTCTATATGGTGTCCGATGGCGGCATCGCGAGCTGCATGGATGCCAAGACGGGCAAGGTGCATTGGCAAGAACGCGTGGGCGGGAATTACTCGGCGTCACCGGTGTATGGCGCAGGCCGCATCTATTTTCAGAACGAGCAGGGGATGGGCGTGGTCATCAAAGCGGGCAAGACATTTGAGAAGCTGTCGGAGAATAATCTCGGCGAACGCACGTTGGCTTCGTATGCCGTGGGGGATAAATGCTTGTTCATTCGTGGGGAACAGCATCTGTTCCGGATTGAGTAATGGAGCGTGGCCGTCTCGGCCACAGCAACGTCCCTGAGCAAAGTCAGCGCGAAAACGTCTGCTTCTTCCAATCACCTATCTAAGGGGATTTTGTTGGCCACGTTTGCTCTAGGCATACGTCTGATTTTCCGTCAAAAGTCTTTAGGCTGAAATAGTGGGTGAACGAGGCCAGGTCTTTGGGCTGAAACTCCATCTTGAGCGAGATCATGTCTTTGCAAAAATGGTACGTGGAATAGTACCACTGGCCATCGGAAGCTTTCGCCAGAAAGAGATCGTGGATCTTGCCCTCCTCCTTGCGGCAGACATTCTTGAACACCACCCACTCGCCGTTTTTCAGAAGGATCAAGTCGGTTGAGAGCCAGTTTTCGTAGTTGTCCGGATCGTCGGTGTTGATGGCTTTGAGCCGCGTGATTTCATTGGTGGTCCATCCTGGTCCGGATAAACGAGCCGAGATCTCGCGGAGGCTTCTTTCCTTCCACTCCCGGCGCGCAACGGTGTGTAACGGATCAGGTCTGCTCCAGGAAATGTAGCCGACTCCCAGCAGGATAAAGCAGAGGCAACCAAATAGGATGAGCCGCTTCCTTTGCATGTTGATGCCCTTAAAATGCACCAGCCAAGCAAAGGAATCAAGGACGTCGATTATCGCCTCATAAAAACCAAAAACAAAAAAGCGGCGGCTTAATGAAAAGCCACCGCTCTGAAACTTTCGCCCTTCAAGCATTACACACTCGGATCCGCCCCCAGCGTCCCGTTCAGCTGCACCAGATATTCCGGTGACCGCACGTGCTTCTGCATCGCGAGCGCGTGATCCAGCCGTTGCTCGATGCCCAGTCGCTTCGCCTCTTCCACGTGACCCGGCTTGTTCAGGAACTTCGAGAGGTAGTCCACATGCCGGCGCCACAAACGCGTATCCTTCTCCTGCTTCGTGGCCAGGCGTTTCTTGTACCAATCGCTGCTCAGCAACGCCTCACGCGTGAAGAGCGCGCGGATCTCCGGGCTCGTCAGGTCTTTGCCCTCGAACTCATCGTTCAGCATGATGTGCAGCAGCACCTTCAATGGCGGGCACGCATCCTTGATGCTGCCGTCATCGAAGTAGTATTGCGCCACACGCTTGTGCGTCGCCACGATGTTGTCCATGCCGTCCGCGAAGATGTCCATGCCCTGCAACTCCGGTTGCAGCATGTCTTCGCTGATGACCTCGTTCGGATGATTGAACACCCGGCCGAAATACGTCCGCACGAACCGCTTCGTGATGCGATAACCTAAGCGGCTCGAGAGCAGCGTGCGCCCTTCGAATTCCTTGTCGTCGCACTTCTCCAGATAACCGTTCCGGATGAGGAATTGCGGGTCGCGCTCCTGTTCCGTCATGCGGCACCAGACCTCCGGGATGAGCAGGCTGATGTCGTGATCCACGCGCACATTCGGCCCCACATAACCGGCCGAGGTGATGAAGCTCTCGTAGCCCGTGAGCAGATACGACACGAGCGCGTTGTTGAGATCGACAATCGGCGGCAACGCGTTGAACGGCCCCTTCGTAAGCGCACCTTCGGAACCGGCACCCGTGGTGGAGGGCGACTTGCCCGTCATGCTGGAGATGAACTCCATGAACAGCTCCGGCAGTTCGAGATAATGGATGGGGCTGAACACCGCCAGCGGACGGATCTTCGCCGCGGGTTCGGGCGGATTATTCCGGCGACCGGGCAATACTGCGTTCACCGGCGTCGGCACTGGTTCGCTCAGCGGCACGCGACGTTGCAGGCGCGTGGCCACTTCCGCGAGATAGACCGAGCGCGGGTTCAAAAGGTCAGGGCGCGTCTGCAGATAACGCGGATTTTTGGACGGCTTGCCCTCCACGATGCGCGGATGCGCCGAGGAGACGAAGTAATCCGGCTTCAACATCACCGCTGCATGCTGGATGATGCTCTGGATCGGCGGCGTGAATTTGTCGAACCCGATCGCATCTTCCATCAGCTCATTCGCATACGCAGTGGTGAGCGGCTCGTAATTCGAGAAGAAGTTGTCCTGCCGCGCGAAGTCCAGTTCCGTCTGCTTGTCGTAGCCACGATGAATCGCGTCATCGGGACGTTGGAACAGGCGGAACTCGCAGTTCTGCACGAACTTGATCGAGGGATTCGCATCCAGCCCGCTCAGGTTCGCGACCGCTTCCGCAGGCACCACGATGGAGGCTGTGATGTCGTCTTCCATCTGGATCTTTGAGGCCGGTTGGAAATCTTTCCGCAGGCCAAACGTGCGCCAGGCACCATCTTCGTCATAGCCCACGCGCAGGTAATTCGTCACCAGCTTGCGGCCGTCGCACTTCAATTCATTGCCGGGCGTGCCGTTGATGATGTCCACGCTGAAATGGCTGCGCCAGTCATTGCCCCACTCGGGCTTGTAGTAGCGCTTCACCACAAAGACCAGTTCCTTGATATACTGTGGGATGACGCCCACCCACGCGTTGTATTCCTCCGTGTATTCACGCGAGGCCGGGCTGAGCAGCTTGATGACGGAACCGAGCGAGCGCTCCGGGCTCAAGATCAGGCGGTTGTCCGCCTTGCTCTTGTCCTTCAAGCGATCCGCGTAATCACGCTGGATCAGCTCCACCACCTTGTCGAAGTCATGCTTGAAATCCGCCACGAAGACGGGCCCTTGGATGATCGCATCCGTGATGGGCTTCGAGATCTCGGATTTACCGCCACCAGAAACCGTGCAGGGCTTGTGACACAAGACACCTTCAGCCACCGTGCCCACCAGCCGCCAAGTGCGGCCGCCTGGCGGTTTCTCCATGTGCACTTTGTAACCGGAAGGCCGGACGTAGGTCTTGCCGGGCATCAACTTGATGCTCTGCGTCTTGCCGGCGTAAACCCATGAAACTTTCTGCTTATGCAGGTCGAAGTGCACATCCTCACACACGTAGAAGATGTCGGCATACTTCTTATCGATGCCGTATCCCTCCGGCATCAAGTGCATCAGCGGTGCATACTTCTCCACCACTTCCTGCCAGTTATGCTCCTTGCGCTTCACGTGCAGGTTGCCACTGAACTCCTCGCCCAAATCATAGGCGGGATACACCATCGCACCGCCCGCGTGCTCTTCTTCGCACATGCCGAAGAGATTCGCCGCATAGCTGAGCTGCGTCTTGACCTCTTTCTTGCAGTAACCGAAATAATTGTCCGCGATGATCGTCACGATCACCCCGCGGCTGTCGCGCGTCGTGAGCTTGTAGGCCTGACCATCGTTATACAGCTCGTCCTCAGACTTCCAGCACATGCCATCAAGGCGCTGGCGCTCCGTGGCTTTGTCATAATGTGGCAGCCCCAGTTCCTTCTTCGTGGAACCAATCAGATGCGGCGCGAGGATCACGCAACCCGTGTGCCCGGACCAATGTTCCGTATCCAGACCAGAATCATTCTCCGGCAAGTAGGGGTCGCCTGCATTGCCGAAGATGCTTTCTACGAAATCCAAGTTGCTCACCAGATTGCCTGGCACGAAAAACCGCACTTCCATCCGCTTCTCCGGCGTGAACCCTTTCACTTCGGGGCAGAGCAGGGGACGCAGCAATAGCGTCACGTAGCACTCCGCCTTCTTCTCCTGTTCGCTCGTGATCGGCAGACGCATCAGGCTCGCGGGCGGTTGCAGCGCCTTCTTCAGCATCAGGGCGAAGGTGAGCTTCGGCACTTCATACTTGTCTGCGGGCACGGGCAATCCGCCTTCGGCCACATGGAAGACACCCTTCGTCGTGCGGCGATCGCTCTTCGGATTATGCAGCACCCCTTGCTTCGTGCGGAACGAGCTGACGATGTCCGAGATGAACTCGTCCTTGTTCACCGGCAGGGAAAGCGTGCGCGCGATGCCGTGACGGTCCAGCACCAAAGTCTGGCTTGGCAGCTTCACCAGCACGCTCGTGTCGTAGAGATAATCGTCGAGAAATTGCTGGATGCGCCAGTCCGCGGCGCAGAGATAGTTCGCCAATAGGCGTTCACTTTCCCGCTGATGCGAGAGCAATGACGCCGCCATCTCATGCAGCTCCGAGTCTCCACCCGTGACCACGGTAGGGAGCCCCATGGCGGCGAGTTTGAGATTGATGTATTGCAGTAGCCGCCCTTCAGGAATGGGGGCGGTATCCGTGTACAGACCAATGGTTTTTGCCAGATTCATCTCAGCGCGGGGTTATTGGCGAGACGGCCAAAGTTTGACCACAACGGGCCGAAATTATGCGCGACCAATCCGTCCGCGCAAGCGCAGAGGCATCCAATCGCAAAATTCGTCTCATCTTTTCTCATGATTCCCTCCCGTCCCATTCATCGTCCTCGATTTTTCAGTTCCCCTTTTTCTTCCTTCTCCCTTCTTAATTCTTCATTCCGGCCTCACACCGCCAGGATCAGCAAAAACAGTATGAACCCCGCGCCGCACCCCAGCACCGTCACCCACAACGGTTCCCCTTCCTGGCTCGTCAGCAACACACTCGATTTGATCTTCATGCCCACCATCGTAAAAGGGGACCTAGGACATCCGCTGTCCTACACCCCCTTCACATGAAAATATCTTCAAAACCTCCTAACTGCCTAAAACAGAGATGCTTAAGGCGGAAAGGGCGCCTTAAAATCAAAAAACTTCAAAATAAATCTACGAACCAATCAATATTTTCGACCAACCCTGCGGTAGTTGTGATTTTGCGATGGTTTCGCGAGCCTGGTCACTTTTTGATTGGAGACGCTTTCGGGTCCACTTGCGGCTTTCCCGTGGTCGTTCCGCCGGATTCGTTTTGGTTAACCACTGCGGAGACTCTGAACGACGCGACCATTTTCAACACATCCGGCAGGATTTCCTTTTCTTGCTCCGGCTTGATCGCGCTGACGATGACGAAGGCCTTTCCCGAATCGACCACGACCCATTGCCGCCAGATGACACCGGTGGGAGCTGCTACTTCATAGTGCAGCGCCGCCACCTTGCCGATGGTGACTTCCTTCATCTCCTTCACAGAAATGTCCTTTTTGAAGTTGCTGGCGAATTGGATCGCGATCGCCTCCCGGACTTGGCCGAACAGTGCCGCCTCGTCGGTCTGGTTCGTGGCTGAGTAGCGGCCCATCACGTAGATATCCATGCCTACGGGTGCGCCCGGGGGCTTGTAGCCGAAATAGAGTCCGCTGTCCTTCGCCTCCCAAGTGTTCAGGAGCGTGATCTCGAAACCCGGCGGCTCTGGTTGTGCTCCGAATACCCAGAAGTCCCGGCTCGCATCGTATTTCCACGAACTCTTCGTCTGTCGCGCGATGGAGCCAAACTTTTCCCGCCAGGTCGGCCGGTAGAACTTGGGAAAAGGAGAGGTCAGTTGGGACTGGTTGACCTCCTGGCTTTCCGTGTGGATGAGCACATCTTGCGTAGCATACAGGAGACTGCAATAGCTGTTGAAGCTGCCAAGCATACCCCCCGGTGTCCGTTCCGCGAGAAACGACTCCTGCCGTTCCGCCGTCAGCCCTTTGCGTTTAGCGGTGGATGCGCCATGGCAGGCAGCCACAAACAGGAAGACGAGCATCAGCACCAATTGGTTCTTCAAGGATGTTTTCATGGTATGAACGGAACCAGGTAAAGAACATACGCCCGCCTCCGCGATGATGGTTGCCGCTCAATTTTTAGCAGCTTTCCATTAGGATAGTGCCTGATAGGCTCTAAACAAGCCTCTTTCACATACTCCGGGGTTTAGCTTTTCCGCCACCAAAACATCCGCTCCAACCCTTCTCTGTTCGGATACGAGCGCGGCACCCAATCCTCCAGCAACTCGAAGCCTGGTGAAAACCTTTCGACAATCTCCTCGCGTGTTGTGCCAAAGGGTGGGCCGTCTTTGTCCGGGATGAGATAGTTCACGGCCAGATATTGGCCCTTGGGCTTGAGCCAGCGCAGTGACGCGGCCACATAGAGTTCGCGCTCGGCTGGTTGGATGGCGCAGAAGCAAGTGTGCTCGAAGATCCAATCGAATAGCTGTGGTGGTTCATCCCGCAAGAAATCTCCCAAGCGAAACTCGGCCGTGAGGCCGGCTGCTGCGGTCTTCTCCTTCGCCAACGTCACCGCACTTGGCGCGATGTCATAGCCCGTCACTTGAAAACCTGCCTTCGCCCACACCCGCGCATCATGCCCCGTCCCGCATCCCGGCACCAAAACCGATCCACGTGGCAAGTCTGGATGCGCCGTGATGAAATCCACCAACCCCGGCGATGGTTCACCCTTTTCCCAAGGCGTGTCATTCTTCTGATACAGCTGATCCCAATATTCCTGTGACATGCCTTAATCAATATTCCAGCTCACCTATCATTGCCAGTCATGACTCAAATGAACAGTCGCCTGCCGGTGCAACCGGCTACTTCTTCCCTTTCACCGTCTCCACCCAAGCCTGATTATCCAGGTACCACCGCACTGTCTCGCGGATGCCGCGTTCGAAGGTGTATGTGGGCACCCAGCCCAGCTCGTTCTTGATCTTCGTGGCGTCGATTGCATAGCGGCGATCGTGCCCGGCGCGGTCTTTCACGAAGGTGATGAGCTTGCGTGAGCTGCCGCCCAGCTCGGGCTTCATCTCATCGATGAGATCGCAGATGAGATTCACGATGTTGATATTGGCCCACTCGTTGTGGCCGCCGATGTTATACGTCTCGCCATCGTTGCCCTTGCCGAGCACCTGCCAGAGCGCCTCGGCGTGATCGCCCACGTAGAGCCAGTCGCGCACATTCATGCCATCGCCATAAACAGGGATGCCTTTGCGCGTGAGCACATTTTGGATGACCACCGGGATGAGCTTCTCGGGGAATTGATACGGGCCGTAATTATTCGAGCAATTCGTGATCACCGTAGGCATGCCATAAGTGTGATGATACGCGCGCACGAGCATGTCGCTCGAGGCCTTGCTGGCGGAGTAGGGGGAGTTCGGCGCGTAAGGCGTCGTCTCGAGGAAATAACCTGTCGCACCGAGGCTGCCATAAACTTCATCCGTGGAAACGTGATGGAAACGTTTGCCCGCGAAGCTACCTGCCCACACATCGCGACAGGCTTCGAGCAGATGAAACGTCCCGAGCACATTTGTGTGGATGAAATCACCGGGCCCGCTGATGGAACGGTCCACATGCGATTCCGCCGCCAGATGCATCACTTGCTCGATCTGATGCCGTTTCACCACTTCCAGCACCGCTGCTTTGTCGCGCAGATCGACTTTTTCGAAAACGTATTTCGGATGCTGCTTGAACTCCTTGAGATTCTCCAGATGCCCGGCGTACGTGAGGCAGTCAAGATTCACCAACCGCGTCACCTCCGGCCGGTCAATGATCAGCCGGATGACATTCGACCCGATAAACCCCGCTCCACCAGTGACCAATAAGTTCATAAAATTAATGTGCTGCCGGCATCTTGCCGGCAGTTTGAAGCGCCCGCACTAAGCAGCGCCTCCGATATGCATCTGCACTCCCAAATTCACCTTCCCACATCTGCGTCTATCTGCGCCCATCTGCGGTTAACCCATTCCCGTTTTCTTCCCGCATCTGTGTTTATCTATGTCCATCTGTGGTTAACTCTTCTCCGGCTTCCAGTTCTTCAACGAATCCTCCAGCGCCTCATCCACCGAGCGCATCTTGATGCCGGTGCTCAGCAGCTTGCTCACATCCATCAGGCAGTTCGAGCGCGGCGCTTTCGCCACTTTATAGAAATCGCTGTCCCCGCTGAAAAACTCGAACTCACGCTCTAGCTTAAGCGCTTTTTTCATCTTCGCCACCACCTGGCGGGTGGTCACAAAACCCGGATTCGTCACGTTATACGTGCCGAAAGGCGCACGCCGGTTCCACAGCTCAAGGCACGCCCAGGCGAAGTCACCGCGATGTGACACCGCGTTCACATTGTCATAAACCTTCGCGTAACGCTGGATCTTGCTGAGGTAATTCCGTGCGTTGTCGTATTCATCGAAAGGGATACGCGGACGCACGATGTAGCCGTTGCCGAACTGCGACAGCACTTCCTCCGCGAGTGCTTTGCTGCCGCTGTAGAAGCTGCACGGCGGACGGCGGAACGAAAAATTCGGGTCATCCATTTCCTTGAAGCCCGCCACCAGCTCCGGCTTCGTCTCCACGAGATTGCGGATCTCCGGCTTGGTCAGATCGGTTTCCAGCTTCCAGCCATCCTGGCCTTTCACGAAAGCGCCGTTGTAGATGCACCCCGAGGAGAGCTGCATCCACGTAATCCCGGCAAGCTCGCAAGCGGAGGCCACTGTTTGCCCGAGCACTACGGAGCCTAACAGCGTCTCTGCCCGTTGCGTCTCACACGCATCCACGTTCGGGCGACCGGTGAATCCGGCGGCATTCACTACCAGCTCGGGCTTGGTTTCTTTGAGGAAATTCAGCAGCAGCGCAAACTTCGAGTAATCCAGCTCGCGCCGTGACAAAGCTTTGTGAGGTTTGCCTGTGGCCGCCAGTTGGCGGACGAAGGCTTCACCGAAATAACCGCTCGCTCCTAATACAACGATCACAACACACCTCCAGATTTTAACCGCTTCGCTTCCGCCACCACGTTCTCCAGATATTCGCGATATTCGCATTGCGGGATGCGCCCGCAGAGTTCCGCGAGTTGCTCCAGCGAGATGAACCCGCGCCGGAACGCCGCCTCTTCCGGGCAACCGATCTTCACACCTTGGCGTCGCTCGATGGTCAATACGTAAGAAGACGCCTCATGCAGGCTGCTGCTCGTGCCGGCATCCAGCCAGGCGAAGCCGCGTGCCAATCCATACACGCGCATGTTCCCTTGCTTCAGATACGCCACGTTCAGGTCTGTGATCTCCAGTTCACCCCGTGCGGAAGGCTTCTGCGCCTTAACCAACGGAACCACTTGCTTGTCGTAGATGTAGAGGCCGGGCACCGCGTAGCTGCTTTTGGGCACCTTCGGCTTTTCCTCGATGGAGATGGCCTTGCCGGATTCGTTGAACTCCACCACGCCATAGCGGCGCGGGTCATTCACATGATAGCCGAAGATGACGGCACCGCTCTTGAACTCGCTGAAAGCCTTGGAGAAGACGTCGCCACCGTAGAAAATATTGTCGCCGAGGATGAGTGTCACGCTGTCATTGCCGATGAACGATTCGGCGATGAGGAAGGCTTGTGCAATGCCCTCAGGCTTAGCCTGTTCGCGATATTCCAGCGTGATGCCCCACTGGCTGCCATCGCCCAGCAATTGCTTGAAGCGGGGCAGGTCCTGCGGGGTGGAGATCAGGCAGATTTCGCGGATGCCGTTCTCGACCAGCGTGGTCAGCGGATAATAGACCATCGGCTTGTCATAGACGGGCTGCAACTGCTTGCTCGCTACCAGCGTCAGCGGATACAAACGCGACCCCGCGCCACCGGCCAGGATGATGCCTTTCATGTGGCCCTAGAATTGAAAACCCCGCCCAACTAATCCAGCACGAAATCCAGCCCGTAGCCGCCGAGGTCAGGAGGCGGACCTTGCCAGACGGAAAGTCAGCTCCGCCTCGTTACCTCGGCGGCTACGTTGATTATGCCGAAGCACTCAAATCCTTCAGATCCGCCCGGACGCTCTCATAGCTGACGTTGTAGGCGAGCACCTTCGGGTCTGGCTCGATGCCCCACGTCTGGCAGGCGGCGGTGTAAAGGCTTGGCCACCAGTTGCGGTGTTGAGTGTGGCCTTCATCGCGCCAGGTGGTCCAGCCCATGAGCACCTTGGACCAGCATTCGTCGCCGTATTGCACGGCTTGTTTGGTGTCGCCGATCTGGCTCACATACCAGTCGCGACCTACGCGTGCGTGCAAAACTTCGTCCGCCCAATCGTAATCTTGGAACAGACCGGCGAGCGGATTGTGTGAGGCCAGGCCGACTTCCCACTCGAAGCGTTTGCCCGTCTTGGGCATCAACCCTTGCTCGATGAAATACAGCACGGCGTGACGCTCGATGGGCTTCAACTGCGTGTTCAACGCCATCGACCACGTGAAGTTCACCATCACCTTTTCCGGCCAGTTGATGTTGAGGTTCACGAAACCGACCTCGCCCATCATGGCGTGGCGCGCCTCATCCCAGAGCTGTCGCGTCATATCATGATAGTAACCCCACGGCTTGTCCGGCGTCTCCGCGATGATGCTCGCCATCATCTCCGGCACATCAATCTCGCGCAGGCGCTTGTAGAACATCATCAACGTCTTCGGATCGGGCGCGAACTGTTCGTCATACAGGAACACCTCGGCATTCACCCCCATGTTGTAAGGATCGGGGAAACGCTCATCGCGCTTCGGGAAACCGTCGAACTTGTAAGGCTTGGCTGAGTGCTGCAGCGGCAAGTTCTTCTGCACCGCCTCCGTCGCGCCATCCAAGCTACCGGCCACTGCGAGGCAATCATCTAGCAAAGTGAGCCAAGGTTTGGCAGCTTCACGCGTTTGACTGGAAACAATGCAGGTGATCGCCTTCGTGCCGTAGTCAAAAACATCATTCAACTCCAGCAACGCATGCCGCACCACGCGCACGGAAGGGTGATCCACCAGCGGATTAGTCTCTGCCAGATGCCGCTCCAGTCCCGCCTTTAGCGCCGGAACCGCTTTTTCATAAACGCCCAGCAGCAATTCTTCCGTAGTCGGTGCACTGAGGATTTCATTGAAAAGCAGTTCCAGACTCTTATCCGGCACCGCATCAAGTCCGAGTGGCGGCTCACGCATCTCGCCCACGCGCTTGCGCAAGGCACTGACATGCTCGGCGCAGATATGCGAGTGATAGCTGAACGCCATCTTCAACTCATACACCGGCTCGGCGGTGAGGCGAGCGGTGAAGAGATGGTGCAACCGCTTGAAGGCGTAGTGAAAACGTTTGAGCCGGTGGACGCATTCCTCCACCGAAAGGCCGGCCCGCTGCGCTTCATCCATGGTGCAGATGCCGGCGAGCGCCGGGAGGTTTTTGTAAGACTGATACTGGCTCATCCCGAAAGTATGGCAGATTCGCTGGGTTTTGTCTTTAGCTGAACTGTAGGTGATTTGACTGTTTGAAGTATTTCAGGGGCACCTCAAGGAGCGCGGCTTTTAAGCCGCTTCAATGCGAAAATTAACCTAAAGCGTTGGATTTTGAAAGGATTCGGAAAGCAATGGGTTCAAAATCGCAGAGCGTTTTTTCCGCTCTCTGGCTTACGAGAGTTGAAGCGGCTTAAAAACCGCGCTCCACCGGACAGGCACTTGCCGATTCGGGGATCGACGTTCAATCATCTGTGTGAATCTGTGGTTAAACCGGCTCCGCACCCATTGACACCCGCGCCCCGGCATGATTCCGTTGCGCCCGCTGGTTTCGACCGGCAGAAAAAGTTAATGAAGAAATCGTTCAAGCAAGTGGAAGGCGCCATCGTTGCGCCGCAAGGCTTTCTCACCTCCGGCGTGTTCTGCGACATCAAACGTCTCGGCACCGGTAAAGGTTCCAACAAGGGGCAGAAGCGCGACCTCACCGTGATCGTCTCCGAAGTGCCTTGCACCGTGGCGGGCATGTTCACGACGAACCAGATCTGCGCCGCGCCCGTGAAGGTCTGTGTGCCGCGTGTAAAGAAGGGCATCGCCCAAGCCGTGGTGGTGAACTCTGGCAACGCGAACGCCTGCACCGGTCGTCAGGGCATGAAGGATGCGCTAGACATGACGAAGCTCGTCGCCGGTCAGCTTCATTTGCCGGTGGAACACGTCTTGGTTGGTTCTACCGGCCGTATCGGTGTGACGATGCCGATGGAGAATGTGCGCACGGGCATTCATGATGCGTTACAACTGCTCGGCAACGAGGTGCGGCACGCGGCGGAATCCGCCGAGGCCATCATGACCAGCGACACGAAGCCGAAGCAGATCGCGATCGAATTCAAGCTCGGCGGCAAGAAGGTGCGCATGGGCGGCATGTGCAAGGGCGCAGGCATGATCCAGCCCGGCATGAGCGCAGACGGCATGCGCCCGGCGGCCTTGCCCGCAGGTCTCCACGCCACGATGCTTTGCTTCATCACCACGGATGCAGCGATCGAAGCGAAGACATTGCAAGCCGCGTTGCGCGAAGCCACGGCGGGCAGCTTCAACCGCATCACGGTGGACGGCGACATGAGCACGAACGACACGGTGCTTGTCCTCGCGAATGGTCTGGCGGAGAACAAATTGATAAAGGGCACGAAGAGTGAAGATTTTCAGGCTTTCCAAGCGGCGCTCAACCATGTCTGCCTCGAGCTCGCCAAGATGATCGTGCGTGATGGCGAAGGCGTGCATCGCGTGGTGACGGTGCGCGTGAACGGCGCGAAGAATATCCAAGACGCCGATGCCGCTGCCCGTGCGGTGGCGAACAGCGCGCTCGTGAAGACGAGCTGGCACGGGGGCGACCCGAACTGGGGGCGCATCATTGATGCGCTCGGTTATAGCTCGGCGAAGATCGTGGAGGAGAAGGTGGACATCGGTTACAGTGCGCCGGGAGCGAAGAAAGTTCTCTGGAGCCTCAAGCGTGGCCAGCCGACGAAGGCGACTTACAAAGACCTGTGCGCCGCCGCGTCACCGAAAGAGTTTGAACTGCACATCAACCTGAACCTCGGCAAGGCCGGGACATTCATGTATGCCGCCGACCTGACGGAGCATTACGTGGATTTCAACAAGGGTGATGTGACGGACCCGACGACGCTGGGGGGCTAAAGCCTGTATTTTAAATAGCTGCAACCCGATAGGGTTGCCAGACAGTAGCCGGAGGTTGAGGCGAATTACGCTGATACCTCCGGTTTGTGTTTTTGGACAGGACGATCCTGAAGGATCACAGACGGTTCTGACACTCCTTTAGAGTGCAATCATTACTGCGCCTTAGTCCGGAGGTATCGCTCCCTTTGGTCGCTCAACCTCCGGCTACTCTCTGGCATCGCTTCGCGATGCGGGGAAAAGCAGCCGTCAAGTAGGTCACAATCGTTATTGCCAAGTTTGCCCTGAGTTCCTTTTATTCCGCCGTGCAGGATTTGATCTCTAAAGCGGCGACGTTGCTGGAAGCGTTGCCTTACATCCAGAAATTCAGCGGCACGACGTTTGTCGTGAAATACGGCGGCAGCTTCATGGACTCGCCTGATGAGGCGGTGCGCAACGGCGTGGCGCGCGACATCGTGTTCCTCGAGGCCGTGGAGATCAACCCCGTGGTGGTGCACGGTGGCGGCAAGGCCATCACGCGCGCCATGGACAAGTCCGGTCTCAAGGCGGAGTTCATCCAAGGCCAGCGCGTGACGGATGAAGCAACTGTGGCCGTGGTGGATCAAGTGCTCTCGCGTGAGATCAATCCGGAGATCGTGCGGACAATTAATCGCCTGGGCGGTGTGGCGCAAGGCTTCGCGGGCACAGATATTTTCACCTGCAAGAAAATGCTGCTCGATGGACCAGATGGCCAGAAGATCGATATCGGTTATGTGGGTGAAGTGGTGAAAGTGAACGTGGACCCGTTGCTGGAATGCATCGAGCGCGGCGTGACGCCGATCATCAGCCCGACGGCCAAGGGCACGGATGGCAAGGTGTACAACTGCAATGCCGACGTGGCGGCGGCAATGGTCGCCATCGCGCTCAAGGCGAAGCGGCTCATCTTCATGAGCGATGTGCCGGGCTTGATGCGTGATTTCAAAGATCCGAGCACGGTCATCTCGCATCTCGCGACCAAGGAAGTCGCGGATCTGAAGAAGGCGGGCATCATCGACAAGGGCATGATCCCCAAGGTGGACAGCGCCGTGGCCGCGGTGAAAGCGGGCGTGGACAAGGTTTCCTTCGTGGATGGCCGAATGGAGCACGCGGTCATCGTGGAGGTTTTCACGGATGCGGGCGTGGGGACGGAAGTGGTATTATAAATTTACGATTTGAGATTTACGATTTACGGCCCCAAGTTCCTCCGCAGGATTATTGTCCCTTAATACTGAGATGAAAGACATCGTTCCGCCACCGCCGATCGTGCAGAACCAGCAGCAAGCTGTCCTGGAATTGTTCCAGCGCAACGTCGTGCCGAGCTATGGCCGTTTTGAGATCGTGTTCAGCCATGGCGCGGGCAGCCACTTATGGGATGTGAACGGGAAGCGCTATCTGGACCTCGGCAGCGGCATCGCCGTGTGTTCATTGGGTCACGCGCATCCGGCCATCACGGAGGCGCTCATCGAGCAGTCGAAGCGGCTGGTGCATATCTCGAATCTCTATTACCACGAATCGCAGGGGCGGTTGGCGCAGAAGATCGTGAGCCATATCGCACCGGGCAAGGTGTTCTTCGCGAACAGCGGTGCGGAAGCGAACGAAGGGCTCTACAAGATCGCGCGGAAGTTTGGTCATGATGAGGGGCGGTTCGAGGTCATTACGGCGGTCAATTCGTTCCATGGGCGGACATTGGCGGGCATTTCGGCCACGGGACAGGAGAAGGTGAAGAAGGGGTTCGAGCCGATGACGCCGGGCTTCCGGCATGTGCCGTTCAATGATCTGGAGGCGATGAAGGCGGCGATCTCGCCCGCTACGGCGGCGATTTTGATTGAGGGCATTCAGGGCGAAGGTGGCATCACGCCCACGACGGTGGAGTATCTGCTGGGCCTGCGGCAGTTGTGCGATGAGAAGAAGTTGCTGCTCATGATGGATGGCGTGCAGTGCGGTCATTTCCGCACGGGCCGGTTCCAGAGTTTTCAGCGGATCCTTGAAGGCATTCCCGGGGGCGAGAAGTTCCTGCCGGATGCGATCTCCATGGCGAAGTCACTGGGTGGTGGTTTCCCGATGGGCGCCTTCTGGGTGCGGAGCGAAGTGCATGGCGTGAAGCTCGAGGACATCCTTGGGCCGGGCACGCATGGCACGACGTATGGCGGCACGCCGCTGGGTTGCGCGGTGGCGCTGAAGGTCATGGAGATGATCGAGGAGGATAAGCTGGCGGACAATGCGCGGAACTTGGGGGCCTTTCTGAAAGAAGGCTTGGTGCATCTGGCCAATAATTATCCGCATGTGGTGGGGAATGTGCGGGGGCTGGGCTTCATGCTTGGTTTTGAGCTGGCGGCGGACTTGCCGGCGTTCAAGACGAGTGACAAGGCGGCTTCCATTCAGTTCGTGAACCGGCTGCACAGCATGGGCCTGATGACCATTCCTTCGGGCACACAGGTGATCCGGTTGCTGCCTTCGCTCAATCTCCAGAAGAGCGATGCGGAGGAGGGGTTGGCCATCATTGAGCGGGCGATCAAGGCGGTGGCGTAAGCCGTTTTTTCTGCCGATGACGAGCTTGAGCCCGGTTTTTGCCCCGTGACGTTATCGTAAATTTCCGTAAAAACCCATGGACAAACCATGGGTGACTTCCCTATAAACTGCGCTTTCCCCTCGTAACAAAAGGGGAGGCAGGCGGGCGGCCCACGACCCGCGACTTTGCTTTTTTAGGCAAGAATATGAAGCATCTGTTGAGTCTGGAGACGATGTCCCGCGAGGACATGGAACTCGTTTTGCGCGATGCCGCGGTCTTTAAAAAGACACGCGGCAAACATGCCACGCAGCCACTCGCGGGCCAGACTTGGGCGCTCATCTTCTCCAAATCTTCCACGCGCACCCGCGTGTCCTTCGAGGTCGGTATCCGTGAACTGGGCGGCAATGCCCTGTTCCTGAACGCCAATGACATCCAGCTCGGTCGCGGTGAACCCATCAAGGACACGGCGCGCGTGCTGGGCCGTATGATCCATGGGGCGGTCATTCGCACGTTTGCGCAGAGTGATGTGGAGGAGTTCGCCAAGTATTCCAATATCCCCACGGTCAATGCTTTGACGGATGACGAGCATCCCTGCCAGATTTTGACGGATATCTTCACGTTCCAGGAAAAGAACGGGCCGATCCAAGGCAAAGTGGTGACCTTCGTGGGTGATGGCGCGTGCAATGTCCCGGCGAGCTGGGTGTTCGCGGCGGCGAAGCTGGGCTTTGAACTGCGGATCGCGGCACCGAAGGCTTATCAGCCGACGGATGCGTTGATCGCCAAGGCGGGTTCGGCGCATTTCCATGAAGCCAATGGGAATCGCTATTTCACTTTCGCAGGCGGGGGCAAAATCGTTTGCATGGAGGACCTTAAGGCTGCCTCGACCGGAGCGGACATGCTATATACGGATGTTTGGGTGTCCATGGGCAAGGAAGCGGAAGCGGCCCAGCGCATCAAGGATCTCTCGGGCTATCAGATTAATGCTGAACTGGTTAAGGTGGCCAAGGCGGGTGCCTTGGTGATGCATTGCCTGCCGGCTTATCGCGGCAAGGAGATCGATGACGCCACGATGGAAGCCCATGCCCAGACCATCTTTGACCAGGCGGAGAACCGGCTGCACACGCAGAAGGCGATCATGAACTGGATGGTTGCCTGAATTTTTCCCGCGCTGGACGCCACGCGCCGGGGTGTTACACTGTTACCTGATATGTCAACGCAAGCTCCTGCTGCTCCTGGTAAGATCAACCTGCGCCGGCCCGATGTGATGGAAGCCGTTCAAGCGCAGGTGATCACGCATTACCGTAGCGAATTGGTGGACCGCATCCGTGCCAATGGCGGGGTCCTGTCCGCGCCGGGCATGTTGACCATCAAGCTCGCGAAGGAATTCGGTTTTTGCTATGGCGTGGAACGCGCCATCGATCTGGCTTATGCCGCGCGGCAGGTCTTCCCAGAACCGCGTAAGATTTATCTGCTCGGTGAGATCATCCATAACCCGGAAGTGAACGACCAGATCCGGAACTTGGGCATCAAATCGATTTCTCCGCATCCGACGGATGCGGATATCACCATGCTCTCGGCGGAAGATGTGGTCATCATCCCGGCCTTCGGCACGGAAGTGGTCACGCGCAAGAAGATCGTGGATAAGGGCTGCCAGATCGTGGATACGACCTGCGGCGACGTGATGAGCGTGTGGAAGCGGGTGCGGCAGTATTCCAAGGAAGCCGTCACGAGCATCATTCACGGCAAAGCGAAGCACGAGGAGACGAAGGCGACGACCTCGCAGGCGACGGCTTACGGCACGGGGCATTACCTCGTGGTGTTCACGCTGGAAGAGACGGATTACGTCTGCAACTACATCCTGAACGGCGGCAGCAAGGAAGAGTTTCTGGAGAAGTTCAAGGGCGCTTACTCACCGGGCTTTGATCCGGAGCAGCATTTGAAGACGGTGGGTGTCGCGAACCAGACGACGATGCTTCGTGGGGAGACGGAAGAAGTGCAGCGCCGCATCCGGGCTGCCTTGGAAAAGAAATACGGCATCAACAATCTCGCCCAGCACTTCCGTTTCTTTGATACGATCTGCGGTGCGACGCAAGACCGTCAGGACGCTTTGCAGCGCATGTTGAAGGAGCCGATGAACCTGCTTATCGTGGTGGGCGGTTACAATTCCTCGAACACGTCGCATCTGGCGGAGATGGGTGAGAAAGTGTTGCCGACGTTCTTCATCAAGAACGCGGCCAAGATGGAATCGGCCAGCAACATCAGCCACTGGGACCAGCACATCAACGAGGAAGTGGAGACGAAGAACTGGTTGCCGGAAGGGGAGATCACCGTGGGCATCACGGCCGGTGCCTCCTGCCCGAATAATTTGATCGAGGACACCATCCGCCGCATCTTCGAACTCAAGGGCGTGGCGGTGCAGCAGTTGCTGGCTCCTTAAGGGTTTGGGCGTTAGTTTAGGGCTATGGCTTGCAGCCTTCAGGATCTGGAAAAGCGCGAGAGACTGGTGCTGGCACCGTATGCGCAGTTCTCTGCCGACAGCCGAGGGCGCAAGTACAAGGAAGCCCCGCCGGAATGGCGCACCCAATATCAGCGTGATCGCGATCGCGTCATCCATTCACGGGCTTTCCGTCGGCTGGAGTATAAGACGCAAGTTTTTCTCAACGGGCAGGGGGATCATTATCGCACGCGGCTGACGCATACGATGGAAGTGGCGGCGATCAGCCGGAACATCGCGCGGGCGCTGATGCTGAATGAGGATCTGGCGGAGACGATCGCGCTGGCGCATGACCTCGGGCATTCGCCGTTCGGGCACAAGGGCGAGGATGTGCTGAACCGGCTGATGATCGAGCACGGCGGGTTTGAGCATAATCGTCACAGCCTGCGCATCGTGGAGGAGCTGGAGCAGAAATATCCGGGGTTTCCGGGACTCAACTTGAGCTGGGAAGTGCGGGAGGGATTGGTGAAGCACTACACGAGCTACGATCATCCGAGCAAGCGCAAGGGGTTCGATGCGAAGTCGTCCTCACTGGAGGCGCAGGTGGCGAATCTGGCGGATGAGATCACGTATTACAGCCATGATCTGGATGACGGGCTGGAGGCGTGCCTGCTGGATGACAAGAAGCTGAAGAAGGAAGTGCGCATCTGGGCCCTGGCGGCGAAGGAAGTACACAAGCTCCACGGCGATCTGGATGACGAGCGGCAGCGGTATTTCACGATCCGTTGCATCATCGACAACCAAGTGCGTGATGTGGTCACCACCACGGAAAAGCGGATCGTGGAGGCAGGGGTGAAGTCAGCGGATGATGTGCGGCTGCAGGAGCAATCGCTGGTGAGTTACAGCGACAAGCGGCGCGCGTTGAACATCGAGCTGCGCGAATATCTCTACGCGAATCTTTATTACAATCCGGTGGTGCATGGACCCAACCTGCGCGCGGTGAAGATGCTGGAGGACATGTTCAACCATTATTTGGCGCATCATGATCAGATCGGAGCGCAGGCCCGCAAACGGTCGCGGAAGCTGGGCTGGCATCGGACGGTGTGTGACTACCTCGCGGGGATGACGGACCGGTATGTGCAGATCGAGCACGCGCGGGTCTTTGGATCGCAGGGAGTGTTTGGGGCGATCAAGGGATAAAAGAGTTTCAAGTTTTCAGTGTTCAGTTTTCAGCCTGAATAAGTCTCATGTTTCAGGTCTAAAGTTTAAGGTTGAGGAAAGCCGTGGATTCTTATTACAGCTCGGCATTGTCTGATGTGCGATGATCCAATAGTCGGCGTAAAAAATGAGCCTGTTCATCGCTGATTGAGGGCGCAAAGTCTGGAAGATCCTGATCGATGGCGTTCTGACGGAGGTTTTCCACTCCTGCCAGCACCAAGTGTAGCAATCCATTGAAGTCGTAGGGCGGTTCTGCGGTGGAGTAGGTCTCTAAATAGTTTTTGACCTCGGCGTATCCTAGTTTTGGGTTCATGGGGTTTCTATTTGGTTTAGTTGTTATCTATCACCAGTTTCCTTTGGTGAACTTGGTGATTTTCCAATCGGAATCCAGCAGACCGGTCCAGAGGACATAGGTTTCATCGTCATCAATGAACGCGGCCGTGTGTGGGGTTTGCGTGAGATCGATCCAGGAAAGTTGGAGTTTTCCGGTGCCGAATCTTTGGCCTTGTTCTTCGATGGTTTTGCGATTACGGAAGGCGGCGAGGGCGAGCTCGAGATGGTGGGGGCCTTGAGCGTCGCCGGGGATGAGGAGTTCGAAGTCTGAGTTGCGGGAGTCAGGATGGCAGATCCAGTTCGGAGGTGACTCTTTCATGCCGGGGTGGAGAGGGTCTGGTTTTCCGTCGTCAAATTGAACAGACCCCAGTTCGGGATGCCCGATCCTTTTGTTGATATCGATGGTCATAGGGTGTCAAAGGGCTTTGGGATAATGAGTGCGATAGTCGGAAAATGCCAATTCCAATGCCATCGCAAGGTCATCCGTGTCTTGACGCCAAAAATAATCCGAGCCGGGACGGGTGATTGCCACCGTGCATCTCTTGCCGGCTCGCTCGCCGTCCCATTTGACCACGACCACCGCGCCTTCGGCGGTGATCTCTTCGATGAGGGGAATGAATTTATCGAGCATAGTTTCAATAGTCGATGTGGCTGGTTGGTAGCCAACCTTCGGCGCCGGTGTCGAGGCGGATGTAAGCCCAGCCGTCGAGTTGTTGAAGGATAGCGCCTTGCTCTCCGCCGGTGACGGTCAATTCTTTGGCGGAGTAGGCGCGGAGGCTGGTGGTGGTGCCGGAGCTGGCGGCCAGAAAAGAGTGATGGACCCAGCCGGTTTTGCCAGAGGGGGCGTGGCACCAGTACCAGCCGGGGTATACGGCATCGCCACGCTCGACCTTTAGGATCGCGCCTGCGTCGAAGGAGATCGGGTCGGGATATTGGGTGGTGTAGGGTTGGGTGATTTTGAGGCGCATGGGAAGTCATGCAGCAGTTTCTGAGGGCGAGGAGGTGAGAAAGGTTTTTATGTTTTTTCGCAGTAACTTCATGTCAGCAGTCTGTTTTTGCAATGCGCGGTTGGCGCACGCTTCGGTCTGAAGCAATCCGAGCAGCAGATGTTCTGTGCCGAAATACTTCGCATGGAGTTGGGCGGCGTCCTGGGCCCCTAGATTCAGCACTTCCCGGCAAGCCGCAGTCATGGGGATGGCCAGCGAAGAGGCCGTGGCGTTCCCTTTTGCCATGCTGATTTCGAGTTCGTGGCGAAGGGCAGCCGGATCGATGCCGTGGTGTCGTAACATTTGAAGGCCAACACCCTCGTTCAGGTCGAGCAAACCCAACCAAAAGTGGTCTACGGAGATGAGGTCATGCCCCAAACGGTCGGCGTGTTGCCGGGCAAGCTTGAAAACCTGCTGAACACGAGGCGTCACGTTTTCCAACAGACGGGTGTGAGGTTGCAGGAGATTTTGGAGCCATTTCATATGAGCCAGCCGGTTATGATATGATGGACTGGCTTTAGTGTAGGGCTTGTGATCGCGAAGTTCGAGTGTTTAGAAGCTATCTCCAAAGTAGGCAGATGTTTTTAAGGACAAGGTTCTTTCGTCCCTGACGGGACTTGGTCTTCTTTCATGGCTTTTCCCGAGCGATGAATCGCTGGGCTATTTTCTTTCGCCCTCCGGGCTGGAGGTCAATGTCAGGCTGGGGGAAAGGGAGGGAAAATGCGGGCGTCGTAGGATTTGCGTATCTCCTGAACGTGTTGCTGGACGTGACGGCTTCCGCTTTCCAGATAGAACGCAACTCGGCTGGCAAGGTCGGCGGAGTTCTCGACGGACAAATCATACTCGCTGGGGGCGTCGGCGGAGATGTGTTCAATGCGGGTCCAGCAATGGGTGGCGGGAAAATCCCGGCGTTCGACGGAGGGCAAGTCGTGAAACTCGATGCCGAAATTGATGTAGAAACGCCAAGGGCCGTTGGAATCATTCCAGGCGCTGCCTTGGAACTGGATGCGCTCAGCGTAGCCATCCATGGGGCGTGAAAAAGTGTGGCGCACTTTTTTGTAACCGCGCCCTTTCAGATGAGTGACGTGCAAGCGACTGAAGAATTCCCGGACGTAGTCTTGCATGGTGGGTGAAAAAGGGCGTGTGTTTCACTTTATCATCTATCACAAGGATTGATGTTTGCTCTTGGTTTATTGATACGTTGGCTGGGATGAAGGGGCAATAGGGCAGGAAAGCTTTTCCCGAGCGATGGATCGCTGGGCTATTTTCTTTCGCCCTCCGGGCTGGAAGGTCAGTGCCAGAGGCGGGCGTTTTCGAAGATGTTAAAGATGGCTTCGGCTAGCTGCCGTGGAGTTGTCCGGGCTCCTAACTTCGGGAGCTTGTAGGAACTGGGGATGGGGAGGAGTTTGCGTTTCTCGTCGCGTCGCTCGGTGTGGACGGTGATGCGGGAGATGCCTTTGAATCGCGGGTGGTAGTGGGTGATCGGGCGATTCTGGGCTGTCTTCGAATCGCTGTCCTCATCAGAGCATACCTCGAACATCACGTTGTCGAGGACGTCTTCCAGTTCGGGCTCGTAATCCCGGTCGTCGCAGAAATCCCAGGTGTCGCCGAGGCCGTCGCATTTGATGGTCACCCAGGTCCAATAGCGGGAGCCGGGCGTATCTGCGGAACGCTCGGGAGGGGGTTGGGGAACGACGCGGAGGCCGACGGTTTTCTTGCCGGAACGGAGCAAGCGGACGGAGCATTGGCAATCGGAACCGATGTTTAGGTAGAGGGCTTCCAGTCCGGATTTTTTGTGACGGATGAAATTGCCCCACGTGGAGGCTTTGCTTTTGCTGTCGGTGGCGTCGGCGGACCAGTCGAAGAGGGCTTCGGCATCGCCAGCGAAATGAGCGAGAAAGGCGTTGCGATCCAGAAGGCCGAGGCGGGCCATGTCGAGGGAAACGGTGCCTTTGTTTTGTTCTGAGGTGGGAGTCTCGCCGACGCGAAGGAGACGGAAGCCGCGCATCTTCTTGTCGTCGGATACGGGCTCGATGGTGAGTTCGTAGTCACCTTTCGGCAGGGGGCAGGCGAGGCCGTCTTCGGAGAAGCCGGGGCGCATGTCGCAGAGGAAGAGGTCTTTGCCGGTGAGCTTGAAACGTTGGCGAACGGGAGGCATGGCGCGAGTGAGGTAGTGTTTGGCTATCGAGTAAGAGACGGGGGAGGGGTTTTGACAAGGCGAATAGCCGGGGAGAGTTTGCCCGCGAAACACGCTAAAAAGCGCGGAAGGGAGAGAGGGCTTACTTCGTGCTCACCTGCCAGGTGGAGAATACGAACGAGTTGATGGTTCTCCTTGGAGATCAGGCTTAATTTTCCTGGAGCCATTGCAGCACCTCTTGGACACGGCGCTCTTCACTGCACTCCAGCAAACACTTGGACAAGTGTAAATGTCCCTTGGAAACGGAAACTGCGGCAGTGACCAGTGCGGCATAATCAGAGGGCCATGAGTGGCCGCGAACGGCATGCGCCAAATCGTGAAGACAGGAAAGGGAGGCCAGATAGTCTGCCTGTATGTCGGCGTCGATGTCGGGGTGCTGGCCTTCCAATCTGGACTGCTCGATCAAAGTGGGAAGCAGGAAAAAGCCGATGTCGATCTCCTGCATTTCCGCTGATTGGATCCCAATCTCGATGATGTGAGGAACGGCGGCAAGCGAGGCGGGATAGATGGTGCCTTGGTGGCAGAGGGAAGATACCAACGTCCCCCATGGTTCCCAAGCGGAAGAGGGCAATCGCCCGGGATTTGCCTCGATGCCACGGAGGCAGTGAATCACGTTGGGGATTGTTTGATAGCCACGAAAGCCGCCGTCCGCACTCCAGCCGGAGGGCGCTGAGGTGTCTTCGGCGGCGCATCCATAAGCGTGTTCGAGCTTGGCCCAGCGGGGCGAATCGAGCGGCAGCATAACAGGTATTCCGTTAGATGTGGGGCTGGCCTAACTCAGCTTGGTGAGGCTTGGCAAGGTGCATCCATTTGATTGAGTAAGATAGGTGGGGGAATTTTTGGCAAGCTGACTTTCAGGACCTAATAGGGAAGGTAGCCCGCGAAACATGCTAAAAAACGCGAAAGGAAAAGTGAGATCACTGCTGGCATTGAAACGGGAGTTTCTGTCGTCCCTGACGGGACTCGGTTTTGTTTTCAGCATTTCCCGAGCGATGAATCGCTGGGCTATTTTCTTTCGCCCTCTGGGCTGGAAGCAGGGCGATGGATGTGAAAGCGGATTCGATGGTCAACGTTTAGGGCTTTCGATATCAGCGCGCAAATCGACGGCGGGACGGGAGGTGTCGAAGTGGGGGCGGTTAAATATATCGGCGATGAGGTGGCGGGTCTCAGCGGGAGATTGGTCATAGAGGGCGAAGAGGCTGTTGCCGAAATCTTTGCTCATCGTGAGGTAGTCGCTGCGTTCTCCAAACATGGTCTCCCACCATTTCCACAGGGCGTATTTACGGTCGGGATAGTCGCCGGAGAGTTCTTGGACGGCGAGGCGAGCGGCTTCCGAGTAGCGTTTAGCTTCCGCGGCGCGTTTGATGGCAGGCCAGATGGAGGCATTGATTTCACTGGCAGGGGGCGAGGACAGACGGTCGCTGGTGCAGCCGCTTGAGATAGCCGTGAGCAAGGCAAGCGCGAAGGAGGTCGCAAGTGGCTCACGTCGCAAATTCTTTTCTTGAAGAATACGGTTGCAGGTCCGGGTACCCAGGACGCCAGCAAGGAGGGCGGTGATGAGCAAGGGGATTTCACTGAGGCTCAGGGCTGGCCTTTGGACGAGAGGAGCTTCTGGCTGGAAGCGAGTGGCCAGGTCGGGAATCGGTCGTGCGGTGAAACTAACGAACACGAAGAATAAACACGCCATGATCCCCACAGAGATCGCGTAGCGCGCCCAGGCCGGCCATTGGTGAGACAAAGCATGCCGGGTGACCGGGATCAGCGCGGCGACATACAGCAGCGCTGGAATGAAGGTGGCGAGGGCACCGAAGATCACCAATCCCACCAGCCCCATCACAACTGTTGGAGCATCGCTGATAGAGGGTGTGCCGGCGGGATGGGCATAGAGGGCGATGCAGGCGGAGCCGCCACACACTCCCACGGTTTGCACGGTCAGATAGGTGGTGATGAAGGTGCGAGTGAGACTGGCAGCAGTTTTGGGTTCAGGATTCACTCTTGAATCAAGTTTAACCTTGTTACTGAGACATGGGCAAGCGGGTATTGGTGTGCGAGGAGGGGAGTGACGCGAATTTCGCTAATTTGTGTGGGCATTAAGCGGATGAGTTCTGACGTCCCGGGCGGGACTTGAATTTGTTTTCCCGGCTTTCCCGAGCGATGAATCGCTGGGCTATTTTCTTTCGCCCTCCGGGCTGGAACGAAGGGCCGCCTGCTTAATTTCGTTGGCTGACCCGGTCGTATAAGGCAGTCAAAACGTCTGTTTGGACGTTGCTGTGGGCGAGGCACCCACACTCCACGGAATAAATCTTCCTTTGTAATTTCTTCTGTCGCAATTTGTTGCGTTTGGGAGCGGTTTGGTGGTGATTTTTTGATGGATAAATTGACGGGGGTTTAGTAGTCTTTTCTGTGCTGACAACTCGTTGTCGGTAAAGGAGAGGCTCGGAAGGAATGAAGAATTCTGAAGTCAGAATGAAGAAAGCATCCCCGAAGAATCCTCACGCCAAGTGATTCATTGGAATCGTTTTGGCATCCTTATGGAGTCATTGCGGATAAGTGAGTGTATCGGGCGTATGGATCAGGGTCCGTAAGCCGGAGCGGTGAACGGGACGTCGGGCGGCATAGGATTTTATGACCGGCCGGGGAATCCTTAGTAGCCACTGCGGAACCGGCCTGGCTTTGACCAGCGGCTGAAGTTCAGCCTCCCTATAGTGAGGAGTCATAATCAGATACATTTGCAGGGGTCGGATGGTTTCATTGCTCTTTGAAATAGTTCCCTAAAGGGAATGCAGGGCCGAAGTTCGGCCTCCGGTGAAGAGGGAGACGCTGGGCGTTTTTAGGACGTTTGGCGCGCTCAACCCTCACCCCAGCCCTCTCCCTGTTGAAGGGAGAGGGAGGAGAGGTCGTGTGCTTCGACGGTGGTGGTGCGTGGATTTCACGGTGCCTTGACGAAAAAGGTCAGGGCGTCGTCGGTTGCACCGATGGCCACAGCGATGCCCTACCATGATTGGATTTGGTTTCTGCGTTTCTTTGTGAAGTGGCTGGCGAGGGTTTGGTCCGGTGAGGGTGGACTGGTTGCTAAAGTACCGCAGGACAGGAGGCAATCGCGTAGGAAACATAAAACGGATCAGACGGGAAGGCGCGCTTCAAGGGAGTGATTGCATCACGGGCTTGTAGTTGCACTACGGGCCTGTAAATAAGCTCAAAGTTCAAAACTCAAAGCTCAAAGTTTGGGAAGCGTCGAGGGGGATAAGAAAAGTTGGTTCCGCCTCGTTACCTCGTCGGCTACGGTGGGTGGCAGTTTCGGCGTTGCAAGTTGCGCCGGTCTGCGTTTGGCTGGAGGGCATCAGCAACAGTAGTGGAACAAGTAATGGAGACGGCGTTTAACAACTGAGGACCGGGAAGCGGTAATACACTTCTATGTTTGAATCATTTGCGTTCTTCGGGTTGGGCGGTGTGATCTTCGGCATCTTCTGGCTAGTGATGCTCTTCGATGCTTGCGAACGGAAGGAGTGGATGTGGGTGGTGTTCCTCGTCATCTTTCCGCCGATCAATACGATCCTGTATTTCTTCATGGTGTATCGGGATGGGAACAGCAGTCTCAGCCGGGGGTTCGAGTTTCCGGGGTCGTATGACCGGAGACGGATCAAGGAGTTGCAGGCGCAGATCCATCATCTGGATAATGCGGCGCATCATTCGCAGTTGGGGGACATCTATTTCCAGCAGGGGAAATTGACGAAGGCCGAGCCGTGTTACAAAGCGGCGATGGAACGGGACCCGACGGATGTGGATACGCGGGCGCATTATGGCCAGTGTCTCTTGCGCCTGAACCGGCCGGCGGAAGGGTTGCCGCTGCTGGAGGGTGTTTGTCGTGAGGTGCCGAAGCATGATTTCGCCCATACGCGGATGGCGTTGGCGGAGACTTATGCGGTTTTGGGCCGCAGGGAGGAGGCGATACGGGAGTTCGAGCAGGTGCTGGTGTCCAATGGTTATGCGCGGGCGAAGGTGCAGTTGGCGGACTTGTGCATCCAGGCGGGCCGGGCGAATGAGGCGCGGGCGCTGCTGCGGGAAACGCTGGAGGATGATGCGCATTCACCGAGTTTCCAGCGGAAGCGGGACCGGGTGTGGATCGCGCAGGCCAAGAAATTGTTGGGCAAAGTTTGAATGTTCGGGAAATCGCGGGCACATTGCCGGGGTAACCCATTTTGCATGAGGACGATGAATTGGCTAAAGTTCGCGGGACTGGTTGCAGTCGTGTTGGCGGTCGCTGGTCTCCAATCGGGCGCGCAGACGGTGGTGAAATCTGCGCCGGGGACTTACTTCGTTTCGCCTTCGGGCAACGATCAGTGGAGCGGGAAGTTGCTGGGGCCGAATCCGACGCGGACGGATGGACCGTTCGCCACGATCGGGCGCAGCCTGGAGGAGATGCGCAAGCAGCCGCTCAAGTGCCAGACTTACGTTCGTGGCGGCGTCTATTATCTGTCGCAGCCCATCGAGGTCAAACCGGAGGATTCCGGGCACGGTTTGACGGCGTATCCGGGGGAGAAACCGGTGCTTAGCGGGGCGATGGCGGTGAAGGGATGGAATCGCGCGACGAATGAAATCTGGGTGGCGAAGATCCCTGAGGTGCAGACGAAGCGGTTGTTCTTCGGCCAGTTCTGGCTGGATACGGAACTGCAAACGCGGGCGCGGTATCCCAACTTGGATCGCGCGAATCCTTATACGAGTGGCTGGAATTTCACCATCAGCGAGGGGCCGGGGACGGGTGCGTTTGGTTCGTTCATCTCGCGTATCAACAATGCGGGAGATTGGGTGGAGTGGACGGTGGAGGTGCCGGTGGAGGGGACTTACCGGATCGCGTTCCTCTACGCGGCGCAGAATGCACAGGCGGGCTTCAACAACATGGGCGGACGTTGCTCGCTGCAGATCGCTTCCGAACAGCCGGTGATGTTGCAGAATCTGCCGGACACGCAGGGGGCGTATCGCTGGAGTGTGGTGGCCAATATACCGCTGGCGCAAGGGGCGCAGGTGATCCGGTGGAGCAATTTGCAGGGCGGGCTGATCAATCTGGACGCGATCGCGCTCAGTGATGATCCGGCGTGGAACGCGGCGGTGAGCGCGACGGGCGCCGCCCTGGCACGACCGGCAGCCGGTCGCCAACTGATGGTGCTCCAGGCGGAAGCGATGACCGGTGCCAATGCCAAGGACATGGTGCGTCCGGCATTGACGACGACGGCCTCACGGGGACGTTTCCATTTCCGGGCGGGTGATCTGAAGGATTATGCCAAATCACCGGAGACGGAGATCAACATGTTTCCGGGTGCGGGCCGGGCGAATACGATCATGCCATTGCCAGCGCGTGGAATTGATCAAGACAAACGGATCGCCACGTTGCAGCCCGCGAGCAGCGGGGGGGTGGAGATTCTGCCGGGCAACCGGTATTTCGTGGCGAACGCATTCGAGGAGCTGGATTCACCGGGCGAGTGGTATTTGGACCGGGCGTCAGGCAGTCTTTATTTCTGGCCGCCGCGGCCCACGTTCCAAGATCAGACGGCGTTTGTGCCGGTGCTGGACCGGTTGATCGAATTCAAAGGTGATCCGGCGCGGAGCAAATGGGTGGAGGGTTTCACCATCAGGGGTTTTGAGTTCCGGCACACGACGTATTCACGGACGGCCCAGGCGACCGCTCCGAATGACGCGGCGATCTGGCTCGTGGGAGCCCGACAGTGCATCTTGGAAAGCAATCGCTTCGTGAATTTGGGCGGATATGCGGTGCGGTTGGAAAACAAATCCACGGCCAATGAGATCGTAGGCAATGAGATGACGAACCTGGGTGAAGGCGGTGTGCTCTTCCACGGACCGGCAACGTCACAGGCCACCAGCAATCTCGTGGCGGGCAATTGGATCCATCACATCGGCGAAGTATACAAGCATGTGGCGGGCGTGTCGGTTTCTACCGGCGGGGGCAACCGGATTGCACACAATCTGTTGGAGCATTTGCCGCGCTCGGCGGTGTCCGTGAACAGCTCGGATTCCGCCAATTACTCGCATACGAATGTGGTGGAGTATAACGAGATCCAGTTCACGAATCTGGAAACGGCTGACAGCGGCGCGATCGAGATCACGGGCCGGCATCGGAAGGACACGGGAAACATCATCCAGTACAATCGGGTGCGTGATACGGGCGGATTGGGGACAGACACGGATGGCAAGTTCCGCACGCCTTATCACACGTGGGGCATTCATCTGGATGATTATGCCAGTGGCACCGTTGTGAAAGGCAATGTGGTGGCCCGGAGTGCTCGCGGTGGTGTGAGTGTGCTGGGCGGCAAAAACAACCTGATCGACAACAACGTGTTCGTGGATGGTGTGGAGCATCAGATGTTTTTTCAGGCGGCCGATGCCTCCAGCGTGAGCAACCGTTTCACGCGCAACATCGTGGCCTTCAAGGAAGGGCAGGCGAACCTCTACCAACATGCGGGGACCTGGGCCAATTCCCTCTTCACGCAAGCGGACCGGAATCTCTTTTGGCAGACGCAAGGAGCCAATTTCTTTGCGGGCGCCAAGATGACTCCCCGGGGTCCTTTCAAGACGTGGCAGGCAAGCGGGTTCGACAAGAACTCGATGATCGCCGATCCCGCGTTCATGAACCCGGCGCAGGATATTTATCAACCGGCCAATGCTTCGCCCGCGCGGCAACTGGGGTTTGAGAATATTCCTTTGGATAAGGTGGGCTTCCAGGGATTTGACCGCTCTTGGAAAAAGAAATGAACCTGTCGCGCCGACTGGGATGTTTCGCCTTCATCTGGCTGGTCCTCGCCATCCATACCAGATGCTTCGCTGCGGATCACACGGTGGCGAATCCGGCTGAATTCGCGCGGTTGCAGAAACTGGCAAAACCCGGCGATGTGCTGATATTGAAGAATGGCACATGGGCGGACGCGGCATTGCTCTTCGATGCGCAAGGAACCGCTGAGAAACCGATCACGCTGCGTGCAGAAACTCCCGGTCAGGTGATGTTCACGGGGAAGTCGCGACTGCGCATCGGCGGGCAACATCTGGTGGTGGAGGGGTTGTGGTTCAAGGACGCGGGAGATCGCAAGGATGACGTGATCGAGTTCCGTGCGAACTCGAACAAGCCCGCGACGAATTGCCGCGTCACCGCTTGTGCCATCACGGATTACAATCCGCCCAACAAGAAGCAGGATTACAGATGGGTATCACTGTATGGCGTCAGAAATCGGGTGGATCATTGCTACTTCGCGGGCAAGCAACATGCCGGGACCACGCTGGTGGTGTGGGTCAGCGATAAACCCAATTACCATCAAATAGATCACAATCACTTTGGGCCTAGGCCGCGCTTGGGTGAGAATGGCGGGGAGACTATTCGCGTGGGGACGAGCGAAGTGTCGATGAACAACTCGCGCACGGTGGTGGAGTTCAATCTATTTCAGGAATGCAACGGGGAGGTGGAGATCGTTTCCAACAAATCGTGTGAGAACATCTATCGCCATAACACGTTCCTGCATTGTGAGGGGGCGATGACGTTGCGTCATGGCAACCGGTGCGTGGTGGAGGCGAATTATTTTATCGGTGATCATCGGAAGAACACGGGCGGCGTGCGGATCATCGGCGAGGATCATCGTGTGGTGAACAATTACTTTGCGGAGCTGGGTGGTGTGGAATCACGTTCCGCGCTGACGTTGATGAATGGATTGAAGGACTCGCCGTTACATGGATATTTCCAAGTGAAACGGGCGGTGATCGCGTTCAATACATTCTTGAACTGCAAGTCGTCGGTATTGATCGGGTATGTGAGTGATAATCCGAAAGGGGCGGATTTGCCGCCGGTGGACTGTGTGTTTGCGAACAATCTGCTGGAGTCTGCCACCACGCCGATTTTCAAGGTGGACACGGAGCCGGTCAATTGGAAGTGGGATGGAAGCATTGCGGTTGGGGCCATTGGTTCACCGGTCGGAGTTCGGGCGATGGATGCTAAAGGCAAAGAGTGGCGCCCTGCTGGTGCTCCTCTCGACTATGTTTTTTATGCGAACAAGGCTGAAGGCGATGCTCTGGGAATCGTTGAGGACATTGAAGGTCAAACGCGTGATGCCAGAAAAGATGTCGGCTGCAATGAGGTATCGAATCTGCCGATCAAGTACAAGATTTTGACAAAGGAGATTACCGGGCCGGGATGGTTAAAGGAGCGGTGAGGCTGTTTTTAGCAGATTGTTATGACTTGCGTTTTGATGTGTTAGACTATACCGTCTAACGGTATGAAAAGCGTAACAGCACGCGAGTTTTATCATAACGCCGGACTGGTTGACGGGCTGCTCGAAGGGGAGCAGTTAGTGGTCACTTCTAATGGCCAACCCAAGTTTGCGGTCACCAGACTGGCTACCAAGCGACCTCGCATGACTTCGAAGAAAGCGAGAGAATCGGCATTTGGAAACCCTGACGCACCCAAGTTCGACGGTGTGGAGTTTCTTAAGACCATTAAGAAATGAAACTCTATGCGGACACGTCCTGGTGGCTGGCTTACAAGTGCCGTTTGGACAAGCATCATGAACAGGCGACTTCGCTGTTTGATTCCCATCCTGATGTTGAAGTGGTGTGGACGCCGTGGCAACGGGTGGAGGTGTTCAACAGCTTTCGCCAAGCCGAACGTTACGGCCTTTTGGGCAAAGGCGAATCACAGCCTTTGTTGAGCAGTTTGCAGCAAGAGATAAAATTGGGTTATTGGCCGCATGTTGAATTTGATTGGACCAATGCTGTTCGATTAGCAGGAGAGATCAGTGCAAAGCATTCCGTTTCCATGGTGTTACGAGGGATGGATCTGTTTCATGTCGCTATTGCGCATGAAATTTGTGCGGATGCGTTCGTTTCATTTGATGAGGATCAAGTTGTGGTTGCTAAAGCGAGCGGCTTGAAACTGTTGAAGCTGTCTAAAGGGAAGCGTTGAGTCGTCAGCTCCGCTTTTGACAATCGGCGTGGCCTTGTTAGGTTGTTGGCATGGAAGCGTTGCACGCCCCTTGGCGGATTGAATACATCCTCGGCCCGAAAGGACCGAAGGACGGGCGCTCCATTTTCACCCAGATCGCCGAGTCCAGCGATGATGTGGCGAATTACGTGATCGCGCGCGCCAAGACATGTTATGCGGTGTTGAACCGTTACCCCTACAATGGCGGGCATATCATGACAGTGCCGTACAAGCAGGTGCCGGACTTCAATGATCTGACGGATTCCGAGATGCTGGAGCTGATGCAGCTCACGCGGCGTTGCCAGGCGGCGCTGACGCAGGTGATGCGGCCACATGGTTTCAACATCGGCGTGAATCTCGGACAGGTCGCAGGTGCGGGCATTGTGGAGCATCTGCACATCCACATCGTGCCGCGCTGGAATGGGGATGTGAACTTCATGCCCGTCACCGGCAGCACGGCGATCATCCCGGAAGCGCTGACGGATACCGCTGCGAAACTTCGCGCAGCTTTGACGAACCTCTGATATCTTTCCTTATGGCAGACGAAACCATTCATTTTGAGAACCCCCGTCTCGTGCAACAGCTCTTCGGCGCCGATTCGCCGAATCTGAAGGCGCTCGAGGACCAGTTGCGCGTGAAGGCAACTTCGCGTGATGGCTGGGTGAAGCTGGAGGGCGAGTCGGAGAATGTCGGGCGCGCCAAGCAGTTGTTCGCCATCCTGGAGGAATCCATCAAGGCGGGCGGTCAGGTGCGCAATCGCGAGTTCATCTCGGCCTTGGGCGTCGTGAAGGCGGATGGCGTGGAAGCGTTGCGCAACCTCATGAGCGAGCGCATCCAGACCTCGCCGGGCAAACCTTCCATCTCACCGAAGACGATCGGGCAGAAGAAGTATGTGGAGGCGATCCGCGATCACGATGTGACGTTCGGCATCGGACCGGCGGGCACAGGCAAGACGTATCTCGCGATGGCCATGGCTGCCTCGGCCTTACGCGCAGGCAAGGTCACGCGCATCATCCTCACACGTCCGGCGGTAGAAGCGGGCGAAGCGCTCGGTTTCTTGCCCGGTGATCTGCATGAAAAACTGACGCCGTATCTGCGGCCGCTCTATGACGCGCTGCATGACATGATGCCGCCGGAGGAATTGGCGAAGCACATCGAGCGCGGCGTGATTGAGATCGCGCCGCTGGCGTATATGCGCGGACGCACCTTAAACCATGCGTTCATCGTGTTGGACGAGTCACAGAACGCGACGATGGAACAGATGTTCATGTTCCTCACGCGCCTGGGCCATAGCTCCAAGGCAGTGATCACGGGGGATCCGACGCAGGTCGATCTGCCGGGGCATAAGAAATCTGGTCTCATCGAAGCGGTCACGGCCTTGAAGAAGATTCCGGGCATCGCGTTTCATGAGTTCACGAAGCAGGACGTGGTGCGGCATCAATTGGTACAGCGCATCATCGAGGCGTATGAGAAGCATCGCGGCACCGGACGCAACGAATGAGCAACGAGCTGCAATTGCGGAACCGGCAGAAGACGCGGGCGATCGATGCGAAGCTCCTGAAGACGGTGACGCGCGCGTTGCTGGCGGATGAGCTGGCGCTGAAGACGTATCAATTGGGCATCCATCTGGTGGAGCCGGAGGAGATGGCGCAGGTGAACTGGGATTATCTGCAACACGAAGGCTCCACCGATGTCGTCACGTTCGATTACCGGTCTGAAGTGCCGCCCGGAGAAGAGACGCCGGAGCTATACGGTGAGTTGTATATCTGCGTGGATGATGCGCTGAAGCAGGCAAAGGAGTTCAAACAGCATTGGACGGAAGAGTTGGCGCGTTACGTAGTGCATGGCGTGCTGCATCTGCGCGGATATGATGACCTTGAACCGGCGAAACGGAAGGTGATGAAGAAGGAAGAGAACCGGCTGGTGAAGGTGTTGGTGGCAAAGTTTGCATTGAAGAAGCTCGCCAAGAAATGAGAGCGAAGCCCTGTAGCGCAGACTGGCAGTCTGCTGTGTCGCAGATTGGTAATCTGCGAGGCTTGCTCAGTTTGGAAGCGCTGCCGACTGCCAGTCGGCGACACAGCAGGTTGCCAACCTGCGCTACGATTTGCCGCCATGGATGAGCGGGCTTCAGGGATCATTTTGCGCACGCGTCCGTTGACGGAGACGAGCTTGATCGTGCATTGGCTCACACCGGAACTGGGGCGCATCGCGGTGGTGGCGAAAGGGGCGCGACGTCCGAAGTCCGTGTATCGGGGGAAGCTGGACATCTTCTATCAGGCGGATTTCACCTTTCAACGGAGCCGCCGCTCGGACTTGCACAATCTGCGGGAGCTTAGCTTACGTGAAACGCATGAGGCCTTGCGCACGGACATCGGGCGCGTGCAACAGGCGGCTTATGCGGTGGCGCTCATCGAGCAGACGACGGAGACGGAGACGCCCATCGTGGAGGTGTATGATCTGATGCTCGGATTCTTGCAGCATTTGGTGCAGGTAGGCGTGAAGCCGGTGAACGTCATTGCGTTTGAACTGAAGCTGCTGGATCTGTTGGGGCAGAGTCCGCTGTCGGAGGAAATCAAACTGGGTAAGACGGCTCAATCGCTATTGGCCGCGTTGCAGGATTGTGAGTGGGCGCAACTGGCGGAGGCGGAATTGACCATGCAGCATATCACCGAACTGCGGCAGTTCCTGCACGGGTTCTTGATCTATCATTTGGATAAGATTCCACGGGGGCGGAATACGGCCATTGAGGCGGGAAATTGAGCCTGAACCGCCGGGTCAGATTGTGGCGAATACCGGCAATTCTTTCGTTTGGTTTGGTCCGGTGGCAACTATCAGGTGGGATCCTTCTGGCAGAGAGACATCTCTGAGCAACGGTTGGATAGATTTCATTATCACATCTGGATCTGCACCTTTGAAATAAAACCAGACCTGTTCGTCATTGCAGTCGAAACCACCGAATTCTATCGGGTTGCCTTTTGGAAAAGTGGCTTTGAAAAGCCGGTGCAGTTTTTCAAAGAGCTCCTGATCTTCCGGAGGGCCTCCTTTGGCTCCCGAAGTCTTCACCATCAATGTGAGAGGAAACCTCCTCTGTTGGATGAACCATTGGGTAAGGCAATAACCTATGGCAAAAGAGAAAAGTATACGTAACAGCATCACAGATATTGAATCATCGCGATGCGGCAGGGAGAAGACGCCTGTCCAAAGAATAACGCCGAACCATTGCCAGCCATTCAATCGATAGAAATGTTTCATGGTTGGTCCCAATGCTCGAGGATTATGGTAGCATATTGGTCAAGAGTTTGCGCGCTAAATACGCTAAACACTCGGTAGGTGGATTCGACGCGTCAAGCCGCGTCGATCGCAAAGCGGAGGCAAACCTCCGCACTCCAAAGCTCAGAACGGGTTGCTTTTACCGCTCTTGCCGAATTTACGGTTGCCCTTTTTGCCTTTGCCGTAGCTGGTGGATTTCCCTGAGCCGGAGTCTTTGCTGTCACCGCCGAGGAAGGTGCGTTTGAGTTCGTTGATCTGGTCGCGAAGGAGGGCGGCTTTCTCGAATTCCAGGTTGTTCGCGGCATCGAGCATCTCGCCTTCGAGTTGGCGGATGGTCTCGGTGACGTCGAACTCCGGTTGTTTATCGCGCAGGAAGGCGGTGGCTTTCGCAGTGACTTCTTTTTGCGAGGAGAGGCTGTCTTCGACCGCACGGCTGACGCCTTTGGGCGTGATGTTGTGTTCGAGGTTGTAGGCTATCTGGCGTTTGCGACGATATTCCGAGGTGGCGAGGAATTTCTGGATGCTCTGCGTCATCACGTCCGCATAGAGGATGACGAAACCATTCAAGTGACGCGCGGCGCGGCCAGCGGTCTGGATGAGGCTGGTGGTGGAGCGCAGGTAGCCTTCCTTGTCCGCATCGAGAATGGCGACGAGGGAGACTTCCGGCAGATCAAGGCCTTCGCGCAGGAGGTTGATGCCTACGAGAACGTCGAAGTCGCCTTTGCGCAAGGAGCGCAGAATCTCGACGCGTTCGATGGCGTCGATCTCACTGTGCAGGTAGCGGATGTTGATGCCGATATCGCGCATGTAATCTGTGAGCTCCTCGGCGCTGCGTTTCGTAAGCGTGGTGACGAGCACACGCTCTTTCAACTCCACGCGCTTGCGGACTTCTTCGAGCAGGTCATCGATCTGGCCTTTGAGCGGGCGGACGCTGATGGGCGGGTCCACGAGTCCGGTGGGACGCACGATGAGTTCCGCGACGCGTTGCCCGGACCATTGCAGTTCTTGCGCGGCCGGCGTGGCGCTGACGTAGATGACTTGGTCGTGCAACTTCTGGAACTCCTCGAAGTTCAATGGGCGATTATCCATCGCGCTGGGCAGACGGAAACCGTGATCCACCAGCACGCTTTTGCGTGAGCGGTCACCCGCATACATGCCGCCGATCTGGGAGACGGTGGCGTGGGATTCATCGATGACGAGCAGGAAATCGGGCGGAAAGAAATCGATGATGGTAGCAGGGCGCGAACCGGGCGGGCGCTTAGCGATATGACGCGAGTAATTCTCGATGCCGGAGCAGAAGCCCATCTCTTCCATCATCTCCAGGTCGTATTCCGTGCGCATCTTGATGCGCTGCGCCTCGAGCAACTTGCCTTCCTTCTCGAACCACGCGATGCGGTCGCCAAGTTCCTCGCGGATGGTGAGGGTGGCGCGCTTCAGCTTGTCGGCGGGCGTGACGAATTGTTTGCCAGGATAAACGGTGATGGCGTCGAACTGGTCCAGGGTATCGCCCAACAAGGGGTCAAAGCGCGTGATGCGATCGATCTGATCGCCGAAGAATTCGAAGCGGAGGCCGTCTTCCGTATAACCGGGGCGAAGCTCCACGGTATCACCGCGAACGCGGAATTCGCCGCGTTCGAAGGCGATGTCGTTGCGACGGTATTGGATATCCACGAGGCGACTGAGAAACTGGTCGCGAGAGATCTCCATGCCGACCTTCAGCGGGATGACCATGGCCTCGTAGTCCTCCTTGCTGCCCGTGCCGTAGATGCACGAGACGCTGGCCACCACGATGACGTCGCGCCGCGCGAAGAGCGAACTCATGGAGGAAAGGCGCATGCGCTCGATCTCCTCGTTGATGCTCGAATCCTTCTCGATGAAGGTGTCCGTGCGCGGGATGTAAGCCTCCGGCTGGTAGTAATCGAAGTAGCTGACGAAATATTCGACGGCGTTATCCGGGAAGAAGCTCTTGAACTCGGCGTAGAGCTGGGCGGCGAGCGTCTTGTTATGCGAGATGACGAGCGTGGGCCGGCTCACCTCTTTGATGACGTTCGCGATGGTGTAGGTCTTGCCGGAGCCGGTGACGCCGAGGAGCGTCTGATGCTTCGCACCCGCATGCAACCCCTCCGTCAGCTTCGCAATAGCTTGCGGCTGATCTCCGGCAGGTTCGTACGGTGCGACGAGTTTGAACATGTGGCGGGGAAGGTACGGTTCGGGCGGGAGGGTGTCAAATGGGGGAAGGGGTTAACCACAGATGGACATAGATAGACACAGATTAGGGAAACAGAAATGAGAGAGTGCGAGAAGGTCGAAGAGGAAGCGAAGGCCAATGTTAGAGCCTCCTCACGTCGGCTGCTACGATTTACATTCCGCAATTGCCTCGCGAGCTGGATGCTGAATATCCTCCACCCATCAATCCTATGAATATTCGCACTGCATTTTGTTTGGTGGCGTTGGCCGTTTCGGCGGTTTCAGTTCAGGCGCAGCAGAAGTTGCCGCGGGAGGCGTTTCCGTTGTGGCCGGAAGGTGCGCCGGGGGCTTTGGGCAAGGAGGACAAGGATGTGCCGAAGCTGACGCCTTATTTCGCGAATCCAGAGAAGGCGACGGGGGCATCTATCGTGATCTGTCCGGGCGGTGGTTATGGCGGGCTGGCGCCGCATGAGGGGCGGGATTATGCGATGTGGCTGAATGAGCAGGGGGTGTCGGCGTTCGTGTTGCAGTATCGGCTGGGGTCGGCGGGGTATCGGCATCCGGTGATGCTCAATGATGTATCGCGCGCGTTGCGGTATGTGCGGGCGAAGGCGGGCGAATGGAAGCTGGACGCCAAGCGCATCGGGGTGATGGGCTCTTCAGCGGGCGGACATCTGGCATCCACGTTGATCACGCATTTCGATGCGGGGGATGCAAATGCGAAGGACCCGATTGATCAGGTGAGTTCACGGCCGGATATCGGCATCCTGTGCTATCCGGTGATCAGCATGGGGCCGCTGACGCATGGGGGCTCGAAGAAGAATCTGCTGGGAGATAATCCGTCGCCGGAATTGGTGGAGCTGCTCTCCAACGAGAAACAGGTTACGAAGGAGACGCCGCCGACGTTCATCTTTCACACGGTGGAAGACAAGGCCGTGAAGGTGGAGAATGCGCTGGAGTTCGCGGCCGCCCTGCAAAAGAACGGCGTGTCGTTCTCGATGCATATCTATCCGAAGGGCGCGCATGGGATCGGGCTGGGCAAGTCTCAGTGGGATCCGGCTTCACGGCATCCGTGGACGGGGGAGTGCATCGGGTGGTTGAAGGAGCAGGGGTTTATTAATAAATGACGAAGCACGAAATCCGACCCCGACCTATGGTGCGGGGTTTATGACGAATGAAGGATCCCGAAGCCAAAGATCCAACCTCCAACCCGGAAACTGGAAAATTGAACAGGAGCTAACGGAGAGAACAGAGCGGATTTAGGAAATTTGCGGAATTTAGCACCCGTCAGGCTGAGAGGCTTGGCGGGTGTTTTTTGCTGTGGTGATAGTCAAGCTTCTGGCGCGCTCACTCCTCACCCCAGCCCTCTCCTCATTGAGAGGAGAGGGAGAACATTTCCCGCCTCTGTGACAGTTTGGCTGCTTTCGCTTTCGCGGCTAGTTCTTCGCGAACGCTTTTAGGAGGAGGGCGTCGGATTGGAGGGGATCGCCTAGATGGATCACGCGTTCGGCCAGATCATTTAATGCCTGGCGGGTTTCGTGGAAGGATTCGCTAAGAGTGGTGAAGACGGGCGCCAGTTCGTAGTGGCGGGCGAGGCGGTGGTCGCTGGCCACGCGGAAGTTGGAGCGGCCCATGCCTTCGTAGTAGCTCAGATCCGGAAACCCTTTTTTCTCCGCACGATGGCGGATGCGGTCGGGGAACACGCCGGAGAGAAAGAGCGAGTGATTCCCGATATGCGCGCGGATGAGGAACGAGGTGCGTTCATCCGCGTGTTGGAGAGCGGCCATCATCTCGAAGAGGTATTCAAGCGGATTGAAGTCCGCTGTGACTTGGAGGGACAAGCGTTCCAGTTGGGTGAACTCGGCGAGGAGTTCGGCAACGTAATCCGCCACGCGCCGGTCTTCGATACCGGCCTTCTTCAAAACGCGGCGCACCAGCACATAGAAATAGAAGTGCGTGGAGACACGCAGGCAACCGGTGCCTTCCAGCAGGGCTTGATGCAACCGTTCGTCATCCAAGATCTGATCGCGTGATTCTTCATCACCGAGGAGTTGGGTGAGGGCGGGGTTGGTGTCGGTGCCGGGACTGAGGACTTCCAGAACGAAAGCGATATCCTCGGCGGTGAATTGGACTCTGCAATTGGGCCGGATGACTTTCATAGGCATGCCGTGAGTGAACAGGATTCATCCTGTCGCATTATGTATGAGCACAATTGATTCCAACTAAGAAAAATCGCGTAAAAGGAGGTGGCGACGGTTGTTATTGTAGGTAAATGCCCAAGCGAGAAGTTTTGGAACAATGGACTGCGCAAGGGAGAACAGGGAATCCAAGGTGTCTATAATCCGGGGAAGGCGGCGGAAATGGACGCAAAAGCCCTGATTTTACAGGGCTGGGAAGTTCTGCGGCTGAGAAGTGGCGACCCTACGGGGATTCGAACCCCGGTTACTGCCGTGAAAGGGCGGTGTCCTAACCGCTGGACGATAGGGTCGGCCGCAGCAGGGGCGTGAATATAGGCCAAGAAATCTTCGTGTCACGTGGAAAAGTCAGAAATTCGCAATTTTTCTCTGATTGTAATCGCTTGGCATCATCGGGATTTTTGCAAGTTGCTCTTCCAGAACGCTTAAAGATACTACGTCTACGTTGATTCTCCGTAGATTTCCTGAGAAGTGGGTTGACAATTTTTGGTGTCGTTCCTAGTTTTGCTAATGATTCGGGTAGCGGTACGTTTCTTCAGAGGGGTTCCCCACCCCCACCTCCTTGGCGTCTGCTGCCCGGATCACTTTCTTTTTCAGGTTGTTGTTAAAATACCTCTTGCACACCCGCCACCCGGTCCATATAGTTCGCGCTCTTTTAATAGAACGAAATTGGATTAGTTATGCGTCGTCCTAAAGGCATCAGAACGAAGAAATCGGTCGCCAAGCGGTTCAAAATCACCGCCAGTGGCAAGATCAAACGCGCCCGTGCAGGCCGCCGCCATTTGCTGGCCGGCAAGAGCCCGAAGCGCCGTCGCTCCCTCGGCAAAGGTGTCATGGTGGACAAGACGGACATGTGGCGCATCATCGGCAGCCTGCCCTTCAGCCATTAATTTTCACCCCTAACTGATTTACTGACATGCGTGTTACAAACGCCCCCGCTTCCCGTAAGCGCCGTATCCGTACGCTGCAAGCCGCCAAAGGCTTCCGGATGCGCCGTTCCAAACTTTACCGCTATGCCGCCGACGCCCTCGATCACGGCATGCAGTATTCCTTCCGCGATCGCAAGACCAAGAAGCGCAATTACCGCGCCCTCTGGCAGGTGCGTATCAATGCCGCCGCCCGTTCGGCTGGCACGACGTACAGCCGCTTCATGGAAGGCCTGAAGGCCGCGCAGATCACGCTGGACCGCAAGGCCCTCGCCGATCTCGCCGCGACCGACGCCCCGGCATTCACCGAACTCGTCCGGATGTCCGGCGATGCGCTGAAGACCAAGATGGCGAATATCGCCACGGCAGCCAAAGCCAAGGCCTAAGCTTTAGTTTTTCAACAGGGAAGGGCGGCCTAAACAGCCGCCCTTTTTTGTTGGTCGCGTCCGGTCCTTCACCTATCTTTTCGCCCGCACTATGTCTTTCGTGGCACAGATTGATCCTTTGAAGCAGTCCGCCCTGGCTGAACTCCAGGCGGCGGCTGATCTGGCGGCCTTGGATCAGGCCCGCACCTCCTACCTCGGCTCCAACGGCAAAATCACCGCGCTGATGAAACAGCTCGGCACGCTTTCCAAGGAAGAGAAGCCGGCGGCGGGCAAGGCGATCAATGACGCAAAGCAGGAGCTGGAACGCCTCATCGGCGAACGCCGGGCGGAATTGGAACTGAAAGCGGCGTTGCCGAAAGAGCCGACGGATTTCACGGCGCCGGGCCGCCGCCATGCGCTGGGCAAGCTGCATCCGCTCACGCAGGTGACGGAGGATATCGTCCGCTGCTTCCGCAAAATTGGTTTCGTGGTGGCGGATGGGCCGGAGATTGAGGACGAGTATCATTGCTTCGACGCCTTGAACACACCGGCGGATCATCCGGCGCGGGATGCCCAGGATACTTTTTACGTCGGCACGGGCTCCGGCCCGAAGCCGTTGTTGCGCACGCATACGTCTTCCGTGCAGATCCGGGTGATGGAGAAGCAGGCGCCGCCAATCCGCATCATTGTGCCGGGTCGCGTGTATCGGCGTGATAATGCCGATGCCACGCATAACCCGACGTTCCATCAGATCGAAGGTCTGTATGTGGACAAAGGCGTGACCGTGGGCGACCTCAAGGGCACGGTGGAATATGTTTTCAAGGAGCTGCTGGGCGATGAAGTGAAACTGCGCTTCCGCCCGCATTACTTCAGCTACACGGAGCCGAGCTTCGAGATCGATTTCGCGAGTTCATTGACCAAGAAGATGGGCAAGGACTGGCTGGAGATCGCGGGCTGCGGCATGGTGCATCCGCAGGTGTTCGAGACGGTGGGCTATGATCCGGAGCAATGGAGCGGTTGGGCCTTCGGCTTCGGCATCGAGCGCATCGCGATGATCCGCTACGGCATCGATGACATCCGGCTGTTCTATCAGAATGATCTGCGATTTTTGAAGCAGTTCTGAGGAAACGAGATTCGTTTAAAAGGTTAAAGCGTTGAATCGTATTTCACGATTCAACGCTTTTAACGTTTCAACCATTTAACGACCACTCACACCGGCATGGGCGGCGGCATCGTTTTTTCCGCTTTGCGTTTCAGCAATTTTCGGCCGACCAAGATGAGCACGGTCACGATGATCACCAGGGTGAGTAGCGGGACGAAGAAGGCCATCAAACTCACGACCCCGGAGCCGCCCAATTCGATGGTGGCCAGAATTGGATTGGCGAGACCACCGGTGAGCGCGGTGGAAGTGGCACGGGCCAGCACCGTGGTGCCTTGCACCGCGGCGGCCACGCCGCCACCGGCGATGACGGCCAAGGTCCAGCGCATGAAAGGGCTCATATCCGTCATCACCGAGGCGGTGATGATCGTGCCCGCGATAACCGCCGAGGGACTGGCGATGGAGTCGAGCAAGTTATCCAGCCACGGGACATAATACGCGGCGATTTCCAAGACAGTCGCTAGACCGAAGGAAACGACGGCGGCGTCACTGGCCAGCCATTCGAAGCCCTTGGCCAAAGTCAGATGGCCGGCATTGGCAGCGATGCTGACGATGAGCATGGGGATGAACACCCGAAACCCACACGCGGCGCTCAAGCCGATACCGAGGCAGATGCTAAGCAGAGTTTCCATATTGTTATGCGGTTAAAGTTTCGTCTCTTTTGACGAATTCTTTTTAGCCGACTTCAAGGAAAAGAGGCCACTATAGAGCGGGGGAAGTTTTGTAAACGCTGGCAACGCGGTACTTATGGAAGCGTAACACGCGGTTTATCAAGGGTTTGGAGCTTTGATGCAGAAAAAGAAAAGAAACTGTCACCATCCGTAATATTTTCTCAATGGTCGGCGACTAATATATCAAAGAACGGAACAATTGAAGCTGGAGCCATATATCGGCGCGGAGAAACACCTGTTGCCATGGAAGGCGGAACCGGACCAGACTTTGCAGGAAATCCCGGCGTTTTCGGAAACCAAGTCATCTTATGCATAAAGCTATGAACTGGACTGTGTCCATACTGATCGCGGTGATAGCACTTTCGTTTATCGCACCGCATCTCGCTGTCGCTCAAGAACGGCCGAACGATGAGGGGTTGAAAACCATTTTGCGCGAGCGCATCGATACGGCACATGCCGGAGTGGGCATCGTCGTGGGGATCATCGATGAGAAGGGGACGCGCATCATCAGTCATGGCACACTTTCTCGGACGGATAGCACGGCGGTGGATGGGGATACGATTTTTGAGATCGGCTCGATCTCCAAGGTGTTCACGACGGAGTTGCTGGCGGAGATGGTCACGCGTGGTGAGGTGAAGTTGGATGATCCAGTGAGCAAATTTTTGCCCGTCAGTGTGAAGGTGCCGGAGCGCAATGGACGCAAGATCACGTTGCTGGAACTGGCCACGCAGCATTCGGGATTACCGCGTTTGCCGGATGATTTCACGCCCGCAGACGGGGGCAATCCGTATGCGGATTATACGGTGGAGCAGATGTATGCGTTTCTCTCGGGGCATACGCTGACGCGGGACATCGGGGCGAAGTATGAGTATTCAAATCTCGGCATGGGCTTGCTGGGGCATGCATTGGCGCTAAAGGCAGGGAAGAGCTACGAGGCGTTGGTGATCGAGCGGCTGTGCGCGCCGCTGGGCATGACGCATACGAGCATTTCGCTTTCGACGGCGGCGAAGAAGAAACTCGCCACGGGGCACAGCAAGATGGGCAAGGCGGTGTCGAATTGGGATATCCCCACGTTGGCGGGCGCGGGGGCGTTGCGGTCTTCAGTGAATGACATGCTGAAGTTCGTGAGTGCGAATATGAAGCTGGATAACGCGAAGCTGAAAGAAGCGTTTGAGATGAGCCAGACGGCGCGGCGGGATGTGGGGTCAGGCACGAAGATCGGGCTGGGCTGGCATATCTACACGCGGTATGGCGCGGAGATCATCTGGCATAACGGCGGCACGGGTGGCTATCGCTCGTTCATCGGATTCGACAGGAAAAATCAGCGCGGGGTGGTGGTGCTCACCAATTCGGAGAATGACAGCGATGACATCGGGCTGCATCTGCTGGAGCCGAAGTATGCCTTGGCCAAGCTGGATGCGGTCAAGGTGCGCCAGCCGGTGCCGGTGAAGGCGGAACTGCTGGCGAAGTATGTTGGGCGGTATCAACTGAATCCCACATTCTTTTTCAATGTGCGCCGGGACAAAGATCACTTGCAGGTGCAGCTCACCGGGCAATCGTATCTGAATATTTTTCCCGAGAGTGACACGAAGTTCTTCTGTGATGTGGTGGATGCGCAGATCTCGTTCCAGGCGGATGCGCAGGGGAAAACCAAAAGCCTCACCTTACACCAGAACGGTGCGAACCAGGTGGCGAAGAAAATCTCGGATGAAGTGCCGGGAGAAAAGGCCGCGGCGAAGGTGGATGCAAAAATCTATGATACCTATGCGGGCAAGTACGAGCTGGCATCCAACGTGGTTTTCACCGTGCAACGGCAAGGTGAGCGGTTGATGGTTCAACTGACGGGGCAACCGTTCTTCGAGGTGTTCCCGGAAACGGAAACAAAGTTTTTCTACAAGGTGGTGGATGCGCAGATCACTTTTGTGAAGGATGACAAGGGTGGCGTGAAGTCGCTGATACTGCATCAGAATGGGTTGAATCAGGAGGCGAAGCGGGTGAAGTGAAAACAGTTTATGAAGGTTTTCTACTACGATTCCGAGACGGGAGAGAATATCCCATCCTCTCAGCCCGTTGAAATGGATTATCCCAGAGTCTACAGGCTCTTAGCCCGCTTGGTGCGCGCGGGGAGTTTTCTGGGTGTTGTTCTGGATGAAAGGCGTGTACTGCAAATTTATCAGGAAAAGAGTGGTGACACTAACTTGGAAATTCTTCACCAGGAAAAGATGGAGATATTATCCGTGATGGTGAATGCACCTATTGCTGAAGTTGCGATCAAAGCGGTATACGCTGAAAAAGATATCGTCAAAGAGTTGGGAATATTTCCTTTGGAATGGAGTCGAAGCACTCTGCGTGGCTCGAAGTAAGTTGGAACTTTGGCCGTTTCCATGCGCTTATCTTTCTAGAGACCGGACACCACCACTGCTTAGGGACATTGCTGCGGGTTGAGACAACTCGCGCCCCGCGAAAAACTCAGGCTGTTCATCCCGCTTCCATTTCATTAAGGTCCGGCGCGATATTTACCTGTTGTGCCCAAGCCTGTTGTCATTCACGAAACTGTTCCGGCCGGTGCGGTGACGCCTTTCTCCCGGGCCATCGCCGAGGTGGCGAAGGCGCTGAAGCAGGCGGGGTTTGAGAGCATCGAAATCGCTTCTTCATGGACCCGCGAGTCGGATGCGGAGAAAACGTTGCGTAAGCTGGCGCATCGTCCCACGCCGGTAACTGCGGTGCTGTGCGGTTACGTTCACACCTCGGATGATTACTCGGAGTTGTATGCGGCATTGGCGGCGAAGAATCTGATCCTCGTCAATTCACCGGCGGAGTATGTGCGGTGTCTTTCGTTCGCGGCGGCGTATCCGCATCTGCGCGGGCTCACACCGGAATCGATCATTGTGCGGGATGTGAGTGAGGTGGCGGCGGCGGCGTGGCGATTGGGCTTTCCGCTGTTCATCAAAGGCGCGGTGCAATCGCGCAAGGACAAGGGCTGGAGTGCGTGCGTGGCGAACTCGGTGCAGGAAGCGGAAGCGCATGTGACCGGTTTGCTGAATGCCTACACGTATTCCGAAGGCGCGGCGATTTTGCGCAAGCTGGTGCCGCTGCGGCATCAGGCGAAGCGGAACGATGGTTTTCCCATCGCGCGCGAGTTTCGGATTATCCTTTTTCAGGATGTGCCGTTGGGTGTGGGACATTACTGGCCGGAGGAAGATTCGTTGTCCGAGCTCACCGCAGAGGAACACGCGACCGTCTGTGAACTGGCCATCAAAGCTTCGCAACAACTGCGCGTGCCTTATCTGGCGGTGGATATCGCCCAGCAGGAGAGTGGGGCTTGGACGGTGATTGAAACGGGTGATCCGCAGACGTCGGGATTTGCGAAGATCGAGGTGGCGAAATGTATCGCTAGGTTGGCGGAGAAACTCGGGGCGGTAAATCCGACTACGAATCAGGCCACGTAGAGGGCGCCTTCCAGGTCACGCACAAGGTAGGTGATGTCCTGGTAGCGGTTGTCCGGGTCTTGTTCGAGGCACTTCATCACGATGCGTTCCAGATTCGCCGGGAGTTCCGGGTTGATGGAACGGGGGAGCAGGAACAAGGCATCGCGGTTGAGCTGGGCTTGAAGAATCTCTTTGCCGCTGTCGCCGCTGAAAGGTTTGCGGTCCGTGAGCAGTTCGTAAGCAGTGACGCCGTAGGACCAGATGTCCGCGCGGTGATCCACTGGTTTGCGCTGGAGTTGCTCGGGGGCCATGTAGGCGGGAGTGCCAGGAGTGCGACCCATCTTCACGGGTTTGGGCGGGCGGGGCATGGCCAGATCGAAATCGACCAAGCGAACGTTGCCATTCCGGCTGACCATGACGTTCTCCGGCTTGTAATCCATGTGCATGAAGCCGCTGTCATGGACATGCTGGAGAGCGATGGCCATATCGATCAAAATATTACCGACGAATTCCGTCAGGACATCGTCACCCCGGGCGAAGAGCATCTTGAGGTTATCGCCTTCCACGTATTCCATCACGCAGAAGGGCTGGCCATTGAGCTTGCCGTGATCGACGTAAGTGACGACGTATTCGTGATTATGGATCTGGCTTAAAACCTCGCAACCACGGAAGAAGCGTTTCTTGGCGAAGAAGTTGAAGCGCAAGCTCTTATGCATCAACCGCAGGGCGTAAGCCTGCCCTTGGGCATCGCTGGCATGCCAGATATCCGCCATGCCGCCGCCATTAATGCGTTCGTGCAGGCGATAAGCCCCAAAAGTTGTATTTGATGCAACTACGCTCACAAAACCAATGCTACCGCGGTGCGATTGGCAATTTTTAGTTAGCTAATCCCGTGCCACCTCCGCCGCCCGCTTCAATATCTGCTTGGCGGACGGAAGGCAAGCCCGTGTAATGCAGACATTGATGCGTCCGGCGACCCTGATATTCAGTTACTTTGCAGCGATCTTCATCGGCGGGGCTTTGATCGCCCCGGCGGTCTATCATCTGGTGCAGACGTTGGCAGAATCGATGCCGGCACTGAAGGGGTTGGCGGGTCATCCGTTCCATCGGTACGTGGATCGCAGCTTCATGATCATCGGGATTCTCGGTTTGGTGCCGGTCTTGCGCAGGCTGGGCATGAAGAGCTGGGCGGAAGCGGGATTAACCCCGTTTTCACAGGGAAAACGTGATGCGCTGAAGGGGTTTCTTTTTGGATTTCTTTCACTGGCGGTGGCGATCGTGGTCGTCATTGGATTAGGTGGGCGGATGTTCCGGGGAGAGCAAACGGGAGCCTCGATAATGGGGCATTTGTTCAACGCGGTGTTCGCGGCGATCCTGGTGGCGGCCTTGGAGGAACTGTTCTTTCGCGGGGTGGTTTTTGGGGCGTTGCGGAAGCAAATCTCCTGGCGGTCGGCGTTGCTGGTGAGCAGTGCCGTGTACGCAATTTTACATTTCCTCGCGCGGGTGGAAGCGCCGCCGGAAGTGCACTGGTGGAGCGGGCTTGCGTTATTGCCACACAAGTTGCGTGGATTTGGTGACGTGCAGCAGTTGGTGCCCGCCTTTTTCAACCTGCTGCTCGCCGGGATCATGCTGGCGCTGGCTTATCAGCGGACAGGAACGCTTTGGTTTTCGTTCGGGCTTCATGCGGGCTGGATTTTCTGGCTGAAGACGTACGGATTCACCACCGATAACGTTGCCGGAGCCCAGACTTGGATCTGGGGCAGCGCCAAATTGATCGATGGCTGGGTGGCGGGCGTGGTCCTGGCTTTATTGCTGGCCTTGCTGATGAAGATTTTGCCACCATCGGCCACCAAGAATGAGGACTCCGCAACTCATTGAGCAAGTATCCCGGTGGTTGAATCCGCTGGCGGGATTGTTTTATCCCAATGTTTGTCAGCTTTGCGAAAAGGAACCGGCGACCAAAGCAGAGGGGTATGTGGGGAAGCAGTGCCGGGAGGATGTGAAGTTCCTCCAGGCGCCGATGTGTGACCGGTGCGGGCTGCCTTTTGCGGGAGATATCACCCAACGTTTTGAGTGCACGAACTGCAAGGAACTGGACCTGGCCTTCAAATGGTCGCGGGCTTCGGTAGCGGCCGAGGGAACGGTCCTTGAGGTGATTCACCGCTTCAAATACACGCGCGAACTGTGGTTTGAACCGTTTCTGGTGGAACTGTGGTTGGCTGGGGCGAAAGAGACGTTGAAAACCGAGAGATTTGATGCGTTGGTGCCGGTGCCTTTGCATCCACACAAGCAGCGGGAGAGGGAGTTCAATCAGGCGGATCGGCTCGCCCGAGCAATCGGGAAGGAGGTCGGGTTGCCGGTCAGACGAAATCTCATCGAGCGGGTGGTGGCCACGCGAACCCAGACCCGGCTGGACCGGAAGGATAGAGCGGAGAATGTGCGCAAAGCTTTTTCCATGCGTAAGAGCTTGCGCCTCAACGGTGAGCGCTTGCTGGTGATCGATGATGTATTGACTACGGGAGCGACGACGAGTGCCTGTGCCAGAACGCTTTTGGACGGCGGAGCGGGGGAGGTTTGTGTCTGGACAGTGGCGCGGGGTTTGTAGATGATGTAGCCTCTATTTGATGCGCTAACGGTAAAGCAATGAGCATCGGTAGATGTGTCGTGATGGTCCGCCTAGAGGCGGCCAGAGCAGACCTATGGCAACCACTTCAATCACAAAAAAGTCTGTGGGTGTGGAGACCGTGGTAGAACCCGCGGTAACCCCTCCCGCCAATACCGGCGAAACCTCGTTCATCAAGAAGGCCAAGATCGGCTCTTCCTCCAGCAAGAAGCGGGATATTCCCGAAGGCATCTGGACGAAGTGCCCGAAATGCTCCTCCATGATCTATGACAAGGAGCTGGATGATAACCTGAAGGTGTGCCCGAAATGCCGCCATCACTTTCCCATCGGCGCCCGGGAACGCATCAACTCGTTGGTCGAGGTCTGCACCTTTGAAGAGATGGATGCGGAAATGACGGCGGTGGACATCCTGAAGTTCACGGGCGTGGCCTCCTACGCCTCCAAGCTGGAGAATTACAAGAAATCGTCAGGCGCGAAGGATGCCGTCATCACGGGCATCGGCAAAATGGGCAATCAAAAGGTGGCCTTGGGCGTGATGGATTTCAGTTTCCTGGGCGGCTCCATGGGTTCCGTGGTGGGCGAGAAGCTCACGCGCTTGATCGAGATGGGCACGGATCGTAGCTTGCCGGTCATCATCATTTCTCAAAGCGGCGGTGCGCGCATGTATGAGGGTATGTTCAGCCTCATGCAGATGGCGAAGACGTGCGGCGCGCTGGCGCTGCATGCGAAAGCCAGATTGCCGTACATCAGTGTGCTGACGCATCCGACGACGGCGGGTGTGATGGCAAGTTACGCGAGCGTGGGCGATCTCATCATCGCCGAGCCGGGTGCGATGATCGGCTTCGCTGGACCGCGCGTGATCAAGGACACGACGCAGGCGGAATTGCCCCCGGGCTTCCAGACGGCGGAGTTCTTGCTGGATCACGGCTTGATCGACGCGATCGTCTCACGCCTCGTGATGAAACAGCAACTGGGCGCGTATCTGGATTTCATGCTGGAAGGAAACCGCAAGGCGGCGGCGCTGGGCTGAGTGGGGTGAAGCAATTTCAAACGAGCAAGGCGCGGATTTATTCCGCGCCTTTTGCTTTGGGTGGGGCGGAGATTTTGTGGATGGCGTCCTCGACTGCTTCACGAACCGATAGCCGGGCGTGATCGCGCAGAGCTTCGAGGTCAGGCAGGGTGTCCTTCGCCACGGGGCCGATCCTGCCAAGCGTTTCAGCGGCTTTGGCGACAATGCGTTCTTCGCTGTGCTGCAAGCCTTCACGTATCTTCGGGACGGCAATCCGGGCTGCTGGCCCCATCGCCCCGAGTCTTTCGTAGCAAGTCAAGACGGTGCCAGGATGCATGTAGGCCAGCTGTTCCATGACGAAAGCATTGGTGTCACCCGTGAGCTTGCCGATGAGGTTCCATGCACTCGAACGAGTTTCAACCGACATGCTGTTCGTGAAGGAGCGGATCAGGTTGAGATCAATGTCATTCGTGCTGCCGATCTCAGCCAGGAACCGGATGATGTAGTAGTCTGGTCGATCGCTGGAATCCCGGAGTATATCTTGCAGGCCGGGAATGACCTTCGGACTATAGCGGGCAAATTCTTTCAGGGGCGTATAGGGCTCGTCCCAAAAATCCGGATAGGGTGTGCGGCTGTGCAGTATCCGGTTTGACTCGAACATCTTTGGCCGCCTCCGGATGCCATCCAGTGCGAGCGGTACGATGCGATCCACTTCGTTTGTGAAGGGCGTCAGAGAGTGCAGTACGAAATCGAATATCGGATAATCATTGTCATTCAATGCTTGGATGAACACGTCTCTGGCCGTTGCGGATTCGGGCAAGGTCAGCTTGAGCAAGCCCAGTGCGATGCTTTTTTCCACGCGATCTGGAGAAGCTGCTTTTTTGACAAGCAGTGGGATGCACTGGCTGGCTGCGACTTTAAGATTGGTCCCATACTCATGGGTCATTCCGATCATCGCCGGTCCTGGAATCGCCCTGAACAACAGGGGAATGATACGCGGATCAGTACTGCCAACGTTACGTAGGGTGAAATACACATCCGTCGGTATCGTATTGGAAGCATATCTGGAAGAGATGATCAGATTTGTGCTGACCATTCCCGGCGCTGTCGCCAGCACTTGAGTTTGCACCAGCAGGGAGCCGCCGAAACCGCTGCTAACGATTTGATACTGGTTTGACGGCCCCGTGCGTTTGAACATGTAGCCCGGCAAAATTGCATTTGTGCCGATGATCTGAATTCCTTGAACGGTGCTGTTGGTGGGAGAGAACACGGAGATGGGGACTGCTGCCCGATGGTAAGCCACGGTATTATTGGTCTCCAGCCAGGTAAGGAGCATGGGCATGGCCGGGGCGGCATTGGTCCCCAGCTTGAGTAGAAGCGCCTGGAGAGCCTGGGAGGTTAATTGCTGCCTTGGCTTGAACAGTTTTTTTCTGAGAGGCGTTGGGATGTTTTGGTGGTGGGAGAGCAGCCATTCATCCCATTTGGACGGCTGATGGATCAGTTCACGTCCTAAGTATTCCACTCCTGCCGGTCCCATCTGGATGAAGGCGTCGGTGACTTCGGGCATTTTGTTCCAGTTCGTCGTACACCGCTCGAGCCATTCACTGGCGGAGATGCTTTGGTAGGAAGGCTCTGGTTCGTCACGGTGCTGGAGCATGACGAATCCCGCGATGGCACAGAGGGTCAAGAGAACCAAGGCAGCACCAGTGCGACTCCACAGAAAGCGAGCAAATCTTGTGCGAAATGTCACCAACCTTGGAAGCATGGGAAACACGTCTCACGCCCCGGCAGGAAAAGCAAGCGGGCATGATGTTGATTTATTCCGTGCCTTTTGTTTTTGGTGCAGCGGAGATTTTGCGGATGGCTTCTTCGACGGCTTCGCGCACAACCAACTCTGGGTGCGCGCGCAAGGCGTGTAGTGGTTCGAGGGCGGCGTGGGCAGTGGGGCCGACCTGGCCAAGGGTTTCTGCGGCTTTGGCGATCAGGTGGGTTTCTTGGAACTGCAATCCTTCGATCAGTTTGGGAACTGCCGCGCCAGCGTCCGCCCCCAATTTCCCCAGGCGGCTGTACGTCAGCCAGATCAAAGTATGTTTGCCGGGGGAGGAATTGAGGTGGGCGAGGAGTCCGTTCGCCTCCATCTGGCGATCTCCGGTGATATCGCCCAGAGTGGACCATGCTTGCACACGCAAGATGGCGTCCGGGCTGTTGGTAAAGGAGCCGATCAAGGCCAGGTTGACTTCATTGGTCGTCGTCGTGGCGGCCAGCAATTCCAAGATGTGAACCTGTTCCCGAAGGCTGGCCTCGGTGAGGACGGCTTGCAGGTGGAAGGCCACCTCGGCGCGTTGATGGCGCGCAAATTCCTTCAGCGCGTAATAGGCCGGCGTACGCCCGGTTTCGCTGTAGGGCAAGGGCCGGTTTTTGAAGGATACCAGACCTTGCACGGTCAAGGGGATGATCCTCTCCAGCTCAGCAGTGGTGTTCGTCAAGGAGCCGGCTGCGAGATCAAAGAGGACGAAATTTTTGGTGGTCAACTGACGGATCATGACTTCGCGCGCGGCGGCAGATTCAGGCAAGGTGAGGCGCAGCAGGGAGAAGGCGGCCAAACGGCGTCTTTGATCGGTGGATTTGGCATTCCTCATCAGCAAGGGAACGCTCTGGCTGGCGGCCACTTTTAGATTTGTTCCGAAAAGGGTGACGCCCACGTGAGTGGAATTCTCCACCGGATTCAATAACACCTTGATGATGCGCGGGTCCTCGCTGCCGAGATTAGTCAGGATCTGGTATGCGGTTCGCGGAACGGTGGGGGAGATGGATCTCACTGTCACGGTGAAATTGGTGGTGACCATTCCCGGAGTGCTGACTACTGACTGGGTTTGCAGGGTGACGATGCTATTAGCGGGCACGATGAGAATGTTTGGACCGGCGGCCCCTACGTGGCCGTGGCCGGAAATACCCGTTGCGAAGCCCAAAACAGTGCTGTTCGTGACGATGCTAAATCCATTTGTAGGTAGGGGAGCGCTGGTGGTCAGCGTGGGCCCGACAGTGTCCAGCCAAGTGAGCAGCATGGGCATGGCAGGGGAGGCGTCCTTATCCAAGCCCCGGAGCACGCTCAAGATGGTGGTGGCCTTCAAGGAACGCTGCGGTTTCAACAGCAAGCGCTTAAAGGGACCGGGGATGTGCTGATGGCGGGCGAGCAGCCATTCATCAAGGCTGGAAGGCTGGCGGACGAGTTCATTGCCGAGATATTCCACGCCAGCGGGGCCCATCGCGCGGAAGGCGGTGGTGACTTCCACAATGCGGGTCTGGTTCGTGCTGACGAGTTCCAGCCATCCTCTGGCAGAGATCTTTTGGTAGGAAGGTTCCGTGCGGTGGTTGCGAAGCACCAGCATGACGGTCACCAAAGTCGCGAGCACGATCAGCAAGAAGGCACCACGACCGGTTCGGAGGAAACCGGCCAGTCGGGTAAACAGGGATGCCAACCTTGGAAACACGAAAGAATACGTCTCACGTCCCCGGTGGAAAATCAAGCGGGCAGGAGGCCGTGATCAAGGGGCAGAACTTTCTCGAGGCTGGGCGTTGATGCGGGAGATCGCGGTCCAGACTTCTTCGCGCACGGTCACATTGGGGTGTTCACTCAGGGACTGCAATGCTCCCAGCGCGGCGTTCGCTGAAGGGCCGATCCTTCCGAGAGTCTCGACTGATCGGGCGACGGTGCGGAGGTCATTTGCTTTAAGGCACTCAAGCAAGGCGGGCACCGCCGCTTGGGCGGCGGGACCGAGGGCGCTCAATCGCTCGTGGGCCTGGGTGAAGGCGGGCTCGACGCGGTTCTCGAGGGCGGTGATCTGGCCTTTCACCTCGGTGGTCTGATCACCATACAACTTGGAGAGCGTCAGCCACGCGGCGTTTCGCAGCAGGCGCTTTTCGTGATGGGTGAAGGATCTGATCAAGGTCAGGTCCACGGTGTTGGTAGTGCCGATATCGCCGAGGAGCTGGATGATGCCGTGCTGTTCGTAAAAGTCGGCCTCAGGCAGTAGCTCCTGCAATTGGGAGACGACGAGGGGACTGTGACGGGAGAATTCCCGCAGGCTCTGATAAACCGGTGGATTCCAGCCGGAAAAGATGTCGGTGGTGCGATTGCGATAACGCAGCAGGCTCTTGGTGGCCAGGGGGATGATACGGTCCAGTTCATTCGTGGTGGAGGCGAGGGAGCCGATGGCGAAATCAAACATGGCACGTTCCGGATTTTGCAGGGCGCGGATCATGCAGTCTCGGGCGAGGTCGGATTCCGGCAGCGTGAGGCGGAGGAGGGAGAGGGCCATCCACTTTTGCCTGAGGTCCCGGCCTTCGACGGCCTGGAGCAGCGCGGGAATGGACTTGCGCGCGGTCATCCGGAGATTGGGATTCAAGGACACGGGGCCGGATGGGCTGTCGGCGGAATTGAGCAGGAGAGAAATGACGCGTGGGTTGTCGCTGCCGTTGTTCGTCAGGATCTGGTACGCACGGACGGGTATCGGGCGCAGACCGGATTTGATGAGCACCACTACATTCGTCGTCACCACACCGGGAGCGCTCACGACGGTTTGTTGCTGAGTGGAGAGGATCGGCGGCGGTGGCGGTTTGGTCGCATAAGGAGGGAAAAAACCGGAAGGGGGGAGGTAAACTTGAATGTAGTTGGTCCGGAGCACGCCGTTGCTGAGGGTGATGTGGCGCTGGAGGGCGGATGCGCCGGGAGCGGGATTGGTGCTGGGGACATGTAGGGTCTGCCGGTTATCGAGCCACACGATAAGATTGGAGACGGCGGGAGCGGCGTTGGTGCCCAGGTTGTGCAAGAGGAGGAGGACGGTATCGTCGTGAGAGGGCCGTTGCGGTTTCAAAACATATTTCTTCAGCCAGTCCGGAATCTGCTGGTGATGGGTGATCATCCATTCATCGATCTGCGTGGGCTTGCGGACGAGTTCATTGCCCAGGAAGAGGGCGCCATCGCGGCCCATCAACCGGAATGCGGCGGCGGCATCGGCCGTCTTCTGCTTGTTGGTGCTGACGAGTTCCAGCCAGGCGCTGGCGGAGACGTTGCCGTAAGCCGGTTCGGGTGGGGGACGGAAGAGCAGGGCCGTGCCCACGAGCGCGGCCACCAGCAGGAGGAAAAGCAGCAGCAGCGCCTTTCCCGTCCGCAGGAAACCGGCCAGGCGTGTGAATAGCGACACCAACCTTGGGGACATGAGAGAATACGTCTCACGTCCCGAAGGGAAAATCAAGGCCGGGCCGGGCCGGTTGCACCGGCAGGCTTATGACCGCTGGCCGTTCAGGACGTCATCTTCCAGCCGGCGGTGACGAGGCCTTTGTAGCCGCCCATGAGGGAATGGACTTTTTTATAGCCGATCTTTTGCGCGGCATCCGCGGTGAGGACAGAGCGGTAACCGCCGCCGCAGTACATGATGATCTCGGTGTTGAAGTCGGGATACTTGTTCTCGATGTCGCGCTCGAGGATGCCTTTGCCGAGGTGGACGGCTTCGGCGGCGTGGCCCTTTTGCCATTCGTGGTCTTCGCGGACGTCGACGAGGACGATCTGAGGATTCGTGGCGAGCATCTGCTTGGCCTGCTCAATGGTGATCTCGTGCACGCGAGGTTGTGCTTCTTGCACGAGTTTCAAAAATCCGGGTGAATGGTCCATGGGGACAGAGGTTAAGGGGTTGGAGAATTTCGTCAAATCGTCATTCGATGGGGCTGAATATTTGATGCTGTGGGCAAGCTCACCCCTCACCCTCGGTCCCTCTCCCCATTGAGGGGCGAGGGATGAGCGGAGGGCGCGAACGGGGATGATCACGGGCGCTTGGCTTGCGGGGAGTTTCGGTATGCGGTAAGACGGTGGGGTGAAATCCCTGTTAACCATTTTGGCGCTGGTGCTTTTCATCGCTTCGGTGGAAGGAGCGGAGCGTAAGCCGAATGTGATCGTGTTGCTGGCGGATGATCTGGGGTATGCGGAGCTGGGGTGCCAGGGGAATATGGGGGTGTTGACGCCGAATATTGATTCATTGGCGCGGAATGGAGTGCGGTTCACACAGGGGTATGTGAGTGCGCCGTTTTGTTGTCCTTCGCGGGCGGGGTTGATGACGGGGCGGTATCAGACGCGGTTCGGGCATGAGCTGAATGCGGTGGGGAAGAGCAATCTGGATCCGGTGATGGGATTGCCGCTGACGGAGAAGACGATGGCGGATCATCTGAAGGCGGCGGGGTATCGCACGGGGTTGGTGGGGAAGTGGCATCTGGGTGGCGTGGAGAAATTTCATCCGCAGAAACGGGGCTTTGATGAGTTCTATGGTTTCTTGCATGAGGGACATTTCTTTGTGCCGCCGCCGTTCAATGGGGTGACGTCGTTCTTGCGGACGAACTCGGTGGCGTTCGGGGAGCGGTTCACGAATGGGCCGGTGATCTGGTCGAATCATGTGCGGGGGAATGAGCCGCCGTATGATGCGGAGAATCCGCTGCTGCGCGGGATGCAGGAGATCACGGAGCCGGAGTATCTGACGGAGGCGTTCACGCGGGAGGCGGTGGGGTTCATCACGCGAAATGAGAAGCAGCCGTTCTTTCTGTATGTGGCGTATAACGCGGTGCACAGCCCGATGCAGGCGACGCCGCAGTATCTGGAGCGGTTCGCGCACATCACCGATCCGCAACGGCGTATCTTCGCCGCGATGCTGGCGGCGATGGATGACAGCGTGGGGGCGATGCTGGCGAAGTTGCGCGAGCTGAAGCTGGAGGAGGATACGCTGATTTTTTTCCTGAGCGACAACGGCGGGCCGACGCAGGAGCTGACTTCCAGCAACGCGCCGTTGCGCGGGGGCAAGGGGCATCTTTTTGAGGGCGGCATCCGGGTGCCGTTTCTGGCGCAGTGGAAGGGGAAAATGCCGGAGGGGAAGGTGTATGAGCAGCCGGTGATTTCGTTGGATATTTTGGCGACTTCATTGGGAGCGGCCAAGGTTGCGCCGACAGGAGAAAATAAATTGGATGGGGTGGATTTGCTGCCGTTTTTGCGCGGGGAGAAGCCAGGTGCGCCGCATGAGGTTTTGTTCTGGCGGTATGGGAGGAATATTGCATTACGGGCGGGGGATTGGAAGATCGTTAAGCAGCTTGAGGGTGGGAAACTGGTGTCTGAGTTTCAGGTGTTCAATCTGCGGGAGGATGCGGGCGAAACGAAACCGGTAAAGGATGAGGCGATCTCAAAACGGTTGCAGCGGGAATTGGACGGGCTGAATCATCAGATGGTGGAGGCGTTGTGGTGGACGGGGAGGAAATGATGAGGTTGGGAAACATCGAACATCGATCGAATTCGGCTGAGTGAACAGAGGAGTCTAAGCGGACCTTTCCACCGCAGACGACCACCATTGGTTACCATATTGGGGAGCTTCCTTTTCAAGATGAGCTTTGAAGGCGGCGAGAAAATCTGCCGTGGCCTTTGGTGAATATCCCTGATATGGCGGCTTTCATCTTTCCCCTATGTTTGCTGGTGAAGACGCCAGACGGTGACTATGTAGTAAGGGCCAGGCTCGGGTTCTTCGAGGCCAAATTTCGCCGCATGACGGAAGGCCGTTTCAACGTCAGCAAAAAGGCAGTGGGGGTTGACGGAGATTTTTTCGGCCATGTGATTGCAGGAAAGGGGAGAGCACTCGAACTTGTTGGCGTAGCTGCGGCTCACGGCATCGTAGCCTAGGAGTTCAAAGGCTGGGGATAACGGCTCGATAGATGATGACAGAGGTGTGAAAGGCTCTTGCCCTTGTTTGGTAAACCTCACCGGGAACATCTCGTACGCATATAAGTGGAACGCAGCGCGTTGGATCGCAGGCACAGTATCCCATGCTTCAGCAGGTGTACCAAAGAGCCACATTTCATTATGCTTCCAATGATCAATCCAACCGTCCGGTCCTTTGGACAAACAGCCTGAAGCGCTGCAAATCTCCGCAACGCCGACTGATTTGAGAAAATCTGGTTGGAGCATGGTTTGCTTTGGAAAATAGCCGATGAGTATGGGCTCCATGGTGGAGGCGATGATGAGGGATCGAAGAGACTTGCCAAGATTTGATTTTAGAGGGGATGCAACTCCTTCGGAGCAGTGGAATTTGATGTTTACGCAAGGTAGGCCCGCTTCGTTGTTTGCGGGCCAGCCCTGGGCTGATTGATTTGAACCATGTGATGGTTCGGATGAGGCGACGGGCGAGGGCGCCCGTCACGACTATGGCAGACGGGGGCGTCTGCCCCACTATGGTTTGGGAACTGGCCCGAGCGGTTGGCCGGCGGAATGGCGGCGCAAGTTTTGCAGGAGTGATTTGAACAAGGCGGCGAGGGGTCGCCATCCTTTAGGAGGCGTGGAGTGCCAACTGAATTCAGACTCTTGGCGGCTGCGCCAGAAGCTAAGCTTGTATTCCGTCTCGCGTAACAGGGGAAGGACGGTGCCGGTGACTGGGGGCACGGAAAGTTTTTCAACGGCGCGTTCCAAGTCCGCCACCCAGCGGCCGGGGATGATGAGGTGTTTTTCCAATATGTTGGTATTGTGGTCCCAATCTTTGGGGGCTGGCTTGTCGCCCAAGGCGCGGAATCTTACCCGATCGGCCTCGCGATTCCATTTTCTGAAAACGATTTTTCCGTCTTTACGGCTGCCTTGCTGATGGCGGTAAACGGTCCAGGCCTCGTAATCACCCTGCCATGGCTCAATAAGAAGCTGCAGGACGGGCGTGTGAGGATGGTGAATCGGGCCGCCACTGCTCCGGACATGCATGAAAGCCATGCAGTAGAAGCGTATCCAGTCACGCCTTTTCTCCACTGGATCGAGGGTGGATTTCCGTTTTTTAGGAGGTGGTTTCATAGTGGTCTAACACCGAACGGGGAAACTTAGCAGTCTATTAGCTATGAATACCTCCATTGGATAGCGAGTGATTTGGCTGAGGTGTCAGGCTGCTGAGCCATTGGCCTTTAGATTTGATCTCCCAGCCTTTCGGTCCTTTTTGGATTTTGTAGGTGTGGCCGGAGCCGCTCAATGGTCCGCGCTGCACGCCAGTGCTGACATCTACTGTCCCATCTGAATTTGCCCTCAAGCCCTGAATTGGTTCGAATTTACGATGCTTTTCAGGGAGCTTCTCCTGAGGAATCCCTGACATATCCGAACGGATCAGGCGGAGAATTCCTTCGACGTCATCCGGCGACAGCGTGCCCATGACTATCAGAGGCTGTGATTGTGGACATTGGCAGCCTGCACCAAGAAAGACCAAGGCTGCCAAGGCAAGGCTGGCGATTGTGCGTTGGCATAACCTGAAGGCGAATATCATAAGCATGGGTTCAACTCCTCAGATGATGAATGCTTCGTAACCCGATGTAGTCTTATCTGAAGTGAAACGAAAACAGGCGAGAAAGGCAAGGTGGCTTTCGGGTGCTGGCACCCGCTGCCGGGGTGCTGATGCTTTTATCGTTCGATTACCGGTGGTGTCGCTCGTGCCTCGCTCAACCAACCGGCTACAGGCTGGTATCCCTCCGGGATGAGGGGAAGATGCAACCCGCTTTGGGGTTGGTGGTTCGGATCCGGCGACGGGCGAGGGCGCCCGCCGCGACTATGGCAGACGAGGGCGTCTGCCCCACTACAGGGGATTCGACGCGTCAAGCCGCGTCGGGCGGAAAGCGGAGGCAA
>CALRJY020000009.1:0-191413 GCA_943367715.1 Chitinophaga pinensis | reverse complement strand
CCTACTGCCACAGCCTCAACCACCTCACCGGCACCAAGAACGATGGCGAGAAACCCGACGTGTGGTTCCGCGAAACCCTCTGCCTCCGTCAGCTCAAAGGCCAATGGCTCATCACCCACGCCCACGAATCCGTCCCCTTCTACATGGACGGCAGCCTCAAGGCTGCAGTCGATCTCAAGCCGTAATGCGCGAGTTATCTGCTCAAGTATCCCCTCACCCATTTTGCACCTCGTTCCCGTTTGACTGCATTCCCACGCAAGCGCAGCTTATTTTCATGAACCAAGGCGACAGGAACGATTCCTAGCCATCTCCCGGCCATGAATCTCCGCCATGCATCCCTGCTGCTCGCCATAGCTAGCTATGTCCTGCCCGTGCCCATTATGCAGGCGATGGTGCCTACGACTGCTCCCGGAGGAGGCGGATGCGGCATGTGGATGCTGGCCGTGCTCGCCGTAGGTTCATTCTGTGCCATGGTCTTGTCCGGCTTCGCCACTTGGCTGAACGTCTGTTATTGGCCTCGCATGCCCGACCCCTCTCAGTTAGGACGTCAGTTGGAGTTCACTTTCGTCGCCCTGCTCGGTGTTTTTGGCGGAGCATTGTGTGGGTTCCTCACCGGCTTCATGGGCTTCATCATCATGGGCCTTTTCATTCAGGGCATCCGCCAATCCTACCTGCGAAGAATCCACCCACCGTTGCCACCCTCGCTTGCAGGAACATGAAAGAAACACTTGGAGCACCGGTCTCCGAGCCGGTGCGAATCTCTCTGAAAGTTGGGCGTTGAACCTTTCCCTCCGCCCTCTAGCCTCAGTCCATCGATGCAATACGTCCTCATCATCCATGAAGTCGCCGATTACCCCGCTTGGAAAAAAGTCTTCGATAACGCCGCCGGTATCCGTAAGGCAGCGGGTGAGCGCTCCTATCAGGTGCTGAAATATCAGAGTGATGCGAACAAGATCGTCCATTTCTCGCAATGGACATCCATCGCCGATGCCCGCGCCTTCTTTGAATCTCCCAAGCTCGTGCAGATCCGAAAAGACGCGGGCGTGAAATCGCCAGACTTCATCTATCTGGCTCAGCTCGAAGCCGGTACGCTTTGATGCTTTCATGACGGCCACTCATACCATGTTGCGTTTCATCCGTTATCAAAACGAACACCAGGAAGCCATCATCGCCCTGCACCGCAGTAACGTCTCCGGCTTCGCCTTGGGCATGAGCCAGCAGGAGGATGAGGCGGACCTCATGGCCATCGCAGAAGTTTATCTACAAGCCGGTGGTGAATTCCTTGTAGGCTTCCGGGATGACCAACTCGTGGCCATGGGCGGTTTCAAACGCCTCAGTGAAACTTCAGCCGAACTGAAACGCATGCGCATCGCGAAGGACTTGCAAGGTCACGGCTACGGCACGCAGCTCTTGCAAGAACTCGAACGACGCGCGGGCCAGATGGGCATTCGCACCCTCCAACTGGAAACCGCCAAGCGACGCCCGTTGACCCTGGAGTTCTATCGCAAGCACGCCTATAACGAAACTAATGTGAAGCCCAACCGCTGATGCGCCTCCAAACTCAACGCCTCACGCTCGTCCTCCAATCACTGGAAGACACCCGCGCCCTGATCGCCAGCTTCTCAGAGGAAGACCGCAAGCAGCTTTCCCCGCTCTGGCTGGCCCAGGTGGAAGCCGCCATGGAAGCAACCCCTTGGGTCCACGGCTTTTCCCTCAAAGAACAGACCACTGGCACCACCGTTGGTTCCGTAGGCTTCAAAGGACCACCCGTCGAAGGCATGGTGGAGATCGCCTACCAGATCCGCCCCGAGCACCAGAACCAAGGCTACGCCACCGAAGCAGCCACGGCGGCTACCGCTTATGCCCTGAAAGATGTGTTGGTAAACTTCGTCCGCGCCCACACCCTGCCGGAACACAATGCCTCCGCCCAAGTGCTGACCAAATGCGGCTACGAACACCTCGGAGAAGTCATCGATGACGAAGACGGCTTGGTTTGGCGATGGGAAAAAGTGAAGGCTGGTGTACAAACTAGTTACGCTCAAATCGCGTAACCTGCTCCATCAAAACCGCATGTCCACCGAAGGTCATCGTATTTTTGAAGTCTTGGCTCTCCCAGCGCCTGAACGTGTGCTGCGGGTGGCCGAGGGCTGTTTCATCTCGATCGGAGATTTCGGCTGGGAAAATGATACCTCCACCGAGTTCATCCATTTGACGGGCTATTCCCCGACCGGCGGCACTGTCTGGTATGCGAATTTCCGTCCATCCGAAGTTCGCTTTGCCGCTCTCAAGCCTCCGATTGGTACAATACCTTCCATTACCTGTTATACCACCAAAGCCGCCGTAACGCCCCCGCCACCCACGAACCCTTTGGAATCTTAGTCCGCATATCTTCGTCACTAAAACCCTTGCGTAATCTGACCGCACAGGAGTATTTTTACACTGACCTCAAAACCTTTGTTTCGCTGCGGTGTTTTATCCTCTGTTCCGCAGCCAGCATGGCAGCGGAGTCAAACGTCTCTGGGATGGGATGACGTGCTACGCCCTTCCTGTCTTGGAGCGACACAGTCGTTAACGCGGTCAACCGAAAGGCCTATTATGGCTACACGACTCGTGGCAGAAGACTGGCTCTTCGCCCAGCCGACCTTGAGCGGCTCCGTCCTCGCAGTGGAACTGTTCCTGAATACCGGACAGCATGCCCGCTTGGATGTCATCCCCCTGCTGGACCTCGTGTCCGGCTCGCCCGACCAGTTCCCAGAAATCATCATCACCGCCGAAGGCACCGGTGAAGACCTGCACGCCCACGGCAGCGCCCATCGCTGGCTGGCGCGCCCGCCCCGCCGCCATTGCGAATGGAGCAAGGTGGAGCTGAACGAACGCCTCGTCTCCCAGATCAACGACAAATTGAGCCAGTCCATCAACGACTGCTTCAACCAGCCGACGGCGTGAGCCAATGAAGCGCCAAGCCCTTTAGTCGTAAAAGAGCTAAGCCGTTTGTTTGTACCTTTGTGCTCATGTACTCTGGAGGTTGGTGACTTGAATCTGGTATTTCCCTGTTTCGATGTTCGGGATTGGATATATAGGCCAGCCGGGGCAACCGGCCCGGCTGTGGATAACATTCCCACCCCTTCACTTGCACAGTCCCCGCACCCGCCCTTACATTCTGGGGCATGACGCATGCGGAATACGTCCATCTCCATTTGCACACCGAGTATTCGTTGCTCGATGGTGCCTGCCGGCTCGACCGGCTGATGGATCGCGCCCACGAACTGAAGTTCCCCGCCATGGCCATCACGGACCACGGCAACATGTTCGGCGCCATTGATTTCTACCAGGCCGCCCGGAAAAAAGGCATCAAGCCCATCATCGGTTGCGAAGTTTACGTTGCGCCCGGCAGCCGCCACGAAAAGAAGTCCAGCACCGGCGGCAAGGATGTCTACAACCATCTCGTGCTCTTGGCCAAGGATCAGGCCGGTTACAAGAACCTCGTGAAGATGGTCAGCCATGCGCACATCGATGGCTTTTACTACAAGCCGCGCATCGACAAGGACCTCCTTACCGAGCACAAGGAAGGCATCATCGCCCTCTCCGGCTGTCTCGCCAGCGAGATCTGCCAGCACATCATGCACGACCAATTGGACAAATCGCGTGCGTCCATCGACTGGTTCAAGCAAACGCTAGGTGCTGAAAATTTCTATCTCGAACTTCAGAACCACGGCATCCCCGAACAAGCGAAGGTGAACCGTCACCTCATCCCGTGGGCAAAAGAATTCGGCCTGAAGCTCGTGGCGACGAATGACGTGCACTACGTCAAGAAAGAGCATTCGCAGGCGCACGACTGCCTCATCTGCATCGGTAACCAGAACCTCCTCAGCGACCAGAAGCGCATGCGCTATGTGCAGGAGCAATTCTTCCTGCGCTCTGCCGAGGAGATGCTTGCCCGCTTCGATGAAACCCCCGACGCAGTAAAGAACACGCTGGAAGTCGCCGAGAAGTGCAATCTCGAGATCAAGTTCGGTGACCTGCATTACCCCGTCTTCAACCCGCCGGATCACTACACGCGCGAAGGCTGGCTGCGCCACATCCTCTGCGATGGTTTGCTGCGTCGCTACACCATGCAGGCCCGTGCCGTGGGCCAGGACTACTTCGTCGATGGCATTGAGAACCCGAAACGTCTGCCCACCCTCGACGTCGCCAAATACGAAGTGGAGTTGGCGGCACTCGATAGCATCCCCGACCAGAGACCCGAAACTCGGAATCAGAAACTGCTCGAACTTCCTTCCGTCGCGGCGGCCATCAAGGACGTCATCGACCGTTTGCAGATCGAGATGAAAGTCATCGAGAAGACCGGCTTCATCAGCTACTTCCTCATCGTGGCTGATTTCATTCGTGAAGGCCGCAAGATGGGCGTCACCTGCGTGGCGCGTGGTTCCGCCGCCGGTTCCCTCGTCACCTATCTGCTGGATATCGCGAACGTCGATCCGATCCGTTACGGCCTGCTGTTCGAGCGTTTCCTGAACCCCGAGCGTGTCAATCCGCCAGATATCGATATCGATTTCGCGGATGATCGTCGTGCGGACGTCATCGAATACGTGCGCCAGAAGTATGGCCGTGATTGCGTGGCTCAGATCATCACTTTCGGCACGATGGGTGCGAAGTCCGTCGTGCGTGATGTCGGCCGCGTCATGGGTCTGAGCTATGGCGAGTGCGATCGTCTCGCCAAGATGATCCCGAACGAGCTCAAGATGGACCTGAAGAAGGCCCTGGAGCAATCGGCTGAACTGAAGACCGCCTACGACACCGAAGAAGTCACACGTGAGTTGATTGATACCGGTTTCGTGCTGGAAGACCTCACGCGCAATGCTTCCGTGCATGCGGCAGGGGTGGTGATCGGGCCTGAACCGTTGATGAACCTCCTGCCGCTCAAGCAGGACGACGAAGGCACCATCGTCACCCAGTATGCGATGAATCCGGTGGGCGACCTTGGCCTATTGAAAATGGATTTCCTCGGGCTGAAGACGCTGACTGTTATCCGCAACACGTGCGAGATGGTGAAACAGACGAAGGGCATCGACGTGGATGTCGATACGCTGCCGCTCGATGATGCGAAAGCCTACGACCTGCTGAACAAGGCGAATACGCTCGGGGTGTTCCAGCTTGAATCGGGTGGTATGCGCGATCTTTGCCGCCGTTTCCAGATCGCCTCTGTAGAGCACATCACCGCGCTCGTGGCACTTTATCGCCCGGGTCCCATGGACCTGATCCCTGACTTCATCGAGCGCCGTCATGGGCGCAAGGAAGTCGAGTACCCACATGCCTTGCTCGAAAGCATCTCGAAGGAGACTTACGGCGTGCTCATCTATCAGGAGCAGGTGATGCAGGCCGCCCAGATCCTTGGCGGATACACGCTCGGCGGCGCGGATTTGCTGCGGCGCGCGATGGGCAAGAAGAAGGTCGAGGAGATGCAGAAGCAGCGCGAGACCTTCGTCAAAGGCGCGAAAGAGAAAAACAACATCTCCGCGGACAAGGCGAACCAAGTGTTCGACTTGCTGGAGAAATTCGCCGGCTACGGTTTCAACAAATCACATGCAGCAGCTTATGCCATCGTGGCCTATCAGACGGCGTATCTGAAGGCGAACTACCCGGTGGAGTTCTTCTGCGCCATGATGACGAACGACATGAGCGATACGGCGAAGCTCAGCCAGTTCATCGCGGAAGCGCGCCACATGGGCATCGAAGTGCTCGCGCCAGACGTGAACGAGAGCAGTCTCTATTTCGCTCCCGCACGAGGAGGCACGGTCATCCGCTTCGGCATGGCGGCCATCAAGGGTGTGGGCGAGGTGGCGGTGCAAAACATTCTTAAGGCACGGGCAGAAGCCGGCAATTTCAAGTCCCTCACGGAGATGTGCCAGCGGATAGATACGCGCGCTGTCAGCCGCAAGGTGCTGGAAGCCCTCATCAAATCCGGCGGTTGCGATTGCTTCAACGAAACGCGCGCCACGTTGTTCGCCCAGATTGATTTCGCGGTTTCACGCGCTTCCAGCATCGCCACAGACAAGGCCCGCGGGCAGGTCTCGCTCTTCGGCATGATGGAGGAATCCACCACCGCCCTGCCGGAATCCATGGCGAAGCTGCCCGAGTGGCCGCAGAGTGAGTTGTTGCAGGCGGAGAAAGATCTGCTCGGCTTCTACGTCACCGGCCATCCGCTCACGCCGTACGCCACGATGTTGGAGCGTTATACTTTGCACAACCTGACGGAAGCCGCGCAATTGCCCGCCAAGAGCATGAGCCGGCTCGGCGGCATGATCACGGCGGTGCAACAAGGTTTCTCCAAGAAATCGGGCAAACCGTATGCGATGGTCACCCTCGAGGATACGGCCAGCAGCGCGCAGATCCTCTGCATGAACGACAACTACGACAAGTTCCGCGATTTGTTGAAACAGAACGCCGTCGTCATCGTCATCGGGGAAGTGAACAACGGCGAGGACAAGCCAAAGATCTTCCCCACGGAGATCATGCCCATCGAGGCAGCCCCGCGTAAATACACCAAGCAGGTGCACCTGCGTCTGCAGATGGCGCATCTCACACTAGAGAAGTTGGACGATGTGCGCCGACTGGTGGAAGCCAACAAAGGCCGCACCCCGCTCTTCCTCTGCTTTCGCGATCCCAGCGGCGCGGTCATTTTCATCGAAACCCATGACCGCTACTTCGTCTCTTCCACGAATGAATTCGAGCTGGCCGTCAACGCGATGCTCGGCGAGGAAACCTACTACGTGACCGTGGACACCAAGCTCCCCGAGCGCGAGCGCAAGCCGTGGGAGAAGAAATCCTACGCGAACGCGGGTGGCGGTGATGATGAGTGATTGCTGTGAACGAGCCGTCGCCCATCAGCCATCCTTTGAGTCGTGAGGTGTCCTCACGGACCTTGGTAGCTCCGCCCAGTTCAACGGCGTTGTCCCACGAATTGACTGCGGACATCCGGCGGGCCCTGTGGCTGCCGCAGCACAAACTGCTGGCCGTGGCCGATCTCCATCTCGGTTACGCCTGGTCCCATCGCAGCAAGGGGCAGTTGCTACCCGTCACCCGCCAGGAAGACACCGTGGAGCGGCTGCTGGAATTGCAGCACGAGTATCAGGCAGAGCATATCGCCATCCTGGGCGATATCGTGCATGACACTATCTCTATTCCCGAGGTGCGCGCTGAACTGGACCGCTTAATCACCACACTATCAGCGCAAAGCCAGCTCACCCTGCTGCTCGGAAATCATGATCGCCAATTGGAACGTAACCTCACTTTGCCCGAGAATGTGCAGTTGCAAAAATCCCTGACCGTGGGGCATTTCACGTTGTTGCATGGTGATGACTCACGTGTGATGGAAGGTGGGGAGGCGTCACTGACGCTCATCATGGGCCATGAGCATCCCACGCTTTCATTAGGTGATGGGGTTTCGGCGGTGCGTTGCCCCTGCTTCCTCGTCAGCCCGCATGCGGTGGTGTTACCCGCCTTTTCCCCTTGGGCCAATGGCTGCACCGTGGGTCGTCAGCGTTTCCTCTCTCCCCTCCTTCAGGAGGTCAGCTTTCGGGAGGCCCATGCGATTATGGGCAAGCGTTTGTTGAGAGTGCCTCTCTGAAGAGAAATTCTTTGTCGTGCTTGAACTGCTTTCAGAAGAGGACAACAACGATTAACGTCCAGTTCTTGATGGGAATTGAAATGTCCTTCAACGCAAAATTCAAATCTTTGATGGTTGCGGCATTTATCGTCAGCGGCTCCTTTGCGTGCTCGGACAAGGGACAGCTTCCCAACGGATGGGCGGCTAATTTGGAGGGGGTTTATAAAGGGAAACGAGGCAAGCTGGAAGAGATTGTCGTGTTACAAAAGAATGGGACCTACTCCCATGTTTGCAAGCTTGATGGGACGGAAGTAGTTAACGAATCCGGAAACTGGGCAACGAAAACCAATCCTCCCGAAATCATTTTGACACCACGTAACCGCGGTCATTTTTCCAAGCTGTATGACCCGGTATCAAATACGGTTTTAAGTCAGCCTGAGAAACTATCGTGGCATACTTATTGGCCACTTGCTGAAAACGGGGCGGTAGTCGGAATATTCATTGGAGTGCAAAGTGAGCTTCGCTTGATGAGACAAAAGTGAGGAATTTGACCGATTATCCTCACGGAGCCTTGGTCACCAAGATCGGAATCAAGGCAGTTCCGAAAAGAACCGGCTCCAGCGCGCCTTGAACCACGCATCTTTCTCAAACGACAGCGCGATGCCCACCGCCTCGCCCACGATCTCCCTCCGCGCTATAAACCCGAAGTAGCGCGAATCGAGGCTGTTGTCCCGGTTGTCGCCCATCATGAAATACTGTCCGGCCGGAACCGTCTGCTCGGAAAAAGAATTACGCCCCTGAACCGAGGGAATGAACATCACCGGATGCGTCCGCCCCGCCACCGTTTCTTCGGCAAATTGATAGTGCGGTAATTCCTGGGCAGGCAGGTCCTTGGTGACTTTGGCTTCGAGCGGCGCATACTCCGCCTGCGTTCCATTTACCCACAACTGATTCTCGCGAAGTTCAATCCGGTCACCCGGCACAGCCACGACCCGTTTCACCAATCGCAGACCATCGGCGGGTGAATAACACACCACGATATCCCCCCGCTGCGGGTTCCCCCACTCCGCCAGATGCCATTTCGTGAACGGCACTTTCAGATCATAAGCCGTTTTGTGGACGAACACCCGATCGCCTTCGAGGATGGTCGGTTTCATGGAGCCGGTGGGCACATCATACCAATCCGCCACCGCCGAACGGAAAGCGAACAGCATCAACGCCATGATGAACAGTGGCTTTAAATCCTTTTTCCAAAACGAGATCATCCCGGCCTTGGTCGGCTTTTTCATACAGTTCTTGGAGGCCTGACGGGCTAAAAATGTTCAGTATTATTTCCGGGCTGTCCAAAACCCACGTTTTCGGACTTAATCTCCTGAACAACAGACATGTCGGCACCGGATAAAACAGAATTGTTCATCGTCCAGCTCTCGGGCATCGAGCGCTCGTTGGCGCTTTATGTGATGACATTGGTGCCACGCCCGCAAGATGCGGAGGATATCCTCCAGCAGAGCAAGCTGGTGATGTGGCGCTGTTTCGACCAGTTCCAGCCGGGAACCAACTTCGGCGCTTGGGCGCGTAAGATCGCCTTCCACCAGGTGCTCACCTATCGTAAGCGCCAGAAAAAGAACCAGTTACAGGTATCGGACGAGTTTCTGGAGATCATCGCCTCCGAGGTGGAGAGCCATGATGAAGCGCTAGAAGTCCAACGGCAGGCGCTGGTGCAATGCATGGCGAAACTGGACTCCGAGCACCGGACAATTTTGACCCTCCGCTATCATGAAGGTGCGGAGATCGAGACGATCGCCGAGCAGACGCAGAAGACGGAAGGCGCGGTGTACCGGCTCTTGAGCCGCATCCGCCGGAATCTGCATGAGTGCGTAACGCGGTCCGTGAAGAAAGAAGCTACTTATGAACCCGAAGCAACGTGAGGATGACTTGCACGAGCTGTGCGACCGGCTCGTCGAGGGGCAATTGACGCCGGACGAATCCGCGCGGTTGGAGACGCTGGTGCGCACCTCCGCTGAGGCGCGCCGGTATGCGGTGGAGCATCTGCAGTTGCACGCGGGCTTGCATTGGGAGAGCGGCCGGATCGGCCAACAGACTTTGCCCGATCAACTGGCGGCTTCGTTGGCAGGACTGGATTCTTCCCCTACGGAAAGCAAAGTCACTGCCCTACCCTCACCTTGGACGAAACGTACTCAGTGGCTCGCTTTGGCCGCCAGCATCGTGGTTTTGGCAACTGGCATCGGATTGGGCGTCTCCCTGGCCAAGCGGGAGAAGCCGGTGGCGAATGTCGTGGTCGCGGGACCACCGGTGGTGGCGACTTTGACGCAGACACGCGGTTGTCGCTGGGAAAGTTCAGCTTTGCCCACTTTGGAAGGAGCCCGCCTGACGGCTGGCCGGTTGTCATTGACGGACGGGTTGGCGACGTTGCGCTTTGATTCCGGTGCCATCATCACCTTGGAAGCACCAGCCGTGCTGGAGATCGTGAACAAGGATCTCTGCGTGCTGCATCGCGGCATGTTGACGGCGCATGTCCCCAAGGAGGCCATCGGCTTCACCGTAGAGACGACGAACGCCAAGGTGATCGACCACGGCACGGATTTCGGCATCAGCGCCGGAGCCGATGGGAAAGCACATGTGCAGGTCTTCGAGGGTGAAGTCGAGGTGCGGCATCGCCAAAGCGGCGAGAACCTGCGGCTGACGACAGGCGAGAATGCGGTCTTGAACCAGCAATCCGTGGCGGGTCGCAATACTGGCATGGCGGAGGCGGATCGGGCCACTCGAGTGAATACGGCGACGAACCAACCTGCTGGCACCGTCACCCTGACAACCGCCTCAGGACGCGGGCGCACATCCTATATTTTTTCCCAAGGCACAGAGAACCACCATTCCGATTCCTTGATGCTGGTGAAGAACACGCACACGCCCGGTTACCGGCGCAAGGCGTACTTCAGCTTCGACGTGGAATCGATCAAAGGCCAGAAGGTGGATAACGCCGCGCTGGCGCTGACCTTCGAACCGACGGGATACGGTTTCGCTTCACGTCTGCCCACTTGCGTGTTCACGGTGTACGGCCTGAAAGATAGCCCCCAGGATGACTGGTCCGAGCACGAGCTGATTTGGGATACCGCACCGGCAAATCTCGCGGGAGGAAATGAGATCGATACCGGAAAGGCCGTAGCGCTCGGCACCTTCACCATCGAGCCGGAAGAATCCAGTGGCTTGCGCGTGATCAGCAGCCCGGCCTTGGCAGAATTCCTCAATGCCGATCGCAACGGTCAAGTGACCCTGATGGTCGTGCGGGAGACTTCAGAGACGGTGCTTAAAGGACTGGCCAGCGGGCTGGTTCATGGGTTTGCGGGGAATTATCACCCGACGGCACCGCCGCCCACTCTGCGCGTGAACTTGCAAGCTGTGCGGTAATCCGGGTCCGTACGGAACCTGCCTCTAAGTGGTTGCTTTTTCAGAAGGCATGCCAGAGATTGATGAGTGATGACCGTTAAAGAAGAAACCGTCATTCATCGCCTGCCTTCGTTCGTGTGGCCTTTCTTGGCCAGCACGGATATGCTGCCGCGATGGAATTCGAAGATACGGCGTATTTTCCCCAAGATGCCTGGCCCCTTCCGGCCTCATTTCGAATTCGATGTCACGCTTTTGGTGAAAGGGATCGAACATGAATACTCCGCCGAAGTGGTGGAATTCGTGGAGCACCGTCGCATTGTTTTCAAGATGCGGTCCAAGCTAGATCCCTCCATTCCTGAATCCACCGAGAGCATCACCCTTTCGCCCGTTGTCAAAGGCACCCAGATCGAGCGGATAACGGAGATCTACGACAAGGAAAAAACCATTTCGTGGTGGGTCAAATTACTGAAGCGCTTCTTCAGCCATTTCAAGAAAAGCACACCCACGCAAAGCAAAGGGAACACACTGCATCGTCTGGCCAAGTTGGTGGAACAGAACAGTGGAACCCCCGGATTGACTTTACGGAGCCGGATTAGGCGCTGACGGCAGATTCGGCCGTGAATTCAAGGCGGGCTTGACCCCGGGAGGCACTGGCGGCGGCGGTGTAAGTCCCGGCGGCAGGGGCGGCATCTGTTTCACCAGATTGCGCCACGTATTGCGCTCGTCTTCGCTCATCTTTTCCCACCGCTCGGCCGTAGCCATGAAACGCGCCTGATCATCCGCGCTCAGGTTGTTGAAACGCCGGGCTGAATCCATGCACTTCTTGCGTTCATCCGGCGAAAGCTTTTCGTAATCGGCAAGCCGCTGTTGCACCTTGGCGCGTTCCGCCTGGTTCAGCTTGTCCAGGATGCCCTGCTGTTCCTTGTCTGACAGGTCGAAGAGCCGGTGGAAATTATCCAGCATGCGTTCGCGTTTTTCCTTGGGCAATGCCTGGATTTTTTGGATATCCGTTTCCACCCGTTTGCGATACTCGGGCGACAGGTGCGCAAGCACGTCTTCCTTGGCCTTTGCCGGGGCTGCTTCCACCCGGATGACGTAACGCAGCGTGCTCTGATGCTCCACCACTTCCTGCTGCAACTCGGACGGCAACTTGTCCCATTGCTCCAAGCGGGCCTGCACCAGTTTCCGACGCTCTTCCGGGATGCGCGCCAACTGCTCCTGCCGCCGGTCAGGCGAGGACCCGAACAGATACATCATGTCGAAGAACAATTCCGTGGAACGGATGCGCAACTCCTGCTCTTCCAGGGACAGCGCATCATACTCCTTCAATTTCGTCAGCAGCATGGTGCGGGAGGACTCTGACTTGCTCGCCAGTTCCACCTCACGCTCCTCCGGCGTCATCGCCAGCAACCAGCGGAAATCATCCATTCCATTTCGCTGGCCGCGTCCCCGGCTCCGCCCGCTGTCTCCCCGTCCAGTTTCACTTGGCGAGACCGCACGCCGTTCTTCCTTCGGCAAATTCTCTTTCTCCGGGCCGGCAGCGGATTCCGTCTGGGCCCAAAGCATCCCGGGACCGGCACTCAGTGCGGTCAGCAACAGGATGTGAGACAGACGGGACATAAGAAACTTTCCCACCAATGATGCTATTCCAACGCGACGAACAAGGCGCCCAATTCCAGATCTGGCCCGGAGGATTCTTGGCTTTGGCTCATACGCCGGATCGGTTCGTAGTCTTTCAGCACCTCCACGGAAGGCACGGGCGTCACCTTGGCCATGGCTTGAATCTGTTCCGCCATTTCTTGGGTCGTATCGCTGACCGTGATTTTCTGCTGCTGCTGGATCGATAGCACGGCGGCCACCGTGACCACCGCCGTCGAGACGGCCAGTTGCGCGAAATGCTTCCGCAACCATCCCATGAAACTCAACGGCACAGCCGCTTCAACCCGTTGCGCTTGCCGCTCTTCTGCCGCGACAGCTTGCATCACCAACGCCGTAAAATTGGACGAGACGGGCGCATCAGGCATTTGCCGGATAGCTTGGCAGAGGGCCATTTCTTCCTCCCACGCCGCACGCAAATCCGGGCGCGATGCCAGACGGGTCTCAAGCTGCGCCTGCTCGCTTGGCGTCAACTGGCCCCGCAGGCTTTTCTCCCACAGTTCATTTTGTTCGTGCTCGTTCATCGACTTGCCTTTCTATCAAAAACCGTCCGTCGCTCAAAGTTTCGCCCCTTACCGGGTTTCTTTCCATGAACCCGTCTTCAAATACGGCTTCAATCGCTGCTTCAAAGTCTCCCTCGCCCGATGGATCAACGACTTCGTGGCTGACAGGGAACAATTCAGCACTTTAGCGATATCTTCGTAGGATAAATCATCCTGCCGGCACAATAGCATCGCCGTCCGCTGGTTCTCGGGCAGGCTCGCGATCGCTTCCTCGATCTTGTCCGCCAATTCCCCCTGCAACATCGTATCCGGAGGCGCGAATTGCTTCACATCCTCGATCTGGCGCAAAGGCTGATCATCATTCTCCGGGTGAGTCAGGTCCAAGGACTCCGCCGGATGCCGTGAACGGCGCCGTATCTCGTTGAGGCACAAGTTCCTGGCGATGGTGAAGAGCCACGTCGAGAAACGCGCGGAAGCCTCGTAACGATGTGCGGATTTATGGACTTGGATGAAAACATTCTGCGCGAGGTCTTCCGCCTCCGTCGCATCCGGCAGCGTGCGATATAAGAGGTTGATGACCGGCTGCTTATAACGCTCCACCAGCGTTTCAAAAGCCGCCATATCCCCCTCCCGCACCCGCAGCATCAAAACCGCATCTGGATCTTGTTGGTCCATCGTCCTGTCGGCATACGTCCCCGCTTTCGGCACCGGCGGTGCCGAAACGTCCACTGGACTTAATGCCCCTAAGACTGATGCCATAAGCGGCTGTATTAAACACCCCAGCGAGCCCAAAGTTCCGGCCTGAACGCCACTTTCCGTGGCTCCTTGCGACAACTGCATGCCATCGCGCAGGCTCAAACTCGGCTGAGTAGGATAACCATAACCGACTTCCAAGGTCTTGCCCATACCATTTCATACGAATGTCACAGGCGTTTAGCCTGAAGCATCTCGACGGGGGTGACTTTAAACCGGGGGAGGTCGATGGCCTCTTTCATCCTTCCGCGATGGCGACCCGGCATAAGTCTCTGACCTCCCGGTTGCCCTGTTCCCCACCTCGGCACTTGTGTACATGTGCCGAGGTATTCTACCAATTCCCCCCGAAGCCAGCACCATCGAGCCCACCCTCGCCGAAGTGGCCCCAATCCCAAGGCTGCCTCTTCGGATGATGCGGACTGCATCTGCCAGGTCGTCATCCCGGAGGGATGAAAGAGAGTAGCCGGTTGGTTGAGCGAGGCACGAGCGATACCACCGGATAAGGGTCCAAAACCAAGCGCACTCTGAAGGAGTGCCAGCAAGCGGCGGTGGAAATTTTCTGGCATCCCTTGAAAGGCGATCGACCCCACCCACTTTTACCCTATCTCGACTGCTCCCTGCCATTTCCCTTGCCCCTGCCCACCGTGCCCTTTAGTTTTCACCTACAGGAAATTCCATGCAGGTCCAAGGCTCACCTCTACTCACCCGGTTGCACGCGCATTTCGACGCGCTTTTTCCCATGCCTCGCCTGCTCAAGACAGCCTTCCTCTGCGGCGCACTCCCGCTGTTCATCGGCACACTTATTTTTGTCTCCTGGCTTTTGACCCGTTGGGACGAACTTATGGCCGCTGGGGTCCTTACCATTATTCTGGGACTGATCTCGTTTGTGATAGGAGTGATCTGCGTCATCGTTCATCAGCTTCGATCAGGCGGCCCTGAAGCCGCGCCGTCTCGGGGATGGAAAACAGCCATGATCCTCGGTCTGTTGCTCGCTAATTTTCCGGTCGTTTACTTTTATCTCAACACCGTCGACGAGCTTCTGACTCGCTATACCGTAGTAGTGATCAACGACAGCCAACAGCCCATCGAGAGCATGCTCATCAAAACGGGCGGCCAGCACACATTGGCTGAATTCAAACCCATAGCCCCCGGCCAATCGGCTAAACGCCATTTCTCTGTATCCGGCACACCGCTAGATTTTACCGCCCGGCAAAACCAGTCGGGATTCAGCGGCAGTGTGGACAGCTACGCTTTCTCCAACGGCAAACAGGGGAAAATCATCCGGATCAAATCTCCCGGCACTTATGAACTGGAATCCTATTCGGCGAATTAGCATGAAACGACTAACCGCCTCGATTCTGCTTGGCTTCGCTTTGCTGTTTCCAGTCGTCGCCTCCATGCTGGACTTCAAGCAACTCAAGATCGACTTCACCAACCCTGCGGACGCGAAAAGCAAAGCCACTTGGTCCGAGCCGGATAAGATCACCCTCACCTCGGCTGGCTTGGGGCGGGATGGTGAGCCCAATTCCTTGCGTGCCGGCTGGATCCAAACCGAGCCTTACGCCCTCGGATATTCCTGGCGACCGACCATCAGTGCTTCCGTGAAAGCCACGGTGTTACCCTCTCCACCGCCCCTCAAAATCGAGTACCGCACCAATACCACTTTCCAGCCACACATGGGGCACTTCTTCCTGCGTTACAGCCCGGACGCGAAACATTGGTCCACCTGGCAAGCCGTTCCGGCCGATCACGATCTGTGGCGGGAGAAAAAAGAGGTCGTCTTCAAAACCTCCGCCAGCGTCCCTGAACGCGACCGCGAAGAGTATTCGCGCCTCTTGGAAACCTACAGCAAACTGGCGACTACCCCTTGGGCCAGCGATGAAGACGCTGCCGTCCGCTGGATGGCAGCTCGCGACCCGAAACTGTTCGCGCGCGCCATCCCGTTCATGGGTTATATCCAGTTCCTGTATGAAACAGATTTCTATGGCGATCAACGCATCGCCAGCCTTTCGGTCGATATCAGCTATGGCATGAGCGGAATGCACGCCTTTCCGAAAGACAAAGATTTCAAGCCAGATATGAACAAGGTCTGGCATTATCGGGCAAAAGAATGAACTGCCTCCGCCCCCTATACGCCTTTCTCATCGTCCCAGCGGGACAGAATGATGGTAGCCGTGAGTGGAGCGCAGCGTAACTCACGGAAACGTTATTCTTCAAAAATGCGCCACATAGTGGCGCATCGAAGAACTTGCCATTCACTGACAGCCCAGTAATTTCCCCTCAAAAGGAACTTTGATGTCCACTGATACAACATCCCTTGCTCCCGAATCCGTCGTCCAGCGCCAGCTCGACGCCTACAACGCCCATAACCTCGAAGCTCTCCTCGCCACCTACGCGGCAGACGCCCAGCAATTCGCGCACCCGAATCAGCTCCTCGCCAGCGGACACGCCCAATTGCACGAACGCTTCACCCTGCGCTTCACCGAACCCAATCTCCATGCCAAGCTCGTCAACCGCATCGTGATGGGCAACACCGTCATCGATCACGAACTCATCACCCGCACCTTTCCCGAAGGGCCGGGAACACTGGAGATCGTCGCCATCTACGAAGTGCAGAACGGGAAGATCGCCAAGGCGACATTCATAACTGGGGTGAAAACGTTGACGGCGAAGTAACTATCAGTTCGGCTCTCTCATGCGCCTCCACATCCTCAGCGACTTGCATCAGGAGTTCGGCGAGCTCGACATTCCTTCGGTCGAGTGCGATTGCGTCATCCTCGCCGGCGATGTGTCCACCAAGCACAACGGTCTGCGTTGGATCCAAAAACGCTTTCGCAATGTGCCCGTCATCTACCTGTGCGGCAATCATGAGTTCTACGGAGACAAGCTGCCCAAGCTCACCGACCGCCTGCGCGAAGAGACTCGCGGCTCCAACATCCATTTCCTCGAGAATGATTCCGTCACCATCGGCGGCTTCTACTTCTTCGGCTGCACCCTTTGGACGGATATGGCGCTCATGGGCGATTGGAAAGTCGGCGTGGAAGAAGCCCGCCTCACCATGAATGATTACAAGCGCGTGCGGAATTCAGCCCAGAACTACAAACGTCTTTCTCCGCGTGATACCCGCTCTCTCCATTTGAATTCACTGGAAGCCATGCGCCAATTTTTCGCCACGCATGACGCCAAGAACTCCGTCATCGTCACTCATCACGCTCCCTCGATTCTGTCTCTTCCCGAAAAGCGTCGCACCGAACTGATCAGTTGTGCCTATGCGTCGCACTTGGACGATTTCATTCTGGAGCATCAACCCCGCCTCTGGGTCCACGGCCACATCCATCACAGCAACGATTACCACATCGGCAAGACACGTGTGTTGGCCAATCCTCGCGCCTATCCCGACAACCCGAACCCAGATTTCAAATCCGATCTGTTGATAGAGGTCGGAACTGAGGTTGACGGAAAAGCCTCACCTCTGGATTCTAGAACCAGATCGTGAAAGTGTTTTTTATGAAAAGCTGGCTGAAATATATCCTGACGCTCTGTGTGTTGCTCGCCGCACTAAGCGGTGCCCGTGCTTCCACCAACGACATCTCCACGGTCTTTCATTCTTACCGAAACGCTCTATTGGGCACGAATGGCGTGGCTGCCTGGGAAGCAGTAGATTTCCACACGCAAAAATATTATGAGCAGATACTGAAGGATGCCATTTCACTGCCAAGGGCGGATTTCGACCGCCTGCATATCGTCAGCAAGTTCACCATTGTCCGGTTGCGGGCCGAGTATCGCAAAGGACACCTCAAAACCATGACGGGCAAAGATTTCTTTGTCGATGCCGTCAACAAAGGGTGGATATCTAAAAGCAGCGTCCAGCGGATCGAGAACCTTGTGAACATAAAGATCGACCAGAACAAAGCGTCAGCCTCCGTTCCCGAACAACCGAATCTTCCCCTGTTCTTTTTTATCAAGGAGAAGGAAGGCTGGAAACTGTCTCTGACACAAACCTTTGACCTGGCAATTGAGGCCATGAATACCACGATCAAGAATAGCGGACTCACTGAAAATGAATTCATCCTGACCATGACGAGACGGGTCTCCAAATTTCAGGTCCCCGATAGCGTGCTGGATGGCCCAACCGAATAGCATTGGTCAAACGTAGCCATGAACTGGCTCGCCCACCTCTATCTCTCGGAACCGGAAACCGAGTTCCGCCTGGGCAATCTGCTGGCCGATCAGGTGAAGGGCGCAGAACGATTGCGGATGAGCCCAGCTTTCTTACGCGGCATGACCTGTCATCAGGTGATTGATGCCTTTGCTGAATCCCATCCTATCGTGAAGTGCAGCCGTCAGCGCATCGGCCCCGAACAACGCCGTTTCAGCGGTATCTTGGTAGATGTGTTTTACGATCACTTCCTCGCCCGGGACTGGCTGCATTTTTCCACCATACCACTGGCCCAGTTCAACCAAGAAGCCTACCGCGCATTCACCCCGCATATCTCCGCCTTGCCCGAGGAGGCGCGGATCACCGTGGAACGCATCATCGAGCATGACTGGCTCACCTCCTACCGCGAGATCGCTGGAATCGAGGATGTGCTGCAACGTCTCTCCGGCCGCTTGACCGAACGCCTGCAACGCCCCATGTCCCTCCACTCCGCCGTAAAAGACCTGCGCACTCATTACGGAGAGTTTGAAAACGATTTCCAAAAGTTCTTCCCTGACCTGTTGTATGCGATCAGCACGCAATTTCCCGGAGCGCGGGTTGTCCTCAACCCGCAGCAACGCGATTCGTTTTAGCGGCTCAAGTTTCTGCCCACGATACACGTGAGTCATAGGTGTTTCTTTCCCCGCTCCGAAATCTCCGGGTGTGATTAAATCCGGGCAAGGCGAAGCTCCCAGTGTGACCGTCAGCGGCCCATTATCTGCTCCCGCCAGCCAGTGCATGATCAAACACTCATGAGCGCTGGAAATGTTAACCCCCTCTCCCCAAGGGAGAGGGCCGGGGTGAGGGGGAAGGTGACGTACATAAGCAAAGCCCACCCACCCTTCGCCCGAACAGCTCACCACCGTCCCCTTGTTCACCGAACTCAACTACTTGCGCACCATACTCAGCCTCTCCCGTTTTGAATCTCACGCGAAAACTCCTTATCCCTACTGGACGTTTCCCTCCCATTCCCCTAAACCTTTCCCATGGCATTCGCGTCGTTTGGCGGACAGCAGCAAGTCGTCACCCTGCTCCAGCGCAGTCTGGAGCGTGGTCGCCTCGCCCATGCCTATCTCTTCACCGGCGACCAACTCGATGAACTCGAAGCCGTCGCCCGCACGCTGGCCAAGACCCTGAACTGCCAGCAACCTCCGGCCCGTTCGGAAAACGGCGTGCCCATCGATTGCTGTGATAAATGCGTGAACTGCCGCAAGGTGCAGGAGGGCAATCACGCCGATGTGCAATGGCTGCGCCCGGAATCCAAGACCCGCATCATCTCCGTGGACCAGGTCCGCGAGCTCATCCAGACGGTGAACCTCAAACCCACCGAGGCTGAATATAAGATCGGCGTGCTCGTGGCCGCAGACCGCCTGAACGTGCAAGCCGCGAACGCTTTCTTGAAAACGCTCGAAGAGCCGCCCAAGAAATCAGTCATCATTTTGCTCTCCACCGAACCGGGCCGTTTGCTGGATACCATCCTTTCCCGCTGCATCCGCCTGACCTTCGCCACCGGCGGACAGAAATTTTCCGAGGCTCAGCTCACTTGGCTCGACGCTTTCGCCACCACCGTTTCCGAGGCTCAAGGCGGCTTGCTCGCCCGTTATCGCCTGCTCGGCACCTTGCTGGGCCAATTGAACGCCTCCAAAGACGCCATCGAAGAACAGCTCACCGCCCGTTCCCCGCTGAACCGCTACGCCGATGTCGAATCCGATCTGAAAGAGAAGTGGGAAGACGAACTCAAGGCGTCCATTGAAGCCGAGTATCGCCGTCAACGTTCCGAGATGTTGAACGCCCTGCAATGGTGGCTCCGCGATGTCTGGCTGCAAACCGTCAACGTCGGCGACGACCTCCTGACCTTCCCGCAGCATCAAGCCGTGACCAGTGCCATCGCCCAGAAGCTGCAGCCCACCGATGCCCTCGCGAACCTGACGCATCTGGAACGCCTGCAACGCCTGCTCTTCACGAATGTGCAAGAGGCGCTCGCGCTGGAGGTAGGATTGTTGAAATTGAAACTGTAACTTTAGCGAAGGCAGCCGCCCACGGCTGCCCAGCGTCGCCGTAGTGGGGCAGGCGCCTCGCCTGCCAATAGTCGGACAGGCGCCCTCGCCTGTCGTTATGTAGTGGGACGGGCGCCTCCGCCTGTCCAGTCTCCCTCGCCTCTCCCTTTTTCGTGTATTTAGCGTATTTCGCGGTTCATTCCCTCCCCTTTCCGTCGTGACAATCTTCACAACGCCCCGCACAGTTTCCTCCACGTTTTTTGTTTACGAACATGAGCAAGCAAAGTCCCGTTTCCCGTTCCGGCCGGTTTGGCAGTGGTCCTGCGGCAGAAGTCGCCAAGTTCTCGGAGTCCATCTCCTTTGACTGGCGCCTTTGGCGGCATGACATCATGGGCTCCATCGCCCACGCCACCATGCTGCGCAAGATCGGCGTGCTGACCGAACTGGAACTCGCCTCCATCAAGATGGGGCTGGAAGAGATCGGGCGCGAGATCGATGACGGCCGCTTCGAGTGGAAGGAAGAGCTCGAAGACGTGCACATGAACATCGAGGCCGAGCTGACCAAGCGCGTGCCCGCCGGTGCCAAGCTCCACACCTCCCGCTCGCGCAATGACCAGGTGGCGCTCGATGTCCGCATGTGGGTACGAGATGAGATCGCCGAACTCAGCCAGGAAATTCGCGCTCTGCAAAAGGCGCTCGTGGAACTCGGCGCGAAGAACAACGATGTGGTCATCCCCGGCTACACGCACCTGCAACGCGCCCAGCCCGTTTACTTCGCGCATCACCTGCTTGCATACGTGGAGATGCTGGACCGCGATCACGGCCGGCTCATTGATTGCTTCCAACGCGTGAACGTCTGCCCCCTCGGCAGCGGCGCGATCGCCGGCTCCACCCTGCCGCTCGACCGCGAATTCGTCGCGCAACAACTCGGCTTTGTTGACGCGAATGACAAACCGCTCGTCACCCAGAACAGCATGGATGGCGTGAGCGATCGCGATTTCATGGTGGAGTTCTGCTCCACTGCCGCACTCATCGCTGTGCATCTCTCGCGCTTGTCGGAGGACATCATCATCTGGTTCAGCACCGAGTTCAGCTACATCAAGATCGCCGACGCCTACACCACCGGCTCCTCCCTGATGCCGCAAAAGAAGAACCCCGATGTGGCCGAACTCACCCGCGGCAAAACCGGTCGCGTCGTCGGCAACCTCATGGCCTTGCTCACGTTGCTCAAAGGTCTGCCCATGACCTACAATCGCGACCTGCAAGAGGACAAGGAACGCCTCTTTGACACCGCTGACACCGTTCGCGCCTGCGTGCGCCTCACCGCTGCGATGATCGCGAACACGACCGTGAACAAGCCCGCCTGCGCCAAGGCCGCGAGCGATCCTTTGCTCCTTGCCACCGACCTCGCGGATTATCTCGTGAAGAAAGGCATGGCCTTCCGTCAGGCGCATCACGTCGTTGGTGCCGTTGTCGCTTACAGCGAGAAGACTGGCAAGCCGCTCGACAAACTCACCGTCAAAGAGTTTCAAGCCATCGACAAGACGTTCACCAAGGACGTCGCCGATGTCTTCAACCTCCAGAAAGCCATGGACCGCCGCGCCCTCACCGGCGCCCCCGGCACCAGCGAGGTAAAGAAGCAACTCGCGCGCTGGAAGAAGACTTTAGCTTCGTAGCAGCCGAGGTGACGAGGCTCTAACTCCTCATCGGGAACTCACGTCTCTAACGTCGAGTTCCCTTTTTTGTGCCTTCTGCGCCACTTAGCCGCAAGATTCCCTACTCCCCCTTCACCACCTTCACCTCCACCCCGAGGTGTTTGAAGAAAAACTTCCGCATCGCTTCGCTGGAGTTGCCCTTGGCCTTCGGCTCCGCGTTGGAGAGGAACAGCTCCGCCGGGATGCCCGCCTTGTCGCAATACTCCTTCAGCACCGTCGCGTGCTTCGGATGATGCAACAGATGATTGCGGTCCTTCGGTTCGCCGTCTTCGTTCGCGCAATAGATGAACACCGGCGCATCACCCTTGGTGGCCAGCTTCAACATGCTGCAATCCGCCAGCACCTTGCGCCCGCTCTCCGTTTCCAGCTCTGCCATCGTCTTGAAATGATAAAACGCCTGCGTCTCCAGATCGCTTGACCACTCCGGCTTGAACTTCCCGATCTTCTCACTCCACTCGATCAAATTATACGTCGCCTGCCCGTTCAGCGACCCCGCCACCGTCAATCGCGACGACTCGCGCAAGACCGGATCCTCATTCTTCGGATCCGCCAGGTCATCATGAAACGCCAGCCACACCGAAGTGCCCGCCCCCGCCGAACCGCCATACGACGCGATCCGCTTCGGATCAATGTTGTAATCCTTCGCCTTGTAACGCACGAACTGGATCGCCCGCGCGCAATCACGCATGATGTCCTGCACCGGTGCATCCGGTAAGAACCGGTAGCTGATGGCCATATAGGATACGCCATTCTCCTGGCACGCCTTGATCATGTCCGGACTCGCCTGCGATTTATCACCCGCCCGGAAACCGCCCCCATGGATGAACACCACCAACGGCGTGGGCTTGTCCGATTTCGCCTGCCAGATATCCAGCACGTTGCGCTGATGCGGCCCGTATTTCACGTTCGCGAAATCCGCCTTCGGCAATTTGCTGTTCGTCGTGGGCGCGCTCTTCTTTGCCCGCATCTGCGCGTAATACGCCGTTCCCTCTTCCACCGTCAGCTTGCCGTCCTTGTTCAGGTCAGCTTCCGGATAACGCTTCCGCAATTGCTCCAACCGCTCCGGCGTCAAGTCACCCAAGTCCGCCGCCGACAACAACGGAGCCATCGCCATCGCCAGCACCAAACCGCTTTTCGCCATCAAATGTTTCATGGATTTCCCTCTTCTACCGTATCAGCAGCGTCTTGGCTATCGTTTCAATCGTTTCTGAGATTCGGAACATTTCCTCGCTTGCCGCATTTCCACGTCACGCCCTAAACTCCCCCCATGAACCGCCGCCATCTCACCCTGCTGTTCCTCAGCCTCTGCGTCTTCATCACCTCCGCCATCGCCCAACAACCCGCGCCGAAACGCCTCTTCCGCGCCGGAGCCGCCACCAGCAACATCACCCCGCACCTCGGCGTTTCCATCAACGGCAATATGCAGGACGGCAAGGCCACGCACATCCACGATGAACTCCACGCCCGTTGCCTCGCCCTCGATGACGGCACCACCAAGCTCGTCCTCGTCGTGTGCGATAGTTGCATGATCCCCCGCGAAGTCTTCGATGCCGCCAAGAAGATGGTGCACGAAGCCACCGGCTTGCCGCTCGAAAACATGATGATGTCCGCCACGCACACCCATTCCGCCCCCACCAGCGGCAGCGTCTTCCAGAGCGATGCCGATGCCGATTACCAGAAATTCCTCGCCCACCGCATCGCCGATGGCATCCGCCGCGCCTTGAACAATCTCGAACCCGCCCGTATCGGCTGGGCTTCCGCGGACGAGCCCAACCAGGTTTTCAACCGCCGCTGGTTTGTGAAGAATGAGGCGCTCTACAAGAATCCCTTCGGCGGCATCGACAAGGTGAAGATGAATCCCCCACGCGCCAGCAAAGACCTCATCGAACCCTCTGGCCCGATTGACCCCGTCGTCTCCGTCATCTCCCTCGTCGGCACCAATGGCAAACCCATCGCCCTCTACGCGAACTACTCCCTGCACTACGTCGGTGGCACGGGTGGTGGGCATATCTCAGCAGATTACTACGGCGCCTTTTGCGAACGCGTGAAAAAACTCATGACGGCGGAGAACCCTTCACCCGATTTCGTCGCCCTCCTCTCGAACGGCACCAGCGGCAATATCAACAACGTGAACTTCAGCGAACCCGCCCCCAAACGTGTCGCCTACGAACAGATCAATATCGTGGCCGATGCCGTTGCTCAAGCCACCTTGTCCGCCACCAAACAGATTCAGTATCAAGACTGGGTGCCCCTCAGCGTGAAGCAAAAGGAACTCACTCTCGGCGTCCGCCGTCCCAACGTGGAAGAACTCACCCGCGCCAAAGAAATCATGTCCCGCTCCCGCAGCATGCCGCGCATGGACACCATGGAAGAAATCTACGCTCGCGAAACCGTCCAGATGGCCGATTACCCTGCTGAAGTGAAATCCATCCTCCAGGCCATGCGCATCGGCGACCTCGGCATCACCGCCATCCCGTGCGAAGTTTTCGTCGAGATCGGCCTCGAACTACGCGAAAAAAGCCCCACCAAGCAAACCTTCACCGTCTCTCTGGCCAATGGTTACAACGGCTATCTTCCCACGGTGAAGCATCACGAACTCGGCGGCTACGAAACCTGGCGCGCCAAATCCAGCTACCTCGAAGTGCAAGCTGCTCCCAAAATCGTGGATGCTTTGCAGCTACTCCTGAAACCGTAGCAGCACCAGTTACGTGTCTCGTCCTTCTCCTGGCTCACTGGCCGAAGGAGGCTTTACCTGTTGCACAGACTTCCCCTTCCGCCGTTCCCTCACCGCCTGTTGCAGCAGGAATTCGATCTGCCCGTTCACACTGCGAAATTCCTCCTGTGACCAGCCCTCCAGCTCATTCCAGAGCTCGGGGTTGATGCGCAGCAAAAAGGATTTTCGCGGTTCAGCCATGTTCAAGTCCTCAAAACGGGACCGGCTTCGTTAACAGGTTCCGTCTGCGGTTCCAAGGTGTTCTTAATGATACAACGTCCCGGTGTTCACCACCGGCGTCACTTCGGATTCACCACACAGCACCACGAGCAGATTGCTCACCATCGCCGCCTTCCGTTCATCGTCAAACTGGATGACGTTCTTGGCGCTCAACTCCAAAAGCGCCATCTCCACCATGCTCACCGCACCATGGACGATCTTCCTGCGGGCCGCGATGACTGCCTCCGCTTGCTGGCGGCGCAACATCGCTTGCGCGATCTCCGGCGCGTACGCCAGATGCGTGATCCGCGCCTCCTCCACTTCCACCCCGGCCTTGCTCAGCCGTTCTTGCAGTTCCACCTTCATCGCCAGGAGAACCTCATCATTGCTGCTTTGCAACGTCACCTCTTCCTCGTCATCGGCATGGTCATAAGCGTAACGGCTCGCGATGTGGCGCACCGCGGATTCGCTCTGCACGCTCACGTAGCTCTCGAAATCCTGCACATCGAAGCTCGCCTGCGCCGAGTCATTCACCCGCCACACCACCACCGCACCGATCTCGATGGGGTTGCCCCGTTTGTCATTCACCTTCAGCTTGTCGCTGTTGAAATTGCGCGACCGCAGCGAAACCCTCGACTTCGTGTAAAAAGGATTCACCCAGTGGAACCCGCTATTGCGCACCGTGCCCCGGTAATCACCAAACAAGACCAGCACCCGCCCCTCATTGGGCTGCAGCGTGAAGAAGCCGTTGCACGACAGGGAGGAAGCCACCAATCCCAGCACACTGATCAGCAGTAACCAGAGCCCATCGGCGACTTGCTTGCCGGCCATGGTTTTGACGCTGAAGACTAGCAAAGCGATGCTCCCGATGAACATCGCGATGACCACGCCCAACATCACCCATCCGCTCGGCGCAGACAGGGTTTTCTCCTGACTTTTGTTCAACACATTGGATGCATTCATAGACTTCCTTGGTTCATTTAATATCTATATGATATCACTTTGATAACAACCAAAGTCAAGCACTACCCGTTCGGTTAAATAAAATAATACAACCACCTAATAATTAAGCACTTACGAAACAATTAAACCACCCGCCGCCTCACCAAACCCTTCTTCATAATGGCCCGTCGGTGCAACCGGCCCGGCTATTTGTAGGGTTGGTGCAGTTCCACCTTCTTGCTCTTCTTCTGCATCTTCATGTTCAGCAACTCCACCACCACGGAGAACGCCATGGCGAAGTAGATGTAGCCCTTCGGGAAATGTTGGCCGAATCCTTCTGCCACCAGCATCACGCCGATGAGAATGAGGAAGCTGAGCGCCAGCATCTTGATGGCCGGATGCTTCTCCACGAAATCACTGATCTGGTTCACAAACATCAGCATCACAATCATCGCGATGATCACCGCCGCGATCATCACGCCGATCTGTTTCACCATGCCCACCGCTGTGATGACGGAATCCAAGGAGAACACGATGTCCAGCATCATGATCTGGAAAATGACGCTGTTGAAGGATGCCTTGCCCTTGGGATTGTGCCCGCCATCTTCCCCTTCCAGCTTCTCATGGATCTCATACGTGCTCTTGCCGATGAGGAACATGCCGCCCACGAGCAGAATCACCGCTTTCCATGACAACTCAAACTTCTCCCCCATGATGGTGGTGGACCAGAACGGCACATCCGCCTTCATCACCCATGCCAGACTGCACAAAAGCAGCACCCTCGTGATCAAGGCCGCGCCCAAGCCCACCTGGCGCGCTTTCTTCTGCTGTTCCACCGGCAGTTTGCCGCTGAGAATGGAAATGAAGATGATGTTATCAACGCCCAGCACGATCTCGAGCATCGTCAACGTCAGCAGACTGATCCAGACTTCCGGTTGTGAGAGCCATTCCATAAGTTTTAAGAGCATGGGAATCCGCCGTCTAAGAGCAAGGAATTCCGGTTACAAAATTGGCTTCAAAATCCAATTGGCTTATAATCCCGCCGATGAGCGCCTTGCTGCCCTACTTTGCTTACGGTTCCAATATGGACCCGCAGCAGATGCGCATCCGCTGTCCCGGCGCCCGGGTGCAAGGCACGGCCATGCTAGCCCACTATCGCTGGATCATCAACTCCGCCGGCTACGCCACCATCATCCCCTCACCCGCACATACCGTCTACGGCGTGCTCTGGGAACTCACCCCCGCTCACCTGGCTGCTTTGGATGATTACGAAGGTTTGGCCGAAGACATCTATTGGCGCACGGAGATCATGGTGCAAAAGCTGAACGATCATCAGCCGCTCCGTACCATCATCTACTTTGCCCGTTCGGAAAAACTCGGGAAACCTGTACCAGACTACACGGAACACATCATCCGCACGGCGAAAGAGTTCGTGTTTCCCGAAAGCTACCTCCGCGAACTCTCTCACTTCGGCTGAGCTTGCCCTCGCGCTGCTTCCCAAGCTTTCACCTTGGTTGCGATTTCGTTGGCCAGTTCTTTCAGCCTCAACTGGAGGGCGCGCGCTGGCAGAGGCCCGGCTATGGCGATGGCCTTGTCAAAACTCCCCCGTGCCGCATGCCCTTCGGCGATCGCCAGCAGGCAACGCACCTGCTCCGGCTCCGGCACTTGGTAGTGGGTGATGATGAACCGGTATTGCTCCGCTGCCTTGGTCATCTGCCCGGACCTGGCCGTCGCCATGAAAAGCGGGATATGCACCTCCATGCTTGGCGGCGAAACCTCCAGCTCAGCCGTGAACTCCTTGGCCGCCTCCTCAAAGCGCCCCGTCTCCATCAACAAATGGCCGAGGCGAAAATGGATCCCCGGCATTTTCGGGTTCACTTTTAATATCTTTTGATAGTTCTCCCACGCCGCCGTTGTCCGCCCTCGGTCCACTTGCCGGTCTGCCAGCCAAAGCCTTCGCGTAACGTCTCCCGGCCGCAGGTCCATCGCCTTGGTCAGATAAACATCCCCTTCGTCCCATTGCCCCACTTCATGATGCGCCATTCCCAGTCGCCACAGAGGATTGAACCGGAAAGGATGTTCCCCCAATTGCTCCAGCATGCCGTTGAAAAAACTGAAATTGTTCGCCCAGAACGGGACCTGCCGCACGCTCATCACTGTAAGAACCGTCACCAATACCAAAGCCACCACCTCAGGCACTCCTCGTAACTTGGTCTTTTCCCGCCACGCTCCCCAAACCGCCGCCACCACCAGTGCCCAGCCGATGCTGACCATCAGGCTGTAGCGATCGCTGGTCATGTGCGGATGTTCCGAGAGCCCCAGCATCGGCACCAAGAGGCACAAGTGCGTGAGCCACACCATCCACAAGGCTGGCCATCGCTGCCGCTGGCGGAACGTCAGCCACGTCCCCCCGATGACCACCACGGCGCTCAGCAAAAACACTCCACTGAACGGTTCAAACTCGATCAATGCCGTCGGCACCGTCTTCAGGTCCACCGGCCATAACGGTCGCCACAAATAATAAGCCCAGGTGTAAAATGCCTGCATCACGCGCGGTCCGATACCAAAGGATTCCAATGGCACCGGCGCCATGAAAACCGCCGTGGCACTCATGCGGCTCATCACATTCAGCCAGACCGCCAGCAAGGTGAGCACCACATACGGGGCTTTTTCGATCCACACCCGCTTGGCGGATTCACTCTTCCACTCGCGCGGAATTTCCGGCAACCGCCGCAGCAGATAGATATCCGTGGCCACCAAGACCGCGACAAACCCAAATGCCAGCGGAAAGGTGAACAGGGAAAAAGCGAATGCGAGCACACTTGCCCAGCGCCAGCGGTTCGCGCCGGCGGCACTTGATCCCGCATCATTCGCCTTGAGATAACTCAGATAACTGAGCAGAAAAAAGAACAGCGCTTGGACATACAGCAATTCCACCGCCCACACCGTCGTCTCCACCCGCATGGGATGCAGGCTCCATAACGCCGCCGCCAGCAATGCCCACGGCCAGCGTCCCTTGAATAATCTTACCGCAATGAGAAACACCAGCAGCGTGCTGAACACGTGCAGCAACACCACGATCAGGTGGTAGCCAAATGGATCCAGCCCCTGAATTTCATAGATGGAAAACCACGTCAGCCACGCGAGCGGCTGATAACGCTGCTGATACGTCAGGTCCGTGAACATCCACTTCACACTCTCGCTGGAAATCCCCGTAAGATGCGGATTGTTCTGCAGATTGATGTCATCGTCCCACGACAACAGGTCGAAGTGGATCGCCGGTGAATACACCGCCCAGACCAAAGCCAGCAATAGCGCCACTCCTATTCCGGGCAAAGCCCGCCTCAACCAACTCCCGTCTGTTTTTCCTGCCGGTTGCGACGTGCTTTCCATGGATATCTCGGCCCTTGCTCTAGCAGGATTTCCACTCCCGTCAATCATGTGTCCCGCCTCACTGGTGAACCGGGCTTCGCTTTCACTTCTTGGAATCGTTCTTCAAAAGGATCGGCACCCATCGTTTCAACCGTAGGTCGGCTTCCTGCGCCGATCTGATGGCCCGCGCCGCCTCCGCACGCTTCTTCACTTCTCCCGCTATCTCCGCCGCCGTGAGCAGATCGTCCTTCAGCGCAAAACCGTCCGCCAAAGCCAGTTGGCATTTGAAGACATCCTCCCCCTGCAGTTTCCCCTGCTCCCCCATCTGTGCAAAGTGCCGCTCCGCCGCGTTGACCGCTCCTGACCGGGCGAGGGCCAGGCCATATTGCAACTCCAGCACCCGGTTGCCCGGAGCCAGTTGCATTTCCCGGCCCAGCGCCTCCGCAGCCGCTTGATAATTTCCCTCGTCAAGATACAGCTTCGCCAGACGTGCATGGATGGCGGGGGCTTGGGGCGCATCTTCAGTGATGCGAAGGTAATTTCGGCGCGCTTCTTCCCGCTTGCCCAAGGACACCTGGCTGTCCGCCAAGCTCGTGCGCAAGGCGACCGCCTTGGGCTGGATCTCCAATGCTTGCACCAGATACTCATCCGCTTCCGCTCGCAAGAATTCCTGCCGATGCAGGTGGGCCATCCGCGTCAGCGGGCCAAACCGGAAAGGATGATCCTTCAGTTGCGCGATCACATGCGGGAAAAAACTGTGATTATTGGCCCAGAAGGGCATTTGCACTGCGCTCGCAACCGCCAGCGCAGTCACCAGCGCCAACGCTACGGACACTGGGATCACCTGCCACTGCATCTTTTCCCGCCACTGGGTCCAAGCCCCCGCCAGCAAGATCGACCAACCCACGCCTATGGCCAGGCTATAACGGTCATTGGGAAAATGCGGATGTTCGGTAAGCCCCAGCACCGGCACCAACATCGCCAAATGCGCCAGCCAGACCGTCCACAACGCCGGATGCAACGCCCGCCTTTGATAAAGCAACCAAGTGCCCGCAACGATGCCGACCGCACTGATCACAAAAACGGCACCCACTGGATTGAACTCGATCAACGGGGTCGGTATTGGCGTCAATCCCACCGGCCAGAGCGGTTTCCAGAGATAATATCCCCAGATATAAAACGCCTGCATCATGCGGGGGAAAATCCCAAACGCTTCCAAACTCGCCGGGGCACCAAACAGCTTGGTGGCATTGGCACGGCACGCAAAGTTCATTCCCGCAGCCACCAACGTCAGCAAGATGAACGGCGCTTTCTCAATCCAGTAACGCTGGTCTTTCAGGCTCTGCGAAAGAGAACCCGGCAACCGCTTCAATAAATAAATATCAACCACGAGCAGCACCGCCACGAAACCCAGTGCCAGCGGAAAAGTGAATAGAGAACCGGCGAAGGTCGCCACCGATATCATCAGCCATGGCCGATTGACCTCGCCCGCTTGATATGCCTTGAGATACGCCAGCAGGCTTACCAGCATGAAGAAGAGCGCCTGCTGATACAACAGTTCCACCGCCCAGACCACGGTCTCCACCCGCATCGGATGCAGGCTCCAGATCGCGGCGGCCAGCACCGCGCCGATCTGCCCGCCCTGCATCAAGGCCAGCAAACGTCGCGCGATCATAAACACCAGCAACGTGTTCCCCAGATGAAATAGCAGGTTGATGAGGTGATAGCCAAAGGGATCCAGCCCCTGCATCTCAAAGATGGTGAACCACGTCAGCCAGGCCAGCGGCTGATAACGCCATTGATACGTCAGATCCGTGAACATCCACTTGAGGCTCGCCAGCGACAGTCCCGTGAGATGCGGATTCGCCTGCAGGTTGATGTCATCATCCCATGCCAGCAGCTCAAAATTCACCGCCGGTGAAAACGTCAGCCAGACCAGGCACAGCACGCCTGCGAGCAATAGCCAGCATTTTGCTTCGCTGGCGGAAGGCCTCCTAAAGTACGACATTTCAGAATAGCTCCGTCACTGTCTTGTGCCCCATGTTCTGGGCATGCTCCTTGGGCGTCTTGCCCTCCTTGTCAGCCAAGGACTTGTCCGCCCCGCGACTCAGCAGCAGTTTCACCAGGTCGGCGTGCCCCTCCCGCGCGGCCTGGCGCAAGGGGGTCGCTCCTTCGGTGCCACGGGCATTGATGTCGGCCCCTCTGTCCAGCAGGAGGCCCACCATCTCCGTGCGTCCTTCGCGGGCGGCATTGTGGATCGGCATATCAGCAAAACGGTTGATCGCTTGGATGTCTGCCCCATTAGACAGCAGCAGTTCAAAAACCTCACGCGAACCGCTTTCCACCGCGTAATGCAGCGGCGTGCAACCCCACTTGTCCGTGCCATTCACGTCCGGAGCCGGCCGCCACCACTTCTTTTCCAGCAAGGCGCGCACTTGGGTGATGTCCCCTTCGCGCGCCGCTTCATGCAAAGTCTTGCCCATGAGTTATGTCGTTCCGCTCCTCCATGCTGATAAAAAGCTCCTTCGCCAGCAATGAAACTTTATTGGCACAGCGGGTGCAACCCGCTCACGCCAAGCCGCTGCTGCTGCCTGGTGAGATCGCTTCAGACAGACGACCCAGCGCCTCCGCACGTTGCACGGCTCCGATGAGCCTCTTCTCGCTCATATTATTCACCACCGGAATGTTCCGTTGCTCGCTCGCCAGCAGGACGGGCAGCGCTTCCGGCAGCTTTTGATTGGGCGTCAGGCACCGTGGCGAAGGCCGCATCACATCATAAGCGATGATCAGATTCAACTCCGGCCCGCCACCGAGATACTCCTTCAAATCTTGCAGGGCGACCACCCCGACCAGACATCCTTCTTGATTCACCACTGGTAAAAAATTGTAAGCGCTCGTCAAAAAACGTTCGGCGATCAATGGCATCGGCGTGTTTTCACGGATCGGCGGCACCGGCGCATGCATGAGGTCGCCCACGGTCAGGTCCGTAGCCATGCCCGCATGCGAACTCTCCCGCGCCATCTCCAGCTCACGCAAGCGCATCGATTCGGCATACACCGAGTCCGGATGCAGCTTCTTGGCCACCACGGAAGCCAGCGCGCAACCCAACATCAAAGGCGGCATCAGCGAATAATTTAGCGAGATCTCAAAGACCAGGATCATCGCCAGCAACGGCGAATGCAACGTGGCCGCCAGCACGCTCGCCATGCCGACCAAGGCGAAGGCGCCGGTGGGCAGTCCCAGACCAACCCCGAGCGCGTGCAACGTCATCCCGAACAGGCTGCCCAAAGCCGCGCCCAACAACAGCGTCGGCGTCATCAACCCACCGATCGTTCCGGCACCGACCGCAATGGCCGTGGCGATCAGCTTTGCGATCAACAACAAGAACACCGCTTCCCACACCATGTCTCCTTGCAAGATCCGGTTGGCCGCCGCGTAGCCATTACCCCAGATGAGCGGGTAGCCCGCCGCGATGAATCCCATCAGCACCCCGCCAAACGCCAGCTTCGCATGCACCGGCCATTTGAGTTGTTGAAACCGTTGTCGGCTCATCGCGATAACTTTCAGAAACCCCGCGCCCAAAAAACCAGCGATCACGCTGAGCACCAGAAACCATGGCAACTGGGAAAGCTCCGTGAAATCAAAACGCGGCACCTCATACCACGGCTCGATGCCGAAGAAGGTGCGTGAAACCATCGTCGCCACCACCGAAGCAAAGATCAACGGCCCGAACAGGTGCATGGAGAACGAACCCACCACGATGAGCGCCGCAAACACCGCGCCCGCGATCGGCGCATTGTAGGCCGAAGACAAACCCGCCGCCGCACCGCAACCCACCAGCAATCTTAACCGGTAAGGCTCCCACAGCGCCGACTGCCCAAAGCGCGAAGCCAATGCCGCAGTAAGTTGCGTGATGGCACCCTCGCGCCCGATAGATGCACCCGTACCGATGCTGATGAGCGATGAAATAGATTTGATGATCGTGGGCCGCAGCCGCAAACGGCCATCACCCGCACCCACGGCCTCCAACAAGTTCGTGGAATTTGCCGCCTTGCCCAAAAGTTGCAGTCCCCAATGCAGCACCAACCCCGCCGCCAGCGCTCCCGCTGCGGGGATCAAAAACCTCACCCAAGGATCCCAAGACTCCACCACCTGCAACAAGTCATCTCCATGACCCAGCGTGAAACGTCTCACCTGCTTGAGAAGAAATTCGATGCAGAGATAGAAGACCAGGTTGACCAGACCACCCAAAACCCCGACACAACCAGCAAGGATAAGATGGAAGGTTTCCTCGCTGACGCGCACGCGCTGGCGCACCCGCAGGGCACGCAGCCAGTTGGCCCGCAACCACTGCCGGGCTTCCCGCAGAGCGTGTTCCACCCGCCCTATCAACGCTTTCACGCCGGGAAGTTAGCCTCACTTTGCCTCCCTGACGAGGCAGAATATGGGCGTAACTTTCTTGCCGGGCAGCAGCGTCTGTTGTTTCCTGACCGCTCAACCTTATATGAAACGCACTACGCTTCTCCTGGCGACCGCCATGGCCATGGCCTGGCCCGCCTTCGCTCAAAACCAGACTCCTGCCGCCGCGCCTGCCGCTCCGACCTTCAGCAAGATAGTCGAGAAGCTGGACCTGAAAGACGGGGATACCGTCGTTTTCCTCGGTGACAGCATCACGCATCAGTGTCTCTACACGCAGTATGTGGAGGATTATTTCTACACCCGCTTCCCCCAGATGCGCATCAAATTCCACAACTCCGGCGTGGGTGGTGACCGGGCTAATGACGCCATCATCCGTTTCGAAGACGACGTGGCCGCGTTCAAACCCAAGTATGTCACCATTTTGCTCGGCATGAATGACGGCGCTTACCGTGACTTCGACAAGACCACCTTCGACAACTACCAGAAGGGTATGACCACGGTGCTGGAAAAGATTTCTGCCCTCGGCGCCACGGCCATCCCGATGACGCCCACCATGCATGATGCCCGTGCCGCGCGTCTCCGCAGCAAAGTGCAGGAGCCGCGCGATACCTATTACAACGGCGTGCTCGCCCTTTACGGCGCCTGGCTCCGCGAACAGGCGCAGGTGCGTGGCCTCGGTTTCGTGGACATGTATTCGCCATTGAACAACATCACTCTGGAACAGCGGAAGAAGGACGCGAACTTCACGATGATCGCCGATGCCGTGCACCCCGGTGCGCCCGGCCAAGTGGTCATGGCCGCCGCCGTGATCAATGATATCTGCCCTCGCGGACCGGTGTCCTCCATCACCATCCAGGACAAGGACGGCAAGCTCGCCCCCGCCGCCGTCAACGGCAAGCTCGCCGACTTCCAAGCCAGCGAGAACAGCGTCAGCTTCACTTTCACAGCGAATTCGTTGCCCTGGGTATTGCCCGCCGATGCGGCTGAAGGCTACAAACTCACCGCTGCCGGTCATCGCTACAGCAACGAGAAGATCACGGTGCGCAATCTCAAGCCGGGCAAGTATGAGCTAAAGATCGATGGCCAGAGCGTTGCCACCTTGGCAGACAGCCAGTTGGCCTTCGGTGTGGAACTCGAGGCGAACGACAAGACTCCGCAGTATCAGCAGGCCCTGCAAGTGGCCATGCTGAACAAAGAACGCAATGACAAGGGGGTGCGGCCGTTGCGCAATCTCTGGGGTGCGATGAAAGGCAAGCGCAACGAAATCGCCAAAGCCGAACAGGCCAAGGACCCGCAGCTCGAGGCGAAGAAGGAAGCCTTCGCGAAGTGGACAGAAGAATTCAAAACCAACGTGGCGAAGCAACAAGCCATCGCCAAGGAATTCGAAGACAAAATCTACGCCGCCAATCAACCCGTGGCCCGCAAGTATGAGCTGAAGCGCGTGCCATAGGCATTCCACATCAAAGCTTGAAACGAAACGGGGCTGGCACTTGCCAGCCCCGTTTGCTTTTCAAAAGAGGGATTTCAACTCACGGTTTCAGATATTTCGCGAAGTATTCCAGCATCGCCGCATCCGCTTTCTCGGCATCCGCCCCTTTGAAACCATGCCCCGCTCCTTCCAACGTCAGCAACTCCACCGGCACCCCGCACGCCTTGAGCCGGTCACGCATCCAGATCGCCTGTTCATAGCCCACGTATTTGTCCTCCGTGCCATGAATGATAAGTGTGGGTGCGGAGCGCGGGTTCACCCAGTTCAGCGGGCTGCCGAGGATATGCTTGAACCGTTCCTGCTCCAGATTGCCGCCGAACCACAACGGCAGCACCTCATGCGCATCCACACTCTTGCCGTAAGATTGCGTGAAATCACTGGGTCCATAAACATTCACCACACACGTCACCGCGCTGGAGAAACCGGGATTGGCGTCGCCTTCAAACTCCGGCACACCCGCCGTCACGCCGAGAAACTGCACCAAATGCCCACCCGCCGAAGATCCCGTCACCCCGATGCGTGCCGGATCGATCTGATATTTGGCCGCATTCGCGCGCATCCAACGCACCGCAGCTTTCGTGTCATGCACCGCAGCAGGAAACTGATTCGTCGGTGCCAGACGATAACTGATCGTCGCCGCCACATAGCCCTTCTCTGCCAGCTTCAGGATAAGCTTGTTATAACCTTCGCGGCTGCCCGCGCGGAAGCCACCACCATGGATGCAGATGATCGCCGGCCGCGCACTGGTAACATTCTTGGGCCGTGCCAGATTCAACATCACCGGCATCCCATTCGGCTTCGTATACTCGATATCGCGCTCGAAGATGACGTTATCAGGAACCGGCAAATCCGCCGAGTGCGTTTTAGGCGTGAACGCACCAAGCAGACAGACGAAGACCAAAGCAAAGACTGGGAATTTCATGAGTGGAGTGTTTCCAAGAACGCAAAGTTTGTCGCGCAAATAAACTTGGCTCCGCTGGAGCACAGACCACAATGTTCGAATATCCGATAGATCTACCAATTCGAAAACCTGGGATCCTTGCTATGAAAGCGAAAAATTCTTTCAACTCCTCCGTCCAAATAACCCTGTCCCGACAAGACTTTGACCGCGTTCGTCGCAATTTTACGCGTCCATTCGTCTGGGCTGTTCAGCAAAGGTGTGATTTGCGGCAACGCAAATGCGGCGTTGGTTCCATACTCAGTTAGGCGGGAAAGCGCTATACTCTGCCATTCAGAATTCGGGTTTAGTGCGCCCTCAAGAAATACCGGCATTAGCGACAGGTCATCTCTTCGCCGGAGCTTAAACAATTCACAAGCCGCTTGAATCTTGATATCGACCGACTTTGAAAGCGTCAGGTTTTTCAAGTTAGTCAAACCTTCGTCAATCGACACTCCCGTTTCACGCAATGCTCGGGCCGCTTCGAACCGAACCGACTCATCGGGGTCACCGCAAAATTTGACCACCGTGGTCGTCGGAATCTGCATACGACCTCCCATTTCTCCGATCACATAGAGGGTAACAGCCCTGACTAACGGATCGGGACTGTCCAACGCCGGCAAGAGGTCCATAACAAGAATATGCTTATTCTGACCTAATATATCCATGCCACTGACGAGAGCCGAACAGCCTCGTCCTCGTATGGTTTCGTTCGAATGAACGAGCATTGCCGGTATTGCCGGCGCCATGGATTTATCCCTAAGAGTTTTATGCAACAGGTAACTGGCACCCGCTCTGATTTCTTGCGAAGACAAGGGCTTGGCGGAAATACGACTTAGCAATTTGGACTGCCCATGCTTTAGAGCCCACCACTCTTGAAAGTCACTGTTTGTCCTCTGGGATGCCTCAGCCAGATACGGAATCGCGACCGGCCCCAATGCCAAGATGTTTTTCTCAGCCAAAACAGAATTCGAATAGCTTAGGCTTGAGAATCTTATCTCCGCATCGACCGCTTTTCGTATCGGGTCCGAGGGAGGCTGCATCAACAATAAAAAGCAGACCGTCAAGACCAGACAGCCGACAACCCCAAGCATCCATTTATAATGACTCCTCATTGTGCGACACCATCATGGCGTTCAAAGCCGCGCACCACCGGGAGTTATCTCTCCCGCTTAAACTGGAGGAACCACTCAAACAACTCCGGATTATCATACGTCGTCGTCCACGAATCATGCTGGGCTTCGGGATACACCGTCAGCTTCACGTTCTGGTTCCCGCCCTTCTTCAGCATTTCCACCATGCGCTCGGATTCGGCCAGCGGCACCACCGGGTCTTTCGCTCCGTGAAAGGCCCAGATGGGCATGGTCTTGAGCAGCGGTCCGCGCACCTTGTCGCCTTTGCCCAACAGATACGTGATGCTCTCACCGCCGCCGCAGATCGGCGCCATCGCCGCGAAACGTTCCGGGAAACCCAGTCCCAGCGACCACGTGCCGTAGCCACCCATGCTCAACCCCGTGAGGTAAAGACGCGTCTTGTCCACGCGAAACGTCTTCTCCACATCATCCAGCAGCGCGTTCAAGGTCTCCGCCGACCACACCTGCCCATTGGGACACTGGGGCGAGATGATGATGAAAGGGAAATCCTTCCCCGCTTTCACCAGCTTGGGCGGTCCATGCACCGCCACCTTGTTCACATTGGTCCCCCGCTCACCCGCGCCGTGCAGGAATAGGATGGTGGGGTAGGTCTTCGTCTTCTCGGTCGTATAATCCTTGGGCAGATACAGCAGGTAATCCAAGGTCAACGTCTTGGTGACTTTCTCCTCGAAATGAACTTTACGTTGAAAAAGAGTCATATCCAATTCCGTCTTTACCTCCAAAGCTGTCGGCTGTGCCACCGCGTTCGTCAGCGACAACGCCGCCAAGCCCAAAGCTAAAGTCAATCGTTTCAAAGTTTTCATGGTGTCTGGGTGGAGTGTGAAAGGAAACCTGAACGCTGACAAGCGCGGGAAAACCGTGGCAGCCGACGTGAGGAGGCTCTGACCATCCCGTCTGAAATTCTTTGCCTGCTTTTTGCGTTTCTTGCGACCAATCCTACATCAGCTTCAACTTCGGCAAATCCTGCAGGTCCACTAAGCCGACCGGCTCCTTCTTGGTGTTGACCACGATGAGATCGTCGATGTTCCGCTCGTTGAAAACTTTCAGCGCTTCCACGGCCAGCGCATCTTCACTCACACAGATGGGGTTCTTCGTCATCACCTCGGAGAGTGTGCGCGAGAGCACATTGTCATCCGTGCCCATGTGCCGGCGCAAATCGCCATCCGTGAACACCCCCGCCAGCTTGCCCTTTTTGTCCACCACGCTGACGCTGCCCGCCTTCGCCCGCGTCATCACCAGCAGGGCTTCCTTCACCGTCAGCGTTTGCGCCGCCATCGCGTTCCGCGCACCGGAGCGCATGATGTCCTTCACCTTGAAGAGCAACGCCCGCCCGATGGCTCCCGAAGGATGGCGCTGCGCAAAGTCATGTTGCTTGAAACCGCGCGCATCCAAGACCGCCATCGCCAGTGCATCCCCCATCACCAACGTGGCCGTCGTGCTGGCAGTCGGAGCGAGATTAAAAGGGCAGGCTTCCTTCGGCACCTTCACGTTCAGCACCACATCACTATGCTTCGCGAGTGTGGACTTCGCCGCCCCGGTCAGAGAGATGAGGCGCACAGAAAAACGTTTCAAAGCGGGGATGAGATTAAGCAACTCCTCCGTCTCCCCCGAATAACTGATCATAAGAACGACATCGCCATCGGCGACAACGCCCAAATCCCCGTGCAAAGCATCCACGCTATCCAGCAAGACACTGGTAGAACCCGTGCTGGTGAGGGTGGCGGCGATCTTCCGCCCGATGTTACCGGATTTGCCGATACCTACGACGATGATCTTCCGGCGCTGAGTGAGGCATTCCACGATCAACCCCACCGCGCGCTCGAACGATTCGTCCAATTGGGCGCGAACCGCCTTGAGGGCGGCCATTTCGATATCGAAGACTTCACGGGCACGGGCCAGATGGTTCATCTGTATCTAAGGTGCCTATGACAGAAGCAGGATTCAATGACGAAGGAACGCTCCGTTTAATACGGCGGAAACATCCGACGAAAGCCGTGCAAAATCACCACCAGCGCAAAGAAAACGTTCCGCAGAATCAATCCCGGCCAGAAGTAAGCGACCGGTGAGCTTGTCTGTTTCGTTTGCCGCGATTCCGCCAACCGACGCGCCAGTTGCTCCATCCAGGCCAGTGAACGAGGCCATTCCCAGATACCAGTTCGCCACTCGGCAGGAATGCCTTCTTTCCCCACCGCTGCGCCGATGATCCCGCCGAGAATCGCCCCGGTCGTATCCGCATCTCCACCTGCACGGACTATTTCTTCGATTGCCCTATGATAATCCAACTGATGACGGAACCAGACATGAATTACCGCCGGTATGGTGTGATACATGTACCCCGTGACCCCGTAACTAATGCCCAGCGAAGCCATGAACTGATTAACCGTTTCACCGCTGGCCACGCTGGCGATCACCTTCTCCAGCAAAGCATCCAGTTCAGCATCCGCTTCAACCCGCTGTGCGCGATAAAATTCCAGAAACCGCGCAGACCAACCCTCATTGAAATCTCCCCTCACCGCCCACGCCGCCGCGAATCCGGCCAAAACCGCCCCGTGCTGCGCCTTGGAATCGGTGTGCGTGAGCAAGGTGGAACGATGCATAAGCTTCTGCATCAGCACCAGATCATCCGCCAAGGCCGCGCCCAAGATTGGCGCCCGCATGGCCGGACCATTCCCCGCAGAGAAAACGCCGCTCCGTTCCAGTGAAATCCCCAGCCACAAACGAACACAGGCCTTCAAGGTGGCCATGCCGGTTCCGGCGGGCAGCCCGATAAGCCACCAACGCAGCCGTCTGGCTAGCGCTTTGGTGAACTTGACTTCATCGCCTCCGGAAACGATCAGCGCCTGCGCGGTCAGGCACATATGCTCCGTATCATCCGAACACATGCCCCGGCCAAAGAAGAAGTGCATGGGGCTCAAGTCCGGAAACAGCCGCTTTTGCCGCGCCCGCGAAAGCCGTTCACAAGGCAACCCTACGGCATCCCCCACCGCCTGCCCCAGCAGACAACCGGCCAACCTCGATTCATTCACGATACGGCTGTTCATGAAACGCTCTTCCCTTACACCCAATCAACCATTCTACCAATTTAGACCATCCTGCCCCGCTTTGCTCACACTCTCACCGCTTTGGCAGAATCGCCTCTAAATACTTGTCTGTATCCCTTGGGAGCGGTATTCCTTGACCTCAACCTTAGTTATTTAGTCATTACCATGGGTGCTCAATGGAAACAGGCTGGCCGCGAGGCCGCCGCGCAGAAGAAGGGCCAAGTCGTTGGCAAACTCGTCCGGGAATTGATCGTCGCCGCCAAGCTCGGCGGGGCGGACCCGGAAACTAACGCCCGGTTGTTCGTTGCCATTGAAAAGGCCAAGAAGAACTCCGTCACCAAAGACACGATCGAGCGCGCCATCAAGAAGGGTTCCGGCCAGACGGATGAAAAGGTGGAGTTTGAGACCGTGCTGTATGAAGGTTTCGCCCCCCACAAGGTGCCGGTGATCGTCGAGTGCCTCACCGATAACCGCAACCGCACCGCGCCGGACATCCGCCACATCTTCCGTGCTGGTTCGCTAGGCGCCCCCGGCAGTGTCGCTTTCTTCTTTGAACACGTGGGCATCGTGGAAGCCACCCATACGGACAAATCCAAGGACGCCGAGGGTGATGCCATCGAGGCCGGTGCCCAGAACGTCGAACCCCTGGAAGCGGGCGAAGCCGAAGAAGGCCACATTGGTTTCCGCTTCACCACTGAGATCAAAGACCTGGCATCCGTCTCCAAATGGCTCTCCAAAGCGGGTTGGAAGATAACCAGGAGCGAACTGAGCTTCGAGGCCAAGAACAGCACGGAACTCAGTGATGCCCACCGCAAACAGGTCATCGATTTCCTGAACACGCTGGATGACCATGATGACGTGCATCATGTCTATGCCGCGCTGTAAGGCGGATTGAACTTTCGCAAGGAGGCGACCGGACACCCGGTCGCCTTTTTCTTTGTAACGCAGACCGCTGGTCTGCTGTGTCGCCGACTGGCAGCCGGTAAGCACTTGGCTATTTCAGGGCTCGCAGATCACCGATCTGCGACACAGCAGGTTGCCAACCTGCGCTACAAGGGCGTAACGCAGCCTTGACGGAGGGAAGGCCCGCAACCGAAAGTAACCCCGTAATGTTTCGGAACATCCTGTCGATCCTGCGCTTTGGCCAGCCCTACCTGAAGAGGTATTGGGTCCGGTTTGCCGCAGGCATCCTGCTGGGAGTTCTGTTCGGCCTGTCGAATGCCAGTTTTATCTGGGCCACCCAAACACTGTTCAAGCGACTTACCCCCCAGGAGCAAAAATCGACGGTGGCATTGAGGAACGAGGGCGATGCACCGGTCCAGTGGTCGGCCAGAATGGAAGGCACCAATGGCCCTGGCCCCATCCAGGGCGTCATTCCACCAAACACGACGACCAACCTGACTTTCGAAAATAAGAAAAAAGAGAGTCTCGCGGTAAAAGGCCATCTGGCCGAGATCGCCGCAGGGTTGCAGGTCAAGGCGGAGGCGGCTGTGGACCCTTGGCTGCCGCAAGTGGGCCGGACCGCGGACTGGCGGCAGTTGCTGGGCGGCTTCCTGCTGCTCCCGCTGCTCGTGGCCATCCGCAGTTTCATCGGCTTTCTCAGCAGCTATTGCGTCAGTTGGGTGAGCGCACGAATGATGAGCGACCTTCGTTATGACGTGCTGGCCAAGCTCTACCAGCTTTCGCTCGATTACTTCAACCGCACCACCATGGGTGACCTGCTCACCCGCATCAATAACGATACCGGCTGGCTGAACAAGGCGATGACCAACGGCGTCTCGGACATCGTCAAGGAACCATTCACCATCCTGGCCGCGCTGGCCGCGCTGCTGTTGTTGGACTGGAAATTGACGTTGGTGGCCGTGTTCTTCCTGCCGATCTGCGTCGTTCCGCTGATCATTCTCGGCAAGAAGATCCGGCGGTCCACCAAGGCCAGCATCTCCGTGAGCGCTTCGCAATCCAGTCTGCTGGTGGAGGCCATCACGAGCATCCGCGTGGTGAAAGCCTTCGGTCTGGAAGCCGACTCCCTGAAACGCTTTGGCGATTATTGCCGTCAGATCGTCCATCATGACATGAAAAGCGTGCAGGCACGGGAGTTGGTGAATCCGCTGGTGGAAACGATCTCCATGCTGGGACTCGGCCTGCTCGTCGTGTTCATCTTCACCAGCGGCACCCAATTGCACGATCTGGCGGCTTTTCTCACGGGTGTGATCCTGATGTTCGCCCCCATCAAAAAACTGGCCGGCGTGCATGTCCTTTTCCAGCAGGCTGGCGTGGGCATTGATCACTTGCGGGAACTTTTCGCCGAGGTGCCAAACGTCAAAGAACTGCCTGCCGGAAAGAAACTGACCGGCTTCACGAAAGAGATCCGCTTCGAGAAGGTCAGTTTCGCCTACAAAGACAAGGCCGTCATCCATGACCTCGACCTTACGATTCCTTGCGGCACGAAACTGGGCATCGTCGGCGTCACCGGTTCCGGCAAGAGCACCATGGTCAACCTGCTCTTCCGTTTCTACGATCCCAGTTCCGGAGCCATAAAAGTGGATGGCCATGACCTGCGTGAATTGTCCACGCTGGACCTCCGGGGGCAGATGGCCTTGGTAAGTCAGGACATCGTCATCTTTGATCAATCCATCGCGGAGAACATCGCCTGCGGCCGCAAAGGGGCCACCCGGGAGGAAGTCATTGCTGCCGCCAAAGCCGCTTTCGCCCATGAGTTCATCGAGAAACTGCCGCAAGGCTATGATACGCGCGCAGGTGAACGCGGCGTGACCCTCTCTGGCGGACAACGGCAGCGTCTGTGCATCGCCCGCGCCTTCGTGCGCAATGCCCCGATTCTCGTATTGGATGAGGCCACCGCGAGTTTGGATGCGGAAACCGAAGGCGAAGTGCAGGCGGCGATCGACCGGCTGGAGGTCAACCGCACCGTCATCTCCGTGGCCCACCGCATCGCCACTTTGGCCGGCATGAATCGCATCATCGTGCTGAAGGAAGGCCGGATCATCGAGGACGGGACGTTCCAGGAATTGCTGACCACGAACGGTGTTTTCAGTGATCTTGCGCGGCGTCAGGGCATCTATGCCGGCACGTCGGTAGGCAGCAAATAAGAGGAACGACCGCCGCCATGTCCTTCATCTCCTGGCAATACGCGCTGTTCCTGGTGGCCGTCTTCTCGGTCTATTGGAGCGTGCCACACCGAGGACGGTTGTTATTGCTGCTCGCCTCCAGCTATTTCTTCTACGGCGTCTGGGATGTCCGGTTTCTGGCCCTGCTGGCGACGTCCACGATCATCGATTACCTCTGCGGACAGGCGATTGCCGGTATCCGCGTCAGCACGGGCAAGGTGCTGGCGCTGGCATGCACACCCTTGGCATGGTTAGGGATCTGCGCGGTGACCGGACTGGATGGCAAAATCGTGAAGCCCTCCATGCTCATCATGGCGGGGTGCCTGCCGGTCATCTTGCTGGCGCTCTACAATGGACTGTGGTCCCTGGCGGAAATAAAGCGGCCCAAGGCGTTCATGCTGCTGAGCATCGGGTTGAACTTGGGGCAGCTCATGTTCTTCAAGTATTTCAACTTCTTCATCGATTCGGCAGCGCATCTCTTGCAGACCTTCGGGCTGAACCCAGGCTGGACTTTGCTCTCGATAATCCTGCCCGTGGGCATCTCATTTTATACATTCCAGAGCATCGCGTATGCGGTGGATATTTATCGGAAGAAGGCCACTCCGGAGACGGATTTCCTCACCTTCGCCGCGTTTCTCTCTTTTTTCCCGCAATTGGTGGCGGGCCCGATCGAACGCGCCAAGGACTTGCTCACGCAGTTTCAAAAACCCGTCATTTGGTCGGATGAAAATTTCCACCGCGGCTTACGGCTCATCCTCATCGGTTTGTTCAAGAAGGTGTTCGTGGGCGATAACTGTGCGTTGCTGACTACCTATGCCTTTGCCAAAGACACCCAGTTGAATGCGGGCTGGGCGGTGCTCGGGGCGCTGGCGTTTGCTTTTCAGATCTATGGTGATTTCTCGGGGTATACGGACATCGCGCGCGGCTCGGCGCGGTTGCTGGGCATCCAGTTGAATCACAATTTCCATCATCCCTATTTCGCCACGGGGCCGTCGGATTTCTGGCAGCGCTGGCATATCACGCTTTCAGCGTGGTTCCGGGATTACGTGTATATCCCGCTGGGGGGTAATCGGCAGGGTAATCTCATCACCACTCGAAATCTGCTGCTTACCATGGCCCTGGCGGGCCTCTGGCATGGGGCGGCGTGGACGTTTGTGATCTGGGGCTTGTATCACGGCTTGCTGTTGGTGATCTATCGGTCTATCCCCCCATTGGAAAATCTGGAACTGGCCCAGAGCGGCACGCGCAAGGTGTTCGCCATACTGTTGATGAGTGTGTTCACGCTCATTGGCTGGGTGATTTTCCGGGCGAACAGCATGGAGCAAGTAGGTCAATGGTTCGCGGCCCTGACTATATGGCATGGCACGGGCGTGGATTGGGTGAAGCCGTTCGGCTGGTTCGCGCTGCACGCCATCCCGCTCATCTTGCTGCAACTGGCCACGATGAAGGCCCGCGATGAAGTGGAGATGGGACTTTGGCCATGGCCGGTGCGGGCGATCGTTTATGGCGTGATGTTCCTGGCCATCGCCACCTCCTCTGCCGGAGAACAGGAATTCATCTACTTCCAGTTCTGACGAGATGAAACGCAAACTTACAGCCGCATTCTTGCTCGCGCTCTTCCTGTTGGTGGGCGCAGAGGTGGTAGTGCGGGTGTTCTTTGCGCGGAACATGGCGGGGCGGTTTGATTATGGCTATCACCCGGATGCCGGGTTCGTCGAAGATGGGGACAAGCTCAAACTGGTGCGCGCGGGTGGACGGCGTTTCTTCCCCCAAGAGATGAGCAAGCAACCCGCCGCCGGAACCTTCCGTATCTTTGTGGTGGGAGATTCTGTGCCGCGCGGACCGGGCTTGGAGAAGGCGTATGCCTTTCAATTGCAAGAAATCCTCAAAGCCCAAGGTATCAAGGCTGAGGCTTTCAATCTGTGTGTGCCGGGATATGGCGCGCAGCGGAAGCAGATCATCCTCACCAAAGCCCTTGAGTATCAGCCCAGCCTCGTGATCCTGCATCTGAACGCTTCCAATGAGTATGAGGATGAACGGGAGTACAAGCGCAGCAAGGAATTTGACGGCTGGCATCCCAAGAACTGGCTCATGAAGAGTCTGGTCATCCGCCGCCTGCACGAAGCCAAAACGGAAAAAGCCTTTTGGCATCTGCTGCCCACTGAGGTGCGCCAGCAAGGGGCTCCCAATGACGCCGATGCGGAGATCGCCGCGGGACAAAATACGGAAACGCGCAAACGCTGGCTTGAGCAGGTCCGGCAATGGACCGCTACGAGTGTCCAAGCTGCTGAAAGCAAAAAAGTGCCAGTGCTGCTCGTGGCGCAAGCCGTCTGTGAGCACATGAAAGACCCCACGAAGCCGCTGGAAGATCAGGGCTTGGATGCTTTGGCTGAGGGCTTCCAAGGCAAGAATGTTTACCATCTCTCGATGAAGTCCGTGCTGACCGGAGGCGACTACCCCGTCCTTTATTCGGATGGCTCTCACATGCGTACGGAAGGTCACAAAGTGGTGGCCGAAGCGCTGACGAAGGTCATCCAAACGAACGGTCTTCTCCGGGCAAATCCTTAAAACAGGCTGCGGACGAGATTGCGCTTGTAACCCCCCGGTCAGGCGTATAGTAAAACGCCCATATATGGCGCATAACGGCGGAGAAAACTCGTCCGGACACACGAATGGAGCGAGTTGCGAGCAAACGATGGCTAATGGCTTTGCCCACTTGAAGCAGGTCATCCCGCCTGACCAGATCGAGGAATTTCTGAAGCTAGCGCGTGAGCACGGAGACGCCAGCAACCTGCACGAGACCCCGCTCTTCACGGCACTTACCGAGCGCCTGCAGTTGCACAAAGTGGTGCAAAAGCTCTTCAAGGATCCAATCTATTACATGGCGTGGTCCACGGTGATGGTGGATGTCAAAGCCCAGGCCAGCGGGCTGCATGATGATGCCAAGGGATCACAGGTTTCCAAGACCATCGAGCCGAGCGAACTCCTCCGCATGCAGGAACGCGCCCATCGCATCGACAAGCATGAACAGTATCCGGTGTGGCGGCTTTTCATCTACCTGAACGATCACAAAGAGCACTCGGGCGGCACCAAAGTGCGCCGGGGAAGTCATCGCCGCAGTCCGATCTTCAGCAAGGAAGGTTTCAAGGCGATCACCAAGGGCCGCTTCAACGAGCTCATGTTCCCGTTCTTGGGCTACTACAACCCGCCGGTCCAGCCAGGTGATGCCGTGCTGTTCAATCTGCGCGTGAAGCATGCTGCCCATTTCTTGCGCTTGCGCGGTCCGTTCCGGAACTTCGCCCTGCCCGCTTTCCTGGATAACGGTATCAAGAGCGCCACCTTGGGGTCACCGGGCGGACGCAAGCTGCTGAACCTCATCGCCTACCCTTTTCCGGACAAGCGCACGTCCCTCATCATGGATTTCTGCTTGGACAGCGACTGGGCGCGCGGTTTCCAACTGAACCGCCTCGTCCATCCCAACAACAAGAAATGGCGCGGCCAGATCTTTGATTGCAACCGTCCGGAGTTCGTCGCCCGCCTCGAACAGATGGGCATGCCGCCGCTCCACAATCCCAGCTTGAAAAACGTCGAAACCTTTCTGAGCAAAGACCCGGCTCCGCAGAAGGCCTGACCCGTCCCCGGTACGCACCTGTTATGTTCAAGATCGACCAGAAGCACCACCGCCGCTGGGATGTCACCCTGGGCCGGGAGCAGCCCATCACACTGCGCCCGATCAACCGGGGTTCCTTGGCGGGGAAAAACATCTTCACGATGGGTTCCTGCTTCGCGCTGGAGATCAAGCATCAGCTCATCAAGCTGGGGCACTCAGTCGATCCGCGCTATTTCGACATCGATTTTGACTGGAATACTTCTTCCGTGGGCAAGCTGCCGGAGCGGGATAACATCAATCATTACAACATCGCGAGCATCCTGCAGGAGTTCCAGAACATCGTCGCGCCTGAACCGCTGTACCAGCCTGATTACTACTACGATCTGTCCAAGAAAAATCAGATCAACCGGACAATCAAGCGGATCGTCAGGGCGGCTTTCGGCTCGAAGAACATGCGTTTCGATGCCAATTGGCAGGACCCTTTCCGCAAGCAGGTCTATGCGGTGACCAAGGAAACGTTGCAGAAAAACACGGAAGCTATCGCGGAAAAGATCCGGATCGGTGCCCAGCGTGCCGATCTCTTCATCTTCACCATGGGCATGACGGAAGTGTGGATCGAGAAGAAGAGCGGACTCGTAGTGTGCAGCGGCTACGGGGGCGATGTGGATGAACATCTGAATTCTTTCGAAGACCTTTCCTATGAGAAGGTCCGCAAGATGCTGGTGGAGCTCATTACCCTTGTTCGTAAGTTGCGTCCCAACGCGGACATCGTGTTCAGCGTCTCGCCCGTCCCCTTGTCCAAGACGATGAAGGATGAGTCCTTGGTGGTGGCAAATGGCGTTTCCAAGATGAAACAGCGGCTGGCTCTGGATGAGGTCCTGCCCCAGTTCGAGAACGTCTATTATTTTCCAAGCTACGAACTGGCCCTCTCCCAAGGGAAGGATTTCTACGAGGACAACGGGATGCTGGTGAAGGCCACGACGGTCAGCTACATCCTGGATCATTTCATGCGCTGGTACCAAGGCGAAGAGGCCGCAGCAGCCACCAATAGCGGTGCGGTGTCCACAGTCGCGCAAAAGTAACCCCTCTCCGGCCAATCGGGTATCGTCTGGCCGGGGCATCTTTCACCTTTTCAGGGACCGCGTATCTCGGTTAGCGTGGGGGCACGCGGATTTCTGCCATGTTTAACGACAAAGCGATATTGATTACCGGGGGCACCGGCTCCTTCGGCAAACGGTGTGTGAAGATCCTTCTCGAACGGTTCAAACCGAGAAAGATCATCGTGTATTCCCGTGACGAGCTGAAGCAGTTCGAGATGCAGCAGGAGTTCAAGGGCGACATGATGCGCTACTTCATCGGGGATGTGCGCGATGCCCAGCGGCTCACCCAGGCGATGCGTGGAGTGGATTACGTGATCCACGCCGCCGCCCTGAAGCAAGTGCCTGCGGCTGAATACAATCCGCTCGAGTGCATCAAGACGAACGTGCATGGCGCGGAGAACGTCATCCAGGCGGCCATCGAGAACGAAGTGGAAAAGGTCATCGCCCTCTCCACGGACAAGGCGGCCAAGCCCATCAATCTCTACGGCGCGACCAAGCTCTGCTCCGACAAGCTTTTCGTCGCCGCGAACAATATCTCAGGCGGTCATCGCACGCGTTTCTCCGTGGTGCGGTATGGCAATGTGGTCGGCTCCCGCGGTTCCGTCGTCCCCTTCTTCAAGAAGCTGCTGGCCGATGGCGTGAAAGAAATCCCCATCACGGACGAACGCATGACGCGTTTCTGGATCACGCTGAACCAAGGCGTGGATTTCGTGCTGAACAATTTCGTCCGCATGAAGGGCGGCGAAATCTTCGTGCCGAAGATCCCCTCCATGCGCATCACGGATTTGGCCGAAGCCCTGGCTCCCGGTGTGCCGACGAAGCTCGTGGGTATTCGCCCCGGTGAAAAATTGCACGAAGTGATGTGCCCGGAGGATGATTCTCATCTGACCCTTGAGTTTCCGGATCATTACGTCATCCGCCCGACCACGAACATCGCGCATCAGATTGATTACTCGGTGAACCATCTGGGTGAAAAAGGAACGCCAGTTCCCGCTGACTTCGAATACAACTCGGGCACGAATCCGATTTTCCTGACGAAAAAGGAATTCCTCAATCTCGAAGAGACATGAACCCGCTGCCGTATGGCCGCCAGTGGATCACGGAAGCGGACATCCAGGCCGTCACCGAGGTATTGCGGTCCGACTGGCTCACACAGGGTCCGGCCATCGAACGTTTCGAACGCAAGGTGGCTGAGTATTGCGGGGCCAAGCACGCTCTCGCCCTTTCCAGTGCTACCGCAGCTCTACACATCGGTGCGCTCGCGTTGGACTTAGGCCCCGGTGATCGGCTCTGGACTTCACCGAACACCTTCGTCGCCTCCGCCAATTGCGCCCGCTATTGCGGTGCAGAAGTGGACTTCGTAGACATCGACCCACGCACGTACAACTTGAGCGTGGAGAAGCTGACCACCAAGCTTGAACAAGCGGCGAAAGAGGGAAAGCTGCCGAAGATCGTAGTGCCAGTGGATTTCTCCGGGCAATCGTGTGAACTCGATAAGATCCAAGCGCTCGCGAAGAAGTATGGCTTCACCATCATGCAGGATGCTTCCCACGCCATCGGTGCGAAGTATCAAGGTCTGCCCACGGGTGATGGACGCTTCAGCGACCTGACTGTCTTCAGCTTTCATCCAGTCAAGATCATCACCACGGGCGAAGGCGGGATGATCATGACGAACCGCTCGGACCTTTACGAAAAGCTCCTGCGCCTGCGCACGCACGGAATCACGCGTGAAGCCAAACTGCTCACGCAACCGTCGCACGGGCCGTGGTATTACGAGCAACTGGAACTAGGTTACAACTACCGCATCACGGACATTCAGGCCGCTTTGGGTGCCAGTCAGATGGAACGGTTGGAAGAATTTGTCACGCGGCGTCGGGTGCTGGCCGCGCGCTACAATGCGATGCTGCTGAAGCTGCCACTCACCCTGCCCTACCAACATCCGGACACGAATTCGAGCTGGCACCTTTACGTCATCCGCTTGCAACTGGATCGCATCAGCAAGACGCACCGGCAGGTGTTCGAGGAATTGCGGGCGAATGGGATTGGTGTGCAGTTGCATTACATCCCGGTGCATACGCAGCCATATTATCAGGGGCTGGGTTTTAAAGCGGGTGATTTCCCGGTGGCGGAAAAATATTACGGCGAGGCGATCAGCCTGCCGATGTTCGCCGCGATGACGGATGAAGATCAGGACCGGGTGGTGGAGACGTTGACGAAGATCTTGGGGTGAAATCCACCGAATTTCCTCAGCCCCGATGGGGCTGGCGTTAGTAGCCACGAGTGACCAACGGGAACTCGTGGTTGAAAAAGAACAAACACAGGCGCTCCAAAGGAGTGCGCGGGGCCAGCAAACGCCAACATGAGTGGCGTTATTGAAGATGCAAAGATTTACAAATGCTCCCTTCCCCCTCACCCCTACCCTCTCCCTTGGGGAGAGGGAGAAGCAAAGGCTGCGTCTTGGCAAGTTCTTACAGTTGAGTTCTTGTGACGTTCTTGAGAGCAAGGTTCGTCCGCCCCGTTGGGGCGGATTGTTTTGTGTGCGTTTTACCACGGGTTCCCGCTGGTCACCCGTGGCTACTGCCGTAATGCCCCTTTCGGGGCGCAAGGAAGTCTCGCCCTACCTTTCAAAAACATAAATGATTTCACCAACACTAATCATCCGCGCAGATGCCAGCTCCCAAATGGGGACAGGGCATGTGATGCGTTGTCTGGCTTTGGCGGAACCGTGGCTGGCGGCGGGGAGTCCAGTGATCTTCGTGGCACAGCAGATGCCGGAGGCTTTAGGACAGCGCGCCATCAACGCGGGTGTCGCACCGCATCCAATCAATGGTGAAGCTGGTGGCATTGAAGATGCCTGGGCCACCATCGCCGTGGCGGAGCGGCATCCGGACGCATGGCTGGTGGTGGACGGGTATCAATTCGGCCCGGCCTATCAGGAGACGGTAAAACAGGCAGGGGTGAAGCTCCTTTTGGTGGACGACTTCGGCCATGCCTCACATTACTACGCGGATTTCGTGTTGAACCAGAACCTTGGCGCAGATGCTTCATGGTATCCGCTGAAGGATGAAAAGACGCGGTTGCTGCTAGGCACCCGGTATGTGCAATTGCGCGGGGAGTTCTTGAAGCAGAAGACCCCAGCGCGTGAACCCGAGCAGGAGACGGTGTCCATCTTGGTCACCCTTGGCGGCAGCGATCCGGACAACGTGACGGCAAAAGTGATCGCCGCCCTGCAAGCCACTTCCAACGTAGCAGCAACGGTGGTCATCGGCGGCAGCAATCCGCATTGGGAGGATCTGCAAGCCCTCGTCGAAAAGGATGCGTCCCGTATCCAGCTCATCCGCAATGCCAACAACATGCCGGAGTTGATGGCCGGGGCGGACTTGGCCATCGCGGCAGGAGGCACGACAGCATGGGAGTTCGCCTACATGGGCGTGCCGATGCTGACGATCGTGCTCGCGGACAATCAAAAATCGAATGGCGAGCAATTGGCCGCTGCCGGTGTCGCGGTGAATCTAGGCTGGCACGAGGAACTGACGCCGGAGGTCATCACGAAACAGATCGAAGCGCTGGCAGCAGACAAAGCCAAGCGGCAAGAAATGGAAGCCAAAGCATGGGAGCTGGTGGATGGGCTGGGCTCCATGCGAGTGTGGCTGCAATTGAATGAAAGCTCATTGAAGCTGCGACCGGCGACCGAAAAAGACGCCAAACTCATTTTTGACTGGGCGAATGATGCCGGAGTTCGCGCGGTATCATTTTCTTCCGAGCCCATCATTTGGGAAAATCACCTCACTTGGTTCAACGCGAAGTTGAGTGACGCGAATTATCGCATCTGGGTGGCGGAGGATGTGGAGGGAACACCTATTGGGCAGGTGCGGTTTCAGATCGAAGGGGAGACGGCGGCCATTTCCATCAGTCTGGATGCCGGGCAGCGCGGAAAGAACCGGGGTTCGTTGCTGATCTGGGCGGCTTGCCGGAAGCTTTTTGCCGAAACGGCCGTGAAGCAGGTGCGGGCGTATATCAAGCCGGACAATCAGGCGTCCGTGCGCGCGTTTGAAAAAGCGGGTTTTGAGGATTGGGACGAAACGACGGTGAAAGGGGCGGCGGCCTGTGTGTGCAGCATAGGCCGCGGTAGGGCGGAGGATTAGCCCGGTAAAAACGCCAAAGGGCGCGAAAAGGAGGGAGCCGAGCTGCAGAGAAGAGGATTTTTGAAATTTTGTCTCCATATAGCGCACATAGCGCATATAGGCCTCACCCGATCAAAGAAATTGCGCCAAGCTCGTGCCCGTATGTTGAACAGAGAGACAACGGAAAGATACACCGGTTCAAGGCTGAGGGCGGCTGCAAATCGAAAGGGCAGTTTACCCCGACATGCGTGTCGGGGCACGGGCGCCACCCTGGCGGAACTTCGAACACAGCCTTTGAATTTGGTTCGTCTTTTTCCGGCTGGCTGTGCAATTTGGGAGGCGCAACGTGATGAACACTGAATTGGTCATAGATGGGCGTCGGGTCGGGCCGGGAAATCCGGTCTATGTGATCGCGGAACTTTCGGCGAATCACGGGCAGGACTTTGACCAGGCAGTCCGCATCATCCGCGCGATGAAGGAGTCCGGCGCGGACGCGGTGAAAGTGCAGACCTACACGGCAGATACGCTCACGATTCCGTGCGATAACGAATACTTTCGCATCGGCGGCGGCACGCTCTGGGACGGCCGCACGCTGCACGACCTCTACAAAGAAGCCTACATGCCGTGGGATTGGCAGCCGAAGCTGCAAGCGGTAACGGAAGAGCTAGGCATGGATTTCTTTTCCACGCCGTTCGATGATTCGGCCGTAGACTTTCTCGAAGCGATGGATGTGCCGGTGCACAAGGTGGCTTCGTTTGAATTAGTGGACATTCCTTTGCTCAAGAAGATCGCCGCGACGAAGAAGCCGGTCATTGCCTCCACAGGCATGGCCACGCAGGAAGAGATCGCGGAAGCAGTGAAGACGTTGCGCGAAGGCGGCTGCACGCAACTGGCCTTGCTCAAGTGCACCAGTGCCTACCCTGCTCTGCCGGAGGAAATGAATCTGCGGACGATCCCGGACATCAGCGCGCGCTTCGGTGTGCCTGCCGGATTGTCTGATCATACGATGGGGCATACCGTGCCGGTGGCGGCGGTAGCCTTGGGCGCGTGCATCTTGGAGAAACATTTCACGCTGGATCGCAAGGTGCCGGGACCGGACTCAAGCTTTTCCATGGAGCCGCAGGAGTTCAAAGCGATGGTCGAGGCCATCCGCGTCACGGAACGTGCGCTTGGCAAGGTGAATTACGAAGTGAGCGCGAACGAGAGCAAGAGCCGGCAATTCCGGCGGTCGCTGTTCGTGGTGGCGGATGTGAAGGCAGGCGAAGCGTTCACAGCCAAGAATGTGCGTTCCATCCGCCCCGGGCATGGCTTGCATACGAGGCATTTGGGCGAGGTGATGGGCAGGAAAGCCTTGAAAGATGTGAAAGCGGGTACGCCTTTGGATCGGGCGCTGCTGCAACCATAGAGGCTGTAACTAAAGCATTGTCGCCCGGTGATGCCGGGCAAATAATTGAATCACATGCGAACTGTAAAAATAGGCGACCGGCTGGTGGGCGAAGGCCATCCGGTATTCATCTCGTTCGAGGCCGGCGCGACCCACAGCGGATTGGACAGCGCGAAGGCGCTCTGCAAAGCCGCGGCCGAAGGCGGCGCAGATGCGGTGAAGTTCCAGACCGTGCGCGTCAAAGATCTGCTGGTGACGAAGGAGACGTTGATCGAGTTCGAGAATGCGCAGGGTAAACAGAGCGAGACGGTGTATGACGCGCTGGAGCGGCGTGAACTGTCCTTCGATGACTGGCGTCGCCTCAAGGAATATTGCGACAAACTGGGCCTGCTCTTCGTCTCCACACCGAGCGGGCCGGAGACGGTGGACTTGCTCGCGGAAATCGGGGCGCATGCCATCAAGGTTTCCAAGTCGGACATCAACCACCGCCAGCTCATCGAGCACATGGCGAGCAAGAAGCTGCCGATCATCCTCGATGGACGCGAGCGCTTCGAAGACGTGGAACAGGCCGCACGCATCTGTGAGGCGAAGGGGATGTTTGACATCGTCATCATGCATTGCCCATCCGGTTACCCGGCGGCACATGCGGGCATTCACTTGAAGGCCATCCGCCACATCAAAGACATTTTCGGCTATCCCGTGGGTTACTCGGATCATTCGGTGGGCACGGCGATGAATTATGCCGCCATCGCGCTCGGAGCGGATTTCATCGAGAAGACCATCACGCTGGACCGCAACACCAATGCAGTGGAGCACTATATGTCGCTGGAGCCGCATGAACTGGCGGATTTCGTGAAGCAAGTGCGCGCGGTGGAAGCGGCCATCGGCGATCCGCGCATCATCTTCAATTCGCGCGTGAAAGCGGAGCATCGTCGCAGCTTGATCATGCGCCGTCCGGTGGCGGCGGGCCAGATCATCACGGCGGCGGATGTGGATTACCGGCGACCGGGCACGCATATCCCGGCGGATCGTTATGAGGATGTGATCGGCCGCAAGGCAAAGCGGAATCTGGCGACCGGCGAATTCCCGCAGTTCGGGGACATCGAGTAGCATGACGGAACCCGCTGACATACTTCGCGCGCACTATGCGCAACGATGCCAGGGGGAACTGTTCCTCGAAGCGGCCCAGGGCGGCGGGGTCAATTCGCAGAATTATCTGGTGCGGGTGGGGACAAATGATACTGCGCCGAGTTTCGTGCTGAAGTCTGAAACGCTCACCGGAAGTGCGACGAAATGGAAAGACCGTCTGACCTTTCAGCAAAGGGTGGCGCAATGCGAACCGCTGGCCCCCGCTACCATTCCCTCCGACCTCGGTGCGCTTGGCTTGGAACTAGCGGGCAAAGTTTGGCGGCTGATGGAATTCCGCACAGGTGATGTCTTTTCAGGCAGTCAGCCAGAACTCATCAGCGCAGCACAGGGCTTGGCACAATTACATAATCACATCCGCTGCCTGCCTGGGGCTTCACCTGTTTCTTCCCTGTATAACCACCTTTCATCTGATGAATCGGCAATGGTTTTGCAGGCTTTGGATGGTCCGCTCGGAACTACACCCTTTGGCCAACAGGTGAAACACCTGATGACCACGACATTGCCGCCTGTCACTGCCGCTATTGAGGAAATCGAGCGCAGAAGCTTTCTGCCCGTGGACTGGGTTCATCGTGATTTCCATCCGGGTAACGTACTCTTCGCCCAAGGCAAGCTAACGGCCATTCTTGATCTGGACTCCTTGGCCACAGATTTCCGCATGCAGGCAGTCGCTTTTGCCGCCAGCCGTTTTGCCGGATACGATCCGGAAAAACTTTGGGTCTTTCTGGCCGCGTACCATGCCATCGATCCGCTCACAGCCATGGAACTGAAGAGTATGCCGGGTTTCATCCGCCGGGAAGCCCTGCGGCGGCTGAACTGGATCATCCGGGTGAACGTGCTCCAAGAGCAGAATCTATGGCGGGAAGATCTAGCAAAACAGGCAGGCATCTTGGACAAGGCCAAGCAACTCGACACAGCCTTTGATCAAGCTCACGGTGCCTTGCTGAAAACCATCAACCAAACCGCAACTGCGGTCAGCTCAGGAAAGCCTTGACCCTGCCATGACCCTGCCCCTTTATTCCCGTCCTGTGGCTGCACGTGTGGCAATCATTGATTATGGCATGGGGAACATCTGGTCCGTGCAGAACGCTCTCGTGGAAGTCGGTGCGGTTTCCGAGGTGATTCAGCATCCGGACCAACTCAAGGGCTTTGACAAGATCATCCTCCCCGGTGTCGGCGCTTTCGGCGATGCCATGCGCCTGCTTCGTCAGGACGGCATGGATCAGGCGCTGGGCGAAAAAGTTCGGCAAGGTATCCCTACCCTCGGCGTCTGCCTCGGCATGCAACTCATGTGCAAGAGCTCGACCGAAGGCGGGTTGAATCAAGGGCTTGGCTGGATCGATGCCGACGTGGTGGCACTGGAACCTGCCCCGGGCATCAAGCTGCCGCACATGGGCTGGAACGCGGTCACGTTCACGCGAGAGCTCCCCTTGATCCAAGGCATCCCCAGCGGCACGGACTTCTATTTCGTGCACAGCTTTCATGTCGTTTGCCACCAAGCCGCAGATGTGTTGGGCACTTGCCAGCACGGGCAGACCTTCACCGCCATGGTTGCGCGGGATAACCTGTTCGCGGCCCAGTGTCATCCGGAGAAGAGCCAGCGTGGCGGGCTGCAACTGGTGAAGAATTTTGTGGAGATGCCCTGATGCTGAAGAAACGCCTCATAGCCGTCCTGATCATCCGCGATGGCGCGGTGGTGCAGAGCGTGCGCTTCAAGCACACGAACTCGATCCACTACGATCCGGTCCACGCCATCGAGTGCTTCAACAAATGGGCCGTGGATGAGATCGTCATCCTGAATGTCTCGCGCGATGCCGCTTCCCGTGAAGGCTTTGCCGATGTGGTGAAGCGCATCTGCCGCAAATGTTTTGTGCCGCTGGCCGTAGGCGGGTGGATCACGGATGCTGATTTCGCCCGCAGCCTGCTCAATGCCGGTGCGGACAAGCTGGTGCTCAACACGGCCTTTGCCGACAACCCGCCCTTGGTAGAAGCGCTCTCCAGCCGTTTCGGCCGCCAGTGCATCGTCGCTTCCATGGATGTGAAACGTGATGAGAGCGGCACGCCGCTCGTCATCGTGGATCGCGCCCAGCGCAGCACGGGAAAATCGCCTACGGAATGGGCCAAGCACGCCGTGGAACTGGGCGCTGGCGAAATCTTTTTCAATTCCGTGGACCATGATGGCGCCCGGCGCGGGTATGATCTGGAGTCACTCCGCCAGGTTTGCGCCGCTGTGGATGTGCCGGTCATCGCCTTTGGCGGGGTCTTCCAATGGAAGCATCTCGTGGAAGGGATTGAGGCTGGCGCAGAAGCCGTGGCTGCGGCTAATATCTTCCATTATACCGAGCACGCCACCATCAAGGCCAAGAAACATCTGACCGAGGCCGGGGTGAGAGTGCGGACGGGAACTTTTACATGAGATACTGCAAGCGCTGTCTTTATCCGGAAAACTCGAAACCGACGATCATCTTCGACGATGAATGCGTCTGCAGCGGCTGCCGCTACCACGAGAGCCGCCAGAAGCTGGAGATCAACTGGGAAGAGCGGGAGAAGATGCTCGAGGAGATCGTCGACGAGGCCAAGAAGATGGCCAAGAAACGCGGCAACAGCCATGACTGCATCATCCCGGTCAGCGGCGGCAAGGACTCGCATTTCCAGGTGTGGAAGTTGAAGCACAAGTACGGGATGAATCCGCTGCTGGTGTTCTTCAACCACGCTTTCAACCAACCCGCCGGCCTGCGCAATCTTGAGAACCTCGCGGCCAAGTCCGGTTGCGACCTCATCACGTACAATGCCGGTCTCGATTCCGTGCGCCGTCTTTCCCGCCACATGCTGGAGACGGTGGGTGATCTCACCTGGCATTATCACGCGGGCATCCGCACGTTCCCCTTCCAGGTGGCGGTGCAGCATAACATCCCGCTCATCGTTTGGGGTGAACACGGCTTCGCTGAATTGACGGGCATCGTTTCCCTCGAGGATTTTGTGGAGTTCACCCGGTGGACGCGCAAAGAACACGACATGCGCGGGTATGAACCGGAAGATTTGATCGGCAAGGGCGGCATCACGCGCGGTGATATCCATCCCTACATCTATCCTACGGATGAACAGATTCAGCAGACGGAAGTGCGCGGTATCTATCTCAGCAACTTCTTTTACTGGGACGCCAAGCAGCAGGGTGAACTGATGATCAAGGAATGGGGGTTCAACACCGTCTCCTTCAAGCGCGACCGCACGTTCAACATCTACGCCAAGCTCGATGACCATGCGAATGACGTGCATGATTATCTGAAGTATCTGAAATTCGGCTACGGCCGCACGACGGATGACGCCAGCATGGAGATCCGCCATGGCCGCATGACCCGCGAAGAAGGCCAGGAACTGGTGAAAGAATACGACGCCACGGAACCCAGCTCGCTCGGTTACTACTGCGAATTCCTCGGCATCACGAAGAAGCATTTCTACGATCTCGTGGAGCCGATGCGCGATCCGAAGATCTGGGAAAAGAAAAATGGTGAGTGGGTGGTGAAGGATGCCGTGTGGATGCAACCCACGGATGACGCTGTGGAAAGATCGCGTCCGCCGCAATCCGCTGATCGCACCTTCTCCCCGGCGAACCGCCATCTATATTACAATCCTGCGCTGCCGCCGTTGCCTAAGGGCGATCCCGCGCTGGACCAGAAGAGCATCCATTTCAAAGTGATGTGAGCATGAGCAATTCCGGCGAACTTGGTCCCGTCCTCGGCCTCATCCCGGCCAAGCGCGGCTCCACCCGGCTGCCGGAAAAGAATATCCGCCCGCTGGCGGGCAAACCCTTGCTCGGCTGGTCCATCGATGCCGCGAAAGCCAGTGGCGTGATCGATCGCCTCATGGTTTCCACTGAGGACGAACTGGTGGCGAAAGTGGCCCGGGACTGCGGTGCAGAGGTGCCTTTCTATCGCCCGATGGAACTCGCTCGCGATCCTGCTGGCGTGGTGCAGGTGGCGTTGCATGCCTTGCAGACTTTTCGCGAGATGGGCGTGGAGTTTCGCACGCTGATCATCCTGCTGCCCACCTGCCCTTTCCGCACGGGTGAGGATGTGCGCGAAGCGTTTGAATTGTTCCGCCGTAAAAAAGGGCAATTCCTCATGAGCGTCAGCCCTTATTCGCATCAGCCTTTCGCCGCCATGAATCTGGACGGCGAAGATATATTGCAACCGTTCTTTCCCGAATACATCGGCAAGCGCACGCAGGAATTACCGACGGCGTATCGCGCGAACGGAGCGGTGCATGTGCTGGACGTCGCGGCGTTTGAGAAAGCCAAATCTTACTACGCGCAACCTTTGATCGGTTATCCCATGCCGCGCGAGCGCTCGGTGGATATCGACAACGAGGAAGACTGGCAGGAGGCGGAGCAGATGCTGCGCAATCGGAAAGGTGTTTAAACTCCACGATGAGCACGACCATCACAGCCAAGATCGCCCGCCTGTTGGGACCGCGGCAATTGGTATTTGAGGAACAGGTGCTGTCGACCGAAAAGCTCGGCCCGCAAGAAGTGCTGGCGGAGACAATTTGCTCGGCCATTTCGCCAGGAACCGAACTCGCCGCTTATCTGGGCGAACCCCCTTTGCGACCCGGGCCGATTTATCCGCGCGTGGTGGGCTACTGCAATGTCGCCGAAGTCAAAGCGGTGGGCGCAGAGGTGAAGGAATATCAGCCCGGCGATCGCATCCTCAGTTTTCAATCCCATCGCAGCGCCTTCATCTGCCCGGCGGAAAAGATCGTGTTGAAACTGCCACCCACAGCGGATGCAGAACTGGCGGTCACGACTTATCTCTTTCACTTAGGCTACAACGCGCTGCTCAAGGGCGGATTCACACCGGGCCATAAAGTTTCAGTTGTCGGGCTGGGCATGCTGGGACTGGGCGCTGCGGCTCTGGTGGCTAACTCCGGTGGACAAGTAACGGCTTATTCGGAACAGGCAGACGCACGGGCACTGGCGTTGGACCTTGGCGCGCAGAATGCCTCCTCCAAGTCGGAAGCCAGCAAAAGCAATCACGCCACGGCGGACCTCGTCATCTCAACCTCGAACCGTTGGGATGACTGGCTGCTCTGCCTGCAGCTTGCGCGCAAGGAAGGTACGATTGCCGTTCTTGGTTTCCCTGGACGCGGCCAAGCCCCTGCTCCGTTCAATCCACTAGACTCGCAATACTTTTACGACAAGCAACTGCGCATCATCGCCTGCGGCATGTCGCCCGATCTGCCGGTGGCTCCTCATGAACTGCGCTTCACGGTGAAGCGTAATTGTGAGTTTCTGCTCGGCCAGATACTGGCCGGGAAATTGGCTGCCGGAAAACTCATCAGCAACCGTTGCGGCTGGGCTGAGTTGCCAACAGTTTACGAAGCGATGTCCGCCAGCCGCACCACGCGGCTCACTACCATTCTCCGTTGGAAATGAGTTCTGCATCTAAACTCCGTTTACGCGCCGCGTTGATCGGTTGTGGTCGCATCGGCGCTCACACTCCGGATCGCTTGCGCCAGACCATTCCGGCGGGCTGGCTGCCGGTAAGTCATGCGGAAGCCATGCTGGCGAATCCGGGACTGGAACTCGTCGCCGTCTGCGATGCACGCAAAGAAGCAGCAGAAACCACGGCGAAGGAATTGGGCGTGGCGACGGCATTCACGGATTACCACGAACTCATCCAGACGGTGCATCCGGATATCATCAGCATCGCCACCCGCACGGAGGGGCGCTGCGATATCGTCGCTTACGCCGCGCAGAATGGTGTGCGTGGCATCCATGTGGACAAGCCCTTAGGCCGGTCGCTAATCGAATGCCGAAAGGCGTTACAAGCCGTCGAACAGCACGGCACGAAACTGAGTTACGGTACGACGCGCCGGTGCATGGACGTCTTCCGGCTCGTGAAAAGCCTGATTGTCGCGGGGGAGATTGGTGAACTGCGCCAGATCACCGTTGAGTTAGGACGGGCGGCCTTGCTATGGAGCCATCCGCATTCATTTGATCTGATGGTTTACTTTGCTGGTGGACGCGAAGTGCTGGGCGTGCAGGGTGTTTGCGAGATTGCTTCTGATGCCGTGAAAGATCATCTCATCGACGCCGATCCCATCATCGAGAATGCTTCCGTGCGGTTTTCGGGTGGATTGAATGCCGTCATCACGACTGCTCCGGGATTGAATGTGCGCTTTGCGGGAGACTTGGGTGTGCTCACCGTCGGGGCGGATGGAAGCTGGCTTACCCGCGAGAAGCGCACGCATGCTGACCGCCCTTATCATGGTTTGCCCGAGCGCATTCCTTTCACTCCACAAGCCAGCGGCACCCAGCGGACTTTCGCGGAATTGATCGCAGCCGTGAACGATATGGGCCAGCCGCCTATCACCACCGCAGAAGTGTTGCTTTCCAATCAGCTCAGTTTTGCGGTAGCGTGGTCGGCCCTGAATGGTGGCAAGCAGATGACTTTGCGTGACCTGCCGGAAGAATTGACCATCACGGGCCGTCAGGGGCAGAATTACGCCTGAGCGATATCAGGCAGGCAACCGCCGGTGTCCTCTTTTGCACATGAAGTCCGCTACATCGAAACCAAAGAAAGTCGTCCTGCTGGTGGATGACCGCCGCCGCGATCTACTGGTCGCCTCGTTGCTCGCCTTTCAATTGCGCGAGCGCGGGGTGGAATGCCTGCTGGAACCGCTGGAAGCCTATCAAGGCGTGCTCGCGGCACATCGCCCGGACATGATGATCTTCAATCACGTCACGGCCAGCCATCTCGTCGCCTACACGCAACGCCTGGGCAAGATGAACATCCTCACGGGGGTCGTGCTGAATGAAGGTCTCTGCTACGACGAAGAGGAACGCGCATTCAATGCCCAGAAGCATCACAAGGGCGCGCATCTGGATTTCTTTTTCTGCTGGAACCAGCCCTTGAAGAACTCGCTGCATCAGGCGGGCTTCGAAGGCACTCAGATCGAAGTGGTGGGCAATCCGCGGCACGACTTCTATTTCCCGCCGTGGTCAGAGGCCTTCGCGGGCTATCCGAAGCCGGACAATGGCAAACCGCTCATCCTGCTCTGCACGAATTTCGGTCTGGCGGATTTCTACGACCTGCCGCGCAGCGAGGTGGACAAGTTCTTTGCTCCATGGAAGGACCGCATCCCCTACCTGAAAGATTACATGGGCATCGTGGAGGCGCATCATCGCTACCGCGAAGGGGTGCTGAAACATCTCGGTGCGTTGCTCGCTTCGGAGAAGTTCAACGTCATCCTGCGGCCGCATCCGCGTGAACGTCTGGATTACTACGATTCCTGGATTTCCAAGCTGCCAGAGAAACAGCGCGAACTGCTGGAAGTGGATGGTGAAACGAACATCACTTCCCTGCTGATGGCGTGTGATCTCGCCATCGGTTGCGAGAACTGCAACACCACGATGGAAGCGTGGATCGCGGGCAAACCGGCGGTCGAACTGATTTTCGAGAAGCATCCCGTGCTCTACACGGAGGAAGTCGCCAAGCTCAGTCCGCATTGCGAAGACCCGGCGAAACTCGTGGGCATGGTGGAAGAATACCTGCGCAATCCCGATCAAAAGATTTACGCCGAGGGCCGTAAGGCGCATCTGACCAAGTGGTGCAACAATCCTTCTGGGCATACGACCGATCGCATCGCGGATCTGATCGCCGACGCCGTGAAACGCAAGCCGGCTTCTGATTTCAGCCAGTTGACGCTGACGGATCATCGGCGCGCGATGAAGCTCAAGCTGGCGCAGGTCGTTGATGAACCGTATCACTACAATCCCTTCCAGAAACTGAAGGCCAAGCTCGCTGGACGTCACAAGACGAAGTTGAAAGCCTACAACAAAGCCATCCGGCCCAGTGACGTGAAGAAGGCCCGCAAGCAGTTGGAAGATTATTACGGCAAAGGCAAAACCAAGACGGGCAGCAAAGCCAAAGGTTAATGAACCAAGCCGTGTGCGCATCCTCCTCGTCAAACTCAACCACCTCGGCGACACGCTACTGCTGACGCCCACAACGCGTTTTCTGCGGCAGCAATATCCGCAAGCGGAGATCGACGTGTTGGTCCGGGCCGGTTGTGAGGACATGCTACGGGGCAACCCGGATATCACGCGCGTCATCCCCCTCGCCCGACCGGAGAAGCATCAGCGCTCTTTTGGGAATTCACTGAAAGAGTTCACGCGCACGTTTCCGAAGCTCTTCCTGCGCCGGTATGATTACGCGTTTGACCTGTCCGACTCCGATCGAGCCAAGACGTGGATCATGCTCTCTGCCGCTAAGGTGCGAGGCATCAACAACGCCTACGAATCACTGAATTGGAAAGGCCGCCTATTCAACCGTTTCTCTGGTTTCAAGTGGGGCAGCGAACATCAGGTGCTGCGTGACTTCCGCACAGTCACCGATGTCATCGGCACCGAAGCAAAGGCTGGCGCGTTGCGTTTCGAGCCTCAGGCGAAATTTGAAGAGTTACCGGCGCTCTTTCCCGGACTTACGCCAGAGACGAAGTATGCGGTGATCCACCCGACGAGCCGTTGGGCATTCAAACAATGGTTCCCAGAACGCTGGGCGAAAGTGGCGGATGAACTGCATCAACGGCATGGCCTCACAGTCATCTTCTCCTGCGGCCCGGACGCGCATGAGAAAGAATATGTGCAAAGCATTCTGAAACAGTGCCCCACCAAATATTTCAGCAGCGACGGCCGACTCTCGTTGCATCAGTTCGGTTTGCTGATCCAAAGAGCGAAAATATTTCTGGGTGTGGATACGGTGGCGATGCATCTCTCTGCCGCAGTGCAGACGCCGACGCTCGCATTGTTCGGCCCGTCATCAGAGTGGAGCTGGCATCCGTGGCAAGTGCGGCATGAGCTGGTCCTAGGTGATTGTCCCTGCAAACAGACACGCCAGTTCACCTGTGATAAGAGCAAGCCCTACCCATGTATGGGCCGAATCACGGAAGAACAGGTGCTGGCGAAGGCGGAGCTTCTACTCCGGCCAGCTTGATCAGACGTTCCGCTTGGAGGGCGTCAGCTCGAACATCACCGCCCGGGCGGTCAACTCCGGCCAAAAGCCCAACGGCAGATACTTGGCGTTCACACTGCGGCGCGCTACGGGACGTGCGTCGTAGCCCATGGCCGCGCTCCAAACGATGAAGCTTTGCATGGTCCAGCGTTTGTTGAACCAGTTGGGTGAGAACTCCAAGGGGCCCTTGGCCAGCGAACCGCGGGCGTTGGGGAGCTGGGTGTCGATGCCCCGCACGGCGCGCCAACGGTTGCGGATGTGGGCGGCATTGTTCACGGTCACGAAAATGCGCTGACAGCGGTCACTGAGCGCGGCCAAAACCACGGAGGGGCAGCGCCAGTAAACGAGCGTATCGATGATGATGACAGTATCCCATTGCTGGCTGCAGGCATAACGCAAGGCCGGATCGGCCAAGTCGTTGAAATCCGCCAGCAACGCTTTGATCCCCACCCGATGACACGACGCCAAGTGGTCCTCATCACGCTCCAGCCCCAAGTATTTCACCTTCCGTTCACGCTCCAGAAAATGGAGGATTTCTCCCCGTCCGCAGCCCAGATCCAGCACGCGGCAACCGGTCGAAACGCGCTCGGCCAGCCATTGAATCCGCTGGGTGTAGGCGGTGTCCGGCAACGGCTGACCGTGCGCGGTGTTAGGCATCACCGGTTCGTAATTCTCAGGTGCGGTACGCAATAATTTGACCGCCGATTCGAAAGCCGCATCGCGGCTGAATTTAACTTTGTTCACCGTGAAATGAGGGAATGGTTCAGATGACCGAGAGCTGGCTGGCTTCGATCTTGAATTGTTTGCCGCAACGCTCGCACATCACCTGGCCGTCGCGCTTGTTTTTATAATCCACCGCGAGCCGTTTGCCACAGGCACAAACGTAACCGATCACTCGCGCTGGATTGCCGACGACCAAGGCATAGTCGGTGACATCGGCTGTTACCACGGAACCCGCACCCACCATGCAAAAATTGCCCAAGGTCACGCCGCAGACGATCGTCGCATTGGCGCCAACGGATGCGCCCTTCTTCACCAAGGTGGGCAAAATCTCATAGCTGTCGTTGAAGGCGCGGGGGTAAAGATCATTCGTGAAAACCATGTGTGGCCCGAGCAGCACGTCGTCCTCTACGGTCACGCCCTTATAGACGGAGATGCCATTCTGGATCTTGACGTTGTTGCCGATCTCCACACCGGAATCCACATACACCGACTTGCCCAATTTGCAGTTAGTGCCGATGCGGGCCCCGCCCATGATCTGGCTCTGATGCCAGATCTTCGTCCCGGCTCCGATGGCCGCCGTAGCAGCCACTTCCGCCGTAGGATGGACAAAGTAAGGCAGGTCAGATTTTGGTTCGGCCATAGTCGTTCTATTTCAGCAAATCGTCGTAGATGTCCTGGATCGCTGCACACATGGCCTGAGTGGAATAGCGGCTCAACGCCCGTTCCCTCGCCTTACGTCCCAGCGACTCCCAAAGCGAATACTGCACATCTAGATCGCCTAAACATTGCGACAAGAGGTTGGCCTTGTCATCAAAATTCAAGATACGGCCCACCTCTCCATCCACCACAACCTCCGCCATGCCCGGCGTGTTGGAGACGATGACCGGCCGGCCCGCAAACATGGCTTCCATCACTACGCGTGGCACGCCCTCTACGGTAGAATAAGCCACCAACACATCCGCTGCCCGCAAGAGTCGCGGCACATCCTCGCGCGGGCCTAGGAAACGCACCTGTTTCTGTAAACCTTCAGCAGCAACCCGTTGTCGCATCTGCTCGAAATATTCAGAATCCTGCCGCGTGCCACCCACGAAGAGAATGAAGTTTTTTTTGCTCGCCTTAAGCCAGGGGATGGCCTGACCCAAAATGATCGCCTGCCCTTTTACATGATAAATGGCGCCGACATTGATCACGATGCGCGAGCGGCGCTGGGGGTAATACTTAGGCTCGTCCGGAAAAGGTTCTACGCCATCCCGCACCACCGTCACCCGCTCAGGATGTTCAACGTGTTTGGACAATTGCTGTTTGAGAACTTCAGCGACAGCCAGCACGCGATCGAAACGGCCGTACAAATACTTTCGAATGCGTCCGGGCGTCAGGTCATCGAGGCCAGTGCGGAAATGGCAGATGGCCGGAATCCCGCACTGCTTGGCCGCCCAATAGCTGGGCGGGCCAACCCAATGTTCATTCGCGTGGACGAGCTGGATTCCATGCGTGCGGATGTAACGCTTGATCTGCGCAACCAGCATCAGATTGCGCGGCAGTGAAAAGATATTCCCCCAGTGCCCGAACTTTGCGAGCGACCACGGGATCTGCAAACGGTCCAGCTCCTGAGTAAGCCAGCCGGTGTTGGAGACCATCACGTGCGGTTCAAACCGTTTACGGTCCAGCAGCTCCAGATGATAGACGAGGCTCTTTTGTCCGCCGCCCAAAGAGGAAAATTTCTGGGTGATGAGCACCTTCCGGGGACCGTGTTGAGCTGGGCGGTTCGTGCTCATCCTTGTTCAAGGCAGGCGATGCTTGGCCAGAATATCACCAAACCGTTCCACCATGAAGGGATGATGGAGCAACTGCTCGCGTTTCGTCTGGTAAGATTTCAGCAGCGCCGGATCAGTCATCTGGCCGGTGAGAATGCTGGTAATGTTGCTGGTGTGCCACATCAACCGGCTGATCTCCACCAGACTCAAGACTTCAACCGGCAGACCCGTTTTCGCGAAATGTGCGGGAGTGATATGCCCATCACGCAAGAAAACAAAACCAGATTGCTTCAGGGTGCTGAGCCGCGTCAGGAAGAAAAACATCATCAGCTTGCCCGGCGCTTCGTAGCCCGGCTGATGAACGTGGCGTAGATCATGCCACCAATCACGGAACTTTTTGCGCAAAGGCCGCAAGGGATTCGCCTCCCGCTCGAATGTGCTCAGGACGGCCAGTTTCTTTGATTCCAACCGGCCAAAGCATTCCAGATCCCAACCCTTCTGCAAAAAGATCGTATCGCTATGGATCAAGCCGACGAGATCATGAGAGGCATGCTGCAGCCCGATGTCCAACGCCTCAAAATTCGCCGCGGAACCACGCAACTCCGTCCGGTTTTTGATGAGCTTGATGTCCGGAAACTCCTTCAGTATCGCCGATTCCGGGCTGTCCGGTGCATTGTCCACCACGATGACTTCGGGATTCCCCTCGCTGAACTTGAAGATGGAATACAGGCACAGCCGCGTCACTTCCGGCGTCTTGAAATACGGGACAATGAGGCTGTAGTTCATACTCGCTCGCCGTCTGTCCGTCAGGATGATTTCTTCACCCAATAACCGAAAAAGTTCGACGTGATGTAGGGCTCGATGTCCGTGGTCAGCTCAAACTCCGGATGCTTGGGCATATACTTCTGGATCGACCGCAAGGGCCCGCCGTTCTCCCGGAACTTCTTGAAATCCAGGACGTCCACATGCGTGTCTTCCATGATGAGCGCCTGGCCCGGAGTCACCAACGGAGCGTAGAGTTCCAATTCCTTGTCCACATGCTCCGCACGATGATCCGAATCAATGACCACCGAGCAGGTGCGGTCGCCCACGAGTTCTTTTATCTGCGCGAAAATCTCCGGAGACGTATCATCGCCCGTCAGGAAGGTGGCGATGGGAATCGTCGGACGTTCCAAGGCCACGATGTCCGCCGTCACGATGGCTTCAATGCCCGCCTGCGCGGCGAAGGAGGAGAAAAACAGGGTGCTGCCGCCGTATTGAGTGCCCAGCTCCACCAGAACCTGCGGACGGCAACGGCAGAGCAGTTCTTGCATGGCGATGCCGTCGCCCGGAAACTTACGAAAGCGGTAACCGCACCAGGTGCGGTTGTCATCCCGGCGGTCCAAGGCCGCTTTGACCGCGCGTTTGCGCCAGAAACTGGCACTGAAATTGTAGTCCATAGCAAATCTAACTCACAAGGCCGGCTGGCCGTTGAACTCGATGATCTTGGGTGCAGGAATGGGCACGATGAAACGTCCACCGCGCTGCTGGTATTCTATCTCGCGCCGGACGATCTCCGGAGCAAAATTCCACGCGAGCAAGAGCGCGTAATCCGGCTGATCTTTAAGCAATGTTTCCGGCGGCTTCACGGGAATCCATGAGCCCGGAGCCACCTTGCCCTGCTTGAACGGCGTGTTGTCGATGATGTAATCGAGATCCTTGTCCGTCAGGCCGCAGGTGTTCAGCAGCGTGTTACCCTTGGCCGAGGCACCGTAGCCGATAACGCGTTTACCTTCCGCCTTAAGCTTGCGAACCAGCTTCGGCAGTTCATCACGGATGTGCTGCACCTTTTGGACGAAAGGCTGCCACGTGGCGGGCTCGGCGAGCTTCAGGTCCGCTTCCTTCTTCAGATAAGCGGCCACGCTTTCATGGACAGGAACGCCAGCGGATTTACGACGGAACTGGAACAGGATGGAACCGCCGTGGATCGGGTAATACTCGATGCGCTCAAGCTGAAACGGCGTGCCCTTCAATAAAGCCTGCACCGAATGCACGGACACATAGGAAAGGTGCTCATGATAAACGGTGTCGTATTCGGCCTTTTCAAAGAAATCGACCAAGTAGGGCACCTCAAAGCCAACGAGCGTGCGCTCGTGAGCCAGCACTTCCAGCCCCTTCACCAGATCTTGCAAATCATCGATATGGGCAAAGACGTGACGGCCCAAGATGACATCCGGGCTGCCCCATTCCTGGCGGACCTGCTCGGCGTTGTGGGCATTAAAAAAATCCGTCCACGTCGGAATGCCTTCACGTTCGGCGATCTCCGCGATGTTGCGGGCGGGCTCTACACCAATGACCTGGCAACCTTTGGCCTTAAACTTCTGGAGATAAAGGCCGGTGTTACTGGCGATCTCCAAGACCTTGGCTTTTCCACTCACCCCGGCAGCCGCCAGCACATGCTCGCTTTGGCGGGAGAGATGTTCATCCATCGTTCGCGAGGTGGAGGTCACATACGCATAGCGCGAATACAGCACACCTGGGTCCACGACTTCAGCGAGCTGCACCAAGGTGCAGTCCCGGCAAAGACGGAGGCGTAAAGGGAGAAACGTGCTATAGCTGAAGACTTCTCCAGCATCGAGAAAGTCATTGGCCAAAGCAGTCTTGCCAAGATCGACGATCAGTTCGAGCCGGGCGGAACCACAGGCACGGCATTGCTTGCGTTCATGAATCATGTTGCGGGGAAACGATAAGGGATGGCCGGCTTAGCGTCAGGGGAAAACTGTTTGTTCGCGAACTTCCGGTGAAAGAAAGTTCCCGTTACAGCGGTACAGGACAAAATCTGGCTATCCCAATCAGTAATCATCGAAGCGGCGGAAGTATGCGCGAGAGAACGGGAGATTCGAGGATTTTGTTTAGGGTGGAGGAAAGTTGGATCATTAAACGGGTGAATGGCGCAAATGAAGCACCCATGATGATGTGCGTTTTGACGATCTGCTGGCACGCCCCAGTTTTTCACGAACCAAGCAAGTCCTTTGAACTACGCTACACAATTTTATCGAGAACCGTCCGTTTGAACCACGCTGGAATCCGGTCGGTTTTTAACTCCAGCTTTTTACCCTCGGTAATTTCTGCCAGCCAAGTTTGCGTGCCTTCCTTACTGTCACCTGAGTTGTCAAAAACATAAGCCCTATTCGTATGCCGGATGGCATCCATCAGCAAATCCAGTGAGCGCGCATAACGGAAAATAATCTTTTCTTGAGGAACATCATGCCCATTCAATCTAACCCGATTTTGGACACGCGAAATGTTGATGGCTGGATCGTCGGTAGCCACAAAATACAGATACGTCCGGTAACCCGCCGCCTGTGCCTGCAATAAAACGTCTATTTTACTCGGGTGAGACATCACAGTCTCAAATGTGAAGGAAACCTTGTTCGCCAGCATCTTCTGCCTAAGAAAATCTGCTGCCACCGAAGCCATATACGAATTAACCTCGCCTCGACTGAAATCCAGCCGGTTATCAGTCAAACTCAGTTTGTCCACTGCTGCTCCCAAGCCTTCATCTTGCAAAAACTTGGAATTAGAAAAAAACGGGAAAACCTCCTCTGTGGTCGTGCTTACTCCATATACGTTGAAATCAAGGCATCCCTGCTTACGAATCTCCTGTTCAATTTCGTCCGGATTGAGATAAACACCAAGCAACTTGGCCGGAAGGTAAGACTTCAAAGTGCTTTTACCTGAGCCATTTGGCCCGGCGAACATCCGCAGGCGTGGGACCGCTACGCTCACTTGATTGTGAAGATGCTGCCGGTTATGAATTGTATGGGCGGTTCAATCTTTTTGACCTCTACGCGACGTCCGCCGGGGAAAACCTCGTAAATAACACCATTCTCAGACTGCAAGACGCTTTGCCCGGATTGCAGAACCTGCTCCCGTGCAGCAGCAAACGCAGAGCCAGACACCGCAGGGAACTGACTCTCAAGTTGTTGAATCTCTTGGTCTGACATAACAAATCTCTCTATCAGGAAGATAAAGCAACTGGCACATTTCAGCAAGCAAAACACCCCCTTGGGAGATCACTGAATATCTTCCGGCCAAAGAGGTTCGCACAGCATGATGTTCATGCCCTTTTTCCAAGGGCCCGGTGGATGGCCCAAGGCTGCGGTGAGCTTCGCATTGCTCAGCCAGCTATAGGTAGAGCGCCGGATGGTGGAATTGAAGAAAGCGGTGGTCACAGGCTCAACGGCTGGAACAGAGGAAATGAGTCCCTGTTCCTGGGCAGCGGCAAGAATTTCCTTGGTCCAGTCAAAGCGGCTGAGCCCTCCGTCATTTACGGCATGATACAAGCCACTCGCGGAGTTTGAGGCCAATTCAAAGGTCCACGCCGCCAGATCGCCGACATACGTCGGTGCCGCTTGTTGATCGGTGGTGGCCCGGATGGGTTTACCATCCAAAGCCTGCCGGATGATGGCATGAATGTAGGAACGCTGCGGACGAATAGGGTTGACGCCGAAGAGCCAGCTTGTGCGCAAGACAAGATGATGGGGACTGGCGGCTAAAACGGCCTGTTCCCCCGCCAGCTTCCCGGCGGCGTAGTGGTTGATGACGTTCGGCTGATCTGACTCGGTGTAGGGCACGCGTTGGGCGCCATCAAAGATGTAGTCCGTGCCGTAATGGATTAACCGGATGCCCCGCTGGGCGCACAATCCGGCCAAGGTCTGCGGGCCAGCGGCGTTGATCGCCCAAGAGAGGTCGCGCTCCACTTCGCATTTATCCACCAGATTATAGGCAGCGGTGTTGATGACAATGGCGGGCTGGAGAGCATCCAATTGACCAGCCATTTGACCGGCATTTTGCAGGTCGAACTCATTTCGCGCACAGAAAACCAGGGCGAATCCCGGGGGATTCAGGGCTTTCATGGCTTGGGCCAGCAGGCCGTCGGCACCGGTGATGAGGACTTTTTGAGGCTTGGAACCGCTCATGTGGGATGCAGATTGCCAGAGTCTGCGCTTGAATGCCAGTCGTCACCCCTCTTAGAACGGGAGGGACCGCAGTTCGTGTCTCTGCGGGTTTGCCCCAAACTTGTGAGCACAGAAAACATTTATACGGCGGTTTTGGACCTGGTGGCTGGCTATCACGCCCAACGGCCCATCAAGAAACACCTCGATGTCGGCTCCGGCCGCGGCCAGTTGATCAAGGCGATGAAGGACCGCTTTGGCGTGGAATCTTCCGCCTGCGATTACACCGACACGCTGATGCAATTGGCGGGGCAAAAAGTCGATGTCGCCAACCTGAATCACGAGGGCCTGCCCTACGCGGACAACACGTTCGATCTAGTGACGGCCACGGAAGTGATCGAGCACCTGGAGCATTACCGGGAAACGGTGCGGGAGTTTTATCGCATCCTGAAACCTGGTGGTGTGTGCATCCTGAGCACTCCGAACATCCTGAACATCAAGTCGCGGATGCGCTTTTTAACCAGCGGCTACTGGAATCTCTTCGGTCCCCTCCCCGTGCGGAACAGCAATCTCTACACCACGGGCGGGCATATCAATCCGGTGTCCAGCTTCTACATCGGGCATACGATGATGGATGCGGGCTTCGATGACGTGAAGTTCAGCGTGGACAAGTATCAACGGTCATCCATCCCGGCGTTCATCTTCTTCTACCTGCCGATCAAGTTTTTCGGGGCCTTGGCGCGGAACAAGGAAGTGAGCAAATACAAGACGATCGATGCGCACAACGCGCCGCTGGTGGACGCGATGAACCGCAATGACGTGCTGCTGGGGCGGACGATCATCGTGTGTGCGGTGAAGCAGAGGTAAGGATGCGCTCAGGCCAACAGAACAAAGCTTCGCGCTTGTCTGTAGCGCAGACTGGCAGTCTGCTGTATCGCAGATTGGTAATCTGCGAGCCTCCCAAAATTTTGACATCCTGCCGACTGCCAGTCGGCGACACAGCAGGTTGCCAACCTGCGCTACACTAGATAATGACGAAGCAACCTCAACGCATCTGGCGAATTGTCCACTCGGAGGCTTCTCTGGGCTGGGGTGGGCAGGAGCATCGGGTGTATGCGGAGTTGATGGGGTTCAAGCAGCGCGGGCATCCGGTGTGGCTCATGGCTCCGGCGCACGCGAATATATTTGCGCGGTGCAATCAAGCGGGCATCGGCACCATGGCGATCCGGCCGGGGAAGTTGCGGTTTCCATTTGAGGCGATGCGGCTGGCTTCCTGGTTAAAGCGGGAGAAGATCGATATCCTCAACACCCACAGTTCCGCCGATGGCTGGCTCGTAGGCGTAGCCGGGCGCATGGCGAAGGTGCCCCTGCTCATCCGGAGCCGGCATATCGACGTGAGCTATCCGAACCGTTGGTTGAGCCGTCATGCCTTCACCACTTTGGCGGATCATGTGCTGACAACGAGCCAGAAGATCACGGCGCACTTTCAGGAGAATTTTCAACTGGCGAACGAGCACATCACGACCTTGCCCACAGGTATTGACGTGCAGAAGTTCCATCCGGAAGGGCCGAAATCTGAGGCCATCACGAAGCATAATCCGCAGAATCTGCCCGCGGTAGCGATGATTTCCGTGCTGCGTTCGTGGAAGGGACATGACACCTTTTTGGAGGCCATCTCACGTTTGCAGAAGGAAGGCTTGGCCGCGCGATATTTCATCGTGGGAGATGGACCGCAGAAGGATGCCTTGAACGGCAAGATTGCCAATGCAGGGCTGTCCGACGTGATCCACCTTTGCGGGCATCGCGAGGATGTGGCGGATATTTTGCGGGCCATCGATGTGCTGGTGATCGCTTCAACCAAGCATGAAGGGGTGCCGCAGATTGGTTTGCAGGCGCTCGCCAGCAAGACGGCGGTGGTAGGCAGTGATGTGGGCGGGACACCAGAGATCATCCGACAGGGCGTGACGGGGCGTAACTTTCCAGGCGGTGATGCGGAGGCGCTAGCCAAAGCGATCAAGGAGACGCTTCAGCAGAAGGAAGTGACCCGGCAATATCTGGAGGCAGGTCGCAAAAAAGCCGAGCAGGAGCACAGCTTGGACGTGATGCTGGATACCCTCGAAGGCATCTATCGACGCTACTTGGACTGAAGGTTGTCTTCTTCTTTGGGAGCTTTGCGATCCACCTTGGGACCTTGCAAGGGTTGCGGTGCACCGAGAAACTTCCCGTAGATCCAGCCTTCCAGCGGGCGCAAGGGACGCAACATCTCGTAGAAAGGCGAATACACCAGCCGCAAACGGATGACGGACAGGAGCATGGTGAGCGAGGTCCGTCCGAGCACCACCTTGGAGCCGATCTGGTCCGTCCATTCGGTGGGAACTTCCAGGATGCGATAACCGGCACGTTTCAGGGCGTAGAGGAGATTGATGTCGAAGGCCATGTCCGCGATGCGCAACATGCTGTGGATCTTCTCCACAGCCTCACGCTTCATCACTTTGGCTCCGCATTGGGTATCGCGGATATTCATCCAGAAGAGGCTCTGGACAATGAGGTGGAAACAGCGGCTGGCGAAGCGGCGCTTGCTGGTCTGGGCCTGATGCAGGACCGCACCCTCGATCCAGCGGGAGCCGATGACGCAATCTGCGTCACCCATACGTTTCACGAGATCGTGAAAAGCGTGCGGAGGGGTAGCCCCATCCGCATCCACATAGCCGACGAAATCAGCCAAGGGGGCGAGTTTCAGACCTTCGATGAGGGCGCCACCTTTACCGATGGGTGCAGAAAAATCGAGGGCACCGATGGAGGGGTAGTCTTTCGCCACGCGGTTGACGACACCGAGGGTGTTATCCCGGCAACCGTTCAGGACGACGATCAGGTCGAATTTGCCAGGGTAGTTCGCGGCAAAGTAAGCGCCGTATTCGCGCAAGACAGGCTCGATCCGGCCTTCTTCGTTGTAGGCCGGAATGAGCAATAAGAGACTCGGACTGGTCATGGACACGGCAGGCGTTTAGCAGAACCTCACGGGAAAGCAATAGTCTGTCAACCGCGGGTGCCTTAATTCGCTTGGCAGAACGTCCCGAAAGTACCAGATTTGCGCAGATGAACTCCCGTTATCTTGCCCTCACGTTTTTGGCAGCGACGCTTATCCAAGTCTCGGCTCAAACTCCACCGGCTGCGGCCCCAACCTCGGCGGCCGTGCCGGCGAAACCGGTGGTGCAACTGCCTGATGTGGCTGCCCCAAAAGTGACCACGAACGGCGTGGTGAACGCCGGTTTCCAGAAGGATCATGAGAAATTTGTGGCCATCGCCAAGCAGGGTGATGTGGGAGTGTTGTTCTTGGGTGATTCGATCACCGCCGGATGGAAAGGCCACGGGGGGATTTGGACGAATGCGTTTGGGGCTTATAAGCCGGCGAATTTCGGCATCGGCGGGGATCGCACGCAGCATGTGTTGTGGCGCATCGAGAATGGTGAACTGGAAGGCATCAAGCCGAAGGCAGCGGTGGTGATGATCGGCACGAACAATTCCAGCGTGGACTCGGCGGAAGGCATCGCGAAGGGTATCACGAAGATCGTGGAGACGATCCGGGCGAAGACGCCGGATACGAAGATCCTGTTGCTGGCGGTGTTCCCGCGCGGCGAGAAACCGAACTCCACCCGTGATAAATTGAAGGATGTGAATGCGCGCATCGCGAAGCTGGATGACGGCAAGAAGGTGTTCTTCCTGGATATCGGCGACAAGTTCCTGCAACCGGACGGGACGTTGACGAAGGAGATCATGCCGGATTTCCTGCATCTCTCGCCGAAGGGTTACCAGATCTGGGCGGATGCGATCTCGCCGAAGCTGGCGGAATTGATGAAGTAAGAACCATCACAACCATCACCTGCTGTGCCCGCCCATGAATTATCGCCGGAGGATTTTCCGCTGCCGTTGAAGGCAGTGGATCCGGTCGTGGGCGTGCGGGTGATGGTGCAGAGTTATTTTCGCGGGAATTACATCGTGCTGAAGGATGGCGAGGTGAGCCTCACGGACTCATCGGATGACGCGTTCATCTTTGATTACGTTGCGGATGATATTCCCGGGCAGATCCACACGCTAAACTCAGAGACGGGCGATTATTGGATCGCCCTGCCGCTTGATCCGGCGGATGCGTTGGAGCGATGTGATGGGTGCCGGGAGCTGTTCGCGGTGCCGAGCATCTTCTGGGATGGGGAGAAGAATTTCGGGTGCCGGATCTGCCGTCGGAAAGAGGAGACGCAAGTGTTTCAGAAGGCGTCGGGGGCGAGGAGCATCCGCCTCTAGCCGGTTGCACCGGCGGGCCACCATGAAGAGATGATAGGGAAGGCGGTCTTCAGAGGTAAATCACGTGGTGGGTTATTGAATATTCCCTTTCCCCTCACCGAAGCTCGGCCTGCCATTGGGGAGAAGGTGTTTATCGACGGCGTTTTCTGAGATTTACGCTGCTTTTCTGCTTGGACATTGCTGCGGGTTGGGACAACCCGCGCTCCATCAGATTTTCAGCGGGTCGGCGCGGTCGCCGCAGTCGCGGGATCGGGCTAGGTTTAGAGTTTTAGTGGATCAGCCCGAAATTTTTCGGACATTTCGAGGAAGGGAATCTGGGCTTTGCGCCATTCGGGTTTGGCGGTGACCTCATCCATCGTGAGAGTGGTGTTGTTGCAGATGAGGTAGAGCCAGTCGCCCAAAACCAGGAAGGCGTCGAAATGGGTGCCGTGGGCATCGCGGGCGAACTCGAATTCACCGGTCTGGTGGCGGGCGCTGAAGAGTTCTTCTTTGAGTTTGTGGAGGTTCTGGGCGAAATCGTTTTGCACGCGCTCTGGCCGCGGTCCGACGTAGCCGACGACTTCCTCGCGACCACCGGCAAAGGAGACGATGACGAGTTCATTGAAGACGGCGGAGCCGTAGGCGCGGGTCATCAGGATGGCGCAGTCGCTGATGGTCTGGGAGGCTTTTTCGAAATTCATATCGCAATTTATCGCGGTGAGAAAAGCAGCGACGCCCGCGAGTGGCAAGGGGCATTTCGCGGGAGGCTGCATTTACTCAATTGCCACTTTTGAGATAAGCGATCAAATCAGCCATGCCTTGCGGATTGATCGCTTGTTCCATGCCCTCGGGCATGAGGGAAAAACTGGAGGCTTTCAGGGAAATCACCTCGCTCCGACGCACCGTTTCGCGGACAGCATTACCACCGACCAAGGTCAGGGAATCGGTATTCTCCGCAGCGATGAGGCCGGTCAATGAGCGATCGTCTTTCGCCTCGATATTGTAGGCGATGAAGCGGGGTTCGATGACGGCGTTCGGGTCCAAGATGGCAACGAGGAAGTCGGCGACAGATTTGTTCCGATAGAGGGCGATGTCCGGTCCGACGGCGTGACCGGTGCCGTTCAACGCGTGGCAACTGGCACAGTTTTGGGTGAACAGCGCCGCACCGCGAGTAACATCGCCTTTCAAATCAGCGACGCCGGCGTAACGGGTGATGACGGCAGCGCGGTCAGGATTGCGGGTGGCACTGAAGAGCGCTTGGGCACGTTGCTGGAGCGGGGTGTTGGTGAGGCGCAGCAGGCGGGTCTGGGTGGTGGGAGAAATTTCTAGGCGGGCGACGGTCCCCTGCTCCACAGCGGAAAGCAAGGCAGCGGTCCATTCGTTGCGACCCAGCAACAGACTGATGACCAACTCACGGCGGGCGGGACCGAACTTGGGCCAGAGCGCGAACAGGCGTTCAGCCGTATCGGGCTGCTTGAACAAGCGCAGGCGATTAAAAACAGCGGTTTCAGCGGCGGCATCCAGGGGCCGCTCCAGCGAACGCAGGAGCAAAGCGTAATCCGCTTTCAGGTGAGCAGCATCACGGCCTAGGAAGGATATGGACTCAGAGGAAATATTGGTTTGAGCGCGAGCGGTATTGGCAACAGTTTCCCAACGCGCGCGCAGGGTCGTGTCTTCGCTGAGCCATTTCTCCAGCCCAAGTCCGCGACGGTCCAGTTCACTGAGCCAGTCGGCGAGTCCTTGCTTTTGCCAGGCTTCGGCTGGTTTGTCTGGCATCGGCAATAATTGAGCGAGGACTTTGCCGCCTTGATTGGCATCGCGACCAAGGATCAAACCCGTCAAGGGTCCAAGCAACGCGCGAACACCGTCCGAGGGAGTTGGCAGGCTCAAGAGGCGCTCAAACAGCGCGGCGGGATGCTGGCCAGCGGAACTGAGGATGGCGGAGCGGAACCAGGCATCGTGACCATCGCGTTGGGCGAGGTCGGCGAGGGCCGAGACGGCGGCGGGGGATTTGATTTCACCGAGGGTCAAGGCCACTTGAAAGCGAACGCCGGGGTCTTTATCCGACGCCATGGTTAGCACGGCGTTTTGCAGTTCAAGATCCTCGTTGATGTGGCGCTCGGTGAGTTCGAGAGCGAAGCGGCGGAGGGCGGGATGTTCGTCTTTCAGCCGAGCCATCAGGTTTGTGGTGGGGATGACTCGCAAGGCGCTGAGCATGGACAAGGCTTCGAGGCGGACTGCGGGCGAACGGTTGGTGGACATGATCTGCGCGAGGGGTTCCATCACTGTGTTATCCCGACGGTAGAGGAGTTCACGGTGGGCGAGGTCGCGCAGGGTGGCGTTGGCGCTCTGCAGAAGTTTCAGGAACTCGGGGCTCTTCATGGTGTCGAGCTTCGGCAAGGGGGCGGGACGTTGGCCGAGTTTGGTGACGCGGTAGATGCGGCCTTTATCGGCACCGGCGCGCGGATCGAGCTGTTTCATGCGTTCGGCAGGAATCCAGCGCGGGTGCTCGACGACTTCACGATACATGTCAGCGACCCAGAGCGCGGCATCGGGGCCGGTGGCGGTATGGACGGGGCGGAACCATGGATCGCGCGAGGCGAGGAATTCGGAGCGTTGCTCTGTGGCGGCGCGGGTGGCGGTGAAGGTCGCGCCGGAGGGAGCAAGCTTCAGGCGGGTGACGAGATTGTGCACGGGCTCGCAGACGAAGGCGTCGCCGTAGAAGTCAGCGCCGAAAGCGGTGTCACGATAGAGGCCGAGGCCGCAGCCGGAGGTGACTTGGTTAGCGTGTTCGGGACGGTTGAACCGTTCTTGCAGTTCACTGACGGGATAGACGCGACCGGCGGCGGGGCCGGTGAGCGGGTTGACACGCCATTCGACGAGGGTGAATTGCGGATTGCGGCGGGCGTAGCGTTCGGGGAGCGGATAGTGCCAGAGCAGATGACCGTTATCGCAGCCGAACCAGTTGCCCCAATCATCACGCACGCGGCCTTGCTGGGTGAGGCCGCCGGTGACTTCGAGTTTGCGGGTCATGAGGTGGAAGCGGAAGTCGCGGCCGCGGATGCTGACGACCTCGCCGGTGAGGACGTTGGTGATGTCGCCACCGAGGAGGCCGTTGGCGGCGTGGACCCAGTTGTCGAGGCCGAGCGCGAGGGCGTTCACGCGGGCTTGGTAATTGGTGGTGACGAAGCCGGTGAACCATTTCTCCTGTTTGTCGGCTTTACCATCGCCGTCGGTGTCTTGCGCGTAGAAAATATCTGGGGCGGCGCAGACGAGGACGCCGGGGCCCCAGGAGAAGACGCCGGTGGGAAATGGGATTTTGTCGAGGAAGGTTACAGCGGTCTCGTAGTAGCCGTCGCCGTCTTGGTCGGTGAGGGTTTTGATGCGGCCGCCGGGAGAGTAGTTGCCATCCATGCCGAGGGGGTAATCGTGCATCTCTACGACCCAGAGGCGGCCATCGCGACCGAAATCGAAGGCGACGGGGTCCACTATGCCGGGCTCGCTGGCGGCGAGGGAAACGGTGAAGCCGGGTGGCGTGACCATTTGGGAGATGGCGTTGCGGGCGGACTCAGCGGCCATGGTGACGGTGTGGAAGGGAGCGACGGGAACAGTCGGCACGGTCTTTTGATGGAATTCTTGAGGGACGATTTCTTTTACGGCGGTGATGATGAGGTTTTCGACACCCGCAGCGAATCTTGTGGGGCGATCGTAATAGACCATGGCACCGCCGCCTTCGTAGCCGCCTTCGCGGAGGATGCGCTCGGAAGGGATGTAGCATGGGACGTCGTTGGCGTAACCACTTACCCACAGGCGGGGACCATCAAGTTCGCGTTTCAGGCGGAGGGAGTAATCGACGACGACTTCGCCGGGAAGGAAGACCATGGCGAGGTCGCGGCCGAAGCCCCAGGTCTGGACGAGGTACGGAAGCTTGGTGGGAAGGGTTTCATCGCGATCGAGGCGGGTGAGATTCTTTTTCGCGTGATGAGCGATGGCGGGGGTGGCGTCTTTCGCTTTGGCTTCCCATTCGGCGCGGGTGGGCAAGGTATCGAAGGGCAGTTCGAGGCGTTTGGTGGCGCAGGTGAGCGGGCCGTTCACGGCGGTCCAGGTGTTGGTGAAGAGGCGCTGTACTTCGGTGGCGATGGCCTGTCCGTGTTGCTGGGCGAGTTCGAAGCCGGGGCGGGGAAAGGGATTTTGATCGGCACCGCAGCCGATGGAGGTGAGCGCGACGATGCCGGGGTGATCGCGTTCCAGATATTCCTGGGCGTAACCGGCCCAGTCGCCACAGAAGTGGTTAAACTCGCCGGTGACGGTGGTGCAGTGGCAGGCGTAGTTTACGATGAGGCCGCGCATGTTGCCGGTGGCATCGGTGGCGCGCAGGACGGGAAGTGCGTTATCGGAAGGGCCATTGGGGGTGCGGCGGTTTTTGCCGAACTCCACCCTGCCCTGCGCCCAATGGAGCTGGCCGGGTTTACGATCGGCAAGGGCGGCGAGGGCGACTTGTTCGAGCCAGTCGGTGAGCTGGGCGGTGTAACGGATGATATTGGTTTGATGCTCGGGCGGGATGTCGGTGCTGAAGAGGTTCGGCAAGACTCCGGTGAGCATGGGGGCGGAATGGGTGTGGCTGGAGGCGATGGTGAAGCGGCTATCGATGACTTTCGTTTTTTGCGCGAGGCGACGGATGAGTTCGGCACGCAGGGAATCGGGCACGCCGCAGTTGTCCACGGTGATGATGAGGGCGGGGCCTTCGGCATCGGAGCCGACGGCCATGGCCTTGGCGTAGAGAGGTTGCTTGGCACCTTCGGATTCGGTCTTGCGATTGCCGTAGCCGCTGAGCCGGACGGGGTAAGCGGGGGTGATGTCCACTTTGGCGAAGCCTAACTGACGCTGGGTGGGAACAGACTTGGTGGTGGATACAGATTCTGAACCGGCAACAACGCGGGTTTCAAATATGGTTTGTCCAGGCAAGGACATCCCCACACAAAAGAGCAAGACGAAGGCTAGACGAATACCGGTGGACATGGGCCACGGATAACAGAAGGCCGGGACAAGTTCAAAGCCCAAGGTTTAAACAGACCATCAAAACACAACTACCTCTGATGGCCCGAACGGTGTTTTCGCAATCAACAGACGGCGCTAAATTCTTCAGGCAGACGTGCTGAACCTCTCACGCCAATTTCCGCACTCGCTCCGTCACCGTCCTACTGGCCTTCTTCTTCGGCACCTTCGACCTTCAACGGAGTTTCCGCCGAGGTGTTCACCATCTCTTCCACCACCTTCTTGAAATCCTCCAGGCCCGTCGCCGGGATGATGATGGTGTCGCGACGGCCGCCCACATCTTCCGTGATGCGCAGGAATCGTCCCCGCGGATTCTCCTTCAGCGTCATGATGAAGGTCTTGCGCTCGATCTGGATCTTCTCCGTGCGCAGAGTTTCTTCGTTCGAAGGCGGCTTGGGACCCGAGTGCTGGTGATGCTGATGGTGCGAGTGCGAATGATGACCATGAGACGGCCGGTACCCGTAAGGCGAGGGACGTTCGTTTGAGATCATAACCTTATATTCCTTATGGGCCGCCTGAATACCCTTAAGTCTACCCAGACAGCTAATAGCTATTCACTTAGCATAACTACTTCGCCCGCTTCCTCCTTTTGTCAACTCTTGAATTTCCGCGTGCTGTTGAAGCGCGGTTGCTCTCCCGGCGTCGCCGTCTTCCACAGATACACCACCAATCCCGCCACCATGATCCAATGCATCACTTCCGTGGCCGCTTGCAGCGAATCGAACATCCTGCCCGCCTTGGCTTTATCCTCGATCTGCTTGTTGGTGACCGGCGGTGGTAAGTAGGCGTAGCGTATCCGGTGCAACTCCTTCATCTTGTAATGCAGCAACACCCCGTTCGCCAATCCCAGCACGATCATCGTCATCGCCAGATACAGCATCAACGTCCGCGTCGCCTTCCCCGTGAAGAGCCACTCCATCAGCAGATGAAACGCCGCCACCCCGCCGCAGATGAAATGGATCCAGTAAAACTTCCAGGCCACGATCTCCACGGCCAGCCCCCGGTAAGCGGGAGCCATCGCCGGCCGCGCCTCACTGAACACCTTCAGCATCTCTGCCGACACCAGCGCCGGTGAGATCAAGGCCGCGTAAACCACGACTGCTCCCAGCCACACAGCGGCATTCATCAGCCCGATGAATCTAAGGAAGGCGATCACCCGCAAATGATTAGGAAAATTTTAACCACCTGCCAACCCGCAATTTCACCGAAATCGCCCATTGCTCCATTTTCCGTCACCCCTTCAGCTTCTTCCCTTTTTCCTCCGCCCCCTCTTTCCATGGTTTCTCCTCCTTCGGTTTAGCCGCGGCCTCCGCGAGAGCCCGTGCCTCCTCTATCGCCCGCCGCTCCACCGCATGCCGCACCAGCTCCGCGATCGTTATCTCCGCCGCCGTCTTTTGTTCCGCGTCCTGGATCAGCTCGAAATCATTCCGCACCGTCTCCCGCGCCGGCTCCTCCTTCGTCTCGATTGAGTGCCCGTTCCCGCATCGCAACGCATTCAAGATATCCGCACACGTGATTCGCTCGATCGGCCGCGCCGGCGTATACGCCGTCTCCCCGTTCACCACCTCATTTACCAACTTCGCCTCCACCAACGGCAACATGATCTGGACCACCAACCGGCTTGGCACCTCGATGCTGCTCGCCAGATTCACCGCCGTCGGCGGCTTCCCACCCTGCGCGAACCGCTCCCCGATGATTTCCATGATGCGAAACGCCACAAACTCACGCCCTCGCTGATGGATCGTCTCCGCCTGCCGCTCCTGCATATACGTCTGCCGATTCTGGAACGCATACGCCACCTGTGCGCCGAAGAGCAGAATGAGCCACGAAAAATACAACCCGCTCAAAAACACCGGGATCGCCCCCAGCGACCCATACACCTTGCTCGCCGTGATCACCTTGCTCGCGAAGAGCACGTTGAACGTACTGTTCGCCGTCCACAAACCGCCCCCCACCAATCCCCCGATCAACGCCGCACTCGGCTTCACCTTCGTGTTCGGGATCAACTGATAAAACACCGTGAAAATGATGATCAACACCACCAACGGCACCAACGTGAAAAACATCTCCGACATGATCGGCCACTCCTGCATCTTGCTCCGGATGAACGCGAACCTCCCCGACACCGTCACCCCCAGCGCCAGCACCATGAACAACGGCCCCAACGTGATCACCGCCCAATACTGCACCGCTCGCGAAACCCAGTTCCGCCCATGCGCCACCCCCCAGATATCATTGAACGTCGTCTCGATATTGCTCAGCAACAGGATCGCCACTCCGATCAACGCGATCGTGCCCGTGATGCCAAGAGTGCCGCTGTGAATATTCGCGATGAACTCATTGATCTTCTTCACCACCTCCGCCCGCGCATCCGCCGCCGACTTATCCCGCGTATCCGAGATCAACCCCAACTGCGGCGCGATCTCATCCACCAACGTATTCACCATCTTCTGCACCGGATCATCCGCCGCCGGACCCGCCTTCGCCTTCACCTCCAACGGCTGCCCCGTCTCCTCATCGATCCGTACCACCTGATTCGTCCCCACCGCCCCCTCCACCTGCGCCACTGCATTCGTGCTCGCCTCCAACTCCTTATCAAACTTCGAACTCTTCAAAAACGTCGCCGATACACCAATGCCCACCGCCAACAAAGGGATCAAAGCCAGCAACGTCGCATACGCCAGGGCCGACGCCCTTACCGGACACCGGTTATCCACGAAGTTCCGCCCCACCATCAGCCAGAAATGACAGAACTGCTGCCACGGCGTCACCCCGCGCTCCCCCTTGCCGAAGAGACTACGCTCATCCAGCAACGCCTCGATCTCCGCGCGCCACTTCGCCCACCAATCAGCCAATTTATTGCCCATCCCCCTCAACATAGCCACGAAACCCCTTTTAGGAAACCCTAGTTAATCCCCGGTGGGGCAAAGCTGCCGCCTGCCCCGGCGTTTTGGTCGGGGCTTTGCCGTTGCCAATCCACCCCCTTTGGAGTGCGGAGGCTCGCCTCCGCTTCTTGCCCCGTACCGCAAGGTCGGGGTCCCCCCACGCGGCTTGACGCGTCGTTTCCCCATCCCGATTCCTCCACCCGCCGTCAATCGCCGCCGCCAAACCACAAAAAACCTCAAAATCACTTCAATTGGGATAAATGAACGTTGAAAACCAAGCCGTTCCGCCCTTTGCCGCCCCTCCTGCCATCTACACTCCGCATTCTTCATCATACCGACTCCTTTTCTTGGCGCACCATCGCCAATCTGGAAGCACTGTCTACCTTTCCCGCGGAAACGTCAATAAAAATTAATAGATAAAATTAGCATTCCTATTATCCTTAAGGTGAGGAGGTTGCGAGGTTAATGCTGAAAATGAGAGAGGATTCAGTCGCGGTTTTTAGGAGGAAAGAGACGATGGAATTCGCTCGTTTTTGCTCGAATATAAGTTATGCATTCTGTGCATACTCTTTCGGCAACGTGATTGATGAAAAATGCGGAAATAGACCCAAGAGTTCGGCAAGCTGAGCTTGGCCAATTCTTTACGGCTGCGCCCATTGCCGAATTTATGGCGTCTCTCTTTCATCGCCCCCCCCAAGTTGTTCGTCTCGTGGATGCGGGAGCAGGTAATGGTGCGCTTACTCGGGCATTTGTCGCCCGTTTCTGCGAAAACCCTGAAGGTATTCGCGCCATTGAAGCGACTCTTTACGAACTCGATTCTGAAGTGACGGATGCGCTTTCCGAAACGATGGCAGAATGCAGGCAACTTTGCGCACTGGCGGGAATACATTTCACATTTGGCATTCATCAGGCGGATTTTATTCAAGAGATGTCGGCTCAACTTCCGGACGACTTGTTCGGGGTATCGCTGCCAGCTTTTGACGTTGCGATTGCAAATCCTCCCTACCGTAAAATTAGCAACGACTCTGCGGAAAGGCGTTCCCTTCGTTTGTTTGGTATAGAAACGAGCAATCTTTACACCGGCTTTATTGCCCTCATTCAAAGACTGCTGGCTCCCGGCGGGCAACTCGTGGCGATCACTCCTAGGAGTTTTTGCAATGGTCCTTATTTCCGTTCTTTCCGAGAAGATTTTTTGCGGGATTTGGAACTTAATCGCATCCACGTTTTCGATTCACGGCAGGCTGCCTTCCGCGAAGACGGGGTCTTGCAGGAAAATATCATCTTCCATGCGACAAAGGGACAGCATCAACCTCACGAATTGATTATCTCCAGTAGCAGTGGAGAACCGGGGGCCAATATCATTGAGACCACCTTTCCTTTCACCGAGATCGTTCATGCTCGTGACTCTGAAAAGTTCATCCACATTCCGTCCTTGGCCGGTCATGCGAAGGCAAAGAAAACGATGGATGGCCTCAGTAGCAGTCTTGGTTCATTGGGGGTGACCGTATCGACCGGTCGCGTCGTGGACTTCCGGCTCAAAGACGCTCTGCGGAAAGAGCCCGAGCATGGGACTGTTCCTTTGCTTTACCCCTGCCATTTTAATGGTGGCACCGTGCACTGGCCTAAGTCTGAAGCCCGCAAACCGAACGCCATCCTCGACAATGATGAGACACGGCCTTGGCTGGTGCCTACAGGCATCTATCTGCTTACGAAGCGTTTCACCTCAAAAGAAGAACGCCGTCGGGTAGTAGCTTGCCTCTTCGACCCTGAGTTGGTCAAAACGGAGCGAGTGGGTTTTGAGAACCACTTGAACTATTTTCACACCGACGGTCATGGCTTGGAGCGCACCTTGGCAATGGGGCTTTACCTGTTCCTTAATTCCACCGTGGTAGATCAGTATTTCCGTCGATTTAGCGGCCACACTCAGGTAAACGCCACGGATTTACGGACGTTGAAGTATCCTAGCCGTAGCACGTTACAAGCCATGGGACGTGAGATTAAAGCTCTCGATCTGACTCAGGACGAAATCGACCAACTCGTTACCAAGCACCTTCATGCCAGCCGATAAATCAAAAGGGAAAGCAATCGCTAGGAAACAGCGACTTGCCGAGGCCATCGAAGTGCTAACCGCGTTGCAGTTTGGTCCGAAGCAACGAAACGACACGGCCGCTTACACACTACTTGCTCTTCTGGACCTGCAGCCCGAAGCGTTATGGGCGGAAGCACAAGCTCCGCTCCGTGGCATCACTCCCATCATCAGCTTTATCGCCACTGCTTACGGTGTCCGCTATGCACCCAACACCCGGGAAACGATTCGTGATGATGCAGTGAAGTTTTTCACGGAAGAGGGGTTGTTGCTCCGCAATCCTGATGATCCCAACCGCTCGACTAACAGTGGCAAGACCGTTTACCAGATTGAGCCGTCCGCTCTCGCACTTCTTCGCAAGGCCGGCACACTCGAATGGCAGTCAGCTTTGCAGCGCTACCTCATTAGCAGAGAAAGCATTAAGAATGAAATTGCCCGTAAACGGGTCTCGGCGCGCGTGCCAGTGACTTTGCCCAATGGTTCTCAAGTTGCACTCTCTCCCGGTGGTCAGAATCCCCTCATCAAGGCCATCATCGAACACTTCTGCCCCATCTTCGCGCCCGGCGGTGTGGTTATTTACATCGGAGATACGGAAAACAAATTCGTTCATCTCGAGGCTGCTGAATTGTCTACCCTCGGCGTCACTTTGGATTCTGCTGCCAAAATTCCCGATGTTATCGTCTACTACGCGGCCAAGAATTGGTTGCTACTCATTGAGGCTGTGACTAGCGCCGGACCGGTGGATGGCAAGCGTCGCAAAGAACTCAAAGAGCTTTTTGCTGGTTGCAAAGCGGGATTGGTCTTCGTCACTGCGTTCGAGACTCGCCAAACGATGCAGAGATTCGTATCGCAGATTGCCTGGGAATCTGAAGTGTGGATCGCCGAAGACACCGATCACATGATTCATTTTAATGGTCAACGGTTCCTTGGCCCGTATCCAGATGTGCTACCAAAAAGGTTGTAGATATCCCCGGCCTTGCCCCGCTCATCATGGAAGTCCGCCAACTCGTCCATGCTGCCAACCAGGCTTACGAAAGAGTTCGGTAAAGGATTTTCAGTTAGCAATTTTGCAGTTCCTGCGAAAGTTCTTCAGTGAATACCAAGCTCGGATTCAACAGCAGGCCGCTGTTAAATTGGCTTCGGACTACATCAGCCCGCAAGCAACTGTTCAGGTAGCAGAGACTGAAAAACACAAGCAGGCTACTGACCAATTTCAAATTGCCCATACATCGTCTGGGGGATTGGTTTCGATTCATCGGCCTGCTCCTTTTGCCCAAGGACGCCAATATCCCGTGCTACAGCGTTGGGAGTTGAAGCTTCCCCATGATCCATTCAGAACCAACCCCTTTACCCCGCTCCCTTAAATCAAATCCACCGGATCAATATCCGTCGCCACGGTGATGTCATCCGGCCACTCCTGTTTCTCCAGCATCTCGGCGAGCAGCTTGCTCAGTTTGCTCATCGCTTTCGTCCGCAACATGATCTGGTAACGATAGAACGTTTCCGCCCGCGCCAAGGGTGCCGGTGCTGGCCCCGCGATGATGAGGTCCGACCACCCTTTCAGCTTCGTCTCCAATTCCTTGCGCAAATGCTCCACCGAAAACTTCACCTTGTCCTCATTGCGCCCCTTCATCGTGAGCAACGCCACCCGGCTGATCGGCGGATACTTCAATTGCTCCCGGAACTCGATCTCCTGTTCGTAAAATCCGATATAATCATGCCGCCGCGCGTATTGGATGGCCGGATGAAACGGCGTGAACGCCTGCACCACCACCTCGCCCTCCACATCACCACGACCGGCACGACCTGACACCTGCGTGAGCAATTGAAACGTCCGCTCACCCGCGCGAAAATCCGGCAGATGCAAACCCAGGTCCGCATAGATGATCCCCACCAGCGTCACGTTCGGAAAATGCAACCCCTTCGCGATCATCTGCGTGCCCACCAGGATATCGATCTTCCCCCGCCGGAAATCGCCCAGAATGGTGCGGTAATCTTCCTTGCGCTTCAACGTATCGGAATCCATCCGCTTGATCACCGCTTTCGGGAACAGTTTCAGCAACGTTTCCTCCACCCGCTCCGTGCCCAGCCCCGCATAACGGATCGCCGGATCACGGCACTCGTTATTCGGGCACCGCGTCGGCGCCGGTGAAGCGTGCGCGCAGATATGGCAGCGCAATTCCTGCGCGCGCCGATGATACGTGAGCGAGATGCTGCAATTCGGACACGCCGCCACGTAACCGCACTTCGGACATTGCAACGAAGACGAATACCCCCGCCGGTTGAGGAAGAGAATCGTCTGCTCTTTCTTCTCCAACCGCTGATGAATCGCCTCCTTCAAGCGATTCGAAAAGATGGGAATGCCCTTCTCCTTCTTCGCCTCCGAGCGCATATCGATGACCCGCACGATGGGCATCTTCTTGTCATCCGCGCGCGTCGGCATCTCCAGGAGCTGATACTTGCCCCGCTTCACATTGTAGAAACTCTCCATGCTCGGCGTCGCTGAACCGAGCACCACGACCGCCCCCTCCATCTGCCCGCGATACACCGCTACATCCCGCGCATGATACCGCGGCGATTCCTCCTGCTTGTAAGAATGCTCGTGCTCCTCATCCACGATGATCAGCCCCAGCGGTTCCACCGGCGCGAAGATGGCGGAGCGCGCGCCGATCACGATGCGCGCCCGCCCTTGCCGGATCTTATGCCACTCATCATGCCGTTCACCGGAAGACAGGTGACTGTGCAAGACCGCCACCAGCGTCTGGCATTTGCCCGAACTGAACCGTGCCTTAAACCGCTCCACCGTCTGCGGCGTCAGCGAAATCTCCGGCACCAGAACGATGGCCCCCTTCCCCTGCTCCAACGTATGCGCCAAAGCCTGCAAATAAACCTCGGTCTTCCCGCTCCCGGTCACGCCGTGCAGCAGGAAGGTGCTGAGGCCTTGTTGGTCCGACGCAACACGCACCCCCGTGCTGCCGGCTTCCAGCCGGCAGTCCGCGACGCCCGCCGAAACCTGCGACCCTTGGACTAAATTTTCCGGCTTTGTCTTTGGACCAGCTAAACGGACGCCTCCCCCTTCTGCCGGCTGGAAGCTGGCAGCACTTTGTCCAGCGCCATCTCCACCTGTTGAACTGTTCGTCAACAGGGCCGCATCCCCTGTTTCTTCCAAACCTCCTTTTCCAAATCTATAGCCTGAACTAATGCGTGCTTTGATGGGGTTTTCTTGGATATACCGCTTGAACTTGGCCCATTGCGCCCCGCTTCTCACAATATGGTCGAACGACTCATCTCGCCAGAGCGCTCCCTTCCGTTTAGCAAGGCGATTGATCTCGTTAGCTGTGAAAGATTTCCATGAATGCAATATTTCGTCCAAACCATGTGGTTCGATAGGTTGAACCAGAACATGCACGTGATTCGGCATCACCACGAAATCGCCCAATTGATACCGCTCACCGTCGAAGTGCCGAAGCGCCTTTTCCACAACCTCTCCAATTTCGGGCCTCGCCAAAAAACAAGCACCGTATCCGGCATCCAACAAGTCTTCCATTTTAGCCGTAAAACGACGGCTATACTCTGCTTGATCTTTTTCGCTCCAAGGTTCTGGATGAAATGATTTCCATACCGCTTTCTCCTCCTGCCAGGCTTTCAATTGCTCTTGAGCTACGGAATCATCCAACCGGAAGGTCACGAAATACAGTTTCACCCCTTGCCGCCAATGCGGCAACTCACCACGATAAACCTCTTTTTCAGCTTTCGGATCAAAGAATAGCAAACCCGTATCCGTATTCTCAGGCAGCTTCTTCTCGTCCGCCGAAGCACGCACCCCCGTGCTGCCGGCTTCCAGCCGGCAGTGGAGGACGTCCGCCGTAACATTTGATTTTTTGCCCTTCGATCCTATTAGAAGTTCCCCACCCGTTTCTTTGGACAACGTTTGGCTTCGGCCACCCGCCCCGACTGCCGGCTGGAAGCCGGCAGCACATTGGTCCAATGCCTGATTGATCGCGGTCAGCGCCTTCGCCTGCTCTGGATTCAGGACGAGATTCTCCGAAGGCAGGATATTCTCGTGCTCATACGGATCACGCTCGGAAACTTGGTTTTCGATGACGACCAACCCCTTGTCCTCCAGTCGGCGAACGGTGTCGTTCGTGGTGCCCGCCAATTCCAGAAGCTTCTGCAACGGTATCTCGCGCCACTCCTCTAGGATGTTCAGCAGATCCTGCTGCCGCTTGGAAAGCTTGGGCGGTTCTCCATGAAACGTCAGCAACCGCACCACCAACCGCTCCCGCCAGCCGTCCTTCTCCTTGCGCACCGCTTCCGGCAAGACGCTCTTGAGGGCCGTCTCCGGCGCGCAGCAATAATACTCCCCGATCCAGCGCGCCAGTTGCAGCACCTTCGGCGTAACGAGGGATTGCTTGCCGATGACCTTGGCAATCGCCCGTAAATTGGTGTGCGGCGAGTCATCCACCACCGCCGTCACCACCCCCATGACCTGACGCGGGCCAAAAGGCACCTTCACACGCGTGCCCACCTCCACCTGTCCCTCCATTTCCGAAGGGACCAGGTAGTCAAACTCGCGCCGCAAGGCGATTTCCAATGTGACCCGCGCAATCATGAACGACCGGAGAACTGTCTAGGGGATGTGGGCGGAGTCGAGTGGAAAATTAAAACTCCTTCGAGATAGCATCTCTAAGATGCTCTAACTCACTTGTGGACCAACCATTTTCTTTATACTTCACGATAACTTTCTCCAGCATTGGTATCGCATCTTTTGCCTGATAGCCCAGCTTATACAGGCAATCCCTCGCAACCAATCTGTCCACCTCGGAATTGCTTTGAGCCAGTTCCACCAGCAATCTCAAAAACTCCTCAGACGTGACTTCCATACCGGTCAGAGTTTGGAGAATGACCGGCCTCAATTCACCGTCTTCTCTCGCTAGCCTTAATAATTCCGGCACTGCCGAATAAGCATGCTCTTTGAGCACAGCAAAAGATTTCTCAGCACATCTGCGGTCGTGCCATTCATTCCGAAAAAACGGCACAGGCCAACCCCGATCTTCGCACCTCGCACTAACCCATTGTTCAAAATCCAAATCTTTGGCCTGAATCTGCTGCAATAGGAAAGGAATGACATTCGTACCCATCGCCTTAAACGGGGCTCCAAACTTTTGCCGGATTCCATTAAGGTACCCTTGATGGCTCCTCATGCTTCCTGCGGGATAAGCGTTCATTACCTCCTCCTGCCACTCCGTCAGCGTCTTCCCCTGATACGAAGGCTCCTTCGGCACCAACAGCCACCAGAGCACGCCCACTCCGACAAACAGGCAGAAAAACCCCATCACCCCCTTTTTCGAGAGCAGACGCCGCATTATGGGACTGTTCCAATACCCCTTCACAAGAATTCCGACCTGTCGTTACCACCAGCCTATCCCCCAGAAAGCCACCTCGCAACCACCCAATCAGCCGTTTCCCCGACCTTCTCCCTTTGTTTCCTCTGCGCCCTCCTGTTCTTATCCCCTTTCGAAGTTGGGAGTTGGACGTTCGATGTTCGATGTTTTCCCGGTCCATTTCTTCCTCCTTTGCTTTCTCCCATTTTCTGCATAACTTTCTGGCGTTCCCGGTGTTGTAATAGCGAGTCGTATCTCATTTATCGACATTGACCTATGGCGCGTAAACGCAATTTCGGCTGGATCATCTGGTTAATCGTCCTCGGCGGCATCGCCTATGGCGGCTACTATGGCTGGCAGCAGTGGGAGAAGAAGAACGCCGCCAAGTCCAAACCCCAGTTCAATACCGCCAAGATCGAGCGGGGCGACATCACCCAGCAAGTGACCGCCTCCGGGGCCTTGAACCCGGTCATCAACGTGCAGGTGGGCAGCCAGATCTCCGGCCTCATCAAGAAGCTGAACGTCGATTTCAACTCCAAGGTCAAAGCCGGTGACATCGTGGCCGAGATCGACCCCGCCACCTATCAGACCCGCCTGCTGCAAGTGGAAGCCGATCTCTCCAGCGCCATGGCCGCCCTGCAACTGGCAGAAGTGAACGCCAAACGCGCCACCTCCCTCTACAACGAAAAGCTCGTCTCCGAATCGGAATACGACACCGCCCAGGTCAACCTCACCCAGGCCAAGGCCCAGGTGCAGACGCGCAAGGCGCAGGTGAACAGCGCCAAGGTGGATCTCGAACGCTGCACGATCGTGGCCCCCATTGATGGCATCGTCATTGATCGTAAGGTGGACGTCGGCCAGACCGTGGCCGCCAGCATGAATGCTCCCCTGCTCTTCATGATCGCGAATGACCTGACCAAGATGCAGATCAACGCGAGCGTGGCCGAGGCGGACATCGGCAATGTAGAGACGAACCAGACGGTGAAGTTCACCGTCGATGCCTTCCCAGGTCGCGACTTCGCCGGATTGGTTTCCCAGGTGCGCAACTCGCCCATCAGCGTCCAGAACGTCGTCACCTATGACACCATCATCAACGTGGACAATGCCGACGGCAAGTTGAAGCCCGGCATGACAGCCAACGTGCAGATCATCACCGCCAAGCGGCCGGACGTGGTCCGCATCCCGAACGCAGCCCTCCGGTTCAAGCCCCCGAATGCTCCCGCTCCCGCCACGACGAAAGCTGGCGGCACGAACGCCACTGCCGGCGCGGCCAAGGCCGAGGATATCCCGCAAACGCCCGAAGCGATGATCGCCAAGGTGAAAGACCTGCGCCAAAAGGAAGAACAGATGAGCGACGCCATGCGCGCCAAGATGGGCGAGATGATGAAATCCGGCGCGATCACTCCCCAACAACTCGGCTTCGGCGGCGGTGGTGGTCCTGGCGGTGGCGGCGGCCGCGGTGGTGGCAAAGGTAAAAGCCGTCCCGCTGGCGATCGCCCGGCCACCCGCACCATCTACGTGGTGGACGGCTCGCTCAGCAGCACCAATCTGACGGTCGCGGATATGAAAGCAGTGACCGTGAAAACGGGCATCGCCGACAGCATTTACACGGAAGTCATCGACGGATTGAAGGAAGGCGATGTCATCGTCACCGGCCAGACCATCACCACCAGCACCGCCGCTGGCGGCGCCCCGGCGGCCACGAACCCCTTCGCCAGCGGTGGCAGCGGGTTTGGCGGCAGCGGTCGTGGTCCACGGTAAGCGGAAACTCAACTTTTGGGCACACGTGAGCCAGCCACCCAATACAACCGCACAGCCCGGAACCGGCGGAAACACATCCGTCCAGCCGGTCATCAAGCTGACGGACATCCACAAGACCTACTTCACCGGTGAAGTGGATGTGAAGGCCGTGCAAGGAGTGACGCTGGACATCAAGCCCGGCGAATTCGTGGCGCTCATGGGCGCTTCTGGCTCGGGAAAATCGACGATGATGAACATCCTCGGTTGCCTCGATCGCGCCACCAAAGGAGAATATTTTCTGGATGGCATCGATGTCTCCGAGTTGGATCGCGGTGAACTCGCCGACATCCGCAATGAGAAGATAGGTTTCGTCTTTCAAGGCTTCAATCTCCTCTCCCGCACCTCGGCTTTGGAGAACGTAGAACTGCCCATGCTCTACGCGCGTCACAAACGTTTTCCCGACCGCGAAGAAAAGGCGACGAAGGCGCTGGAGCTTGTGGGCCTTGGCAATCGCCTGGACCACACACCCAACCGCCTTTCCGGCGGCCAACAACAGCGCGTGGCCATCGCCCGTGCTTTGGTGAACGATCCCGCCCTCATCCTCGCGGACGAGCCCACGGGTAACCTCGATAGCAAAACGAGTATCGAGATCATGGGCGTTTTCCAGAAACTGAATGACCAGGGCATCACCATCATCATGGTGACGCACGAACTGGACATCGCCCAATATACCAAACGTAACGTCGTCATGCGCGATGGTCGCGTGGTGACGGACAAGCTCGTGGAAAACCGTTTCAGCGCCGAAGAAGAACTGCACAAGCTCAAGGTGGCTTCCGAAGCCATCCAGATGATACCGTCATGAGATTTTTCGCCGCCATCCGCATCGCTTTCCGGGCCCTGCTCCGCAACAAAATGCGCGCAGTGCTCACCATGCTGGGCGTCATCTTCGGCGTAGGCGCAGTGATCACCACGGTCAGTCTGGGTGATGGCGCGAAGTACATGGTGCAGCAGCAGATCGCGACGATGGGTGAGAATGTGATGCTCATCTTCGCGGGCAATTTTTCCCGTGGCGGTGTCAGTTTCGGTTCCGGCAGTTCCTCCACGCTGACATTGGAGGACATGGAGGCGATCCGCCGGGAAGTGCCGGGTGTGCGGAACATCAGCCCGGAGGTTCGCACCTCGCGCCAGGTGATCGCGGGCGGCTTGAACACGTCCACGAGCATCATCGGCGCTTCGCCAGATTACTTCGCCATCCGTTCGTGGACTATCAAAGACGGCTCGTTCTTTTCCGATCCGGACATCACCACTGCTTCCAAGGTGGCCGTCATCGGCAAGACGACGGCGCAGACTTTGTTTGAGGGCAATGATCCGGTCGGCCAAGTCGTGCGTGTCAGCATGGGCGGTGGCAGCAGCGGCGGCAGCATCCCCTTCACCATCATCGGCGTGTTGAATCCCAAAGGGAGTTCCCCGGGCAGTAACACGGATTACGATGATTGCCTGATCATCCCCTACACCACCGCCATGAAACGGCTGCTGAACAGTCCCACGCTGCGCGGCATCAACGTGCAGACGGAGACGATGGAGATGATGCCCGAAGTGCAGCAACGCATCGCCGATCTATTGCGCCAGACGCATCGCATCACGGCGGGCCGTCCGGACGATTTCACGATCCGCTCGCAGGAAGAACTGGCCAGTGCGATGAGCGCCACGCAGGAAACGATGCAGTATCTGCTGGGCGGCGTGGCCATCGTCTCACTGCTCGTCGGCGGCATCGGCATCATGAACATCATGCTGGTCAGCGTCACGGAACGCACGCGGGAGATCGGTATTCGCATGGCCTTGGGCGCACGTCCGCGTGACGTGCTGGCGCAGTTCCTGATCGAGGCGATCACGCTAAGTTGCACCGGTGGCGTCTTGGGGATCATCTTGGGCATGGTCGCGTCCAAGGTGCTCACGCAGCTCAAAAGCTGGCCTACGCTTACCTCGCCGGATGCCATTCTGTACAGCTTCGCCTTCAGTGCCGCTGTCGGTATTTTCTTTGGTTTTTATCCCGCCAGGAAAGCTGCCCAGCTTGATCCGATCGATGCGCTTCGCTACGAGTAGGAACGCGGCTTCATTGCATTCATCCCGCAGACATGTTAACGACCCATTCGTCGAATGTTCCGCGTGATTTTCCATCTCGATATGGATGCGTTTTATGCATCCGTCGAACAGCGTGACCGGCCTGAATTGAAGGGCAAGCCGGTCATCGTCGGCTCACCGCCGACGCAGCGCGGCGTGGTCAGTGCTTCCAGTTACGAGGCGCGCAAATTCGGCGTGCGCTCCGCCATGCCCAGCATGACGGCCGGGCGGCTTTGTCCGAACGGCATCTTCATCCGACCACGCATGGAGGCGTACAAAGCCGAGTCGCATGCCATCATGGCCATCCTTCAACGCTTCATTGGCGAGCTCATCCAGCAAGTTTCCGTGGACGAGGCCTACATGGATGTCTCCGCGCGCGCTCAGGCGGAGACGCATGATGCCAGCTTGGAAAGCTCATTGCCGCTGGCCCGCGAGATCAAGGCGGCGATCAAGCGTGAACGCGATCTCACCGCCACCATCGGCATCGCTCCCAACAAGCTGCTCGCGAAGCTCGCGAGTGATTATCAAAAGCCGGATGGTCTCACACTCATCCGCGAATCGGAGAAGGTGGCATTCCTGCGTCCCCTGCCCGTACGCTCGCTGCACGGCATCGGCAAGGTCACGGAAGAGACACTGCACAACGCCGCGTTGCGGACGGTGGGTGATTTGCAGGATTACAAAGGAGATTTGCGTGCGCTGGTTGGTTCTTGGGGACCGGAGCTGAAACGCTTTGCCTTCGGGGAAGACAATCGAGCGCTGGAATTGGGCGATGACGTCAAGAGCATCAGCAGCGAGAACACCTTTCTCAAAGACACGGATGACCGGCCCATCCTGCGTGCGTGCCTGAAGGAACAGGCGGATGACATCGCGGCCAAGCTCGCACGACGGCGGCTGGCCGCACACACCATCCAAGTGAAAGTGCGCTACAGCGATTTCACCACGCTCACGCGACAGATCTCGTTTGAGGAATCGGTGATTGAAGCGAAGGACATTTATCGCTTTGGGTGTTGGTTGCTCGCGAAGGAGAAATTGGTGCACCGGCCGTTGCGATTGATCGGGCTGGGAGTGAGCGGGTTGACGGAATTGCGGGTGCAGCAACTGCGTTTTCCTTTTGAGCAAAGTGCAGCGGCAGCGAAAAAGTCGAAAGCGTAATTCACTCACCCATGGGCAGGAGCCTCGGTTGCCACTTCATCTTTCCCCGGCCAGAGGAAGGTGAAGGGTTTGCGGCAGAAGCGTTGCCAGACGGCTTGATAGATGGCCTTTCGATCTGGCGCAGAAACGTCTCGGGCGCGGATGGCCACCCACATGGCCAGGCCGAAGCTGACCGACACATTGAGCGTGCCGATGACCGCGATGCCCGCCAGCCCAAGCCAGAAGGCATTCAGATAAACCACTTCCGGTCCGATCGTGTAAATGGAGGCGGCGAATTGGCCGGTGCCCAAGGTCACGTGCCGCACATCGATGGGCAGACCCGTCAACGTGCCGAACACGGGCAGCAATCCGAGCAGGAAGCCGAGCAGGATATTACTCGTTAGACCCGCGATACCATCATCCAGGAACTTCGCCAGCCGGGCGGCTCCCTTGGGCCCGAAGATGAACTGCAGACGCAAGCTGTTCGTCATGCCGTTGCGCAAACGGTGATAGGCGAACCAGTTGTCGCCAAAGCCCGCTGCCAAGGCGGTGAACCAGAGCAATACGCCGGTGAACGCCGCATAGAATGGCGTCAGGCCGAAGACCGAAAGCGAGCGCAGGGTCTTCTCCGCTTTCTCCATTCCGAGCATCGGCTCGCCCATGGCCATATGCCCGAGATAGGCGATCAACAGTGCCAATGGAAACGTCAGCGCCAAGTTGCCCACGATGGCAGCCATCTGCGAGCGGATGAGACAGACGATCTCATCCACCAGTTTTTCCAACGCTACCGGATCGCGCACATTGTGCATTTTCGCCGCAAGTGCCGGTGCGGTGGTGGCGGGCTGTTTGGTCGCCAGCGTGAAACCGCACAACTGGATGGCCACGAAAGAAACGGCGTAGTTGAAACCAAGGATGATTCCGCCAATCAGTTGAGGAAAAGCGATGGTGGCCAATCCGAATTTCACCCACGTGGTCACTGCCATCACTGCACCACCACCCGCCGCGTGCTGGAACATGTCCTTATACTGCTTGCGATCCCGAGCGATGTAGTGCTCGCCCGTCTCCGCCGTCCGCTCGACCATCTTGCGGGTGAGCAACTGCAGATTGCCGCGGATCAAGGAACGCACTCCGCGATGTTGCTGATGTTCGCGAACAAGTTGGGCGATGAAACCCGCCATTCGCGTCACGCGCGCATCTTTGTTCAGCATCAGCTCCAGCAAGATGCCCATGCGCTGCAACTGCTTCTCCATGCGGTCGAGCTGGTACACGATGTCCGTGCTGACGCCGTATTCCTCGAGATGCGTGTAAGCCGTATCAATGCCCTTGCCACAACTTTCAATCTGCGCCCGCAGGTGATTCAGCTCGGCGCTCAGATCAGCCTCGGGTTGGCTGCGCCGTAGTGCGAGCAAAGCTTCAGTAGCCGCCGTGAGCTTAAAGAAGGGTAGCTCGCGAAAATGTTTACGGGTGATACGGGAGCGGATTTCCAGGGATGTTCCGGCGATGCGCACACTGGCGGCGAGCTGGATGAGCGCCTCCTCCATATCCACTTGAATCGTGTCCCATTCAGATTCCTCGGTCTCCAGGTCGCCTTGTACCAGCTCCCTCAGGCGATCAAAGGTCGCTTCATCCAGGCGTTCGAGCCAATCCGGGTCATCGCGGTGCGGGAAGAGGCGGTCGAAAAGCATGCCGAGTTCGCCACTGTAAGGCCGGTCCGGCAAGAAGCGTTCGGTCAGGCGGATAGACACCTCGCGAAAAAAACCGTGCTCGCGCGGAATGCCCGTCTCGCAGAACAGGTCTAGCGCACTCGTGTCCCGCAGAATGGACCGGAGCGTGCGCGCCACCGCGATGCGCTGGGTTTCATTGCGCTCCAGCGTCTGGAGCAGCAACCGCACGCGACCCGTCTGCACCTTGCCGCGCGGCTCCTCCGCATCCACCACCTTTTCTCCCGGGTGGCGTATCCATTCGAGCAGGTCACAGAACCAGTTCAGCCGTTCCTCAATGGATTCCGTGGGCGAGGCCGAGGCGATAACAGCATCGAGCGACGGCGTCCGCATAAAAGGGCTGCGGAGCCGTTGCCATACTGCCTTGCACTGTGCGAACCAGCCCATAGTGCGGGGAGATTACGCCAAGTGGCACGGCATCACAACTTCCCAACCATGAATATTCTGATTTTTCCCGGTTAATCCGCTGTTGTTTAACGGCCCCACGCTGCTTTAATGACTCCGTGGCCAAACCGCTGACACCCGAGACCGACGACCTGCCTTCCGCACTATTGCGGGTGGCGGCACATATCATCCAGAACTCCAACGAAGAACGGCCGGCGGATGCATTGCTGCGCCATGAGCTCAAGGCGCGCAAGGTAACGCGTGCCGATGCCCGGGATATCAGCCAGCTCGTTTTTGACTATTACCGCTGGTATGGCTGGTTGAAGCATCTGCATTCGCTCTATCCGCGCATCAAGCTGGCAAAGCAATTGGCGAAGAAGTTCGAGGAACGCCCGGATTCTTTCACCGCGGAATCACTACAGAACAACAGCGTGCCGCCGTGGACCAAGGAAGTGATGGAGGTCTCGGTGGAATGGGCCAGGGCTTTGCAGATGGCGCCGAACCTCTGGCTGCGTTCACGCATCGGCCAGGATCAGAGCTTGCGCGAGAAGCTGGGCATCTTTGAAGATTTCTCCGTGGCTGGCCTGCCGGAAGCGATCCGCTACGATGGCGAAGCAGATCTGTTCCGCTCCCAAGAATTTCATGCGGGCGAGTTTGAATTGCAGGATGTAGCGTCTCAATTGGTGAGCAGATTCTGCGCACCGCAACCGGGTGAGACCTGGTGGGACACATGTGCAGGAGAAGGTGGCAAGACCTTGCACCTGGCTGACCTGATGATGAACAAGGGACTGGTTTGGGCGACGGATCGCGCAGACTGGCGCTTGAAGAAATTGAAGCTGCGCGCGAGCCGGGCGAAGTGTTTCAACTACCGTTCTGCCCTTTGGGATGGCGGAGCCAAGCTGCCGACGAAGGCTAAGTTTGACGGCATTCTCGTAGACGCGCCGTGCAGCGGTATCGGCACCTGGCAACGGAATCCGCACGCACGCTGGACGACGACCAAAAAAGACGTCACCGAACTGGCATTGGTGCAGCGCCAGTTGCTCGAGCGCGTGGCGAACTCGGTGAAGCCGGGTGGTAAACTAATCTATTCCGTCTGTACGTTGGCCAATCCAGAGACGGGTGAGAATGCAGATCATTTCACCAGTATTCATCCGGAGTTTGAACCCTTGGAGGTTCCGCCTGCTCTGGCTGGTGCGGTGCAAAGCAAGAAGCCGGGACAGTTCTGGGCGTGGCCGCAAACATTGGGCGGGAACGGAATGTTCATTGCGGGATGGAAGCGGCGTAAGGCGTAAGGAAAGGCAATTTACGATTTTGGATTTTCGATTTACGAGCCACCACGGCTTTCAAGCGGTCTAGTTGCAAGAGAAGGCACGACCCGAAACCAGAAGCCAAAATCGGGAAAAGCTTGAGCACGAGGACGAATCAAGCGTCTCGTAAATCGTAAATCCAAAAATCGTAAATCTTCTTATCCTGCCTTCGGTGCGGCGGTGCTCTTGCGCTCGAATACTTCGGCGGAGAGACGCTGCGTTCCCGGACGTTCGCCCGCAAGGAGCTTGGTCATGGATTCCATCGCGGCGACACCGAGGCGGAACTTGGGCTGGCGCACGGTGGTCAGCGGCACCCTGAAATGTTCGCTTGTCAGCACATTGCCGAAGCCCATCACGGAAATGTCCTCGGGTATCTTCAAACCTTGATCTAGGAAAACATTCGCGGCACCGATGGCCACGAGGTCGTTCACTGCCTGCACAGCGGTCACCGGGCAGGATTCATTGAGCAACTGGAGCGCAGCATTGCGACCTTCCTCGATCGTGTTGCCGGCGGCGAAGATGAGCCGGTCATCAACCGCAATCCCCGCTTCTGTCAGGGCACGACGATAACCTTCGAGCCGTTCCTGCGAAGAAGGCGAGGATTGTTGGCCAGCAAAGAAAGCAATCCGGCGGTGGCCCAACTGCAAAAGGTGCTGCGTGGCGAGATAGCTCGCGCCGACATCATCCGTCTCCACGTTCACGAAATTCTGACAGAAAGGCGCGTTGTGACCGAGGATGACGGTGGGTGTGCCGTGCTTCACCAGTTCATCATAGATGGGCGCCTTCTGGCCCAAGCGATAAACAGGCACGACGAAGAGACCATCCACGCGACGGGAAAGAAAGCGGCGGATATACATCTCTTCGCGCGCGGGCTGGTTCAGCGTATGGCCGAGAATGACTTCATAGCCCATCTCAAAGGCGCGTTCCTCGATGGCCATGACCATGCGCGCGTACAGCGGATTTGTGGAGGATGCGATGAGCAGGCCGAACAGCTTGGCACTGCGGCTGCGCAGACCGCGGGCGAGCACATCAGGCACGTAGCCCATGTCTTCCGAGAGCTTGCGCACGCGGGCCTTGGTGGCGGCAGAAATGTCGGGTGCATCACGCAGGACCTTGGAGACGGTCATCACGGACACACCAGCAGCTTGAGCGATATCTTTTAGACGAACCATGTAGAAAAAGGAGACGGCAGGCAGGAACCTTCCGGACCGACCGTCGTCCGGGATGAAGATTCAATGACTGCGTTCATGAGCTTAAACATTGGAACCGCTCCAGCTTAACTTCTGCCGGAGCGTTTTGAAGAAAGAACTGCCTTTGAGCCGCACTAAATTCAGGCGGTGACGGCTACGGCAAAAAACGATCTCATCGCCCGCCTTCAAGGGCATCTCCACCTGGCCATCCGCAGCGATCAGGGTCTCAGGCTTATGATTGAGCACTCGAACACTGATAGTGGAGTGCGAACTGACGATGACCGAACGATTGGAAAGTGTGTGCGGACAGATCGGGGTGAGCGTGAAGACTTCCGCCGAAGGGCTGACAATGGCACCACCGGCTGAGAGTGAGTAGGCGGTCGAACCGGTAGAGGAACTGAGGATCAAACCGTCGCACCGATAGCGCGTGAGCATCTCCTCATCCACGCGCACCTCGAGCTCGATCATCCGCGAGGCGGCACCACGGCTGATGACAAAATCATTCAGCGCACATTGCACGAATTCTTTGCCCTCGATCTCGCCGTGCGCTTCGATGAGCCAGCGGGGGTCGGAATCAAATTCCCCCGCCCAGACGCGAGCGAAAGCTTCCTTCACGTTCGTGGAGGAAACGGCCGTCAGAAAACCGAGGCTGCCGACATTGATGCCCATCACCGGCGTCTGCACTCCGTGCAAATCCCGGGCAACGCTCAGCATGGTGCCATCACCACCAAACACGACCACAAGGTCCACCGCGCGAGCCAGAGCGGAAACCGACATCCGCGGACCCGCTTCCCGCCCCATGAACTGCTGGGTGGCCGCCTCCATCATCACCGTGCGACCACTCGCCTCGATGGCGCGCATCGCCTGGCGGACCACCGAACGGCAGGCCGTCTTCTCCGTGTTGGCGATGAGGCCGACGAGGGATATTTTGTCAGCGCGTTTTTTCAAGCAGCACCAGAAATTCTTTGTTACCCGCCGGCCCAAGCAGCGGCGATTCCGTCAGCCCCAGCCATTGCAGAGTCTTCTTCTGCTTCACGAATTCCGCGAAGTCTTTGATCACACGGTCGTGAATCAGCGGATCCGTGATGACTCCCTCTCCCGCATCCACCTCTTCCTTGCCCGCCTCGAACTGCGGCTTGATGAGCGCTACGATTCGCCCGCCTGGCTTCAGGAACTCCACGGCCACCGGCACAATCTTGCGCAACGAGATGAACGAACAATCAATCGTGATGATGTCCACGGGCGCGAATCCCTCACCGAAATGCGCCGTCGTCAGGTTGCGCGCATTCGTCTTTTCCATCACCACCACACGCGGGTCTTGGCGCAGCTTCCAGGCGAGCTGGTTGTTGCCGACATCCACGGCGTAAACTTTCGTCGCGCCAGCCTGCAGCAGACAGTCCGTGAACCCACCCGTCGATGAACCGAGGTCGATGGCGACTGTCGCCTGCGTCTTTACTTGGAAATACTTGAGCGCGTGCTCCATCTTATGCCCGCCGCGGCTGACATATTTCTCGGGCACATCCAGCACGACCTCATCTTCGGGGCGGACTTGATCGCTCGCCTTGTGGGCGCGCTGCTGATTCACGCGGACGGTCCCGGCCAGAATAGCCCGCTGGGCCTTCTCACGGCTGGTGCACAAACCCCGTTCCACCATGGCCTGGTCCAAGCGCGTCATGAACCTGAAATAGGAATGCCAAAAACAACCGGCATTAAATCAATAAGTTGGCCGGACATCAGACTTTGCCCTGAGCCATGCGATTCTGGGTGTCGCGATAGGTGAGGTAAAAGATGTCGGACTCGCCGACAATCTTCTGCACGATCTGTCCCAAGTTAGCGATGTCCACCACGTTGATCACCGCGTGCACGCTCTGTTGGTAGGCCTGCATGGAATGCAACGTCTGGAAATTGGCACCGATGAGGAAGAACACCGAATGACGACGGCGACCCATGGGCATCCATTGAATGGCGCGCAGCGTGGTGTTGTCCTCTGGCATTTCGGCAGAGAAGCACTCCTCGATGACGACCACCTGATACTGGAGCTGCGGATAACGGGCGACGAACTCCGCCTCGTTGGTGACGTGATGCACCTTGTAGCCCAGCTCGGCGAGCATGCCCTGACAAATGGCGATCAGCTCCGGCGATGTCAGGCACATCAATGCTGGTTTGTCGTCTGGTCCGATGAATTCGAATTCCATGCTTGGGAGAGTTTAGGTCTTCAGCTTGAGTTTCATCGACGGGAGCGGAGGCGCTTCACCGGCGGCCGGCTTCGTATCCGGACCCTTTTGCATCGAAAGGTTGCTGATATTCGTGGTCAGTTCGCCGCGCTTCTTCTTGATGTTGTCGATACCGCGCGTGACCGGGCCCTTCTTCGTGCAATAAAGCAGCGCGGTTTCTTCCGTGAGCAATCCCTGATCGAAGCAATCGATGACCGTTTGATCGAACGAACGCCAGCCGAACGTCTGGCTCGCCTCGATGATCTCGTAGAAGGTCTTGCCCTCGCTCTCACCGTAAGTGATGGAGTCCTTCGTCCGCATGTTGTTGCCCATGATCTCCAGCAACGCCACGCGACCGCCACCGATCTTCGGCGCGAGACGCTGGCTGACGACCCAGCGCAAGGTATCCGCCAGACGCAGCCGGATCTGCTCCTGCTCGTCCGTCTCGAACATACCGAGAATACGGTTGATCGTCTGACCGGCATCGATCGTGTGCAGCGTGCTCACCACCAAGTGACCCGTTTCTGCAGCACTCAAGCCGATCTCGACCGTTTCACGGTCACGCATTTCGCCGACCAGAATCACCTTGGGCGCCTGACGCAACGCCGCGCGCAGACCGCTCGAAAACTTGTCGAAGTCCGTACCCATCTCGCGCTGGTTGAACGTCGCCTTCTTCTGCGGATGCACGAACTCAACCGGGTCCTCCAGCGTGATGATGTGGATCGATTTGGATTCGTTGATCTCGTTCAGCAACGCCGCCAGCGTCGTGGATTTACCGGAACCCGTCGCGCCGGTGACCAGCACGAGGCCCGTCTTTTCCTTGGCGACCTGATGGAAGATATCCGGCAGCTTGAGCTGTTCCAGCGTCGGGATCTTCGTATTCAACCGCCGCAACACCACCGAGTAGTTGCCGCGCTGGGAGAAGATGTTCACACGGAAACGCGCCTTGCCCTGCAGATAGTAGGACGAGTCGCACGAACCAGTGCGCAGCAGGTCTTCCGTCAGACGTCGGCCGCCATTTACCAAGTTCAGCGCGAGCATCTCTGTCTGATACGGCGTGAGCTTCTCCACCGGCGGCTCGATGGCGACACCGACCAACTGGCCGGAGGACTCCACCTGCAACGGTTTATCCACCGTGATGTTCAGATCCGAGACGTCGTTCTGCGAATCCAGCATCGTGCCCAAGATGTAATCAAGTTCGGTTACGCGCATAACGAGCAATTACGGTAGCTTACTGACTGACTGTCCAAATATCCTTCAAACCAACCTGCCTTACCAGCAGTTTAGATGCCGTCATCATCTTCCGGCGGATGCGCCAGGAAGGGACGGAACTTCTTTTTGTCGAGGCACTTGTCATAGGCCTCCTCCGGCGAGATGCGTTTCATCTTCAAGTGATCCATGATGGCGTCATCCAGCGGCTGGTTGCCCAGCTTCTTGCCCACCTGAATCATACCGGGGATCTGATGCGTCTTCGCTTCACGAATCAAGTTCGCGATAGCCGTCGTCACCACCAGAATCTCCAGCGCGGCCACGCGGCCTTTCTTATCGATGCGTTTGAACAGGTTCTGTGCCACGACGCCTTTGAGAGCCTCGGAAAGCGTCGCGCGCGTCTTGTTCTGCTGATCCGCCGGGAACACGTCGATGATACGATCAATCGTCTTCGCCGCACTTTGCGTGTGCAACGTACCGAAGACCAAGTGACCCGTGCTGGCCGCCGTCAGCGCCAGTTCGATCGTTTCCAAGTCACGCATTTCGCCGACCAGAATGATATCCGGGTCTTCACGCAAGGCGCCTTTCAGCGCCGAGGCGAACGACTTCGTATGGATGCCCACCTCGCGATGGTTCACCAGACTGTTCTTGCTCTCGTGCACGAACTCGATGGGGTCCTCCACCGTCAGGATGTGATCCTTCCGGTTCTTATTGCAGTAATCCACGATCGCCGCGAGCGTGGTGGACTTGCCGGAACCCGTGGGGCCCGTCACCAGCACCATGCCCTTGTGCAACATGGCGAATTTCTTCAGCACCGGCGGCAGCGGGGCGTCAAACTTCTCGAAGTCCTCGAACGACAGCACCTTGCTTGGAATCGCACGGAACACCGCCGACACGCCATTCTTCTGGTTGAAAAAGTTCGCACGGAAACGGGACACGCCGGGGATCTCGTAACCGAAATCCACGTCGCCCGTTTCTTCGTACACTTTGATCTTATATTCCGGCGCGATCTCGTAGAGCATCGCCTTCAGCGAATCGCTCTCCAGCGGCGGATAATCCACGCGGTGGAGTTCACCGTTGATACGCAGCATCGGCGGATTGCCGGATGCCAAGTGCAAGTCCGAGGCCTTTTGCTCGAACATGAGGTTGAAGAAGGCGTCAATCTTTGCCATAGATTCCTCTGTCTGTTGGCGAATCCTAAGCGTACCGGTTCGCTCTGTGCAAGCAATTGAATCAATTAGCCGACATCATCCGGGCAGAAATACGGCAGGGGGGGCCCCTCTCCTTCCGTCGCTACATGGAGCTGGCCCTGTACCACCCCGCGCACGGCTACTATGAGAAACCCGCCCTTCCCCAGACCGGCAAGCAGGGCGATTTCTACACCAGCGTCAGCGTCGGCACCCTTTTTGGCGAACTCCTCGCCCGCTTCATCGCTGCCGAGACCCGAGAATTCTCCCGCCCTATCGACATCGTAGAGGCTGGCGCCCATGCCGGCCATTTGGCCCGGGACATCCTCACTACCCTCCAAGCCATCGCTCCCGACCTGCTGGCGCAGACCCGTTACCGTATCCTCGACCCCTCACCCCACCGTCGCGCCGCCCAAGCGGAAACCCTAAAGGCTTTCCCCAACCAAGTCACTTGGACGAATGGCATCACCGACCTGACCGATGGCTCTATCCGGGGAATCATTCTCTCGAACGAACTCCTCGACGCCTTTCCCGTTCACCGCGTCGGCTGGTCCGCCGCCGATCAAGCCTGGTTCGAGTGGCTCGTCGACTGGGAAGAAAACGCCTTGCCCACCTGGTATCGCACTGAAACCACCGCGTTACCCCCTGAACTCAAGCCCCATCTGCCCGCTCCCGACGACCAACTCGCCCGCCTCCTGCCCGATGGCTTCACCACCGAGATTTGCCCCGCTGCCCCCGCTTGGTGGAGTCAAGCCGCCCGGAAACTGAACGCCGGCTGGCTCCTCACCTTCGATTACGGCCTCGAAGCCCTCGACTTCCTCAGCCCCGAACGCGCCCAAGGCACCCTCCGCGCCTACGAGAAACATCGCCTCGTCGACAACCCCCTCGTGCAACCCGGCGACCGCGACCTCACCGCCCACATCAACTTCACCGCCATTCGTGAAGTCGGCGAACAAGCGGGCCTGAAGACCCTCCACGACGAAGCCCAAGCGAGATTCCTCACCCGCATCCTCGCCCGCGAAGGCCAGCGCTCCGACCTCCGATGGACCCCCACGCAAATCCGCCAGTTCCAAACCCTCACCCACCCCGACCACCTAGGTCGCAGCTTCCGCGTCTTAGCCCAGCAACGCTAACCCGTAGCCGTCTCGCAAGCTGGATGAGGAGGCGGAGCTGACCAATTTGGAGGGCGGAGGCTTGCCTCCGCTTTCCGCTCGAGGCGGCTTGACGCCTCGATTTCCCAGTGCCAGCGGCACGCCCCGACGGTAGCCGTGGATAAAATCCACGGACCAGCCGCCCCTCCCCAACCCAAGTCGCGTAGCGACGCCCCGATTCCTCCTCCCGTAGCACCACGACTGCGGGATGACGAAGCTCTGCCCCGTTCCCCTATCCCGAAGGGATTGCATCAATCAGCCCAGCGGCGTGTTCGCGAACCACTACTCCAAACGAGTTGCATCACCCCTCCCCGCCCGCTTGACCTTTCACCTCCATCACGTCACCTTCGATCTCAATGAGATTTCCCCGTTCTACCACTGTTAACCAATATCGCGGAAATCTTTCCCTGCACAATCTTGATTGGGCGAACGAAAGGTGATCGCGTGAACATCGAAGAACAGGAACTGGTCGACCAGATTCATCGCGCCTTTGCCGGGGTGAGACTCGAAGATGGCACGTCCTTAAACATGACGGAGTACAACGACTCCAGCGGCTGCATGCCTGAATTCAAGGAAAAGGCCAAGGAGGACGAACGAAACGACTGGACGACAATTACCGACGAAACGCTAGAGCGGTTCAGGGTGACCTTCTCGTTCACCGATTTGAAAGGATTCCGCTTCTACATGCCGGCATACATGATTTGGACGATCAGGAATCACCGGACCTCCGATTGCCCCATTAGTTATTTCACGATTTATGCGATCAGGCCGTCTCACCATTTGTTCGAGACCATTCCCTTCTGGCAGTGGTTCACACGTGAGCAGATAGATGCCATGACCAAGTTTCTGGAGTATGCCGCGCGGATGGATTCGCTGGATGGTGAGGAGGCATTGGAGAACTTTTCAAAGATACGGCTCGCCCAACCCTTCGCTGGCGGCAACGCGGCTTCGCCCCGCGCACAATGAAACTCTTGAGCGTCATCTTCGCGACGATCCTCTTCACAGGATGCGTCGGACCAACCAATCGTGGTGATACCGGGTTGCCAAAAGACGTTCGAGATTTCCCCATAAAGGCGGGGATGACCGCTCTTCAGGTAGAGGAAACTCTACACCTTTCATCGATAGATACATCGCGACCACTGATCCACCTCAGGCCACCAGTTACTGAAAACCCTTGGTCTGGCTTTTTCACCGTCGAGTTCCATGAAAAAGTCGTGTCGCGCGTCACGTTCTCCCGTGGCAATATGAGTACCGTCACCGGTTCTTGGGTTTTGTCGGAAAGATCTCCTCAGCATCGACCCGATCACGCTCCAGCACACACCCATCTCTGGATTGATTCACCACGACAGCACCTTTGGTCTTACCAGCCAGTCACTCATCTGGCTGCCGACACGGGAGATACCAACACGCTCGGATTTCTCAAGCGCCAGCTCTTGTCCGGTGATGCAGTGACGTTGGGTGACGGCGTCACGATTTCGTTCGACGGTTCAGTGCTCCGCGTTCGCGATTCCATCCTGCCTACGAATATGCTAAACTGCGTCATCGAACGTGACGGCTCGATTCACACCAATGCCTTTATCAGGACATTTCATTGATCCAGCGCCAAACCATGCCGTTAATGACCAATCAATCGCATGAGCACACCATCTTCTTCATTATCCGAAGTCATCTCGCTCATCGCGGAAGCGGCTAAGTTACTCGGCGACGCCGAACATAAATACGAACGCACAATCCAAGACGCCCACCTGCCTCACGATGCACCTGAGGTTTCAACTTTGGAAGACCACCTGCACATTGTGACTCACGAAACCAGCAATACCCTCGCCCTTGCTGTGCAACACCTCGAGGGATTGCTAAGACGTCTCGACCTGCGCAGGAAATACGAGGTGTTTGCCTTGGAGCACTTTCAACGCATCACGGAGCAAGGCTGGTCCACACCTCTGGTTCACGAACTGCATCAGCACCATCCGTCCCTTTCCCTTTCCGAACTCTCAGCCTTGGTAAAAGGCCTTTCCGAAGAGTGGAGTCACCTCACGCCTCAACTTTAGCGACCCTAAATCGTATGTTTGACCATATCGGAATATTCGTCTCCGACCCGCGGCGGAGTATCCCCTTCTATGAAGCTTGCCTCGCGCCGCTGGGCATCACCATTACGGAGCGGCAGCCAGAGTGGGATGCGGTCATTCTTTCTGGCCGGACTGAGTTCCCCTTTCTCTGGATCGGCCCCGCTCGTGGCGATTACCACGGCACACCGCTATCGCCCACCGTGCATCGCCCGCTCCATCTGGCCTTCATCGCTCCCAATGCCCAGGCGGTAGACCAGTTTTACGCCGCCGGTCTGGCCCACGGTGGTCACGACAATGGCGCACCCGAGGACTGCGGCAATGGATACTACGCTGCCTACCTCATCGACCCCGATGGCAACAACCTTGAAGCAGGCATCCGAATCCCTCAGACTCGCTAAAACCATTGCCATCAGAAAGCCCATGACCACCTTCAGCACCTCCCGCGAAATCCCGGCCACGCCCGAGCAGGTCTTCGCCGCCATCAGCCATCCCGAACGCCTCGCCCGCTGGTGGGGACCGGCCGGTTTCACCAATACTTTTGCCGTCTGCGAATTCGAGCCGGGCGGACGCTGGTCCTTCACCATGCACGGCCCCAACGGCAGCAACTATCCGAACGAAAACGTGTTTGCCGAGATAGAACCACCACGCAAAGTGGTCATCCAACACGTCTCCGAGCCCAAGTTTCGTCTCACCATCGCCCTCACTCCCTCAACCACTGGAACTCTGCTGTCTTGGGCCCAAGCCTTCGAGAGCGCGGACATCGCCAGCCGCATCGAACACATCGTCGTCCCCGCCAACGACCAGAACCTCGACCGCCTCACCGCTGAAGTTTTGCATCCATCAGCCGGCAACTGACGGCCCATCCCTTATTGCTCCGCAGTCGAGCTTTATCCGGCATGCACACCCTCAAATGGATCGTCCTCGGCCTCGCCCTCATACAGGGCGGCTGGCTGGTCTTTGATGGCGGCCGCGCGCTAGTCGTTGGTGATTATGTGACACCGGCTTCCGGTCCTCGTGCCGGACAGCTTGGCCCTTGGTCACGCATTGTATCCGCTTTGGGTTTCAATCCACGCAGCACGTTCATCAAATGCCTGCATCTCATTTTAGGCATCGCGTGGCTGATCTCCCTGCTCCTCTTTGCCTTCCGTCCGAGCACCGGCTGGTGGGCCCTGCTCGGCTGCGCCCTCGCCAGCCTTTGGTATCTTCCCGTCGGCACGCTACTAAGCATCGTCATCATCGCTTTACTGATGACCGCCCAGCTTCGGAATCTGCCGTAAACGACTGTCACCAAAACATCCTTGGACCAATAGCCCCATCATTGCCAACCATGCCAAAACTGGTCTAATTCAAAAGCCATGCCCACTCCCTCCGCATCTTTGCTCACCGCCATCTTCGACGATGACCTCGCCGGAGTGAAAGCCTTGCTCGCGTCTGACCCTCTCTTGGCCAAGTGCAGCATAACCAAGCTGGACCGCCTCGAACCAGCCATCGCCCACTACCTCTATACCGGCGACACTCCCCTGCACGCCGCCGCCGCCGGTTATCGCGTGGAGATCGCCAAACTGCTGCTGGCCGCCGGTGCCGATCCGGCTTCCGCACAAAACCGTCGCCGCAGCCAGCCCCTCCACTACGCCGCCGATGGTCACCCGGACAGCCCCGCTTGGAACCCTCGCCGCCAAGTAGCGATGATCCGCCTGCTTCTCAAAGCCGGGGCGGATATCAACGCCCCCGATCAAAACGGCGCTACCCCGCTCCACCGTGCCGTCCGCACCCGCAGCGCCGCCGCCGTGAAATGCCTGCTCGCTGCCGGTGCCGATCCCACGCTCAAGAACAAACCCGGCTCCACTCCCTTCCATCTCGCCGTGCAAAACACCGGCCGCGGCGGCTCCGGCGCAGCAGCCGCCCGCACCGCTCAACGTGAAATCCTCGAAGCATTTCTAAAACACGGCGTCAGCCCCGCACTCCAAGACGCGAAAGGAAAATCCGTCCTCACCTGGGCCAAGAGCGATTGGATTCGCGAACTCCTCGCCCCTGCGGCCAAGCCCTAGTGGGACAGGTGCCTTCACCTGTCCAGCCTCGGCAGATCCGTAGTCGGACGGGCGCCCTCACCCGTCAAACCTCACGGGAGCACTCAGTCCCTTTCTCCGTCTAACCCCGCATGAAGCCGTCCACCACACTCTCCATGCAAGCCTCCTTCCTGACTTTCTGCATCGCCATGCTGCTCTCCGGTTGCTCCACGCGAAAGACGCTTCCTCCGCCGGACCAGCCGTCATCCCCATCTACGACACCGCCGAGAAAATCCAGGCGATGCCGCCCTGCCAGGCCACCGTCGGACGCCCCGGCACCCATTGGGCCTCCTTCAAAACCGCTGATGGACAAAAATTCTGCCTCGGCAGTCCCGGCGCCACACCCGAAGTGCGCCAGTTCCTCCAAACGCTCCACCCCGGACAAACCTACGAGCTGCCTCAAACCTTCCTCGCCTACCAGCAGAAGCAGCCACAGTAAGCTTCTTCGTCACCTTCATTTCCGCTTGCAGACTGAACCTCTCACCCCGAGGTTTAGCCGTCCGCTTTTTCGCCATGACACCGGAACAAGTCGCCGCCAGCTACGATCAAATCGCATCCCAATGGGATAGCGCGGAATTCCCTCGCACCAACGGCATCGCCCAGCACGAACGCGCCCTTCGATTTGTCTCCAAGAAAGGCATCGCGCTCGACGTCGGTTGCGGTAGCAGCGGACGCATCATTGACCTGCTTCTGGCAAAAGGCTTCCAAGTCGAAGGCATAGACATCTCCACTGAAATGCTCCGTCTCGCCCAAGCCCGCCATCCGCAAGTCCAGTTCCACCAGGCCGACATCTACCAATGGACGCCGCCGCGCACCTACGACTTCATCTCCGCTTGGGATAGCATCTGGCACGTGCCCCTCGCCTCCCAACTCGCCGTGATCCAAAAACTCTGTCACGCCCTGACTCCCGGTGGCGTATTCCTCTTCAGCACTGGCGGCGTTGAGCAACCCGATGAGCGAACCAACTCCGCCATGGGCGTGCCCATGTATCACGCTGCTCCCGGCATCCCTCATATTCTGCAGATGCTCCAGCACTCAGGCTACACTTGTCGCCACTTGGAATACGACCAATATCCCGAGAGTCACGTGTATGTCATCGCCCAGAACCTCGACAAGGATTGCATTCCCCCCGCAAACCTGACCTCATAGGTTTCATCAACCAACCGGAGCACCGCCATGGCCAATCACGACGACAACGAAAGCCTCTTGGGAACCACTTTCTCCGCCCTGAAAGATGCGGCGCTCAAACCCCGCCCCGCTTACGAAGACGAAGGGACCGAGCCCGATATGTGGTGGCTGCGCTGGCTCAAGTTCGCTTCCATCATCATTATTCCAGCGGTCGCCCTGGGTGTCGGTTTTTTCGTCGCTGACCTGGCCATGAAATCGAAGGGCAGCGTTTCCAGCCGCACCGAACGTCTCAAAAAAGATGACACCGTGGAGAAGATGAAATTCAAGTTCTGGCTCGGCGCCGGCATAGGCGGCGGATTCGGACTCATCTACGTCGCCAGATGCATCATCCGCAAAGAAGACCCGTAAGCTTGCGGTTCCAAAACTGAACAGGGCTTTTGCCTCGTCTCCGTTCATGGCTTATCCTCCTCAGGCAACTCTATGAAAAAACACCTGGTCCATTTTATCTGCTGCTTGATCATGGCTCTGACCGTCTGGGGCTGCGCCCATGATCAAAAGAATGCCGGGGATAAATCCGTCCAGATGCCTTTGGTGATCGATCTCGCCCCGGATGGCAGCTTGACCGTGGCGAAACAGCCCTGTCCACCAGCTCAGCTTGCCTCCCGTCTGGCCCAACTTCCCGATTCACGGGTGAGACCGGTTTTGATTCAGGCTCATGAGCGCGCCACCTACCGGCAGGTAGCCGAAGTCATGGAGGCCTGCAAAACCGCCGGGTTCCAGCAAGTGAGCTTGAAATCGATCAAGTGATCATCTATTCGCCACTAGGGCATGCAGTCCAAACGACAAAAGAAGCGGTTCCAGCGCCTGATGCATTCGGAAGTCACGTGGCTCCGCACTTTGCTGCTCGCGATGTTCGGATCCTTCGCCGCGCTGCTCTGCGGTAGCGCTGTGGTCGCCGGCCGGATCCATTATAAACCGGGGCGTTACTGGTTTGAGGCCACCCCCGAGAAACTTCCGGTATTTTATTGGGGCTGGATCGTCGTCCTCGGCCTGATCGCCATCATCTTTCTAGGCAAGAGCTTCCGCGATTTCGTGCTCTTGATCCGCCTGCGCCAGTGATTCTCGGTTTCTTGGAAATATTCTAAGAAACCTCCCCCTCGCGTGTCGTACTAGTATGCAACACGCCCTGCGCCTTTCCTTTCTCGTCTTTCTCCTCGTCGCCGTGGTCACCCCATGCCTCGCCCTGATGGGGATCGGCTTTGTTTCACCGAAAGAAGCCAAAGAACTCGGCATCGAGCTTCGTGTCACCGACAGCGGCCCGGATGCCCACTGGGTAGAACTTGAATTCAAACCCGAAGGCAGATTCAAAGAATTCCAGTGGGTCAGCATGGAGATCGCTGATGGGGAAAAACTGCTACTAGGCTACACGACTCTGAAGGAAACGCGTGAATCAGGCAAAATCACCATCCGCTTCATGGCCGGTCGCGCCTATGTGGACAAGATCACCTTGAGAATCGTCACCGGTTTCCCCTCGAACTACAGCGGCCACGACTTGCGCCTGAAGGAATTCATCAAGCCGGAAAAAGCGCGCTAACCTCGTCGCAACGGAACGAACCCTACCGGCCGATGTTGTCATCCATCGAGAACACGTGTTCCACCGCTTCCGCCGCCTCCCGCTCGTCATCACCCGTGACCTCGATCTCCAGCGCCGACCCCATCACCGCGCAAAGACTGATCACGCTGATGATGCTGCGCAGATTCGCCACCTGATCACCACAGTGGATGCAGATGGTCGAGTGAAAGGATTGCCCCAAGCGCACCAACTGCGTAGCCGCGCGCAAATGCAACCCCTTCTCCCACGGTACGATGACACGACACGTGATCATATCCCTATTAGACTGCATTGCAGTAGAAGCCGTTCAGAATCCACCAGGGAAAAATCACGTCGCCGGCACAAACTTCTGAAACACCAGCGCGGCCCCAAAAAGCAGCAAGAAGACCGCCGTCATCATGGGTGAAGAACCGCCCGCGATCGCCAGCAGATCCACCAGCACGATTCCCGCGAGCAAACCCGAGACCGTGCGCCCGATGTTCCGTTCCGGCGACCAAAAGGTGAACCGCAGGCACCAGATTACCCACCCGATCAGCAACGCCGAGAACCACAACCCGGCCAACCGGTAATCCGGCCCATTGATGATATAGGCCAACACCACCGGTGCCGCCATGAAGATGCTGGGCCAGAATCGCAAAATGCCCAGCGAACTCTCCTGCTTCGCGATGTAGCTCAGCCCGATGATGTAACACGCCAGCACCACCGCACTCCACACCGCCAGCCCGTTGATGCCGTAACTTCCCGCCGCTGCCGCTCCTAAAAAAAGGAACAGCCGGCACAACGCCATCAACACCGGTGAGAAAACGGTGAACTTGTGCACCACATCATAGAGCAAAATGCATACGGCCAGAATCAGCCCGAAGATCGCCACGGTTTTCCCCAGCAGGAGAAAAATGAGCTGTCCCAAGATCAAGCCGCCGAAGCCCAACACATAGACCGCCGTGACACTGATAGCCCCGCTCGGAATGGGCCGCTCTTGCCGATGCTGCCGGTCGAATTCCGCATCGCACGCATCATTCAGATACATGCCGCCCACGTAGAAGAACGTCGCCCCCAGGCAAAGCAGCAACAGCGTCCACAATTCCCCTTCGCCCCCCAGCAACCAGCCCGCCGCGCAATTGGACCACACGGTCGGCAGATTGGACACGCGCCCCAAGATCAGGAGCGTGCGCCAAAGCGGCGGCGGTGGATTGGTCACAATATTTTCCATGCGGAGCGCGCTTAAGTAAGCAGCAAACGGGCAAAAAGCAATCGCCAGTAACAGATTTAGGCACAACGCAAGATGCTGGCTGGCACCCTCCGCTGAAACCGTGCCGCACTTTCGTCCCTTGCCGCTAAATTAGAGCCTGTTTGAAAAAGGGCCTGGCGATGGCTGCTGGTCCAAACGGGTTGAGGCTAGGCGCGGCGAGGGAGCATATTGATGAACAAATCTGTGACCGAGCCGCAACAACGCCTCAACCCGTTTGGACCAGCAGACAGCACGAATGCCTTTTTCAAACAGGCTCTAAGCCTTTTTTTGCTCTGGAAAATCTTGCCTTCCGAAAGATTTGATGTTGCGCGGACTCATACTGGGGATAGATTTTCTCCCGTGAACTCTTTCCCCCAGGTAATAGCCGCTATGGATGGCTGGGGCACCGGTGCAGGCAATGGGGACCGGGTTAGCCCGATCATCATGGGCTTGCTATTTCTGCTGACGCTGGCTTTTGGCGTGGGGGTCAGTTTCGTGATGCTTGCCCGGTATCATGTGCGCAAGCGGAAGGAAGAGGATGCGCTCATGGAACACTTCCTGCGGTTGAATGGGGCAGCCGCCAATAATATGGGAAGCGCCCGGTCCATATATGGCCTGCCCAAACGCTGGGTAGCCATTCGCAGCACGAACCAGCAAGCCGTGCGGGAAGCCCTTCACCTCCACAATGCCCGCACGTGCACGTGGGAAGAGGGCCTGGCCGAAGCCAGCCAACGTAAGCTTTTCATCTCGCCACCCGTCGGTTCTTGGATCTTGGTCATGGGCACCTGCCTGCCCGATCCGAATGATGATGTGGACCACTGCTTCCGCTTCATTTTGGAACTCAGTGAGAAACTCGGCCATGTGCAATATTTTCAGGCTGATCGCGTGCTCTATCATCACGCCTGGGTACGGGCCGAAGATGGCCGCATCCTCCGCGCCTATGCGTGGGCCGGGGAAACCCTTTGGAATCAAGGCCACCTCTCCGTGGCCGAGGCGGAACTGGGCTTGCACTGTCTGGATTATGGTGACACCACCGGTCTGGATACGTTCCCACCCGCACCATTCATCCAGACCAACACGGATAAAGTGGTCGCCTTGGCGGCCAACTGGAGCATCGATCCGCTCACCATCGACCAGCGTGCTTTGCGCCTGGGTCAGGGTTTGGCTGGCGAAGTCTCCTCCGCCTCGTCGTAACCGCTCTTTCGTAACGGTCAGTTGACGTAACGCCAGCCCATGCCGGGTTGGCCGGGTAAACAGGAAACCTTAACACCGGGGACAATATGTCATTGGAATTCGCACTCCAGAAGTATCCCAAGGAAGTAAAACTGAAGGCTGAGAAAAAAGGGAAGCTGCGTCCGCTGAAAAAGGACGACGAGCTGGTGTTCCACGAATTTTTTCAGGCCGTGCCTGCGGAAGAGCGACTCTTCATCAAGCACCATGTCACCGATCTCGGAGTCATCCAGAAATGGTGCAAGCACATCGATTATCAGGTGAACCTGCCCTTGCTCGCGATCATTGATGGCAAGATCGTGGGCAGCGCCACCCTCCATCAGCATCAAGGCGGTTGGAAACGGCACATCGGCCGCGTCAGCGTGCTCGTGCATCCCAAGTTCCGCAGCATCGGCATCGCCCGCGCCTTGGTGACCAACCTCGTGGAGATCGCCAGCATGTTGGGCCTGGAAAAAGTGGAAGCGGAATTCATCGGCAAACAGGCGGGCGCCATCAAGACCTTCCAACTGCTCGGCTTCAGCGACCTCGTGAAATTGCCCGATTACGTGAAAGACATGCAGGGCATCACCCACGATTACATCCTCATGGGCTTGGACCTGACGACGGACGAAGAATACGCCGGAATGGGCTAGGCAGTGGTGACGGGGTTAAAATCGTTAAAACGGTTAATTCGTGATTCGTTGAGACGATCCACGGTTTTAACTATTTCCGTGACTGCGTAATACACGCAGCCTAGCCGATAATTGAAAGCTTACTGAGTACGGAGCACGTGTACCCTTTGCAGTGCCAGAGGCACGACCCGATGGTAGCCGTGGGTGAAGCGCAGCGTAACCCACGGATAAAAGCGTGCATGGAAACTGCGTCACGTAGTGACGCGATGATAACTTCTCAATCCAACACATACCTTTCGTCGTAATCGATCTCATGCTTGCGCAAAAATGAAAGGTATTCCTCCTGAAAAGTCTTGATCTTATGGTGCTCCCTTTGATTCCCCACATAGGCTACGATTTCAGGGAGCTGTGACTTGCTCACCGTAAAAGCCGCATAACCATCTTGCCAGCCAAAGCCTCTCAAGTTTGGAAACGTATCATGAACCCAACCGGAGGAGCCTGCTTTCAGAAGTTGCACCGCTTGGCTGATGGCAATCGTAGGATGAACGCCCATCACCAGATGAACATGGTCCTCGATTCCGCCAATTTTGATCGGTGTCATTTTGTTCTCATGGGCAATGCCGCCCAAGTAGGACCAAACGCGTTCTTCAATGGCTGGAAATAGCCACCGCTCACGGAGCTTGGTGCTAAAGACGATGTGGTAATACAGACAGGTATAGGTATTGGCCATGATGTGCTCCTCTAATTATCGTGAAATGATGATTGGATGGTGTCAATTCACGGCGTCGCTACGCGACGCGCAAAATTTTGCGATCATCATCCGTGGGTTTCGCTGCGCTGCACCCACGGCTACCATCGGGTCGTGCCTCTGGCACTGCAAAAAATGTGAACCTTGGGAGCGCCTAATCAATCGCCCACGCCTCAGGCTTGCTGCTTACTAGCGGTACCCAGTTGGTTCCGCCTCCCAAACTCGGCGAATCCCCTACTTCACCCGTTCGATCTTGATCTTCTTCGGATCGGCGATGCCGAGTTCGAGCAACTGGGCGTTGGTGTACACTTCCAATTTCTCTTTCTTCGACGGCACCTTGGCCAGCTCGCGCTGGAGCTCCAGCTCCTGCACGCTCAGGGCATCCAACGCCACGGGATCACGGCTGAAACGCAATTCATTCAACACCGCTGAGTAATGCAACAGCGTGCGGGACTCGCCTTGATACTGGCACAAGAGCGCATCCGTGACGGCCAGCACCAGCCGGTCCGCGAGCTGCGGCATGTTATAGATCTCCGGCACGGCCACGGCCATGCGGACCGCTTCATTCTCAAAACGTAACGTGTTATCCACGCTTCCCATGGCGAGGCTGCAGAGGTGACCGGACACGCCCACGGTGTTGTGGTTCAACATAGGTGCTACGCTGATCAGCTTCGTGAGCCGCCCGGAAACGAGCTTCGACATGAAGGAATTGCGGCCGACGGTGTCGCCCTTTTTATCGAACTCCAGATCACCGAAGACCGGTTTTCCGAGAATGCTGGATTCATAAAACGTTTTCTCATCCCAGCCCGCCGCGACGCTGCCTTCCATGCGCACCCCGTAACGGCTGGCCAGATCCGCATAGCCGCCCAATTGCAGGTCCACCAGGTAACGGTCCCAGATGACGATATTGCCGGGCGCAATGCCCGCATCCCGCAAGCCCTCGATGATCCCCGCTACCACCTCTTTGCGCGTGCCGCTATAGCGGCCGGGCGCGGTCAGCACTTTGATGCCGATGATGTCCTGTGTGGAGACGAGGCTCAGCCAAGCCGCGCGTTCATCCGGCTTGCCCGTCAGCTTCAAAAGCCCGGACCGCACCAGCCCGCGGACGATTTCCGGCTGGGGGGTGAATGATTCCAAAGCGCCCTCCGCAGAAGCCACCACTACCCGGGCCTCGACCGGCGGCGCCTTTACCGGTGCTGGGACCGGAACCTCTCCGCCAACCACGCAGAAAGTGAGAAAGAGCCACAAAAAGCCTGCCAACCCGCTTTTCAGCGGTCGGAAATCCGTTATTAACTGTGCGTTTCTTGACACTAACACCTGCGAATGTTAACAGCATGGCTTGATGCTGACCACCCTAAAGACGGTCACAACCTCCTGCTATTCAGCGTTGTTCCTGATCCTGCTGGTGGGAGTGACTGCCTGCACCCCAAAAGGACCCAAAGCGCTGCTGGAGGGCGAACATCTGCTTCAGAACGGCAAACCGGCTGAAGCTCTGGTCTTGCTCAAACAGGCCACCGAACTGTTGCCCCAGAACGCGCAGGCGTGGAACCACCTCGGCCTGGCCTACCACCAGACCGGCAAACTCCAGGAGGCCGCGCAGGCTTACAATCAAGCCCTCAAGCTGGATCGCGATCTCGTGGCCGTGCGCTACAACTTGGGCACCCTGTTGCTGGATCACGGCGATCCAGCCCGCGCGCTCAATGAGTTCAAAACGTTCACGCTGCTCAAACCGGATTCCGTGGAGGGCCACATCCAGCAAGGCACGGCGCATCTGCGTTTGCGGCAGTGGAATGAGGCGGAAGCCGCCTTTTCCACCGCGCAACGGCTGAGCAAGAATCATCCGGAAGCCTTGAATGGACTCGGTTTGGTGCTGCTGCAACGCCAACGGGTGCGGGACGCCGTGACTTATTTCAACGCCGCTCTGCAGCAGGACTCCACCTTTGCCCCGGCGCGCTTGAACCTCGCAGTGATCTATCATCAGCATTTGACGAATTACCCGCTCGCGCTCACCCAGTATCGCGCCTATCTCGCCACCAAACCGGGTGACGCTCCGGCCGTGGCCGCCGTGATCAAGGAACTGGAATTACTCGTGCCCGCCGCGCCAACGACCACGAATTCCAAGCCCGTGAGCATCGCCGCCTTGGCCGCTGCCGCACGGACGAATGCCTTGGCGGCGAAAACCGAACCGGCCAAGCCGTTGGAAACTCCCAAGCCAACTCCGATAGAAGTCGCCGCCATAACACCGGTCAAACCAATCGTGGAGAAGTCGGCCAATCCAGTGACGCCTCCGGTGATAGTTAAGCCGGAAGCCCCGAAGCAAATGGCCAAAGCGGAGCCGATCCGCGCGGAGACAAAAGCGCCGGTGGCACCTCCCGCCGTGGTTGTAGCACCGCCGGTCGTCAGGCCACCACCGCCGGTGATCAAAGAAAATGCCCCTCCCGTGGCGATTCCCGTCACGCCGGTGGAAAAGGTGCCGGTGACCGTCAGCTCACCAGTGGTGAACGAAGCGGCGGAGCCTGAAGAAAAACCCGGCTTCTTCCAACGGATGAACCCGGCCAATCTTTTCCGCAGCAAACCCAAACCGCCTACCCCCTTGTCCGGTGGAAGTCCGATGACGAATCCCCCCGTCAAGCAAGTGGCCAAGGCTACGCCCTCGCCTACGACTAAGGCCGCCCCCAAGGTGGAAGCGCCCCTGCCCGCTCCGGCTCCTGCTCCCGTCGTCCTGCCGCCGCCCGTGGTCAAGCCCCCTCCCATCCCGCGTTATCCTTATCAGAGGCCCGGCCCATTCGCTCCCGGTGACCGGAAGGAAGCGCAGGTCGCCTTTGACAAGGCTCTGGCCGCTCAGAAGATCAAGAACTGGACGGAAGCCATCACCGGTTATCGTAAGGCGGCCCTCGCCGACCCGGCTTATTTTGAGGCTTACTACAATCTGGGCTGGGCCGCGTATGAGGCCAAAGACATCCGGCAATCGCTGGTGGCCTACGAGCATGCCTTGGCCGTGCAGCCAGAATCATTTGATGCCCGTTACAACTTCGCCCTGGCCCTGCAACAGGCCGGTTACCCCCAAGACGCGGCCGATGAGTTCGAGCATTTGACCAAAGAGTTTCCCACGCGCGCCCAGCCCCACCTGATGCTCGCCAGCCTGCTCTCCAGCCGCTTGCGGGATAATGAAGGCGCCCGCACCCACTACCAAAAGGTGCTGGAACTGGAACCCAACCACCCCCGCGCGACCGAGATCCGATATTGGCTTCGGGCGAATCAATAATGGTAAAACGGCACGGGCATTGCTACAGTTTGGACAGTGCCAGAAATGAGACTGGTAAACGTCCTTTTCCCGGATAACTTTGGCTGCAGGTACGGAATCGCTGTCTAGATTATGGAATCATTAAATGTGACCTGGTTTGATGCCGTGGTGGTCATCATGCTCGGCGCCGGGTTGTTTATTGGCAAGAAGCGCGGCATGTCCAATGAGCTGCTGGATGTCCTTTCCTGGCTGATGATGGTGGTGGTGGCCGCCCTTTACTACAAGCCGTTGGCCGATCTGCTGGCCAAAACCGCTTCCTTGAGCCTCTATTGGGCCAGCATCATGTGCTATGTCGGTATCGCGATTGTCATTAAGATCATCTTCAGCTACGTCAAACGCGCAGTGGGCGAAAAGCTCGTAGGCAGCGACCTCTTCGGTCGTGGGGAATTCTATCTCGGCGCACTGGCCGGGGCTTTGCGCTTCTTCTGCATGGTCCTGATGTTCGTGGCCATCTTGAACGCCAAGTTCGTCACCAAGGCCATGGTCACCGCCCAGAACAAGGCCCAAGAGGCGGAGTTCGGCAGTGCCTTCTTCCCCACCATGGGCAAGATCCAAGGCGATGTGTTGTTTGAATCGACCTGCGGCCAGTTCTTCCGTGAGAAGCTGGAAGCCCAATTGATCGAGCCCGTGGACGCCAACTTTTCACCTGTCCCCAAGAAACCGGTCGGCAACAAGCAGCGCGAGAAAGCCGTCTGGGATGCCACCGGTGAAAAGGGTGACAAGGCGGGCGATAAGTCCAAATAGCGTTCCATGGCCGCCATACCTCCTGGCCTGCTGGAGCAGATACGTGCTGCCAGTGACATCGTCGAGGTCATCGGCAGTTACATCCCCTTGAAGCGCGCGGGCGCGAACTTCACCGCGCTCTGCCCCTTCCATAAAGAGAAGTCCCCCAGCTTCAACGTCAGCTCTACGCGGCAAGGCTTCCATTGCTTCGGCTGCCATAAGGGCGGCGATGTTTTCAAGTTCGTCCAGGAATACGAGAACCTCTCTTTCATCGAAGCCGTCCGCCGCCTGGCCGAGCGCGCGAAGATCCCGCTCGATACCATCGATGGCCCCGGAGCCGCCGCCACGCGCGGGATGAAGGAAGCACTCTTCGATCTCCACGAACAGATCACTAAGCGCTGGCAACAGGCGCTCGCCAATGACGCCGCCGGCCAGATCGGCCGCGACTACATCGCCAAGCGTCAGTTGCATCCGGACGCCGTCCAACTCTTCCGCATCGGTTACTCGCCCGACAAGTGGGATGACACCGTGAACTTCGCCAAGTCCAAGGGCTTCACCGAGGAAGTCCTCGAACAATCCGGCCTCGTCATCAAGCGCGACGAAGGCGGCGGCTACTACGATCGCTTCCGTGGCCGCCTCATGTTCCCCATCTGCGATGAGCAAGGCCGCGTCATCGGCTTCAGCGGCCGCGTCCTCAGCGGTGATGAGAAGACCGCGAAGTATGTGAACTCGCCCGAGACGCTCCTCTTCCACAAGAGCAAAATTTTCTTCGGCCTCGATAAATCCAAGCGCCCCATCCTCGATGCCGGTTACGCCATCATTTGCGAAGGCCAGATCGATATGATCCAGTGCTTCATGGCTGGCGTGAAGAACATCGTCGCCCCGCAAGGCACCGCCTTCACCAACGATCACGCGCGCATCCTGAAGCGCTACGTGAACGACATCGTGCTCTGCTTCGATTCCGATAACGCCGGTCAAAACGCCGCCGTCCGCGCGCTCGATCATCTGCTCGGCGCGGAGCTCGCCATCCGCGTCGCCGTCGTGCCCGCGCCCCATGATCCCGATAGCTTCATCCGCGAACACGGTGCCGATGCCTATCGCCAACTCATCGAGAAAGCCCCGAGCTTCTTCGATTTCTATCTCGAGCGCCTCTGCAAACAGAACGACGTCGCCACCGATCAAGGCCAGCTCGCCGTCCTGCGCGCCATGGCCGAAGCCGTGAACAAGGCGAACAACGCCGTCACCACCGACAAATACGCGCAGAAAACCGCCTTCCGCCTCGGCGTCTCCGTCGATTCCGTCCGCAAGGAGTTCAGCCGCAAAAACCGCCCTGCCCCCCAAGCTCGCGAATACGATGATGAGGCCCCTCCCGAGGAAGAAGTCCTGCTCGAACGCCCGACACCGCGCGAGATGGACTTCCTCAAATTGCTCCTCATCGCGGAGGGCGAAGGTCGCGGCTGGCTGCACCACCTGCGCCCCGAATGGATCACCAACGTCACCCTGCGCAAACTCGCCGAAGGCATCCGCCATCAGGAAATCGAACAAACCTGGCAAGGCCCCACCGCGTTCCTGAGCACCCTCGATAACGACTTCGAACAATCCCTCATCACCGAAGCCATGTTCGAGAAGCGCGCCATTCCTGAAGTCTCGAAGCAACTCCACGATAATCTGCTCACCCTGCGGAACCAATACATCAAGCGCCAGATGGAAGCCGCCACCCGCCGCCTCATGCAGCCCGACATCGGCCCCGATGAGCAAGTTACCCTCATGCAGATGAACCAACGCCTCCGCACCGCCAAGAACCAACCCCTCGAAGAACCGCTGGAGTAAATAAATCGGCACGAACCTCACGAATTTTCACGAATCAAAACCAGTTCAGTAATTAGTGTTAATTTGTGCAATTCGTGTCTTCCCCTTACCCTCTCTTTATGCTCGAGACCGATCTCATCCCCGCAGTTGAAAAGGATTCCCAGAAACTCCTCGTCGTCCTCCACGGCCTGGGCGACAGCATGGAAGGCTACCGCTGGCTCCCCGGCGCACTCCGCCTCCCCTGGCTGAACTACCTCCTCGTCAACGCCCCCGATTCCTACTACGGCGGCTACTCCTGGTATGACTTCACCGGTGAAGAACGCGTCGGCGTCGGCCACAGCTACAAACTCCTCGCCGCCCTCCTCGACTCCTTGCGCGATGCCGGCTACCCCAGCGACCAAACCGGCCTGTTCGGCTTCTCCCAAGGCTGCCTCATGACCATCGAGACCGGCTGCCGTTATCCTCACCGCCTCGGCCCCCTCGTCGGCATCAGCGGCTACGTGAACGACGCCGAACTCCTCGCCCAGGAAATGTCCCTCGTCGCGAAAGATCAGCAATTCCTCATCACCCACGGCACCCACGATTCCCTCCTCCCTCTCGCCCGCACCCGCGCCCACCTGGACACCCTCCAACGCGCCGGCCTCCAAGCCCAATGGGCCGAATTCCCCAAAGACCACACCATCCTCCCCGAAGGCGAACTCCCCCTCATCCGCGATTTCCTCATCAAAGGCTTCGGCAAGTAAGCAAACGAAGCGACACGAATTTCACGGATTCACACGAATTAAAAACCACCGAATAAACCTTTTTCCCAATTAGTGGAAATTAGTGGAATTCGTGTCTACTCCTTTTCCCCTTTCGATGTTGGGCGCATTGGCCACTGGTGCAACCAGTGTTCGATGTTTCCCATTCGTCCCATCGGTCCCATAAGACCTATTTCCCATACAGGCCCGTGATGCTATCACTCCCTTGAAGCGCGCCTTCCTGTCTGATCCGTTTTATGTTTCCTCCGCGATTGCCTCCTGTCCTGCGGTACTGTAGCAACCAGTCCACCCTCACCGGACCAAACCCTCGCCAGCTACTTCAAAACCTCCGTCATTACAACAAAGGGAGACTGTCTGGAAAGATGGGTTGAGGACGACTGCGCAGGATAAATTGGTCAGGGCTAGACGTGGCGAGGGCGCGTATCAAATAAAAGATACGTGACCGAGCCACAACGACACCCTGGCCAATTCAGACCAGTAGCCGACTCAAGAGATCTTTTCAGCCAGTCTCAGGAACTATTTCAAAGAACAATGAAACCATCCGACCCCTGTGAATGTATCTGATTCAGCCTCCTCCTCATAGGGAGGCCAAACTTTGGCCGCAGTCCAAGGCCAGGCCGGTTCCGCAGTGGCTACTAAAGATTCCCCGGTCACATCTATCCTAGACTGACCGACGTCCCGTTCCCCCTCCGGCTTACGGACCCTGATCCATACGCCCGACACACTTCACAGATCCTGAGACATGGTAGGGGATCGTGATAACCAACACCCCACCACCGCCAAAGCCCACGAGTCCCTTCCCATATAGGGAAGCCGACCCTCGGCCTTCGGCTGATTCCATAAGGACTGTCACCTCCCCGCCAACGCAGGCACACAACTATGCACGTAAACACAATGCACCATCATGTGTTGATGACTTGGGATTTCCCCGGTGGCTGCCTACCGCTCCGATTGAGCGCCAACCACCGTCTCACCCGTCCTTTACCAGCAGCGAGCTGCCAGCACGCTAAATCTCCTACACCCACCCCATAAAACAACTGCCATTCGTTATCCCACAGCGACACTGCTTATCCCACAGCGACATTTCCCTCCCAATAAATTCCAATCAGAGATGTTCCCTTTTTGCCGTCTTTTCGCGTATTTAGCGGGCCAACCTGATCCGTCCCAACAACCTCTCCATCTCCCCCGCATCCCTCGCCGCCTTTGGCAACGCATGCTCCCAGATCCGCACCACCCGCCACCCCGCCTTCCGCAACGTCCGCGACACCAGCCGATCCCGCTCCCGATTCCGCGCCAGCTTCTCCTGCCAGAAAGATTTGTTAGACGCCGGCTTCGTCCCATGCCACGGACACCCGTGCCAGAAACACCCATCCACAAACACCGCCACCCTCTCCCTCCGCCAAACAAAATCCGGCCGCACCCTAAAAGGCCGAGCCGAAACCGTCGCAGCGCGAACCTTGCTCACCTTTCTTTTCTTTCTCTCCATGTTCGACGTTGGAATTTTTGGCCAACCGGTGCAACCGGTGTTCGATGTTTTCCTAATGCGCACCTCCACGTGTCTTCTCCACCCCGTGATCCCCGCCGCCCGCAGCAACAACACCATCGCCCCCTCCGTATCCTTATTCCCCCGCGACCGTATCCGCGACATCACCTCACTCCGCTTCGCCTTAGAGAAAATGTCAGCCATACCGATTAAGATAACCGCACCACCCACCCCAAGCCAGCCTATCAAGATTTCGCCACCATCCCGAGAGGGCCAAAGGCCCGGCCTCATACCAGCCTAGGCCAACGGCCTAGGTAACTGCCCCCATAACAACAAGGGCTGAAAGCCCGTCTCATCTGTAATCACCGATGCACCCTCCCCCATTCATCCCGCAACGAACCATCCGCCAACCGCTCCACCGGCAGGATGTATTCCTCCACCGTGATCGCATCATCAAATTCGCGCTCGCCCTCCAAACACTCCTGCAGTCGTGTCATCAAATCCTCAATGATAGTTTCTTCCGCCTCCTTGCTCGTCTCAAAGAAACACGGCATCCCCTCCCCATCCCGCCAAAGCGTCACCTCACCTTCGCAGAGAGTATTGATGAAGATCGCGAACCCTTGCCGCGCTTGAGAAATGTCATCACCCATATACGGCAGATGTACCTGGCCAGGTTGAAGAAAACTGGCAAGTGAAAAAGACGCTTTCACATGCGTGCATTCCAGGTTCAAATCTCCTCATGCTCTACAAGGTTGAGATGCGATTCTCTTACGGCTGGGACGATGCAGGCTGGGAAGAAGGCGAAGCGGATGACACAGAATGGAAACCCCTACGCTTTCACAGCCGTACCGAGGCCCAAACTGCCATCGACGAATTCTTAGCTGATGTCAAAAAAGCCGTGGCAGCCGGCAACATGGACATGGAGAACGATCCAAGCGACTACCGGATTGTAGAAACCGAAACTTAAAATTCTTTCGCTTCGCAAACCAAGGCCAACCGTTTACTCTTTCATCATGGCCGCAGGAAAACGTTGGACCAAGGAAGAGCTTCTCATCGCTCTGAATGTGTATCGCAAGCTGTCCTTCGGACAGCTTCACGAGAAAAACCCAGTCATCATTGATCTCGCGAAGCAGATGGGTCGCACAGCGGGCAGCGTCGCGATGAAGCTTTGCAACTTCGCTTCACTCGATCCCATCGTCACCGCTTCAGGCCGCAAGGGCTTGCCGGGCGCGAGCGATCTGGACCGCGAGCTTTGGAAAGAATTCCTGCAAACTCCTACCACGGTGATTCCCGTCAGTGAAGAACTGTTCCACAAGCTTTTCTCAGCCAACGAGGCCGATGAAGTCGAAGTCATCAAAGACAAAGGTGTCAAAGTCGCCCGGAGAACCATTCCCAAGCTGCCCGTTGGCGAAACCACCGTAACCGCTGAAGTCCAAGTGCGCCGAGGCCAAGACTATTTCCGTCAAGTTATCCTGAACGCCTTCAACAACCGCTGCTGTGTCTCCGGCATCCCGATTCGGTCGATGCTCGTCGCCAGCCACATCGTCCCATGGTCCGAAAATCTCGCTGAACGCTTGAACCCCGCCAACGGCCTCTGCCTGTCACGCATTCACGATGTCGCCTTTGACCGCCATCTCATCACCTTCGACGAGGACTACCGGCTGGTAATCGGCAAGAGTCTGAAAACGGAATGCGGCAATGCCGTGCTGAAAGAAAGCTTCACCGCCTTTGAAGGCAAGCGCATCAATTTGCCCGCTGAAACAATTGCTCCAAATCAAGAATTCCTGACACAGCACAGAATTCATTTTTGGAAGTGATTAGAGCACTCAATCACAAGCGTCTTCCATTTCCAGCCTCTATGGATGAAGAAGTAGTTCCCTATTTCGATACCACAAATGGGCATTAGGACTTCCAATCAGGAAAAAACAAATCTCCTCCAGCGATGGTATTAGGAACAACTCGATAAGAGCACACTTGGCAGAATCCAAAGACACATATGTCAAGTGAAACTCAGTCGCCTTATTGTGCACAATGGCATTGCGAATTACATAAACCAGCTTTGAAAAATGGGTGGCGATATCATTCCTAAAACCCCTAAATGTGAGGGGCAATCCCAAATCACTAAGTGCAGTATTGATGTCTGCTTCAGAAACCCCAGGAGCCAATCGGACCCATCGATCTTGAACCCGCTGCTTAAAGGTCTGAGTGCTATTTGCCGATATAGGAAAAACCGTTGAGAAAAGCTTCTTCAAAGCCTCCCCCTCTTTAGATTTGGTATTGTCGTAAAGCGTTTGAAAATCTCTAATCGAAAACATCCTACCGTTCCGCCTCTGTTCGAGATCCACAATAGGAAGCTTAAACATGAAGTTTTCTACGACATGATAAATAGTTAGGTATTTGACAAGAATCTCGTCGCGACTGTTGTATTCACTGAGGACGTCAAGAACTTCTTGCCACTGCTGATAAACATTACCTACACGAATGGCGTCACGATTCACTACCTGAGGAACTGCAGAATAACGTTTCGCTGAATGCACCGATTTCCCATCTGCTATTACCAGCATCCGAACAAATGATTCGACGGCAGCTGAATCGATTTGAGGAATGGTTTTCTTAACTAAAGCAACATGTCCCGCTGGCAGTGTCGCAAGCGACTGAAGGGCACCTAAAAAATGGAAAATAAATTGGGGTGAGAGATTAGCCCGAATCACCTGACTCGCTGTCTCCAAATAACTGCTGCAAGAAAATACAGCGGTTGAATCAAGGAAAGATTGTGAATTCTCGTAACAAAACCAATGCAAAGGTAGCTGCTGAGTCAGTTCACGAAACTCAAAAGCATCTGCGGCAATATCTGCAGTATCTAGGACAGGAGCAATTTGCGAGAGCTTACTGGACAACAGTACAAATATGCGAAACTTCAAGAACTTCGCATCTGGAAAGTTGCCAAAATGCTGCTCGAACTCATCCAAACATACAGCGATATCGCCCCATCCCACAGTGTGTTCTCGCCTCGACTTCGCACTATACAAGTCAGCACCAAACCCTCGCAACTGCTCAACAAGACTAATAAAGCGATCCTGATTCTCACCATGCAAAGCACTTGCATAAGTTTCAGTGACCCCTGAACTGGCCAGATATTCAATCTGCGCAATTGGCCAATCGTAGAGAATTTCGTATTTTTTCATACACCCGCAGTCCTAAAATAGTTACGCCAATCAACTCTTGTAGGATTTTTGGCGGTTAATAAGTCAGAGACTGCAGAATAGACGGCCTTTCGATTGACATTGCCGATATTAACCTTACTTAAATCCACGCTGTTTCGCACCTGCTCGAATTGCTCCAGGTTTAAAACACCTCTATTGGTTTTAGCTATTTGAAGAAACCGCCGCATCTCATCAAGACGGCTTCTGTCACAATTTTCGGACACCGCACCAATTCCACCAAATAATCCTGACAATGAAACTTCTCGCCCCATGAACAGAATACCATTACCTCCATACTGCTCCGAAAGCTGTTTATCCAATCCAACTAAAAACGTGACAACGGACTTCAAGAAATCAGGCGTTGTAAATTTGGCATACTTCTCAATTCCGACATCACTTTCCTGGATGTCTTGAATCACATCGGTTGAGGTGCCAACTGCTTTGCCTTCATAAAGTGAAAGCATTCCTGCAATAATATGCGCAAAATGAAAATGCCCAGGTTCGCGATCTTTGCTAAAACGGGTGGCGCTTGTTTCGCGCTCTCTCACAATGGTAAAGTCTTTACCTTCACCTTCACGGAGAACCGGTAGAATATTCAGAAATAGCAATTCCAATTGATGACGTGTTTTCACCGCCTTATGCCCCGCATTAAGCGTCAACATTTTCTTCACCTGAGCATCAGGGGAAAGACCTTTCCAAATTTCAAACCATTGCCCGTTCTGTGAGTATGACTTAAGCAATTCGGCCTCACCCTTCTCCATAAAAACTGAAGCCACAGCACGCAGAACATCTGTATTTGAGTTAATCTCGCGTAATGAATTTGAAAAATTCCGAGAAAACTTGAACTTTGACCACTCCAAATAATTTTCTTGTCTATCCAAATTTTCACAGCAGAACGTTATCGTTTTTCGAATTGCTTGAAGTCGAAAAGTGCGTTGCAGGCCATCAAGAATCTTGAATTTATCAACCCGTAAATCTTGTTCTCTTCGGCTACAATGCCCATTCTCCGCAACCAATACGATAGGAGGAATATGCCTGCGACCCAACACTGTTTCCACCAACGTATCAAGATAGACATTTGAAACGATCCCTCGCTGAATCTCGTAATCCTGATATGTGTCATCAAGACTTTGAATATACTCTTCCAAGCTGAGCTTACATAGATAACACGTACTCTCCCCTTCATCCCTGTAATCGAGAATTGTAGCTTTCATAGCAAGGCGTATCTTGAACCTCTAAAAACCAACAGCGCAGCATCGCTGTTATTTTGGCACTCGAAAGCCTTACCAGCGAGCAGCATGAGTTCGCAAGACATAACATGCAGAACTCAATTGACGAAAAGTCAAAAATCTCTAAATTTTCTCCATCGTGTTTACCCGTGGTGGCAAAATCTTGGTAGCCTTGGCGCTCGCGTTTTCGCTCGGCGCACACTGGTCTATCCTGCAAGTCGTCGCGTGGGTGAACATGACCGTGGCCTACTCCCAAGACGCCACCCTCGGCGAGGCCATCCAGAAAACCTTCGACGGCAAACACGCCTGCCAGCTCTGCAAACTCGTCGATGAAGGTAAGCAGACCGAGCAGCAACAATCCACCACCGTCCAGAAGCACAAGCTGGAACTCATCACCTCCGAGGCCACCATCTGGGTGCTGCCACTGGAGACTGCCCCCAGCGAATTTGCCACCGTCTCCCTCTGGCGTTCCTTCTCCGAACCGCCGACCCCGCCGCCACCCCGCGCGGCCTAGTTCCTGTCCCTGTTCCCTCCGTTTGATCCGTTCGGGTTCGCTTATCCGGTTTCTTAAACCGAACGAGCACCAATAAAGCCCGTCCTGATGGCACGTTAACAGGGCCTCATCCGTTCCTTGAACCTCTGGCTGTGCCCACACGCACGTACCCCTGAGGTGTTCCACGCCGGGAACCACCAGAAACTAGTAACCAGAAACTTTTCCGTATGAACCGTAAGACTTGCCGCAAAATGAATCTCCTGCTGGCCGCCTCCACCGCCAGCCTCGTCGCCTCCATCATGAACGCGGGCGCGCAGACCACCGTCACGAATGCCCCGGTGAAGATGGGCGAAGTCATCGTCACCGCCACGAACGCCCCCTCCCTCACCGTCCCCGATGTTTACCGCGCGCAAGACGAGATCAGCCGCGTCCCCGGCGGCGTGGACGTCATCGCCGCCAGTGAATACCTCACCGGCCGCGCCTCCACCATGAAGGACATGCTGGACTACTCCCCCGGCGTCTTCGTCCAATCCCGCTTCGGCGCGGAAGAAGCCCGCCTCTCCATCCGCGGCTCCGGCATCCAGCGCACCTTCCACGGACGCGGCATCAAAGTCCTCCAGGACGGCGTGCCCCTGAACCTCGCCGATGGCTCCTTCGACATGCAGGCCATCGAACCCCTCGCCGTGGATTACCTCGAAGTCTTGCGCGGCGGCAACGCCCTCCGCTACGGCTCCACCACCCTCGGCGGCGCCATCAATTACCTCTCCCCCACCGGCCACGAGGCCGACAAGATCCGTCTCCGCCTCGAAGCCGGCAGCTACGGTTATATCCGCGGCCTCGCCAGCTCCGGCCTCGCCGAAGGCAACAGCGATTACTACGCCTCCGTCTCCCATTATTCGCAAGACGGCTTCCGCGATCACGCCCGGCAGAACACCCAGCGCGTCTTCGCCAACGTCGGCCACAAACTCAGCGAGAACCTGGAGTCCCGCCTCTACTTCACCTACGTGAACACCTTCTCCGAACTGCCCGGCAGCCTCACGAAGGCGCAGCTGGAGACGAATCCCGAACAGGCGAACGCTGGCAACATCGCGCTGAACCAGCAACGCAACTTCGAGCTCATCCGCGTGGCGAACAAGACCTCCTGGCGCCGCGATGATCAGCAGGTGGACTTCGGCGTCTTTTGGTCGCACAAGGACCTCGCCCACCCCATCAACACATTCGTGGACCAGAACTCGAACGATGTCGGCCTCGACCTGCGTTACCGCAATCGCGCCGATTTCCTCGGCCGCCCGAACCAGTTGACCGTGGGCTTCAGCCCCACGTTCGGCATATTGGAAGACAACCGCTTCGCCAACACGATCGCCAATCCCGGCGCTCGCGGCGCCTTCATCAGCGAAGCCACCCAGACCGCCTACAACTTGGACCTCTACATCGAGAACCAGCACTGGCTCTCCGAGCAATGGTCCGTCCTCGCCGGCGTGCAACTCAGCCAGGCCCATCGCGAACTGGACACCACCGCCGGAGCCGTCGCCCCGGATTTCTCGTTCGATTACTGGAGCGCGAATCCCAAAGTCGGCGTGATCTATGACTTCAAGTCCGACTGGCAATTCTACGCCAACGTCAGCCGCAGCGCCGAACCGCCGTCCTTCAGCGAGTTGGGTCTCCTTGGCACCGGCGTGGCCCATCGCGATGCCCAGTCCGCCTGGACCATCGAGCTCGGCACCCGTGGTGAACGCGGCTGGCTGGCGTGGGACGCCACCTACTACCGCTCCTGGGTGAACAATGAACTCCTCAGCTACGTCATCGGCGCCGGTCCTGCCACCGGCACGATCAATGCCAGCACGACCATCCATCAAGGTGTGGAACTCGGCAGCACCGCCACCCTCTTCACCGGCATCTTCGAGCACGCGGAAGAAGATTGCTTCAACGACCGCCTGCTCTGGCGCACCGCCTATCAATGGAACGATTTCCGCTTCCAGAATGACCCCACGTTCCTGAACAACCAGTTGCCCGGCATCCCCGCCCACTACCTGCGCAGCGAGTTGACCTACGCGCACCCGTGCGGATTCTACTTCGGCCCGAACGTCGAATGGTCCCCCGTGAAATACGCCGTGGACATGACGAACACCCTGTTCTCCGATCCTTACGCCCTCGTAGGCATCAAGGCCGGTTACCGCACGCGCAAAGGCTTCTCCGCCTTCGTCGAGGTGCGCAACCTCACCGATAAACGCTACGCCGCCACCACCGGCGTCATCACCGATGCCCGCATCGCCGGAGCAAACCTCGCCCAATTTTTCCCCGGCGATGGCCGCTCCTTCTACGGCGGCCTCGAATGGAAGTGGTAAGATGAATCTGAAGATGCAGGGATCGTTTGCCGTGAACCACAAGGCTTGATGAGCTTCATGGTTTAATAAAAAACGGATTACCCCTACGCTCCTTGCATCTTCTCTCCCTTTATCGCGATGAAACTGAAAATCTACGCCGCCCTGCTTCTCAGCGCGCTCTTGCTGCCTTCGCTGGGCCTCACCGCCGAGCATGGCGAGACGGTCAAGCGCCTCGGCATCCACAGCCTCGACGTCTACGCGGATGGCGACACCATGCATCTCCTCGTAGCGGATTATCAGCCGAACGGCCAACCCATGCTCCTGCACCAGCGCTCGACCGATGGCGGCAAAACGTGGTCCACCCGCACACGTGCCGATGCGGGCATCATCGCCCCCAGCACGCCTCATCGCGGCATGGATGCGCAGATCGCCGCCACGGGCGACAAACTCGTCGCCGTCTGGATGATCAAAGGCACCGGCAACTTCAACAGCGGTCCCTTGGTCACCACCATTTCCCAAGACGGCGGCAAGACGTGGCGGCCCGGCCCGAACCCCGCCGATGACGGCCTCACCACTGGCCACAGTTTCTCCGATCTCTGCGCAGACGGCACCGGCACTTTTCACCTCGCGTGGCTGGACAGCCGCGATGGCCGCCAAGGCCTGCGCTACGCCCGCTCGATCGACGGCGGTGCAAGCTGGCTGAAGAATCAGACCTTGAAGACCGACACTTGCGAATGTTGCTGGAATAAACTCGCCACCAGCCCGAAAGGCCCGCTCGTCCTCTTCCGCGATAAGCAACCTCGCGACATGGCGATCCTCACCTCACCCGATGGCGGCAGCAAATGGAACAAACAGACCGCCGTAGGAAACTTCAAATGGGACTTCACCGGCTGCCCGCATGTAGGCGGCGGCTTGGCCACCGAAGTGAAAGGCAAAGATACGTTAATCCACTCCGTCGTGTGGACGGGAATGCCTGAGAAGTCCGGCACCTACCATGTCGTCTCTCGCAATAACGGCCGCACTTGGAGCAAGCCCCAGAGCCTGGGCACCAGCTCCTCCCGCCGTGGTGATATCGCCGCCGGCTCGAAAGGTGTGGCAATGGTCTGGGAAGAAAGCGGCGATGGCGAGACAGACATCGTAATGGCCCAAAGCACCGATGGCGGCAAGAAATGGAGCAAGCCCGAGCGCATCACCGAAGCCAGCTCCAGCGCCGCCTACCCACGCATCATCGGCACCAAAGACGGCTTTCAATTATTCTGGACGGAGACAGATGCAAATGGTCGCGGCCTGCTCAAACAAGCGAGCCGATAACGGCGCACCAGTATCCTTTCCAGCGCAACTAATCCGCCGTCTTCTTCCGCCGCTTCACCATCTCCAACATCTCCTGCGCGGAAGATATCTTCAACGGAATCGCCATGCCCCAATACACCGCGATGGATAACAGCAGCGGCACGAAGACCTCACCGATGCGCAGCCATGTCGTGGCATGTCCCAAGTGGCCGCTCCACCAATAGTAAGCACCAAACGCCACTGCACTCGCAATGAATGCCGCCAATGCCGTCGGTCCTACACTTCGATGAAACTCATCAAGGTCGAGCTTGCTCAATTTCTTTTTCAACGCCCGGTGCAGCAGCCACACATTGATCCAGGAACTGATGGTGTTCGCCAACCCCAGTCCCGCCTGTTGCATCGGAAAAACAAAGGCCACCGTTAGCAGCAGATTGGCCACCAGGCAGAAGATGCTGATCCTCATCGGCGTTGTAGTATCGCCCAAGGCAAAGAAAGCGCGGGCCAAAATGTTCACCATCGAATACGCCAGCAGCCCCGGCGCGAGGAACATCAGGGCCAAGGAAGCACGCAGCGTTGAATCAGGGCCGAACTTGCCGTGCTCGAAGATCATCCGCACCACCGGCTCCGCCAGCAGCACCAGCAGGATGGACGCAGGCAAATTCACAAAAAGGAGATGCTGCATCCCTTTGCTTAATGTCGCGCCAAACTCGTCATACTTCTTCTCTGCCGCCAGCCCGGAGAGCGTGGGCAAAAGGAACGTCGCCAGTGCGATGCCGAACATGCCCTGCGGCAGCTCCATCAGGCGGATGGCATAACCGAAGGAGGCATTGATCATCGGGTCGAGCGCGAAGGCGATGCCTTGCGTCATCAGCACGTTGATCTGGAACGCCGCCACGCCCACCGTTCCAGGGATCATCTTGGTCACGACCGTCCGCACTGTTTCATTTTTAAAAGGCGTGACCCATCGGAAGCGATAGCCTTCTTGAAATAGCACCGGCAATTGAAACCCCGCTTGCGCCAGGCCGGCGATCAACACGCCGATGGCCAGAGCGACTATCTGGAACTCCAACTCTCCCCCGATCTGCGGCGCGAGCCCGTAAACGGAGGCGATCATGACGACATTCAGCAACGTTGCGCCGAGTGCCGGGATGAAGAAATGCCCGCGCGCATTCAGCATGGCCATGAACACCGCCGCCAGACATACCAGCAGCATGTAAGGGAACATCACGCGCAGCAGTTCCAGCATGAGCCGGGTGTCTCTTTCGAAATAGCCGAACTTCAAAGTGATCGTCAGCCCGATAAGCACTACCACCACTACCGCCGCTGAGGCCATGATCAGCCCCGAGATGACCGCATTCGCCGCGCGCCACATCTCCTGTTCACCGGCATTCTTCTCCTTGTCCTTGAAGATGGGGATGAACGCCGCCGTTAACGCCCCCTCGCCCAGTAAGCGGCGAAAGAGATTGGGGATCGTGAAGGCCAGCATGAACGCGCCCGCCACCCAGCCATCCCCCATGAAGCGTGCATACACCATCTCCCGCACCATGCCGAGGATACGGCTGATGAAGGTGGCGAGGGCCATAGCCCCCGAAGATTTCAACATGCGGGACACGCGGAGCGCAGGCTAGAGGCAGGGAACGGAAAGTTCAAAGCACAAAGCGACTGGAGCGCGGACTTTAGTCCGCTTCAATTTACATAAACAAAGCAGCCTGAAAAACGTCCGCGAATTAATTGCACCATTGGACTGTTCTCAGATCTCCTGACGGTTGAAAGCTGAAGCGGACTAAAGTCCGCGCTCCTCAAGCCAGTAACGGCGCCACCGGTTTCCCCTTCCCATCCTTCGTCACGTAGAAAGGCCGCCCCTCCGTCACAAAATTCGTTTCCGGCGCGATGCCCAGTGCCTGATAGATCGTCGCATGCACATCCTCCAGCCGCACAGCGTTCTCGATCGGCACCATCGGATGCTCCGCCGCAGTCTTGCCATAGACGTAACCGCCCTTGAACCCGCCCCCGAACAGCAGCATCGCATTCGTGCTGCTGAAATGGCCGTGCAGCCCGTACATCTCCTCGTTCTCGATGACCAACTCCGCTCCCGTATGCTTCTCCGCGAACCCCTCCGGCTCCGTTCCCGCCGAGGGCGCACTGGCTATTGTGCGTCCAAATTCCGAAGCGATCACCACCAGCGTGCGCTTGAGCAGACCGCGTTGGTCCAAGTCCTTGATCAATTGTGCGATGGGCCGGTCGATCTGTTGTTTCATCTCCACCATGCGCTTCGCGCCATTGGCATGGATATCGAAACCCAGGAAGGGTCCGTATTGATACTCCACCTGCACAAACCGCGCCCCCGTCTCCACCAATCGCCGCGCCAGCAACAATCCCTGTCCAAACCGTTTTCCATGGTAGTAGCCTTTGTCCAGCAACTGCTCGCGCGTAATTTCAGGCTCATACGCCGCCAGTGTCTCTGGCTTCTCCCCCTTCGAAAAATCAAAAGCGTTCTTCACCGGCGAATCCATCAAGGCACGCGCTTCGTTCAATTGCTGGCGAAACTCCTGTGCGCGTGGGGCCGTTCGCAATTCCGCCGGCCCTTGATCAGCCAGTGCGCGCGCCAGATTCAGCCGTTGATCCAGCCGCGTCATCGGCATGCCGGCAAAGGCATTTAAGGAAGCCACTCCCCGGCTGGGATCGGGGATCATGAACGGCGCATGATTCGCTCCATAAAATCCCGGCCCGATAAACTCACTGATGAAAAGCTTCTCTGAATCGTTCGTATCGATATCGCGCCCGATATAAATATATCCTGGCACCTGCGCCTGCTTGCGGCCCAGCACGCGGGAAACCACCGAACCCATGCTGGGCGGACGCACCCCGCTTGGCGGCACATACCCCGTCATCATGTAATACTGCGCCTTCAGGTGCAGCGCCCCGAACTTCGCTTCATTCGCAATGCTCCGGATGACCGTCCCCTGATGCATCACCTGCGCCAGATGCGGCAGCCCGGCCCCGAGGCGTATCCCGTCAGCCGATGTCGGAATCGAATCACACGTGGAGAACAGCTCGTTCCCCTTCATCCCCTTCCGATACGGCGTGAACGGCTTGGGATCCCACGTCTCCATCTGCGAGACTCCGCCCGGCAGCCAGATGAAGATCACGCTGTCCGCCTTCGGCAACGGAGCCGCCGCCATGGCCAACCGGTCAAACGCATCCGTCACCGCAAAGGCGCCCAACGCCGCCGTCGTGCGGTTCAGAAATGTCCGTCGTGTCACGCGTAAGCTCATTTCATCTATCGGATGTATTGAAATTCCGGGCTCGTCAGCAATGCCCACAGGACATCGCCCAACGGCTGGATCGCCGATGAGCGGTCCCGGCGGACCAGTCCGCTATTATCCCAATAAACCGTCCCGCCCACCACGCCATAACTGATGCTCTTGATGGGCCCATTGATCATCTGAAATTTTCTGAAGGACGCTTCCAGTCGCGTCCAGGTTCCCGGCTTCGGCAGTGGTCCGCCATAGATTTGCACCCGCAGAGGGTCCGTCGAACGGACCAAAGGTTCATCACTCCACAGTATCTCATACTCCACATCATCCTGCGCCACTCTCAGCCAGATGGACTTGGGCGGATTCTTGGGATCCGGATGCACATGGGCAAACAGACTTTCCCCCACATTGACAATCACCATTCCAGCCGGTATCGCGAACCCCTGCCACACCAGTTTCTCACCGCCCTGTGACCGGTAGGAGGCATTGCCCGCCAACACCGGCTGCGTGCCCTTTGCTCCCCAATTCCAGTTGGTTCCGTCCTTGCCTTTCAATTCTCTGAAAATATCCGGCAACATTTCCTCCACCAGCAGCACTTCTTCCGTTCCCGCCGGTGGCGTGCTGATCCGTCCCAGCAAAGGCTGCAGATGTTGCTGCGCCAGTTGTCTCTCCGCGGTTGAAGGCATGCGGTTCAACGCCGCCAGATACAGCGCCTCCGCTGCTGTCCCTGCGTCCCGCTCGCCGCTCAGCAGATCCAGCACCGGTGCGCGGTAGATAAATGACTGATACTCCCACCCGTTCAACATTTCCAAGAACTGCAAGACCGCGAGTTCTTCCGACCGCGTCGTGATGATCTCCGAGCGCGAAGCCGGTCGCCCCATCGCCTGCGTGAATGTCGTCGCCGTCGTCCGGAACAGTGTCCGGCGCGCGCCCAGATCCTGTTGCGCCCCCACCACGCTCAGGCTGTCCAGCAATTGTTCCGCACTCATCCGGCGTAACTGCGGCGAACGGAAATAGCGCGGAGCCGTCGGTTGCACCGGATCAAACTTGTCCGCCAACAGTGCATCGTACGCGAGCTGATACGTCCGGCTCGTCAGGATCAGCCTCAGGATATGCTTTGTATCATACCCTGAACGGATGAGTTCCTGCGCCAGCCACTCCAGCAACTCCGGATGACTCGCCTGCCTGTCGCTGCGGAACTCATCTACCGGTTCCACCAGGCCGAGCCCGAAACAACGCTTCCATAAACGGTTCACCATCGCCTGCGCGAATCGGGGATTCAACGGATCCGTCAGCAATTGCGCCACGCGATGCAGCCGCTCCTTCTCCTCCATGGGCAATTGACGGGGCGCACCCGGCACCTCGAAAGGAAACGCTGGGGCCACCAGTTCGCCCGTCCGCTTCTCACACCGCACCAGTTCCAGATCACGCCGGCTGAACGCACTCGCGAACGCTAAAAACTTCGTCTGCGGCCATTCCGGATTCTCGAAGTGGCTGTGGCAACTCGCGCACTTCATGTTCGTCCCCAGAAAGACCTGCCCTACATTCGCCGCCGTTTCCATCGTGACCACCGGCGTATCATTGCGGATGTAGCCCACCTCGAAAGTCTCCTCGAAGGACCGTTGCTCCACCGCTTTGCGATAACCCGGCAGGCTGGCATCCATCAATTCCGCCACCATCAAGTCATAGGGCTTGTTCGCAAACAAACGCGCCTGTATCCACGACCGGTAATTGCCCCGCGTCAGAATTCCACCGCGGATATTGGTATCGGCACTCGCCAGCAAATCCTCCCAAAAAGTGGTCCAGTGATAGGCGTACCCGGCGTCCTCCGCTAGAAGCTTGCTGACCAGTTGCTGCCGCTTGTCCGCCCTCTGGTCGATCAGGAACTCCCGCGCCTCATTCACCGTCGGCACCACGCCGACGACATCCAGGTAAACTCTCCTGAGAAACGCCACATCGTCCGCCACGGTCGGCGCTTGCTGGGCTTCCGGCAACTTCCCCTGCTGCCATTTCGCGACGATGAACTTGTCGATGCCGTTGAACACCGGTCCGGACACGCTGGGCAAAGCTGGCGCGGGTGGAAGCTGCGTCACCCGCCATTGCCGCCGCGCGAGAAATCTTCTCTCCCCATCCGTCTCATCACTCAGCAACGCATCCATCTCCTCCGCCGTAAGCCGCGCCTTCGCGACGGTATCATGCTTGCGCGGATCAAACTTCTCCCAAGCCGCGCGCTCATTGGCTGTCGCCAGCATCACCTCCGCCGAATCATCCTTCGCTCCTGCTGAAATCCATTGCCGCAACAAGTGCAACCCCTCCGCACTCACCGGCGGATTTCCCTTTGGCATCTGCGGTTTCAGCTCCCCTCGGATGTAGCGCACCACCGGGCTTTCATCCGGTTTCCCTGAAATAATTCCCCGCCCGTTTTTCTTCCCTGATTTTAGCAACTCGGCCACCGACCCGACCTGATAACCTCCCTCGGGCTCCGTCGTCCCGTGACACTCCACGCAATAACGCGCCAACAGCGGCTTGATCTCCCGCGCGTAACTCACCTTCACCGCCGCCACTGGATCAATCGGCTGGATCGCGATCGGATGCACCTTGTCGGCTTCCGCACCCTGCAGCACCCAGCCCAGCCCCAACCACAACAACCCCACCAACCCGCAAACGACTCTTACGCCACCGCTTCTGCGACTCACTGCGTTGTTGTTGTATGCGTCAGACATCATTCCTGCTTCTTCTTCACCTTGCGGCCGAAATGACGGTCGCCGAAATTCATGTACTGCTCCCAATCATACTCCAGCACATCATGCTTGCCCGTGCGGATATGGTAACCGATGAAATCACCCACCGGCATATTGACCTCCGGCATCTCCGTCACACCCAAGCCCGCTTTTTTGTAAAGCTGATACACCGGCTCCGCATGCAAACCGCCGAGGAACTCCCCCTTCGGATCCGCCCAGGTATCCTCCACTGCGCTCGCGATGTACACCGGCCGCGGCGCCATCAACGCGATCAATTCATGCTGATCCACCGGCATCGCCGCCTCATTGTCGTTATACTTCAAGTGATTGTCACAGAACCAATGCGGGAAGGAGGTATTGATGCGTTTCACCGTCTCGCCAAAGTTCCGACGCGCCAGTGCCGCCCCACCGCAACCTGAATTGTTCGAGATCGTGATCGCAAACCGCTCATCCGTCGCTCCTGCCCACAATGCCGCTTTGCCCAGTCGCGAATGACCCAGCGCCAGAATCTCCTTGTCGTTGATATCACCATCCTTCTCCAAATAATCCAGCATCCGGCTCATGCCCCACGCCCACGCGCCGATTGCGCCCCAATCATCCCCCTTAAAGGCCTTCCCCTCCGGGTTCATCGCTCCGCGGATGCCATCCTTCCAGCCATTCTCATGGTCGGGTTCGATGTCGCCATAGTAAGCCGTCGCCACCGCATAACCGCGCTCCAAGATCGCTTCATACGGCCACCGGCTCGCCTGCTTACCGCGCGAGGCTTCCGTCGCCCTATTCTTCACCACGCCGAATTCCTTGTTATCTCGCATCCACTTGGTCGACAGCGTCACGCCCGGATCGGTGGTCGTCGTGTGATTGCCATAAAAATTCAGACTCACGAACGCCGGTGCTTTCCCCCGCCGTTGATTCGGCACATAGAGCAGCAAATCGATCGTCGGCCCATCTTTCTTCTCCGTGAGATGGATCACCACTTCCTTGCGCGTCGCCAACCCGTTGAAAGCCATCTTGTCCACATTGCGGAACTCATACCGGAAAAACTTCGGCGCTGCTGGCATGCGACCGTATTCATGCTCCTCGAACAGCCGCAAGATCGCCAACCGCTGCTCCTGCTCCCATTCCTTGCGCTTGGTCACCAACGTGCCGTCCTCCTTCTGCAAAGGATTCGGTAGGGTATATTCACCCACCTTGGCCTCATCATAATTGAAACCGGCGGCCTGGGCCTCCGCCTCTTCGGTAGAGCACACAAACGCGGTCGTCATAGCGGCGAGCATCAAACTGCAAGTGCGACGAAACATGGTCATGCGTTTCAGCATAGTGCATCCCCCCGCCGCCCCGCAAGAACGCGCACGCGAAGAACTCTGCCCTTCTATTCCCCCGTCCTTTTCTATCCCTGCCTCATTCGTCATACCTCGCAACTTATCAGGGGACCTAGGACATCCGCTGTCCTAGGTCCCCTTTTCTTGAAAAATATTTTATTTTTTGCAACTCATTCCAAATCAACATGTTGAACACAAAAACAACCCTATAACCCCTAAAAACTCCTTTCCTATTTCATTCATTTGTCCCCTTTCGGTTGAATTTTCTCTATCTCTGGATGGTGAGCGTTGGAAGTTGAACTTTTCCCTCCCCTCCTCTCCGTTCCCTCTGCTTCCTCCCGTTCAAAAAACCTTTGAAATCCACCTCGGCACTTGTACATAAGTGCCGAGGTTTTCTACCAATTCCCTACTTTTGCACCCCCGCAACCAGCCGGCCAAACCGTCTCCAGCCACCCCTTGCCTCACCCGCTTTGAATCACACCCCGTATTATGGCTTATCCTAATTTTCCCCTTCATAATTCATCCTTCATAAATCATACTTTCCCCATGGCTCCCGAGACCTGCCCCAATTGCGACGCGGATGTCCCACCGAACGCCAAGTCCTGCCCTGAGTGCGGAGCCGATGAATCCACCGGCTGGTCCGAGACCGCCTACGCCAGCAATCTCGACCTCCCCCTCTCCGACGAAGAATTCGACTACGAAGAATACAAGAAACGCGAATTCGGCACCCCGTCCAAACCGAACGGCATCGCCTGGTATTGGTGGGCCACCGCCGTCCTCCTCCTTCTCGCCATCCTGATCTTCTTCCTGCGTTGAACGCTGGAACAACCACTATAACCTCAGTGTGGCGGTGCAGCTACCGCAAACCTAAAACGGTTATACTATCACGATCGCCGGAAATGTCCCCTCCTTCTCCTCGGGGAGAAGGCCGGGATGAGGGGAAAGGAAACTATCCTCAGCAAATTTAGCCCACTTTCGCCGATCAACCGCCCTCATTGAATTTAAATTCCCACACGCGTCTCATTCACACCAATGCCGGATTCCGCTCCGTAAACTTCTGCTGATGGAAATACGGATACGCCGCCGTCGTCACACTCGCCGTATCCAACCGCACCACCTGCTCCTTCGTCAGATTCCACCCCACCGCTCCGAGGTTCTGCCGCAACTGCTCCTCATTCCGCGCCCCGATTACCACCGTCGAAACCGTCGGCCGTTGCAGCAACCAATTCAACGCGATCTGCGGCACCGTCTTGCCCGTCTCAATCGCCAGCGCATCCAACACCTCCACCACCCGATACAACAATTCCTGATCCACCGGCGGCCCGAAATCGATTGATGCCTGCGAATTCAACCGGCTCGTCTCCGGCATCGGCTGCCCCCGCCGTATCTTCCCCGTGAGCCGTCCCCATCCCAATGGACTCCACACCACCGCGCCAACTTTCTGGTCCGCCGCGAGCGGCATCAATTCCCACTCATAGCTACGGCCTACCAGCGAGTAATACGCCTGATGCGCCACATAACGCGAATACCCGTACTTCTCCGCCACCGCCAGTGACTTCATCAACTGCCATCCCGAGAAATTCGAGCAACCCACGTAACGGATCTTCCCCGCGCGCACCAGATCATCCAGCGTGCTCAGCGTCTCTTCCACCGGCGTCATCGCATCGAACCCATGCAGTTGAAACAGATCGAGATAATCCGTGCCCAGCCGCTTCAAGCTCGCCTCCACCGAACGGATCAAATGAAACCGTGACGACCCCACATCATTCGGCCCCTCACCCAAACGAAACGTCGCCTTCGTCGAGAGCAACACCTGATCGCGACGCCCCTTGATCGCCCCGCCCAACACCTCCTCCGCCTGCCCGCCCGAATACACATCCGCGCTATCAAACATCGTCAACCCCGCCTCCAAGCAGATGTCCACCAACCGCGTCGCCTCCGCCACATCACTATTCCCCCAAGAAGAAAATAGCGGCCCCTTGCCACCAAATGTCCCCGTGCCCAGAGTCAAAACCGGCACTTTGAAACCCGAACCACCAAGATGTCTGTATTCCATAAAATGGTAATATGTTTGCTGTATTATTAAAATCCGTTCGCCGAATCACCGAATCCCGTGCTGCCGGTTTCCAGCCGGCAGTTAAGCGCGTTCGCCGAAACTCACCGCATCCCCCATCACTCACTTCAGAAAAATCCCCGCCACAATCTCATACGATTGCATCCGATCCTCATGTCGGTAAAACTCCGAATGCAACATCACCTCATCCGCCCCAGTCCGCTCGATGAACGATCGCAACTTCCGCTCCACCGTCTCCGGCCCACCGATGATCGCCGCGCCGAAATGCTCCGCCACCATCTGCCGCTCCGCCTCATTCCACAACCCTTCCATGCTCTCCACCGGCGGCGGAATATAGATCGGTTGCCCTCGACGTAATTTGAGCACCCGCTGATACGCCGACGTTGCCAGATGCTGCGCCTCTGCATCCGTCTCTGCCGCGAGCACCGGCAGTCCTATCATCGCGTACGGTTTCGTTAAATGCACAGAGGGTTCAAATTTACTGCGATACAGCTCCAGCGCATCCATCATCATCGCGGGGGCAAATTGACTCGCGAACGCAAACGGCAACCCCAACACCGCCGCCAGGTGCGCGCTGAACGTGCTCGATCCCAGCAACCACACCGGCACATTCGAGCCCCCACCCGGCACTGCTTGCAACCTTTGCCCCGGCGCCACCGGCCCTAAAAATCTCAACAACTCTTGCACCTGCTCGGGGAATTTATCTCCCGCCGATGGATCACGCCCGATCGCCCGCGCCGCGATTTGATCCGAACCCGGCGCCCGCCCCAATCCCAGATCAATGCGCCCCGGATACAACGCCTCCAACGTGCCGAAATGTTCCGCGATGATCAGTGCTGCATGATTCGGCAACATGATACCGCCCGAACCCACCCGCAGTGTCTTCGTGCCACCCGCCACATGCCCGATCAATACCGACGTCGCCGCACTCGCGATGCCCGCCATGTTATGATGCTCCGCCAGCCAGAACCGCTTGTAGCCCAACCGCTCCACGTGCTGCGCCAGGCTCATCGTGTTGCGAAAACTCTCCGCCACACTCCCGCCCTCTCGCACCGAAGCGAGATCAAGGACGGAAAATGGAATGTTAGCTTTCTGGCTCATGGAACAATTTAGCTCACTTCGCGACCGCCGAACACTTGTTCGACGTAAATCGAACTTAAACCACACCTCCTCGTTCGTCAAAATATAATTCGATGATTGTCGAACTATTCAAATCATGCGATGCTGTCGGGCAGTGAAGACCTATTCCCATCCGGCGATGGCCGACATCGAGTTGGCCGCCGTCATGCAAGCGCTTTCCGATCCCTGCCGTCTCGCCATCGTGCAGGAACTGCTGAAGGCTGAAGGCCGCGCCTTGGCGTGCAACGAAGTCCCGCTGGATATCTCCAAGGCCACGCGCTCCCATCATTTCGAGGTCTTGCGCGATGCCGGGATCATCTCCACCAAAGTAGAAGGCACCAAGTGCATGACCTCCCTACGCACCACCGAGCTGAACAAACACTTCCCCGGCCTCCTAAAGCTCATTGCCAGCCGCGCCTGATTCAGTGACAGTCGGTGCCCAAGGGACCCTTTCCTGACCGCATCCCGAAAGCATGGACTACCAATCGCTCCAGCCCGTCGCCCGACGTTTAATAGTATTGGCCGCTTCGTCCCTTCGTCTCCTGATCGCGCTGGTGTCCCTGCTCCTCGTCTTCACGGCCTCCGCCCGCACTTACACCGTCAAATCTGGCGACACCCTCCAACGCATCGCCCAACGCGAGCTCGGCAGTGCCAACCGCTGGCAGGAGATCGCCCGTGCGAACAACCTGCCTGCGCCCCACACCATCCGCCTCGGCCAGCATCTGAATCTGCCCGATAGCCAAGGCGGCATGATCCCCTTGGCCCCGCCCACACCCACGAACGCTCCCGCCCCACCCTCACCCGTAATCCCACCGGGCAATGCGGTTCCTCTCGATCCTTTCAACACCACCTCCGTTCCCCTCTCAGAAGACCTGCCTCCGCTCGATTTCCCCACGTCCCTTTGGTGGTCTATACCCGTGGGTTTTTTGGTTGGGTTGCTGTTCTATGCCTTGAATCTCCGCATCTCTTGCTGGTTCTCATTGGTGGAAACCACCTACTTCCGCTGCTTCAAGCTGTCGCTCTATCTCCTCCTGTTGGGCGTGGCATGCTTGTTGACCATCCTTTTGATCTGGCTTGCGATTGCCGCCGTGGGTTTCGCCGCCAAGTTTGAGCCTTGGAGCATGAGTGCGATCTTGGCCACTTCTCCGTTCGCCTTTGGAGCATGGTTCCTGCTAAGCATCATCGTCATCAAACGCACGCTCGATTGCAAATGGCGCAGTGTGGTCACCATTCTGACCATGTCTTCCTTTGTCACCTGGCTTTTAACTGTTATCATCTTGGCCAGCACCCTGTCCTTGGGCGCGATCGCCAGCATGCTGATCAAGTGACCACCGAACCCATGAACCCATTTTCCTTCACTCAAATAATCAGCACTCTCGATTCGCATCATATGGCAGGGCCCGTCGGCTCGCCCCGACTTACTGTCGGGGTCCTCAGCGGGCCGCCACCGAAGCATCTGCATTCCCAATTAACAACAGCCTATCGTCGCGACGATCAGTCCATATCTCCCTCTCCTCTCAACGAGGAGAGGGCCGGGGTGAGGAGTGAGCGCGCCAAAAATCTTCAAACTAGCCAAGCCCTTTCCTTCGATGTTCGGAGTTCGATGTTCGATGTTGGATGTTTCCTGCTGCTCTTTCTTTTCTCCCTTTCTCTCTCCGCCCAAGACTGGCCCCAGATCCTCGGCCCCAATCGCGACGGCATCTACCCTGGCCCCGCCCTCGCCACCACTTGGCCCAAGGAAGGCCCCAAAATCCTCTGGCAGAAAAACGTCGGCACCGGTTTCGCCGGACCTTCCGTGCGCGATGGCAAACTCGTTCTCTTCCACCGCGTGAACAACGAAGAGATCATCGATTGCCTCAACGCCACCAACGGCACGCCCGTTTGGCAGTTCAAATACCCGACCGCCTACGTCGATGGCTTCGGCTTCGATAACGGCCCGCGCGCCGTCCCCACCATCGCCAGCAACACCGTTGTGACTCTCGGTGCCGATGGCATCCTCACCACCGTCAGCTTCAAAGACGGCACCAAACTCTGGCAGGTGAACACCCGCAAGGAGTTCGGTGCGGACAAAGGCTTCTTCGGCTTCGCCTGCTCTCCGCTCGTGGAAGGCTCCACCGTCATCGTGAACATCGGCGGTGAAAACGGTGCAGGCATCGTCGCCTTCGACCTCACCACCGGCAAGGTGAAATGGAAATCCACCACTCACGAAGCCAGCTATTCCTCACCCGCCATCGCCACCGTAAACGGCCAGCGCCTCGCCTTCGTCTTCCATCGCGCCGGCCTCGCCGCCCTCAATCCCGCCGATGGCAAAGTACACTTCGATTACCCTTGGCGCGCCCGTGAAAACGCCTCGGTGAACGGTGCCACCCCGCTTATCATCGGCAACCGCGTCTTCATCTCCGCCAGCTACGACACCGGCGCCTCTCTCCTCGAACTCACCGGCGACAAACCCAAAGTCATCTGGTCCAACGATGATTCCATGTCGAACCAATACGCCACCAGCGTCCACACCAACGGCTTCCTCTACGGCCTGCATGGCCGTCACGATTTCTCTGGCGGCACCGAACTCCGCTGCATCGAACTCGCCACCGGCAAAGTCCGCTGGAGCAAACCCGGTCTGAGCGGTTCCAACGTCCTCCTCGCCGGCAACCAACTCCTCGTCCTCACTGAGAACGGCGAACTCCTCTCCGTCTCTGCCACCCCCGATGAGTTCAAACTGCTCAACCGCGCCCAAATCCTCGGCAGCAAGCTCCGCAACTACCCCGCCTTGGCAACCGGCATCTTCTACGCCCGCGACACCAAGAAACTCGTCGCCGTAGATCTGCGTTAACAAAGTAGCAGCCCGACGTGAGGAGGCTCTGAATCCCCCTCTCGATGTTGGGCGCATTGGCCACTGGTGCAACCAGTGTTCGATTTTTCCCATGCGACCCATAAGTCCTATCGGTCCCATTCGTCCCATTCCCTCATTGGCCAGCCGGTGCAACCGGTGTTCGATGTATCCCTGTTCTTCTTCTGCGCCTTTGCAGCCCTCTTCTTATCTGCACTCATCTGTGTCCATCTGTGGTTAAAACTTCCCCGCTTGACTTCCGGCTAAACTGTCCTAGTGTCCTATGACAGTTAACCAAGGCCATGATCTTTCAGATCAATTTCAAGTCCGGCATGCCCGTCTATCTGCAGCTCGTGGATCAGATCAAGACGGCCATCGCCTCCGGGGCGCTCCAGCCGGATGAACCCCTGCCCGGCATCCGCCCCCTCGCCGAGGAACTGCGCGTCAACCGCAACACCATCGCCAAGGCCTACGCCGAGCTCGAAAGCCAGGACGCCATCGAGACCCTTCCCGGTAAGGGCTGCTTTGTGAAGAAGGGCAACTCGCCTCTGAAAAAGGACGCCCGCCGCAAACTGCTTATCCACGAAATCGATCAGGCCATCATCCAGGCCCATCACCTGCAAGTCAGCGCCGAAGATTTCGTCGCCCTTGTCCACGAACGTCTCGAAGCCCTCGAAGAACGCAAACGCGATAACGAACCGGAACATCAACCCGCCCGCCTATGAGCCAGCCAGCCCCTGTCATCGAGATCACCGGCCTCACCCACGCCTACGGCCGCACCGAGGCCGTGCAGCAGTTCAGCCTCTCCGTGCCACGTGGCCGCTGCTACGGCCTCTTCGGCCGCAATGGTGCCGGCAAGACCACCACCATGAAGTGCCTGCTGAACCTGCTCAAACCGCACAGCGGCACCGTGCGCCTCTTCGGCCTCGACCCCGCGAAGCACGAGGTGGAAGTGAAACGCCGCCTCGCGTATGTGCCCGACTTCGTCGCCTTCTACCCGTGGATGACCGTGCGCGAAACGCTCGATTACCTCGCCTCCTTCCGCCCGCATTGGAGCACCAAGATCGAGAGCGAGCTCCTCGGCCGCTTCCGCCTGAAAGCCGATCAAAAGACCGGTGGCCTCTCCAAAGGCCAGCGCACCCAAGTCGCCCTGATCGGCGCCATCTGCCCGGAGCCGGAACTCCTCATCCTCGATGAACCCACCTCCGGCCTCGATCCCATCGTCCGCCGCGAATTCATCGAGACCGTCATCGGCGCGTATCAGGAAGGCGACCCCGGCAACCGCACCATCCTCGTCTCCACCCATCTCATCAGCGAGTTCGAGGGACTCATCGACGAATTTACCATCATGGACGCCGGCCGGGAGGTGCTGAAGCTGGGAGCGGACGAAGCGCGTTCGCGGTATCAAAAGATCCGCGCGCGCTTCGCCCGCCAGCCAGAAAACCTCGACCTGAAAGAAGCCATGCACGTGCGCCAGGACGGCCGCCAGCTCGAGATCATCGCCAACGGCGGCGGCCCCCTCATCTACGACCGCCTGAAACAACTCGCCCCCGAAGACCTCACCAGCGAATCCCTCACGCTCGAAGAAGTCTTCGTCGCCACACTCAAAACCTGAGGAAGACGACCTATGAATGTGCGCATCAAAAAGGAATTGCAACCACTTTTCTGGCCATGGTTTGTGTGCGCCGTGATCGGCATTTTGCCTCTGGCTGTTTGGGGGATCACTGACATCCTGTTCAGTTCCCCATCGTCCTCCTACGATCTGCTCCACTGGCGGCGAAACGCCTACTTCATCGCCAACAGCACCTTTGTGCTCGGTGTAGCGATACTGGTTTCTCTGCCCTTTGGCAGCGAACTGCAGCAGCGGACCTTGGGCCTGCTTTTCAGCCAACCTCTGCCGCGCTGGCAGATCTGGCGGGAGAAGATGCAGGTGATGCTCGCCGCCGTTCTCACTTTGACTCTGGCCCATGCCGCCGGATATCTGACTAATCCTTCCGCGTTTCTTCCTAATTTGAAGTTCGCCATCTTGTTCCTCCTAGTGGTGGTTTGCTCTGGCGTGTTCTGGTCCTTGGTTTCGCGATCAGTTCTGGGCGGCATTGTGCTCAGCCTATTCAGCCTGGCTGCACTCTTCTTGCTCGCTTACGCCTTCACCGATCAATACTTTTTTATCCAAGGAACCACGTATCAGCTCTCTTCCACCCGTTCATTCGTGATGATCGCCGCCTTGCTGATGGCGCCCCTCTTTCTCTGGCTGGCCTGGCGAAAATTCTCCCGGATGGAACCCTCCGTCTCTTGGGAAAACGAATCCTCGGCTGGTTGGTCCGATAGTTTGCGTTCCGGCTTGCCTTGGCTTCGCAGCCGCCCCGGCAGTCCGATTTTTAATTTCATCTTGAAAGAGCTGCATCTCCTCAAACCCATCTTCCGTATGATGGCCGCCTTTGTCTTGCTCTGGGCTGGAGCTGCCTTGGGGGCCACCATGCTGCCCTCCAAGACTGTTCTCTTCACCAACATCATCAATGGATTAAGCTCTGTGTATGCTCCATTGATTATCATCCTTTCAGGCTGCCTATCTCTCGGTGAAGAGAAGAAACTCGGCATTCACGCCGCCAATCTTTCACTGCCGCTTTCTCCAGCTCGCCAATGGCTGATAAAAAATCTGCTCGCCAGTGCCGCGGGACTGATAGCCACCGTGATTCTGTTTTCCATCATGCCGCATCTGACCGGACATAAACTGGACGTGCTGCCGTCAAAAATACTCAACGAATCCCTGGACCTCACAGCGGTCGTCTGGATGCTGGTCATCTGCCTCATCCAGATCAGTTTTGCAACGGCTGTGATTGCAAATCGCATGAGTTACGCGGCTTTTCTCTCCGTCATCATGGCCGGTGGCAGTGCGGCCTTATTCTTCAGCGGATGGGCGCTGGGGCATTATCTAAATCTACCGGTTCAAAAGCCTCTCTTTTACTTGATCGCTCACGCACAGATGACCTGTTGGCTGGCGCAGAAATGGATCATCCTCGGCTCCATTTTGCTGTGGGGGATTAGCTGCCTGTCCATGGTTTACGCCGGATGGAGATGCTTCCGCTACCTGAACAGCGAAACCCAGAAATTCACCCATGTCCTGATCATCATGCTTGGCTGCACCCTGCCCTTGGCGATGATGCACGGAGCCGTCTCCCGTCAACTTGACCGGGAAAACTTCATGAAATCCTCACTATGCCAGGAAGTCAAAGCCGCCTTTGTCAGCCTGAACATGGATGTCTTTCCCTCAGACAAAAAACGAGAATCTGACGTGGCTCATCACGATGTGATGGCGACCGGAAAGATATCCCCGCTTACAGAAGCCTGGCTGCGCGACTGCAAATTTATCGTCATCTACGAGCCGGAAAAGGCCGTGACCGGAAGCAAGCCCACCATCCGGGTGATAGTTCAATTCACCAAGCCCGGCAGATATGAAACTGTATACTTGAAAACACGGACCATAACCCAATGAATGTGCGCCTCAAAAAAGAATTCCAAGGCCTCTTCTGGCCTTGGCTGATGGCCACCGCGATCGGTCTGCTGCCCGTGCTGAGCAGTCTGCTCATATCTCACGGCGTGATGACTTCCGATCGGACCGTTTACTCCATCGCTTCCAGCACCTACGTGCTGGGCGTCGTCATGCTGGCGGCCATGCTTTTTGGAACCGAATTTCAGGAACGCACCTTTTCACTGCTCTTTAGCCAGCCCTGTCGCCGCGCGACCATCTGGTGGGAAAAAATCTTCGTCACCTGCGTTGCCATCGGTCTGCTCACCTTGTTCCACCTTGCCGGAGGAAGCTCGAATATTGGCGCCCTTCATTCGTATTACAAACACCTCTTCGGCCTGCTGCCCTTCCTTTTCTGCGCCGCCATGTTCTGGTCCTTGGTTACCCGTTCGGTATTAGGCGGAGTGGTTCTTTCCATATTCAGTCTCGCCGCGCTATATCTCATCGCCTGGTTGATTCTCGATGAATTCCTCTATCTCTACCGTCTGTCTCCCGACCTAACCAAGATCAACGTGCTCCTCACCCGTATATCCCTCATCGCAGCCCCATTCTTTCTCTGGTTAAGCTGGCTGCGTTTCCGCCGATTGGACATCACGAGCAATTGGGAGAGCGCCACGGAAATCATCCCGCTCGCCGGAGGTGATCGGAAAAGCATCATCGACTTTCGCAGCCGTGCCGACCGTCCCCTCTTCAATCTCATCGTCAAAGAGCTGCGCCTGCTCAGGCCCGTTTTCCTGATGATGCTCCTGTTCACCATCCTCTGGGTCACAGCCGTCATCGGCTCCGTCTTCCGGCCTGACGACACCGCCATGCTCACCAAGTTCATGGATGGCGTGAGCAGCATCTATGCGCCCTTTGTCATTCTCCTCGCCGGCTGCGTCTCTCTGGGAGAGGAAAAGCGTCTGGGAATCCATGCGGGTAATCTAAGCTCCCCGATTTCTACCCGAATTCAGTTCCTGGTCAAAAACCTCCTCGCCGTGCTCACCGGACTTTCTGGCACCGTGCTGCTTTTCGCCCTCCTATCCTTCCTCACCAGTAAAAAGCTCGATCTGACTCCGGTGAAAATATTAGGCGAACCAGCACACTTCATCGTCTTCGCCTGTGTGTTCCTAGCGGTGCTTGTTCAAATCAGTTTCTGGGCAGCGACGGTAGCTGATCGCACTGCCCACGCGGTATTCCTCGCTGTCACCGTCGCCATCGGATTCTACGCCGTCTTTTCCTTCGCCATGGTGACGGGTGCCTCGATGAAAAACCTCGTGCAGGGACCGATTTACTGGCTGATCGCACATTTTCAATTAAGCCATGTCTTCATTGCCGAGTGGCTCGGATTTTTTGCGATCTGCGGCCTCACGCTTTCCGCCGCCACCGTCATCGTGCCGGCTTGGACCTGCTTTCGTAGGCTCAATAGCGAGCAGCAGAATCTGAAAACCGCCCTGCTGCTGCCGTTACTTGCTCTTTTTCTAACTGGGACGTTGAGCGGGGCGCTTGAAGACTCTCTATCTTGGAACAGCTTTAGCAGCTCCCCCATCTATCGGGAAACCGAGTCTGCTTTGATCAGTTTGAAGGCTCATATCGATAACTCAAATGAGCCCTCCTCCTCGCGCTGGATAGCATCGGCAGAACTGATAGCCACCGGCAAACTCTCCCCCGCTACCCAAGCCTGGCTGCGAAACAGCTCGATCAAGATCAACTACTCCAACCACTCACTTGAGCCCGATAGCATGGCTTTGATCTTTTTTCCTAAAGGCACTATGGAGCAACCCATCCCACTCAGCTTCAAAGCGGCAGCAAAAATAACTTCATGGGAAGAAGCCATCCGCAAGAACCACGGCAAAAACTCCAAAGGACAGCCATGAACGTTCGCCTCAAAAAAGAGTTCACCGCCCTCTTCTGGCCTTGGCTGGTAGCGGCTGTGATTGGTTTGATACCATTGTTAAGCTGGATGCTGCCCGCCAGCCTGCTCGACCAAACTTTTAGCAGCGTCTATGTGCTGGCCTATACTGGCTTCGTTATCGGAACAGTACTCTTGGCCACCTTGCCTTTCGGTGAAGAATTCAGCCAACGGACCATGTCGATCCTTCTGAGTCATCCCGTCACCCGCTGGCAGATTTGGACGGAGAAACTTAGGATCACCCTCTACCTGACCATCAGCATCGCCATGTTGAACATTATCAGTTGCCTGCCCTTTTGGGAACTGATCGGCAGCCAGCTCAAAGTGGCTTTGGCTTTTCTGATTTTCACCGTCTCATCCGGTGCCTTCTGGGTGCTGCTCGCCCGGTCCACCATTGGCGGCACTGTGCTTTGCCTCTTCACCCAGGCTGCCATCGTAGTGACTGCTTACGCGGTCACTCAGGAGCGCTATTTCGATATCGGAATTTGGGACCACAGCAAAGACACCGAAAGCATTCTGTTGAAGATCAGCCTTTTTATCTCTCCGGTATTTCTCTGGCTCGGATGGAAACTTTTCTCACGTCTTCAGGACACCGGAAGCACCAGCATTGAAATCCCTTTTTTGACGGCACCACACACCACGGCATCTTCAACTTGGTTTCGAGCCCGCCCCGCTTCTCCCGGCGTCAATCTGATCTTCAAGGAACTGTCACATTATCGGCCCCTCCTGCTGATGGCATATCTGTTTTCCGCACTTTGGATCGGCATGCTGTTGCTGGGCACGTTCTTTCCCCTCAAGCACACGCTGCTCACCGAAACGCTGAACGGCTTCCTGGCGATCTACGCCGCGATGGTTCTCGTCACTTCCGGCTGCATCTCCCTGGGTGAAGAAAAGGAAATGGGCCTGCACGCCAGCAACCTGACCCTTCCTGTTGCTTGGAAACGTCAATGGCTGCTCAAGATCAGCCTCGCATTCATCATCGGCCTGAGTGGTGCGGTTCTCCTGCCTTTGCTTCTGACCACGTTCGAGACCCTCGTCGCCATCCGGCCTATGAAGACGTTGGCCTACGCGTTCCTGAAAGAAACGGACATGCCTGCCATGTCGATGTTGATCTTGATGCTTTCGTCGTTTGTCGCCGTCGGCTTTTGGGCGGCCACGGTCACCAATCGGACCATCCACGCCGCTTTTCTGGCCGGTTTCACCATCATGCTCGTGGCCGTGTTTCACACGACAGGCAAAAGCATGAAACAGGGAGCGGGATATCACACGGCCACAATCCTCGACTGGATCACGGCACACCTGCACCTTCACCTTGGCTGGGCTGCTCATTATTACGGTGAATTCTTTTACCTTAGTTTCGCCGTTATCGGACTGCTTTTTCTCCCTTTCAGCCGCTTCTACTATCAAAATCAGGCATCCACAAAATCCCACATTGTTAAGACGTCCATCCTGATCGTCGCCCTCTCCTGGATAAGCGGGTTCACACTCACCGATCTTCAAAGGAGCGCTTCTGACCAACATGCCGAGACTCATCCATTTAGCACGGAGTTGCGGGCCGCTTTGCTGGCATTGAAGGCGGATACTTGGCACACAAACTATCCGCCTCACATGTCCGTCTCGTATGGTCCAAAATCTCTAAAAAGTAGCGGAAAACTATCTCCTCTCACCGCCAAATGGATGGAAGCCTTCGTCATATCAGTGCAGCAGCACTCATATACCAACGAAAACGGCCAGACGTTCCGTTTCATTTATGCAAACTTGGAAAAGCCGGTTTCGCATCAACACCTCTCGGCCCGTCCCATATTCTGGACCAACGCCACCCCAAAAGCTTTTTCCGCCCCCAACAAATAACTGCACAAACTCCGCTTCCCTTCCCCTAATCTCCCTGCTCATACTGCCGCCCAGCGTATGAGCATACCCGCGCCATCCACCGCCGCTGCCGAACCGAAACCCTCTCCCCGTCTCGTCTCGCTCGATGCCTTGCGTGGGTTCGACATGTTCTGGATCTTGGGCGCGGATGCCCTCGTCCACGCTCTGAACAAAATGAGCGCGGGAAAAGGAGCTGGCGCTGAATCCGGCGGCCTCTTCCATTTCTTCGCCAAACAGCTAGAGCACAAGGAATGGGAAGGTTTCGCGTTCTACGATCTCATCTTCCCCCTGTTCGTGTTCATGGTCGGGGCCGCGATGGTTTATTCACTCACGCGCACCATTGAACAGGAAGGACGCGACGTGGCGGTGAAACGCGTCCTCAAACGCGGCCTGTTGCTCGTCATCATCGGCATCTTTTATTCCGGAGGCTTTCGGGAGAAATGGCCGGATATCCGGCTGCTCGGCGTACTCCAACGAATAGGTCTGGCTTACATGTTCGGTGGCTTGCTCTTCTGTTATTTCAAGCCCAAAGCCCTCGCGGGCATCTGCGCGGGGATACTCGTCGGTTATTGGGCCATCATGAGTTTCGTTCCCATCCGCGATATCCAGCTCAGCAAGGAAACCCTCGCGCCGCTGGCCAAGGAAGCTGGCGTCACCAATAATCTGGCCTTTGCCCGCACCGCTTTCGAGAACACGACCGCGACAACCACTGGCAAATTTGCCCCCGGCTACAACGTCTCCAACCATCTCGATTTCCAATATCTCCCCGGCAAAAAGTATGACGTGTATTGGGATCCCGAAGGCATTCTCAGCACCTTGCCCGCCATCGCCACCTGCCTGCTGGGTGCCTTCGCCGGCCTATTATTGCGCAGCACAAACTTCTGCGATCATAGGAAAGTCATCTATCTCGTCGCTGGCGGAATCGCCGCTGCGCTCATCGGTTGGATCTGGCACATGAATTTTCCCGTGGTGAAGAAGATCTGGTCCTCCTCCTTCGTGCTCGTGGCCGGTGGCTATAGCGCGATGCTCTTGGGCACCTTCTACCTCATCGTGGACGTTCTGAAGTATCAGCGCTGGTGCCAGCCCTTCATCTGGATTGGCATGAACTCCATCACCGTCTATATCGCGAACAATCTCATCGGGTTTCGCCGTCAGGCCGATCGCTTTGTCGGTGGTGACGTCCGCCAGTTTCTCAACGATCTGACGCCCGGCATGGGTGACATGGCTGGGGCTATCATGGGCCTCGCCCTCGCCACCCTCTTTGTCTGGTATCTGCACCGGAAAAAAATCTTCCTGCGCTTGTGATCGGATCGGTTTTCGGGTTGCGACCAGTGCCTGACCAGACCTATCGTTCCCCCATGGCCTTGACCTCTTTTCGCACACTGGCGTGGATCTGTGCGCTGACGGTTTTCCCGCTGCTTGCCCGGAGCGCAACGGCTGCCACCAACATCGTGGAAGATTGGCCGCAGTTCCTCGGCCCCCGCGCCAACGGCACCTCACTCGAAACTGGCCTGTTGAATTCCATCCCAAAGGACGGCCCAAAACAGCTTTGGGCTTTGAAGATCGGCACAGGTTACAGTGCCCCGTCCGTTCGCGGAGAAAAGCTCGTCCTGCACCATCGCATCGGCGGCGAAGAGATCGTGGAGTGCTTCAACTCAGCCGATGCCAAACCCATCTGGCGCTACGCCTATCCCTGCAGTTACACCGACCCTTACGGCTACAACAACGGCCCGCGCTGCTCTCCCCTGCTCACCACCAATCGCTGTTACACCTTCGGCGTAGAGGGCAAACTCCTCTGCCTCGACCTGGCCACTGGGAAAATGGTCTGGGAGCGCGACACCGCCAAAGATTTCCAAGTTCCCGAAGCCTTTTTCGGCGTTGGCAGCACACCCATTCTGGAGGGCAATCTCCTCATCGCCATGGTCGGTGGACAGCCAAACTCAGGCATGGTCGCCTTCGACGCCGCCACGGGCAAAACCGTTTGGGAAAGTGTGGGCGCGAAGAACTGGCAAGGCCAACCCATGTATGATTGGCCCGGCGAACGTCTCGTGAATTGGGTTCCCTATGAGAAACAAGCCAGCTACTCCACGCCCGTCGTGGCCACGGTGCACGGCAAACGCACGCTCTTCGCTCTTACCCGCCAGGGTCTCGTCTCACTCGACCCGAAGACGGGTGAAGTGAACTTCAGCCGCTGGTTCCGTTCGGGCGCCAACGACTCCGTGAATGCCATCAATCCCGTGGTGGTAGACGACCTCGTTTTCATGTCGGGTGCCTATTACCGCATCGGCTCCGTCGTCCTGCGCGTGAAACCAGATGGCAAATCATTCGAGCAGGTCTGGCGGCATCCGAATGAACTGCAAGGCCGCCCGGCACCACCCGAGCAACGCGTGATTCCCGCTCTCGAAATCCACTGGACCACGCCCATCTATCACGAGGGCAATCTCTACGCCTTCAGCGGCCGCAATGAACCCGATGCACGTTTCCGTTGTGTAGAACTAAAGACCGGAAAAGTGCTCTGGGACCGCGATGAAAGCTGGGGAAAAGGCGGCGGAAGCAAGCAGCCTGATGTTTTCGGTCGCGGCTCCGCCATCATGGCGGAAAGTAAGTTGATTGCCTTGGGCGAAGGTGGATTACTAGGTCTTTTCAAAGTGAATCCGGAGAAATGTGACGAGATATCTCGCTGGCAGGTCCCGCAACTGCATTACCCCTGCTGGGCAGCTCCGGTGCTTTCTCGCAAGCGCTTGTACCTCCGCTCGGAAGATCACCTGATCTGCTTCGACTTCAGCGCCAAGTAAGTATCCGGTTCAGTTTCCTCATCCTGCTCGCTCATCGCGTACAAGAAAAAACCCGCTCTTGCGAGCGGGTCTCTGAATTTCTTTGTTAGCCTGATTAGGCGGCCGCTTCGGCCTTCTTCTTGGCCGTCTTCTTCTTCGGCTTGGCCTCAGCGGCAGGAGCCTCAGGCGTGGCCTGAGTGGCTTCTGCTTTGGCTTCGGTCGTAGCGGGAGCTACCGTCGTGCCTTCCACGAATTCGAGGATGGCCAACTGGCTCGCGTCACCCTGGCGTTGGCCCAGCTTGATGATGCGGGTATAACCACCCGGACGATCCTTGTGCGCAGGAGCGATCTCGGTGAAGAGGATCTTCACAGCGTCTTCCTGATGCAAACGGGAGGAGGCCAGACGGCGGGAATGAAGGGTGCCCTTCTTGCCCAGCGTGACCATCTTCTCGGCGACGGAGCGCGCCGCGCGGGCCTTGGCCAGCGTGGTGGTGATCCGCTTGTGGATGATCAGGCTGCAAACCATGTTGGTGAGCATCGCGTTACGATGCGTGCCTGTGCGGCCCAGTTTGGCCGTGCGTTTAAGATGTCGCATACTGCAATTTTCGTTAAGCTAAAGTCTTGTCTTCCTTGGGCGCTTCCAGCAAGGACGCGTCCAAGTTCATTCCGAGCATCAGGCCGAGAGCCTGCAGCTTGTCCTTGATTTCGTTCAGGGACTTCTTGCCGAAGTTGCGGTACTTCAGCATTTCCGCCTCGGTCTTCATGGCCAGCTGGCCGACCGTGGTGATATTCGCGTTGTTCAGGCAGTTCGCCGCACGGACGCTGAGCTCGATCTCGTTCACGCTCATGTTGAGCAGCTTGCGCATCTTCGTCTTCTCTTCGTCCTGCTTGTCCACCACTTCTTCGAATTCAACGGCGTTCTTGTCGTAGCCGACGAACACGTCGAGGTGATGTTGCAAAATCGCGGAGGACTGCGTCAGCGCGTCATCCGGAGTCAGACGGCCGTCCGTCGTGATCTCGATGACCAAACGATCATAGTCCGTGCGCTGGCCGACGCGGGCTGCTTCCACATTGTAACGCACGCGCGTCACGGGGGAGAACAGCGAGTCGATGGCGATCACGCCGATGGCCTGGTCAGGCTTCTTGTTCTCGTCACCAGGGCAGAAACCACGGCCCACTTTGACTTCGAACTCCATCGCGAACTTGCGCTTCTTGTCCAGCGTGCAGATGATCTGCTTCGGGTTCACCAGCTCGATGTTCTGGTTAAGCTCGATGTCCTCAGCGAGGACAGCGCCTTCCTTGTTCACATTGAGGAGCAAGGTCTGCGGTTCGCGGCTGTGCGCCTTGAACAAAATCTTCTTCAGGTTCAACACGATGTCCGTGACGTCTTCGACGACACCTTCCACCGTGGCGAACTCATGCATCGCTCCGTCAATCTTGACAGAAGTGATGGCCGCACCTTCCAAGGAGGACAGCAAAACGCGGCGAAGCGAGTTACCGATCGTGTGACCGAAACCGGTTTCAAACGGTTCCGCCACGAACTTGGCGTAAGTGGGCGTCGAGTTTGACTCATCCTTGGTCAAACGCTTGGGCATTTCAAAACGGCCTAGACGTACTGGCATAGTATTAATGTTAGCAATTTTAATCTGGTCTCCGGCGGTTTATTCCCGCACCGCCGGAGGCCCGTATAATTGCTTTCTGGGGTTGCGCCCCTTGCGGGGCATCAGGGATTAGCGGGAATAAAATTCGACGACAGCCTGTTCGTTGGCGATCGGCTGGATGTCATCCCGGGACGGGATGCGCATGATCTTGCCTTGGAAGGCGTCCTTGCTCAATTGGAGCCAGTCCGGCACCAAGCGGCTCGTGGACGTCTCCAGCCCGCGCGTGGCGAGTTGGCGGGACACGGTGTTGTCCTTGATCTCGATCGTGTCGTTCACCTTGAGGGCGGCCGACGGAACCGTGAGCTTGCGGCCATTCACCTTCACGTGGCCATGGGCCACCATCTGGCGGGCAGCCGGACGGGTCGCGGCAAAACCGAGATTGTAGATCACGCTGTCCAGACGCGTTTCGAGGATCTGGAGCATGGTCTCACCGGTCACACCACGGCGGTTCAGCGCCTTCTCATAGACACCGCGGAACTGACGTTCCATCAGGCCATAGTAGTAGCGCAGCTTTTGCTTCTCGATCAGGCCGAGACCGTAATCGGTAAACTTGCGACGGGCCTTGGGGCCGTGCATGCCGGGCGGAAAATTGCGGCGCTCCAGATATTTCGACGGCCCAAAGATGGGCGTGCCGAAGCGACGGCTGATGCGGGTGCGGGGTCCAGTATAACGAGCCATACTCTAAATTCTTTCTAAAGGTTACACGCGGCGCTTCTTGCGCGGACGGCAGCCGTTGTGCGGCACCGGGGTCACATCTTTGATCGTGCTGATCTCCAGCCCGATAGCTTGCAAAGCACGGATGGCGGATTCACGGCCAGAGCCAGGACCCTTGACCTTGATCTCCACTTCGCGGAGACCATGGGCCATCGCCTGACGGGCGGCGTCCTGCGCCACCTGCTGGGCAGCGAACGCAGTGCTCTTGCGAGAACCCCGGAAGCCGACCTTGCCGGCGCTGGACCAGCCGATCACGTGACCTTGCATGTCCGTGATGCTGACCAGCGTGTTGTTGAAAGTAGCCAGGATGTTCGCCACACCGACAGCGATATTCTTGGAACCCTTCGCCTTGACGATCTTCTTGGCGTTAGCGTCTTCGCCCAGCAGCTCGGCTGCGGTCGGGGCGCTGACAGCCGCCTGGATGACCGGTGCTTCTGCCTTGGCAGGAGCAGCAGCGCCGTCTTCAGCAGGCTTCTTGGACGCCTTCGCGGGTTTCGCTTCGGCAGCGGGAGCACCGGCAGCCTGTTCGGCGGCGGGCTTGGCTTCCTTCTTGGAAGCCTTCGGAGTTTTCGTTTCTTCGGCCATACGGTTAAATCTTTATTGGTTACGCCTTGGCAGGCGTGGCGCGCTGCACACCCACCGTGCGGCGAGGTCCCTTGCGGGTACGGGAGTTTGTCTTCGTGCGCTGGCCCCGGACTGGGAGCCCGCGGATGTGGCGGATGCCACGATAGCACTTGATACCCTGAAGACGCTTCAGGTTCATGCCGATCTCGCGGCGCAGGTCACCCTCGATCACATACTTGCCCTCTTGGATGGCATGCACGATCTGGGACATCTGCTGTTCCGTGAGGTCTTTGGCGCGGGTGGCCGGATCAATCTTCGCTGCGGCGAGGATCTCCTTCGCGTTCACCGGCCCGATGCCATAGATGTAACGCAGCGCGATGTCGATGCGCTTGTTCGCCGGAATATCAATACCAATAATGCGAGGCATAGCTTAACCCTGTTTCTGTTTATGGCGCGAGTTGCTGCAGATCACGCGGATGATACCCTTCCGCTTCACGATTTTGCAGTGCTCGCAAAGTTTTTTAACTGACGCACGTACTTTCATATCAAATTTTTCTTATACTTTTTACCCGCCCCTTCGACATGTCGAAAGGCGTCATTTCTACTGTCAGCCGGTCACCCGGCACTGCTTCCCGCACCTGCTCCAGCAGGCGCATTGGCGTGTGGGCCAGAATCGTATGGCCGTTGGGCAGTTTCAAATGAAACAACCCAGCGGCCAATCGTTCGGTCACGATGCCTTCAACTTCGATGGCATCTTCTCCGGCCACGTCAAAATCTCCGGTTTGCCGTCTGTCACCAAAACCGTGTGCTCAAAATGAGCGGACGGCATCCCGTCCTGGGTCAACACCGTCCAACCGTCACTTAGACGCTTGGTCTTTGCCACCCCGGCATTGACCATCGGCTCGATCGCCAACGTCATGCCCTTCTTCAATTTCACATCACCGCACCGGTCCACGTAGTTCGGGATCTGCGGCGCTTCATGCAGCGTCCGCCCTACCCCGTGCCCGACATATTCGCGGACGATGCTGAACCCGTTCGATTCGACATGTGTCTGAATCGCACGGGATATGTCCACCACCCGGTTGCCCAGAATGGCGCGCGAAATTCCTTCATACAAGGCCTGCTCGGTGACATCAATCAATTTTTGCGACAAAATGTCACAGCCCCCCACCGGCACGGTGCGGGCATTGTCACCAATATATCCCTCGTACACGACGCCGACATCCAGACTGATGATGTCCCCGAACTGCACCCGCCGTTCCCCGGCCAGCCCATGCACCACTTCTTCATTCACCGAGATGCAGATCTGGCACGGATACTTCTGGTATCCCAGAAACGCGCTTTTACCACCGTAGTGGAGGATGCGCGTACCGGCAAACTCATCAATCTGCCGGGTAGTCATACCCGGCGCGATGAACCCCGCCACTTCGCTCAGGACCTGTGCTGCGACGCCGCCTGCGGCCCGCATTCCCGCCAGATCCTTTTCGCTGGTAGCTATCATCGTTCTCTAATCAGCGTTCCAAAGAGCAATCGTGTCCCCGCTTGGGGTCACGTCAAAAATCACTAAAACCGGCCACGCACACGGCCACCCTTTTTCAGGAAGCCGTCGTAATGACGCATCAACAGATGGGATTCCACCTGGCGCATCGTATCGAGCATCACACCGACCAAGATCAGCATGCCCGTGCCGCCGAAGAAGCTGGCCACGTCATGAGGCATGTTCATGAACTTGTTCATCAACAGTGGGATCACCGCAATCAGCGTCAGGAATACGGCGCCTGCCAGCGTGATACGGCTCATCGTGTTGTGCAAAAATTCCGTGGTCTTCGGACCAGGACGGACGCCCGGGATATAACCGCCGTTCTTCTTCAAATCATCCGAGATCTGGATCTCGTTGAACTGGGTCGCCACCCAGAAGTAGGAGAAGAACAAGATCATCAACCCAAAGATCAGCATGTAGCTGAAGGACATCGGGTCAAAGAAACGCGCCAAATCCACAAAGAACTTCGAATCAAAACGTTGGCCAATCTTTTGGAAGATCGTGCCCGGGAACATCAGGATGGCCTGGGCGAAAATCACCGGCATGACACCCGCATAATTCACCCGCAACGGCATGAAAGAGCTCTGTCCCGCATAGACCTTGCGACCCACTGCACGTTGGGCGTATTGAACCGGAATCTTCCGTTGCGCCTGCGTCACCGCAATGATTCCCGCCACCACCACCACCATCACGACCACCAAAGCGATGAAGCTGAACGGACCATACTTGGCCGGCTCGTCGTTCATCGGCGTGAACATCAATTGCAGATCACGGAGGGCCACCGGGAGACGGGCCAAAATACCGATGGTGATCACCAAAGAGACACCGTTACCGATACCCCGCTCAGTGATCTGCTCACCAAACCACATCAACAACAGCGTGCCCACCGTCAGCACCAACGTCGTCTGAATGCGATACCACCAGAGATTCTCGTAAAGAACCAGATCGCCTTGGAAACCAGGCAATACCTTATCCGCATTCTCCCAGCCCAAGGTCATGAAGATACCCTGGCCCAAGCACAGCAGCACCGTCAGATAACGGCCATACTGGATCACTTTGGCCCGGCCACCCTCTTCCCGCGCCAGCTTGCTGAGCTGCGGAATCACCGCCGTCAGGAGCTGGATGATGATCGTCGCGCTGATGTAGGGCATGATGCCCAACGAACCGATCGCGCACTTCTCCAGCGCACCACCCGTGAACATGCTGTACATCCCGATCAAGCCACCCTGATTCTGGGATTGCTTCAGGAATTCCGACAGGGCGACACCGTCCAGACCAGGAATCGGTATCATGGCCACCAGACGGCACACCAAAAGCACCAGCAGCGTAAAGAAGATGCGGGATTTGAGCTCCGGCACCTTAAAGCTGTTGGCGAAGGTGTTGATGATGTTCTTCAGCATGAACGACAGGCAGGCTTGGAATTATTACTTCTGAGCGGTCTTCGCAGCGGCAGCTGCTGCTGCGGCCTTTTGAGCCGAGAACTTGGCGGGTTGGACCTTCTTCGGCAAGGTCTCGCAGGAACCGCCCTTGGCTTCGATCTGAGCCTTGGCTGTCGCACTGAAAGCACTGACCACCACGGTCAACTTCTTCTTCAGCTCACCACGGCCGAGGATCTTGACGCCATGGCTGGTGCCATTCGCCAGACCGGCAGCGCGGATCGTCTGCTCGTCAATCCGGGCCCCGTCTTCGAACTGGTTCAAAGACTCGAGGTTCACTCCAGAATAGGAGATCTTGAACGACGTGTTGTTAAAGCCACGCTTCGGGATACGGCGGATCAACGGCATCTGACCGCCCTCAAAGCCGGGACGGATCGAACTGCCGGAGCGGGCCGACTGGCCCTTGCCACCGCGACCGGAGGTCTTGCCGTGGCCGCTGGACTCACCCTGGCCAAGACGCTTGCGGCGGTGCTTGGCTCCGGGACGAGGTTTCAAATCATGCAAACGCATAGGTATCGTGAAAGAAAGATTAAGCTGCAGGTTGGGCGGCACGCATCGTACGGCCACGGGCACGGTAGATTTCCTCACGCAACCGGAGCTGCAGGAGGGCTGAGAGCGTGGCCTTGGCCACATTCGCCGCGTTCTTGGAACCCAGCGACTTGCTGAGGATGTCTTTGACACCGGCGGATTCAAGCACGGCGCGAACCGTCTTGCCGGCGATGATACCGGTACCGGGAGAGGCTGGACGCAGCAGCACTTTCGCGCCGCCGAACGCCGAGAACACCTCGTGCGGAATGGTCGTGCCGTTGAGCGAGATGCCGACCATCGCGCCGCGGGAAACTTCCCCGCCCTTGCGGATGGCGTCAGCCACTTCACCGGCTTTGCCGAGACCCAGCCCCACTTTGCCCTGCTTGTCACCCGTGACAACCAGTGCGCTGAAGCTGAAACGACGGCCACCCTTCACCACTTTGGACGAGCGGTTGATGAAAATCACCTTCTCGCTCAATTCGTTGACCGGCTTGCCGTCAACCATGGCGCCTTCGCCCGGTTGATCGGAATTCGGACGGGCACGACGTGGACCACGCGGTCCGCGACCGCCACCGCCGCCGGGACCCCTGTTATTTGCTGGACGATTAGTTGGTTCTGCCACAATGAAACTCAGTTAGACGTTAAAATTGCAGACCGGCTTCGCGCGCGGCATCCGCCAGCGCCTTCACTTTGCCATGATACCGGGCACCGCTGCGGTCGAAGACCACGCTCTTGATACCCTTGGCGATGGCGGCTTCCGCTGCCAGTTTGCCGATGACCTTGGCGCTCTCCGCATTGGCCGCGAGCTTTTCGCGATCCGGCACGGTCTTCGTCAGGGTCGTGATCGCTGCCAGGGTGTTGCCCACGCTGTCATCGATGAACTGGACGTGGATGTTCCGGCCCGTGAAACGCACGCTCATGCGCGGACGTTCCGTCGTTCCCACCACTTTTTTACGCATGCGCCAGCGGCGCAACTGCTCCAGTTTAAATTTCTTCTCTGTCCTCATGTTATTCTTGCGGTCACGGTATTTGCCGTAACCAATTATTCACTTAACGAAATTATTGGACCGTCTTGCCTTCCTTGCGGATGACCTTCTCGTCCGAGTAACGGACACCCTTGCCCTTGTACGGCTCCGGCGGGTAGAAACTGCGGATCTCGGCGGCCACGCGGCCCACCGTCGCCTTGTCGGGCCCTTCGATCGTCACCTTCGTGTTCTCTTCCACCGTCACCTTGATTTGGTCAGGGATGGAATAGTTCACGGGATGCGAATAGCCCAGGCTCAGATTCACATTCTTGCCCTGGACGGCGGCCTTGAAACCGACGCCTTGGATCTCGAGCTTCTTCACGAAACCCGTGGCCACACCCAGCAACATGTTGTTGACGAGCGAGCGGCTCAGGCCGTGCAGCGCCTTCGATTCGGCGGTGTCATCCTTGCGGCTGACCACCACGGTCTTGTCCTTGATCAGGGCGGAAGTGCGCTTCGGGAGCTCCAAAGAGAGCTTGCCCTTCGGGCCTTCGGCGGAAATTTGCTGCCCCTTGACCTCGACTTTGACCTTGTCGGGGATGGAGACGGGTTGTTTGCCAATACGTGACATATCAGGATACGGTTACAGGTTTACCAGATGAAGCAGAGCAGCTCGCCGCCCAAGTTTTGCTTCCGGGCTTCGCCGCCCGTCATCACGCCTTGCGACGTCGAGACGATGGCCACGCCCATCCCGCCCAGCACACGGGGAATCTCGCTGGAGCCGACATACCGGCGCAGGCCCGGCTTGCTCACGCGGCGCAGGCCGACGATGACCGCCTTGCGGCCCTGAAACTTAAGCTTCAGCTTGAGGCGCTTGAGTTTCTCGCCTTCAACGCTGCAGTCCGTGATATAGCCCTCACGCTTCAGGATCTGCGCAATGTTTTCCTTCATCTTCGAGTGCGCCAAATCCACGGAGGGCAGCAACGCCTGATTGGCGTTACGGATTTGCGTCAGCATGTCTGCAATTGGATCGCTCATATTACTGTCTCTCTTACCAGGAAGCTTTCGTCACGCCCGGGATCAGGCCATTCAGGGCCGCTTCACGGAACGTCAGGCGCGAGCACCGGAACTTGCGCATATACGCATGCCGGCGGCCGCTCATTTCACAACGGTTGACCAATCGCACAGGACTGGCGTTCTTCGGCAGCTTCTGCAGGCCGGCATAATCATGCTTCGCCTTCAGCTCCGCCCGCAGCGCCGCATACTTCTTCACGGTCGCCGCCTTCTTTTTATTACGTTCGAGCCAAGATGTCTTTGCCATATTAACGTCCTTCGGAAAACGGCATTCCCATCAGTTTCAGCAGTTCCAGCGCTTCCTCGTCCGTCTTGGCCGTGGTCACGATGGTGATGTCCATGCCCTGCGTGCGTTTGATCTTGTCCATTTCGATCTCCGGGAAGATCGTCTGGTCCGCCACCCCCAGGGAGTAGTTGCCGCGGCCGTCGAACTTGCGGGGCGAAACGCCGCGGAAGTCACGGATACGGGGCAGTGCGGCCGCCACCAGGCGGTCCAGAAACTCATACATCACCTCACGGCGCAGCGTCACGCGGCAGCCGATCTGCTGGCCTTCGCGCAACTTGAAGTTCGCGATGCTCTTCTTGGCGATGTTGATCACCGGCTTGCGGCCCGTGATCTGCGTCAGGTCCTTCACGGCGTCTTCCACGGCACCCTTTTCCAAGGACGCGCTGACACCCATGTTGATGACGATCTTCTCGATGCGCGGAATCTGGTGTACGTTCGCGTACTTGCGCTTCTCGAGCAGCGCCGGCTTCACCGTCGCGTGATATTTTTCAAACAATCTCGGCTTCATGACTTCAAATGGGCTTAGGCTTTGGCAGCAGTGCCTTTGCGGGCGTCATAGACCTCGGCTTTCATCACGTTGGAAACGTGGATGGAACCTTCGATCTCCAAAATCGCGCCCTGCGGGTTCTGCTGGCTCTTCCGCATGTGCTTCTTGACCATGTTCACACCTTCCACGATCACGCGGTTCTTGGCCTTCAGGATCTGCTTGACCTTGCCGCGGTTCGTGCGATGTGCACCGGCGATGACCACTACTTCATCACCTTTTTTAACGTGATAATTCGCCATAACTCAAATCACTTCAGGAGCGAGGGAGATGATCTTCATGAACTTCTTGTCACGGAGCTCACGGGCTACCGGACCGAAGATGCGCGTCCCACGCGGGTTGTTTTCTTTGTCGATGATGACAATCGCATTGCTGTCAAAACGCAGATAGGAACCGTCATTGCGGCGCACGGCCTGACGGGTGCGGACCACCACGGCATTGACGACCTCGCCCTTTTTCACCGTGCCATCCGGGGAGGCCTCTTTGATATGGGCCTTGATCACGTCGCCCACCCGGGCATAACGCTGGTTCTTGCCCAGCACACCGATCGTGGCGGCGCGCTTGGCGCCGGTATTGTCGGCCACATCAAGAATTGAACGAATTTGTAACATGGATCAAACTTTCACTTAGGCTGCCACTACGGCGTCAGCGTTGCGTTCCACCACTTCCACCAGGCGCCAGCGCTTGGTCTTCGAGAGCGGACGGGTCTCTTCGATGCGGACGCGGTCGCCCACCTTCGCTTCGGACTTCTCGTCGTGCGCCACAAATTTCTTGTAGCTGGTCACGACCTTCTTGAATTGCGGGTGCCGGAAACGGCGTTCCACGCGGACAATGATGGTCTTGGTCATCTTGTCGGAGATGACTTCGCCAGTGCGCTCTTTGCGCTGGGTGCGGGCTGGATTCTGTTCAGACATAGCAAATTTTCTTAAGCGGCCTTTTTCCGGCGGGAGGATATCTGCGTCTCGATCCGCGCAATGTCACGACGGAGCGTGCGGATACGCGAAGGCTTTTCAAGCTGGCTGCCCGCCTGTTGCAGGCGCAGGTTGAAAATTTCCTGGCGCAAAGCACGGCTCTTGGCGGTCAATTCCGCGAGGCTTTCCTCTTTCAAATTTTTCAGTTCACTCTTCATAACTCGTACTCGTTAGGCCAGCTTGTGACGGGAGATGAAACGCGTGCGGATCGGCAGCTTCGACGCCGCCAGACGGAACGACTCACGGGCCACCGCCTCGGTCACACCATCCACCTCGAACAGGATCGCCGCCGGCTTGATCACCGCCACCCAGCCTTCGACACCCGCCTTGCCGTGGCCCATTCGGGTTTCCAACGGCTTCTTCGTGAAGGACTTGTCCGGAAAAATCCGGATCCACACCTTACCACGGCGCTTCATGAAGCGAGTGATCGCCACACGGGAGGCCTCAATCTGTTTTGCGTCCATCCAGCACCGCTCCATTGCCTGGAGACCGTACTCACCGAACGCCACGGAAGCGCCGCGCGTTGCGAGACCCTTGCGGGACCCACGCTGCATCTTGCGGTACTTCACTCTTGCGGGCATCATTGCCATATCAAAATCCTCAGCTAAAAATTAATTATTCCTTCGTGGCAACCACTGGCGTCGGGGCGATCTTTTCCTTCTTCAGCTCGCCCTTGCAGATCCAGCACTTGACACCCAGCTTGCCATACACCGTCTTGGCTTCGGCAAACCCGTAATCGATATTCGCACGCATCGTGTGCAACGGCACACTGCCTTCGTGATACTTTTCCACGCGGGCCAGCTCGGCCCCGCCCAAACGGCCGGCGCAGCGGATCTTGATGCCGGCGGCACCGAAATCCATCGCGGTCTGGACCGCCTTCTTCATCGCCCGGCGGAAGGAAACCCGGCGTTCCAATTGGAGCGCGACGTTCTCAGCCACCAGTTGCGCGTCGATCTCCGGGCTCTTCACCTCTTGGATGTCGACGTAAATTTCCTTGCCGGTCATCTTGCCCAGCTCTTCCTTGAGCTTGTCGATCTCCGAGCCCTTGCGTCCGATCACCACGCCCGGACGGGCCGTGAAGATCGTGATACGGCAGCGGGTCGCGGCGCGCTCGATCTGGATCTTCGGCACGGAGGCCGATTCCAGGCGCTTCTTCAGCAGATCGCGGATGCTCCGGTCTTCGTTCAGCAGCTTGCCAAAATCTTTCTTGTCGGCGTACCACTTCGAGCGCCAGTCACGGGTGATCGGCAGGCGCAGGCCAATTGGATTTGCTTTTTGACCCATAACTATTTCTCGTCAGAAACTATGATCTTTACGTGGCAGCTCCGCTTGAGTGTCGGTCCGGCCGAACCGCGGGCTTTCGGGGTGAAACGCTTGAGCGTCTTGGCCGTCTGGGCCACCGCTTCGCGCACCATCAAATTCTCCGGCTTCGCGCCGTTGTTGTTCTCCGCGTTGGCGATCGCAGACCGCAAGGTCTTCGCCACCACCCGGGCGGACTTCCGCGGCACCACGGCCAGCACGGCCTGAGCCTGCAAGGCGGGCAGCCCCTGGATCTGGCGCACCACCTCGCGCATCTTCTGCGCGGACATGCGGATATTTTTGGTAATCGCTTGGACTTGCATACTATTTCTCCGCTTTCGCCGTATGGGCACCGTGTTTCTTGAACGTGCGGGTTGGCGAAAATTCGCCCAGACGGTGACCCACCATGTTCTCCGTCACGAAGACCGGGTTGAACACCTTGCCATTATGCACATTGAATGTCAGCCCCACAAAATCAGGGGTGATCATGGAACGCCGCGACCACGTCTTGATCGGCGTCTTCGATTTCGTTTCCTTCGCCTTCTGAATCTTCTTCAGAACATGCAGATCGACGAACGGACCCTTTTTAATTGAACGTCCCATATGCTATTACTTGTTCTTCATCGGACGGCCATCCCGACGGACGAGAATGAACCGGTTGGACAGTTTATACTTCTTGCGTGTGCGCTTGCCCTTGGCCAAAAGACCCCAAGGCGACGTCAGATGCTGGCGACCGCCACCACCCTTGGATTTGCCCTGGCCACCACCGTTTGGATGGTCAACCGGGTTGCGCGCCATACCACGGCTCATCGGCCGGCGGCCGAGGTGACGGTTGCGGCCGGCTTTGCCCAAGATGATGTTCTCATGCTCGGTATTGCCCACCTGCCCCACCGTCGCGTAGCAATCTTCATGGAAACGGCGGATCTCACCGGAAGGCAGCTTGATCTGCGCATAGCCTTCATCCACGGCCATCACCACTGCGCCCACACCGGCGGAACGCACCATCTGGGCACCCTTGCCCGGAGCAATCTCCAAATTGTGGATCGTCGTGGCCGGCGGAATATTCTTCAACGGCAGGCTGTTGCCCACATCAGGCGTGGCCATCGTGCCGCTCAGCAGCTTCGTGCCCACCTGGAGGCCGTTCGGAGCCAGGATATAGCTCTTCTCGCCGTCCTTGTATTCAATCAGGGCGATGCGGGCCGTACGGATCGGATCATATTCGATCGCGATCACCGTGGCCGGCACACCATGACGCACGCGGCGAAAATCCACCTGGCGGATCTTCTGCTTGTGACCGCCACCGCACGCACGGGCCGTCACGCGGCCATACATGTTACGGCCACCGGTCTTCTTGCGGATCTTGACCAGCTTCTTCTCCGGCTTGGTCTTCGTGATCTCGTCAAACGAGGCGATCGTCACGTAGCGTGAAGACGGCGTCAGGGGTCTAAAAGTCTTAACTGCCATATGCTTCAGTCTTAAAGATTAGGTGAGGCTGATTTTGTCGCCCTCTTTCAAGGTGACCAGAGCCTTCTTCCAGTCCGAGGTTTGCCCGGCCTGCTTCGTCGCTTTACGACGCGCCTTGCCGTTCACATTCAGGGTGTTCACGCTGGTCACTTTGACCTTGAACAGTTCCTGCACTGCCTGGCGGATCTGCACCTTGTTCGCGCGGCGGTCAGCCACCACGGTATACTGGTTGATCTTCTCCGCCTGGATCGCGCCTTTTTCCGTCAGGCGCACACTCTTGATTACTTCAAATGCGTTCATGTTTCAGCCCTTAGTTGCCGAGCCGCGCTGTGAATTTCTCGAGCGCGCTCTTGGTGAACAGCACCTTGTCGTTACGCAGGAGCTGATACGTGTTCAACGTCGTGCCATCCGTCAATTCCACATGGGGAATGTTACGGGCGGCCAGCGTCACGTTCTTGTCGATGTCGGAGACCACCAGCACCGTGCCGTCGATCTTCAACGTCTCCAGAACCGCGAGGAGTTCCTTCGTCTTGGCCGAGGCCAGCTTCAGGTCGTCCACCACCACGATGTCCGAGGCCTTCAGGCGTTCGCTGAATGCTTTGCGCAAGGCGAGCGACTTCGTGCTGCGGGAAATCTTCTTGCGGAAGTCACGGGGCTTCGGTCCGAAGACCACACCACCGCCGACCCACAACGGGCTGGCGAAGGAACCGGCGCGAGCGCGACCGGTGCCCTTTTGGCGCCAAGGCTTCTTGCCGGTGCCGGCCACTTCACCCATCGTCTTGGTGCAAGCGGTACCGCTGCGTTGCGCGGCACGAAACGCGACCACCGCGTCATGCACCGCCTGCGTGCCCCGGCCGTCTTCGACGAGGGCCACGTTTACCTCGAACTCACCGAGGCTTTTACCTTTAATATCGTTAAGCGTAAGCTTCATGGAATCAGGCTCCTATTACTTGGCTGCTACGGCGGCCTTGCGCTTCTTCTTGGCCTCGCGGATGACGACATAGTCGCCCTTCGAACCCGGGATGGCGCCACTGATGAGAAGAACCTTCTCATCTTCCAAAACTTGAACCACTTTCAGGTTCTGAGTCGTCCGCTGCACTTGGCCCATGTGACCAGGCATCTTCATCCCGCGCATAACCGTGCCGGGGAAGAGACGCTGACCGATGGCGCCGCTACGGCGCTTCCAGCCTTTGCAACCGTGCGAGGCGTCACCACCACGGAAACCATGGCGCTTCACGACACCTTCAAAACCGCGGCCCTTCGTGATACCAATGGCATCCACGGCATCGCCGACGGTGAAAACTTTGGCTCCCACCACGTCACCCGGCTTCACGTCGAGCGGGAAGTCGCGGAATTCGCGGAGCACCTTCACAGGTTGCGCCTTGTGCTTGTTGAAGTGGCCCATTGCCGGCTTCGTCACGCGGCTTTCCTTCTGGTCAACGATGCCCAGCTGGACTGCCTTGTATCCGTCCGTTTCAACAGTCTTGCACTGCACCACGCGATTGTCGCCCACGTGCACCACAGTGACCACCACGATATTGCCAGCGGCGTCATAGACGCGGGTCTGGCCCAATTTTTTTCCAAGAATTCCCAGTGGCATACGCGTTATATCTTGATGGTGATGTCCACACCGGCCGGCAGGTTGAGCTTCTTCAGCTCGTCCACGGTCTTCGCCGTCGGTTCAATGATGTCCAGCAGGCGCTTGTGGGTGCGCTGCTCAAAAGTTTCCTGGGATTTCTTATCCACGTGCGGCGAACGCAGCACCGTGAACTTTTCCACCCGTGTCGGCAACGGAATCGGTCCCGCCACCCGTGCGCCCGTGCGTTTCACCGTTTCCACGATGTCATGCGCCGATTGATCGATCACCCGGTGATCGTAGGCTTTCAGCCTTATGCGTATACGTTGTCCAGCCATACAAAGAACAATATTATAAGTTTTCTAGCTACGAGCGGCCGGCCGCTTGGCCGCCGAATCCAAAATTTGTGTCGCTACCGAGTTCGGCACCTGCTCGAACGCCAGCGGCTCCATGGAGTAGGAAGCGCGGCCCTTCGAGAGGGAACGAATCGCGGTCGCATAACCGAACATTTCCGCCAGCGGCACGTGTGCGTTCAGCACCGTCTGACCGTTCTTGGCATCCACGCCCTGGATCACACCACGGCGGCGGTTGATATCACCGAGGAGATCGCCCTGATATTCATCAGGCGTCGTCACTTCGACTTTCATCAACGGTTCCAGCAAGATCGGATTCGCTTTCTTGAAAGCGTCCTTCAGAGCGAAAATGCCAGCCATCTTAAACGCCAGCTCGTTGGAGTCAACATCGTGGAATGAACCGTCCACCACATCGACTTTGATGTCGATGACCTGGTAACCGGCATACACACCACTGCGGATCGCCTCTTCGATACCTGCGATAACCGGCGGAATGAATTCTTTCGGAATCGAACCACCAACGATCTTGTTGTTGATCTCGATGCCCTTGCCCTTTTCATTGGGCTCCAAGGTGATGCACGCGTGACCGTATTGACCACGACCACCGGACTGGCGGATGAATTTGCCTTCACCTTCCGCAGCCGTCGTAACCGTCTCACGGTAAGCGATTTGCGGCGCGCCAGAGTTGGCTTCAACCTTGAATTCGCGCTTCAAACGGTCGATGATGATTTCCAAGTGCAGCTCACCCATCCCGGCGATGATAAGCTGGCTCGTCTCTTCGTTCGTGAAGCAGCGGAACGTCGGATCTTCTTCCGCCAGACGTTGCAAACCTTCACCCATCTTGTCGCGGTCTGCCTTCGTCTTCGGCTCCACAGCCATGCTGATCACGGGCTCAGGGAACGTCGGCGGTTCCAGCATGATGTCGAAGTCTTCATTGCACAGCGTATCACCGGTGGTGATGTTGCGCAGACCGACGAGCGCGGCGATGTCACCGGCGTAAACCGTTTCCACATCCTTACGCTCGCTGCCTTGAATGACCATCAGACGGCTCACGCGCTCACGACGGCGTGTGCGCGGATTGTAAATCGTATCACCCTTCTTCAAGAAGCCGGAATAGACGCGGAAGAACACCAACTTACCGGCATACGGATCGGTCCAGAGCTTGAACGCCAAGGAGCAGAACTTGCCATTGTCGTCCGAAACGATCTCAACCGGCGCTTCCACGCCCGGTTCGTGACCGGTAGCCGGAGGAATGTCCAGCGGCGACGGAAGGTAATCCACCACGGTATCGATCAAGAACTGCACGCCCTTCTTTTTGAAGGCCGAACCGCAGATCACGGGAACCAGCTCGATCTTGCAGGTCAAACGGCGGATGGCCGCTTTCAAAATATCAGGCGTGATCGCCTTCTCTTCAAGCACCAGCTCGGCAATCGCGTCATCCTTGTTGGAGACGGCGTCGATCAAGTCCTTCAGACCGGCTTCCGCACGTGCTTTGTGTTCCGCCGGAATTTCAATGATGTCATACTTCAGACCTTCGGTCGTGACATCGCCCTCACCCCAAGTGATCACCTTCTGGTTCACCAGATCAATGACACCGGCAAAAGTCTCACCCGCACCAATCGGCAACGCAACGGGGAAAGCATACGCCTTCAACTTGTTACGCATGTCGGCGAGAGCGTTTTCGAAGTTCGCACCCGTACGGTCCATCTTGTTGACGAACGCGATACGCGGCACTTTATACTTCGTCGCCTGGCGCCAGACCGTTTCGGACTGGGGCTGCACACCGGCCACACCGCAGAACACTGCCACTGCACCGTCCAACACACGCATCGAACGCTCGACTTCGGCCGTGAAATCCACGTGACCCGGAGTATCGATGATGTTGACGCGCATCGGCGTCGTTTCAAACGCCTTATACAGACCCGCTTCCTTTTTCTGGGTCCAGAAGCACGTGACGGCCGCCGAGGTGATCGTGATACCACGTTCCTTCTCCTGCTCCATCCAGTCCGTGACCGTATTGCCGTCATCCACGTCACCGATCTTATGGATCAGCCCCGTGTAGAACAGGATACGCTCCGTCGTCGTCGTTTTGCCCGCGTCGATGTGCGCCGCAATACCGATATTGCGGGTGTGCTGCATCGTATACTCGCGGTTCGGCGAGTTCAGATTCTTTGTTTCTGCTGCTTGCATCTGCTTTTAGAGACTAAAACGCCCCGAATCACATCGGCTCGGGGCGTCAATAAAATTTGACTGTGACTACCAGCGGAAATGAGCAAAGGCCTTGTTGGCCTGCGCCATCTTATGCACCTCATCACGCTTGCGGATTGCATTGCCCTGGCCCTGATAGGCTTCCAGGATTTCCACGGCCAGCGCCTTGCGCATCGGCAAACCCTTGCGGCCATCCGCAAAGTTCACCAACCACCGCATGGCGAGGGCTGCCTGCCGGTCAGACGGCACTTCCAAGGGCACTTGGTAAGTGGCACCACCGACCCGGCGGGCTTTCACTTCCAGGCGAGGCTTGGCGTTGTCCACGGCGCGCTGGAGAATCTCCAACGGCGCGACCTCGGTCTGCTTCTCAGCGAGCTCATCAAAGGCTCCGTAAACGATCTTTTGGGCGGTGCTCTTGTTACCACCACGCATGACCGTGTTGACCAGACGGGACACCAGAGCACTCTGGTATTTACCATCCAGCGACAAACCGCGTTTAACTGCACGACGACGACGTGACATACAAAAATTTCCTTAATTACTTGGCTGCCGGTTTCGGCGCCTTCGGGCGCTTGACACCATACTTAGAACGGCTCACCCGGCGCTTTTCCACGCCGCTGGCGTCCAACGTGCCGCGCACGATATGGTAACGCACACCCGGCAAGTCTTTCACACGGCCGCCGCGAACCAGCACGATCGAGTGCTCTTGCAAGTTATGGCCTTCATCCGGAATGTAGGCGATCACTTCGTATCCATTGGTCAGGCGCACTTTGGCCACCTTCCGCATCGCCGAATTCGGCTTTTTAGGCGTGCGGGTCATCACCTGCAGGCAGACACCACGCCGAAACGGCGAGTTCTCCAAAGCCGGTGACTTCGACTTGTACTTCAGCTTATTGCGTCCTTTTCGGACCAGTTGATTGATCGTCGGCATTCCGTAGATCCTATCTATTGCATTTCCGAACCCTACTTGGGAAACGGAGTGCGGAGGTTAGCAAAACAGTTTTCGGTTGCAACTAGTATTTGAAAAATTTTTGGATATTTTTCACTAATCTAGGTTTTGAAGGGGAATCCCGGCAGAAATACCTGGATTCCCCTCCCACATTCTTTAGCTCGCCAGAGGTTGTTCTTCCTCCAGCGGGGTTTCTTCCACCGGCGGCAGCTCCACCAGCGGTTTCAGGATCATCTTGCGGTGCAGGTCGAAGCCTGAACCCGCCGGAATGATATGGCCCATGATGACGTTTTCCTTGAAGCCACGCAGCGTGTCCTTCTTGCCCATCGTCGCGGCCTCTGTAAGGACGCGGGTGGTGTCTTGGAAGGATGCCGCGCTCAGGAACGATTCCGTCTCGAGCGATGCCTTGGTGATGCCCAGCAGCACCGGTTGTGCTTCAGCAGGCTTGCCACCCATCTTCTCGACGCGTTCGTTCTCGGCCTCAAACATCAACCGGTCGATCTGCTCGCCCCACAGGAACTGGGTATCACCCGGTTCCGTGATGCGCACCTTGCGCAACATCTGGCGCACGATGATCTCGATGTGCTTGTCATTGATCGTCACACCTTGCAGACGATAAACTTCCTGCACTTCGCTGACCAAGTGTTCCTGCAGCTCTTGTGGTCCGCAGACCTCCAAGATTTCGTGCGGCACCACCGGTCCGTCGGTCAATTGCTGGCCCTTCTTCACGAAGTCGCCCTTGAACACGATGACGTGCTTGCCGATCGGGATGAGGTGTTCCTCTTCCAGCGCGGTGACGGCGTCCTTGATGACGATGCAACGCTTGCCGCGGACGCTCGGACCGAAGTCGACGATACCGTCGATCTTCGAGATCTCCGCGGCGTCTTTCGGACGGCGAGCTTCGAAGAGTTCGGCCACACGCGGCAGACCGCCGGTGATGTCCTTCGTCTTCGAGGTCTTGCGGGACGTCTTGGCGAGCAAGCTACCGGCCACAATGGTGTCGCCTTCCGTGATCGCGATGTGCGCTCCCGAAGGAATCGCATACTGCGCCACTGGCTCGCCCTTGCTGTCGGACACGATGACTTGCGGGTGCAGATCTTCCTTGTGATCGATGATCACCATGGATTCCTGGCCCGTCGTCTCGTCGACTTCCTGCTTCATCGTGACGCCCTCGATGATGTCGTGGAATTTCACGACACCCGCTTTTTCCGAGAGAATCGGCACGTTATACGGATCCCACAGCGCCAGCGTGTCACCCTTCTTGATGGTGTCACCATTGCTGAAGGAAACGACGGCGCCGATGACGATGCTGTAGCTTTCCAGTTCGCGGCCATCCTCGCCGATGATGGCGATGGAACCGTTCTTGTTCAGCACGATGTTGTTGCCGTCTTCGAGCTGCACCGAGCGGATCTCCTGGTATTTCACCGTGCCGTCATACTTCACCTTGATGATCGGCTGGCTGAACTTACCGGTGGCGACACCGCCCGTATGGAACGTGCGCATCGTCAACTGCGTGCCCGGTTCACCGATGGACTGTGCGGCCACGATGCCGACAGCCTCACCCAGTTTCACCAGCTGGCCCGTGGCCAGATTGCGACCGTAGCAGTTGGCGCAGATACCGTGCTTGGCTTCGCAGGTCAACACGGAGCGGACCTTGATGCGGTCCAGACCGGCGTTGTCCAGGTTCTTGGCCTTGATTTCGTCGATCTCGTCGTTCGCCCGGACGAGGAACACCTTCGGAGCGGAAGGATCATTGACGTCTTCCGCGCTCACGCGGCCGACGATACGATCGCTCAGCTTCACCACGGTTTCTTCGCCTTCGTAAACAGCTTGCACCCAGATGCCGTTCGTCGTGCCGCAATCGATCTGCTGGATGATGACGTCCTGCGCCACATCCACCAGCTTGCGGGTCATGTAACCGGAGTCGGCGGTCTTCAGTGCGGTATCGGCCAGACCCTTACGGGCACCGTGCGTCGAGATGAAATACTCGAGCACTGACAGACCTTCGCGGAAGTTCGACAAAATCGGCTTCTCGATGATGTCACCGGACGGCTTGGCCATCAGACCACGCACACCGGCGAGCTGACGGACCTGCGCCTTGTTACCACGGGCGCCGGAGTCCACCATCAGGAACACAGGGTTGTATTCGCGCTTGCCCTGGTTGTTCTCCAGGGTGCGGAGCATCACGTTCGAGATCTGGTCGGTGCAATGCGTCCAGATATCGATGATCTTGTTGTAGCGCTCGCCCGGGGTGATGACACCACGGCGATACTGCTTCTCGACTTCACCGATCTGCTTCTGCGCGTCGTCGATCTCCTTGTTCTTTTCCTTCGGGATGATCATGTCATCAATACCGATGGAACAACCGGACTTCGCAGCTTCGCGGAAGCCCAATTCCTTGAGGCGGTCGAGCATCACCACGGTCTTGTCGTGGCCGCAGTTCTTATAGCACTGCCAGATCAGGTCACCGATCTTGGATTTGCCGACCGCAAAGTTGGCAAAACCCAGTTCCGCCGGCCAGATCTCGCTGAAGATCACGCGACCCACCGTCGTTTCGAGCAGCTTGGAAGTCGTGTCACCATACACGGTCTTCTTGTTGCGGTCCGGATTCAGCAACAGCACGCGATCATGCGTACGGACCACGCCGTCGGCATGGGCGAAGAGCACTTCGTCCTTGGAACCGAACAACATCGGCTTGCGCTTGTTGTTTTCCTTGTGCACGCGGGGTTCCGCCGTGAGGTAATATACCCCGAGCGTGATGTCCTGCGTCGGCGTCATGATCGGCTTGCCGCTGGACGGGCTGAAGATGTTCAACGGAGCCATCATGAGCAGGCGCGCTTCCATCTGTGCTTCCACAGAGAGAGGAACGTGCACGGCCATCTGGTCACCGTCGAAGTCCGCGTTATACGCCGTACAAACCAGCGGGTGAATGCGGATCGCTTCGCCTTCGATCAAAGTCGGTTCGAATGCCTGGATGGACAGACGATGCAATGTGGGAGCGCGGTTCAGCAGGACCGGGTGACCCTTGGTCACTTCGTCCAGGATGTCCCACACTTCCGGCGTCTGGCGCTCGATCATCTTCTTGGCCGAACGGACCGTGTGCACATAGCCACGTTCCTTCAGCTTGCGGATGATGAACGGCTCAAACAGCACGAGCGCCATCTTCTTCGGCAGACCGCACTGGTGCAGCTTCAGCTCCGGACCGATCACGATCACGGAACGGCCGGAGTAATCCACGCGCTTACCAAGCAAGTTCTGACGGAAGCGGCCGGACTTGCCCTTCAGCATGTCCGAGAGGGACTTCAACGGGCGGTTGCCCGCGCCGGTGACGGCACGACCATGACGGCCGTTGTCGAACAAGGCGTCCACTGCCTCTTGCAGCATGCGCTTCTCGTTGCGGATGATGACTTCCGGCGTCTTGAGCTGCAGCAACGTCTTGAGACGGTTGTTGCGGTTGATGACGCGGCGGTACAAATCGTTCAAGTCGGACGTCGCGAAACGGCCGCCTTCCAGAGGCACCAGCGGGCGCAAGTCCGGTGGGATCACCGGCAGCACCGTGAGAATCATCCATTCCGGACGGCTCTTGGAGGTCAGGAAGCCTTGGAACAGCTTGATGCGCTTGGCGAGCTTCTTGCGGATCTGCTTCGACTTCGTTTCCGTCATCGCCTGTTGCAGACCTTCGATGCTCTTGGCCAAGTCCGTGCGGGCCAGTGCGTCACGCACGGCTTCGGCACCCATCTTGGCTACGAACGCATCAGCGCCGTAGGTTTCGCGGGCTTCGCGATATTCGTTTTCCGTCAGGAGCTGATGGCCCTTGAGCGGGGTCGTTCCAGCATCGATCACGAGGTAGTCCTCGTAATAGATCACGCGTTCCAAGTTGCGCGCCGTCATGTCCAGCATCAGGCCGATGCGGGAGGGCATGCACTTGAAGAACCAGATGTGCGAGACCGGCACAGCGAGCTCGATATGGCCCATGCGCTCACGGCGCACGCGGGACAAGGTCACTTCCACACCGCAACGGTCGCAAACGACGCCGCGATGCTTGATGCGCTTGTACTTTCCGCAGGAGCATTCCCAGTCCTTGACGGGACCAAAGATACGTTCGCAGAACAGGCCGCCTTTTTCGGGCTTGAAGGTCCGGTAATTGATCGTCTCCGGATTCTTCACCTCACCCTTGGACCATGCGCGCACGTTCTCAGGGGAAGCCACGCTGATGGACACGTAATCGACAAGATTGACCTTCTCGAGGCCCAGCAACTCGCGGGCGGATTCTTTCGGATTCATCATACGCTCAATTCTTTCGATTACAGGTTTGCCAGGTTCGCCGTCTGTTCCGGCTGGTCAGCGGGGTTCGTGTAGCCCACCTTGACGTCCAGGCCCAAGGATTGCATTTCCTTGACCAAAACGTTGAACGATTCCGGCACGCCGGCTTCCAGTGAATTGTCACCTTTGACAATGCTCTCGTAGATCCGCGTACGGCCCTGCACGTCGTCAGACTTGACGGTGAGCAGTTCCTGCAGCGTGTATGCGGCACCGTAGGCTTCCATCGCCCACACTTCCATTTCGCCGAAGCGCTGGCCACCATACTGCGCCTTGCCACCCAGCGGCTGCTGCGTGACGAGCGAGTAAGGTCCAACGGCACGGGCATGGATCTTGTCCGCCACCAAGTGACCCAGCTTCATCATGTAAATGAAGCCCACGACCACTTCCTGGTCATACGCTTCACCGGTGCGGCCGTCATACAACGTCGCCTTGCCGTTCTCCCCGACGAGTTGGGCATGGTCACCCGACTTCTTCTTCAGGTCGATCGCGTCTTCCAGGTAACCCCGGATCTGCTTTTCCTTGATGCCGTCGAACACCGGCGTGGCGTACTTCAGCCCGAGCAGCTTCGCCGCCCAGCCCAAGTGCGTTTCCAACACCTGTCCGACGTTCATGCGTGAAGGCACGCCTAGCGGGTTCAGCACGATGTCCACCGGAGTACCGTCCGCGAGGAACGGAATGTCCTCTTCCGGCACGATCTTCGCGACAACACCCTTGTTACCATGGCGACCGGCCATCTTGTCACCCACCGACAGCTTGCGCTTGGAGGCGATATAGACCTTCACCGATTTGATGATGCCAGGATCGACGTCGTCACCGGCCTCGACGCGTTCCATCTCTTCATCATACTGCATCTGCAGGTCGTCGAATTTCTTCTTAAACGTGCCGATGATCTCGTTGATCTTGTTACGGATCGGGGACGGATCGATCTCGATGCGATCATAGACCTGGGCCAGCTTGCGCAGCAGCGTCTTGGTGATCTTGCGGTTCGCCGGGATGATGATCTCGCCGGTCTCGCTGTTCACCACGTCGAGCGGGATTTTCTCGCCCAACAGGATGTTCGAGAGGGCCTCGGTCAACTGCTCGCGCAGTTCATCCGTCTTGGCCTTGTAATCGTCCTCGACCTGCTTCTGGTGCTTCTTGGCTTCATTGCCGGTCAAACGGGCTGCCGAGGAGGAGGAAGTGATCGAACCCTTGTCCGCTTCCTTCTTCGAGGAGACCTTGACGTCCATCACGATGCCGTAAGTGCCCGAGGGCACGCGCAGCGACGTGTCTTTCACATCGGCGGCCTTCTCACCGAAGATCGCACGGAGCAAGCGCTCTTCCGGCGCCAGTTCCGTCTCGCTCTTCGGCGTGATCTTGCCGACCAAGATGTCGCCCGGCTTCACTTCCGCACCGATGCGGATGACGCCGTCCGGCCCGAGGTTCTTCAACGCTTCATCACCGAGGTTCGGGATGTCGCGGGTAATTTCTTCCGGTCCCAGCTTCGTATCGCGGGCACCCACTTCGAACTCATCGATATGGATGGACGTGAACACGTCATCCTTCACGATGCGCTCGCTGATCAGGATCGCGTCCTCGAAGTTGTAACCATTCCAGGGCATGAACGCGACGAGCACGTTACGGCCCAAGGCCAGTTCGCCGCCCTGCGTGCAAGGACCGTCCGCGAGGACTTGGCCCTTCTTCACGCTGTCACCCTTGCCCACCAGAATCTTCTGGTTGATGCAGGTGGCCGCGTTCGAACGCATGAACTTGCGGACGTTATAGACGTAAACGCCATTCGCCGGGTCCGTCTTGATCTTCTTCTTGCCTTCCGGAACCTTGCCATCCTTGGAGATGATGATCTGGTTACCGACGACAGAAGCGACCTTGCCGGATTCTTCCGCCACGAGCACGGCGCAGGAGTCACGCGCCACACGGTCTTCCAGACCAGTGGCCACGAACGGCGCTTCCGTGATCAACAGCGGCACAGCCTGGCGTTGCATGTTGGAACCCATCAATGCGCGGTTCGCATCATCGTGTTCCAAGAACGGAATCAGACCGGCAGCCACAGAGACCAACTGCTTCGGCGACACGTCCATGTAATCCACCTTCGGCGGTTCCACGTCGATAAAGTCTCCCCGGCAGCGGCAAGTAACACGCGCTGTCTGGAAATGACCCTTGTCGTCGATCACAGCATTGGCCTGCGCCACGATGTAATTCTCTTCGCGATCACCCGTGAGGTAGTCGATCTGGCTGGTCACCCGGCCATTCTCCACCTTGCGGTAAGGCGTTTCGATGAAGCCGAAGTCGTTCACCCGGGCGAAGGTCGCCAAGGAGGCGATCAGACCGATGTTAGGACCTTCAGGCGTTTCAATCGGGCAGATACGGCCGTAATGGGACGGATGCACGTCACGGACTTCGAAGCCCGCGCGATCACGCGAGAGACCCCCGGGCCCAAGTGCCGACAAGCGGCGCTTATGCGTGAGTTCCGCCAACGGATTGATCTGATCCATGAACTGGCTCAGCTGGCTGCGGCCGAAGAAGTCGCGGATGACCGCGGACAGTGCCTTCGGATTGATCAGCTTCGCCGGCGTCATGGATTCCAGCTCCTGATCAAACAGCGTCATACGCTCCTTGACCAAACGCTCCGTACGGGCCAAGCCCACGCGGCACTGATTGGCGAGCAACTCACCAACAGTACGCACACGGCGGCTGCCCAAATGATCGATATCGTCCAAGGAACCCTCACCCTTCTTGAGCTTCAAGAGGTAGCGGGTTGCTTCTACGAGATCCTGCTTCGTCAAGATACGGACGTCATCGTTGCCCTTGAGACCCAGCTTTTGCTGGATCTTGTAGCGACCGACGCGGCCGAGATCATAACGCTTCGGATCAAAGAACAGGCGCTTGAGCAACGCTTTCGCGTTGGCTGCAGTCGGCGGATCCCCAGGCCGGAGACGGCGATAAATATCTTTCAGCGCCTCGTCTTCGTTCTTCGTCGGATCTTTCTTAAGGCACTTGATGATGATGCCGTCGTCCACAGACGTATCGACAACACGCACCTTGTTGATGCCCAGTTCGGCGATCTGCTTGATCGTCGCCTTGGACAGCGGCTCGAACGCACGGGCGACGACAATACCCTTGTCTTCATCCACGGCGTCTTCCACCAAAACCTTGTTCTGAATCTCTTCCAGCGCTTCGGCTTCCTTGATGCTCAAGGTCTCAACCTTGTAGAACAGCTCCAGGATCTCCGCGTCGGAACCCGTCTTCTTCTCGTCCTTGTTGCCGTCGATGTTCGCGAGGGCGCGGAAGAACGTCGTCGTCAGGAACTTGCGGCGGCGCTTCTTACGGTCGAGATACACGTAGAGCATGTCGCTCGTATCGAACTGCGCTTCATACCAGGAACCACGATCCGGGATGATGCGGAAGGAATACAGCATCTTGCCGTTCGCGTGCTGGCTGGCTTCGAAAGCCAGACCGGGCGAACGATGCAACTGGCTGACGATCACGCGCTCGGCACCATTGATCACGAACGTGCCTTGCGGGGTCATCAGGGGCAGTTCGCCCATGAACACCTTCTCTTCTTTCGTGCCGCGCTCTTCCTGCAGCAGGAAGGTCACGTGCAACGGGGCGCCGAAGGTCACGCCTTCGCGCAAGCACTCGAGCCAGTCGAGCTTGGGCTCGCCGATCTCGTAACTATGAAAATCTAAAACCGTTTTGCCATCATAACTCTCGATCGGGAATACTTCCTTGAAGACGGCTTGCAGACCGAGGTTCTTGCGCTTGGACGGCGCGCTCTCAGCCTGCAAAAACTCCCGGTACGAATTGCACTGCACCTCGATCAGGTTCGGGGGCGCAATAACCTCTTTGATCTTACCGAAGTTGATGCGTTCAGTAGCTTTCGATGGCATTTTTCGTTATTGTTTGGCCGGCTTACACTGCCCGACCGTTGTTTATTCTTGAGACAACGGAAGGCAAGCCCTGACATTCCGTTGTCAGGCTCGCCTGTCTCACCCAAATTTAACTGTCTACTTCCTACCCCTGGGTCGAATTCACCGCGACCCGCCCTTGCGGACAAAAGGGGCGACCGGACTTTTGGGTCCGGTCGCCCGTGAACAAAACCTTACTTGATCTCGACCTTGGCGCCAGCCTCTTCGAGCTTCTTCTTGGCGGCGTCGGCTTCTTCCTTCTTGCCACCTTCGATGATCGGCTTCGGAGCGCTTTCCACCAGAGCCTTGGCTTCCGCCAGACCCAAACCGGCCTTCACTTCGCGCACGGCTTTGATGACGGAGATCTTCTTGTCTGCCGGAACGGAGACGAGGATCACGTCGAACTCAGTCTTGGCTTCAGCCGGAGCAGCAGCAGCAGCGCCGCCACCAGCAGGAGCAGCAGCAGCAGCCGGAGCTGCGGCGGTCACGCCCCACGCGGTTTCCAACTGCTTCACCAGATCAGCGGCCTCGATGACCGTGAGCTTGCCCAATTCTTCAACCAACTTTGCGATGTCTGCCATATTACTGTTGTCTTTCAGTCTCGTCGCCACCGGCAGCTGCCGGCAAATTAGGTCTCAAGCCCGAGACCCGACGATTTACTATGTTGTAGGTTCATTGCTCACCCGGCTGACAACACTAGCAGCCGGGTGAAATTGTTTACTATTCGCCTTTGTCCGCTTTGGCCTTGATCACCCGTGCGAGCTGTGAGCCCGGGGTGTTGATGATGGCCGCCAGCTTCGAAGCCGGAGCGTTGAGCACTCCCAGCAACTTGGCGCGCAACACTTCGATGGAAGGCAGGTCGGCCAGAGCCGCCACATCCTTCGCCTCGAGGCGCTGGTTGTTCAGATAACCGAACTTCAATTTCGGCTTGTCGAACTCCGCCTGATAGGTCTTCACGACCTTCGCGGCGGCAGAAACGTCCTTCTGGCCCGTCACCACAGCCACCTGGCCGGCGAGGGAGCCGTTCAATTCCGCCACACCCGCTTCTTTCGCAGCGATGCGGAAGATCGAGTTCTTGACGACGTGCACCTCGGCGCCCGCGTTTTGCAAACGCTTGCGCAGCTCGGTGAACTGCAGAACGGTCAGGCCCGTGTAATCAACAACGATGAAGAACGGCGACGAATTCAGACGCAGGACGTATTCCTGACTGATAAATTTTTTATCGGCACGCATGGTATTATTTGCCTTTTGGATGGTTAAGCGGCCACAACGTTCAATTCACGCACGTCCAAGGAAATTCCCGGGCTCATGGTGGCCGACAACGTCACGGAACGGATGAACGTTCCCTTAACGCTGGACGGACGCGCTTTCACGACGGCGTCGATCACGGCGCGGGCGTTTTCTTCGATCTGCACCGGCGTGAAGGCAGCTTTGCCCACGACGACGTGCACGTTGCCCGTCTTGTCCACTTTGAATTCCACACGACCGGCCTTCACTTCGCGCACTGCCTTGGCAGTGTCGTCGGTGACGGTGCCCGTCTTCGGATTCGGCATCAGACCCCGGGGTCCAAGCACCTTGCCCAGTTTGCGGACTTCCACCATCGCTTCGGGCGTCGCCACGGCGACGTCGAAGCCGGTCCAGCCGTCCACGCACTGTTTGATCATGTCTTCGAAGCCCACGAACTCGGCACCAGCAGCACGGGCGGCCTCAGCCGACGGTCCGGGCTTGGCGAACACGAGCACGCGCACCACACTGCCACTGCCGTGCGGCAGAGGGACGGTGCCACGGACCATCTGGTCGGACTGGCGCGGATCGACACCGAGCCGGAACGCGAGGTCCACGGTTTCGTTGAACTTGGCTTTCGGGAACTTGACGAGCAGTTCCGTGGCGTTCTTGAGGGTGGTTACCTTTTTAGGTACCAACTCAAGCGCTTTCTTATAACGTTTGCTGGGCATTTTCTTGATTGCGGTGCATGCGAACCCGGTTTAAGGGGCTCTCCCGCGTTTGGTTATTAGTCTTTGATTTCGATTCCCATGCTGCGGGCCGTACCGGCCACCACACGGAAAGCAGCTTCTTCATTGCGCGCATTCATGTCGGACAGCTTGATCTTGACGATGTCCAGCACCTGCTTGCGCGTCACTTTGCCGACCTTTTCCTTGTTCGGCGTCTTGGAACCGGAGGCGATGCCTGCGGCCTTCTTCAAGAGCACCGAAGCCGGGGGCGACTTCGTGATGAAAGTGAATGATTTATCCTGAAACACCGTGATCACCACGGGGATAATCAGGCCCGCCTGTTCTTTGGTGCGGGCATTGAATTCCTTGCAGAAACCCATGATGTTCACACCGTGCTGGCCGAGTGCCGGACCCACGGGAGGAGCCGGATTCGCCTGACCGGCAGGAATCTGCAACTTAATCTGACCTGTTACCTTCTTCGCCATAAAATTTACTGTTTAAATTAAACTCTAAAACCGCTTAAGCCTTCTCCACCTGCCAGTATTCCAGTTCCACTGGCGTGTTCCGGCCGAAAATGTTCACCGTCACCTTCAACTTGCCGCGTTCGGGCTCGATCTCTTCGATCACGCCGCTGAAATTCAGGAACGGACCGTCGTTGATCTTCACCGTCTCGCCCACGTCGAACTGCACCTTCGGACGCTCGGAATCTTCCGCGTCGGCGATCTGCGACTTGATCGACTCGATCTCGTCTGCCGGCGTCGGTGAGGGGCGTTCGCCACCCACAAACCCGATGATACCCTGCGTCTCGCGGATGAAATACCACGGCTTCTCGATCGGCCGGTTGTTCTCATCCAGCAAAATCATGTGCACGAACACATAACCGGGATACAGCTTCCGGTTCGTGACCGTCTTCTTGCCATTGCGCACTTCCGCCACCTTCTCCATGGGCACGAGCACCTCATGGATGTACTCGCCCATCTCTTCAGGCTTGATGCGCTTCTCGATGCTGTCCTTGACCTTCTGTTCCTGCCCGGACAGCGTATGGATCACAAACCACTGGCTTTTCATCGGCAAAATTCGGTTGTTGTTACATGGTCATCACGACCTTCACCAGTGACGAGACAATGAAGTCTATGATCACCGTGAAACCACCCAGCAGGACGATGGACACCAGAACTACCAATGTGGAGCCCTTCAGCTCCTCAACGGTCGGCCAGGAGCACTTGCGCAGCTCCTCTTGCGTCTCGCCCACATAGGCGCCGAAACGCAGCAGATACCCCTTGCTCCAGAGGACGCCAATTATGACGACCAGCACGAGCAACCCGATAATTGTTGGCCAATACTCTTTCACAATTTTTCCAACTGCTAACTGACTGCTACCATCACTTTGGCGGAGAGGGAGGGATTCGAACCCCCGTCGGGAGTTACCCCGAAGCGGTTTTCAAGACCGCCGCAATAGACCACTCTGCCACCTCTCCAGCTTAAGCTTTTGGCAGGGCGGGAGGGACTCGAACCCCCAACCGACGGTTTTGGAGACCGCTACTCTACCAATTGAGCTACCGCCCTAAAAACTTTACCTGGAGGTATTCTTCGCTCTCAGTTATTTGACCTTTTTTGGAGACGAAACGAGAGTCAGGGGAGTTTCCACTCCCCCGACCCCCGCATCCAAGTTGTTTTGGTTAGGCAACCGTGATCACTTCGCTCACACGACCGGCACCGATGGTGCGGCCACCTTCGCGGATCGCGAAGCGCTGGCCTTTTTCCATCGCGACCGGAGCGTGCAGCTCGATATCCACGGAGACGTTATCACCAGGCATCACCATCTCCACACCAGCCGGGAGTTGGACGTTGCCCGTGACGTCAGACGTACGGAAGTAGAATTGCGGACGGTAGTTCGTGAAGAACGGCGTATGACGGCCACCCTCTTCCTTCGTCAGCACGTACACTTCAGCCTTGAACTTCGTGAACGCCTTGATGGAACCCGGCTTCGCGAGCACCATACCACGTTCCACTTCGTCCTTCTTCGTGCCGCGCAGCAACACACCGACGTTATCGCCAGCGGAAGCCTTATCGAGCAGCTTGCGGAACATTTCGATGTCCGTAGCCGTCGTCTTGCGGGTGTCCTTCAAACCGATGATCTCGACTTCCGTCATACGATCGAGGACGCCACGTTCAACACGACCGGTCACCACCGTGCCACGGCCTTCAATGTTGAACACGTCTTCGATGCACATCAGGAACGGCTTGTCGATCTCGCGTTCCGGCAGCGGAATCGAGGTATCGATCGCGTTCAGCAAGTTCTGGATGGCCGCTTCGCCTTCCGGCTTGGCCGCCATGGCCGCCGTAGCGGAACCACGGATGATCGGGGTCGTGTCACCCGGGAACTGATACTTGCTCAGCAAATCACGGATTTCCATCTCGACGAGGTCGAGCAATTCGGAGTCGTCCACGAGGTCAACCTTGTTCAGGAACACCACGATGGCCGGCACACCGACCTGACGGGCGAGCAGGATATGCTCACGAGTCTGGGGCATCGGGCCGTCCGCAGCGGAAACCACCAAGATAGCGCCGTCCATCTGCGCCGCACCGGTGATCATGTTCTTGACGTAGTCAGCATGGCCCGGGCAGTCAACGTGCGCATAGTGGCGCTTGTCGCTCTCGTATTCCACGTGAGACGCGGCGATGGTAACAGTCTTACTGTCGTCACGCACAGTACCGCCCTTGGTGATATCAGCATAGCTGATCGGAGGGGCCATACCTTTGCGGCTTTGCACAGCCACAAGCGCAGCCGTCAGGGTGGATTTACCATGGTCAACGTGCCCAATCGTGCCGACGTTAACGTGCGGTTTCGTTCTCTGGAATGATTCCTTAGCCATCGCGCTTTATTATTTAGTTGTTCTACTTAAGTTTTACAGACCAGTTATCAATTCAAAAACTGGAGCCCATGACCGGGTTTGAACCGGTGACCTCGTCCTTACCAAGGACGTGCTCTGCCAACTGAGCTACATGGGCAGCTATTCTGTCAATAGTCGCCCAAAGAGACGAAAAAAACGCCATCAACCTTAGCTTTCGCTCCGGTTTAGGTTTGATGAACTGTTTCTTTATTTCTACTTTTTACGACCCAATATTCCCAGCAGAGTAAAAGACCGGCATCCAAAGTCAAAATCTTTTTTCGACCAATTTCACCCACTCACTCTTCCACATCCCCACTCTTCTTCCCCGGCTTCCGCCATTCCGTCTTCGGCGGCTCCGGCAGCCCTAAAACAATGAACGACGTCCGGAAATGCATCTTTGCCACCTGGCCCAGCTTTTCATCGCCAAATTTCTTCACGTATTCCTTCCCCGCCTCGATCACCGCCGCTGAGGCCCCTTTGGGGAACTTTAACCCGTAAAGCCGTTCCATCATCCCCAGCCGCTTCACAAATTCATCCCGCGACAAGATTGAAGCCGCCGCCACTGCGATATCCGCTTCCGCCTTATGCCTTTGCACCAGCTCGATACCCTTGCCCAATTCCATCATCGCCTTCGCCACCGTGCTCTTCGTCGAGGCAAACTGATCACTGATCGCCCGCACCGGCGGCGGCACCAGCAAGTCCTTCTTAGCCAACAAGTTCTCAACCACCCGCGCATGCCCCCATGCCAGCAAACTATTCACGCTCCCCATCTTTCGGTGCAACCGGTTATACGCCTCATTCCCAATGGGAACGACACTATAAATACACCCATCCGTGCTCTTAATCAAATCCGCCAATTCCGCCATCTTCTTATCACTCGAAATCGTCTTGGAATCCCGCACCCCCGCATCCTCCCACGCCCGGATCACTTTTTCGTTAACGTAAACCCCTGCCACACACAGCGGTCCAAAGAAATCACCCTTACCGCTTTCATCGATACCGATCCGCGCCGCATAAAATTCCGGATCCAAAACCGCCTCATACCCCACCTTTGCCTCCCCAAGGATGTCTGGCTCCAAGATGAACTGCACCAAATCCCCCGTCCCCTTCCCCTGCACCACCAGCTTCCCGCTCTCGTAAAACACCACATTCACCACATCATTCGCCGCCGCGAACCGCGCATACGGCACCTCGCGCTCCAGATAACCGCGCTCATGCAAGATGCCGCGCAACTTGTCCGCCTGCTCCGAAGTCAGCTTGCAGGTATAATTCGTCAATGCTTTCACGCGTGCCCCAAAGTAACCAAATCCCCTCCCCCATGTCGATACCGCCGCACCATTCCCCTCGTGATCGGGTGTGATTTAAAGTGGGTGATGGCTGCTGGGCGGCGACGCAGCACGTGACCCGTGCTGCCGGATTCCAGCCGGCAGTCAGTGGACGTACGCCGTAGCACAAAGCACCTCCTTCACCCGTTCTAAATCACACCCCCTCGTGATGGTAATCGTCCTCGTCCTCGGCTTTGAACTTTGAGCTTCGCATGCCCTTTCCATTACCTCGGCACATGTACACAAGTGCCGAGGAATTCTATCCGCTCCCATTAGACCGCCTAAACCCGCGACCCTCAACTCTCCCCCTTCCCCACCTTGACACTTATGTACATCTGCCGAGGTTTTCTACCGATTCCCTACGTAGCGCAGGCCTCCGGCCTGCCGTCCGGGCAGTCCGTCCCGGCTGCCCCCTTTGGAGTGCGGAGGCTTGCCTCCGCTTTCCGCCCGACGCGGCTTGACGCGTCGCCTCCCCGGGGCGCGGGTCGGTGACCCGCAGCCGGTTCGTCCGCAGATGAGGCTGCAAATTAGTCCGCACACCTCCGCCCACACGCAACTCCCCGCGCTTGCCATAGTGGTACAACAGTCCTCGCCGGTCCAGCCTCCCTACTCCCGGACCGCAGCCTGCCCCGCGCATCTGATCGGGGTTCCGCACCTTCATTTCTCTGCCCCCATCCCGGAGGGATACCAGCCTGTAGCCGGTGGTTTCGCGAGGCACGAGCGACACCACCGGTCCACCGTTTATCCGACCGCACCCCGGAGCGGGTGCCAGCAATCCGCTCCCCCCCATCCCCAAAGTTGAACCATGAAAGCGCTGTCCCCTCGCGCCACCAACGTCGAACGTTTCCCATCCGTCACATCCCCATAACGGCCCGTCTGCTTGCCCCGTGCTAATTAAGTCGGGGGTGTAGCCGGCGTCGATGCTTCGTCCTCGTCGTCATCCTCGATTCCGCCCCCCGTTCGCGTATTTCGAGTATTTCGCGGTTCATCTCCCCCTTCTCATTTCTCTTCGAAATTTGAAATCCGTCCACTGCCACCGTGTCTGTTACTTAGACCCCAGCTACCTCCTTGCCAAAAAAGATGCGGGTAATTGAAAGCTACGGTTGACACTTACGCTAAACCATTAACCAAACAAAACCACACTCCGATTCCAGCAGGAAAACAACTATATCGGCATCACCAAAGACAACTTGGCTTGTCATCAGCGAGACTACCACGCAAACCACGAATGCACGGATTCTCATCCATTAAAAACACTTCCAGCTTTTTGCAGCCAGAAAGAACTCGCTTATCAAATTTCTCGATTTGATTTTGACTCAAATCAACAACGCGCAAATTAGGCGCAACCCGCAGAAACCAAGGCATTTGTTTTAATCTGTTTTGCCTTAAAATCAAAGTCTCCAACGGCAACATTCTGCAACCCCACGAAGCAGGCGTCCCATCAATGTCATGGTCCACAGTTTCACTGGAACAAGACTCAATCAAATTTGACGATAGATTAATATTTTTCAGGTTCTTAAATGCGAATAATTGCCCCGGGATTTGTTCCAGCCTATTATTCTCCAAGTATATAGATCTTAAACTTTGCAGTAGAATGATGTCGTCCGGGATATGTCTTAGGCGGTTATTTCTTAGGCTTAGTATTTGAAGATGTCGCAATTCAAAAAGCTCTGGCGGAATTGCTTCCACTCCTAAATCGTCCAAGGATAAAGCTATCGCGCCGGATTCGCCACAAATCCGAATTCTTTCAGAACAAGAAATGCTCATATACAATACTATTCTTTGACTGAATCGGCACCAACAAGATTTGCAACCGCAGGCGATACAAAACCCATCCACCCTACTCTGGCAGGACCCGTAAAGGGGTCCCTAATATGGTGTTTTCTCCGATCACCCCACCCTGCCAGCCAGTGTGCATTCGCGCTTGCGGCCCTCGCCCCGTCTCACTCTCCAGTTTTATCCCCTCAAACCCTCCGTCTTTCCCCACCCACCGTCAAGCCGCGCCAAGACGCCCCTTGGAGCTTGGTCATTGAAATTTATTTTGAACTTTGAGCTTGGGATTCGGAGCTTCCCACCATCCTCCTGATCCTCCCCTCCCCCAC
>CALRJY020000008.1:0-213781 GCA_943367715.1 Chitinophaga pinensis | reverse complement strand
CTGCAACTCGCCGTCATCGACGTGCGCGGCATCGAGGACCGCCCCTCTACCCTGCATCTGGATGGCGAGCCCGCCGATGTCGCCGCCTTCATGCCACTCATCCTCCTGAATCCCGAGGTGAAGCCCGTGAACGCCGCCGTCAAAGGCCCCGAAGGCTGTTTGAGTTTCCCCGAGATTTACGCCGATATCGAGCGCCCCGAATCCGTCGATGTCACCGTCATGACCTTGGACGGCAAGACCAAGTCCTTCCGCTGCGGCGGCCTGCTCTCCCGCGCCGTGCAGCATGAGAACGACCACCTGAACGGCATCCTCTTCATCGATCGTATGGATCGCAATACCAAGGCGGAGTTGAAGCCCGAGATCGATGATCTCCAAGCTGCGACCAAGAAGAAGCTGAAGAAGTAACGAGTTTTTATTCCTCCTACTCGCCTCGGAGGGGGAGAAGGAATGAGGATGAGGGGTGCCCCCTTTTCCTCCCTTAGACCTTCCCGAACCGCCGGTGCCGTCGCGCATATTCTTCGAGCGCCTCGAAGAATTCCGCCTTGCGAAAATCCGGCCACAACGTGTTCGTCACCACGAATTCCGCGTAGGATATCTGCCACAAGAGGAAGTTGCTCACTCGCATCTCGCCACTCGTACGGATCAAAAGATCCGGATCCGGCCAGTTACGCGTGTAGAGATGTTGCGCGATGAGGTGTTCGTTAATCTGTGACGCATCAATACGCCCCGCCTTCACTTGTTCCGCGATGCTGCGTGTCGCCTCGATGATCTCCGTCCTCCCGCCGTAACTCAGCGCCAGCACCAGCGTGAGCCCGTTGTTCTTCGCCAGGGCCGCTTGCGTTTTTTTTAACTGCTCCTGCACGAACTCCGGCAACCGATAGATCTGGCCGATGACTTCCAGCCGCACGTTGTTGCGCGTCAGTTCGCCGATCTCGTTTTTCAGGAACCGGGCGAGATACTTCATCAGCGTATCCACCTCGTCCTTGGGCCGATTCCAGTTCTCCACTGAGAACGCGTAGAGCGTGAGATACTTCACGCCCACCTCGCCACAAGCCCGCACCACGGCGCGCACGGATTCCACACCATTACGGTGTCCTTCCACGCGCGGCAGATGACGCTCCTTCGCCCAGCGCCCGTTGCCATCCATGATGATGGCCACGTGCGTCGGCAGCGTCGCTTTCGCAGCCGGGCTCAGTTGCAAGGCAGCAGCACTCATTTGCGTTTATTGACAAACACCGAGGCTGCGGCGTTCATCACAGAATCATCGTCTGCTCACGGGCCGGTCCCACGGACACGATCTTCAGCTTCGCACCCGTCAGTTCCGCGATGGCTGTGAGATAGATCTGCGCGTTCTTCGGCAGATCCTTCCACGTCTTGGCTTTTTCCGTGGACGTCTTCCAGCCCGCGAACTCCGCGTAGATCGGTTCCACCTTCGCGAGCACTTCCACGTCGCTCGGCACGTAGTCGTAGCGTTGCTTGCCCACGCGATAACCGATGCACACTTTGATCACGTCCACCGTGTCCAGGCCGTCCACATTCGTGACCGCCAGTTCATCGATGCCGTTCACCATCGTCGCATAACGCGTCAACACCGCATCAAACCACCCGCAGCGCCGTGCGCGACCCGTCGTCGCACCGAATTCACGACCCATGCCGTGCAAGAGATCGCTGATCTCCTGGTTCTCTGTCGGCATCGGTCCTTCGCCCACGCGCGTCGTGTATGCCTTCAACACACCCACCACATTATCGATGCGATTCGGCCCCACACCGGAACCCGTGCAAGCGCCACCTGAAGTCGTGTTGGAAGAAGTCACATACGGATACGTACCGTGATCGATATCCAGGAACGTCCCCTGCGCACCCTCGAACAATACATCCGCACCCTTGCTCATCTCCTCGTGCAACATCACCACCGTGTTCGTCACGAACGGCCGCAAGCGATCCGCCGCCTTCTCGTAATCCGCCAACACCTTCTTATACGAGAGCGGCTTAACGCCATTGGCCTTCAACACCAAGTTGTTCTCCTTGATGCGTTCCTTCAACTTCGCTGCGAAACGTTCCTTGTTGATCAGCTCATGCACGCGGATGCCCGTCCGCGCCGCCTTGTCGCAATACGTCGGGCCGATGCCCCGCTTCGTCGTGCCGATCTTCTTGCTGCCCTTGCCCGTCTCGCGCAGCGCGTCGAGTTCGCGATGATACGGCAGCACCACATGCGCCGTCTCACTGATGAAGAGTTTGCCCTTCACCTTGATACCGAGCTTGTCGAGACCATCCAGTTCCGCGACGAGACCGATCGGATCGAGAACAACACCGTTGCCGATGATGCACTTCTTCTTGTCGCGCAAGATGCCGGACGGCACCAGATGCAGCACATATTTCTTGGGCCCGATGTAAACGGTATGCCCCGCGTTGTTGCCGCCTTGCGAGCGGACCACCACTTCCGCGTTCTCCGTCAACACGTCGATGATTTTGCCTTTGCCTTCATCGCCCCACTGGGCGCCCACGAGAATTGTATTCGCCATATCGCTTCTTTAAGTCTGCACAGTAAAAAGCCCCGCTGTTGTAAACGCGGGGCTAAGCTCGGTATTTACGTAGAGAAACTAAGTAGCGAGAAAATCAGTGTCAATGCCTGATTCCCACGAAACCCCGCTTCCGTAATCCACCGTAGCCCCGTAGCCGCCGACATGAGGAGGCGGACCCAGCCTCCCCATCGTCCTGAACCCCGCGCCGACAGGTCGGGGCGTGCTCGTCGTCGTCCTTCGTCCTCGATTTCCCCTGTCTCGATGCTCGAAGTTGGTCGTTGGATGTTCGATGTTTCACAACTTCCCCTTTCTGCATTCTCCCTTCTTAATGGGCCCGTAGTGCAACTACCATTCCCCGAAGCCTGCCTTCCCATCCGATCCGATTTATGTTTCCTGCGCGATTGCCTCCTGTCCTGCGGTACTTTAGCAACCAGTCCACCCTCACCGGACCAAACCCTCGCCAGCCACTTCAAAACCTCCGTCATCACAACGAAGGGAGACTGTCTGGAAAGATGGGTTGAGGTCGACTGCGCAGGTGGGATGCCGAACTTCGGCAAACTGGTGGAGACTAGGCGCGGCGAGGGAGCATATCAAAAAAAGATACGCGACCGAGCCACGGGAGGCCGAACTTCGGCCAACGTCTCCGCCAGTTTCCACCAGCAGACGATCTCAAGACAGCTTTTCAGCCAGTCTCAGGAACTATGTCAAAGAGCAATGAAACCATCCGACCCCTGTGAAGCATCGTGTTCTCCCTCTCTACGATTGAGAGTTCAAATTTAGCGTATGCTCAAAACCCGGCCGGTTCCGCAGTGGCTACTGAAGATTCCCCGGTTGGTCATAAAATCCTATGCCGCCCGACGTCCCGTTCACCCCTCCGGCTTACGGACCCTGATCCATACGCCCCATACCATCACATATCCGCAATGACTCCATAAGGACCGTCACCTCCCCGCCAACGCAGGACATAACCATGCCAATGCACTATCATGTTTGATGACTTGGGATTTCCCAGTGGCTGCCTACCGCTCCGATTGAGCGCCAACCACCGTCTCACCCGTCCTTTACCAGCAGCGAGCTGCCAGCACGCTAAATCTCCTACAGCCACCCAAGAAAACAACCGAAATGAGTTATCCCACAGCGACACCGCTTATCCCACAGCGACATTTCCCCCCGATTCCTTCGGACACAAGAATTTCCAAATGAAGAATTCTCACTTTTTCACTCCCTCTCAGCCTTTCTTTTCCATATTGGCCCACCGGTGCAACCGGTTCGCCTGTTTAGCGGGCCAATCTCCCTTCTCGTTTGACTCATTTCGCAGGCAAAAAAATCCCCGGACAAAAAGTCCGGGGATTCATGATTCTTTATTTCGTTCGCTATGCGCCCTAAGGCCCGCGCGGCCTTACCGCCGCTCACCGCTTATTTCCCTTCGCGCTCGGCTTTTTCTTCCGCGGCTTTCGCCCGCAGATCGCGACGATGCCAGATATACGCCACCAAGATGCTCAGTTCATACAGCACATACAGCGGCGCCGCCATCAGGATCATCGTGAACGGATCACCCGTCGGCGTCACAAACGCCGAGATGATCAGCAGGATGACGAACATGTATGCGCGGAAATCCGCCAGCTTGCGATAGCTCAGCAGACCGATCCGCACCAGCGTCAGGATCAGCACCGGCAGCTCGAAGCAGATGCCCATGCCCACCAGGAATTTGCACATGAAGCTGACGTACTCCGCCGCCCGCCATTGCTCGGAGACAAAGCCCATCCACTCCGCGATCTCCGCCGTGGCATACAACGTGATCTTCATCAGCAGGAAATAGCAGAACGCCACACCCGCCAGGAACAATCCCGCCCCGATAGTGACACCCTGCACCAGCAACTTCCTCTCCTTCGGCCGCAGCGCCGGCATCACAAACTGTCCGATGAAAACCAGCATGAACGGCAACGCCAGCGCGATGCCGCCATAGAGCACGATATCCAGCATCACCGCGAAGACTTCACCCGGCCCCATCACCCCGATGTCGATGTGCTTGTGCGGTCCCGCCGGCGGATTGGGATTGGGCTCCAGGCCCAGCACCAGATTTGTTCCTACCATCATGGGCACCAGGTTGTAGGAGATAACCTTGTTCGTCCCCATATCGATCGGTTTGAAAAAATGATTCGTGCTCACCGGCAGCCACATCTCATTCGTGCCCAAGGTCAGTTGCACCATGGGATCTGGCTGGCCCGACGTGATCTCCGTGGCCAGGACGAGCGGATACTTCAACACCGCCACGATCAAATTCCCCGCCACCAGGCACACCACCGCGCTCACCAGCAAGGCCGCCACGCACTTGACCAGCATCCAGCGCAAATCTTCCAGATGATCGATGAATCCCTTGATCGGCCCGCCGAATCCTTCATCTTCCTCGCTGCCGCTTCCCTCACTCCTGTCAGCACCGCTTCCTGTCGGCGGCACCCATCCGCCACTGCCGCTGCCACTGCTGCCATGTCCATGATCATCACCTTGGTAATGATACGGATCATTGTGATGCTGGTCGTGATGCGGATCATCCTGATGATGGTAATCATCGTGATGATAATCCGTCGTCTCCTGATGATACGGATTATCGTCTTCGTGCGTCTTGACCGTAGTTAAGTCGCCCGCATCCTCCTTGATAGTGCCATCTACCTGATCTTGGATGCGCTTGAGCTCTTCATCGATGGGAGCACCTTCGCTAGTTGGAGCCGTACCCGTCACCGTCGCGCCTGGTTCAGTACGCGCGACGATGTCCGATGCCGGTTGTATTTGGATACCGGGAGGTTTGTCTCCAACAGACGGCTTCACCCCGTGAGGTGCGGGCGCACCTTCACGGGGAATAGATTCCGTCTGTCCATCACGCGGCACCGAGGGTGTAGCCGAAACCGGTTCTACCGGTTTTCGGGTCTTCTCGGAGCCGGGTTCGGGACGAGACTCAGGCGTGGATGCCCCACCGGGCTCGTTAGCCATGGCTCAGTCCTGCAAACGTGACGTTTAGGACTTGAGCTGCTGCTTGTCAGCCGCTTCATCTGCCGCCAGCTTGCGCGGTTCAGGAGGACGGGCTGCCGGCGGCGGCGAGGGCGGCTCTTCCATTGAGCGATGCATCTCACTCTGCATGTCATTGGAGGCCTTCTTGAATTCCTTGATGCCTTGACCCAAGCCCTTCGCCAGCTCAGGAATCTTCTTGGCCCCGAACAGGACCAATACGATCACCAAGATGCCGAGGACCTCGGGCATGCCCAGACCGAAAGCTAAAAATGCCGTGTTCATATATGTCTTACATTACTGCTGCACAGCCGGTCCGTAAAGCTGTCTGCGGACCTGATGGCAACGGTTTGTCCGTATTTTCGTTCGCGGCCTTCTGGTATTCCTTAATGCCTTGGCCCAACCCTCTGGCCAGCTCCGGAATCTTCTTTGCCTGAACAGCACCCGCATTATGACCCTAAATGGCCCACAATGCACTATTCATGGTTTGTTTGTTTAAAACTGTGGCGGCAATCTTCTGTTAAGCTAACAGACGGACCTTACGGTCACAGCACATGTTAACAGACGGACCTCACCGCTACAGGTTACGTTCAATCTAACCTATTATTTTGGCGTTAACAGGATAAATTCACCGCGGCGGTTCTTCGCCCAAGCGCCCTCGCTCGAACCGATTTCCGCCGGACGGTCTTCACCGAAGCTGATCGTGTGCACGCGTTCCGGTTGGATTCCCAGATTCACGAGATACTCACGCACCGCCAAAGCGCGGCGTTCACCCAAAGCGCGGTTATACTCTTCCGTGCCGCGTTCATCGCAGTGCCCTTCAATCTTCACCATATGGTTAGGCTTGCCCTTCAGATAAGCTGCAACCTCTTCCACCCGAACACGTTCACCCGCCCGGACAGCGGCGCGATCATAGTCGAAATAAACCGTGTTGGCCTTGAAGAAATCCGGCACCTCATTCCACTTGCTTGGATCAAAATCCTGAGTGGGCGGGATCGTGCCATCAGTATTAGTGGGCAAAGTCGTGTAAGGAATCTCAGTTTTGATGTTCGTCCGGTCACCAAGTCCACCACCGGGCGGCAAAGTCGGCGGACGCTGCGTTGTGTCACCACCACCGGCTAATGACGGCGGATTGCTTCCTGGAATGGGCGTAATCTTGCCTGTCCGCTTCTTGCAACCCACCCCACCCAGCGCCACCGCTGCGGTCAAAACCACCAACATTGAAAGCTTAAAAAAATTCATAATTCGTTAAATTGTAGGGGATTGCGTTACCGAGCCCAGACAGGCTGAGAGCTGCTACCCGCAGTTTGTTTAATATCCTTTACACGTTTGGTTGGCACGTCAAGCAAAGACAGGACGCGCCGCCCGCCGACACGACGGGCAAAGATCACTGTCCGCGAATTCGGTGCCCATGATGGGTCCTCACCCGCGGCCACGACCGTAGCGCTGCCTCCCGTTGCTGGAACCGTGCAAATATTGAAATCCCCCATCATCGACGTGAACACGATGGTCTTGCCATCTGGCGACCAGTCCGGTTCCGTCGCATTGCTCACCCCGGCGGTGGTCAGGCGCTTCATCGCCCCGCCACTGGCCGGCACCGTGTAAAGCCCCCGTCCCGTGCGCGAGTAAAAGCAGAGCGTCTTCCCATCCGGCGACCAGCACGGCGAGGACTCATCCTCCGGCGTCTTTGTCAACTGCACCAAGTTGCTCCCGTCCGCATTCGCCACATAGATATCCGGACTGCCACCCTTGCTCAGCACCATCGCGATCTTGCTGCCATCCGGCGAGATCGCCACGCTCGTATTCAAGCCCGGATGCCCCGACACCACCTTGCGTTCACCGGAAGAAAGGCTGTGCGAAAAAATCTTCGGCGTGCCCAGTTTGTAAGAGGTGTAGAAGATCGATCCCTGCGCCTTCACCCACGCCGGCGCCGCCACCAGCGAATTATCCGCCGTCAACGGCACCGCATTCGCCCCATCATAATCCGCCACAAAGATCTCACTGTATCCCTGGCGAATTTCCCCCTTGAACGCGATGCGTGTTTGAGCCACCCCACTGCGTCCGGTGACTTCCTTTACGATGTCGTCCGCAAAAGCATGTGCCAACCGCCGCGCATCATTGCCTGCATAACGTTTGCCAAACAGCTGCGACTTGCTCGTCGCATCCAGCAAGCGGCCTTCCAACCCGCCCTCATTGTTTCCCTTGATCTCAAACCAAGCCTTGTCCGTCGACACGATATTGAAATTCGCGATCTCCAGATCGAACTTCAACACCGCCGCCGCCTCGCCCGTGAAGCCGGTCAAGGCTACGGGGATTGCTACATCCGGATTGCCACCGCCGGGCTTGGTGACGATAATTTTTTGCGCCTCTTGGGCGATCACGTTGCTCACGGTCGCCAGCACGACCAGCCCGATCATCAAAGTCTGTTTGATATTCTTCATCAGCCTGCAGATCTCTTGGAAGCCAGATTGAACTCGATGATGAAAGTGCGTGAAGCTTCCGTGGCACTTTCAGGAAATGCATGATTGACCGAGCGCACCCGGCTCAACGTCGCCTGCACAGTACTATCCAGCAACGTATTGCCCGACTTGCGCGTGATCCGGGAAGCCGTGACTGCGCCGCTCCGGGCGATCACCACTTCCACCAACACCGTCTTGTCCGTGCTTGGGATGTTGTCCGTTCCCAGCCAGTTGCGTTCATACACTGCCATGACCCATTGGGCATAGTTCACCAGCGTAGGACCACTGCCCGCCCCCCACCCCTTGCCCGTACCTGCGCCCAAACTTGAAACGTCAATCCTCGCCCCGCCTTTTGAAAGCCCGTTCTGCAATCCACCAATTGTTCCGTCAATCGCTTGGGCAATCTGCTCCTGCCGGATACGGTGGTCACGGATCGCCTTTGCATCTGCCGCTTTCTGCGCCCGTTCAGCATCCGCCGCCGCCTTCTGCTTCGCCTTGGAATCCATCTTGCTGCGGTCCACTAGCCCCAAGTTCACCGCCACCTTTTTAGTCTCAGCCTTGGTGGCTTCTTTCTTGGGCTCCGTCTTGGCTTCCTTTTTGGGCTCAGACTTCGCTTCCTTCTTCGGCTCGCTCTTCTCCGCTTTTTTCTTTTGAGTATCCGGCGGCACCAATGCTTTTCTTGTGTCCTGCGGCGGCGTCACCACCACGGTTTCCATCGGCGGCGGCTTCGGCGGTTCCACGACTGCCGGAGGAGGCGCTAACTCTTCCACTGGCGGCTTAGTCTCAGGCGGTTGTGGCGGTGGCGGGGTCACCACTTGCGGCCCCAGTGCCGGATTGCCACCGCCTCCTCCACCACCCTGCTTGGACTCCCCATCCGTCATCACCACATCCAGGTCCAAGACATCAATTGGAATAAACTTCTCCTGCGATTTGAACGTCTGCGGCCCCATGGCCGTCCCCACCGCCAGCACGACCACCAGAATGCCGTGGAAGGCCAGCGAACCGACGAAACATTTTTTTTGCAGCCGTTGCATGAATAGATCAGCGTTTACCAGTACGTGGGTCTGTGCGCAGCGAGATGCGACTGATTCCGCTCCGGTCGCATCGCTGCAGAATGGCCGCCACATGTTTGTACGGTCCGTTTTCATCCGCCCGGATATACACTACCATATTCTTGTTCTTGGCGAACTTTTCGCGCAATGCCTTTTCCACATCATCCAGTCCCACCATCTTGCTGCCGATCATGTACTGGCCCGTCACATTCACCTCGACGGTCACGATATCGTTCGGCGCCACTGTATCCTGTTTGCCCGCTTGATGCGGCAGGCTCAGATCCATCCCCTGCTCCAGCAGCGGCGTCGTGATGATGAAGATGATCAGCAGCACGAACGCCAGGTCCAATAGCGGCGTGATGTTGATCTCATTCAACGTCACCATGTGATTTCTCTGTGATACGCGCCGCATTAGCTTCTTCTCTTATCGCTTCAATTCAGACGGAACAATTCGACCTTTGCTCCGTATTTAAAAAATTATTCGTCCTTCAGATATTCCGTCTCCATCTTGGAGACCAGCTCCTGCGCGAAGTTGTCCAATTCCACCGTGAACACCCGCAAGTTATGCACCAGCCAGTTGTAGGCAAACATCGACGGGATCGCCACCAGCAGACCCGCCACCGTCGTCAGCAACGCGCACGCCACACCCGGCGCCATCGTCGCCAGATCCGCGCGTCCCCCCGCCTGCACACTCATCGCCACGTAACTGAACGCGCTCATCACGCCCCACACCGTGCCCAGCAATCCCAGAAACGGCCCACCGCTCACTGCGATCGCCAGCAAGATGAGACCCGACTCCAGCTTAAGCGCTTCCCGTGCCACCGCAGATTCGAGAGCGCGCTTCACATGCTCCATCGCCTTCAGCGAAATTTCCTTCTTCCGCCCCTCATTCGCCTCCGTGCGCAAACGCGCATCGAGCTGGTCGCACCCATCCTTGTAAACCGTGAAGAGCGGGCATCCTTCCACCGCCACCCGCCGGTCATATATCTCCAGCACCTGCTTCTGGTTGCGGAACTCCGTATCGAAGAAAAGATTCAACTTCTTGGCCCGGCGCATCTGCAACGTCTTCGCCACCATCACCGACCACGCGAACGACGAGAAGATGCCCAGGATGACGATGATCACCTTCCCTTCCATCGTGGCATTCTTCCAGATGAAAGGCAGATCGTTGACCGCTAGAATCACATTAATCATGTCGCAAAATGCCGGAGAGCCGCATCCCCAGCCTCAAAAAGCCAAAACCACTATATAGACCACCCACTGACGCACCAAGCCCACATTTTACTCAACCTATTGTGTATAATTGATAAAACGAAGCCCAGCAAACAGAAGCTCACCGATTGGACCACCCTGCCCTTACCGCGGGCGCCCTCGCCCGCCTCGCCGTAGTGGGACAGGCGCCACCGCCTGTCTCGTCTCCCTAAAAACAACATCCACCCACTACTGCCCCAAACCAGCCCCACCAGTCGGTCCTAGTAACGTCCGCTCCCGCAAATGCTGCTCAATGCCCCGCGCTATCAATCGCTCTGCCGCTTCCGCCGGATTCTTGCCAAAAAGCCCCGTGGACACCAACTGCTCCAAGAAGTCATGAACGGGCGGCGTCGTAGACACCGTTATCGTTATTGTTTTGACTGAATTGGGCGTGCGCGGCATTACAATGCCATAAGTATGCCATTATTTAAAAATGGTCAAGGGGTTAAAACAGAAAATAATGACAATTTTTTACCATGACGTAGCAGCCGACGTAAGGAGGCGGAACTAACATCTTTCCCCGTTTCAATTCCTTCCTGTCTTCCATTAATCCCCTTCCTCACTCCGTTCCCTCCTGTTAAATCCTTGGCCTTCTTTGTGTTCCTTGCGCTCTTTGCGGTTCACCCCACCGCTCTCAACGTTCACCGGCCCAACTTTAAACTTCAAACTTCAAACTTTGAACTTATCCTGCGCCCGTCCATGACCGCCGAAACCACCAAAAAGTCCATCGCGTCCCGCTTCCGCTTCCAAGAAGCCGGCCTCCTCTGGGTCATCCTGGTCCTCGGCGTCATCCTCACCTGGCAAGGCGGCACCGTAAAAGTCCCCGTCTTCGAGATCGGCCCCGATGGCGAACGACAACGCGTCTTCGACGTAGGCTCTGACGGCGAACGCACCCCACGCTTCGAAGAAAAGAACAAATTCCTCAACGCTCAAATCCTCGCCCAACTCGCGAAGGACACCAGTTTCATCGCCATCATGGCCGTCGGCGCGACGCTTATCATCATCGCGGGCGGCATCGATCTCTCCGTCGGCTCCATCTACGCCCTCGCCTCCGTCACCGCCGCACTCGTGCTGCGCAGCTACGGACCCGAAGGCCCAAACGCTGCGACCTCACCTTGGCTCTCCGTGCCGCTTGGCATCGCAACTTGTCTAGGCGTCGCCACACTTTGCGGCCTGCTCAACGGCAGCATGACCACCTTGCTCCGCATGCACCCTTTCATCATCACCCTCGGCACCATGTCCATTTTTCGCGGCATCGCCTTCGTAATGACCGACGGGCAATCAATCGGTAAGTTTCCGGAATCATTTCGCAGCCTCATCCAATGGAGCACGCAAGACGGACTCAGCCTCACGCCCATGATCGTGATGCTCCTCGTCACCATCATCGGCGGAATTTATCTCTCGCGCATGGCCTCGGGACGATGCATCTACGCGGTCGGCGGTAATGAACTCGCCAGCCGCTTCAGCGGCATCCGCGTGGAACGTGTGAAGCTTGGTGTGTTCCTCATCTCCGGCCTTACCGCCGGCATCGCCGCCCTGCTCTCCATCGGCTATTACGGCAGTGCCACCTCCGGTGACGCTCAAGGCTACGAGCTCAAAGTCATCGCCGCCGCCGTCATCGGTGGCGCCAGCCTCTCCGGCGGCAAAGGCACCGCCCTCGGTGCCCTGCTCGGCGCCCTCATCATCCAAATGATTGATACCGGCATCATCATCCTCGGCATCAAACAGAACTACAGCCAGATCATCATCGGCGCCGTCCTCATCTTCGCCGTCGCCCTCGACCAGTTCAATACGTGGCTCGCCCGCAAACGCCTCGTCACCGCCAAGTCATAAATTTCATCGGCGCATCCAAAACGCGCGAGTGGAGCGCGGCATTTATGCCGCATCAACATTCGACAATCTGCGGTTTAAAAAATGTTGATGACTACCGAACACCCATCATGCCCGTTATTGATACTCCTCCGTTACATTCCCGCAACACCACCAATCCCTATTCCCATCGTCTTCATTTTCATTTAATCTCCCCTCATGCTTTCAAACCTGAAACCGCTCGTGCTGGGCATTTCCCTTTGTCTGGCTGCTCCTATGCTTCAAGCCGTTGAGATCATCGCCCATCGCGGCGCGTCCCATGACGCCCCGGAAAACACCGTCGCCGCCACCAAGCTCGGCTTCGAGCAAAAGGCCGATGCAGTCGAAATCGACATCTATTTCACCAAGGACGGGAAGATCGCCGTCATGCACGACCCCACCACCAAACGCACTACTGGCATGGAAGGCAAAGTCCAGGAGATGACGCTGCCAGAACTCCAGAAGCTTGACGCCGGCTCGTGGAAAAACTCGAAATATGCTGGCGAAAAAATCCCCACGCTCGACGACATCCTCAATGCCCGTGCCAAGGGCAAAAAGATCGTCATCGAGATCAAGGACGATCACGAACTCACTCCGGAAATGATCGCCGCACTCAAGCGAACCAAGACAACTCCCCAGGATGCCCTCATCATCTGCTTCCAATATCCCACGCTGAAATACGTGAAGCAGCAGTTGCCCGAATACACCGCGCTCTGGCTCGCCAGCTACAAGCCCGACAAGAAAACGGGCGTTGTCTCACCCGATCTGGACGAGATGATCCGCCTCGCCAAGCTCGCGAAGTTCGAGGGCCTGAATCTCGATTACAAATGGCCCATCGACGAAGCCTTCGCCAAGAAGGTTCACGCCGCTGGCCTCAAGCTCTACGTCTGGACCGTAGACGATGCAGAAGTCGCCAAACGCCTCGTCGCCGCCGGCGTGGACGGCATCACCACCAACCGCCCAGAATGGCTCCGCGACCAATTGAAGAAGTAAACAACGTGCTGCCGCGCTTCCAGCCGGCAGTTCCACCGCACCCAATACTCAAGCGGTCCAAATAATGAAACGCCGCAAAAGGTAGGGCGCGGCTGTCCTCAACGCGCCGCGCCGAAGCACAGCGGTTCCAAATCACCCATCGCGCCCGTCCTGAACTTAAAACTCAAAATTTAAAACTTAAAATTTTCGCTTGCCCTTCCTCTCCCTCAACCACATCACCAAACGCTTCCCCGGCGTCCTCGCCCTGGATGACGTCAGCGTGTCGGTGGAACAAGGCAGTTGCCACGCCTTGATGGGCGAAAACGGCGCGGGCAAAAGCACCCTCGGCAAAATCCTCTCTGGCATCTATCCGTCAGATAGTGGCGAAATCTCGCTGAACGGCCAGACCATCCACCCCATCGATCCGCTTACCGCCCGCAAGCTCGGCATCGCGATGGTCCATCAGGAACTCGCCTTCTGCCCGAACCTCACCGTCGCCGAAAATCTCTGCCTCGGTGAAATGCCCCAGCACCTCGGCATCGTGAACAAATCCAAAATGCGCGAACTCGCCCGCGCCATGCTGCACGAGATTGAGGCCGATAACATCGACGTGGACTTGCCAATCAGCAATCTCTCCACTGGCCAGGAACAACTCGTTCAGATCGCCGCCGCCGTCGGCACGCACGCGCAAGTCATCGTGATGGATGAACCCACCAGCTCCCTCTCCGCGCACGAGAGTGAACACCTCTTCCATCTCCTCGCGAAGTTGAAGCAACGCGGCATCACCATCATTTACGTCTCGCATCGCATGGAAGAGATCTTCCGCCTGTGCGACACCATCACCGTCCTGCGCGATGGCAAACACGTCAGCACCGAGAAGACCAGCGCCACCACACCGGACCGCGTCATCCAGCAAATGGTCGGCCGCCAAGTCATCTGGCACACACCCAAGCATCTCGATAAATCTCCGGGCGACGAACTCCTCCGAGTAGTAGGCCTCGCCGCACCCGGCAAGTTCCGCGACATCAACTTCACTCTGCGTGCCGGTGAAGTCCTCGGCTTCGCGGGCCTCGTCGGCGCCGGCCGCAGTGAAGTCGCCCAAGCCATCTTCGGCCTCGATCCCCAAGCCACCGGCCGCGTGTGGCTCAACGGCCAAGAACTTCCCCTCGGCAATGTCACCGCCGCGCTGAATGCCGGTCTCGGCCTCCTGCCTGAAGACCGCAAGCGCCAAGGCCTCGTCCTCACCATGAATTGCCGCGAGAACACCTCCCTCGCCGCCCTGTCCCGCTTCACCCAACTCGGCTTCATGAATCTAGGCGACGAACAAAAGCTCGCCCATGAATACACCGAACGCCTCCGCGTAAAAACTCCTTCGCTTGAAACCGGCATCAGCGGCTTGAGCGGTGGCAACCAGCAAAAGATCGCTCTTGCCAAATGGCTCGCCCGCCAGTGCCGCGTGCTCATCGTAGATGAACCCACTCGCGGTATCGATGTCGGTGCGAAATCCGAGATCTACGACCTTCTTGATGAACTCGCCTGCCAAGGCATCGCCCTCCTCGTCATCTCCTCCGAACTCCCCGAAGTCATGGGCCTCAGCCGGCGCATCCTCGTCCTGCGCGATGGCTCGATAGCCGGTGAAGTCCAACGCCCCGACTTCACCCAAGACCTCCTCATGCGCCTCATGGCCGGCCTCACCGCCGAAGCCGCCTAGCGGAGCGCCGATCTCCGACCCGGCGCGAATGTTCACTTCCTCGGCACCGACACCGCCTCCGAATACACCATCTCTCCCGTCCGCCCGTCGAAATACTGGAACACCACCTGTGGGTGCGGATACGCCACCCACCGTTCCCCACCCAGCTTCTGCGGCATGTTGAAAACATTGTTGATCTGCGCCACGCAGTAATACGGATACAGCCGCTCCGTGCGCGGCAGATCCGGCAGGATGTAGCTCGACCACCGGATGTCCACCTCACGCGGCCCCGACTTGAACTTGCCCGTCGCCGGCCGGTCGCCTTCATCATTCTTCGGCACATGATTCACTGAATTATGCGGCCCCGAGCCAAACTCCCAGATATTATCCGTGATCTTCACCGCAAAGCTGTTGTGCAGATCCGCCGTGAGCACGAACACCGGCTTGCCCTTAGCTTCCCACGCCCGGATGAGCATCTCCCGCTCATACAGCATCGACGTCCATGCCTCATCCTTCCCCGCCGCGAACTCCACTCCACCCGCACCACTGTGCGGGATCGTAAAGTTCACCGACGACACGATGAAAAAGAAATCCGCATCACTCGCCTTCATCGAATTGAGCAACCAATCCCGCTGCTCCACGCCCAGCATGGACACATCGGGCTTCGCCGGATTCGCCGCATCATGCATCTGCCGGTGCGTCTTGCAGTCCAGGATGTAATACTCGCAATTCCCCACGCGGAACTTCCCATACGACCGCCGCCCGATGGAATATGCTGGCGTACCATCCGCATACGCCGCTGACTTGATCCGCAGCCGGTTCTTGTCCAGCACCTCCACCACCTCGAACACGCCCGCATTCGGATCGCCCGGCTTGTCGTCCAGCGCGAAATCCGGATCACCCGCCGTCGGCGTGCCCCAGTGCACATGTAGATTCGCCGCCTGCTTCATATCCACCTTCGTGAAATCCGCGTTCGCATCCACCAGCACGTCGCTGCCCTTCTTCAGATTCGCGCGTCCGAAATGGATCTTCTGCGACGTCTCCACCGGGTTCGCCCAACCCAGATAGTGATTCCACGCCTCCACCCCGATGTCACGAAACACCGCTCGTCTCTCGCGAAACCCCGTCGTGCCCGAGCCCCGGATGTCATTGATCAATTCATGGTCATCAAACGTGAAATAAGACGGCACATGCCGATGCCACTCCGCCAAGTTCTTCGGCCGGCTCAGATAAACCTTATAATTCTCCCACACACCCACAATGCTAGGAGCCAGCTTCACCACTTCGGGTAACTGGTTCACCGCCAGCCCCGCTCGCTGACGCCAGCTCTCCACTGGAAAATTCCGCTCCTCCTCATACAGCCAGTCCCCGTTCATGATCGCGAAGTGAACCTTGTCCCGCACCTGCCGGTTCATCGTCGTATAGAGCGGCATGCTGTAGCCGATGCCGTTTGCCGGATTCTGATTCGCACACGAACCGAACTCGAATCGGAAATTGAACAACCCGCGCGGATTATGCTCCGCGTTCTGATACTGGCTCGCCGCCGGCAACGTCTTAAACGAACCTTTCGGCCCCGCTGTCTCTCCCTCGCCCAATACCTCGCAATAATACTTCGCTCCCGCCTGCAATCCCTTCAGTTCCAACGCGGCCGCACAATCCTGCGTCCACGACGTCACCGCAGGCGCTGACGTTTCATTCAATGCCTCCGCCGACAAGCCATATCGCACCGTGAATGTCCCCGGTTTCGCCGTCCGCGCCCACACCCGGATGCTCTCACTCGTCACGTGTCCCAGCATCGGCCCGTGCGTGACCTCCACCGCTTGCGTGCATGTGACCACACAAAGAAAACTGAAGAGTGCAAGGGAGCGCATGCACAAACCTTAGCAAACTGATCTCAGAAGAAAAGCATCAGAAGAAATTCACGCACACACTTTTAACCTTTCCTCCCCCTCCCACCGTCTTACCCTCTGTCCATTCACCGCAAAGCCATGAAACGCCTGACTTTTCTTTTCGCGCTGGTCGCATTGCTCTGCTCCTTCACGAGCCACGCCGCCACATCCGCCAAGCCCAATATCATCTACATTCTCAGCGATGACCTCGGCTACGGCGATCTCTCCTGCTTGAATCCGCAGAGCAAGATCAAGACGCCTCACGCTGACCGTCTCGCCCGCGAGGGCATGATCTTCACCGATGCTCATTCCGGTTCTGCCGTCTGCACACCTACGCGCTATGGCGTCATCACCGGCCGTTACGCCTGGCGCTCCAAGCTCAAGAACGGCGTGCTCGGCGGCCTCAGCCCGCGTCTTATCGAACCAGAACGCACCACCGTTGCCTCCTTCCTGAAGTCCCAAGGCTACACCACCGCCTGCATCGGCAAATGGCATCTCGGCATGGACTGGGTCATCAAGCCCGGCAAAGAAGTCACCGAACTCGCCATCGAAAAACCCGATCAGGTCTGGAACGTCGATTTTACCCAGCCCATCAAGAACGGCCCGAACAGCGTGGGCTTTGATTATTACTTCGGCATCAGCGCCTCGCTCGACATGGTTCCCTACGCCTACATTGAGAACAACCAAGTGACCGTCAATCCCACGGAGGACAAACAATACGCCATGTTCCTCGGCAAAGAAGGCGGTGCCACCACTCGCAAAGGCCCGACCGCACCTGACTTCGACGCCATGAACGTCCTTCCTGATCTGGCCAAGAAAGCCAGCAGCTACATCACCCAACAAGCCAAGGCCGCGAAGGATGGCAAACCCTTCTTCCTCTACCTGCCCCTCGCCTCGCCGCACACACCCATCTTGCCCACAAAAGAATGGCAGGGCAAAAGCGGCCTGAACGCTTACGCCGATTTCGTCCTGCAAAACGACTGGGCTCTCGGCCAGGTGATGGAAGCGCTCGAGAAAAACGGCCTGACCGAAAACACTCTGCTCATCTTCACCAGTGATAACGGCTGCTCACCAAGCGCGGATTTCCCCGATCTGTTGGCGAAAGGTCATAATCCCAGCCACGTCTTTCGTGGCAACAAGGCGGACATCTTCGAAGGCGGTCACCACATCCCCTTCATCGTCCGCTGGCCCGCCCAGGTGAAAGCGGGCAGCACCTACGATCACACCGTCTGCCTTACCGATCTCTTCGCCACGACTGCTGACATCCTGAAGCAGAAGCTTCCCGCCAACGCCGCTGAGGATAGCGTCAGCCTGCTCCCGGCCCTCACCGGCCAAACCAAGAAAGCGGTGCGTGAAGCCACCGTGCATCATTCCATAAACGGCTCCTTCGCCATCCGCCAGGGCGAATGGAAACTCTGCCTCACTCCCGATTCCGGCGGCTGGAGCGCTCCCCGCCCCAATCGCGATGACGCCACCGGTTTACCACCCATCCAGCTCTACAATCTCACCAGCGACATCGGTGAACAAAAGAACGTGCATGCGGAGCATCCCGAAGTCGTCGCCAAGCTGACAAAGCTGCTGGAAAAATACGTCGCCGAAGGCCGCAGCACTCCCGGCCAACCGCAGTCGAACCACGGTGAAGTGACCATTCAAAAGAAAGTCACGCCAGTTCCTGCGGCCAAGAAAAAGAAGTGACTGCTTAAACAGTCGCCTTCTTCCACGGCCCCGTGATCGCGAGCGTCATCCCCGCTTTCTGGATGTTCACAAACAGCGTGGAGCCATCCGGCGAGAACGTCACTCCAGCGAATTCAGAGGTCGTGTAAGGGTTATGTCCCAGCTTGTAAATCTCACCCTGCGGCGTCACTCCGACCAGGAACTGGTCCGCTTTCCCATCCTCACAGATCACCAGATCGCCCCACGGTGACACCGTCAGGTTATCCGCGTTATCCACCAGCGCATCATCGTTCGGCTCGATGAACAGCTCCACCTCACCCGGCGCCTCTTTTTCCCGATTGCTGCCCTCATACGGACTTGGACGATAACGCCAGATCTGCCCTTTCTGATTCTTCCCACCACTCGTGCAGGCAAAATAGATCTCCCCATTCCCATACCACATGCCTTCACCGCGCGCGAAACGCGCCGCCCCAGCCGTGAACCCGCGATAGCGCAGGTCATCCGCCCGCCCATCTACATTCTCGATGTCCACCCAGCTCACCGCGAAACGCTTCCCCGGAGCGACCGTCGCGGTCTTCCAATTGCGCGTATCAATGCTCTTCTGTTCCACAAACATCAGCGCCTGCAACTTGCCGCCCTTCGCCAGCTTGCCCGCTTCGTTGGGGATAAACCGATAGATCAAACTATCCGGCCGGTCCTCCGTCTCATACACGATGCCCGATTTAGGATCCACCGCGATCGCCTCGTGATTGAATCGCCCCATCGCTTTCAGCGGCACCGGATCCGCCAGCATCGGCGTAGCCGAAGCGGGCACCTCGAAATTAAACCCATGATTCTTGTCCAGATCCTGACCGGCCAGCTCCATCGTCTCCTCGCAAGTCACCCAAGAGTTCCATGGCGTCGGTCCGCCGGCACAATTGCGTATCGTCCCCGCCAGGCTCAGATACTGGCGCACCACCGCTTGCGTGCGCGTATTGAAGACCACCGTGCTTGTCCCGCCCTGACACGGCTTGCCTTTGCGACCCGCATCATAAAACTGCTCATCCTTCAACTTGCTGCGCAGTTTGAAGTCCTTGCCAAAAGCGCCGCTGACACCGCCTGACGTCGTGCCCACCTCATGATTACGGATGAGAATCGTCAACCCATTTGGCCCCGCGAACGTCGCCATGCCATCCGGTGCTGAAGGCACCAGCAAGCCATCCGCCATCGGATCGCCCGTTCGCGAAACGATCGAATATTTAAACCCTTTCGGCAGGTCGAGAATCTTGTCCGGATCCGGCAGCAGCTTCCCATACCCCACCTTTTTGGCCGAAGCCTTGGATGCTGTGCTGCAGCCCGTCGCAAACATCTGCAACCCTGCGAACCCAATGGCATAGGCCGATGCGGTCCGGAGAAAGTGCCGTCGTGAAGTAGTCTTGTTCATAAAAATATTTCTTAACCGCGCCAGACCAGCACCTTGTCCTTGCCATTATCCGCGAACGCTTCATTGAAGGCGTTCAAGCGTACCGTCATCTGCTTGGCTTTCACCGCCACCTCCACCCATCCATTGGTCATCGTCGGGCTGAAGACATACCCCACTGCCGGCAAATTGATCTGATGCACCCCGCTTTCGTGCTGCTCCACCTTCCACGTATGGGAATGTCCGTAGAAAAGCGCCTTCACGTGTTTACGCGGTGCCAGCACCTCCCAAAGCTTCGCCGTGTCCGTCAGTCCCGATGGCTTCTCTTTCAGATCCGGATTGTGATGCATCATCACGATGGCCGGTTTGTCCTTCTGCGAATCGAGTTCTTTCGCCAGCCAGGTCAACTGCGCTTCGCCCAAAAGACCCGGCGTCTTGTTCACCACGTCCAATGTATCCAACAAAAACCAGTTCGCTGCCTTGCCTGATACGATGCTCACCTGTTTATCCGTCACCACCGCCTTCTGCTCACCCGCCTCTTTCAATCCCTTGCGGATATTCTCGCGGTGATCGTGATTACCCAGCGTGATATGCACCGGCAACCCCGCCTGACGCAGCGGGTCGATCAACTGCGTGAACGTCGCGTAATCCGCCGCTTCACCTGTGTTATAGGCACAATCGCCATTCACAAATACGCCCTTCGCCCCTTTGCCTTTGGCCAACGCCACTTTGACGGCGCGCTCCAAATTCTCCGTCATGTTCACACCGCGCGCTACCGTGGCCTTGTCCGCCGCCACGTGTGGATCGGAGAATAGAAGCCACTGCTCCGCCTCGGCTTCTGCAGCAGACAACTGAACAGCACTGTGAACTGCTGCGATGCCGCAAGCCAAACCGGCCAGAAAGCGTCGACGCGAATGAGGAGGCAAATGAATGGGCATAAGTGTTACTGTTTCGCTTTCTTCTTTCCTTGGCCAGCGCCGCCAGCCTGCTTCACGGGGATTTTCCAATCGGGCGAATCCACATGCGCCTTGGCGAGCAGTTCTTTCATTTTCGTCACCACCTCAGGATTTTTATCCGCCACGTTGTTCTCTTCTCCGATGTCTTTGCTCAAGTCATACAACTCAACCGACACCCCATCGCCAAAGCCCAAACGCACGGCCTTCCAGTCACCCGCGCGCATCGCCGTCTTGCCGCCCTGCTCATAAAATTCCCAGTACAGATACTCATGCTGCTTCTGCTCCTGCGTCTTGCCCAATAACGTCGGCACAAAGCTGATGCTGTCCAATCCCTCCGGCATTTTGCCTCCGCTCAGATCCGCAACTGTCGCCATAAAATCGCCGAAGTAACCGACATGCTGGCTGGTCACGCCTGTTTTGATCTTCCCCGGCCAACGTACGATGAACGGCACGCGGATGCCTCCCTCATACATATCCCGTTTCATACCCCGCGCCGGTCCGTTGGCATTGAAATATTCCGGATCATTGCCGCCTTCCTTGTGATTGCCATTATCCGAGGTGAAAATCACGAGCGTCTTCTTGTCCAGCCCCAGCTTCTTGAGCTTGTCCATCACCCGGCCCACGTCACGATCCAGCCGCGTGACCATCGCGGCCTGCCCCTTGTTCGGTGCCGTCCAGTCCTTGCCTTCATAGATGCCGTTATCCGGCACCTCCTGCCCATTGCCCGTGCCGCGTGTGCCTTCATTATTCGCGTGCGGCAAAGTGAACGCCAGATAAAGGAAGAACGGCTTGTCTTTGTTCGTATCAATCCAAGTCAGAGCATCTTCCGCCATCAGGTCATGACTGTATTGCTTGCGCACCGTCGCCCAGCCCTGCCCGTAATCGCCTTCACCCGGCACGATGTTCTCCAGATACACGCGAGATTCATTGCGGATCAAAAACTCGGGATAGTAATTGTGCGCGTGCCCTTGATTCAGGTAGCCGAAGAAATAATCGAACCCCTTCTTGTTCGGATGACCGATGGAGTTCTCCTCGCTCAAGCCCCATTTGCCGATCAAGCCCGTCGTATAGCCTGCCCCCTTCAACACCTCCGCCACTGTCACATCTTCCGTGCGGATGGTTTGCGGCATGGGATTCTCCTTTCCGGAATTACCCCGCACCCGGCCATGGCCCGTATGCTTGCCCGTCATCAAAACGCACCGTGAAGGCGCACAGACCGGTGCTCCCGCATAAAACTGGGTGAAGCGCATCCCCTCCTTCGCCAGCTTGTCGATGTTCGGCGTCTTGATCTTCTGCTGGCCGTAGCAGCCCAGATCGCCATAGCCCAAATCATCCGCCATGATATAGATGATGTTCGGCTGTTCCGCTTTAGAAGCGGCTGCGAAGATAATCCCAGCCATCAGCCAAAGGCTCAGGAAAGCCAGCAGGCGCATGCGTGCTTGAGGAATCATGGGACGACGATAAGTAAAAATGACGCGCACGGGAAGGGCTGATTCACGCCTCTTCATCGGTGGCAGCTACATTCCTTCGTCCTTCGTCATTAAAAAAGAAACCCGGACAGCTTTCGCCATCCGGGTTTTGAATTCTTGTCAGGCGATTTACTTCTTCTTGCCCTTCTTCACGCCGTGCACCTTGGCCGCCACCTTCAGGCGCAGACCGTTCAGGCGGATGAAGCCTGTCGCGTCGTCCTGGTTGTAGGCCTTCGTCGGGTCCGCTTCCATCGTGGCGATGTGCGGGTTGTAGAGGCTTACCGGGGACTTCCGGCCCGCTGCATACATGCCGCCCTTGTAGAGCTTCACCCGCACCGTGCCCGTCACGTTTTTCTGGCTCTCTTCCACATACGCCTGCAACGCCAACCGCTCCGGCGCATACCAGAAGCCGTTGTAAACGAGCGAAGCATATTTCGGGATGAACGAATCGCGCTGATGCATGACTTCACGATCCATCGTGAGGCTCTCCATCTGGCGATGGCCAAAAATCAGGATCGCGCCACCGGGCGTCTCATAGACACCGCGGCTCTTCATGCCCACAAAGCGGTTCTCCACCATGTCCACACGACCGACGCCATGTTTGCCACCGATCTTGTTCAGCGTCCGCATCACTTGCAGCGGCGTCAGTTTCTTGCCGTTCACCGCCACGCAATCACCCTTCACGTATTCCAGTTCCACGTATTCCGCCTTGTCCGGCGCATCTTCTGGCAACACGGAGAGCGTGGTGAAATACTCGCGATTCTTCAGGTCGAAGGAATCGTACCAAGGATCTTCCAAGATGCCCGCCTCATACGAGATGTGCAGGAGGTTGCGATCCATCGAGTACGGCTTCTTCGCGGAAGCCTGCACGGGAATGCCCTTCTTCTCGCAATACGCGATCATCTCCGCGCGACCGGGGAATTCCTTGCGGAACCGTTCATCACGCCAAGGAGCGATGATGTCGAGATCCGGAGCGAGTGCGGCTGCGGTAAGTTCAAAACGCACCTGGTCATTGCCCTTGCCTGTGGCGCCGTGAGCGATGGCCGTGGCGCCTTCCGCCTGGGCGATCTCCACCATGCGCTTGGCGATCAGCGGACGCGCGATCGATGTACCGAGGAAATATTGTCCCTCATAGATCGCCCCCGCACGGATGATGGGGTAGATGAAATCGCTGGCGAACTCGTCCTGCAGGTCATCGATGTAAATCTTCGATGCGCCCGTCTTCTTCGCCTTCTTTTCGAGACCCTTCAGCTCGTCGTCCTGCCCCACGTTGGCGCAGAACGCGATCATCTCGGCGTCATAGGTATCTTTGATCCACGAGAGCAGCACCGAAGTATCGAGGCCGCCCGAGTATGCCAGCACAATTTTCATAGTCACAAAATTCTCACTAAATCAGAGCCGCGACTAAACGACAACCGGCCCAAACTGAAAAGAATAATTTTAAGCTATCCAAGGATAGCGGATGTTCGCTGCTCCCCTTACAGAACCCCTAACAGACGCTCAATCTCTTCGTAATTCTTCACGATATGATCCGCCCGCCCCAACTTCTCCGCCTTAAACGAATTCGTGATGGCGATCACCTGCATCCCCGCTGCCCGCCCCGCTTCCACGCCCGCCACCGAATCCTCGATCACTACGCACTCTTCCGGCTTCTTGCCGATGAGGTCTGCCGCACGCAAGAAGATATCCGGTGCCGGCTTGCCCTTCGCCACATCTTGACTGCTCACCACCGCCGAGAAATACGACCGCAGATTCTTGATCACCAGCACCTCATCGATCACCGGATGCAACGAGCCCGAAGCCACTGCTAACGGATATTTCGCCGCCAGTTTAACCACTAACTCCGGCAAGCCATCAAATATCGGCTGCTCCGCGCGCAAGATTTCCAGAAAGCGATTCTGCTTCATCGCTGTCAGGTCTTCATACGTGTGCGCTGGCTTGTGTGTGGCGATGAAGTCCAGCCACACCGCTTTGTCCGAGCGTCCGATGTAATCCGGAATATGGATTCCGTGCGTCTGACCGTAACCCAGACGGTCGAAGATCTCCAAAAACGCCTGCTCATGCCGTGGCTCACTGTCCACGATCACGCCATCCATATCAAAAATCACCGCCGAAAAAGGCTTCATCATATACGACTTAATATCTCAACCACTGATGCACATAGATTAGACGTCCATGTCCTTAACACAAATCTGCGCCTATCTGCGTTAATCTGCGGTTACTTTTTGAAAACAGATCCAGCCGGACGCTCAACGAAGTGCAGCAAGTTCCCCTCCGCATCCTTGAAGAACAAAACGCTCCCGCCACCACCCGCTGGCTTCACCGGTTCCGTGAACACCACGCCACGGGCTTCCAACTCCTTCTTCGCCACTTCGATGGACTCCACCTGCAAAGCGAAATGCCGGATGCCTGCCACTGAATTGTCACCCACATCCGCCACCACCCGTTTGCAGGGCCCGATCTCCAACACCAGTCCGCCCGACAGCTTCACGAAATACAGCGGTACGGCGACGTCCTGCCAGACGATCTCCGCGCCCAGCACGCGCACGTACCATTCCTGCAACACTGTGGGTGACTGCGACGGCACTCCGATATGTTCCACCACAAATTTCATGCGCCGCATTGGTAAACCCTCGCGACAGGAAAGCAACCGCAAAGCACGCAGGGCTGTAGCGCAGATTGACAATCTGCGAGCTGTGAAATAGCCATGCCACCAGCCGACTGCCAGTCGGCGACACAGCAGGTTGCCAACCTGCGCTACCTTAAATAGCGCCGCCACTAAAAATCTCCGAACCAAATCCCCACCCCATTCGTAACATCTCCATGACCGCCACTAGCACGCGCCCTTTGTCTTGCCTTATCACCCTGCTCTTCCTCCATGGAGCCCTCGGCGCTGATGGCCCCAATCCTGGTCCCGGCCAACCACCTCCTAGCGCAGCAGGTCCTTGGGACGCAGATGTCATCGTCTATCGCATCGATGCCAGTGGTAAGGCCGAAAAGACGGCCAGTTTTGATCGTGCTGGCGTCCCGACAGTTGCACGGATGAAAGATGGTCGTCTCATCGCTGCCCGCCAGTATTTTCCGGAGAACGACCGCGCCAACTTCGACAAAGTCGCCGTCCACTTCTCCGCCGATGAGGGGCGTAACTGGACCACCCCTGAAGTGATTACCGTCAGCGGTATGCCGGAAGGCATGCGCTTCCCCTTCGATCCCACGCTGGTGCTGCTCCCGGATGGCCGTATGCGCATCTACTTCACCTCTATGCAGGGTCGTCGCTTCGATGAAAACACTCCCGGCATCTATTCGGCCGTTTCCACGAACGGCATTGATTACACGTTTGAGCCTGGCGCACGTTTTGCCGTGGAAGGCCGTCCGGTGATCGATTGCGCGGTGGCCTTGCATAACGGGGTATTCCATCTCTTTTCCCCCGATAACGGTGCGTCAGAAAAACGTGAGGAAGACAATCGCAATGGCCCGCCACAAATGACCGGTGAGGAAGGCTTGGGTTACCACGCCACCAGCAAGGATGGCTTGAACTTCACGCGCCAGCCGGACTTGAAAATCGACGGTCGCCGCCGCTGGCTGGGCAATGCGCTATCCGATGGAAAAGTCATCACTTTCATTGGCACCGGTCAGCCTTTTGATCTTCCGCTTACGCCCGGCCAACGAGCAGGCAACATCTGGCTCGCTACCAGCACGGATGGGCAAGCTTGGAAGCTCATCAAAAGCCCGGCGCTTATGGGGGCTGATCCCGGTGCCGTAGCCGCGAAGGATGGTGGTCTGGTGATAGTCACCTCCGGCGAGCCACGTCCCGGCACGCCCAGTGCCAATCGTATGCGGCCGAATAATGGGAATGAAAATTTCCAAAACTTCCGCCCGCAACCCCATCCGGTGATGACGGCATTGGATGCTGACAATGACGGTGCTCTCAACGCCTCTGAGATCGCCCAAGCCTCAGCCGCTTTGAAAACCCTGGACCGCGATGGCAACGGCCGTTTGACGCCGGATGAACTGCGGCCGATGGGCATGGGACAACCACGCGCCCAAGGCGATGGCCAGTTCCGGCCGGAAGGCCAGCCGCCCGCTCCTCGCAATTAATCACAGGAGATTCATCGTATCGTGATGGTTTACGGGCGTTGCTGATTCCGCTACAGTCACGCTCATGCGCTACCTCCTTTGCCTGTTGCTGCTTTGTGCCACGACTGCGTTCGCGGATCTCAAGACGGATATCGAGTTTGCCAAGGTCGGCGATGTCAGCCTTACCCTTGATGCTTACGTTCCAGAAGGAGACGGCCCGTTCCCCACTTGCATTCTGGTGCATGGCGGTGGATGGATGCGCGGCGACAAGACAACTTACATCAAGCCGTTGTTCGAGCCGTTGAGCAAAGCGGGCTTCACGTGGTTCACCATCAATTACCGGCTCGCACCGACGAACAAGTTCCCCGCCTGCATTGAAGACACCGAAGCCGCCATCCGCTGGGTGAAGGCGCACGCGAAGGAATTCAAGGTGGATCCGAAACGCATCGCGATCATTGGTGAATCTGCTGGTGGGCATATCGTGTCCTATGTCGGCGCGAAGGCGAAGAGTGACACGGCGGTGGCGGCAGTAGTCCCCTATTACGCCCCGCATGATCTGGCGTTACATGCAGAAAGCCGCAAAGCGCTGGGGCCGTCCTTGGAAGCTCTGTTCGGATTGAAAGAATTGAATGAAGACGCTCGCAAAGTTTTGAAGAACGCTTCGTCGACCACCTATCTTCACAAAGGCATGCCGCCCTATCTGCTCATCCATGGGACGAAAGACGAGCAAGTTCCTTACGTGCAATCGGTGAAGTTTCAGGCACAGATGAAGGCGCTCGGGAACACGTGCGATTTCATCACCATCGAGAACGGCATCCATGGCATGGGCGGGTGGCAGAAGCTGGGATCGAATTACCAGCAAGAGATGATCGACTGGTTGAAGAAGACGTTGAAATAACGCTGCTCTATCAGCTTCAAGCGGGGCCATTCCTATGGCGATACGAAAGCGCTATTGCGCAAAGCCGGAGACAAGCTGAAGAAATGGCCGCTGGCAGACGCTTAGCTGGCCATGGCCGCTTCCCATTTCCGGAGTCGCGCCAGAATCACCACCTTATGCTCGACGGGTACTGATGGTGCCTCCGTCAGCATCCGCCAGAGGCGTCTGGCCTTCACTCCGTCTTCCTTCGTGGCGGCAAAGGCATCCGCCAAACGCGCTATCGCCTCCGCCTGTTCGGGATCGAAATCTTCCGCCGCGGTGAGCCGGCGCAAGGCTTTGTCGGCCAGCGCAGGTTGTTTGAGGAATTGCACGTAGATCCTCGCCTTGATGGCCCACGCTTTCAAGTCATCCGGCTTCATCTCGATGATCTGATCGATCATGGTGACGGCTGATCCGTAATTCCCCGCCTGGCACAAGTCTTCCACCGCTTGATAGTTGAGGATGATCTCACGGACCGGCTCGGGCACGATCTTGTCCGGCTTCTCTTGCGCTTCCACCTGCGGCACGGGCGGCGGTTTGTTCGCCGCCGCATAGGCTTCATGCGGCGGGTCTTGTTTCTGTAATATCAACCGGGCTTGTTCACTTCCGTTCTGATAAGCAGCCCGCCAGAGCTCAAGCCGTTGTTTCGCCATCGCCTGGACGGAAGGGCTGATGGTCCTGACGGTCAAAATCCTTTTCATCTCACGTTCTGCCGCGGGCAGATCAAACAGATCTTCGGCGTAGATGCAGGCCAAGGTGAAGCGGCTTTCAAAATCATCCGGTTTGGCTTCCAGCACGGTCTCCAGATGCTTGATGGCATCCTCCTGACGCCGTTGCTTGCGCAGTCCCCGGACTACTCCTCGCTCCAAGGACGGGGGTGCGGGTTCCCGCTCACCGAACATGGCGTCCGTCGCCTTGTCCGCCATCTTCTGCGCCAGGATATGGCTGAGTGCCGGCATGCACACGCGCATGAGCACAACTCCCATGATGCCAATCAGCAAAAGCTCTACTAAAGATCGCGCCTGCGTGGCCATGTAAAACCAGCCCTCCAGGATCAACATCGAAACTATCAGCCGAAGCCGATAGCGTTCGGTCTCCGCGTTTCGCGTTATCGCGATGCTGAACGTCACCAAGATCAGCGCCAACAAAAGCCAAAACCAATTATGGATCAGCCACTCCACAAAGGTGAGATTACGCCTTGGTCCCGGCCAACTCCAGCAGATGTTTGAACTGCGCTTCCGTCAATGGAGTCACGGACAGCCGCGACTGACGGACCAAGGGCATGTCCTTCAGCACAGCATCCGCCTTGATCTGATCCAAGGTGACGAAGGTCTTCAACGGCTTGTGCGGCACCAGATCTACCACGGACCAGTCACCTTCATCCGCTGTGGGGTCGGGATAAAATTCTTTCGCCACCTTGGCGATGCCTACCACCTGTTTATCCGTGACACTGTGGTAGAACAGGACGAGATCGCCCGTCTTCATCGCGCGGAGATTATTGCGGGCCTGAAAATTGCGTACGCCCGTCCAGGTGGTTTTTCCATCTTTCACCAGATCATTCCACGAATAAGCCTCGGGCTCCGACTTCGCCAGCCAGTAGTTCTTTGCCATGCGAGGATTGAAACCGCGAAAGCTAACTGAGGCAAACCGCAAAATGTCCCTTGGTGCCTCCCCGGAATGATGATTAATTCATCCCATGGATTTGGCAGCCAACGTCGAAGCGATTCAACGCCGTATCACTGCCGCCTGCGAACGCGCAGGGCGTGATCCGCGTACGGTGCAGCTCATGGCCGTGAGCAAGGGGCATCCGCCGGAAGCCATCCGGGCCGTGGCTGATACGGGTTTGACGTTGTTCGGGGAAAGCAAAATCCAAGAGGCCAAGATCAAGATTCCCCAATGCCCCGGCAAGTTGCACTGGCAGATGATCGGTCATTTGCAGAGCAACAAGGCCAAGGATGCCGTGCAATTGTTCGAATTGATCCAAAGCGTGGACAGCCTCAGCCTGGCACAAGAATTGAACAAACGGGCCGAACAATCCACGAAGACTTTGCCCATCCTGCTGGAAGTGAATGTGGCCGGTGAATCCAGCAAGTTTGGCTATGGCCCGGAATCCGTGCTGGCCGAGCTGGAGCAATTGAACTCTCTCAAGCGGCTGGAACTGCACGGCCTGATGACTATCGCGCCCTACGTTCAGGATGTGGAGCGCGTGCGGCCTTTTTTCCGCAAGCTGCGCCAGCTCAAGGAGCAGTGCGAGCAACAACTCGGCGCTCCCCTGCCCGTCCTGAGCATGGGCATGAGCGGTGATTTTGAGGTGGCCATTGAGGAAGGCTCTACGCTCGTCCGCGTGGGCACCGCCATCTTTGGCGAACGGACCTACACCCGGCCGGTTGCCTCCCTAGATTGACGGATATTCGGGTTATCCGGCGTTCAATCATTGAATTTCATCCATACGGGCGTATTAATTGGGTATGGATTTGACGGTTGAGACATTCAAGCGCGAGATCGCGGAAGCGTTGCGGAATTACGACAAGTATATCATCTGCATCGACAAGACGCCGGAGGACTGTGAATCGTCCTTGAAGTCCCTGATGGACAAGGCCGTCAAAGCCTATATCAACCGCGCTCCGGGCCTGCGTCACGGCATCGCGCTGGACAAGCAGGTGACTATCATTCTCAGCCAGACGGATGAAGAACGCCCTCTCTGCGGCATCTACTTCAACCTTTCCTCCCCCTACCACAAGAAGGTGGCAAAGGTAACCAAGCCTTAAGCCTCATTTAGCGTTCAGGACCTTGAATCATAACTCAAGGGACTCGCGCGGCCCCCGTTGCCGCAGGCCTTCATGTGTCTTGGAAGGTCGTCTTGGGTGTTGTTACGGTAAATGGAAAATACCGTTGATGGGATCGGGATATGGAAGTGGAAAAACTGGCAGACCGCTTTCGTATCCGAAGCCTCTTGGTGGAGCGTACAGGACTTGAACCTGCCACCTCAACAATGCCATTGTCGCGCTCTACCAGATGAGCTAACGCCCCATCAAGAGGCTTCGGACGACCATTCCAGCTTGCAGTCCTGTCCTACACCAAGTGTCTGATAGGACCCCAAACCAGAGGCCGGAACGCTAGTGAGCGTCCGGCCCTTTGTCAAAGTTTTTTAAAAACTTTTGCCACTAATTTTTCACGGGCCGCCACCGGCTAGTTGTTGCCCTTGCCAGCGTCGCCGACCTTGTCCATCAGCACGATGAGCGGCATGAACAGCGCGATAACGATACTGCCGACGATGACGGCCAGGAACACGATCATGATCGGCTCCAGCAAGGAGGTCATCGCGGATACCGCGTTGTCCACCTCTTCATCGTAGTTGTCGGCGATCTTCATCAACATTTCCGGCAAGGCACCGGTCTGCTCACCGACGTCCACCATACTGATCACGATGGGCGGGAACACACCGCAGGCTTCCAGCGGCTGGGTGATGGTCTCACCCTCTTTCACGCTCTCATGAATCGCATTCACGGCATCGGCAACCACGACGTTGCCGGACGTCTCACGCACAATGGTCAGCGCCTGCAAGATCGGCACACCGCTGCTCACCAGCGTACCGAGCGTACGCGTGAAGCGGGCGATGGCCACCTTGGACACCACGGGGCCGAGTCCCGGGATCTTCAGCTTCACCTTGTCCACCGTGCGACGGCCGAACTTGGTGATGGCAAAGAGCTTGAACGCCACGCCCAAACAGAAGATGGCGATGACGGTGCCGAGGAGGTTGTTCTTGATCGTATTACTGATGCCCAAGACGAGCCGGGTAAAGGCAGGCAGCGCTTCGCCCTCCAACATGTCTTTGAAGATCGCCTCGAACTTCGGTACGACGACGATCATCAGCAGGGCCAGGATGCCGACGGCCACCACCATGACGGCCACGGGATAGAACATGGCCGCGATGACCTTGCCCTTGATCTTCTGGGCCTTTTCCATGAACTCGGCCAGACGGTTGAGCACGACTTCCAGCACACCGCCCAGCTCACCGGCCTTCACCATGTTCACATAGAGGCGGTTAAAGGTCTTGGGATGCTGGGCCAGACTCTCGGAAAAGGTGGAACCGCCTTCGATCGAGATGGCGAGTTCATTGATGATGCCCTTGAGACGGCGATCCCGCTCCTGTTTCTCCAGCACGCGCATACCGCGCAAGAGCGGCAGACCGGCGTCTACCAGCGTGGCGAGCTGGCGGGTGAAGGTCGTGAGCACCTTGCTTTTGACCGCACCGCCCTTGAAACCGATATTGATGTTGAAACCACCACCCTTTTTCTTGGCTCCCGGGGCTGGGGCGGCTTTCTTGGCGTCCTTTTCCTTGACCTTGTCGGCTTCCACCACCTTGGTAGGGAAATAACCCATTTCCTTAAGGCGACCAATGGCCTCACTCTGGTTGGCGACCTCCAAAGTTCCCTTGGTCTCCTTCCCCTTCTGATCCATCGCTACATAGTTATATTTGGGCATAGGACGGGTTCGTTAGGTGTATTTCAGCACTTCTTCAATCGTGGTTTCGCCATCAAAGATACCGCGCAGGCCGTCATCGCGCAAGGTGGCCATGCCCAGCTCCACTGCCTTTTGCCGCATCACCACGGAAGGCGCCCGTTCGTTGATCAGGTTCCGGATGGGATCGGAAACGATCAAAAGTTCATAGATACCCTTACGGCCACGGTAGCCGGTGTCGTTGCAGTTTGAGCAGCCACGACCATAGTAGAAGACCTTGTCACCGATGTCGTAGGGGGAAAGGTTCAACTGCGCGAGCTGGTTTTCCGTGGGTTCAAACGGAGCCCGGCATTTCTTGCAGATCGTGCGGACCAACCGTTGCGCCAGTACGCCTTGCAGCGTGGAGGAGATCAGGAAGGGCTCCACGCCCATGTCCACCAGACGGGTCACGGCACCAGGAGCGTCGTTCGTATGCAAGGTGCTCAACACCAAGTGACCGGTAAGGGAGGCTTGAATGGCGATCTGGGATGTTTCCAGATCGCGCATCTCACCCACCATGATCACATCGGGATCCTGACGCAAAAAGGATTTGAGCGCCTTGCCGAAGGTCATGCCCAAGGCCTCATTCACGGCCACCTGCATGATACCTTCGATGTCATACTCAACGGGATCTTCCGCCGTCAGGAGCTTGGAATCGATGGTGTTCACCTCGCGCAGACAGGCATACAGCGTGGTCGTCTTGCCGGAGCCGGTGGGCCCCGTCACCACGAAGATGCCGTTCGGCTGCTGGATGGCCTCATGCACGTAGTTCTTGATGTAATCCGGAAAGCCGAGCGCCCTGATGTCCAGCGTCACGGAACCGCGGTCCAACACGCGCAACACGACGGATTCACCGAACTTCGTAGGCAGGCTGGAAACACGCAAATCGATGTCTTTGCCGCCCAAACGCATCGAGATACGACCGTCTTGCGGCAGGCGGCGCTCGGCGATGTTCAGACCGGCGACGACTTTCAGACGGGAGATCACGGGCAACGCCAGATACTTGGGCGGTGGAGCCATCTCATAGAGCGCACCGTCCACGCGATAGCGGATCTTGAACTCGTCCTCGAACGGCTCGAAATGGATGTCGCTCGCCCGGTCTTGCACCGCTTGATACAGCACGAGATTCACGAAACGGACGATCGGCGCCTCGTTCGCCATCTCGGCGATGCTGCCAGCCGCATCCTGACCGGAAGCCAGGGTGGCCAGTTCCTTTTCCAGGTTCGTGTCTTCCCCGAATTCCTTGAGGATGTCGCTGAAACTTTCGCCTTCCTCGCCGTAATACTTCTCGATGAACTTGGTGATCTGGTTCGGATCCGCAATGACCACCTGCACCTCACGCCGCACCACAAAACTCAGTTCGTCCACCATCTGCGGATTGAGCGCGTCCGACATGGCCACTTTCACCCCCGTGCCGTAGTCTTCGACCGGGATGCATTGATACATGCGCACGGTCGTGGCCGGCACCGTCTTCAACAGCTCGGGAGTGGGTTCCAAGTCCTCCACGTTGTACACTTCCGTGCCCAAATGATAGGCCTGCAACTGCAACTGCTGGTCCATCGGCATGATGCCGAAATCCGCCAGGATCTGGCTGATGGATTTACCACTCCGGGCGTGCTCGGATACGACCTCTTCGTACTGGAGGTCATCCAGATTGCCCTGCTCTTTGATGAGGGCGAGTAACGGGCTGTTGACGTTGGCTGACATGGCTTGAAATTATTTTTTGGGCACCGGCGGCGGCTGCGGCGCACTATTACCCGAACGGGCGGCGATCGCTTCCAATTCAGCGCGACGCAGATCCATCTCCTGCATCTTAGTGATGCAAGAGGCGGGGTCGATGGAACGGTTGATGACCTCGTCCTTCTTGATCCAGCCGCGCTCGTATTTATCCAGCAGATTGGCGTCCAGCGTGATCATGCCATACTTGGCACCGGTCTGCTGGTCGGAAGGGATACGGAAGGTTTTATTGTCACGGATCAGCGCCGAGATGGACGGCGTGTTGATCATGATGTCATGGATGGCCACACGACCGGGTTTGTCGGAGCGGGACACCAAAATCTGGGCGATAACCGCCTGCAACACCGTGGAGAGCTGAATGCGGATCGTTTCCTGCGCATTCGTCGGGAAGGCGTTCACGATACGATCGATCGTCTTGGCGGCGGAGTTCGTGTGCAACGTGCCGAAGACCAAGTGACCCGTCTCAGCGGCGGTCACAGCGGCCTCGATCGTTTCCAAGTCGCGCAACTCACCCACCAGAATCACATCCGGATCCTGACGCAGAGCGCGGCGCAGAGCCTCGGCGAAGGACGGCACATCCACGTGCACTTCACGCTGGGTGATGACCGCCTTCTTGTGCTTGTGATAAAATTCGATCGGATCCTCGATCGTGATGATGTGCGCTTCATCACGGGTTTCATTGAGGATGTTGATCATCGAGGCCAGCGTGGTGGACTTGCCGGAACCCGTGGGGCCCGTGACCAGGATCATGCCACGCGGCTTGTTCAGCAGCGTGTTCACAAGGTCTTTGGAAAGACCGATCTGGTCGATGGTCAGCAGCTTGCTGGGAATCTGGCGCAGCACGAGCGCGAAGTTGCCGCGCTCCTTGAAGATGGAACAGCGGAAGCGCGCGAGTTCACCGAAGGCGAAACCGAAGTCCGCGCCGCCCTTCTCGCGCACCTGTTGGATGGAGTCATCGGAAGCGATGGCGTTCATCAGCTCCTCCGTGTCCTCCGGTTTCAAGGCTGGTCCCTCCACCCGCTCCAGCGTGCCGTTCAGGCGGATGCAGGGCGGGATGTTCACCCGGAGATGCAAGTCAGCTGCCCCTTCATTAACCATCAGGGTCAGCAAGTCGGACATCGCGTAAGACATATCTTATTTGGCTGCTAAATCATTCGGCCACGTGGCGATACGCGGCCTAAACCTTTAAGTGACCTGTTCATCATCACCCACGGTCGCGCGGATGACTTCTTCCGTGGTGGTCATGCCGGAGAGCACCTTGCGGGCGCCGTCCTCACGCAGGGTCCGCATGCCCATCTCACGGGCACGCGCTCGCAAGACGGTGGTTGGCACGCGGTCATTGATGAGCTTCCGGACTTCATCATCCACCAAAAAGATCTCAAAGATGCCGAAACGGCCGCGGTAACCGCCCTTGTTGCACTCATTGCAACCTTTGCCCTTCTTGCAGTTCACCTCACCCACGGTCCGCGGGTCGATGCCCAGCGTGCGGTACTCCGAGTCCGACGGCGTATGCGGCTGGCCGCACTTCTTGCAAATCTTACGCACCAGACGTTGCGCCATCATCGCGCGGGTCGAAGAAGCCACCAAGAACGGCTTCACCCCGATGTCGATCAAACGCGTCACTGCGCCCGGCGCATCATTCGTGTGCAGCGTGGAGAACACCAAGTGACCCGTCAGGGACGCATTAATGGCGATGGACGCCGTTTCAATGTCACGAATTTCCCCCAGCATGACCACGTTCGGCGCCTGACGCAGCATCGAGCGCAAGGCCACGGCAAACGTCAAACCCACCAGATCGCTCACCTGCACCTGGTTGATGCCCGCCAGCACGTATTCAACAGGGTCTTCCACCGTGATGATCTTGCGGTCAGGACGGTTGATGTAGTTTAGACAGGAGTAAAGCGTAGTCGTTTTGCCGGAGCCCGTCGGCCCCGTTACCAGCAGAATACCGTCCGGAAGACCGATCAGGCGCTCGAAGGTCTGCTGGTCATCCGAAAGGAAGCCCAATTCCGCCAAGCCCAGCTTCAAACCGGTCTTGTCCAAGATACGCATGACGATACTTTCGCCATGGTTCGTGGGGAGACAGGACACGCGCAAATCGATCGACTTGCCCACCACATTCATCTGGATACGACCGTCTTGCGGCACGCGTCTTTCCGCGATGGACATTCCCGCCTGGATCTTCAAACGGCTGATCAAGGCCGCTTGCAGACGTTTCGGGGGGTTGTTCATCTCCTGCAAGACACCGTCCACCCGGTAACGGACCCGGAAACGCTTCTCCAGTGGTTCCAGATGGATGTCTGAGGCGCGCATCTTGAACGCCTCGACGATGATCGAGTTCACCAGCTTGATGATCGGCGCGTCCGCATCCACCGAAGCACCATCCTCGTCACCCACCGCCACATTTTGGAAACTCGTCATGTCCACCGTACCCTCGGTGATGTCCATGATCATCTTGTTCGCCTCACCGGAAGAGCCACCGCCATAATACTTGTTCAGGGCGGCTTCCAGCGCCTCATCCGTGGCCACGCACACTTCGATCTCCTGCTTCAGGATGTGATGCAGCGAATCCAGCGTATCGAGATCCGAAGGATCAGAAACCGCCAACCGGATGCCCCCGGGGTTGAGCGCCACCGGCATCACCTTGTACTTCTTGGCGATGTTACGGGGAACCGCAGCGATCGCTTCATCCGAGACCCGGATTTCCGCCAAGTCCACCACCTCCGCGCCGAACTGGGCCGCTTTGGCCTGGGTGACATTGAGGGTGGAGATCCAGCTTTTGGCCAGCGCGGTATCAACGATACCGATGCCCGCCTGCTCAGACTCTTCACGCAAGGTTTCGATTTGCTGGTTGGTCAACCAGCCCATGTCCACCAGCGTATCGACCAGATAATCGTCTCGTACTGCCACGACTTTGCCTCTCGGTACGTTAAATTTGTCTATTGGAAATTCGTGCGGAGACTAGCGGCCGTCTGAATCAAAGTCAACGCACATGCGAGGATACTTCTTTGCATTTTGTGTGATTGCTGCAAACTCGTTCGTCCGTTGCAGAATATCAACTGGTATTTTTCACCACCCGTTTACCTCCTCCTCACCGGGCCCAAACACCCCTCAATTCCACGACAGATCCTCCGGCCCCTCCGCCAGCAACCGTTCCTGCCACCCCTTCTGCCGCATGATCGCCCGCCACAACTCCTGCGGCGGCGTCTCGAACACCAGCTCCAAGGACGCCGGATGCGTCACCCAGCTCTTCCGCTTCATCTCATCCTCCAACTGCCCCGGACTCCACCCCGAATACCCCGCGAACACCCGGACCTTCTGCGTCGTGGAATACGATTCACCCAACTCCACCAACCCCTCCAACGAATGCCCCAAGTTCAGGTTCGGCAACACGTTCGCATGCGGCACATAGACGTCCGTGTGCAAGTAAGACAACGCATTCGCCTGCACCGGCCCGCCGATATGCAGCGGCAGAAACTCCAGCCGTGGCGGCAAGGTAGATTCGATCACATCCTCCACCTTGCTCTCACTCGGCCTTGTCAGCACCAGGCCAAAGGCCCCCTGCTCATCGTGCTGACACACGAGCACCACCGAACGATGAAAATACGACCCCTTCAAGTTGCCCCCATCCAGCAGCAACTGACCCACCAAATATTTCGACGCCTTAGGCATAAATAACCAACCGGTGTCTCAATTTGGCGCATTCCTACCCGTTCGACAATCCCGATTCCACACTCCGTAGCTGCCAAACGCACGCACCCCGGCGGTCGTGACGAACGTCCCGCCTATGTATCTGTTTCAAAAACTTCTCCCCTCGGACAGAACTTGCGCAAGATACAAGGGCGAGACTCCCCTCGAGACCTTAGCCAGTTTTAGGAAAAGCAAAAGGCGGAGAACAAAGTTCTCCGCCTCGCAAATTGAATGTCCGACTGCTTAGACCGCAGCGGGCTTCTTCCAGGTGCGCTTGGCCGGCTTGGTGACCAAACCCTCTTTGAGGGCCTTGGCCGTCACGCGGATATAACGCACTTCGCCATTGATCACCGCTTTGACGCGTTGGAGGTTCGGGAGGAACCGGCGCTTGGTGATTGCGGTCACGTGGGTACCGATACCGCCGCTCTTCTTAGCCTTACCCGAGCGCCAGATATGGCTGCCTTTGATGGGACCTTTGCCTGTCAGTTCGCAAATTTTCGACATATACTCTAACTTTTAATCTGTTAAAAGAACGCGAACCTTACATGCGGTCCCAAGGGGCATGCAAGTCCGAATTACAGAATATTTCAGTCCCTTTGTCCAGCACCCTGAAGTTGCCTAAGAACCCTCACCACTACGGCTGGTATAGCGCCCTTGAAAAAACACTACGGATGCTTAGCCAAGCAGTATCCCCTGCATTACTTTGACCAACAGGCAGCATCTCAGTAGCCATATTAATATTTTCTGCAAATGACTATTGACTCAAGGAAGCTGTTTGATATTGTCCCGGCTCTTTCGAGAACGAAATTGGATGAAAACGTATTTGCCGAAGATTAATCAGGACCAGAAGAAGTGGCATGTTGTGGATGCCGACGGAGCTGTCCTTGGTCGTGTCGCTGTTCAGGTTGCTAACATCCTGCGTGGCAAGAACAAGCCTGTCTTTACCCCCCATCTTGACGCTGGTGATTTTGTAGTTGTTATCAACGCAGAAAAGATCGCCGTGACTGGTAAGAAGGAGACGGACAAGGAATTCATGTCCTACTCCGGCTGGAAAGGTGGCGAGAAGTATAAATCCGTCGCCCATGTCCGCGAGAACCACCCCGAGCGCCTCATCATGCACGCCGTGAAAGGCATGCTGCCGAAGAACCGCTTGGGCGCTCGCATGCTCACCAAGTTGAAGGTCTATAAGGGCACTGCTCATCCGCACAGCGCGCAGCAGCCAGCCACCCTCACTCCCGCGTCGTAATCGCTAATTTTCCCCTGATATGGCTACTACCTCTGAATTTTTGGGCACAGGCCGTCGCAAGACTTCGGTCGCCCGCGTCCGCATCGCCAACGGTTCCGGTAAGATCACCGTGAACGGCCGCGAATTGCAGGCTTACTTCCACACGGAATCGCAGCGCTCCATGGTGCAGCAACCGCTGAGCATCACCCAAACGACCAGCAAACTGGACGTGAACGTGAATGTCAAAGGTGGCGGCCCCGTCGGTCAGGCTGGTGCTGTCCGTCACGGTATCGCCCGCGCGCTTCTGCAGTTCGACGCTAATCTGCGTCCGGCTCTGAAGGCGGAAGGCGTGCTCACTCGCGATTCCCGTATGAAGGAACGCAAGAAGTACGGCCAGCCGGGTGCCCGTAAGCGCTTCCAGTTCAGCAAGCGTTAATCTGGAAATCGACTTTCACCAACCCCGCTGGCTTCCAGCGGGGTTTTTTGTTTTTATCTATGGCCGAGACCATCCCATTCGAGCGGCAAGTCGGAAAGATCACCATCTCCACCGACAAATCACATCTGGACCGCGCTTTCATCCATGGCGAGCTCGACCGCAGTTATTGGGCGGCTGGCATTCCGCGTGAAGTAATTGATCGTTCCATTGAAAACTCACTGTGCTTCGGCGCCTATCTGGCAGGGCGGCAGGTGGGGTTCGCCCGTGTCATCACGGATCAAGCCACGTTCGCCTGGCTCAGTGACGTCATTGTCGCTCAAGCGGAACGCCAGCATGGTATCGGCAAGGCGCTCGTGAGCACCATTATCACTCATCCGGGATTGCAAGGCTTGCGCCGCTTTATGTTGGGCACCAAGGATGCGCATGAACTTTATGCGAAGTTCGGATTCCAAAGAATGGAAGACACGGGCTTCTTCATGCATATCTTCAATCCAAACCCTTATTCCCCAAAAGTCTGCTTGCCAAAAGAGGCTGCAGGAAATTGATTGTCGCCATGTCGAAAACAGTTCGTGTCGCTATCGTTGGAGCCTCGGGTTATTCCGGTGAAGAACTCGTCCGTTTGCTGCTGCGCCATCCGCATGCGGAGCTGACGGCGGTCACCTCGCGTCAATCTGCCGGGAAGAGCATCGCGGAAGTGTTCCCCAAGTTCGCGCATTATCCGAAGGCCCGGGAATTGCATTTCTCCGATCCGAATACGGAACTGCTCGCCAAGCAGGCGGATGTGGTCTTCCTCGCCCTGCCCCATGGTGTCGCGGCGGAATATGCCATTCCCCTGCTCCAGCTCGGTTGCCGCGTGATCGATCTCAGCGCCGACTTCCGCCTAAAGAGCGCGGCGGTCTATAAAGAATTCTACGCGCATGATCATCCCGCGCCGGATCTGCTGGCCAAGTCGGTTTATGGCCTGCCGGAAGTTTATCGGAACGAGATCAAGTCCGCGCAACTCATCGCTTCACCGGGCTGCTATCCCACGAGCATCCTGCTGCCCGTCATACCGTTGCTGAAAGCGGGATTGATCAAATCGGCTGGCATCATAGCCGATTCGTTGAGCGGCGTCAGCGGTGCGGGCCGCAAGGCGGAGATCGATTATCTCTTCGTGGAGTGCAACGAAAGCGTGCGCGCCTATGGCCTGCCGAAGCACCGGCATCTCTCGGAGATCGAGCAAGAACTCTCCCTCGCCGCTGGCCATGCAGTGACGATCCAGTTCACGCCGCACCTCATCCCGGTGAATCGCGGCATTCTCAGCACACTCTATCTCGCACCGGCCAAACACTTCAGCACCGACGTCGAAGCCGCGGAATTGAACGCCCAGATCAAACAATGCTACCAGCAGGCTTACGCGAACGAACCGTTTGTGCGTGTGCTGGAGGGCAAAGCCCTGCCGGACACGAAGAACGTAGTGGGCAGCAATATCGTGGAATTCGCTTGGCGCTTGGACACACGCACGGGACGGCTGATCGTCATCAGTGCGGAAGACAACATCGTAAAAGGTGCCAGCGGCCAAGCCGTGCAGAGTTTCAACATCCTCGGCGGATTCCCGGAGACGGCGGGTTTGATCTGATCTGAACCGTTAAAAAGGTTAAAACAGTGAATCGTTAAAATGGGATTTCTCCCGTTTTAACGATTCATCATTTAACGATCTAACCGCCTTAAATATGGCGCAGAGCCAATGCCACGACGGTGAGGATGCACATCATGCCGGAGGGCATGAACTTCTTGCTCTTGGCAAATTTCATCCCGAAGAAGACCAGCAGAAAGGCCAGCACGACATCCGCCGCATACGGCCAGGAGATGATGCCCAAGGCGCATATTGCCAGAATCGCCGCGAAAATGCTGGAAGCGATCAGCGAAGCCTTGCTCTTGGCCTTCACGAAACCCATCACTCCGCCCAAGACGAGCAACACGATATAAACCCACAGAACAGTATTCGGCGTCATAATAAAAAATAGCGGCCCGGACTATCAATCAATCGGCGGACACATCCAAGCTCAGAATCTCGCCGCCGGAACATTCCACCCGCACGGTGAAAGGCCGGCAGCAGACCTCACAATCCGTGGTAAAAGTCTGGCTGCGCATCGTGGCATCCAGCATCAGGGTGCTCTCCTGGCCACAATACGGGCATGAAACTGAAGCATCTTCTTCCATGATTAAAGGAACCGCACGTTCGTTCGGAATTCAAGCGGACAACTGCGACTAGCCGTTTTCCGTTACGTCCAAAAAGTAGTCGGCAGGTTTGGTCTGCGGGATGATCCGGTCCAATTGCTCGGCCAGCGTGAGCAAATCCCCTTCGTTCCACACCACGAAATGGGATTTGTTCATCTTCTTTTCCAAGGGCCACTGGGAGGCGATGCGTTGAGCGATATCCGTCTCCGACCAACCCCGTTGATAGAGGCGTTGCTTTTGCGTCTCTGCGGAACAGGCCAGGCAGATCACCGCGTCAAAATAGTTTTCCGCAGCCGTTTCAAACAAGAGCGGGATGACCACGACGCCGGCCAGAAAACCTTCCTCCCGCCACTTTGCCGTCTCCGTCTGCCAGGCTTCCCGGATGCGGGGATGGAGGATGGCTTCGAGGTCCTTGCGGGCCGTTTCATCGGCAAACGCCACGCGGGCCATGCTCCGGCGGTCCAAGTGATCCCCTTGGAGCACCCCATTGCCAAAACGGGCGACGATCTCCACCAAGGCGGGCTGCCCCGGCTCCACCAGCTGCCGGGCGATATTATCCGTGTCCGTGACCATGATGCCCCGGCTGCGCAGAATCTCCGCTGCCGCGCTCTTGCCCGCACCTATCCCACCGGTCAATCCGTAAAGCTTCATGAATGCTGTACAGAGCAATACAGCGGAGGAATCCAAGCAAGCTCAAATCAAGGCTGGGAAACGGCTGCTACCGGCAAGGTGAGCGTGAAAATGGCTCCATGGCCATACTGGCTCTCGACTCGCAAGAGGCCTTGCGTCTCCGAAATCAGATGGCGCACTACGGAAAGGCCCAGCCCGGAACCCTGCCCGGCCTCACGCACGGAGAAATACGGCTGGAAGATGCGGCCCAAGACCGCCTCGGGAATGCCCACTCCGTTGTCTTTCACTTCGATCACCACGAAGGGCGGCTCGTTCACAAACCGGTTTTCATTCACCACTTTGATGCCCGGTGACGTGACCAGCTTGTCGGTGCTGACCGGTGTATTATCGATGCGGGCATTCACCCACACATGATGATGCCGGGACGTGCAGGTGAGTGCGTTCAGGATCAAGTTGATGAGGACTTGTTCCAAGTCCAGTGCATTGACCGGCAGCACGACATCACCGGCCTGATTCGAAAAGGCCAGTTCGTGCTTCTTCATCGCCGGGTGGAAGGAGAGCAGTTCCTGCACGTTCTTCAGTACGGCGCCAAGGTGCGATTCTTTTTCACCATGCGCCCGCTGGCGGAACAGCTCCATGTAGCGGCGCGAGATCTCCAGGCAACGCTCCACATGTTTGGAGAGCTGCGCTACTTCCTTGCGCATGCCCGCCAGTTGTTCGCCGTTGATGAAAGACACGCCGCTCAAGCGTTCCGCCATGATCTCCGTCATGCCAGACACGACCGTCAACGGACTGTTCAAGTCATGGATGATGCCCGCATAGAGCTCGCCTTTGACTTGCGAGGACTTCACCGCTTTCCGCTGGCTTTCGATTTCTTCCTGCAAGGAATTCAGCAACCGGGCAGTTTCCTTCAAACGACCGGCGGCATTCCGGTGGTCCATGGCGGCGGAAACCACTTTGCGTATCTCATCCACACCGAAAGGTTTCACGAGATAATCGCGGGCACCCAAACGCAAAGCTTGGCGCGCCGTTTCTAGCGTTTGATAAGCGGTGAGGATGATGACCTCGATGGCCATATCCATCTGCTTCAACCCGGCCAGCACATCGATGCCTGAAACGCCCGGCATGCGGATATCCACGATAGCCGTGTCCACCACATGCGTGCGCGCCAGCTCCAAGGCCTGCTCGCCGTTTTCGGCGACAAGCAGTTCATAATCATCCCCGAAAACCATGCAGAGCGCCTGACGCGGGCTCTCATCATCATCCACGATCAGCAGCGTGCGACGATGTCCCCCTCCGGCTTCCACAAGCTCGGTGTGAGCTTGGCGTTCGGCTGACCGCCCGTCATTGCTGTTCGGGTTTTTCATGGTTTTATCGGGTTGTTATGCGTTATTCGCCAGAGAGCAGCTTCTCCCACAAAGCATCGTTCAACAGCACCTTGTTGATGAAATCACGGTCGTCATTGGCGATCACCGCGGAGGATTTCTCCAAGGGGAAGGTCAGGGTGAACTTGGCTCCCTTGGGATTGCGGGACTCAGCGCGGACGCGACCGCCCAAGTGATACGCTAGGAAATAAAACGCCATCAAATTGATGCCGAAATCTTCCGGATGACCGCTGCGGGCGAAGAACGGATCGAACACGCGGCGCAGTGCTTCGGCTGGCAAACCCGGGCCGTCATCTTCCACCACCAATTTGATCCCGTTATCCTGCGGTTCGGCCGAGAGCGTGATCTGGCCGCCGTTGCCGAGCTGGGCAATGGTTTCTTGCAACAGCAATTGCAGCATCCGCACGAGCTGAGGCCGCTCGGTGGTCATCGCGGGCAAGTTTCCCGGAACCTTATTGGTGATCGTGATCTTGCGTTCAGCCAAGACCGGTCCCAATGCGGCCACTGCTTCCGCCACCATCTCTCCGAGATTTACGGGCTGAACCGCTCCGCTGTTGGCGCTCAACAGGCCCAGATTATCAAGCTGCGCCGAAATGCGTTCCACCTGGGTGCGGACATGATCGTAGAAATCGCGCCAGAAATTCGGATTGCGCAGCTCATCCATGGTCACCTTTTCCTCCTGCATCTTGGCCGGGGCCAAGTCGAGGAAGGTGCGCACCGCCACCAGCGGATTGCGCAGATGATGGCTCAAGCCGGCCGCCATGACACCCAAGCTGACCACGCGATCGGTGATCATCATGTTATGCAGTACAGATAGCTTCTCGCGCATCAACTGATCGCGCTCATGCTGCACGATGAAGAATTCGATGCCGCGCTTCAGCGTGGTCTCCAGTTGCGGGATGTCCCACGGCTTGGTGACGTATTTGTAGATGGCGCCGGTGTTCACGGCATCGATGGCCGCATCGAGATCCGAGTACGCCGTGGCCAGGATGCGGATGGCGCGCGGACTGATCGCGCGAGCCTTTTCCAGCAACTGCACACCTTTCTCGCCTGGCATCCGCTGGTCGGTCATCAGCACGGCGATCTGGTCACGGTTGGCTTCAAAGATCTGCAAGCCTTCCGCAGCGTTTGTGGCTGTCAATATACGGAACTCATCGGCAAAGGCCCGGGAGAAGTATTTCAGGGACTTCTCTTCATCATCCACATAGAGGACGATATACTTTTTATAGTCGTACAGATTCTGCATCATATAAGTAAAAATCAGGATACGGCCTCTAAGGCTTCACTCTTAACTGCTTTTAAAGGAAATTCGAGCGTAAACTCCGTGAACTTGCCCGGCTCGGTCCGCACCTGGATCCGGCCGCCATGCTGTTGCATGATGCGGTAACAGATGCTGAGCCCCAAACCCATGCCCTGCCCCACGTCCTTGGTGGTGAAGAACGGGTCAAAAATCTTGCTGATGACTTCATCCGGAATGCCGGGACCATTGTCCCGCACAATCAGCCGGTAGGTATGCTCGTTGAGCTGGTCTTCGATCCATATCTCCGGCGGTATGGACTGATCCTTGCGGCTGTTCAGGGCATCGAGCGCGTTCTGCAACAGGTTGGTGAGCAATTGCAGCAAGGTGCTTTCATTGCCCATGATGATCTGCTGGGCATTAAAGTTCTGATGCAACGTCACCTTGTCCTTCCATTCACCGGAAAGGAACCGTAATGAAGCCGCGACCGGCTTGGAGATCTCCAACTCATCCATCTTGTCCTCACGCGGATGAGTAAAGGTCCGCAAGTCAGAGACGATATCTTTCACCCGGTTCACACCGTCTTCCACGTCCTTCAACACTTCGGCGAAATCTTCCTGCTCGTCCGTGGGTATATGCTTCGACTTTTTACGCAAGGTATAGAGCCCGGTCTTAGCGTAGTTCAACGGATTGTTGATCTCATGGATGATACCGGCGCTCATGCGGCCCAGTGAGGCCATCTTTTCGCGCTGCACCAGTTGCATCTCCGTATCTTTAAGCTGTTCCAAGGTTTCCTTAAGCTGCTCCAGCGTGGCTTCCAGCACTTGATTTTGCCGGGCCAGTTTGCGCTGCATCAAGTAAGCACCGACCAGATTGCGCAAGCGCACATGCAGTTCAGTGACCGAGAAAGGCTTGCTCAGAAAATCACTGGCCCCGTGTGACAAGGCATTCAGTTTCGTATCCTCGTCGGCACGCGCGGTCAGCAGCAGCACGGGAATATTCTGGGTAAGAGTTCTAGCCCGCAGTTCCTTACACACTTGGATGCCATCCATCTCCGGCATCATCATATCGCATAAAATTATATCGGGCTGAAATTGTGCGGCCAGAGCGATGGCCTGGCGTCCGTCCGCTGCTTCGATCACCTCATACTCATTCACCAGCTCCGACTTCAGATAACGCAGCATGTCCGGTTCATCATCGGCCACCAGCACTTTGGGACGCTGGCCGTTACTGCCCATCGTCGGCTGCAACGGACGGATGCTGTCTTTCAAAGAAGTCAGCGACGGGAAAAGCTCGGCACGCCGATACAGGCTGTGCAACCACTCGCCTTGCGGCGGAGCGACAGCAACAACAGGAGGCGGCGCGTCCATGGTAGGGACGGCAGCGTCTGTAGATATAACAGGCGTTTTTGGAGACACGGGTACAGTTTTTTCCTCCCTTCCCACAGTCACCGGCAGGCGCACCGTCATGGTGGTCCCCTGCCCTTCCTTACTTGCTACGGCAACTGATCCGCCCTGAACTTCAACTAATTCTTTCACCAAGGCAAGACCGATGCCGGTTCCTTGATATTTTCTTTGCGCGGAAGTATCCGCCTGCCAGAAGCGGGTGAAGAGATAAGGAATGTTCGCCGCGGCAATACCCATACCCGTATCTATCACCTCTATCTGTACGTATTCCCCATCTTTCTTTGCCTTAATGGTCACTTGGCCGTTTGAAGGCGTGAACTTGATGGCGTTAAAGACCAAGTTCAGCAAAATCTTCTCCAACTTGTCCCGGTCCGTGACCACCGAACTTACCTCCGCCTCCACTTCTGCGGACAGATGGACGCGTTTGTCATCCGCCATCTTCTGGACGGAACTGCGCAAACCCTTGAGGAAATCCGTCAGATTTACCGAATCCCGCCGCACGTCCATGTGACCCGATTCTAGCTTCACCAAGTCCAGCAAGTCATTGATCAGCTTCAACAACCGCAGGCCGTTGGCTTCCATCGTGACCAGCCACTCGCGCGTCTGATCATCGAACATGTGCGACTTCTGCCGCCGCATCGTCTCGATGGGAGCCAGCAACAGGGTGAGTGGCGTGCGCAACTCATGGCTGATATTGGCAAAGAAACGTGTCTTCACCTCATCCAGTTCCGTCAATTTCTTATTGGCGTCCTCCAAGGTTTTTTTGTTCCGGTCCAGTTCGAAGCGCAACGCGAACTCCCGGTAGCGGGTATCCCCCGTATAATAGCTGGATACCACGACGATCAAACCCGTTAGAATTAGAAAATATAAGTTGTTGAACACCAAGTCGAACTGATGGGTAGTGCCGATCAATAATACCGCTCCCGCATACATCGCCGTGACCAGCAGCCACGCCAAAAGATTTTCAAAGTAAGTCCAAGGAAGGAAGAGACCGGCACCGATCAACACTATATTCAAGCCGGCATAGTAAGGTGAGGTCACATCATCCGAGGCATAGATCATGCCCGAGATGAAGAAAGCTGGCAGCATATACCAGATCATCCCCAGCACCCGGTAGTTGCGGTCACCGAACTGCGTATTAAATGAGGCCCGGACTATCCAGACGGAAAAGGAACAGAGTATGCGCAGCCAGAAGAACTCCCAAACCAGGTCGGGATAGACCAGATAATCCAAGGTGAAGCCCGCTGGCATCAGGATCATGGCCCAAATGGCCCCGAGGCGCGAATTGTTGATTCGCACCTTCTTGTCGTATTCGGCAAAGGCCGTCTTGACGTCCTGCTGGTTCACAGGTCAAAGAGGCTTGCGGACTTCCACAAATATGTTGGCTCCCGTGTGATCGGCTTTCACCGACCACATCCCCTGCGGGCTATCATCCGGTATCAAGGTACCCAACTGGGCGTTATCACGGTACACCAGATGCCACTCAAAGATGTACTCCATGATGTTTTTGATGGGATTGCAAGCATCGACATTCGTCGCCACCACCAACCCGCCCGGTGCCAGTTGCTCGTAGAAAATCGTCATCAGACGCTTACAGATACGGTCGCTCAGATAATCGAATAACCCCGCGCAATAGATGAAATCATACTGCTGCCCCAAGGCGGCGGCTTTGCCCCCCTCTTTCAGCACTTGATGCACCGATTTCTTGATGAACTGCAAGCCAGTGAAACGCCGGAACCGGGCTTTTACCTCGTTCAGCTTTTGGCCGGTGGATTCCAGAGTTTCATCGTTGAAATCAAGCAACGTCAACTGCGCCCGGTCACAAATATCCTCTTGTTCCAGAAAGTCATGTATCTCTTTCGCCGGGCCGCAGCCCAGATTCAAGATCCGGCACGGACGCCCCAGTCGCGTGACCCGACGGGTCTCTTCCGCCAAGCGCTGCGTCAGGTATTTCACGCGGTTACGATGCGCCTCGGCCGGCGCCTGCGTGAGAATGTAAACGTTTAGGATCTTCGCGAAGAGCGAGCTGCCTTCATGCGGATCGCGCAAGATCATGTTCACCATCTCGTAATCACCCGCATAACCCAACGGCTTCTGGTAAATGCGGTACATGAAGGGCGAACAAAGCAGCAACGGATGCAACTGGCGCTTCACATACGTCCGATGAATCGGTTGAAGCTCGGTATCGATCTTCTGCGCGATGTCCTCAAACCGCACAAACAAGTCATTCACCACCGGCAACATCGGACTGCTGAGTTCCGCGATAACCTCCCGCTCGCGGCGCTGACGGTCCCCGCCGGGATCGGAGCGGATGCTGAGCTCCACCTGCTCCAGCCAGCGTCGTAAATCCGCCAGCAAGGTCTGCATGTCCGCCACCACCACCTTGAAATCCGGGGTAACCTTTTGGTTCTTGCCCCATTCGGTGATGAAATCACTGAACTCATCCCGCAACCGGTTGGGCTGCGTGCTGGAAACCAGAAAATCGACATCGACCCAGGCTTCATCGAGCGTGGTCTCGCAGACCAGCACGATGCCGGTGTTCACCAGATTGCTCACCACGGCGCGTCCGGAATAAACGAGGCGGTCACGGATGATGATGCGGAAATCGGAAAGCACCTCAGACAACTGGAGGATGCTGTATGGATTATAGACTTCGAAGACAACGAGGTAACGGGTCAGCCGCAAGAGGGTTGCCCGCACTTCCGCCCCCTGGCTGTTACGGCAAACTATGAAGCTATCCCTTTCACGGGAAGGCTGCGTAATGATATTATCGTTTTCCATTTGATACTGCTGCCAAATGTCGCCCTGAAACCAAGGTACAACAACACGTGTGCTCTCTCCTCCCCTCTTAGGACGCGCAATGGAATAGCAAAATAATCTTAGGCCGACTACTGTTTTTTTCCCTGCAATGCAAGAACTTGCAAAATCAGGGATGGTACGGAATAGCGCCCAAAATCCCCTCTACACCCGAACTCCTCCAACCCTTTGTCCGTCAAGGCGATGGAATAAACATAGTACCACAGCGACATTTCATCGACCGAGCGGGAATCGGAAGCCGAAGAAAACTTTCATGCGTGGAAAAATTCTCCCAGCCGCGATCCATCCTTGGCAAAATAACGCTACTGAGGGGCGTGCCGACTAATTTGCTTGCACCCTCTTATCTCGTTTGTCAGGTTGCGTTCCATTGCTTCACGTTCTCCAAGGTCCGCAATTCCGTGAGAGCATTGTTGTAATCCATCATCGCCAAAAAACTATGCCTGAATACCTGCGTTCAGTTCGTCTGGCTGTTGCTGCGGCCTCTTTAACCTTGGGCTTAGATGCTTTGGCCGTGGGCTTTCGCCTTCCCAATCAGGATCCGGAAGGTATCGCGCGCGGCAACGCCTTTGTGGCCACTGCCGATAATCCCTCGGCGATCTACTACAACCCCGCTGGCATCACGCAATTGAAAGGCCAGCAGTTCCAGGCCGGTCTGTATTACGTTTCCGCCAGCACCCGCTACACTTCTTCCACCACCGGGGCCACGGCAAAGACGGATTCCAGTTTTCAGCCCGTGCCGCAGATGTATTACGTGCACGCACTGGAAGACAAACCGATCACGCTCGGACTGGGCGTTTACGCTCCCTACGGTCTCTCGCTTGATTATGGTGAAAACAATCCGTTCAACCTGATCGCGGAATACGGAAAGCTCGTTTACGTCAGCATCAATCCGGTGATCGCGTGGCAAATCGACCCCACGCTCTCCGTGGGCATCGGGCCATCCATCAACTATTCCCAAGCCACCCTGGCCAACGGAATCTTCCGTTTCAAAGGCAATGGTCTGGATGTGGGTTTCAATGCCGGCGTCCGCTGGCAACCGCATGAACAATGGGCTTTTGGTGCCGCCTATCACTCCGCCACGAAGATCGAATACAAAGGCAACGCGGATGTCTTTGATGTTTTCCGGACGCAATCCACGGCTGATTTTCAATTCCCGCAATACGCCGTGGTGGGTGTTTCCTATCGCCCCACGCCAGACTGGAATATTGAGGTCAACCTCGACTGGACGGACTGGGACAATGTGAACCAGGCAGTCTTTCGTGACACCGCCCTCGGTGATGTTCCCTTCGTCTTCAACTATCGCTCGAGTTTCATGTATGAGTTCGGCATCACGCGCAAACTCAAGAACGGCTGGTTCGTGAGCGCGGGTTATTTTTACAGCGAAAATTCCAGCCCGGACGCAAACTTCAACCCCATTGTGCCCGATTCAGATCTGCACTTGGGCAGCACGGGTTTTGGACATAAAGGCACGCGTTGGGATTGGGTGATCGCCTATCACTTCGGCTACGGGCCTGGTCGCACGGTAAGTGGCAGTCCTACCGTGGGTGGACAAAATGCCGATGGCCGTTACCGCACCTTCAACAACGCGGTGAACGTGTCCCTGAACTACAAGTTCTAGGTGGTGACGCGGGTAACTACGGCCTCACTTGCAGGCTTCCCAGATCGATCTGGATTTCGCGGACCCAATTGTGCATCCACTTCCGGGCGGCTTCCGGGCCGGTGGTCAATTCCGGGTGGGCCTGAATCACCAGACCGAGCTTGCCCTGATACGTGACGCAGCCTGAACCGATCAACTGGCAGCGCAATACTGGAGGCGCAAACAGCCAGCCGCCAGCGCACTTGGGTTCGTTGATCTTCTTCTCCGCATCCCAGTCGCCTAGGTTGGAAAAGCTGCCGATGTACCATTCCGGCATGCCATTGCCGGAATCCAGAAGGTATTTCTTGATGCCGTGGCTCAGCGGCAGGCACATCTGGTAAGACTGCCAGTTGGCCCAATGCTCACCCTTGCCCAGGGCCTCATAAATATTCCGATGGATATCCGCCACGGTCTCGTAAGACTTCACCTTCACGGTGACGTAACTGGTGTGGTTGGCCGTATCACGGCCCAGATCGACTTTGCCACGCACATTGACCGGTAACATCCAAGGCACCACAGCGGATTGATCTTCCAAAAACGGGCGGATGGCTTTGGTGATATGCTTCACCAGGAAGGAATTCACGGTGACGCCGCCTTTGCGGCACAAACGGCGGATCAAGGTCGTCTCGTTCTCATCAAAAACATGCCAGGCGACGGCGGTCGGTGGCTCGGTATTGACGGTGGGCTTGGGTTCCCCATCCAATTTGGTCCACTTGAGGCGTTTCTTGGGGCGGATGAACTTGGGCAGCGATTGCAGGATGGCCAAAGAGGACGGGGCCAATGGATACTTGATCTGGGGCAGCTCTTTCAAGGTCACGCCGCGATCACGGAAGATCTGCGCGAAACCGCCGATGCCATCCACATTGATGTGCTTGTGGTAGATCCATTCCGGTTCTTTTTCTCCCGGAGCGACGCGCCCGAAACGAATGCCCACAAATTCCCCCAAATCTTCGGCGGCCACAAACCACGGACTTAATGGATCAGCTGATATGCTCATGAGAAATCAGGTAAAGGTACAACTATCCCCGCAGAGTGCTGCCCCAACACTAGTGGCAGAATAGTCACGTGCCACGCCCATGGCAAGCCATGGCCTTGGTCATTTGCGATATCGGTAAAGAAGATTCCGAAGAACTTATCCGGCAACTGCTAAATTAAGGTTCTTCACAATCCGGCTGGTGGAATAAGCCTTGTTCAGCGTGTAGAAATGAATACCCGGCACGCCAGCACGCAGCAGTTCTTGGCACTGTTCGGTAGCGTAATCGATGCCGAATTCCTTCGCGGCTTCGTCATTATCGCCCAAGGGGTCCAGCCGGGCGAGCAGCTTGGCGGGCAATTGCGCCCCACACAGAGCCGTGAAGCGTTTGATCTGCGAACCGCTCATCACCGGGATGATACCCGGGATGATGGGCACTTTCACACCGAGCTTCGTAAGATGATCGCGGAACTCGAAAAAGTCGGCGTTATCGAAAAACAACTGCGTGATCACGAAATCCGCGCCTTTATCTACCTTGGCTTTCAGGCGCTGCCAGTCCACCAGCTTGCCTTCCGTGCAGGCGATGTGGCCTTCCGGAAAGCCTGCCACGCCGATGGAAAATTCGTTCAACCCCTTCAGGTATTCCACCAGTTCATAGCTGAACTCGAAGCCACCTTCGGTCTTGGTGAATCCGCCAGTGCCGCCGGGCGGATCGCCGCGGAGCGCGAGGATGTTCTTGATGCCCAAGTCCTTGGCCTGCTTGAGAACGGCGGCTAGCTCGTCTTTCGTGCTGTTAACGCACGTGAGATGGGACATCGCCGTAAGGTTATGCTCGCGCTGGATGCGGTCCACGATCATCAGCGTCTTGTCGCGTGTGCTGCCCCCGGCGCCATAGGTCACAGAGCAATAATCGGGACGGAGGGACATCAGTTCGGGAATCGTCTTCTCGAGGAGAGACGCATCGCCTTCCGCCGTCTTGGGCGGAAAAAACTCAAACGAAATGGCCGGTCGCTGCGCCTTGGCGCATGCCTTATGGATGTCCCGTATGAACTGCATTATGCTGGTTATTATGCGCTTAACCCGCCCAAGCGCAAGGCCGGTTGCACCGGCGGGCCTATAATGGGCCTCACATTAGGACAACACCTAGCTTGCCTCTCCCGATTTCCCGCGCCATTTTATCTCCACATGGCCCGTCATCGTCTCGTCATTCTGAGCGATATTCATTACGCCGGTGCTGCTGAACAGGCACGCGGGCGGGACTACGAGGTCCGTGCCATCACTTCCACCGCGCGGCGCTGGATGGTCCGGTTCTGGCGGCATCACCTCTGGCTGCGCGATCCTTTTGGGCACAATCTCAAACTGGATAACTTCCTGAACGGCTGTCCGGATGCGGATTATGTCGTGGCCAATGGCGACTATTCCTGTGATTCCGCCTTTATCGGGGTCAGCGATGAGGCTGCGTGTGCCAGTGCAGCGGAGTGCTTGGGCAAACTGCGCGAGCGCTTCAACGGCCAGCTTCGCACGACTATTGGCGACCATGAGTTCGGCAAGAAAAGCCTTGGTTCCGGCACGGGCGGCATGAAGCTGGCCAGTCTCAAAGCCACGCGCGATACGCTGAAGCTACCGACCAGTTGGCGCATGGAACTGGATCGCTACGTGGTCATCGGCATAACTTCTTCTCTGGTGGCCGCGCCTTCGTTGACGGGCGATCAATCCGAAGATGAGCACGAGGGATGGCACAAGGAACACAGCGAGCACATGGCGGAGATACGCGCGCTTTTCCGGGGTATCGATTCTACGCGCCGGATTCTGCTGTTTTGCCACGACCCCACCGCCCTGCCCTTTCTCTGGGAAGATCCGGAGATCCGTCGGCTTGCTCCGCAGATCGAGCGCACCATCATCGGCCATCTGCACTCGAATCTGATTTTTCGACAGGCCACGATCATGGCCGGGTTGCCTGCCATCCGTTTTCTCGGTCCGACGGTGGCCCGCAACAGCCAGGCTTTGAATCGTGCCCGCTTGTGGAAACCTTTTCAGGTGCAGCTCTGTCCTTCGCTGGCCGGCATGGAGCTGTTGCGAGATGGCGGCTATCTCACCATGGAACTGGACGGGGATGCCAATGCACCGTTAAAGACCGATTTTCACGCGCTCCCTTGGTGATCGGTCAGCGGGATCAGCTTCCTTGGCGCGGCACCAGATGTAGCCAGCCGGCGGCATCTCCCCTCTCCCATAGCAACGCGTGGCGGGCACGGGGAACCAGTTTCGCCAAGGTGCGATAGAATGGGGAACCGATATCTTCCGGAGAACGTGCCTGGACTGGGATGTGTTCAATCTCGTGCGTCGCGGAAAAACGTTCCCGGAGACGATCAGCCATTTTGAAACCGTCAAAATCATGCAACTCCACCAGGACGCGGCTCGATATGAGCTCAGGGACGGCCACGGGGTCCAGCAGGACGTTCTCATATCCTTCCACATCCATGAGCACCAAATCGGCCGGAGATGCCGCCAATACTTGTCGTAATCCGGCCACCTCGCAGGCTTCCTTCAAAATCAGCCGGTCGCGAACACCGTTCGTCACGGCCATTTTCTCGAGTGCAGCCCGGCCTTCAGGCGACATCTCATAGGCGATGACTTTGAGCTGCGGAATTTCTCGCAACAAACCGACTGCGTAATAGCCTTCAGCGGCGCCTACCACCACCACCGTGTGATTCAACCGAGGTTGCAGGCGGGCCAGCAAGGGATGCAGTTCCTGCTCATAAGTGCCGAGTATTTTCGGCATCAGCGTGCTGCCGCTGGAAGTGCCAAGATAGCGCATGCCTCGAAACGGTCCCGCAAGGACCTTGCGCGCCAGCAGCTTTTTTAGAACGCTTTTCATCTTCAGCCGATCCAGCCAGACCAAAAGCTATTTGATGGCCGAAACCCTCTAAGACTTCAGCTTCTTCTCCAAGATCTCACCGACGAGATTGGGATTCGCCTTGCCCTTGCTCAGCTTCATCACCTGACCTTTGAGGGAATTGATGGCGGCAACTTTGCCGCCGCGATAATCCTCCACGATCTTGGGATTTGCCGCGATGACTTCATCGCAGTATTTCTCAATCGCCCCGGTATCACTGACCTGCGCCAGACCTTTTTTCTCCACGATGCCAGAGGGTGTGGCACCGGTCTCGAACATCTCGGTGAACACGTCCTGCGCGATCTTGTTGCTGATCTTGCCGGAATCTACGAGGTCTACCAGTTCAGCAAAGGAATCCGGCTGGAACTTCAGATCCTTCAACGTCAAAGGCACGATGTCTGCCGATTCAACGCCCATGGCAAACTGCTCAGCGGTGGATTTCTCGTTCGCCTCCGTCAGCTTGGCGCTCAGGTTGTTGATGATCCAGTTCGCCACGCCCTTGGGGTTCTTGGACTTCTTGGCGATCGGTTCAAAATAATTACCCAAGGCGGCATCGTTCTTGAACACCTCGGCATCGCCGGCAGGCAACTGATAGTCGGCGATAAAACGCAGTTTGCGCGCCAAGGGCAACTCCACTACGCGCTTCTGGACTTCCAACAACCAGGCTTCCGCAGGTTCGAACGGCATCAGGTCCGGGTCCGGGAAATAGCGATAGTCATGCGCGTCTTCCTTGCTGCGCATGTCTTGCGTAGCACCCGTTGCCTCATCCCAACGAACCGTCGATTGCACCAGCTTTTTTCCGGCTGTGATTTCAGCGATCTGGCGGGGAATCTCATGCTCCAGCGCCTTCCGGGCTCCGCTGAAGGTGTTCATGTTCTTGATCTCGATTTTGACACCGAGCTCTTTCGTCCCCTTGGGCCGCACGCTCACGTTCACATCGCAGCGAACCATCCCCTTCTCCATGTCGCAATCACTGATGCCGCCGTAGGTCAGGATGTCTTTCAAGGCGTTCAGATAGGCATAGGCCATGTCCGGACTGGTGATGTCCGGCTCCGAAACAATCTCCAGCAACGGCACGCCGGCGCGATTGCAATCCACACCGCTATGATCCGGGAGATGGAAATTCTTGCTGACGTCTTCTTCCAGATGCGCCCGGGTGATGCGCACGCGCTGCAGACGGCCCTCGAACTCAAACTCAACGTAACCGGTCTTCGTGGAAGGCTGTTCGTACTGGGTGATCTGGTAGTTCTTCGGGACGTCCGGATAGAAATAGTTTTTGCGGTCGAACTTGGCACGACCAGGGATCTCACAGTTCAGCAGATAGCCGGTGAGCACGGTGAGGCGCAGCGCTTCTTCATTCGCGACGGGCAACACTCCGGGCATGCCGAGGCACACGGGACAGACATTGGTGTTCGGCTCCGCGCCATAGCTGTTCGCGCAACCGCACCACATCTTCGATTTCGTTTTGAGCTGGACGTGTGTCTCCAACCCGATGACCGCTTCGTATTCCATGAGCGTTACTTGCTAAAAGGAGATTTTTCTTTGTGCCAGCCAGTCGCCTGTTCGTAGGCATGAGCGATGCGCAGCAGGGTTTCTTCACCGAAAGGTTTGCCGAGCATTTGCAGGCCGATGGGCAATTTCGGTTCCTTCGTAAAGCCGCAAGGCAGACTCAAGCCGCAGTTGCCCGCCAAGTTGCAGGAGATAGTGAAGATGTCCGAGAGATACATCTGGAGCGGATCGGCTGACTTCTCACCGGCTTTAAAGGCAGCGGTAGGTGTCGTCGGGGTGACGATCACATCCACCTTCTCGAATGCTTTGTCAAAGTCCTGTCGGATGAGCGTGCGGACTTTTTGGGCGCGCAGATAGAAGGCGTCGTAGTAGCCGCTGCTCAGCACGTAAGTACCGAGAATGATGCGGCGCTTCACTTCGGGTCCGAATCCCGCTCCCCGTGTCTTCTTGTAAAGTTCTGCCGGATCTTTGCCATCCACGCGCTTGCTGTAGCGGATGCCATCGAAGCGCGCGAGGTTCGCACTGGCTTCAGCAGTGGCCACGATGTAGTAGGTCGCCACCGCGTATTCCGTATGCGGCAGGCTGATCTCCACCACTTCTGCTCCCATGGATTCGAGCTGTTTTACGGCCGCATCCACGGAAGCTTTCACTTCCGGGTCCAAACCTCCGACCATGTATTCCTTGGCCAGACCGATCTTAAGTCCCTTGATGTCTCCGGTCAGCGCACCGCGATAATGCGGCACGGGCTGAGGGATGCTCGTGGAGTCACGCAGGTCATGGCCGCTGATGACTTCCAGTAGGGTCGCGGCATCACGCACGTCCTTGGTGAAAGGGCCGATCTGATCGAGCGAAGAGGCAAAGGCCACCAAACCATAACGGGAAACGCGGCCATACGTGGGCTTCAAACCCACGCAACCGCACAAAGCCGCCGGTTGACGAATGGAACCACCCGTATCCGACCCCAGACTCGCGATGCATTCATCCGCCGAAACCGAGGCAGCCGAACCACCGGAAGAACCACCGGGAATGCGTGAGGTATCCCAAGGATTGCGCGTGGTGAAGTAAGCGGAGTTTTCCGTGGAACTGCCCATGGCGAACTCGTCCATGTTCAAGCGGCCAAAGACGATCGCCCCGGCGGCCTTCAACTTCTCCACCACCGTGGCGTCATAAACGGACGTGAACCCTTCCAAAATCTTCGAGGCGCAACCGAGCGGCTGGCCCTTCACGCTCAGCACGTCCTTCATGGCGATGGGCACGCCGAGCAAAGGCTTGTCGGTGTTATTCGCGCCGTTCGCGATGGCGGCATCAATCGCCGCAGCTTGCGCCAAGGCATCAGCCGCATTGTAGCTGAGGAAGGCTTTTACCTGGCCGTCCACACGCTGGATCTGGTCCAGGCAGGCTTGCGTCACCTCGCGGGCACTGGCTTCGCGCCGGGAGACTTTTGCGCTTACTTCAGAAATGGTCAGTCGGTTAAGCATGAGGGAAAGCGGCGAAAACGTTACTCGATGATGGTAGGAACCAGGAACAGGCCGCCACCTTTGACGGGCGCGTTCTTCATGGCTTCGTCATGCGGCAAGGAAGGCTGAACTTCATCCGCACGGAAAACATTCACCAAGGGGAAGGAATGCGCGGTGGGCTCGACGCCGCTGACGTCCAGTTCACCGAGCTTCTCGATGTATTGCAGGACGCCACCGAGCTGGCTGGCGAGCTTCGCTTCCTCTTCCGGGGTCAGGGCGATGCGGGCCAAGTTGGCCACGTAATGGACATTAAAATCCGCAGACATGCGGCGAAGATTATGGAGGGGGGGAAGAAACCCCAAGTTCAAAATTCAAAGTTCAAAGCTCAAAAAACTCCAAATCAAAAGCTCCAACCACCAGAAAATGTTCAAATCTCAAACTCCAAGCCGCTTTTCCCGCCCTATTGGAATTTGATACTTGGAGCTTTTTTGAGCTTTGAGCTTGGGTTTGGGAGCTTGGCTAAAAAGCCCTATTCCTCGTCGAACTTGCGCTTGAGGAGCGCCTCGATCTCCAGCACGGCTTGCTCGGCGTCATTGCCTTGGGCCTGAATGGTGATGCGGCTGCTGGGACCGGCCGCCAGCATCATGAGACCCATGATGCTCTTGCCGTTCACCTGCTCGCCATCCTTCTCGACGAAGATGTCACAATCAAACTTGTTGGCGACCTTCACGAACATGGCCGCCGGCCGTGCGTGAATGCCCAACTTGTTGATGACTGTGAGTTCCTTAGTCACCATGTCGTCTTTATCCGATGATTTTCGCGTGCTGCTCATCCGCGCCGGTAATATGTAAGCCACTTTAGCCAACTGCCAAGCGATTTCATAAAGATACTCCCTTGGTCATGCGGGCGATGAGGCGTTCGTTCAGTTCCTGCGCGGCATTATGCCCGGCAGCTTTTAATTGTTGTTGCAAGGCAGCGACTTCCACCAAGCGGGCGATATCCCGTCCCGGACGCACCGGAATGGTGATGTGAGGCACCTCAATGCCCAAAATCTTCACCAGATCATCCTCCATGCCCAGCCGATCTACGTTGGGAACGTCATTCCAAGCCTTCAAGCTGACAATGAGGTCCACCTGTTTCTCCCGGCGGATGGCTTTCACGCCGAACATCTGGGCGACGTTGATGATGCCGATGCCGCGCACTTCCATGTGATCCCGGGTGACTTCGGCACTGGTACCGATCACGCGACGGCCATCCAGCAAGGTGACTTTCGTGATGTCATCCGCCACCAGGCTGTAGCCGCGCTCGATGAGGGCCAGCACGCACTCGCTTTTGCCGATGCCGCTCTCACCTTTAACGATCACCCCCATGCCGAGGATGTCCACCATGCTGCCCATCTCGGTGCCGCGCGGGGCGAACATCCATTCCAGCGAGATGGTCGCCAGATTGATGAACCGCATCGTGATCAAGGGGGTGCGGAAAATGGGGACATTCGCCTTCTCCGCCGCTTTCAAGATCTGTTTGTCCGGCTGGATATTGCGCGAATAGACGATGCAAGGGACGCGATAGGAAAAAATCTTCTCGTAGCGTTGCTCCCTCTCTTCGTTGGTCAGCGACTTCAGGAAAGTGGATTCCGCGCTGCCGATGACCTGCATGCGCTTGCTGGCGAAGTAACGGGTAAACCCCGCCAAGGCTAGGCCGGGCCGGTTGACGGTCGGTTCCTTGATGATCTTCTTCAGCCCGCTGGCACCCGCCACCAGGCGCAGGTCGAGCTCGCCACGGTGACCGGTGTAGAACTGCTCCACGGTGACGACATCGCGATTGATTATCTTTTCCATGATGTCTGGGCTTCCCTTAACCGGCTACATGTTGAAATCCGGGCCGAGGTAAATCTCGCGTGCTTTTGGGTCGTTGGCGAGGAATTCCGCCGAGCCTTGCACCAGCACCTCGCCCTTGTGGATGATATAGCCGCGGTCGATGAGCTTGAGCATCTCGCGCACGCTATGATCGGTGATCAGCACGCCGAGTCCCCGGTCCTTCAAGCGCCGGGTGATCTTGCTGACCTCATACTGGGCGATGGGATCAATGCCGGCCAATGGTTCATCTAGCAACAGCAGCTTCGGGCTGGTGACCAGCGCCCGGGTGATCTCCAAACGCCGTTTTTCGCCACCGCTAAGCTGATAGGCCTTGCTCTTGGCCAGCGCGGTCAAATCCAGCTCTTCCAGCAGATATTTCAGGCGGATCTTTTGCTCTTCCTTGGAAAGCTTGCACGTTTCCAAGATGGCCAAAATGTTATCCTCTACCGAGAGTTTGCGGAAAACGGAGGGTTCCTGGGTGAGATAGCCGATGCCCAGACGCGCGCGTTGATGGATCGGCAGATTGGTGATCTCCTGATCTTCATAGATCACCTTGCCCTCATCCGGCCGGACGACGCCCACCACCATATTAAAGGACGTGGTCTTCCCTGCCCCATTGGGTCCGAGCAGGCCGACGATCTCGCCGGGCTCCACCTTGATGGACACCCCGTTCACGACCCGGCGGCGGCCATATTCCTTCGCCAGATTTTCAGTGCGCAACAGGCTCATGCGATACTACTGCTTGGGCTTGTCATCGGGCGTTTTGCCTTTGCTGCCCACATCTTCAAAGCTCTTTTGAGGAATGATCATCCGATTGCGACCAATGGTCTTCATGCTGCCTTTACCACGGTCCAGAATGACTTTTTCCGCGTCTCTCAACGTTCCAAATGAAGTCTTGATCGTGGGCTCACCGGTCAACGTGAGGATATTGGACTGCACATCGAAGGTCGCGTGCTTGCCCGTGGCGGTCTTTTTGCCGTCCTTGTCCACCACATCGATCTCCACATTGCCCTCCGCCGTGATGAGCTCCACGCGGGTGTTATTCGTCGTCATGATCACCGTCAGGATATCGCAACGGATCTGGGTTTCGGGCGGGTCTTTGACGATGACGTTGCCTTTGAAGACAGCGACGTGCTGCTCGCTGATGAATTCAAAATAGTCGCTTAAAATCTCCAACGGCTCCTTTTTGACGGTCTCCTGCGCTTGCACGCCCGGGCACATCAGGACACCGAACATAGCCACCAGTAGGCTGACCCATTTCTTCATGTTCATTTCCCTTCTTCTTTCTCAAAAAGTTTCCGGCTGATGACCGCCTTCACCTGATTGGACAAAACCAGTTTTGAAACATTCTGGTCATAGCGAAAACCCACGCCTTGCAGTTTCAAGTTGCCATCCCCTGTCTGCGCCTGCACGGGCTGGGCGGAGAAGGCAACCTTCGCTTTCTGGTCATAGACGCAGTTGGTGGCATTGACGACCAGGTTGGTCACCTTGATCCCTTTTTCATAAGTGTAGGTCTCAGCTTTCACCCCGGTCAGTTCCAGCAACTGAGTTCCCTTCGGCACCGCTTCCTTGGCCGTGAGCAATGAGCTCTGGCGATTCTGACTGTCATAACCCGGCAGACTGATGTTCTTGCCCCGCCCGCCTATCTGCGGCTGGGCGAAGGCAAGCATGATACCAAATGAAAAGACTCCGAGCACCAGCAGGAGGCTGGTGTAGCGCAGCAATCTTTTCAGCCGGATCGTCATCGCGAATATTCTTCCACCAACGGTTTCCAGTGACCTTGCGCTTTCAAGATCATCTCGCAGACCTCACGCACGGCACCGTCACCACCGGGAGCTTTCGTGACATAGTGCGCGACATCCTTGGCCTCGGCAATGGCATTTGCCACGGCGGCGGCGAAGCCCGCCCGCTTCAAAACGGCCAGATCCACGATGTCATCGCCCATGTAACAGACCTGCTCCCACGTCACCCCGGCCTGCTTCATCATGTCCTCGGCCGCTTGCGTCTTCGTGCCCGCCTTTTGCTGGTGCAAGTAATCGACCTTCAAATCCTTCGCCCGTTCAATGGTCGAAGTGGAGGGGCGGTTGGATATCCAGCCAACTTTGAGGCCTTCCTTCTGCAACAAGCGCAGGCCCAGGCCGTCCTGGATGCTGAAGCGTTTCAGTTCTACGCCCTGCCCCATGATGATGGCGCCGTCGGTGAGGACGCCGTCCACGTCACAGAGGAAGAGGCGGATGGCTTTAAGGCGTTTGGTTTGCGCTGCTTTGGATAAACTCATGAGCGGAAATTTACTTAACGGCTTCCCGGACTTTCAGCAGCGTTTTCAAAATGTTAGGCATATCGGCCAAGGGGACGGTGTTGGGCCCATCGCTGAGGGCTTTGTCCGGTTCAGGATGCGTTTCAATGAAGACGCCATCGGCACCGGCCGCCACCGCACAACGGGCCAGCACGGGTGCGAACTCGCGTTGACCAGCGGACTTGTCACCACCGCCACCGGGCAATTGCACGGAGTGCGTCGCATCAAAAATGATCGGGAAACCAAGCTGCTTCATGATGGGTATGGAGCGCATGTCGGCGACGAGGTTGTTGTAGCCGAAAGTGGTGCCGCGTTCGGTAAGCAGGAGTTTATTGCCGCCGAATTCACCGGCCTTCTTCACCACCTGGCTCATTTCCTTGGGTGAGAGGAACTGGCCTTTCTTCACGTTCACCACGCGACCAGTCTCCACGGCGGCCTGGATCAAATCAGTTTGGCGGCAGAGGAAGGCGGGGATTTGGAGGATATCGATCATCTTCCCAGCCAGCTTCGCCTGCTCTTCCGTATGGATGTCCGTCAGGACGGGCACGCCCAGCTTGTCACCGATGCGGCGCAGGGTGGCCAACCCCTCTTCGATGCCGGGCCCGCGGAAGGACTGGCCGGAAGTGCGGTTGGCCTTGTCGTAACTGGCTTTGAAGACGTATTGGATGCCGAGCCGGTCACAGGTCTTTTTCAGACTGGAACCGATCTTCAGGCAGAGCGCTTCACTCTCAATGACGCAGGGGCCGGAAATCAGAATGAACTTCTTTCCGGAGCTTAACGCTTTCCACAAACTTGCGGGCGAACTCGTTGACACGCCGGGAGTTCTATCAGCGGATGAGGGCGGTGGCAATGGCGGGGATACAACCACCAGGTCCGCAGGGTATGATTAAAATCGGGGGAGGCCGCCACTACGAGTCCCGGCAGGGACTTCCCGAAAATAGACCACCATTTTAATGGTGGGTAAGGCATCCCTGTCCCCACAAGTCCCGGCCGGGACGAAAGAAACTTCGGGGTGTGATTAAACTTGGGTGAGCCGTAGGCTGAACGACGCTGCCCGCGCCCCGTGCCCCGACACCATTGTGTCGGGGCCGGCAGTAAGTTGACGTCCGCCGTAGCCACAACGCTAAACCTCACCCGCCTTTAATCACAGCCGGCCTGACCGGGCGCACCCTGACACTGTCTTTTTCAACAACAATGTCAGGGTGCGCCCGCGGTTCGCCGGTTTCACCCCCCGCCCATAATAGCGCACGGAGTGACCCCGGCTAACCAGCGGCCTCACCTTTGAACTTTATTAACCATTCCCCGAAGCGCGCCTTCCCGCCCGATCCATTCAGTGTGACACTCCGCGATAGCATCCTGTCCTGCGGCACTCTAGCCACCAGTCCACACCTCCCGAATCAAAACCCTCGCCAGCCACTTCGCAAGAAAACGCAGAAACCCTCTATAATGGTGGGGCATTGCTGCCGCAATGCCCTGACCTTTTCCGTCAAAGCACCACGATAACGATCCCCCATCGCCGAAGCACAAAGCCTCCATCTCCCTCTCCCTTCAACAGGGAGAGGGCTGGGGTGAGGGCTGAGCGCGCCAAGCGATTCAAAAATCACCCAACGTCATCCCTTCCCCCACTGGGAGGTCGAACTTCGACCTCTGCATTCCCTTTAGGGAACTATGTCAAAGAACAATGAAACCATCCGACCCTGTGCAGTATCGTTTCCTCCTTCCCTACGATTGGGACTTCAGATTGAGCGCCTGTCCAAAGCCAGGCCGGTTCCGCAGTGGGTACGACAGTCGAACTTCGACCTAAGGATTCCCCGGTTGGTCATAAAATCCTACGCCAACCGACGTCCCGTTCCCCCTCCGGCTTACGGACCCTGATCCATACGCCCGATACCAACACATATCTGCAATGACTCCATAAGGATCGCCATCTCCCCGCCAACGCAGGCACATAACCATGCACGCGTATGACGCAATGCACCATCATGCTTGATGACTTTGAGGATTCGGAGGCTGCCTATTCTCGGACAGAGCCAACCACCACTCCTCTCCTTTACCGACAACGAGTTGTCAGCACAAAAAAGAATACCAAACTCTCGTCAATTTCCAAACAAAAAATCACCCCAAAACCGATCCTCATTGCAACAAATTGCACCCCAATAAATTACAAACGAAGATTTTTTCTGCCGTAGCGCAGGCTGGCAGCCTGCTGCCTGTCCCGCGACTGCGGAGATGTCGCAGATTATTAATCTGCGAACCTTCCAAACGTAAAAAATCCCTCGCTGCCACCCATCCCTCCTCTCCCCCATCTGAAGACTTCAAAGGGACTTGACCGTCTCGCCGGGAAACATTTTTTCATAAGCCACGGCCATGGCGGCAAAGTTCCATGGCATGGTGAACAGGAGTCCTACGCCGCAAAGCAACAAGCCGACGAAGTTCAGCATGCCGCCCAAGATCAAGAGCAGGAGCAACGAGAACCAGTTCTGCGCCGCGCGACGGAGGCTGAGTTTGAGGGCGGCCATGAGGTCCAAACCCTTATCCAAGATGAGCGGATAGGTGAATTGAAGAAAGATCGTGACCAATGACATCAGCAGTGCGGACAGCAAAATGCCGGCGATAACCAGAACGATCACGCCGATCGAAGCGGCCTGAATGGCATCCTGTGCCTGATTGGCGGACATGCCGAACAATCCGAGAGATACCACGCCAGCGATAGCCATGAAAATGCCGGGCAGCATGCACAGGAAACCGATCAGCATGATTAGTATGCCAGCCAGCATGAGCGGGACGAATTGCGGACCGAAACCGGCAAAAGCAGTGCCCACCTGACATTCCTTCCCCCGCACCATCATGATATAAAAATAAAAGAAGCCGCCATACAGCGGACCATACAGGAAAAAATGAGCGATGGTGCCCAGAAAGGGCACGAAGTTCACCGCCATATAGGCAAGAAAAACGAGCAGTGACGCACCAATCGTCACCGGCATGTTCTTCTGGAACATCTCCCAGCCTTTGCCGAAGCACTCGCCGATGTTCAAGTTGGCCGGCATCCGTTTCACTTGCTCCGCCCACTCTTCGGGCGAAGGGAGACCTTGGGAGAGCGGCAAAGCGGCGCCTCCGGGCGATGGCGAATTGCCGGGGCTGGGAGCAGTCGCCTTTTCATAGGGCAACCATTCCGGCATGCCTTTGTGCCAGACCAGCGTGGTGCCGGTCACGGTGCCTTGCCGGACGAGTTCAGCCAGTTGTTCGGCGCTCACCGGACCGTGCTGCTGTTTGTCGATCGCGTAAAACCATTCCATAGGATGTCTGCCCTTCGTTGGACGTATCGTGCCGCACATCTGGGAAAAGACAAAGGAAAGCGATTCCAGTCCGGAGCGGGGTTTGTAACGGGGAGCAGTGGACCGCGGCTGTGTTCTGCGGCAGCAGATCAGCCGCAGCGGGTTGTGAAGCATGATGGCGGCATAACAAACTAAGGGGTCCAGTATGAATGTTCAACCGCTGCGGCTGGTCCTCCGCGGACACAGCCGGGGTCCACCTACCGGTAAGCGAATGAGGCGATAAACATTTGAAGTGGACCGGAACGTCGCGGTTGGCCACAGCGAGGGGGAGACAATGGTTTGAGAAATCGTGCGAACGCGCATAGAATAAGCAGGAAGATCCAAAGCCAGCAAAAAGACCCAAACCAAAAGAGAATGATCATGAATAAAAATACGCTCTGTCTGTGGTATAACCATGATGCGGAAGAAGCGGCTAACTTTTATGCGCGGACCTTTCCGGACAGCAAGGTGGTTGCGGCGCACAAAGCACCCTCAGATTTTCCGGGAGGCAAGAAGGGGCAAGTCCTGACGGTGGAGTTCACGGTTTGCGGTGTGCCGTGCATTGGTCTGAACGGCGGAGACATCTTCAAGCACAGCGAGGCGTTCTCGTTTCAGATCGCCACCGAGGACCAGGCGGAGACGGATCGCCTTTGGAATGCGATCGTGGGTAATGGTGGCCAGGAGAGCGCGTGCGGTTGGTGCAAGGATAAGTGGGGGCTGTCGTGGCAGATCACACCGCGGGTTCTGACGGAAGCGATGGCCAAGGGCGGCGAAGTGGCGAAACGGGCGTTTGAAGCGATGATGGAGATGGGGAAGATCGATGTCGCCAAGATCGAGGCGGCGGTAAGGGGGAAGTGAGCTGGAGCGTGGGCGCCTCGCCCACAGCAACGTCCCTAAGCAAAGGTAGTTTAACCTTTTCCCAAAGACACCCGCACGGAGTTTTTCTCTTATTCATTATCAACCATTTCCAAACCCATCGGCAGCATTTCACCTTGCTGCCCCCAGAACAGCTACACTCATCTCCCCGAGGACTGAACATCACCCAAAAATCGTTTCGCCGGCAAAAAACAGCTACAAAACTGACATGAGCGCGGGAAATGTTAACTCCTTCTCCTCCGGGGAGAAGGCCGGGATGAGGGGAAAGGGACCATTCCTAAGCAAACTTGCGCTCCCCGAAAACTTTGACGCGTCTGCCCTATCGCGCCCCACGGCAACACCTTGACATCCCCCGCTCAATTTCAAACACTGCCCGTTCCTATGGCCGAGCCAAAAGAGAATGTATTGATGGAAAAGATCGTGTCGCTGTGCAAGCGGCGCGGGTTTGTGTTTCAATCGTCCGAGATCTACGGAGGTATCCAAGGCTTTTGGGATTACGGTCCGCTGGGCGCGGAACTGAAACGCAACGTGAAGGACTTGTGGTGGCGCAGCATGGTGCACCAGCGCGATGACGTCGCAGGTCTGGAAGCGACCATCATCATGGCCCCACAGATCTGGCGCGCGTCCGGTCACGTGGACACATTCAGCGATCCGATGTGCGATTGCTTGCTCACGAAGAAGCGTTTCCGCGCGGACCAAGTGGATGAACTGAGCGGCACGGCCTATCATTACACCGGCGCGAAGGACACAGTTTCCGGCAAGGAAAGCAACGAGCCTTACTCCGTTCTGCTCGCTCCCGGCAAGCCGCCGGAAAGTGCGCGCAAGACGGCCACGCTATTTTATCAGCAACGCAGTTTGCAGAACATCGAACTGCTCGGTGAGAACACCGAGAAGCTCGAGAAGACCACGCGTTACAATCCCGAGAACGGTGGCTTGCTCACTCCTCCGGTGCCGTTCAACCTGATGTTCAAGACGTACGTCGGCCCGACGGCCACGGATGCGGACGTCGCTTATCTGCGGCCGGAGACGGCGCAGGCGATCTTCGCGCAGTTCAAGAACGTGCTGGAAACGTCCCGTCAGCAGGTGCCTTTTGGTATCGCGCAGGTCGGCAAGGCATTCCGTAACGAGGTGACGCCGCGTAACTTCACCTTCCGTTCGCGTGAGTTCGAGCAGATGGAGTTGGAGTTCTTCATCAAGCCTGACGAAGCTATCGAAGCCATCCACGGCAGCGTGGCGAAGCCGACTGGGCCGGGGCATCCGGGTGAGCCGCAAGCGAATTGGGGCTGGCAGATCTGGCATCAATACTGGGTGGAAGAGCGCGTGCGTTTCTACGAGAACATCGGTATCTCGCGTGATACGCTGGGCTTCCATATCCAGACGCCGGAAGAGCTGGCGCATTATGCGCGGGCGACCACGGACATCCTGTTCAAGTTCCCCTTCAGCAAGGTGGATGAAAAAGGTGAGATGAAGGGTGAAGAGCTGGAAGGCATCGCGGCCCGCAGCGACTTTGATCTCTCGCAGCATCAGCGTTTCTCCGGCAAGGGCATGGGCGTGTTCGACGAAGAGTTGCGCACGGGTTGGGCGAAGCTGGACGACGCGAAGAAGGCGGACATCTCCAAGCGTTATTACGAAGCGCGCCTGAAGTATATGCTCAAGACGGGCATTCCGCAGGAAAAGGCCGAAAAGGAAGCGAAGGAAAACGCCGAAGGTTTGGCCAAGGGACAATACATCCCGCACGTCATCGAGCCGTCGGCCGGTGTGGACCGACTCATCCTCGGTTTGATCACCAACGCTTACAGCGAATCGACCTCGACCGATGAAAAGGGCAAGAGCGAGACGCGGGTGATCATGAAGTTCCACCCACGCGTGGCGCCTTATAAGATCGGCGTGTTCCCGCTGCTCAAGAACAAGCCGGAACTCGTCGCCAAGGCGAAGGAAGTCTTCAACCTGTTACGTCCGCATGCGCTGGCGTTCTATGACGAGGCGGGGGCCATCGGCCGCCGCTATGCGCGTCAGGACGAGGCAGGTACGCCTTTCTGCGTGACGATCGACTTCGACACGCTCGGCGAGAAGCCGGAGTTACTGAACACCGTCACGGTGCGTCATCGCGATGACGGCAAGCAGGAGCGTATGCCGATCAGCGAGTTGCTCGGATGGTTGTTGCCGAAGGTGAGGTAAACAACGCAGCCGCCGAGGTGACGAGGCGGAACTAACTATTCGACCGGTGGTTGCGCAAACAGCCACCGGTTTTTTAATTTTTACCCAGCCCGGAGGGCGAAAGAGAATAGCCCAGCGATTCATCGCTGTGGTCGAGAATGGTAGGGATGCAAGTCCCGACAGGGACGAAAGAAACTTACAGCCTTCTGTCGTCCCTGTCGGGACTTGAGAGGCATGGCGCGCATTTCCCGAGCGATAAATCGCTGGGCTATTTTCGGGAAGTCCCTGCCGGGACTAACGGAGTGTTTATGTCATCTTTTCCCAAGCTCAGCCTACCGCTGAGGAAGGCAGCGCATATTCCTAAAGGATGGATCAAGGGTGTCCTGAATCTGCACACCGTCCCATTTCGTCGCCGGTTCTGGACACACGGAGCATTCGCAAAACTGCATGAAATCGCGATTTTTGGCGTAATCCCGCTCAATTCCGCGAAGGAGGTCGGTTCAACAGAGGCAACCAGCCTTACTCCTCAAGGCCGTTGCGCAGGGAGCCAAACATTTTTCTGAGTCACATCGCATTCTGCATGGCAGAGGCAGCATTGCTGGCAAGGCACGTGCTATGGGATGACGCGAGCCGTCTGACGGCGACATTGGTTCGAACAAAACTAGCATCATTATGAATATCCGCTTACGTCGTGACCAAGGTTCTGTGCTGGCTGGAATCTTGATCATCAGTTTTGCCCTGGGCTTCATGCTCGCGGCCTACCTGAGCATGGTGAGCGCGCAGCATCAATCGGTGACACGCTCGCAGGTGTGGAACACCTGTGTGCCCGTGATGGAAGGCGGCGTAGAAGAGGCGCTGGCGCATCTCTACCAGACCAAGGGCACGAACCTCGTCTCCAACGGCTGGAACGCCACCAACATCGGCTGCTTCAAATGGCGGACGGTGGGTGACGGCTCCACGCTGATCGTGATCTCCAACGGAACGATGCCCGTGATCTTTGCCACCGCGCATCTGCGGGCGCCGCTGCGCGATACCATCATCCGCCGCAGTGTGCGCGTGGAGACGCGCAAAGACGGGCTGTTCATGAAAGGTATGGTGGCCAAGGGCCAGATCACCTTTAACGGGAACAACATCGTGGTGGACAGCTTTGATTCGGCGGACCCAAGCTATAGCTCCAACGGTCTCTATGTGGTGAGCCGCCGCAAAGATAACGGCGATGTGGCGACAAACTCGGGTCTCGTAAACTCGCTGGCCTCAGGCAACGCAAATGTCTTTGGACACGTCTCCACCGGACCTGGCGGAACGGTGGGCATCGGACCTGGCGGAGCGATCGGCGATCTGGCGTGGCAGGCATCCGGATCAGTCGGTATTCAGCCCGGTTATTTCAATGACGATATGAATGTCTCGTTTCCCGAAGTCGCCCTGCCCTTCGGCGGCGGGTTCACCCCGGGCAATGCGACGGGTTACCAGTATGTCATCTCCAGTGACGGCGATTATCGTGTCACCAGCCTGACGGGCAGCCTGCTCATCAAGAGCAACGTGCAGGCACGCCTGATCGTGGATTCGGACATCAACCTGACCGGCAACGACAAGGTGATCATCCAGCCGGGCGGTTCGCTCAATCTCTATATGGCGGGAACTGTCGCCAAAATCGGTGGTAATGGCGTGATCAATCAAGGTGGCAATGCCACGAACTTTTTCTATTGGGGCACCACGACGAACACGAGCCTGGCGATCAATGGCAACGGCTCGTTCACGGGCGTCATCTATGCTCCGAACGCCGCGTTTTTCATGAACGGCGGCGGCAGCAGCGACATCGAGGATGTCACGGGGGCAAGCGTGTCCAAAACGGTGCAGATGAACGGCAGCTTTAATTTTCATTACGACGAAAATCTGGGACGGTTGGATCTGAACCGGGGGTTCATCGTGACATCGTGGACGGAGATCTAGACGAAAGGCTGAGGTTCGTTCAAAGCTGGTGGGAGAGATCCCCCGTCTGTCTTCAATGATTTAGGAACAGTGTGGAACTCCGGCAAAAGCCGTGAGTTAGCTCGTCTTTAGCAAGGAGGAGGGAATTTTTCGGGATAAAGTTAAAAACTCTTTTCCCGGGTGCATTTTGAGGCAATATTCTGGGCGTAGCATCCGTCAAATAGATTTGTATGTGGCGTAATCGCAGCATGGTGAGCATCGGGAAGCGTAGCGCGGCTTTGGCCGTGGGAGTATTGGCGTGGGTTTCGGTCGCGCAGGCGGCGGAGGATCCGAAGGGCGTGGAATTTTTTGAGAACAAGGTGCGGCCTTTGCTGGTAGAGCGCTGTTTCGAGTGCCATTCGACCACGAAAAAAATAAAGGGCGGGCTCTCGCTGGATTCCAAAGAAGCGATTCTCAAGGGTGGCGATACCGGTCCTGGTCTGGTGGCTGGCAATCCGGATGCGAGTCTGCTGATCAAGGCGGTGCGCTATCACGATGAGAACCTGCAGATGCCGCCCAAGAAGAAGCTGGAGGACGCGCAGGTCAAAGATCTGGAAGCGTGGGTGAAGATGGGTGCGCCGGATCCGCGCACGGCGGCAGCAGGCAAGCTGAATCCCTTCGACAGCATCATGGCGGAGGGCAAGAAGCATTGGGCCTTTCAACCGGTGAAGAAACCGGCGCAGCCGACAGTGAAGAATGCGGCTTGGGTAAAATCGCCCATCGATTCGTTTGTGCTGGCGAAGCTGGAGTCCAAGGACATGCAGCCGACGATGCCGGCGGACAAGCGGACGCTCATCCGCCGGGCGACCTTTGATCTCACGGGGCTGCCCCCCACCCCGGAAGAGGTTTCGGCGTTTCTCGCGGATCGCACACCGGATGCCTATGAGAAGCTGATCGATAAATTGCTCGCCTCGCCGCGTTACGGTGAGCGCTGGGGCCGTCATTGGCTCGACGTAGCGCGTTATGCGGATACGAAGGGTTACCTCGCAGGTGGCGTGGAACGGCGCTTTGGCTATTCCTACACCTATCGGGATTATGTGGTGCGCGCCTTCAATGAAGACATTCCTTACGACCGCTTCATCAAGGAACAGATCGCGGCGGATCTGTTGCCATTAGGTGAAGATAAACGGCCTTTGGCGGCGTTGGGTTTCCTGACATTGGGACGGCAGTTCCTGGGCAATCAGAATGACATCATCGATGACCGTATCGACCTGGTGACGCGTGGGTTGATGGGCGTGACGGTGGCGTGTGCGCGGTGCCACGATCACAAGTTCGATCCGGTGCCGACGAAGGATTATTACTCGCTCTACGGCGTGTTCGCGAGCAGCACGGAGCCGATGGAGAAGCCCTTGCTTGGTACCAAGCCGGACCCGAAAGACAACGAGGCGTATCTAGTGGAGCACAAGAAACTGGAGGACAAGCTCGCGGAATTCCGCGCCGAGGAAGTCCGCAAGCAGATGGCGGATATCCGCAAGCACACGGGTGATTATCTAAAGACGGCGGTGGATACCAAATCGATGACCGATCGTGGTGCGGCGACCAAACTCATCCAAGAACGCAAGCTGGAGAAGGATGTGGTGGAGGCGTGGGTGAAGCAGCTTGATGCGTTGAAGTCGAAGCATGACGAGGTGTTCACACCATGGGTGCAGCTCGCCGCCCTGCCTGCTGATGGGTTTGCGGATCGCGCCAAGCCGATCATCGAGGCGCTGGGCAATGATGCCGCGAAGCCGATTCATCCGCTGATCCGGAATGCGCTCAAGGGCCGTAGCATCACGTCGCTGAAGGATGTGGCGGATCGTTATAATGAGACGTTCGCGGGCATCGAGAATAAGTTCCAGGACATGTACGCGGCGGCGAAGAAAAAGAACGAGGCGTTGCCGACGGCCTTGCGCGATACACAGGAGAATACATTGCGCCTGGTGTTGCTGGATGAGAAATCGCCGTCTTTCGTGGCCGAAGCGAAGCATGACATCCTGCTGGATGGTGCGCGGCCGAAACTGCGGGAATTGAAGGCAGATATCGACCGGCTGGACGCCGTGCATCCGGGTGCCCCTGCCCGTGCGATGGCAATGGTGGACAAGGACAAGCCGATGAACCCGGTGGTGTTCATCCGCGGCAGCCCAGGCAATCGCGGACCACAAGTGCCGCGGCAATTCCTGGAAGTGCTCTCGAAGCCGGACCGCAAGCCGTTCGAGAAAGGCAGTGGTCGTTTGGAATTGGCGGAATCCATCGCGAGCAAGGACAATCCCCTCACCGCGCGTGTGTTGGTGAACCGTTTCTGGATGTTGCACTTCGGCAATCCGCTGGTGCGCACGACGGCTGATTTCGGTGTGCGTTCCGATCCGCCGACGCATCCGGAGCTGATGGATTTCCTCGCGGCTTCGTTGATGGAGAATGGCTGGTCCATGAAGAAGCTCCACAAGCTGATGATGGTTTCCTCCACGTACATGCAGAGCAGTGATGCGGACCCGGCGCTCTCGGCCAAGTATGCGCAGGTGGACGCGACGAATCTCCTGCTCTGGAAGATGAACCGGCAACGGCTGGACTTCGAATCCATGCGCGACACCATTCTCTCCATCAGCGGGAAGATCGATCTCAAGCAAGGTGGATTGCCGGTGGAGCTTACTAAGGAGCCTTTCACGGGGCGGCGCACGATCTATGGGTTCATCGATCGCCAGAATCTGCCGGGCATGTTCCGCGCGTTTGATTTCGCGAATCCCGATGTGTCCACGCCGCAACGCTTCACGACGACCGTGCCGCAGCAGGCGTTGTTCTTCCTGAACAGCCCGTTCATCGCGGATCAGGCGAAGAATTTGATGGATCGCAAGGAAATGGCCGCCGCGAAGACTGATGATGAGCGAGTGCGGGAATTGTATGCCCTCGCCTTCCAACGGCTGCCGAGTCGCGAGGAAGCGGAGATGGCGAAGCGTTATGTCGCGGAACAAACCACGGCCAAGGACGTCTCGAACGAACCGGTGTGGCAGTATGGTTATGGTGAGATCGACGAGGCGGCGAAGAAGGTGAAGGCGTTCAACAAAATGCCGCACTTCGCCGGTGATGCGTGGCAAGGGAGCGCGAAGTTCCCGGATGACAAGTTCGCTTTCCTGCGATTGACGGCGGATGGCGGACACGCGGGCAATGCGCCGTTGCACACGGCGATCCGGCGTTGGGTGGCACCGCAATCGGGCACAGTAGAAATCCAAGGCGCGCTGGAGCATAAGAACAAGCAAGGCAACGGGCTGCAGGGCTGGATCATCTCGAGCCGAAGCGGGTTGCTGAAGGAAGGCATCGCCCAGAATGCCAAGGCCGATATGAAGGTGGCGAAGGTGGAGGTGAAGGCGGGTGAGATCATCGATTTCATCGCGGACAGCCGGAAGGATACGAACTCGGATTCGTTCAACTGGACGCCGAAGGTCATTTATACGGCGGGCGAAGGCGGGATGCCCGTCTACGGCAAGAAGGAATGGAGCGCGAAGGCGGATTTCGGCAAAGAAGAGGCGCCCAAACGCCTAGATGCGTGGGAAAAATACGCGCAGATCGTGCTGCTCTCGAACGAGGTGATTTTCGTGGATTGATGGGGCGCTTGTGTCCAAGTGGGCAAAGGGTTAGGGTGAAGGCAGCATTGAAAAAGAACGGTCGTACAGAGATTCCTCGCAAGGCGGTTTACCGCCTGTCGCTCTACATGCGTTGCTTGCAACGCCTTAAGAGCAACGGCATCCACACGGTGTCGAGTGAGGCGTTGGCTTCCGCGGCGGGCGTGAAGTCCACCCAACTCCGCAAAGACCTCACCTACTTCGGCCAGTTCGGTACGCGTGGCTTGGGCTACGATGTGGATCAGCTTGGGAAGATGATCTCCGATTTGCTAGGCACGAACAGCCTGCAACCGGTGGTGCTGGTAGGCGTGGGTAACCTCGGCCTCGCCCTGCTCTCTTATCGCGGGTTCGAGCAGGAGGGTTTTGAGATTGTGGCGGCGTTCGACGTCGATGCCGAACGCAAACGGAACAAGAAGATCGAGCAACCGATTCTGCCGATGGAGCAATTGTCGGAGTTTGTGCTTTCACACGCGGTGAAGATGGCCATTCTCACGGTGCCGACGATTGTCGCCCAGGAAGTCACCAATGAACTCGTCCGCACGGGTATCACGGGTATCTTGAATTTCGCCCCGATCGTTCTCCAAGTCCCCGAGGATGTGATGGTGAATAACGTGAATCTGGCGATCGAGCTGGAAAACCTCAGTTACTTTATCCAGAATTGAGCCTTACAACGTCCGCGTCAACGCCACGATATACCGCTGGAACCGCGAACTGTCCTCCTGCTTCTCCAAGTTCACGTAGATCTGGTGCAAGTTCGAGCAGATGCGGATGAGTATCCGCCGCGCACTGACCGGGTCCAGCAGGCGTTCCTGATAGCTATGACCGCTCATGACGAGGTGCTTCACGCACTCCGCCTTCGTCCAGAACCGTCCCCCGTTGTAGGCATCGATAAAAATCTCCTCCATGGACGACTGGAACCGGCACACGAAATGCCCCGGCATCCCGATCCCCGCCACGGGCAACCGTAACCGCCGCGCAATGAACAGGTAGATCAGGCACATGCTGATCGGATTGCCCAGGCGGTTGTTTAACACCTGGTTCAAGTAACTGTTCTTCGGATCGTAGTAATCCTTGTCGTTCCCCTTGAACCCCATGTGCTTGAACAGGAACTTGTTGATCTCGCCCAAGATCGCCATCGGTTCAGCCCCGAAATCGATCCGCAGCATCAAATCCCCCGCCATATCGTCCAAGACCGCCTGGTAACCGGTGATATTGATGTCCGGATACTCCGTCTGGGCCAGGAGCCAGCAGGCCTGTTCCACGCTGAAATGCTCCCCGTGACTAAGGCAGAAGGCCAAAAAACGGTTATCCGCTGCCTGTTTGTCGAAATGTTGGACGATTTCCTTGGTCCGCCGCCGGATCACCGGGTCGCTATGCAGGGAGTATTGCTTAAGCCAGTCCTTGCTCTGCACCCCTTCCGCCATGATTTTTTGGCGGATAGTGTGGTAGATGCCCGGATCATCGTCTGCCAAGAGGGTCACCAAGGCCTCCCGTTGACTTGCCGTCAACGGCTGCACTACCGGTCCTTGCGATGGAGAGAAAGAACCCATCTATTCACCTCTGACGGCTTAATTGTTCCAGTTATTCATCCACATTGCAACATACCTAAAAAAGGTCCGCCATCCGGCCCGCCCTATGCTTACACCCATCCGGGACTGCTGTCTGATGAGACGCACCGGCCCGGCTTCAGGTTTCGACCTTCGGCCTGTCGGAAAACGGCCAGCGTGCCCATACGAAAACACTAACACCGTCAAGCGGGAACAGTTACGCTCAGAAAGTAGTGCCGGGACGTAAAAATCTTTTGCACAGAAAAACGGTTTTGCTACGTTCCCTGCGCTTGGCGACAAGCTGATACGAAAAGAAATGTATCCGAATATACCGAACTCACTGTACGACGCGAAGAACGAGCACGATGCCTGCGGCGTTGGTTTTATCGCTAACATCAATGGCAAGCAGGAACATCGCATTCTCGAATACGCCATTCAGGCCCTCTGCAACCTGGCCCATCGTGGTGCCTTGGATGCCGATGCCAAAACCGGCGACGGCGCTGGCGTATTGACCCAGCTCCCCCGTGCCCTCTTCCGCCGCGAGGTGGAGAAGCTCGGCGGTAAGTTGATGAATGACAGCGACTTGGCTGTCGGCTTCATCTTCCTGCCGCGCGGCAACAAGTATCAGATCAGCAACTGCCACCGCATCGTCGAAGAGGCCTGCGCCCAGTTCGGCATCCACATCTTTGGCTGGCGCTCCGTGCCTACGAACAGCCGCAGCTTGGGCGATAAGGCTCGCGAGACCTTGCCCGAGATGCAGCAGATCCTCCTCGGCCGCACCGGCGGCTGGAGCGATGACGAATTCGAACGCCGCCTCTATTTGGCCCGCAAGGTTGCAGAGCGCCGCGCTCTCGAAGAGAAGATCGACAGTTTCTATATTCCGTCGTTCTCCTCGCGCACCATTGTTTACAAGGGCTTGTTCAACGCCCCGCAGCTGCCGAAGTTCTTCACCGACCTGAAGGACCCGCTGTACGTGACCTCGCTGGCCATCTATCACCAGCGCTATTCCACGAACACGTTCCCGAACTGGCAACTCGCGCATCCGTTCCGCACCTTGGCGCACAACGGCGAGATCAACACGCTCTTGGGCAACAAGAACTGGACCCGCGCCCGCGAACGCGAACTCATCTCCGAGGTCTGGGGTGAGAACATCGAGCACCTGAAGCCGATCATCCAGCCTGCGGGCTCGGACTCTGCCGCGCTCGATAACGCCCTCGAACTCCTCGAACTCAGCGGTCGCAGCATCCTCCACTCCGTGATGATGCTCGCCCCGGAAGCTTGGGAGAAGTCCAAGGACGTCGCGAAGAACGTCAAGGGTTTCTATCGCTATCACGCCAGCTTGAACGAACCGTGGGACGGTCCGGCCGCCGTCGTGTTCAGCGATGGCAAAGTCATCGGTGCCACGCTCGACCGTAATGGTCTGCGCCCGGCCCGCTATAAGATTTATGATGACGGTCTGATCGTCATGGGCTCGGAAGCGGGCGTCGTGCCGTTGGACGAGAAGAAGGTCGTGCGCAAAGGCCGCCTTGGACCAGGCCGCATCATAGCCATCGATTTGGTGGCCGGTAAGTTCATGGAAAACGACGAGGTGAAGAACCACGTCGCTTCCAAGCAGCCCTATGGCGAATGGTGCGACCAGCAGCTCTTCTCGCTGGCCCAGCACGCCAAGCCGTTCGGCGAGAACCATAACCCGGTCAACTTGCTCGATCTCACCCTGCAGGAGATCACCTTCGGCTGGGACAGCGAGGAACTGCAGACCATCATGAAGCCCATGGCCGTCGAAGGCCAGGAGGCGATCGGGTCGATGGGTGACGACACCCCGCTGGCTGTGCTGTCACGCAAGCCCAAGCTGCTCTATTCCTACTTCCGCCAGTTGTTCGCGCAGGTCACGAACCCGCCGATCGACTCCATCCGCGAGAAGATTGTCATGTCGCTCTCGACCTCCATCGGTCAGAAGCGTTCCTGGCTCTTGGAAACCCCGGAGCACGCGAAGCAGATCGAGCTGGATAGCCCCTTCCTGCTCGAATACGAACTGGAAGCGCTCAAGCAGATTCCTGATGCCGCGTTCAACTGCGAGACGCTCTACTGCCATTTCAACGCACAAAAAGGTGCGGATGATCTGGATGCAGCTTTGAATTCCATCTGCGCCCGCGCTTCTCAAGCGGTCGAAGAAGGCAAGTGCGTCCTCATCCTGAGCGACCGTGGCACGAACGCCGAACGCGTTCCGGTCCCGATGCTCCTGGCTGTGGGTGCCGTGCATCATCACCTCATCCGTGAAGGCAAGCGCATGCGCGTTTCCATCATCTGCGAGACCGGTGAAGCGCGTGACGTGCATCACTTCGCCTCGTTGATCGGCTATGGCGCCTCCGCCATCAATCCGTATGTGGCCATCGATATCATCCGCCAATCTATCGGCAGCGGTGAATGGGCTGGCATCACGGTGGAAAAGGCCGTGGCGAACTACCGCAAGTCGATCGAGAGCGGCATCCTGAAGATCATGTCCAAGATGGGCATCTCGACCATCGCGAGCTACCGCGGCGGTCAGATCTTTGAAGCCATCGGCATCTCGCAGGAAGTCATCGACCGTTGCTTCTTCGGCACCACCTCCCTCATCGGCGGCATCTCGCTGAAGCAGGTCGCGGAAGATTCCTTGCGCCGCCATCAGAGCGCGTATGCTAATCCCGAGACGGCTGTGCTCGACGAGGGCGGCAATTACAAGGTGCTCAGCGGTGGCCGTGGCGAATACCACGCCTACAACAAGCAAGTCGTCCAGACGCTGCATCGCTTCCTCAAGGAAGGCAAACGCGAGGAATACCTCAAGTTCGTGGACACCGTTCAGGGCCGCGACCCGATCTCTCCGCGCGATCTGTTGAAGTTCAAGTCCAGCACCCCGATCTCCATCGAGGAAGTCGAGCCGATCGAGAACATCCGCGTGCGGTTCACCACCGCCGGCATGAGCTTGGGGGCTCTCTCCACCGAGGCGCACGAGTGCTTGGCCATCGCGATGAACAGCATCGGAGGCAAGTCGAACTCCGGCGAAGGTGGCGAGGATCGCGAGCGCTATTCCGTTCGTGAGAATGGTGAGAACGCGAACTCCGCGATTAAACAGGTGGCCTCCGGCCGTTTCGGCGTGACGCCGGAATACCTCGCGAGCGCACAGGAGATCGAGATCAAGATGGCGCAAGGCGCGAAGCCCGGTGAAGGCGGCCAGTTGCCCGGACACAAGGTGTCCCCGCTCATCGCCAAGCTGCGTCACAGCACGCCCGGCGTGCCGCTCATCTCGCCGCCGCCGCACCATGACATTTACTCCATCGAAGACTTGTCGCAGTTGATCTATGACCTCAAGCAGGTCAATCCGCGCGCCAAAGTCTGCGTGAAGCTGGTGGCTGAATCCGGTGTCGGCACCATCGCCGCCGGTGTGGCCAAGGCCTATGCGGACGTCGTCCTCATCAGCGGTCACGATGGTGGCACGGGCGCTTCCCCGCTCAGCTCCATCAAGTATGCGGGCAGCCCGTTTGAGCTCGGTCTCGCCGAAGCGCACCAGACGCTCATGCTGAATGACCTGCGCTCACGCGTGGTTCTCCGCACGGACGGCGGTCTGAAGACCGGTCATGACATCGTCATGGCGGCCATCCTCGGTGGTGAAGAGTATAACTTCGGCACCGGCGCCCTCGTGGCCGCTGGTTGCGCGATGTTCCGTGTCTGCCATCTGAACACCTGCCCTGTCGGTGTCGCCACGCAAGAAGACAAGTTGCGCCTCAAGTTCCGCGGCAAGCCCGAGAACGTGGTCGCTTACTTCAACGGTGTGGCCCAAGAGGTTCGCGAGATCCTCGCGCAACTGGGTTACAAGACCTTGAACGACATCATCGGCCGCACGGACCTCATCGAGCGCAAGCCCGTGGAGAGTTTCCCGGCCGAAGTGCAGAGCAAGGTCGCGAGCTTGAACCTCGACCGCTTGCTTTACCAAGTGGACCCGACTGGTTCCGCCACGCGCATCCATACCCGCGAGCGCAACGAGCGTTTCGGCGACAGCCCGCTCGACGCCAAGATCATGCACGACGCCAAGCGCGCGCTGAACAACAAGGGCGCGGTGAAGCTCAATTACAAGATCAACAACATCTACCGCAACGTCGGCACCATGGTGTCCGGTGAGATCGGTTACACCTATGGCGACAAGGGTCTGCCCGCCGGTTCCATTGATCTGACCCTGACCGGCAGCGCCGGCCAGAGCTTCGGCACGTTCCTCGCGAACGGCATCAAGATGAAGCTCATCGGCGAAGCGAATGACTATGTTGGCAAGGGCATGAACGGCGGCGAGATCATCATCCGCCCGCCGGATGGCTGCCAGTTCGTCTGGGCGGACAACCAGATCATCGGTAACACGGTGATGTATGGCGCTACCGGCGGCATCCTGTATGCCGCGGGTCGTGCGGGTGAACGCTTCTGCGTCCGTAACTCCGGCGGCACCGCCGTGGTGGAAGGCGTGGGCGATCACGGCTGCGAATACATGACGGGTGGCACGGTGGTCATCCTCGGTCGCACGGGCCGCAACTTCGGCGCCGGCATGAGCGGTGGTATCGCTTACGTCTATGACGTCGATGGCCGGTTCGCTGACCAATACAACGACCAGATGGTGGGCATCGAACGCCTCGACAACGAGGAAGAGATCAAGGCCCTGCAAGCCCTCATCTACCAGCACCTCGAGAAGACCGAGTCGCCGCGCGCGAACGAGATCTTGAAGAACTGGAAGGACGCCCTCGGCAAGATCTGGCGCATCGTTCCGCATCCGGCCAAGGCCCCTCCGGGTGCTGCTCCGGTCCACGAACCGGAAACCAAGACCGCGGCGTCAACCGCCACGGTCCCACCTAAAGGTGGCTATTGATTCAATAACCGGCAGAGGCAACTCTGCCGGTTTTTTGTTGGCTGCCCGTGCTGCCCGGCATCTTGCCGGCAGTAAGCTGCCTCACGAAGCCAGCCGGTGATGATCGATGAAACGGGAACGCCTCATATTGAGAAAAATGCTGAAATTGAACTAGCGTGGGAAATGTTCCTCCTTCTCCTCGGGGAGAAGGCCGGGATGAGGGGAAAGGAACCGTGCCTAAGCAAATTTTATCCTCCTTTGTCATCATAACCGAACCGCCTCATTTGGCTCCTCGACTTAACCTACGATTGGTGTTCTATTATAAACAACCCTCGGTGATTTAGAATTTATGGAAATCACACGTCAACTCGCCCTCTTTCTGGATAACAGCCCCGGTATGCTCGCCCAAGTCTGCGATGTTCTGGCTGCTGAAAAGATCAACATCTACGCCATCAGCACGAGCGATACCGTGGATCATTCGGTCATCCGCATGGTCGTCAGTGATACGGACCGGGCGCTCAAGGTCTTCGAAGAGCACAGCACCCTCGTCATCGATGATGAAGTCCTGATGATCGAAGGCGGCAACAAGCCGGGCTCACTGGCAGACATTTCGCGCAAACTGGCGGCGGCCAAGATCAACATCGAATACTGCTACTGCGCCACCAGCCCCTCGGCCAAGAAAGGCCTGCTCATCGCCCGTGTTTCCAACGCCAAAAAAGCCCTCAAGGTCCTAAACAGCTAACCGAGTGGCCGCCCATCCCCTGATCTACGAGATCAACACGCGCTGCCTGCTCACGGATCTGTCGCGGCAATTGAGCCGCGCTGCCACGCTCAACAACATCTCCGATGACGAGATAAAGCGCTGGCAAACGCTGGGCTTCTCGCACATCTGGCTCATGGGTGTGTGGCCGAATGGCCCGCGCGTGCGCCAGCACGGCCTAGAGCAACCCACCCTGCTCCAGCGCTATCGTGAGTTGCTGCCTGATTGGACTCCTGCCGATGCCGGCGGCTCGCCCTACGGCATCAGTGCTTACGAGGTCGATCTCGCAATTGGCGGAGCAGCGGCCTTGTCGGACTTTCGCACTCGGCTGCACGCCCACGGCCTGCGCCTCATCCTCGATTTCATTCCAAACCACATCGGCTTTGACCATTCGTGGATTCAGCAGCGGCCCGACTTGCTCATCCACAGCAATCGCAAGCAACCCGGCTTTTTCCCAACCACGCATAACGGCCAAAAGCTATGGATTGCTCACGGCAAAGACCCTTATTTCGATCCGTGGACAGACACGGCGCAACTGGATCACCGCAACCCCACCACGCGCCACGAACTGATCAAAGAACTGCTAAAGGTCAGCCAGCTCTGCGATGGCGTGCGTTGCGACATGGCCATGCTCGTGCTGAATGACATCTTCACCGAGACGTGGAAGCAACGCTCCCCCGGCGTCCTGCCCTTGGCCACGGAATTCTGGACGGACGCCATCACGCGCGTCCGCCAGCAACGCCCAGATTTCCTCTTCCTGGCCGAAGCCTACTGGGGCCGCGAAGCGCAATTGCAACACCTCGGCTTCGATTACACCTACGATAAGAAATTTCTGGATCACCTCGCCGAACACCAAACGGACAAGCTGCAACATCACCTCCATCGTTCCGATGTGAACATGGAGCGTGAAACTCGTTTCCTAGAAAACCACGACGAACCGCGCATCGCCTCCCGCTTGGAGGAACCGGCCCACCAAGCCGCCGCCCTGCTTTGGATCGCCTCGCCCGGCCTGACATTTCTTTACGAAGGCCAGATGGAAGGTCATCGCGCTCACCTGCCCGTCCAGCTCTGGCGACGCCCCGAGGAAACCGTGAACACTTCCTTGCGAGGTTTCTACGAACAACTTTTCTCCCTGCGCCAATCCACTGCTGTAAAAGATGGCACTTGGCGTATCCCCGAATCACAAGTCGCGTGGCCGGAAAACCCCTCACACCAAAACCTTTTCGTCATCCTCTGGCAAAGTCGCCCCGATGAATTCGAACTGATCGTGGTGAACTACGCCGCCCACCGCAGCCAATGCCGCGTCCGCTTGGACAAGGAAATCAGCGCGCATGCCGATTGGACACTGCAAGACCGTCTGGGAACCGAAACCCATCACCGCAGCCGCGTAGAAATTTTGCGCGAAGGCCTCTTCCTTGATTTAGAAGCATGGGGCACTCAATGGTTCCACGTCGGTTAAAAGGTTGAAGCATTTAAACAGGAGCCAACTGCTCATTCCCCGGTTACGTATTACGCCATACGCATTACGGTTTCCTCACCCCTTGTTAAACACCCGATGCTGCACGCGACTCGCCTTCTCCCGCGTCTTCCAGCCCTTCTGCCGTTTCACTTCCTTGAGGAACTTCTGTTCCTTGCTGAGCTTGATGTAGCTCTGATACCGCTCCTCATTGATGGTTCCCGCCGTCCGCGCATCCAGCACCGCACACTTCTTTTCCTTCGTGTGCGTGCAATCGCGGAAATGACAGCCCACCGCCAATGAATCGATATCCTCAAACGCCCGGTTCAAGCCATCTTCGGCCAGCCAGATGTAAAACTCCCGCATGCCCGGCGTATCGATGACTATCCCCCCCTGTGGCAGTGCGATCAGTTCCCGCCAGGTCGTCGTGTGCCGCCCCTTGGAATCCTCATCCCGCACCTCGCCCACCGGCAGCACATCTTCCCCGTAAATATCATTGATCAAAGTGGACTTGCCTACGCCGGACGTCCCAAAGAAAACCACCGTGTCCTTCTTGCCGATCAACTTCTGGATGGCCTTGATGCCCTTGCCTGTGATCGCACATGTCGTCAGTACCGGGGCATCACCCGCCGTCTTCTTCGCTTCCGCCACACACGCCTTCACATCCTCGCACAGGTCCAGCTTGTTCAGGATAATCACCGGCTCCGCTCCGCCTTCGCGCACCATCACCAGCATGCGTTCCAGCCGCGGAATGTTGAATGTCTCATCCAACGCCTGCACCACGAAGGCCCGGTCGATATTCGTCACCAAGATCTGCTCCTGGACATCCCTCCCCGTGAGCTTGCGTGACAGGGACGACTTGCGCGGCATCACCTCATGAATGGTCGCCTTCCCTTCCGCCAGCAACTCTTTCACGACCACCCAATCGCCCACCTTCGGCAGATTCGACGGGTTCTTGGACTCATGCAGGATCTTGCCTGAGCACTGCCCCGTCAGCGGCCCGCTCTCCGCATACAGGCGGAAGTAATGCTTGTCCTCGATGGCCACCCGCGCTGGGAAGAAGCCCTGCGCACGATGCGGTGCGAACTGTTTTTCCAGTTCTTCGGTCCAGCCCAATTGTTCCAAACTTAACTTCATTCAGCAGCCGTAACGGCAATAGTCCAACCACTATAACCAAGTTCTTCCCTAAAACGCAAACTAACCCGCGTAGCCACCCTTCTCCCTCGGAATCTCTCTCTTTATGCCTCACTTTCTTCGCTTGTTTCGCGCCCTTCTGTTAAACCTCCGTTCCCTCTGTTTCCTCCTGTTAAATCCCTTCTTAGTCTTCTTTGTGGTTAATCCAGCTTCACCCATTCGTCACGAATCAAGAGTTGCACTATCTTCCCGCAGCCGGAAACATGACGCCGTAGTCAACCATGAGCAGCAACACGTTAAACGAACCGCCGAAAGCCTCTGCCAGCCCCGCGTCCTTGCCCCCCGTGGTCAAGCCGCGAAAGAGCGCCTTCAAGCTGCTCGGCGAGGTATTGGACCATGGCGGCCCCGGCTACCTGCAATTCGCCATCACGAACATCTGCAATGCCGATTGCGGCTTCTGCGGCTTCGCCCGTTCCAAGTTCGATCCTAAAGCCCGCCGTAGCGTCACGCTCCAAGAAGCCAAGGATGTCATCGACCTCTCTGTCAAGAATCACATCGGTTACCTCCTCTTCGTCGGTGGCGAACCCATGGTCCACCGCGATCTCCGCGCCATGGTCCGCTATGCCGCCGAACGCGGCATCCACCCGATGATCTGCACCAATGGCGGCCTCTGGAACGAGGACAACATGAAGGCGCTGGCCAGCGACGGCCTCAGCAGCGTCATCATGTCCATCGACGCCCACGATATAAAGAAGCACGAAGCCAATCGCGGCCTGCCCGATGTCTGTCGCAAGATCAAACGCGCGAACGAATATTTCCAAAGCGTCGGCATCCAGACCACTGCCAGCATCACCGCCAGCCGACTTATCGAAGATTACGAAAAGCTCCCCGCCTTCCTCGAATCCGTCGGCTTCAAGAGCTGCACCTTCAGCTACCCGCTCACCAATCTGCAGTCCAGCTACCTCAGCTTCAGCGATGGCGGTCTGGTGAACTTCAACAACACCGAACTCCTTGAAGTCTTCCAAAAGATCAAGGACATGAAGCACAACAGCGGTTATCCCGTGGTGAATCCCACGGAATCGCTGGATGAGATGCAACGCCACCTGCGCGGGGAAAAAGAAAAGTTCGGCTGCCTCGGTGGGCACAAATATTTCTACCTGGACTGGCACCTGAACCTCTACCGCTGCCACTTCTGGGAAACGCCCATGTGCAATGTCTATGACTGGGACGACTCCAAGCTCATCCGCGATGGTTGCACGCGCTGCATGATCGATTGCTACCGCGATCCCAGCATCCTCCAGTTCGTCGCCATCAGCGCCAGTGACGCCTGGCAGAGCCTGAAAAAAGGCAATGTGGTCAAGGCCGCGAAACACGTCTTCGACTCCCGCAACGTGACCTCCATCAAAGCCGTCTGGGAAGACCGCCAGTGGATCGGGAAAGTGTAACGCTCGTTACTTCCCCAACCGCTGCAGCAGCTTGTCGTGTATCCCGCCAAACCCACCGTTGCTGAACACGCACACCACATCGCCTGCTTTCGCCTGCTGCCCCACATGTTCCACGATGGCCTCTACCGTAGGTAAGTAAGCCGCCGGCTTGCCGGTCGCCTGCAAGTCCGCCATCAGCTTCACCGGGTCCATGCGTTCGTGCACCGCGAGCAGTTCCAGCCGCGCCACCTCAGACACCACAATCGCATCCGCCAGCGCCAGCGCCTCGAACATTTCCGTCTGGAACACATTCCGACGCGTCGTATTCGAGCGCGGCTCAAAGATCGCCCACAGCCGACGATTCGGATACTTCACGCGCAAGGCCCGCACCGTCTCCTTGATCGCCGTGGGATGATGCCCGAAGTCATCGATCACCGTCACACTGCCCGCATCCCCCTTCACTTCCATACGACGTTTGATGCCTTTGAACGTGCTGAAACCCGCTTGAATCTGCTCATTCGTCAGCCCGCAATGCTTCGCCGCTGCCGCTACTGCCAATGCATTGCGCACATTCAGTTCACCCACCAGCGGAATCTCGAACGTGAAACCATCGAGGACAAATCGTGAGCTGCTATCGCGCAGATCCAAAGCTTCCGCCCGCACATCGTTGCCCGCCGCCAATCCAAATCGTTTCACCGGCGCGAACTTCACGTCGAGCAACGGTTGGAGATTCGCCTCATCCCCATTCGCCACGATCAAGCCATTACGCGGCACTAACCGCAGAAAATGCTGGAAGGATTTCTGCACCGCCGTCAGGTCCGCGAAGATGTCTGCGTGATCAAACTCCAAGTTGTTCACGATCGCCACTTCGGGCAAGTAATGGATGAACTTGCTGCGCTTGTCGAAGAACGCCGTGTCGTATTCATCACCTTCGATGATGAACCATTCGCTGTTCGTGAAGCGCGCCCCCTGCCCCAAGTTCGTCGGGATACCACCGATCAAATAACTGGGATTCTTTCCCGCATGTTCAAATACCCACGTGAGCAACGAAGTCGTCGTCGTCTTGCCATGCGTGCCACTGACCACCAAAGAACGTTTGCCACGGATGAAAAACTCTTTCAGCAACTCGGGCAACGAACAGAAACGCAGTTTCTTTTCCAGAGCCAGTTCCGCTTCCGGATTTCCGCGTGAGATGGCATTGCCGATGACGACCAGATCAGGATTGTGCGCGAGGTTTGATTCTTTATAGCCGGAGAACACCTCAATTTTCTTGTCCGCCAGAAACGTGGACATCGGTGGATACACACCCTGATCCGAGCCGGTGACCTTGAAACCTCGCTCTTGCATGGCCACCGCTGCCGAAGCCATGGCCGTGCCGCAAATCCCGACGAAATGAACTGTCTTGATGTCCGAAGACGAAAGCATGACCGGATGATGGCGCATCGGAAAAAGGTGGGAAGCAATAAATCGCGCGAAGAAAATAATTTTTCTTCCACGCTGAATTTGGAAAGCAAAACTTCAACCGCCGATGCAACTCATCGAGCGCTCGGGCTGCTGAAATTCCGGCTCACCGATGTGGTGACGGTCTTCCTTCTGCCAGACCACGCTCCGCACGTGCCGCTGCAATTCCTCATCGCTCGCGTTGCCACGCAGGAGTGGCTTCAGGTCATGTTCGCCCAGGCTGAAGAGGCAGGTGCGAATTTTGCCATCCGCCGTGATCCGGATGCGATTGCAGTGTCCGCAGAAAGGTTCGCTCACCGGGGCGATTATACCGATCTCCCCACGCCCATCTGGAAAAGCCCAACGCTTCGCGGTCTCTGAAGGATTTGACGATTTCACCGGCTGCAGATCGAACTTCGTTTGCAAGCGCGCCAATATCTCTTTGGCGCTGACCACCAGCTCCTTCAACCACGCGTGCTTGGAATCCAGCGGCATGAACTCGATGAACCGGAAGGAAATGTCCTCGGCCCGAGCAAACTCGGCCAATGCCTCCAGTTCGTGATCGTTCACGCCCCGGATGAGCACGGCGTTCACCTTGATCGGCGCGAAGCCCAATTGGCGGGCAAGTTTGATGCCGTCCAGCACTTCGTTCAACCCATCACGACCGGTGATCTTCTTGAAATTATCGCGATCCAAGGAATCCAAACTGAAACTCACACGCTTCAATCCAGCGGCGCGTAGGGCTTGCGCCTTGTCCTGAAAATGAAAGCCGTTCGTGGTGATGGCGATATCCTGGATGCCGGGAATCTTCGCCACGCCGGCCACCAGTTGCTCCACGCCTTTGCGCAAGAGTGGTTCGCCCCCTGTGATGCGTACCTTATCGATACCTAGTCCGGCGAATACGCGCACCACCCGCTCGATCTCTTCCAGTGTCAGTATCTGCGCTTTGGGTTTCCAGTTCAGCGCGATGGGCTTGGCGGGATTGGGATTGCGCAGGATATCGAACTTGGAACGGTAAAAGTTCGCTGCCTCTTCCGTCTCAGGGAGACAGTAGAGGCAGCGAAAGTTACAACGGTCGGTGATGCTGACCCGCAGATCGCGCATCACGCGCCCGTGAGAATCGATGAGCGGCGCGTTTTGGCTCATTTCGGAGCCGGGGGCGCAGCCGGGGCGTTCGTTGGCGAATTGATCTTCACGCCGCCATCACGCTTGATTTCCACATCGAGGGTCGGAGCCGCATTGGTGCCCTTGTCCTTGCTGGAGGGCGGTTTCACAAAGCCATCCTGCATCAATTGGCCACCCTTGCGAACGTCACCCGCGCCATAGATGCCGCGGCGTATCCATTCCAGACGCTTCTGGATGTTCAGCTCTTCCTTGAGCTGGGAGATTTGCGTGCGGAGGAATTCCAGATCCGCCATCTGCCGTTCCAGTTCGGCTTTCTCTGATTGGAGGCGTTTCAATTCCTTGAGCAAGAAATCCTTGTCGCCCTGGGCGGCCGTAAGCTTCTGCTGCGTTTCGGCGATATTCTTTTCCAAGCCTTGGATGGACGTGCTGAGCTGGCCCATCTTTTGGGTCAACTGATCGCGGTTCACTTCCAGTTCCGCGATCTGCGCATCGCGCTTGGCGATCTCCTGCCGGGCCGTTTCAGCCGCCTGTTCCGCGCGTTTCTTGGTCTCTTCCGCTTCCTGCGCCGTCTGTTTCAACTGCGCGGCAGTCTTGGAAAGATCATTGCTGGTGTTCGCGAGATCCGAGGAAGTGCGCGTCAGGTTATTCGAGAGTGTGATCGTTTCCTGGGTCAGGCTTTGTACAGTGGTGTCCAGCTTCTCATTCACTTTCTTCTGGTTCTCCAGATCGCCGCGGATCTTCACGATCTCGCTGGATTTAGTCTCGATGACCTGTTCTTTCTCCGCTTGCACCCGGGCCGCCACGCTCTTGTCCCGACGCCACGACAGGGCCAGCAACCCGCAGACCACCACCAGAATAATTATTACTACTTTCGACTTCATAAGCTTAGTTTGCTTTCGGTTCTTTGATTTGTAAAGGCACGGGTGAAAGACTCCTGCGCCATCGGGTATGCTATTCCCGGTCTTTTCACCCGCCAAAGGGGCTTTTTCTGCCCCATCCAGCCAGCATTCCCCATGCCGCTTGCATCCTTGCCAGTCAGACTTAGATTGTCTGCATGGACTTGCCGTCAGAGATAGGGATCATGGTGCTCCCAAACGCCACGCTTTTCCCTCATACGATCTTGCCGCTCTATATCTTTGAGCCCCGTTACCGGGTCATGCTGGCGGATGCCCTTTCTTCGCACCGCCTGTTTTCAGTAGCACTTCAGCGCCCTGATCGCACCCGGGAAACTCCCTCGGAGATCGCGGGCGTGGGCATCATCCGTGCATCCGTCCAGAATAAAGACGGAACATCCCAGATGATTGTTCAAGGAATGACACGGATTCATTTGGGCAAGCAACTGCAGGCCAAGCCCTATCGCGTCCACGAAATCGAGATTTTCAAGCCAAAGACCATCAATTCTGCCATCGCGGAGGCCTTGATGACCAAGGCGCGGGAGCTCATAAAAATAATTTTCGATGAAGGGCTTTATCCCGGCGCCGAACTGCTCAAAAAGCTCCCGGCCAGTGAAGGTGACGCCACGCTGACCACGCAGGCCTCCGACTCATACCAGCACTTCCTCCGCCAGATCGAGCAATTGACCGACCCGGAGGTGTTTGTGGATGCCGTGGGCGGCACGCTGCTTACCAGCCCGGCGGAACGGCAAGTCCTGCTGGAGACGCCCGAAATCGAGGAACGCCTCAAGCATCTTGTGCATTTCCTGCTCGCCGCCATCCAACGCGCTCGCAACACTGGGGCGAAATGAAATTTTCGTTTCCGTCAGATGAATCGTTGGACCAGGCCTCGCGCGACGAAATCATGTCGCACCTGTTCACCGGCCTCGTCCTGCAGCATTCCCAGCTCGCCATGATGATGCTGGGGCGCGTGGCCGATCCCGATAGTGGCCTCACCCCGCCCAAAGACCTGGAATCCGCCAAGATGTTCATCGATCTGTTGGAGATGCTGGAGTTCAAGACCCGGGGCAACCTGACAGCGGACGAAGCCAAGCTGCTGAAAGAGCACCTTACTTTGACGCGGGAAGCATTTGCCGAGGAACTGGACGATCACGTCGAGCAGAGTGGCGACAACGCTTAAAAGCGCGCTTTCAGGCCCGTTTTGCCCTTCCCGGAAAACACCACTGGGATTTGCCGCGCCGATTTTCACACACCGCGATGAAGACTGAAAAAGAGAAGATGCTCGCGGGAGATCTGTACAATGCGGCCGACCCGGTGCTGACTGCGGAACGTCGTCGGGCGCGTGATCTCTGCAAGAGTCTCAATAGTTCGGCTGACGCCGAGCAAGAACTTCGCGCACACATCCTCAGCGAACTTCTCGGTTCTGCTGGGGAAGGTGTGTGGATCGAGCCGCCATTCTATTGCGATTACGGCTCCAATATAACCCTCGGGAACAAAGTCTATTTTAACTTCAATTGCACCATTCTGGATGTGATGCCAGTGGTCATCGGAGACAATGTTTTCTGTGGTCCCGGGGTTCAGATTTATACTGCTACCCATCCGATCGATGCTGCTGAGCGCCGCACCGGGCTGGAGTTCGCCAAACCTATCGAGATCGGCTCAGATGTCTGGATCGGTGGAGGAGCCATCATCTGTCCCGGGGTCAAGATCGGTCCACGCAGCGTTATCGGTGCCGGAAGTGTGGTCACGCGGGACATACCCGCTGATATGGTAGCGGCGGGTAATCCTTGCCGGGTAATCCGTTCACTCAAGGTTTAAGGTTCTTGGGCAAGCCGAGCTCTCCAAACCCGCACTTGCACGGGCTAGGCTGGTCTGCTTCATTACCCGTCCGGCTGTCGCGGAAAACCAGCCGGTGACGCACCTAAACCGTGCGTCCCTAGAATAAAAACCGCACATGACAGAACAGCGTCCATTTCATGATTTCGCCCGTCGCCTTCGCGACGCGATTTCCCGCGCCTCAAATCAGTCTGACTCATTGGGCGAGAACGAGTTCCAATCGTTAGCCTTGAATCTTTTCAAGCTGCAATATGACCAGATCGCCCCCTATCGCAGCCTCTGTGATCGGCGGCGTAAAACACCGGTAACCGTCACAAACTGGCGGGATATCCCAGCCCTGCCCACGACTGCTTTTAAGGAACTCGAACTCACCAGCCTGCCGCTGGAAACACGCACGCACGTCTTCCATTCGAGCGGCACTACCGAGCAACGACCGAGCCGCCATTTTCACAATGCAGATTCTTTGGCGGTTTATGAGGCGTCATTGCTGCCGTGGTTCGAGAAACATGTGCTGTCCAATTTTTCCCCCTCTCCTCTATTGGCAGGCCGAGCTTCGGCGGAGAGGGCTGGGGTGAGGAGTGAGTCGAATCATAGCGCTCGCGACAGCTCTAAATTCATCGCACTGACTCCCCCGCCCTCATCCTGCCCGCATTCCTCCCTCATCCACATGTTCGAGTCGGTGCAGCAGAGCTTCGCGGTGGGTGAACCTAAGTTCTACGGTGAGCTGGGTGCAGACAAAGCTTGGGAAATCCGTTTCTCCGAAGTGTTCGCGACGCTGGAAACTGCCTGCACCACCGGTCAACCGGTCCTTCTGCTGGGCACGGCATTTCTGTTCGTGCATCTCCTCGATGAGCTGGAAGCACGTGGCCTGCATTTCCAATTGCCTCCCGGTTCACGTCTGATGGAAACGGGCGGATACAAAGGACGCTCGCGGGAGTTGCCCAAGGCCGAACTGCACCGCCAACTCGCTCAACGCCTTGGTCTGCCGGATGCGGCCATTCTGTGCGAATACGGAATGAGCGAACTGAGCTCGCAGGCTTACGATCGCGTTTGCGGTTCGCCTTCGCCACGCCGTTTCCAATTTCCACCATGGGCGAGAGTGGTGATCGTATCGCCGGAAACTGGCTTGGAAGCAGCCATCGGCGAAACCGGCCTCATTCGAATTCATGATCTTGCGAACGTTTGGTCAATTGCCACTGTTCAAACGGAAGACCTCGCTATCCGTCACGCCAATGGTTTTGAACTGCTCGGTCGCGCCGCCCAAGCCGAAGCGCGTGGTTGCTCGCTGATGGCCCGGTAGTGTGATATAAATGAAATTTCTTAAATGACCGCCACTAACGATCATCGTCCGAGAACACTTTTCCTGAGTGCTGCGCTGCATGCCTTCACGCATGTCTATCAGGTCGCGCTGATCCCGCTCTACTTGCTGATCCGGGACGACCTTGATCTCGATGGCGTGGGCAAGGCCACGTCGCTGGTCACGGTGATGATGATCTCCTATTTCCTGCCCAGTTATCTGGCGGGGGTGTTGGCGGATAAATTCAGCAAGAAGAACCTGCTGAGCATCGGTCTGGCGGTTAATGGCCTAGGTTTTATCGGCTTGGCGCATGCGGGTGATTATTATGCCGCGTTGGGTTTTGTGATTCTTGCCGGGCTTGGCGGCAGCCTCTTTCATCCGGCAGCGACCTCGCTGATCGCCCGCCTGTATCCCGAAAGCACCGGGCGCGCCATTGGCTTGCTGGGGATCGGTGCCGGTATCGGATTTCTGATCGGCCCCATCTATTCCGGATGGCGGGCGGAAATGCTGGAGCCGATGATCGGCCCATCCGCATGGCGTAAACCCGTTTTTGAACTCGGGCTGGCCGGTCTGGTCATGGCTTTTATTTTCAATCGCTTTGCATCCGACAGTAAATTGCAGGAGCACGTCCAACCCAAACCGGAAGTAAAAGCGCCCTTGTTTCCGACGACTGCGCTCTGGATGTTCTTCATCGCCGCGTCCGTGTTTTTCGGCCTGCGCGATTTCACGGGCTTCGGCATGGGCAGTCTCACTTCACTCTATCTGCAGAAGGCGCATTACTTTGACACCAAGCTGACGGGCTCCACGCTGAGCATCATCTTTCTGGCAGCCACCTTGAGCAATCTGGTGTTCGGCCGGGTTCACAACCGTCTGCGTTGGACCGCCATCGTCCTGGTCATCGCTGGCGTGTTGGTTAGCATCACGCCGCTCTTTCCTGCCGGATGGATCTTTTCACCTCTGTTCATCTACGGATTCTTCTTCATGGGAAGTTACCCGATGATTGAAGCTGTGCTGATGGAATCCGTGCCGGACTCGGTGCGTGGACGTATCTTCGGGGTGTTCATCACCATCGGTGGTGGCCTCGGCAGTCTGGCCCCTTGGATTCTCGGGGAATGGGTGAAGAACTTGGGCGATTCCGCCAGCGGCAATCCTTCTGCCTTCTATCCGCTCTACGGACTGCTCACAGGGACGGTGCTGCTCTCGCTGATCGGCCTGCCCTGTCTGCATGCCATCCGTAAGCGGGAGAAGGAAGAGATGCTGCATCCCTCCACGGTTGAACCGGCGAAAACTAACTGAGACTGCGCATGAACTTGCCCAATTACTTTCTCGCCGATCTGCCGCCCGAGGCCAACCTCACCAGAGCGCTCATCGCGGAGGCGTGCCAGACGTTGAAGCGCAACCGGGTGCAGTTCCTCGCGCAGCGTTCCACTACGGCGATCATCCGCGTGCTTTGCGAAGTGGCAGAGAACTGGCAAAAGAAAACCTATCCTTTCCGCCAGATGGCCTTGGAAGAAGGCCCGCAACAGACCGGCTTCTCCCGCCACACCCTAGAGCGTGGCATTGATGATTTCTTCAGCCAGATCACCGAGGAAAATCTCGAAACGCTCTTGGGGCAAGAACTCGGTCATACCAAGCGCCTGGATATATTTTCCGCCAGCAAGGAAGAGCGCATCGGTGATCGCACCTCCATGGTCACCGGGCCGGATATGCTCGTGCACATCGCGGCGGGCAATCTGCCGAATCCCACGTGGATGAGCCTCATCCTCGGCCTGCTCACCCGCTCCGCCCAGTTCGTGAAATGCGCCCGTGGTGCATCGTATTTACCCCGCCTCTTCGCACACTCGCTCTATGAAGCAGATGCGAAACTCGGGGCATGTCTGGAACTCGCCGAATGGCCGGGTGGCGAGCGTGAATTGGAAAACGCGCTCTTTGCCGAGGCCGATTGCGTGACCGCCACCGGCTCCGATGAAACGCTCGCGGACATCCGTTCGCGGCTGCCCATTCGCGTGCGCTTCCTCGGTTACGGTCATCGCGTGAGCTTTGGTTATGTTTCCCGCGAGATGATGAGTGATTGGACTCTGGCAACAGCAGTGAAACAGGCGGCGGATGATGTCGTGGCGTGGAACCAGCTCGGTTGTCTCAGTCCGCACGTCATCTATGTGGAGCACGGTGGCGCGCTCGAACCTTCATTATTCGCCTCCAAGCTCGCCGAAGAACTCGCTGCCCGCGAAGCTGCGGAACCGCGCGGGCCGCTCGATGTCCCCAGTGCCGCCGCCATCCAGACGCGCCGTGCCTTCTACGAAGTCCGCGCGGCTCATCTGCCCGATACGCAGCTCTGGTGCAGTGAGAATTCCACGGCGTGGACGGTCATCTTCGAGAATGACACTAACTTCCAGCTCTCCTGCCTGAACCGCTTCATCTATGTGAAGCAACTGATAGATCAGGAGGAGTTGCTGCGCGTGTTAGAGCCGTTGCGCCACCAGATTTCCACGGTCGGCCTCGCGGCGACGGATGTCACCGCGCAAAAGCTGGCCCTGCGTTTTGCCCAATGGGGCATCACGCGCATCTGTCCGCTGGGGCGGATGCAAAAACCGCCGCTCACGTGGCGTCACGATGGCCGACCGGCCCTCAGCGACCTCGTGACGTGGACTGATTGGGAGAAAGATTCCGCATGAAAATGGACCTACGCCGCACCTTTCAATTCGAAGCCGCCCACCTCCTGCCGCATCTGCCAGAGACGCACAAGTGCCGTCGCCTGCACGGCCACAGCTTTCAGGTGGAGATCGTCGTCACCGGTGAAGTCGATCCGAGCTTCGGCTGGGTGATGGACTACGCCGATGTGAAAGCTGCGTTCAAACCGCTCTGGGACCGCCTGGATCACTATTACCTGAACGAAGTCAAAGGCCTCGAAAATCCCACCAGCGAGAATCTCGCCATCTGGATCTGGAACGAGTTGAAGCCGCGATTGCCGCTGCTCAGCGAAGTGGTCGTGGCGGAGACGTGCACGGCGAAGTGTGTGTATCGGGGACCGCAAGCGTAAGAGGCAGAAATGAAAATCGCACGGCTCAACGGCAAAGGTGAGATCTTTCACAGCCTTCAGGGCGAAGGTCGCAGCCTCGGTGTGCCCAGCGTTTTCATCCGTTCCTCGCTCTGCAATCTCCACTGCATCTGGTGCGATACGGATTACACGTGGAACTGGACCGGCACGCCGTTCAAGCATCTGCGCGATGGACAACCGGGCTATCAGAAGTTCCGCAAAGAAGACCAGATAATCGAACTCACTCCCGCAAAGATCGTGGCCGAAGTTCATCAGTATCCCAGCCGCAACGTCGTGCTCACCGGCGGTGAACCGATGCTGCATCAGGCAGACTGGATTCAGATCATCGATGGCCTGCGTGCGCTTGATCCGAGCTATACAGTAGAGATCGAGACGAACGGCACTATCCTGCCAGAACCTCAACTCGACGCGCGCCTCACGCACTACAATGTCTCGCCCAAGCTGACCAACTCCGCCAATCCCGATCACCTGCGCGAACGCGCTGAGGTCTTGAAATTCTACGCAGCCAGTCCCAAGGCGTATTTCAAATTCGTCATCAGCCAGGAAGCCGATTTGCAGGAAGTCCTCGCGCTGCAGCAGAAATACGGTATTCCCAGCCGACGCATCTATCTGATGCCACAAGGGACTTCAGTGGTGGATCTGAACGCACGACAGGCTTTGCTGGTAGAGACGTGTTTGCAACATGGGTTTATTTTCACGGATCGATTGCACATACGCTTGTTTGGTGAGAAGCGCGGGGTATGATGCAAAAGTTACGTAGCGCGGATGTTTGGAAGCAAACCACCGAATCCCATGAACAAATACATGCGATGCTTGCTGTGGATTCTCCTCGGTCCGCCTGTGACCTTCTATCTCGGCCTTGTTATACCGTTATCTATCAAAATGATCTTCGGCAGCGGATTCGGATTGGACCGCCCCCCGACAGCGTTTGAAGAGCAAGTTGATTCTCTAACCACACCATTGGTGTATATCCTCATGATCGGTGGCGTTCTTTATTCATTACGTAAGGCGTATCTGATCCTACGTGATGGTTGATGCAGACAATCTATCCGCTTAAAATCCAGAAGGTATCACACCGCCTCTCAATTCCATCCTCGACACCCCTGCCCGGTCCCCTTAAAACGCCCGCCGTCCCGGATGCATTTTTCGACGTCATTTAAACCGAGCTTGAACCGTCCTTGCCCGACGGAAAGGAACCATTTTGAAAATCACCAAAGTTGATTCATTCCTGCTGTCTTACGCGTTTCCCGAACCGATCAAGCTGCCCTTCTGGGGCGGCGAACGTACCATCCTCAAGCGCGATGCGATGTATATTCGCGTCACCACGGACACGGGTCTGAAGGGTTTCGCGCCTGGGCCCGCGCATGAACGCGCCGTGCATGAGATTGCGGAGATCATCGGGCCCTTCCTCATCGGCAAAGATCCGCGCCAATGGGCTAGCTTCAACTTTCAGGCGGACCTCGAGGTGAAGAAGACTTACTACGCCGTCGAGATCGCGTTGCTGGATGTCGTCGCGCGTTTCGAAGGCTGCCCGCTCTCCGAGATCATCGGTGGCCGCAAGCGCGACACCATCAAGCTCTACGGCAGCGCAGGCATGTATATGCCACCTGACAAGTTCGCCGAGGAAGCAGCCGCGGTGAAGGCCATGGGCTTCCCGGCATATAAGATGCGCCCGGCTCTCGGACCGGATAAGGATATCGAAACCGTCCAAAAGATGCGCACCGCCACGGGCCCTGATTTCGGCCTGATGATCGATGCCCACTCCTGGTGGCGCATGGGCAGCAACAGCTACAACTACGACACCGTGGTGGAAGTCTCCAAGGCTATCAATGAGTTCAAGCCGACCTGGCTCGAAGAACCCATCCCGCCCGATGACCACGCTGCTTATCGCAAGTTGATGGCTGCGAAAGTTATCCCGGTCGCCACCGGTGAGCATGAGCAGACGGAAGCGGGCTTTCTAGATCTGATCGATACGAAGGCGGCCGATTACATCCAAGCGGATGTTTGCTGCCAAGGTGGTGTAGCGATGGGCAAGCGCCTCTTCGATGCCGTCGCGAAGGCCAAGCTGAAGTTCGCTTTCCATAGCTGGGGCACCACGTTGGAAGTCCTCGCGGCCGCGCATCTCGGCATCTGCTGGGGCGAGGAAGTCGTCGAGTGGCTCGAGTATCCCTGCTACTCGAACAGTGGTCGCAAGGGCATGTATGCCTTCCCTGCCGCCGATGAGATTCTCGCCGAGCCGCTGGAGATCAAGAACGGCTACCTCACGGTGCCGAAAGGTCCCGGCCTCGGCATCGAGGTGGACGAGAGCATTGTGGAGAAGTATCCGTTCATCCCCGGCCCATGGTCATACTTCCGCATCGATAACCCGCCGGAAACCATCGCCGTCACCGGTGATCACAGCGTGAAGTGGGTGGAAGAGGAGAAGTGAGCTACACCCTTCTTTTAAGTGAAACGAATCGCACTCTTGGCAATTGCTATCTGCATGACCTTGGGACAAGGTTGTGAGCGGAAAAATCCTTCAGATAACAGTGCCGAGAAAGCCATCCCAACCGAATTGAACGAAACGGATAAATACATATTAGATTCAATCCATGCCTGGGTATGGTCTGGATTTTATTCACCTGAAGAGGTTGATCAGATGATCGACGACATTCTCGAAGCAGATGCCCATGAACAAATGCTTCGTGCTGCAGTCACACCCGAGTTCGCCAAGAAACTGCAAGCCGAGCCGACTTGGCCAGCAGTTACTGATTGTGATCGTCTAAATATTGTCTTCGCCGCGCTGGATTCGCGCGGGATTCTTTGTCTTCAGAACGCTGGCTATACCATGTCAGACGGTCATGACGAAGCAAACGAACAGCTTTCCAAGCAGCCAAGTGGCCGGTATTTCGGTTACTGTTTTTACCACGGACAGGATCTTGAACGTGCCGTTAAGGGTGGCGGGTTGATGCTCGCCTATGACCATGTGAATGGAGACGTTCCCGACAAAATCAAAGTCGGCAGCGCAGTAAAAGAAGAGCTGGAACGAAATGGATTTGTCCTGGATTGGAATGGCACGAGCGAGAATCGGATTAACATCCCGAAATTTGATTGGAAACGCCGAAGCAAAACCAAAGGGTAAAACCCATATCCAGGAGAAACATTCGCGGGCTGACTCATCTGGCTTCTTTTGCAAGCTTCACTGACCGTTGCTTTTTTCTGCTCGACGCCCCCTTGCAGCATAGGAATATCAATCCTATTCCTATTTGATGAATTCGGCGTGGCCCTAAGCAGTCTCATACGGTAGCGGCAGCCTATTCACAGATTGATACTAGCATGAGTGTTCAACCTAAGAATCGCATCCTCGCCTTGGCCGGTGCCCTGCTCGCCGTCATCGTTCTCTACACCGCCGCGCCCGCTCACGCCCAGACCGCCCAGTTCCCGCAGGCGGACATCCGCCTCCTCTTGGACGGCGTGAAGGTCATCGAGTCCAGCGGCGCTCCCGGTCCCGTCGCCGCGTTCGGTCCGCAAGCCTTCCCCGTCGTGCTCGGCACCGTGGGGAAGAACCTCTCCGCCCCCGTCGTCGTCGCCAGCCGCTTGGGCAGTGGTCGCATCGTTGCCTTCGGTCACGGCGGCTTCCTCGGCACCACCGACAAGGGCGATTCCGGCAAGTTTCTCCAGAACAGCGTCCGCTGGGCCTCCAGCCGCACCACCGCCAAGCCCGGCGAGATCAAGGTCGGCGTGTTGAAGAATGACGGCCTGCAGAAATATCTGAAAGCCCAAGGCTTCGACGCCTCCATCCTCGATCCGAAAGACTGGCACACCAAGTTCACCGGCCTCCATGTCGTCATCGCCGACACGGGCGATTGGAAACCCGACGCCAGCCGTCCCGCTCTCGATACCTTCATCCGCGATGGCGGCGGCCTCATCACCTCGGGCCTTGGCTGGGGCTGGTTGCAATTGAACCCCGACAAAACCCTCAGCGATCATCACGCAGGAAATCTTCTCCTCACCCACGCCGGCGTCCTCTGGCTCGATGGCACCCTCACCCGCACCGCGAAGGACGGCTTCACCACCACGAACACCTTGCCCACCGTCGTGAACACCTCGCACGCGCTGAACATCCTCCTCACCGTCACGAACACCACCACGCCCATCACCCAGCAACTCGTCGGTCAGGCCTCTTGGATCCTCACCCAGACCGCCCAAGCCCTGCCGAAGAGCGATCGCTTCTTGCAACCGCAACTCGCCTCTCTCAAGCAACGCAGCAAGGGCAAAGTGCCCAGCGAGAAATCGCCCTTGAAAACCCAGGACGCCATCGAGCGCCTTAGCATGACCGTTGATCTCCAAGCTTTGAAGAACGCCAATCCCGCGCAGATCAAGGCCCATCCCGCCGCCGCAGAATTTCCTGGTAGCGTCCCCGCCGCCGCCGAACGCGTTACCAAGACCCTCGTCCTCAAGACCAAACAAACCGGCTGGCATTCCACCGGCCTCTACGCTGCGCCCGGTGAAGTCATCCGTGTGAGCCTCTCCACGAACGCCCTGAAAGACAAACTCACCGTGCGCATCGGTTGCCACACCGATCGCCTCTGGGACCTGCCCACTTGGTCCCGCGCTCCCGAGATCACCACCACTGAATCGCTCACGAAAACGAACACCACCATCGCCAGCGCCTTCGGTGGCTTGCTTTACATCGAAGTTCCTAGCAACGCGACGGCGAAGGATCTCACCGTCACCATCGCTGGCGCCGTGAATGCCCCCCGCTTCATCCTCGGCCAGACCAAGCTCGATGATTGGCGTCAAACCATTCGCAACCATCCCGCGCCTTGGGCTGAACTCGAATCCGCCAAGCTCATCCTCAGCGTGCCGAGCAAAGCCATTCGTTCCCTCGACGATCCCGAGGCCCTCATGAAACATTGGGACCAGGTCATGGATGGCGTCGCCGATCTCGCCACCATTCCACGCGACCGCAAACGCCCCGAGCGCTTCGTGCCCGATGTCCAGATCTCCGCCGGTTACATGCACTCCGGTTATCCCATCATGACCCACCTCGATGTCGTGGATGAAACCCTGAACCTTCAGCACCTCACCACGAAGGGCAGTTGGGGCCACTACCACGAACTCGGCCACAATCATCAAGCCGCCGAATGGACCTTCGACGGCACCACCGAAGTCACCTGCAACCTCTTCTCCCTCTACACCTATGAGAAGATTCTGGGCCTCGGTCTGCAAGGTCACAACGGCATCAGCGCCGACGCTCGCGAGAAGCATCTCAAGAAGTACTTCGGCACCAACACCAAGTTCGACGATTGGAAACGCGACCCCTTCCTCGCCCTCACCATGTATTATCAACTCATCGAGGGCTTCGGCTGGGACGCCTTCAAAAAGACCTTCACCGAATACCGCAATCTTCCCAAAGACGAGCGCCCCAAGAACGACGACCAAGAGCGCGACCAATGGATGATCCGTTTCTCCAAGACCACCGGCAAGAACCTCGGCCCCTTCTTCGAAGCCTGGAAAGTCCCCACCTCCCAAGCCGCCCGCGACAACGTCAAGTCCCTGCCCGAGTGGATGCCCGAACCCAACTTCCCCGCGAAGTATAAGACCCCGTAGTCGTAACCGTAGTGGGAAAGGTGCCCTCGCCTGTCTTTAGTCGTGCGGGCGCCCTCGCCCGCACACAACCCATGCGCCCCATGTCCCTTCTCTCTCTGAACGTTGGACGTACGATGTTCGTTGTTTCCCAAAGTTTGAACTTTGAGTTTTGAGCTTTGAACTTATAGGCCCGTAGTGCAACTACCCGTTCCCCGAAGCCGCCTTCCCGTCTAATCCGTTTTATGTTTCCTACGCGATTGCCTCCTGTCCTGCGGTACTTTAGCAACCAGTCCACCCTCACCGGACCAAACCCTCGCCAGCCACTTCAAAACCTCCGTCATCACAACGAAGGGAGACTGTCTGGAAAGATGGATTGAGGTCGACTGCGCAGGACAAACCGGATGGGGCTAGGCGTGGCGAGGGCGCGTATCAAATAAAAGATACGTGACCGAGCCACTGGGAAGCCGAACTTCGGCCGACGCCCCAGCCGGTTTGCACCAGCAGACGATCTCAAAACAGCTTTTCAGCCAGTCTCAGGAACTATGTCAAAGAACAATGGAACCATCCGACCCCTGTGCGGTATCGTTTCCTCCCTCCCTACGATTGGGAGTTCAGATTTAGCGTATGCTCAAAACCCGGCCGGTTCCGCAATGGCTACTCTGGATTCCCCGGTCTCATCTATCCTAGACGACCGACGTCCACTTCACCCTCCGGCTTACGAGCCCTGATCCATACGCCCGACACTCTTCACAGATCTGTATGACTCCATAAGGATCGCCATCCACCCGCCAACGCAGGACACAACCGCACACGCGTACACAATGCACCATCATGCTTGATGACTTTGAGGATTCGGAGGCTGCCTATTCTCTGACAGAGCCAACCACCACTCCTCTCCTTTACCGACAACGAGTTGTCAGCACTGCAAAGACTACTAAATACACGTCAATTTATCCATCAAAAAATCACCCAAAACCCGCTCCCAAACGCAACAAATTGCGCCAGAAGAAATTACAAACGAAGATTTTTCCGGTGGAGCGTGGGCGCCTCGCCCACAGCAACTCACCTAAGCAAAGCTAGGCCTCAAAACGTCACCGCGCCTACGCCCGCCGAAGTTCCCCTTTTGGAGTGCAGAGGCTTGCCTCCGCTTTCCGTACCGACGCGGCTTGCCGTGCCGTCTTCCCCAGCGCCAGCGGCACGCCCCGATGGTAACCGGGGGTGAAACCCACGGAACAACGCCCTCTCAAAAACAAGTCGCGTAGCGACGGACCGATTTCCCCTTCAACTGCCCACTCAGAGGACAAGGCTCCGATTTCCTTCGCTCACGCCCGCCCGTTGCACTGGGTGAGCTTTGGTAAGCCGCGACGAAACCCGCGACCCGTGCTGCCGGCTTCCAGCCGGCAGTCCGCGACGTCCGCCGTAGCCCACCGAATCCATCTCACCCGCTTTTAATCACACCCCGTTGCCGTTCTTCTCCCACCCCATTCCGCTCGACAGCCCACCAAACCTGATTAAATTACCTCCACCAAGATGCGGTCCACCACCAAAACCACCGCTGCACTTAACCGCAATCTGCGGTCTGACATCTCTTAGGCCGCATGGCACTCACGAATCTTCAACGCCTGTGGAGACATGCTGCACAAAAGCGCGGCTTGAGAATCCGAACGCCCTTTGTGTTGAGGTTGGCCGATGGCACGAAACTTACGGCTGAAGTTCTTCTGGAAGGGTTCGGCGCGCCACACGGGATGTTCATCGTTTCCGATCACCGCCGGATACAGGAGCATACTGATGCGATTATCGCCGCTGGATTCGGCTACACTTGCATGTCGCAGCCTTCCGAGGCGGAGATATCCTCGCTTGAGGGTATTGATGCATGTCTGAAGGATTGGAAAGATGAAACGACAGCCTAACCATAGCGCTCCAGTATCGCGCCTATCATCGGAGCCCGCTTCCCGGCCTCAACCCAGCGCCCACGGCACGCTTATCAGGTGGAGCGTGGGCGCCTCGCCCACAGCAACGGCCCTAAGCAAAGGTGCGCCCGAAATCCTTTATTACGTTTATAAGGACTCTATATCATGAAACCATCCACCATCAAATCGTTCTGCATCCTCTTGTTCCTTTGGGTGTTGCTGCCCTTTTGTGTGTTTGCGCAGGACCCGCCCGCCACTCACCGCATCGAGACCCTTGAATCCCGTCTGGTAAATCTGGAAAACAAGGTGCGCACTAATAGCGCCGGTGCCGCCGAGGGAGCCGTCGCCTTTCTTTTCGGTGCCTTCTGTGCGCTCTGGGCGCAAAACACCGGCCGCAATCCTTGGACTTGGTTTTTTCTCGGAGTGTTTCTCAGCGTGATCACCGTGTTGGTATTGCTCAGCAAGAATGCGGCTGATAGAAAAGCTAAACCATGAGGACTGACAAACCACTGGAGCCACCGCCGCCCCGCTCTTGGATTTAAATCACCTTCACGTTTATGGAACATCCCGTCGAAGTAATCTTGGATGACACCCTGACGCAGCAGGCTCATCGCGCGTTTGTGCGTCGCGATTTCGAGTTTACCATCGGAACCTTTACCCGGGCGCTCATACCCTTTGGGGTGTTGCTGGCTCTAGGGTTCCTTTTCGGCGGCGTCTGGCGCTACGTTGGCACCGGTATTTTCCTCGTCGGCGTATGCATCGCCTGCTGGACTGCTTGGGAGATTTCGCGTCTTCTCCGTGACAAAATTGAGCGTTCCCGGACGATTATCTCGCAGATGTCTCAGCCAGTGATTCGCTATTATTTCAGCGAGGACGGCGTGCGCTCTGAGTCGGAGCTGGGCACTTCCCAGACCGCCTGGAAGGCGTTTCGACGGCTCGCACGTTTTCCCGAGGTCTGGCTGCTGTTCGTGGACGAGGCCAACTACATCATTCTCCCAGTTCCCCGGATGTCATCCGATGCCCAGCAGTTAATTGAAAGAAAATGCCGCGAGCATGAGCTTCCTGTGACCTGACAAATCGCTGCGACCAACAGCCAGCACCCCGCCAGACAACCCGATCGCGACTTGTCGTAGTCAGACGGTTCGGATAATGTGTCAGCGATTTCAGCACCCGATCCCGCGGATTGCGGAGCGACGGTCGCTGGTCTTCAGACGAAAGGAAGAGCACCATGCTTAGGTATGTCTGTTTCAAATGTCGGAAGGGCTACAAGAAGCTCGAGCGGAGGAAAGCACAGACTGAGCCGCTGACTCCTCAGCAGCCGTGGACTCCGCCGCACTTTACTTGCCCGAATTGCGGTCACGATCTCACCCTTGCGGGCGTCGATCAGTCATTTCGCACTCCACCGCGCAGCAATTTCGACCAATGGCGCAAGGTCGAGCTCTTGGTCCGCAACGGTTTCATCTTCTCCAAACATTCCCTGCCCTATCCTGAGAAGCCACCGGTGACACTGGGTGAGGCACGCAAATTCGTGAAAGGGTTAAGGAAGCCCACCAACCCGCTCAAGCGGACACGCGCAACCGCGCGTCGCTCCAGTTAAGCCACAGCGCATGTCACGCTACCTGCCATCTCTTAGAGGTTGGATCGCCCTAATTCTCGCGTTGTTCGCGAGCGTCTTCTTGCCGAACATTTTTCCGGCGAAAGGCCCCCCAGGTTATCTTGCGTCAGTTTCCACTGAGGTCTGGACTGTTGCGGCTGTCATCGCCATCGCTTGTTTGGGGGCCTCGGGATTTGCCGCCGTGCGAGAAAAAGCGGCAGACCGGGTTGCCGCAGCCATTGCCGTTGGGTTGCTCGTGATATTTGCAGTGAATCTGATGCCTGACAAATCGCGGAAGCGACCACCGCTGGGCGCAGACGCCACGGTCGTCAAGGTCTTGGAGAGTTCGTTGCCGGACCACGAAGCCCAAAGGAAAAGATTCCTCTGGGATAAATTCGTCAACCAACCGGAAGAGCGGAAGTTCAACTACAACAAAACGGATAAGTGGAGAGATAATTATTCCAAATTCGCCCAGAGCCTGATCCGCCAGGCCCAGATACAGAAACTCGACTCAGCATCTCTTCGCAACGCGCTGGATTTAGTGCTCCAGGATGCCAAGGAGAGACTCGCGTATTTGCCTGTTGGTGCCTATCAAACGACACTGAATAAACAGCCCATCTGGATCATCACCGTGAAATGGGAATATTCACCTGCGGGTGACAACACCGAGTTGAGCCATACCCGCGTGTTCGCTTTCGATCAAAAGACCTTGGAGCAAGTAGGCTTTGTTACCTGCAAATGATGATTAACCATGCCGGATAAACCCTACAACTCGGAGCGGATGGAACAGCTCGTGGCTCCCTTGAGCGACTCCCTCGTTCGCGTCAGCCCCTCAGCCATCCCCCTCATCGAACTGAAATACCAAAATCACCTGCTGCCGGGCGGATTCATCTGGTTCTGTCGTCATTTCACCAACCACTCGGGCTGGCCCGCGCTTCCCGCCTGGGATGGGCTGCTCAGCCCATTAGGGACGCCTTCCGATTTGCAGCTTGATAACGACCAACGCCGGGCGAACATCGATTGGCCTGCTGATTTGGTAAGCTTTTTCCGAACAGACGATGGGGTCTATTGCTTTCAATATGGCACCGCGCCCCATCCCAGCATCTCGTACGTCGATGACTGGAATCCGATCGGCGAGCAGACCTCGATCGATTCTATCCCGCGTGCTGCCACTTTCGAAGACTGGTTCAGCGAGATGGTTCGGTTTCAAAACCAGCAATGAATACCTGGCCACCGCGGGCCCCTCACGCCCCAATAACCCCCTTCAACACCTTCATCTGCGCTGCTGAACGTTCCTCCACATAAGCCATCGCCTTCTTCACCTTCGCTTGCGCGGCCGGGTAGTCCTTGTGGATGCCCATCAGGATCTCGAACATCTTCGTCGCCGGCGTGCTGTCGAATTCAGGCGCCCAGTCACCGAGGCCGATGTCCTTGAACATCCAGCATTTCGGCGAGTGAAACTCCGAGAACGTGTGCATCATCGGCGTGCCCATGGCCAAAGCCATGATCGGCGTGTGCGGCTCGTGACAGATCACCGTGTGAGCGCGCGCGTAGAACGAGCACGCCTCATCAACCGCCCAGAAATCGTCCAAGTTCACCACGTGCTTCTTCAGATCATCCGACAGCGTGTCGTAGAGGAACTTCTTGTTATACTCCATCTCCTTGAAGACCTCCGGCGCGATCACCACCTTCCAGCCCGTCTCCTTCACCCACATCGCGATGAGATCCTGATACACCTTCGCCCGGCGCTTGTCGTCCGCGATGTTTTCCGGCGTGGGATTGAGCGGGTTAAGTTTCTGCGGCCGCTTGTCATCCACACCGGGACTGCTGGGGGTGTGGGTGCGAAGTTGCAGCGTGATAAACTTCTTCGGCTCCAAACCGTGCTTTTTCATCCGCACCAACGCCTTCTCCTCATCCCGCACATCGATGCCAAAGCAGCCATCGGGACCGAACTCGAGCACCGGCGGTTTGACTCCCACTTCCTTGAGCATCTTGAGCGTCTTGGAATCGCGGCAATAGATGTAAGCCGCGCTGTTCAGCAGCGCGATGTTCTCCGCCCCCTTGGGACCAGTGACCATGTCCGGAAAATACGACTGGCCCTGTAGCCCCCAAGGCTTGCCGATCTTGCGGCAATACGCCATGAAAGTGGTGTCCTGCCCCATGCCCGGCCCGCGCAAAAAGAAATCGGCACGACCGACCGCCTGCTGCACCGGTCCGTCCTTCTCGGTGAGCGCCCCCTTCACGATCTCCAGCTTCGGAAAACGCTTCATCAGCATCGCATCCACCTGCGCGTTGGTATTCGCCGCCCAGAGGATGACCTTCACCTGCGGCAGATGCTGCTCCAGAAAGCGCAGCGTACCCGGCGTGTGGCCCACATCACCGATGTTCTTCGTCGCCCAGCCGCAATGCAGCAGCACGGTCTTCTGGGCCTTGGCCGTCTGGGCGATTCCGTTCACGCTCATCGCGCCGAGCGCCAGAGCGGAGGTTTTGAGAAAAGTGCGGCGTGAGTTCATTTTCGGAAAGATGCTGTCGGCTGAGTCTTTGTTCACGGGATGCGCGTAGCAACGCCTGACATGGTTATAGATTGCGAAAGTCGTTACTACTGGATATAGGCTTTGGCGGCAACCACAAACGACCCTTCCATGACCGCCAAACATCGAATCTTCACCACGCCCTTCGCCAGCGTCTATCCCTACTACGTCGCCAAGGCCGAGAAAAAGGGGCGCACCAAGGCCGAAGTGGATGCCATCATCTGCTGGCTCACCGGCTATACCCAGCGGGGATTGGAAACACAATTGAAGAAAGAGACCGATTTCGAAACCTTCTTCCAAAAAGCTCCCCAGATGAACCCTTCTCGAACCCTGATCAAAGGCGTCGTCTGCGGCGTCCGTGTGGAAGACGTCGAAGACCCGCTGATGCGGGAGATCCGCTATCTGGATAAACTGGTCGATGAACTGGCCAAGGGAAAGACGATGGAAAAGATCTTGCGGGCGTAGCCGTCTGCCCCCTCCCGCATGACAAGCATGACGCATTTAGACCATCTGCTCAATTTCTTCGGAAACCCGAATCTTGATCGGCATCGCTTATTTCAAGGCCGTTGGGACACCTATCGGATTGAGTGGGACGACCCCGAAGCATGGTCTGACGATCCCCTTGAGTTGCTGCTGACTATGTTGGTCGAGGAGTTACGGAGTACGACCAGTGAGGCCAAGCCGGCACTTCAGGCTTTGCATGCCCTGGCCGCTGCTGCGATAGATAGCCTGCCTCATCCGGAGTTCTCCAGCATCACCAAGAACTTCTGGCGTGGCTTCCAGTTCGTGGCTCAGTCTGCCGCCCAAGAGTCCGGTGTTATTTTTCATGACCTGAGCCGGGAAGACATTCGGCAATTGATCGAAGCGAAGTACAGACGCCACAGCTCCTGACCACGCACCACCTCGCGAGCACAAGGTGCCCCCACCTACCCCCGCAACCCCACAATATCCATCCGTTTCGCCGTCTCCCGATACGCCTCCTCCACCCATTCCACGATGCGTTTGGGATCGGGCGAATACTCCAGCTCGATGGACACCACGCCATTCGGTATCTCCAGTTCCTTGATGGCTTGCAGATAGGGCTCGAACTTCACCACGCCCCGTCCTGGCGGCAGATCGCCATGCACCTTCCCATCGCAATCACTCAGATGCACATGGATGGCCTTCCCCTTCAACTGGCGCAAATCATGCGGGCTCGTGTCCGAAAGCACCAGATGGCTGATGTCGATATTCGCCTTCACCCGTGGATGATTCACCTCATCCACGAACCGCACCATCTCCGGCACATTGTTCAACAGGCTCAGGCGAAACGGCTCCAGCTCCAGCGCGATATCCACCTTCTTCTTCGCCGCGTAATCTCCCAGCACCCGGCACGTGTCCACCGCGTATTGCCACTGCACCTCAGCGGGGATCACTTCGCGCTGCCAAATGTATTCGCCCAGCACCAGCAGGATATTCTTCGCCCCCCACGCCTTCGCCAGATCGATAAATTTCTTCGTCCGCTCCACATGATACTCCCGCACCGGATCGTTGAAATCGATCAACCCCACCGACACCACCGGCAAGGAGATGATCGGCAGGTCCAGTTTCTCACACGTCTTCGCCACCAGGCTGATTTCCTTTTTCGAGATACCCACCGCCTCCGTGAAAATATCCACACAATCAAACCCGATCCGGGAGATATGCTTGAGACCCGTGGCCGTATCCACGCCCGCCTGCTGGAACGCACTGTTGATGATGCCAAGTTTCATAGGGTGTTCCGTGAAACTAAACGCCGCGTCAGTAAAAGAAAACTCTGATGTTTTGCGCAATGGGTTAAATCCCAGCTCCAGAGAAACTTCAAACACCAGTCCAAACCCAACGCGTTCTGATTGTGGCTTTGAGCATTGGATATTCTCTGGTGTTTGGAGCTTTGAGCTTTGGATTTCAATGCATAGCGTCCGCTCATTGACAAGCGCACCCCGCGATGACACCTTGCGCGGCGTGTCCGTGAATCCGTCCAATGCCATCCAGCGCCCGGCCTGCGTAAAAGCAATCTGGCCGATGATCGCTTGGGCTTGTGTAGCCAAGCGTCCGGTGACGCACCGGCAGGATTCGCGAATGTAAAATACCAGATACTTTCCGAAACCCGCCGTGATCCTCGCGGCGGGTTTTCTATTTTCCACAGCGAGACATATCGGATGAGTTCGGGAGGCCCTAACCATGAGCACCAATACCTTCGCCCCCTCTCCGCCTCGCGGCCTGCTGATCGCGGCCTTCATCGCGCTCTACACCGTGTGGGGCTCCACCTATCTCGCCATCCGCGTGGCCGTGGAGTCGCTGCCGCCGTTCCTCATGGCCGGTGCGCGCTTCGTCATCGCCGGTGCCCTGCTCTACGTTTTCATGCGCCTGCGGGGCGATGCCCGCCCCTCTCTGCTTCATTGGAAAAACTCCGCCATCTCGGGAACCCTGTTGCTGTTGGGCGGCAACGGGCTGGTGGTCTGGGCCGAACAATACGTCACCAGCGGGTTGGCCGCCCTCATCATCGCCATCGTGCCTTTGTGGATTGCTCTGCTCGATTGGGCACGTCCCCAGGGTGAACGGCCCAGTGCCAAGAACATGCTCGGCATCGCCATCGGTTTTGCCGGTGTCATTTTGCTGGTGATGGGTCAGGGCAAGGACGTGCACGGCGCGGGCATCCACGTGGGCGGCGTCATCGCCCTCGTGTTCGCCTGCATTCTCTGGGCGGGCGGCTCGCTCTTCATGAAGCACAATGCCCGCCCCACCTCACCGCTGCTAGGCGTGGCCATGCAGATGCTGTGCGGCGGCGCGACCCAACTACTCGTCGGCCTCCTGCTCGGTGAGATGGCGCAAACCGACTTCAGCACCTTCACCGATCGCTCCCTCATCGCCTTTGTTTATCTGGTGGTGGTGGGTTCCTGGATCGGCTTCAGCGCCTACATCTGGCTCTTGCAGGTGTGCAATCCCTCGCTCGTCGCCACCTACGCGTATGTGAATCCCATCGTCGCCGTCTTCCTCGGCTGGTGGTTGCTGGATGAACACCTCACCGGCCAGACCATCGTGGCCGCCGCAGTGATCGTGGTGGGCGTGTGCGTCATCACCTTGCCCAAAAATTTCGTGGAGATCGTCCGAAAATGGATCAGCGCAAAAACTTAAGCATCATGAATCTGAACGTGGTGATTCAAAGCGTATCTCATTCGCTTGCACATTGAGTTTTACACGCGCCCTTTCCTCCGCTAAACCACCCGCCTTTCATGAACGAGAAGTATGTTGCGAAGATCGCGTCCGAGCTGAAACTGCAGACGCGCCAGGTTGCCGCCACGGCCAAGCTGCTGGCCGAGGGTGCCACCGTCCCTTTCATCTCCCGCTACCGCAAGGAAGCCACCGGCCTGCTGGATGAAGTCGCCATCATGAACATCCGCGAGCGCATGAACAGCCTCGTGGAGCTCGACCAGCGCCGCGATGCCATCATCAAATCTTTGGAAGAACGCAGCCTGCTCACCGACCATCTGAAATCCGCCGTGCTCCACGCCGAGACGCTCAGCGCGCTGGAAGACATCTACCTGCCCTACCGCCCCAAACGCCGCACCCGCGCCACCATCGCGAAGGAAGTTGGGCTGGAACCGCTCGCGGACAAACTCTTTCTCGAACAGGCCTCGCTCGATCCACAACAAGCTGCCGCTCCCTTCGTCAATCCGTCGAAGGAAGTGAAAGACCTCGCTGCCGCCTTGGCGGGCGCCCGCGACATCATCGCTGAACGCATCAGCGATGACGCCGAAGCCCGCGCCAAACTGCGTGCGCTCTATCAATCCCAAGGCACCATCCGCTCCAAGGTCATGTCTGACAAACAGGAGGCCGCCGCGAAGTTCAAAGATTACTTCGACTGGAGCGAGCCTGTGGCCACCATCCCCAGCCATCGCCTGCTCGCCATCCGTCGGGGTGAAACGGAAGGTTTCCTCATCGTCCGCATGACGCCGCCCGAGGAAAGCGCCTTAAATATTTTGGAGCCGATGTTCGTGACCGCCCCCGGCAAACCCGCTGGTGAACAGATCCGCCTCGCCGTGCAGGACAGCTACAAGCGTCTGCTCGGTTTCGCCATCGAGGCAGAATTGCGAATGGAGTCCAAAAAGAAGGCTGATATCGAAGCCATCCGGGTCTTCGCCGAGAACTTGCGTGAGCTGCTCCTCGCCGCGCCCTTGGGCCGGAAGAACATGCTCGCCATCGATCCCGGCTTCCGCACTGGTTGCAAGACCGTGGTGCTGGACCGCCAGGGCAAGCTCCTCCATCACGATGTGATTTACCCCACCGCTTCATCCGCCAGACAGATCAGCGAAGCAGCCACGGCGGTGTTGGCCTTGGTGAAGCAATTTCAGATCGAGGCCATCGCCATCGGCAACGGCACCGCTGGACGCGAAACCGAAACCTTCATCCGCAAGCTGGGCTTGCCCGCCTCCATCCCCATCGTGATGGTGAATGAAAGCGGCGCCTCCATCTACTCCGCCTCCGATGTCGCACGCGAGGAGTTTCCCGATCAGGACGTCACGGTGCGCGGCTCCGTCTCCATCGGCCGCCGTCTCATGGATCCGCTCGCTGAATTGGTGAAACTGGACCCGAAATCCATCGGCGTCGGCCAGTACCAGCACGATGTCGATCAACCCGCGCTCAAACGCGGCCTGGATGACGTGGTCATGAGCTGCGTGAACGGTGTGGGTGTCGAGTTGAACACCGCCAGCAAACAATTACTCAGCTACGTCTCTGGCCTCGGTCCATCCCTCGCCCAGAGCATCGTGACCTACCGCAATGAGAACGGTCCTTTCAAGTCCCGTCAGGATTTGCAGAAGGTGCCGCGCTTGGGCCCCAAGGCATTCGAGCAAGCGGCAGGCTTCCTCCGTATCCGGGAGGGTGCGCATCCTCTCGACGCCAGCGCCGTGCATCCGGAGAGCTACGGCATCGTGGACGCCATGGCGAAGGACTTGAGCACGGATGTGAACGCCCTGCTGCGCGACAGCGCCTTGCGCGCGCGTATTAAGTTAGACAAATACGTCACCGAGACCGTCGGCATCCCCACGCTCAAGGACATCATGGAGGAGCTGGCCAAACCAGGTCGCGATCCGCGTCAGAGATTCGAGAACTTCGCCTTCCAGGAAGGCGTCGAGAAGATGGAAGACCTGAAGCCCGGCATGAAACTGCCCGGCATCGTGACGAATGTGACCGCGTTCGGGGCATTTGTGGATATCGGCGTGCATCAAGATGGCCTCGTGCATGTCAGCCAGCTCGCGGATAAATTCGTGAAAGATCCTGCGGAGATCGTGAAGGTCCAGCAGAAGGTGATGGTCACTGTCACTGAAGTGGACCTCGCGCGCAAACGTATTGCCCTCTCCATGAAAGCGAATCCGGAGCTTGGTCCCACGAATCAAAACAACCGCACCTCGCCCTCAGCACCACGTCCCTCCGGTGGCCCGCGTCCACCAGTGAAGCCGGCGTCACCGAAAGGCAACGACTGGTTCAGCGCTGCGCTCGACAAGGCGAACCAGCGTGGTCAGAAAAACTGACCAGTTGCACTCACACAAAAAATCCGCCGTCAAATTGCGGCAGATATTTTCCACTGAAAATCATTCAGGCATTCATCGTTTTAAATGAATTTTCCGTGAGAAACCGGGTTGGGATTGCAAAAGTCCCTGTTGAAAAAATGCGTGGCTGAAAGTCCGCAGTTCGCTCCCTCAAATTCCTTCAGACTGTAGAACTTTGTGCAGCATGAGGCCGTCGCAATAAACCAGTCCTGCTTAAATCCACACAAAAAGGCCGTAAACACGGGGTAATACATAGCTGGCATTGCGGCTGCTAAGCACACAATCGGTTGTGGTCGCAAAGATCATGACCACAAACGTTGTGAAACGTGGTCGCAATTTGATCACGGCTATGAAAACCTCATTGAAACTGCTCGGCATGGCGGCTCTGATGCTCACCGCCTGCTCCTCCAAAGACGATGCATCACTCATGGCAACCCCTGCCACTCCGGCTCCTCAGGCGGCATTCGATGTCACCAGCGGAGTTCAAACCGTAACCGCACCAGTCATGGCTCCGCCTGGTAGCACTGCAGCAGCAATGCCTGCCGCACAAGCCGTGTCACCGGCCCTCGAAAACGGGGTCGGCCATCTGGATGAGACGCAGCGGCTGACTTACGCCCTGCAACTCTACTACGGAGATTCCAGCGCTCCTGCCATCAGCGATTTCCAACCGCTGGTGCAACGGAACCTGCTGGCCAAAGTCCCCGTGGCCCCCGCCGGAAAGAAATACGTCATCGATCTTTCCAAACTCGAAGTACGGCTTGAAAACCTCTAACCCATCGAAATTCCCTAATGAAATCACCCTCTAAATTCTCCTTGATAAGACCCTCGCCCCGGCCGCTCCTTCGCGCGTTCACGCTGATCGAGCTGCTGGTCGTCATCGCCATCATCGCCATTCTGGCGGCCATGCTGCTGCCGGCGCTCGCCAAGGCCAAACAGAAGGCCCTCTCCACCCAGTGCATGAACAACCTCAAACAGGTCGGCACGGGCTACAAAGTTTACCAGAGCGATAACTCGGACAAAATGCCTTATGGTTCTGTCCATTATGTCTCCGGCGGCTTTTCCTGGGATGACCTGATCGATGGTTACATCGGCGGATCCCAAGGCATCACCGAGCTCTCCGGGCATGGCCAGAAAATCTGGAACAAGATGCCGAAGATGCTGCAATGCCCCTCGGATAAGATCCCGCTCACCTCCACGTGGAGCGGCCTGTCCTCCGTCGGCATCCGGCGCAGCTACGCTCCGCCGAAGTATGTGATGTCCACCACCAACACCCCGGTGAACACGGCCGCCCGCACGGGCTCAGGGCTGCACTGGACTTGGGCCTCCTGGCAAATCGGTGCCAACACCACCAACGGCTGGCCGACCGGCGCCAAAACCGCCGGACCTCCCTCCAACTACCTGAATGTCCCCAAAAACCTTCCGGCCTTGCGTGAAAGCGCCATCCTCGAAGGCGTGGAAACCATCCAGGTCACCGAGTATCACAATGCCTCGTGCAACTGGGCCAGCGCGGAAACCCTGCCCACCATCCCGACGGCCAATGATCATACTACTGACACGAACACGTGGCACGGCCGCGAGATGTTCACCTACCTGTTCATCGATGGCCATGTCGAGACGCAGAACCGCTACCTGCTCCTCGGTTCCACGAACACCACGCTGAGCACTCCCTCGGGCGCTTGGACGCTGCACGCGAAGGACTAAGTCCTTTTCTCTAACGTCGTTTTCGACATGCGGCCCGTGATTCATCACGGGCCGCTTTTTTTCTGCTGCAGTCAGTCAGCTAGGGCGCTTAATCATTCGGCCGGATCGACCAGATGCCGAAATGCGTATTCCAGCCACTCCCCGTTTTTCCCGCCGGTCCCACGGTTTCCTCGGGCATCAGCAACTCCACATGCCCATCGATCATCAGGTAGTTGATTCTGCTCGCTTGATAGTCCTCGGGTAAAATGACGCCGCTTTCCAGATGATCCGCCGTGAACTTGATGCGGCCGCCAGAACTGTTGCCCGCGATGTTGTTCGATTTGGCCTGCTCGGTGAGCAACAGGGTATTCGCCGCATCCGGGATCATATCCATACGGATGGAGGGCAATCCGCCGGGCGGCTTGTTGGTCACCATCGTCAGCGAGTTGGTGCCCTTTCCGTAGCTTGCCCACCAGAGGCCCACGCCCGTGGTGTTGGTGGATGCAGGCGGCCAGTTCTTACCGTCCATCGTGTGCCAGGGCATGGAATAGGTTCGGCGTTTGAAGCCGTATTTTACCGCGAACTCCAGCGGGGCGACTGTATCTTCCGGGCACTGCAGCAGATTACCCACCGCCGCTGCCGAAGGAGCGGGCTTCGATTTATCCGGCCCGCGCAGAGAAGCACGGATATAGGTGCCGATCAATCCATCCCAGACCGATTGCTTCGCATCACCCTGATGAATGAACGCGTAAGGCAGCTTGCCCGCGTTCGATTCCGTATACATCACCATGCCAGCCCCAAGCTGTTTCAAGTTCGTGACGCAAACGCTGTCCGAACTCCCCTTCTTTGACCGGCCGATGAAAACGCCGCCCAAAATCCCTAACAGTAACACCACTGCAAGGGTGACGATGAGTTCTGTTCGTCCAAATCCGTCGCGGTTTCGTTTGTGCGAAATAATTCCCCTGATTGTCATGTATCCCTCTCCTTGTCTTTACGTATTGAAGATTGCTACCGGCTTCCTTCTTACGTGGAGGAAGCGGCCCGTGCAACCTTTTCCCTCCGACGTATCTCCGTTCCCCCTTATTCAACCCCGCCTGAAGGATTTGATTGCCCTGCCATTGCATTTGACGCCTCAACCGCCCTGGCACACACTCTGGTCAAACCTGAATTTTTGAAACCATGAGCACGCCCATCTCCCGTCGTGAAGCCCTGCGCCGAGCCGCCACCGCCACCACCCTGGCCAGCATGGCCCTGCTGCAACCCGGCATTTCCGCCGCCGAGCAAGCGTCCGGCAAGTTGAAAGGCCGCGTCCATCACTCCGTCTGCAAATGGTGCTACGGCAAGATCCCGCTGGAAGACTTCTGCAAGTCGGCCAAGGAAATGGGCATCCAGTCCGTGGAACTGCTCCAACCCAAGGACCTTCCCACGCTCAAGAAATACGACCTCACCTGCGCCATGGTCAGCAATCCCACCACCAATGTGGGTGAAGTGATGAAGGTGGGCAGCATCGAGAAAGCCTTCAACCGGCTCGAATACCATGACGCGTTGGTCACCGCTTACGAGCAGCAGATCAAAGACACGGCTGCCGCCGGCATGACCAACCTGATCTGCTTCTCCGGCAATCGTGCCGGGATGAGCGATGAGCAAGGTCTGAAGAATTGCGCCATCGGCCTGAAGCGCCTGATGTCCATCGCCGAGAAACACAAGGTCGTCCTCGTGATGGAGTTGCTGAATTCCAAGGTGAACCACAAGGACTACATGTGCGACCTCTCCAACTGGGGCGTCGCGCTCTGCAAAGAGATCGGCTCGGAGAATTTCAAGCTGCTCTATGATATCTATCACATGCAGATCATGGAAGGTGACGTGATCGCCACCATCAAGAAGCAGCATCAGTATTTCGCCCACTACCACACCGGCGGCGTTCCGGGACGCGCGGAGATCGATGAATCGCAGGAGCTTTACTACCCGGCCATCATGAAGGCTATCACGGAAACCGGCTTTAAGGGGTTTGTGGCCCAAGAGTTCATTCCCAAGCGCCCGGACGTCCTCGCTTCCTTGAAACAAGGGGTGCAGATCTGCGACGTTTGAGAAAAATCTCCGTTTGCGCTTTGGCGACCGATACGTAAGTTAAAGTATGGACTGGCAGCAGCCAACGGCCCTGATGATTGTAGCAGGCACCGCCGGAGTTTTTCTCTGGCAGTGGTTGCGCCCCAAGCGTTTCGGCAACAAGAAGGCCACCGTCTGCGGCTGTTCTTCCCCAACTAAGGCCAGTTCCCCGCCTAGCGTGATTTACCATGCCCGAAAAGGTGAACGCCCCCGGATAACGGTAAAAATGAATTGAATCATGGACCTTGCGCGTCGGTCGTTAAAACGCTAGATTAACCCATCAATCGCCATGTATAAAATCACGTCTGCCGTACAGTTCATCAAGAACTCCTCCCGGCCGGGAACTGAGACTTCTTCGGAAGCCAATTGGACGCCCAATACGGACGTTTACATCTCGGAGGAAGGCCTGGTGATCAAGGTGGAACTGGCAGGCATGCGCCGTGAAGACCTCGAACTGAGCGTGGAGGCCAACCGGCTCAAGATCAGCGGCCAGCGGCCCGATGGTTGCCGCAATGGCAAATGCAACTTTCTGGTGATGGAGATCAATTACGGCCCCTTTGAAACCGTCATCGAGTTGCCTCCCGGCTACGACCTCTCCAAGGCCAAGGCGACGTATCAAAACGGCTTTCTGCGGATTGATGTTCCTACCACCACAGTTTCGGCGGAACGCAAAAAGACCACCATCATCATTTCGTCGAAACATCAGGGCTGATTTATTTCTGAACTGATTGCACCGCTCCGGCATCTAACCCAGTGTTAGGCCAACGGCATGACGTCATCTGAAACGGAACTGATAAGCATCCTCGACGCTTCGGGCACCCCGCCCGACTCGGCGACGACGCAGAAACCAGGGGCCAAATCTCTCCCGGAGACGTTGCCTATCTTGGGCCTCTCCGACATTGTTTTCTTCCCCGGCATGGTCGCGCCGCTGCTGGTGGATACCCCTCAAAGCATCCGCCTCATCGATGATGTCGTCGGCGGCGATCGTTTTCTCGGCCTCTTTCTCCAGCACAAACCCGAGACGGAGAATCCGGTGCTGGAAGATCTGCATAAGATCGGCTGTGCCGCGCGGGTGTTGAAGATGTTGAAATTCCCGGACAACACCGTCCGGGTATTGGTGGAGGGCCTTCGCCGCGTCGAGATCGACAAGGTGGAAAGTTCCGAGCCTTATCTGAAATCCAAGGTCATCCACATCAAGGACCAGGATGAAGAGGAAAGCCTGGAATTGACCGCCCTCACCCGGCACGCCCACCAGCAGTTTCAGGAGATCATTAACCTCTCTCCCGCCATCTCCGACCAGGTCAAGATCGCGGTGCTCAATACGGAGAAGCCGACCCGCTTGGCCGACCTCATCGCGGCCAATCTGAACATCTCGCTCGCGGAACGTCAGGACTTGCTGGGCACCGCGTCCGTCCATGAACGGTTCAAAAAGCTTTCGCCCCTGTTAAGCCGGGAACTGGAAGTGCTCACGATCGGCTCCAAGATCCAGAAGGAAGTCGCCGAATCGATGTCCAAATCGCAGCGCGATTATTTCCTGCGTGAGCAGATCCGCGTCATCCAGAAAGAACTGGGCGAGACGGACCCCAACCAGATCGAGATCGAAAATCTGCGCAAGCAGATCGAGGCCAACAATCTCCCGGAAGAGCCCAAGAAAGTCGCCCTGAAGGAACTGGACCGCCTGCATTCCATTCCTCCGGTCGCGGCAGAATATACCGTCACCCGCAATTATCTGGACTGGATCGTAAACCTGCCGTGGAGCAAGGGCACGGATGACCAGATCGATCTGGCCACCGCGCGCAAATTGCTGGATGAGCATCATCACGGCTTGGACAAGGTGAAGGAACGTCTGCTGGAGTTTCTCGCCGTCATCAAGCTCAAGCACTCGCTCAAAGGCCCGCTGCTGTGTCTCGTGGGTCCACCGGGCGTGGGAAAAACTTCCTTGGGCCGCAGCGTGGCCGAGGCGTTGGGCCGCAAATTCATCCGCATCGCCTTGGGCGGCATGCGGGATGAGGCCGAGATCCGCGGGCATCGCCGCACGTATGTGGGCGCCCTGCCCGGTCGCATCATCCAGGCGATTCGCCGGGTGGAATCCAACAACCCCGTCATCTTACTGGATGAGATCGACAAGGTGGGCTCTGATTTTCGCGGCGATCCCGCCTCCGCCCTGCTCGAAGTGCTGGACCCGCAGCAGAACAACACCTTCACCGATCACTATCTCGATCTGCCGTTCGATCTGTCCAAGGTCCTGTTCATCACCACGGCGAACTGGATGGACCCGATCCATCCCGCCTTGCGCGACCGCTTGGAAGTCATCGAACTGCCCAGCTACACGCTTTCTGAAAAGATCCAGATCGCCCGGCGCCACCTCATCCCCCGCCAGTTGGAAGAGCATGGCGTAAAGCCGAAGCTCGTGAAGATTCCGGATGCGACGGTGACCCGTCTGATCCAAGACTACACCCGGGAAGCCGGACTGCGACAGTTGGAACGGGAGATCGCGGCGCTGATCCGCAAAGCGGCCCGCAAGTATGCCGAGGAACAGGTGAAGCATCCTCCCCTCGTCATCAAGGCGGCGGAGTTGCACGATTATCTGGGCATCGCGCGTTTTCATCAGGAGACGGCGGAAAATATCACCGAATGCGGTATCGCTACCGGTCTGGCGTGGACGCCCGTGGGCGGCAGCATCCTCTTCATCGAAGCGACCAAGATGCCGGGCAAAGGAGCACTCATTCTTACGGGTTCCTTGGGTGATGTGATGAAAGAAAGCGCCCAGACGGCCCTAAGTTATCTGCGCAGTCAGGCGAAAACATTGGGCATCAACGTGACCGACTTGGAGAAGACGGATATCCACATCCATGTTCCGGCCGGCGCTACGCCCAAGGATGGCCCCAGTGCCGGCATCACCATGGCTATGGCTTTGGCCTCGCTTTTTCTCGGCCGCCGCATCCGTTCAGACGTCGCCATGACGGGCGAGATAAGTCTCCGTGGCCGGGTCCTGCCCGTCGGCGGCATCAAGGAAAAGGTGCTGGCCGCCTCCCGCTCGCGCATCAAAGAACTGATCCTGCCGGAGTTGAACGAGAAAGATTGGGGCGAGGTGCCGGCCGAAGTGCGGGAACGCATGAAAGTCCATTTCGTACGCCACATCGCGGAGGCCATCCCCTTTGCCTTACGCAGCAAATGAAGAAGTTTTTACTCACCCTTTGCACGGTCATTTGCGCACTTTCCTCCCTGCAAGCGGAAGGAAAGGGAGAAACCGGTGTCGAAGCCGGTCGCGCCCTGGCCGCTGAACTGTGCGCTCTGGGACCGGACAAGGACTCCACCATGACGGCAACGCTCTTTATCCAGCGCGATCGCAAGACGGAGATCGCGGTACCCATCGAGATAAAGCTGCTCAAGGACGGGAAAGGCTGGAAAAGCATCTACCAGACGCGCGGCAGTAATGCCGTCACCCTGACCATCCACCAGTCGCCCGGAGCACAAAACAAGTATGAACTGCAAGGTGGCACCAATGGACCGACGCAAACAACGGCGGAACAGATAGCAGTCACCCCATTCGCCGGTTCTGAGTTCTGGGCCGGTGATCTGGGACTGGCATTCTTTCGCTGGACTGAACAGCGCATCACCACGAATGTCGTCCGCCGGGGGCAAACTTGTCACGTCCTGGAGAGCAAGAACACCAACGCCCCTGCTGGTGCCTATTCCAAAGTCATTTCATGGATCGACCAGGACACCCTCGGCATTGTCCGCGCCGAGGCCTATGATCAGAACGGCAAGTCGCTGAAATTGTTCCTGCCCACAAATGTCGATAAAGTGGACGGACGTTATCAGGTCAAGACCGTGGAGATGCGCAATGAGCAGACGCGGTTGAAATCCCGTTTGGAGTTCGACCTCAAGACCGAATGACGCTTCAGTTCGGCTTCGTCGGTGCCGGAGGCGTAAGTTCCGCGATCCGTTTCTCCACACTGTCTCGCAAAGCCGGTACTTTTTCCGCCAGCCTCTGGTAAAAACTGATCGCCTGCTCGCGCCGGTTCAATCGCTGCCAGAGCAACTGTGCCCCCGCCAGCCCGGCTTGCTCCGTCACGGCGGGTGACAACTCCTCCCCGTCCTTTAATCCCTTGCCGTACACCACGTTCTCATAGTGCTCCAGCGCGCCCTTCCACAAGCTTGTCCTCGCTTCCTCCGTGGTTTGCCGTTCCGCCAGTTTTTCCTTCACCTTGCCCAGCCCGATCTCCGCCAGCCCGCGGGTTTCCACCGTAGCCAGCGGCGATTCCAAAGCCTTCGTGAAATATTCGCTGGCCTTCTCATAACGAGTCGGGTCTTGCACGGCATACTGCAAATGACAGCTCGCGATCTTTCCGCAGGCCACTGAAAACAAAGGTGTGTCCTTGAAAAACTGTTCGATGAACGTGAAGGCATTGATGGCATCGCCGAACTTGTCCTGTGCCCGGGCGGGATCGATGGCGGAATCCGCCAGATGTGTGTCGCCCAGCGCGAAATAAGCCTGCGCGACGAGTTGCGTGGAGATTGTGGAGCTGGCCACCTGCGGTGGACCATTCGTGATGAGCCAGGTGAAATACCCCTGAGCCTCCTTGTAACCCTGTCGCGAGAGAGCCGCCCTGCCCGCCAGCAGACGCGCCCGATGACTCAGTTCGCCCGGCGGTATGTTGGTGCTTTGGAAGACGAGCTGATAATGCCTCTCCGCACCGGAAAAATCTTTTTTGCGCTCGTAATGTTCCGCGAGCCAGAAATGCGCCTGCGGCACCAGCGCATTGGTCGAAAAATCACTCACAAAATTCGTGTACGTGATGAATGCCTGGGGTTCATCGCCCGCTTTGAAACGCAGCCAGCCCAGGTCAAACACCGCTCGCGGACGCGCCACATCATTCGTGAAGCGCCCGAGCCAGTTCGCATAAATCGTGATCGCGTCCGTCCAGTTCTGTTCCCGCACGCTGATGCGGGCACGTGCGAGCTGGATCTCGGAAGCTTTCGCGGAATCGGGGAACTGCTGCATGAAATCATCCAGCAATCGCCGCGCATCAGCCACCTTGCCAGCCCGCCCCAGTGCTTGTCCCACCAGCAAGAGACTGTTCTCGCTGTAGTAACTTTCCGGAAACCATTCCCGCAATTTCTCCAGCGCGTAGGTCGCCACGTCCTCCCGTTTCTGCCTTACGCCCACGCGCACCAGTTGATACAGCGCCTGGTCCAGCAGCCCTTCCCGCACCGCCGTGACGCCACGATATTGCTCTACCAGTGCGCTATAGTTCGCCGACGCCCCCTCCAGGTCGTTCCGCAGAAATTGCGTATCCGCCCATTTGAAGCGCGCGATCGCCTGGTCATTGCTCTCAGGCAAGGCTTCGGTCGCCAGCTTGAAATCGCTCTGGGCCGCTTCGATCGCCCCCATTTCCCAGCCATACCATCCCCGTCCCAGATACGCGCGGCCCGTGATATTACTGATGGCGGCATTGGTCAGCACCGCATCAAACTGGATCTTGGCCATCTGGAGCAGATTCGTCATCTGGAGAAGGTTCGTGTCGGTCACTGCCGGCTGCGCGGCCTTCACTTTGTAAAAATCCTTCAGCGCCAGTTCACCCAAGGTCAGCCGCACCAAGCTCTGCGCCGGATCGTTCGGATTCGCCCGGAGAAACTCCGTGAGCTGCGCGCGCGCCGACTCCGTGTTCCCCTTTTCCGTGGACAAGGCGATGACGGCGAAGAGCGCCTGCCGTCGCCGTTCGGGAGGCGTGTTGTCCGAAAGATTCGCCTGCCAAGTTTCCAATGCGGCATCCTGTTGCTTCTGCGCTTGCAACAGTTCCGCCCGCAAAGCCACGGATTCCGCGATCAAATCATTCCGGCCTAAAGTCCGCGCCTGGGCCAGCAATCCGATGGCGGTCTGCGCCGCATCATCGAAACGTGACGCTTGCTGCTGCACTCGGGTCAGCAATTGCAATCGTTGCCAGATCTGCTCTGGCGGCAAGGTCTGCTCGGCCAGCGCCAGCAGGCCTTTCTCGGCCACGGCTAAGTCCTTCTTCTCCAATTGCGCCTCGGCCAGCAGCAACCGTGTACGCACCACGAATACGTTTGCCGGATCCGCTTCCGCAACCTTCGTGAAAGGACGTCCTTTCTCGGTCAAAGCAGTGACGAGACCAGCCCAGTCCTTCTCTTTGAAACGTGCCAGCGCCTCCCAATACACCGCCTCCGGTTGCAGTTTGGATTTCGAAAAAGCTTCCGTCATCGCCTTCCACGCCTGCGCCGCCTCCGCATACTGTCCCTTTTCCCACAACGACCGCGCCTTGAGATATGCCATCCGATCCGCGACGCTGGCCGCGCGGCTCTGATACAAATCCACCGTCTTCAGCACCTCATCATACTGCTTCAGCTCAAAATAATTTTCCGCCAGACTGATCGCTGCCTCGGCAAATCGCGGAGAATTAGGGAACTTTTGCAGGAACTGGCTAAACTCGCCTGCGGCCCGTTCAAACGCCTTGTCCGACATCGCCTCGCTCGCCGTGCGGAAAAGATTGCGCGCCTCCGCATTGTCCGCCGCCTTCGCCGACCACACCAATGGCCCCGCGACCACCAGCCAAAGCAGGCTGATGACCATCATCCGCATCCAACTCTTCCGCACATCCAACATCGTAATCAGCATTCGCTTGGGAAGGGGTTTATTCAAGCGAGTTTCTTTCCTTCCAAGTTTGACGTCGCCGGCAGCAACCGCTTCAAGAATCTTCCCGTCTGGCTCGCCACACACATGGCGATCGTTTCCGGCGTGCCTTCCGCCACCACCGTCCCCCCGCCCTTGCCGCCCTCCGGCCCCAGATCGATCAACCAATCGGCACACTTGATCACATCCAGATTATGCTCGATCACCAGCAGCGTATTCCCCGTCGCGCGCAACTTGAACAACACCTCCAGTAGCTTCGCCACATCATGGAAGTGCAACCCCGTCGTCGGCTCATCGAGAATGTATAGAGTGCGCCCGGTCGCCTTCCGGCTTAACTCCGCCGCCAGCTTGATCCGTTGCGCCTCACCACCGCTGAGCGTCGTCGCTTGCTGTCCCAGCCGCACATAACCCAAGCCTACTTCCGCCAGCGTCTGGCAAATATCCAGCAACTGCGGCACCGCGCGAAAAAACGCCACCCCTTCATCCACCGTCAGGTTCAGCACATCCGCGATGTTCAACCCTTTGTAAGTGATCTCCAACGTCTCGCGATTGTAGCGCTTGCCGTTGCACGCCTCGCACGTGACATACACAGCGGGCAGAAAATGCATCTCGATCTCCAGCAAACCATCGCCCTGGCATTTCTCGCAACGCCCGCCTTTCACATTGAAACTGAACCGTCCCGCATCATACCCCCGCACCTTGGAACTCGGCAGTTTCGCGAACAAGTCGCGGATGTGATTGAACATCCCCGTATACGTCGCCGGATTGCTACGTGGGGTGCGTCCAATCGGCGCCTGATCGATTACAATGACCTTGTCGATCTGCTCCGTGCCGCGCAGTTCCCGATGCGCCCCCGGCCGGTCCTTCGAACCATGAAGCTTCCGGAACAATGCCCGCCGCAAAATATCATCCACCAATGTGCTCTTGCCGGAACCAGACACGCCTGTCACACACGTCAATGTCCCATACGGGATCCGCGCATCCACATTCTTCAGGTTATTCTCCGTCGCGCCAAAAATCTCCAGCCAGCCGCGGTTGATCGCGGCGCCCAGCCGCTTCTTCGGCACCGGGATGGACATATCCCCTTTGAGATAACGTCCCGTGAGCGACTTGCTATTCGCCATCACTTCCTCCGGCGTTCCCTGTGCTACGACTTCACCACCATGCACACCGGCACCTGGTCCGAGGTCCAGCACATAATCCGCCTGTCGAATCGTGTCCTCGTCATGCTCCACCACAATCACCGAATTGCCCAGATTCCTCAGCCCCACCAACGTATTCAGCAACCGCTCGTTATCCCGCTGATGCAACCCGATGCTCGGCTCATCCAGAATATACAACACCCCCACCAGTCCCGCCCCGATCTGTGTCGCCAAGCGGATACGCTGCGCCTCACCACCACTTAACGTCCCGCTCTCGCGATCCAACGTAAGATAACCCAAGCCCACATTCCGCAGGAAACCCAAGCGTGAACGGATCTCATGGATCACATCTCCGGCGATCTTCTGCTGAAACTCCGTAAGCTTTAATCCCTCGAAAAATTCATCCGCATCATCCACCGCCATGGCGCACACATCCATGATGGAGAGTCCCGGTGCCGGTGGCGGCAGCTTGTGCTTCTTATACTTCTTCTGGGCATCCTCACCCCCGAGCGTCACCGCGAGTATCTCCTGCTTGAGCCGTCTCCCCGCACACGCATCGCAATACTGCGGGCTCATGAACGCCTTCAACCGGTTGCGCGTGAACTCGCTTTCGCTCTCCTGATAAAGCCGCTCCATGTTCTTCAGCACCCCCTCGAACGCCTTGTCCGTGTTGCTCGCCTTGCCCGCCCGCCAGAACTGAAACTTGATCTCCGTCTCGCCCGTGCCGTGCAGTAGCACCTTCTTAAAACTCTCCGGCAAATCTTTGTAAGGCATCTCCATGTTCACGCCGTAATGCGCCGCCAACCCCTTCAACAACGCCTTGTAATACACCACCATCCGCTTGCCCCCGCGCCGCCACGGCAAGACCGCCCCGGATTCCAGCGACTTCTCCGGGTCAGGGAGCACCAGGCCTTCATCGAACACCATCTTCTGCCCCAGCCCATGACAGACCGGGCACGCGCCGAAGGGTGCGTTAAAGGAAAAATGCTTCGGCGTGAGATTCTCAAAACTCTTGCCCGTAGCCGCACTGAACATCCGTGTGGAATGCAGTTCCTCCGTCCACTTGTCCGGCGCATCCGTCGCTTGCTGATGAAGCGCCAGCATCTGCCCTTCCCCCCAACGCAAGGCCGTCTCCACCGAGTCGCCCAAACGCACCCGCACCTTGTCATCCATCACCAGACGGTCCACCACCACCTCGATCGTATGCCGCTTGGACGCCTCCAGCCGATGCTTCGTCGTCGCCGCCAGATCGATGATCTCGCCATCCACCCGCGCCCGCACAAATCCTTCACGCGCCAACCGCTCCAGCACATCGCGATACTCGCCCTTCGCTGCTTGCACCACCGGCGCCAGCAACATGAGCCGCGTGCGCGCAGGCAGCCCCATGATACGATCGATGATCTCCGTGCTCGTCTGCGAACGGATCGGGAGCCCTGTCTCCGGGCAATGCGGCTGTCCCACATGGGCGAACAGCAAGCGCAGGTAATCGTAGATCTCCGTCGTCGTCGCGATGATCGAGCGCGGGCTGCTGCCTGAACCCCGCTGCTCAATCGCAATCGTCGGTGAAAGTCCCTCGATGTAATCCAGATCCGGCTTGCTCAACTGCCCCAAGAACTGCCGTGCGTAAGCCGACAGTGATTCCACATACTTCCGCTGTCCTTCTGCGTAAATCGTATCAAACGCCAGCGAGGACTTGCCGGAGCCAGACAGCCCCGTGATCACCACCAGTTTGTCGCGCGGGATCGCCAGCGTGAGATTCTTCAGATTATGCTCACGTGCCCCGCCGATTCGTATGAAATCTTTCGCCATGCCGTCGCCAAATTTGCCATTTACCGGATTGGTCAACTTAAACGAAAACCCTCCCCGCGCAAAGCCGTAAATATCTTATGGAGCGTGGGCGCCTCGCCCACAGCAACGCCCCTACACAAAGCAGGCTCGACTTCGCAATTGCGCTCAAATTGGGTAGTCCTTTGATTGCTTTGAAGCCCTGAAATCTTTCTTGGTAGGTAGCACCCGTCTTTCACCCTCAACCTTGCTGGTGCTTTCCAGCTCCCTCTCACCCTTTCCGACTCGCTCACTTTCATACCTGCTCCTTTTCTTGCTCAAACCCTATCCTAAAAAACTCAATCGGAAAAACAGTACTTTCCGATAACAGTTATCGTTTTTTCCGATGACACTTGTTTTCAACCATCAACTTCCCTTTCCCATCTGCGCATATCTGCGTTCATCTGCGGTTACCTCCCCTATTTTCCCCTATCTGTGTGAATCTGTGTCCATCTGTGGTTAACTCCCTACCCCTTCACATACTTCTCCACCCGGCAATCAAATCCACCGAAATCTACCACCTGCCGCGTCTGCAATTTCAACGTCCGCTGCGGATTCTCCATCAGAATCGGATTCGCAAACACCAACCGCCCGGCCGGCTTCAACACCATCGCCGCCACATCGATCAAATCATAGATCAGCCCGCGCAAGTTCGCGATCGGCACCCGCTTGCCCATCGGCGGATTCGTGATGATCAGATCCACGCTGTTCGCCTTCAGTTCGTTTTTCGCAAAGTCTCGGAAATCCGCACACACCACCTTCGTCGTCACGGACTTCAGATTCGCCGCCGCAATATTCCGTTCCGTGATACCGACGGCCTCCGCACTCAGATCCGTGCCATACACCATCTTCACTTCGCCCAGCAACGACTTCTCAATCAGCTCGATACCGGATCCACAGAACGGATCCCAAATGACATCTCCAGCCGCTTGCCCGGCCAATCGCGCCATACATGCAGCCAGCGGCGGATGCGATGCCGCGGGCACATCCTGTTGCCGATACGCAAATCGCGGATCCGGCAGAACTTTGGGACTCACCTCCACGATGCGCCCCCGTCCACGCGGTTGAATCGACACCGTCCACGGCGCCTCATTCGGATCATTCAAAATATCCGGGCACAACGCGAACGCGCGATTTGCCAGAGCCTGCACCGCCCCGCGATGATGCCCCCGCGCCACGAAATCCAAACGATACCGCAACGATCCTTCCGTGAAGGTCGTCAAAATGCGCTTCGCCAACGGTGACCCGATGATCTGCGCCAAGGCCTCTAATGACTCCGCATCCTCCTGCTCATTCTCCATGCCCAGCACAAACGCCACATGGCCAAAGCACCGCAGCGCGTAAATATCCTTCAGTGCAAACGGGGCCACGGGCGTCAATGCCACCAGGCCGGCCCGCACATCCGTCATGCGGAATTTCGGATTCCGCTTCAGCTTCTCCTCCACCTCCGCCCGCATGAACTGCTCCAAACCCCGCCGCCCATGCAGATGGATCATCAGACCCTGATACGCCGTCAGTGCCCGGTCCATCTTGATGCTGCTGGGACTCTGGCTGCGCGCCACGTTCGCCTTGATCTTCAATGCCGCTGACCCAAGCGCTCCCGCGTCCGTAGACTTCATCACCTCCAGCGTCGCCTCGCCACCGATCTTCGCGAGCGTTTGTCCCAGAAACTTCTTCTCCGTATCCGCCGTCGCCAGCCGCAACAACGTCAGCAAATCTGCTTCCTCTCCTGCCCCCGCTCCGATCTTCGGCAAGGCCGCCATGGCATAACGCCGGACCTTCTCCGCCGGGTCTTGCAACAACCCGCGTAGCCATGGCCGCACCTGATTCTTCTGCGCCACCGTCCCCTGCTCCGAGAACACCACGCCCACCGCCCGGATCAACGAGACCCGTGCCGACCGCTCTGCCGGTGTCGCCGCATCAAACCGCGCCACTTCCGCCCAAAGCTGCTCACACGACAGGACACGCAACTGCTTGTACAGTTCCTTGTTCGGATCTTTTTCACCACTTTTCATGCTTAATTCATTTCCAACACCCGCCCCCTGACTCTGAACGGACACCCCGCCCCATTAAAGCCCAATCATCATCTCCCCTATCGTAATCGTCCTCGTTCTCGTCGTCGTCCTCGATCCTTCCGGATTTCGTCATTGGTCGTTCCTCCCCTTATCTAACAAAAAAGGCGTCCCCTCGCGGGGACGCCCTAGAACCCACACACAAATGATAACTACTGCGGCATCTGCCGGATGCGGTAGAACCGCAACGCCGAATCAGTATAAGGCGTCGGATCAGTGAACGTCGCCGTCGTCCCGGTCACCACGATGTTCGTCAGCGGCGTCCAAGTAGTCAGATTGGTGGATACTTCCACCTGATACTTCTCGCCCTGCACCGCGGTCCAGGAGAACTCCGGCGTCACATCGCTCGGCGTGAACACCGGGGCTTCTACCTTGATGCCTTCCGTGCTCACCAGCATCGCCCCACCGGCGACTTCCACCGGGATCGTGCCCGAGATGCTGTAAACGATGTTCGTATTCTCACGGTTGATCAACGTGGCGAACCACTCACCCGAGAGATTGCTGCCGCTCACCACCACCTGCTCACGGTTCGTGTCCATCATGGTGCTGCTGTAATCGAACTGGGTCGGCGTCGGATGTGCTCCACGACGCACCAGCAGATCGCCATCACCGCTGAGGTTGAACGCCTCGAAGAGCAACTTGCTCGGCGTGCCCGTCACGTTCAACCGGTAGATGTCCGCCACAATGCCGTTGGTGTAACGCGTGGTGTTCGTCACGGCGATGCCCGAGACCAGGTCCACCACGTTCGTGGTCATCTCGGTCACGGACACTGTCAAGGTCCGGGTCGCGCTCCGTGAAGGACTGCCATTGTCACTCACCAGCACCGTCACGTTATACGTGTTGGGGCCTTGGGCCTGCGTCGGCGTCCAGGAGATCAATCCGCCACTGCCGGTCACCGTCATGCCCGTCGGCGGCGACAGCAAGGTATAGCTCAACGTATTGGCCGGCAGATCCGCATCGCTGGCCACTAGTTGATAAGTCCACGGCTGCGTCTCCGGGATCGTCTGCGCCGGAATGGCCGTCAATACCGGTGCGAGGTTCGCCTCTTGCACCGTGATGTTGATAACTTTCTGGGTCGTGAGGGACGGCACGCCGTTGTCCTGCACCTCCACCGTCACGGTATGCGTGCTGGGGCCTTGCGCCTCCGTCGGCGTCCAGGAGATCCGCCCGGTAGTCGTATCCAGATCCATGCCGCTCGGCACGCTGCCCACGAAACGATACGTCAACGTATTCGCCGGTGTATCCGCATCCGTCGCGGGGCTCTGGATCAGCAACGTCTCCAGTTCCTTCACCGTCTGCGTGCCGATGTTACCGAACACCGGCGCAACATTCACTTCCGCCACCGTCACCTGATAGGCGCGGGTGGAGGTGAGAGCCGGGTTTTGATTATCCGAAACGGAGACCGAGAAGCCCTGGGTCGTGCCGCCATGCGCTTCGCTCGGCGTCCAGCTAATCACTCCCGTCGAGGCATTGATCGTCATGCCCGCCGGACCGCCCACCAAGGTGTAGGTCAGCGGATTCGCTGGCAGGTCAGCGTCAGCCGCCTGAATGGTGGCCGTGAACGCCGCATGCTCCGAGGCGCTGAAAGTGCCGCCCGGCAGAACCGGCCCGCTGTTCACTTCCGTAACTGTCACCTGGAAGGTTTCGTACGCCGTCCGGGGAGGTGCCCCGCTATCCGTCACCACCACCGTGACCTCGTGAACCGCCGGTCCTTGGGACTCATCCGGTGTCCACTGGATCACACCCGTGGTCGGATTGATCGTCATGCCATACGGCGCTCCCGTATACAGGCTGTAAGTCAGCGAATTCTCCGTCACATCCGGATCCGTCGCCGTGGCCTGCAGGGTCAATTGACTTCCTTCCGTCATCACCTGGTCAGCGATGGCGTCCAGCACTGGCGCCTGGTTCGGCGGCATGATGCGCACCTGATAGCTCGTGGAGGTCCCGCTCAGCGATTTCACCAGCGCATACCAGAAGCCCGACACTTCCGGCATCGTCCCCGTAGGCGCGATGGCGATCGTCCCGTAGTTCGTTCCCGTGAACGTCGTCAGGATGTCATAGTTGCTCTCGCTGGCCGGTTGTCCCCGGCGCAGTCTTACCTCCACATCACCCGTGAGGTCTGACAATTCGAACACGGCATAATTGTCTGCCGCCGGGATCAGGAACTTGTAAGCCTGATAGATATTGGGCGCGTCGGAGAAACTGCCCGACTTGGCCGTGCCCGAAGCCAGGAACGTCGTCGCGCTGGTGTCGAACGTCACCCGCAGAGTGAACGTATCCAACACCGTGGAAGCGGCCGTGCTCTGCACCGCCAGGAAATACCGCTGGCCGGGTTGCAGCGCCGGAGTAGTAGTACGGCTCAGGACGCTGGTATAAGTGTTATCATCCGCCGGTGCGGCCGGGATCAACTGGAAGCTCACCCCCGCAACAGGTGGCGCTGACTGTTCATGATACAGCGTCAGCGTGGATCCGGTTCCCGAGTCGACCGTAAGTTCGTGAGTTGCCGTGCTGGCCGTCATCGGTGCATTGATCACGAAATACTGCATCGTTCCGCCCTGGATGGTGCCGATGTAGTCCACCGCATTATCCAGCCGGAACGTGGACACATTCGTATCCGCCAGGAACAACTGCAGTTCCCAATCGATGATGCGCGGCACCACCGGCGGGACCAGCACCGGATTATTCGTCCGGGTATCGATGACTTCCAGACGCCAGACGCCTGCCGCCACATCGCCAATGAAATTTTCCAGCGGTTCTTCCGGCAGATAATCGTCCTTCACATGATAGCGCAGGATCAGGGCATCCTTGTTGATGCCCACGGCCCGGGTCGTATCCCCGACCACATACAAATCGGATCCCTCCATCACCACGTCGCGGAAACTGTCCGCCCCGCTTACTCCGGCCACATCATACCGGGTAATGCCCGCATAGGCACCCGCCGGCCGGGTGACCAAAGAGCCATCACTGATCAACACTTCCAGCATCACACCGTCGGTGGGTGCCCCGCCCGCCACGGTCGAGCCGACCGCATACAAACGGTTCCCCGCCGCCGCGACGCCGTAAAGGATGTCTTCATCGCCCAGATCAAACGCCGGAACGCCCACCGTGGACCAGATGACATTCAGATCATAGTCATACTTCACGATCAGGAAATTCGCACCGCTCCCGCTCAAGGCATCCTGTACGCCCACGGCGTAAAGGAATCCGTCATAAGCGATCAAGCCATTGAACTGGCCCAACACGGGCAGCGCCTGACGGCTGATCTCCACCAAGGAGGTGTCAAACTTGAACACCACCGGTCGCATGGTGCCATCATCGTCACTGAACCCGGCCACAAACACGCTCTTGGTGGTCGACAGCGGATCCTTCAGCACCGCGATGCCGCGACCCGCTGAAACTGTAGTCACCCCCGCCTCATCTTCGATGAAGTTGATGAGCGGCAGCGTTCCGGTGTCATCCAGTTTTACCACCTTCAACCGGCTGCTGCCCGAATCAGTTATCGCGTTACCGGCCGCGTAGAGATACAGGGTTCCGGGAGTGCCTCCCTCCACATTGGAGATGATGGCATGCATTTCCTCCAAGCCTTCAACACCCGTTACACCGGGAACAGGAACTGCCCACTCCGAGCCTAAGGGATCAAGCGGGTTCAGCCCCATGTCCGGGAACCGGACCACAATGCCCTTGGTCTCCTTCGCGCCCGTGTTGTCGGTGGTTCCGGTAAAGGAATCGCCCGCCACATAGACTTTTCCGCTCAGAGCCGCATAGGTGATATCCCGGAAGCGCGTCCCGCCGCCGTTGTTCGGCCAGTTCACTGATTCAAACGGTGTCTGGTCCGTCTGCATCGGCAGGCCGAACCGCGCATAGATGCCGTTGTTACCATTGGCCTCCGTCGTGCCCGTGACATACAGATTCGTACCCGCATGCACCACCCGGTGCAGGGTCTGATTGGCCGCCGCCGTCGCCGGAGGGGTGACCGGAACGCCGAACGTATCAAACAGCTCAATGATATAATCCCAGCCCGTGCCTGGAACGCCCGTAACTTCATTCACGATGATTTCCAACACCCCATCGGCACTCGTATAAGGGATCATCGGCGTGGTTTCCCACAGATAGAGTCCGAACGTGACCGGACTGGTGCTCGTGATATCGACCGGTGCTCCGCCTGAGGTCAATGAGAGCTGGAAGGAGCCCGGCAAAGTATTGACGATGAAATAACGGACCCGTGCCGAAACACCGCCCGGGCCGCCGCCAAAGAACGAAACTTCAGCGCCATCCACAAAGCCGGGACTGCTGAGATTGATCGTATCGGTAAAAGGATCGATATCTCCTGGAGCAACCGGGAGTGCCGGTTCATTGTCCTCATTCAGCAATATTTGGTTGGGCGTAGGATTGCCGGCCGGCATCGGATTGCCGGAAGAATCATACAGGCTCAGGCTGTCCTGCGCCGTGTAGAACATGTAACGGATACGGATCTGACCCGCTGTTTGACCGGTATCGATCAAGCGCCCTGTCGGAGTGGAAGAGTTTCCATTCACCGTGGTGATCAAGGTGCTGGGTATGTCCTCCAAACGGTTCACCGCCAGCAGGCTCGGGGTGACAAAGTGCACAAAGTTGGGATCCACCAGCGGATCGACGAATTTCATCATCTGGCTGGCCACGGCAAGGTTGTCGCTGTAATGCGTGTGGATGATCTCGTTCTCATTCTCCCCCCACCCATAACCAGCCTGGTTCACAAGACCGCCACGGTTTTCCGATAACAGCACGGATCGTTCCGAGTTCGATATCCGCAACACCAAGTCTGCCGGTCGCGGATGTGCGATCCGCACACCGACACGGACACCCGCTACCAGTCCCGGAGCGAAGACTGTTCCCGGAAGAGGAGTCGCACTGGCGATGATCTCAGATTGGTTGGTCGCCGTCTGCGCATCATCCGTTATGGTCACCAAGCTGCGTTGCGGAGTCGTCCGCTGTGCGGTCGCGGCCAGATCGTAGGTGAAAGTGGCAGACAAAGTGTAGTTAGCCGACACCGAATCAAGATTCAGCACCTGGATATAATGACGGCCCGGAGTCAGCGGCGGGATATCCGCCGTGGTGATGGAGAAGGTTGTCAAGGGCGACTGAATTGGTGTGGCCGATTCTATGCCATGATCGTAATCCCCCGCGAGTCCGTTCGGGAGCCCGCCCTTCTTCACATACAGCCCGGAGAATACGCCGTTAGGAGTGGAGGTCAGATCAAATTCCACCTTCACTACGCCCGGCGGCACGTTGAGGCCCAGATAATAAGATCTGCCCGGGGCCAGACCAAAGGTCGTAGGGGTATCACTCGGATCAGTGATATCATTTTCCTCTTCGATACGGAGATGGAATCCGCGCATCCGCCCCACAAACTGCGGCGCATTGTCAATCATCGTGAAGGTCCATACCCCGGCGGCATCCGCACCGACAAAGCCGTTCAGTGTGCCCGGGCCATCTGGCGGGATGGCATTCAAGATGTCCCCCTCATCACTGTCATCATAGGTCAGGTTCACACTCCCTCCCTGAAGTACCGCGGAGGGGAAAGTGTGATTGTGCAACGTCACAAAGGTGCCGTTATGCTCCAGCGTTCCGAGCAGATCGCCAAACAGATCGTGCGTCATCTCATTCGTCGCCACCACACGATGGATGTTCATGGTCTGCGGGACGATGCCGAACATCTGCAAGCCCTCCGGTTTCTCCGGGCTGCCATCTGGTATTTCCCCGATCGGGAAGAATTGGACCCAATAACTGCCATCAGGATTTTGTTCAAACGGAGGCGTGGAACTGGCTACGGCGATGAAGCCGAACTCGGCTCCCTTCTGGTCCTCTGCTTTTATGCCGATGTAGTAAACCTGGTCATCGGGCGAATTATCCAGCAGCACGTATTCGGATCCTCCCCGGGTCGTCGAGACGGCACCACCTGCGCCAGGCGACGCGTAAAGAGTATTCTGAAAACACTGATTCACCACCACAGGATTCAGATTCGTGAGATCTCCGGAGGTGTGCACGTAAAGATCAATATCCGCTGCCGGGTCACGATACGTGTTGATCCGCGGGTCACCGGAAAGGTTCGGTGTCTTGAACGAGACGAAGGTCATGTATGGCAGCCCCGTGTCATTGGTGATCACGTAGAAATTCCACTGCACATTCGTGCCATTCGTGGAGCCCACCATCGGCGGGTTCGCCCCCACCCGCTCCGCCATGAACGGCAACCCGTTCGTGCTGCTGGTGAAAAATTTGACTGAAGGACGGTTGTCATACAGCCGCGTCGGCGTCTGGTCCAGGTTGAAGGGGGCGGTCAGGCGCAAGTCGCCGGTGGAAACCACCAGTGCGTAATCCTGCACAATGCCGTTAGTCATGCCCGTCACCGCATTGACGTTCACCCGTCGCGCTGTGACGTAGATCGCGTAATCGGCCGAAAGACCGCCGGGAAGGAAGACATTCTCCACATTGTTCACGGCATCCGCCACCGCATTGGTGGGCGTCACGCTGCCCGTGGTATAGATGCTGCCGCCCGGGAAATCATTGCCATAATAGACCTCACCGGAGATCCGGTTGCTCACCACCAGATCCAAGTCATTCACCAGCTTGACACTGGCCGCCGGATTGCCCGGCGGATCCGTCCACACCAAGGTAACGCGCAGGGGGAACGGCTGCGCCAGCGCGGACATCGTGATATTCCGGACGTGCGATTCGCCGGTCGCGAGGGAGTTCGTCACGCTCTGGTCGAAGTACTGAAGCGGCCAGGCAGTGCGCGCGGTGGAACCGGACATCACCATCGGTAAAGCATTGGAGACATTGACCAGGCCCCAGCCTTGGAAGTTGATAACGTTCTTCGTCTCGTGTCCGTACGTCTCGGACAGCGTCCGCGCGCTGTTGATCAGCATCGCCTTGTAGAGGGCCGGGCTGTTGGTCGTCTCACCCAGTTCGGTTTCAAAGAACTCCTGCATCAGAGCCAGTATCCCGGAAACCACCGGAGCGGCCATGCTGGTGCCCACTTCAAAGCGGTAGTTCGGGTCCAGCGGGGTATTCAACTGGCTCTGCAGCACGGCGTAGTAGTCATCCAAATTGTTGCGCACCGTGTACGTTTCCCTCACCTGGACCGTCACCGGATTGACGTCCGTATTTACCAGGTCGTAAAACCAGATGCCCGATTCATTCGGGGCGATCACCCGGTTCAACGGTGCTGGACCATCCAGATTGGCCAGGTTGGATGACGGCTGCGTATCCACCATGCTGATGTACACATCAACATTCGGTATCGGGAGTAAGATGTTGCTGTTATCCAGCACTTCAATCGTCAGGCTGTCGGTGCCCGTCGGCAGGAACAGCGCAAAGCTGTTCGCCTGGCCGGGTTGCAGCACGATATCTCTGCTAATCGTGACGTAGGTGGACACCGGGTTATAATATGCCGCCTCATCCCACGTCGGTGAACGACCGGAGATGGTCATCACACCAGGGGCGACCACGTCTGGCTTGGCGCGGCCGTACTGCCCTTCCCGTCCGATACCTGTATTGCCGCGACCGGAGAAAGCGGCCACTTCATCATTACTGTCCGTCTCCCCGGCCCACCAGGCCACCCTGCTGGTGGCTCCTGTGAAAGGGTCAACCACATTCACCTCGTTGGTGATGTTTCGCATGAGTTCGCTGGCCCCCACCGCGATGACGTTCTTGGCCGCCGCGAGACTGCTGATCGTGTTAGCCAGCCCGCCCAAACCATCGTTGCCGCCGAAACCACGGTTACCTACGGGAAACACAAACAGCATGGGCTGGGGTCCGGACATGGCGGGAATGCCATCGCGCGTCGCCGCGTCATAGATCGCCGAGGCGGTGTCGTATTCAAAAGAATCTTCGTAACCCCAACTGCTGTTGACTATCAGGGTGTTGAACTGGGCGATCCCAGCCAGCAACGTCAGACGGTCCGTAAGGAAAAAGTTGCGGGCGGCATCTTCCGTGAGTTGAGCATCCGACAACGTCCGATAATCCTGCGACAGGATACGGGCCGCCGGAGCCATACCGCGAAAATCATTGGCTGGGGCCGACCCCATGAAACTGCCCCCCAAGACCGGTTTGCCCGCGCCGGTGCCGGCCAAGGTGGCCGCCACATGTGTGCCGTGGCCGCTCAAGTCATCTACCGGCGTCGACGCTGTCGGGATCACCCGGTTGATCAAGCCCACAAAATTCACATCGATGCCCGCATCGACGACCCCCACCAACACGTTCTCGCCCGTCAGGCCACGATAATTATCGAGCGACACCGAATTGCTGGCTACCCCGACTATCGGGCGGCTTAGATCGTTCATCAACACGCGACGCGTGTGCCGTTCGACGGTCTGCACCGCCGGCAATGACGCCAGCGCCACCAGCGAATCCTTCTGCGGCTGGACGATCAATTGCGGACCGAACGGGGAGCGGTCCTCGCTCATCACCTTTGCCCCGAGCTTCTCCAACTGCTCCTTCGCGGCCTGCAGGTCACCGGGGAAAATTGTCAGGCGCAGTTCCGCCGCGTTCGGCACGGGTGCCTGCTGGATGGCCAACCCCAGCAACTTCTCCTGCAATTTATAATAGGGCTCGTAAGGAATCACGGCGCGGGTCCAAGGCATGGTGGTCAGCTTCTGCGCACCCTGGGCATTCACCTTCACCAAGTAGGCGTTGTTGGGGATGTAAGCGATCACCTCGGCACCCACTGCGGTAAGCTGGGCCCGGAAGGAATCACTGATCATACCGCGGCTCTGCACGATGTAACTGCCGGGGTCCGTCTTCGCCCGCAAATGTTCGGGGATCTCCAGCCGGGCCTTCAGGCCGGTGTCGATGATGGCATTCGCCAGCAACAGGGCGCGGTCATTGCGCACCAGTGTTTCCATCGGTTCTTTGGTGTTCCGCAAGCGGTTCGGAAAAGCCGGGTCAGCAGGAACGATGGGGACATTCGTGCCCACCGCACGCAGGCTGCTGGCCGGGGCGGCCGAAAGTAACGGTCCCACATTCACCACCGGCTTCGCGGACGTCTGGGCCACGGGTGCCGGCACGGGAGACGTACTCCGCCACTGCCACCACACCGTCGAGGTGACGGCCAGCAACAACAGGCCTGCTGCCCACCGTGCTGAAGTTTGGTTACGCATAGTCTTCAAAATGTTTTGCATTACGACTCGCTACTCCGAGGGGATCACGGTGAAGTTTTCCACCACCGCCCGCGGGTTGCGGGGGCCGCCCTCGAACCGGAGGACCGTACGGGTCAGATGTTCGCTCACCACAGAGTAGTTCGTCACCATACCACGATACGCACCAGATAGCACTACCGAGTTTGGGGCTGGTTTGAGGGACTGGCCCCACGCATATACCACCACCCGGGGCATGTCATCCACCTTCAACAAGCCGAGCACCTGTTGCGGAATGCGCTCGATCGCTGCATCATGCACGCCGTAGAAAAGATTGCGGTCATACAGGTCCAGATACGGCGAGCGCACCGCCGGCGAGTCACCGACGGTCAGTTCCGGCACGGACAGGATATCGCCCATCCGCAAAAAGGCATTCGTGGTCTGGAGTCCCCCGCCGTAATTGGCGACACGGTTCCGACGGACGCGATTGATGCCCTCCACCATAAATTTGAGGTGATCACTGCCCGGGTTGATCATTATGTCATCATACGTGATAGGAATGCCCACGGCATTGGTGCTCGTGATGTTCGTGGTCGAATCGTTGAAGTTCATCGTGTTGGTGAGCACCAGCACATTGCCCAGGACCGCCGACCACGCGGCCAGATTGGTCTGGTTCACCGAAAGCAGGCCGGAAACCGAGCGGACATCCGTAGCCGTGGTGAAGAAGTCCGGCAACAACCAGTCGTTTGTGGGATGATTGGCCGTGGTGTTCGCCCACCGCGCCCAGGATTCGGGATTCATCATGCCCGCCTTCATATAGATCGTCTGCCACGGCGTGCCGCGATGCACGCGCCCCAGCCAGCCCACATTGGCAAATTTCTGGCCCGGGAAATCCCAGTCATCCGGCTTCCGCACTTGCGGGTCCTTCGCATAGAGGTTGAAGGAATAGTCGTTGTCCAACTGGCCAGCATCGATGCCGCCCGGAGGATCGCCATAACCCATCGCGGCGCTGATGCCATCACCCCGGAGCACACCCCAAGGGCGGTAACGCTGGTTGACCATCCGCAAGTTGTTCGTGACCGTAGGGCTGTTGAAAGGCCGGATCAGGAAAGGCAGCAGGTTCACCCCGTTCGGATCGGACATATCCTGCACCGTGTAATGCACCAGCGGATCGTTCGCCTGCCAGTTGTTCGTGAACACCATCTTCGCCACCGCCGTGAACGGCGACTGCATGTTCGTGGTTGTGGGCATGCGCACAAAATATTGCGGCGGCCCGCTGGGCCGGGAATGGAACTGGCCCACCTGCGTGCCCCCCACCGTGCCCACCATGAAGCGTTGGAACGTCGCGATCGACTGCTGCTTGTCCATCAAGGACGGCCCCGTCAGGCTGTAATTGTTCCAGTCCGTCTGGCCGACCGGCACCAGCCCCAGTGCCACCGCGATCTGCTGCCGGATGCCCACCGTGGGCGAGTTGTTGTTGGTCCCGCCGTTCACCCGGTTGGTGTTGAAGAGGCTCTGGATCAACGACTGGTTCACCGTACCCGCGCTGTCCGGCAAGGAGGCCGCGCCCGTCAACCGGCTGCTGAGATCATCCACACCGAAAGTGAAACTGTCGAAATTCACATAATCCACCACGCGTGCCCCGCCCGACGCGTCGGTGTCCATGATCACCGCGAACATGCGGTTGGACATGCTCAAGCCCCACTGCGGCGTATAGAACTGCTGGCCCCGCTCATACACCACATTGGTGCCGGAAATATCCGTCGTCGGGATGAACTGCCCGGTCGAGTTGTAATAAACCGAGTTGGTCAGGAAAACGTCGTTGATGTTGAAGGGCAGACGGAATCCCAGGGGGCCGTTGGCCCAGCTGCCTGCCGCCACCGGCGCGGCGTTGGAGACGACGAGGAGATTGTTACGGATGGATCCGCTCTGGTTCGTCAGATGGGTGAACGCATGGAGCTGGGCCATGACCATCAGATTGCGCGGATACGGATTCGTATAGGGATACCACATCTCCGCCCCCAACATGTTCGAGATGCCCAGCGTGTAGAGCTGGTTCGTCTGCCGGATCACCACCGGCATGTTCGTGTTGTTCTTGATGAACTCCAGACGCCGCGTCATCAGAATGGTCGAATACAGCTCGAACTCGTTGAAATTGGGGAAGCCCTTCTTGGCCCCGATGATCCACGGCACACCCCAGATGTTGTTGGAACTGATGAGCGTGTTCCGGTAGGTCACGTTGGTGCTCGCAAAATCGCGCGGCAGATAACCGTAGTAGGCTTCATTCGTACCCGTCACCTCGTCGTAACGGATGATGCTGATCACGCCGTTGTCATTAGTGAAGATCGGGCGGAACACCGTGGGATAATACGGATACACGTCCTGGTTCCGGTTCGTGGTCGCGTCATAGATGTTGGCCGTCACCTGCAGCATCCGGTGGATGGCCACCGAGTAACGGTTCGTCGGATAGATCTCGATGCGGTTGGTGTGCGCGTAGTCCGTCAGCGAAATGTTATAATTCGTCCGCAGCAACCGTTCCGCCGTCTCATTGAAGAAATTGGTCGGATACCAGCCCTTGAAATCCGTGGTCGAGTTCGGCACGCGATTGTCATAGTTCAGGTGCACACGCTCGCCAGCCGCCAACGATGATTCCGTGCCGAGCTGCGCCAGCATCCGGTAGGTCGTGTAACGGTTATAGGAGGACAGGTTCGAGCTTACGGACAAGAGGCGATACCGGAAGTTGTCATCCACCGGATTGGGGATCGAGGAATAAGACCGGCCCGTCAGAAAGAGTTCATTGATATCAAAGAAACTTCCCGCCGCCGCATTGGTGTTCACACTGCCCGGCCAGGAGAGCGTCGTGTTGTCGAAGTCATTGGTCGGCAGCCGCAATTGCGTCATCATCAAAGGATGGCGGATATAATGATCCACCAGATCATTCGTGAGCACGGTGGTAGCCGGATTACCATAGAGGTTGTTCAGGCTGTTCAGATTGTCATAATTCGCGTTGTAACGGTAGGAGAGGAGCGCTTCCGCATCGATGAAGGCCAGCCCCAGATTCGTCGTGGTAAGATTGGTAAAGTATTCGTAGTAAGGGGCGGCGATCGCGTTCAACGTCGTCCAGTAATTCGCCGCCGACCAGACATTCGTGTTCAAGTCCGCCAGAAAGGCCGCCCCGTTCAATTCATAGGTGCCCACGCCTTGATTGCGGCGGTAGCCGTCCGTCTTCCCCGGCATGGTCGGGTTCAACTTCTTGGCCGAGTTATGGAGATAATTGATATCCAGGCTCTTGCCGTAAGGCATCACCATGTAGGCGACCCGGCCCACAAACTTGTTCGTCCGGGAATGGGCGGGCCGTTCCGCCACGTTGTTCGTCGGTATGGAAAACTGCAAGATGCCTATCCACTGCGGATCGCCGACGTAGTAATTCGTGATCCCCATCGCCACCCCGGCATCATTGGTTTCCTCCAGCCAGCCGGTCGGTTCAAAATGACCATTGCGATTGAAGTCGAGGTAGAACGAATGCTTCCAAGGCAGTGAGGCATTCTCATTGGTCTGCACGTAAACCGGGGGACGGGCATCGTAGATAAGATTGCTGATGACCGAGAGGCTCGATTCCGGAGGCGGTGTGGCTGAAATAAGCGGAGACGGAACGGTCGTCTCGGAGACCATCAGGTCATAGTCCGAGATGTTTTTGCGCGCCAGCATTCCTGATGCCACGCGCACTTCGGCCTCCATCAGGCCCACCTCCGCCAAGGTCTTGGCATCCATCATGTCCTCGGACACGAGGACGGCATCTTTCTCCCGCATGGTGACAGCCAGGAAGACCACGGCCGTGAACGTGATCAGCGAAAGCATGATCAGCGTGGTGACCAGGGCGACTGCGCTTTGACGACGACGTTTCATTTAATTGGCGATCCGCACCGGAATGCGCTGGCGGAACAGATGCACAGCACTGGCGCGATTGGTTGTTTCCTGCAAAAAGGCGCGCTGGGCGTTGGTGTCGTAGATGCTCCGCGCCTGCAACAGCACCTTGGGCTCCAACACCCCGACTTCCAGTTCCAGCCAAGACGGCATGAACGTGTTGGTGAAAGAATAGCCGCTGGTGTCCACATAGTTCCCATCCCGGTCATACGCCCGCAGGGCCAGGTGGATCACTCCCTCGGCCACGATCTGGTGGTTCGTCGGATCCGTGTTGTAGTAGATCGGAAAAAGATCCACAGACTTGTGATAGTAGTCGTTCGTGGTGTAGGCGAAGCGGCGCAACGTGCCCACGCCCAGATTGGCGAAGAGATTGGTGTCACTGTAGTTGGTGGACATCTCGCCCAGTTGGTACCCGATGCACGTCCATTTCGACGTCTTCGTCAGGAAAAAGAACTCCTGCACCACGTTGGTGAACAGCGCGTTGCCGTTCATCGCGTTCTGCCGGAAACCGCTGACCTGGCTGCCGTCACTGAGGATGACCGGCTGGATGTAGAGATTCGTGCGGCCGGGGATGTTCGCCGCGTGCATCTGCTCCAGGTCCCGCACCATCATATCCATGAAATTGCGTCCGCTCTCCAGCACGTCCTTCTGCGTCGTCGTTTCCAGGAAAGCCTTCTGCGTGCGGTCAAACATCGAGTAGAGGCCGAAGATGATGAACGTCAACACGCTCATGGCCACCATCAGCTCCAGCAGCGTGAGCCCGCTTTGGCGGGCGCGGCGGCGAACGGCGTTGGTTAGGGCGGTGTTCATGTTACGGTGCGGTAAATTCGTTGGGGCGGAACTGGTAGAGCCCGTTCGTGTCACGGTTCAACCGGCCGGCCACCATGGTGTGGAAGCTCTTCCGGCCCGGGCCGACGGTGCCGTTCGGATACACCGGCCAGGTCAGGTTCACCCGGAGATTGTACATGTTCATCTGCATCACCTGGCCCAGCGCCGGGGCGGCATTGCTGGAGGCGGAAGACAGCACCACCGGCGAGATGTCCACGGTGACCATGTAGGCAAAGGCAAAATCACGGGTGCCCGTCACGCCGTTCTCCGTCAACCGGTCGGCCAGCGGGCCGCTGTTGGCCACAAACTTCGCCCGCACCCAGTTGCTCACGTAACCGGTGGGCAAATTCGTATCCTGCCCAAACCGCGGCGTGCTCAGCAGGCCCACGATCCGTTGCGCGAGCGCGTTCGTGGTGAACGCACCCTGCAGCAGGTTCGTCCGGTCGATGCGCCCTTCCAATCCTATGATCGTTGAGGGCGGAATGTTGGTGTAGGACTCGATCCATTCGAGATTCTGCGCCAGCAAGTTCACGTTCGTCTGGCCGTTCTTGATCACTTCCAGGATGAATTGTCCGTCCTGATTGACGATCGTCTGCTCCCGGTTATCCCGCTGCACCTGCATGCCGGTGGGCAAAATGCCGATCACCGCCACGATCGCAAAAGCGATGATGGCCAAGCTGAGCGCCACCTCCACCATCGTGAAGGCCTGCGAGCTCCGGCTGCTGCTGTTATGCGGTGTCAGCTTCATTGGATTTCAGGCTGTAAAAATTTACCGCGTCCCGTCAGCCAGTTGATCTCGATCTCATGGGCATAGACGGTCATGTTCGTGTAATTGACCCCGTTGCTGAGGCCCTTGTTCTCCCATTCCATGAAGACCGTATTGGGCGCATCCGGCGTGATGGCAGACGGGCCGAGGATCAAAGCGTTCTGGTTATCCACATCACGCAAACGCGTGATCCGCGCTTCGCACACCTGGATTCGGAAATTCTCTCCGCCCACCAGTTGGCCCATGGAATTGAAAGCCACATAGGGCAGGTAAAAATTCGCTGCACTCTTGGCGTTGGGGAACGGGAAACTCCGGTAACCGAACGGCACCACATACTGGCCGGTGACGTAGTTCGTCTTGATCGGCATCAGGGCGGTCGGCATCGAGTTGGTAAAGAACTGGTCCGGATGAATGCTCACGCCAGCAGGCAGTTCCTTCCAGTCCATCAGATACCTGGGCGAGTAGCTCCCCGGTTGATCCCCCACCGAACGTTCCGAAAACAGCGCATACCCGTTGTAGGTCTTGGCCGAGGCGTTGGTGATGGCCACCCGGTCCAGATAATTGGTGGAGTAAGCGGGCAGGCCAAGGTTGATCGTATGGATGTCCGGCGACAGAAACACGACATAGACCGTGGAGCGCGTGGCCATCGCCTTGGTCCGCGCATAAGCCAGATCATCCAGCAACTGCCGTCCACCCACCCCAAGTTTGTCCCCGGCCCCAAATCTGGAGATGATGGGCCCGGCCAGACTCGCGATGATGGCGATGATGGCGATCACCGCCAGCAACTCGATCAGCGTGAAGGCGCGCAGGAAACGGGCCGTGCGGCGGCTTCCGATCCCGCCGCTGACTGAGCGATGGCTGAGGGTGAGGTTCATGGTTATTTCCAGCTTAGAACGTTGTCCACATTGAAGCCGACATTCGCCGGCTCATTGGTCGATGACTGGCTGTCCGGCCCTTTGCTCCAGACCATGACCGGGCCGCGATGCACGAAATCATTGTTGTTCGGGAGGCCGGACAGGCTGAACAGACCGTCGATACCTTTGGGGTTCGCCGGGAATTCCAGCGAGACCGCCGACCGCGAGTACAGGCCGTCCTGCGTGTGTCCATCATAGTTGGCATCCACGCTGATGATAAAAGGATTGCGCCAAACGTCGCGATACACGCCATCCGGTCCCACCCCGGCTTCCAGGTTCGACTTCGCCACTTTCGGGTTCAGGAACTGTTTCTTTTGCGGGTTATTCAGATGGTTGAGATTGTAGCTCGCATCGGACACACCCATCAGGATGGTGATCACCGCCGCGTTGTTGAACTGGCTGCCGGTGCCGTAATTGTTCTCCACCACATCCGTTCCACTATAGGAGAGACCGGCCGTGCCGTAGGTGTAATCAGGAAACGCGGATTGCCGGGCGTTTTGCACCATCGGCCAGATGCTGTAGGTCGCCTTGAAATCAAGCAGGCTCTGCTCGATCTGCTTCATCTCCAGCTTGGTCTGCGTGATTTTCGCCTTCTTCTGCGCATTACTAATGGCTGGCAGAAGCAAGCCCGCCAAGATGCCGATGATGGCCACCACCACCAGCAGTTCGATCAGCGTGAAGGCCCCGGTTTTCTTCCGCATTCCCAAAATTTTTGCGTATGCTTTCATGTTATCAAAAATTATCTCACTGGCTGCTGTATCTTGACGGGGTTCGGTTCCCAATTGCTGACGCGGTAACGCGAACCACCCACTTCAAACTCCGCCCATAAATCAAACTTGCCCTGATTATTGACGGGATTCGTGGCCCGGTAATGCCAGGCGTTGAACAGGGTATTATCAGAAGCTGTGACCATGTAGATATCCTCATCTTTCACCGGCACGCGTAACAACCGGATCTCCACGCCATCTGGATTGCTCACGGCCCGGAAATCGTTCGCCTTCATGGACTGGATGAAACGCTCGAATTTCGGTGCTTGAGGGTCGTTTTTATCCGCCAGTTGCGTCACATTGCGCAGACCGTCCTGGCCGAAATACTTCTGCACCATCAATTCCGAAACGACCGTATCCTCCATCCGGTATTGCGGTGGGATGGGGGTATGATCATATGTGGAGCCCATCAATTCATAGAACAACGGTGACACCCGCGTATTGGTGGGATTATCTAGCGGGTAACTGTTGTACTTGGCATGGTACGCCTGGATTTTCACGTTCAGGTCATCCTTCTGCGCCGTGACCATCGCCTTGGCTTTTTTCTCCAGCACGCCCCGCACTACCGGCAGCGTGAGTCCCGCGATGATGGCGATAACGGCCACCACCACCATCAACTCGATCAATGAAAAAGCCCCGTGCCCCTGTCCTGCCCGACGATATTGGCTCAATTTCATATTACTTGAAAATGTCTCAGCGTTCTCCCAGCTCCTGCTCCATCCGTTCGCTCAACCATTGCTTGATCATGCTCTGGTAGTTGAGGTATCGGGAACGCGCCAGCCGCTTGATGCGCGCCAGCATGCGCGGATCGATGCGCAAAGTGATGGTGACGGACTCCGAGGATTCCGAGAAGGGCACCACGGAGTTTTCCATGAGCCGCAGATCGGCCCGGGAACTGGCCCAGAAATCGGCCTCGGCATCCTCGCGGTCGAACAGCGGAACGTCTTCCCAGTTCGTGATGGCGTGCAAGCTCATGGTTTTGTCAGGGTAGTGCGGCGGTTACTTCGCCAGCATCTGCTCTTGTTTGCGTTGATAAAAAAATTGTTCTTCCGGAACGAACACCCGGGCAAAGATGACCCGGATCATCTTCCCGTTCGTACGATACACACTGAAAATACCGTGTGTCCGCGTGGACTTTCCCAAATTGAAATAGCGCGACTGGACAGAGAAGCGGGGCGAGTCCGGCAGCAGGCGCACGGCAAAAGGATCCTCGAATGACTCTTCGATGTCGCGCTGCGTCAGTTCCACGGTGAACTCGAACGCTGGATTGTTCCAGTCAAACTCCATACACTTAATGATTCGTATATGAATCGCCCATGCAATGTGATTACAATGTATTTACACTCGGCGACTCGGTATGTCAATGTGCAAAATGCTCAAATACTCTTGGAATGCGAAACGCCAAAATCCAGTTAGCAAGCGGCCTGCCAACAACTTAGACCATTCCAACCGCCCTAGCTTACTAGGTCATTGACGGCCCGCCAGATTAAATTCTGCCTTGTGAAGTCCTTGTGGCTGAGGATGATTGCCCGCAACTTATGCTCGTGGGCCGTGTTCAATGAATGATTACGAAGCCAGATTTGGTGGCATCGCCCGTCTCTATGGGCGTGAAACCTTGCGCCTGTTGCGTCAATCTCACGCCTGCGTCGTCGGCGTAGGCGGGGTTGGCTCCTGGGCGGTGGAAGCCCTCGCCCGTTCCGGCGTGGGTGAATTGACCCTTATTGACTTGGACGAAGTCTGCATCAGTAACACCAACCGTCAGCTTCACGCCGTGGTCGGCAAAATCGGCCAACCCAAGGTGGAGGTCCTCAAGGACCGGGTGCTCGCCATCAACCCGGAATGCCGGGTGAATGCCATTCAGCAGTTTTTTACCGCCACCTCCGCCGCCCAGCTCCTGGCCGTCCCCTGCTCCGGGGTCTTGGACGCCATCGACAGCCTGAAGCACAAGGCGCTCCTCATCGCCGAATGTCAGAAGCGGAATATCCCCATCGTCGTCTCCGGCGGCGCGGGCGGACGCCGCGATCCCACGGCCATCCGTTACGCCGACCTTAGCGACGCCAGCCACGACCGGCTCCTCCAGCAAACCCGGAAGCTGCTCCGTAAAGAGTACGGTTTCCCGGCCAGCGGGCAGCCGTTCGGGATCGATTGCGTCTTTACCAGCGAGCCACCCCTCTTCCCCCAAGGCGATGGCACGGTCTGCGATGTGCGGGAAAAAGGGAGCGATATGAAGATGAACTGTGAAAGCGGCTATGGTGCCGCCACCTTCGTCACCGGCGCGTTCGGTTTTGCCGCTGCTGCAAGATTGATCGAGAAGATGGTGGCGAACAAAGCGTAGAGAAATCCCAAATCCAAAACCCCAAGCTCCATAGAAGCTCCAATAACCAAACATCAATCTGGGCGCGTGCGATTGATGCTTGAAATTTCTCTGGCGTTTGGAGCTTTGGATTTGAAGTTTTACTTCGGCAACTGATTCAAGGTGTACCAAAACGTATCGTGCCGCAGTTTCTTGCCTTCATCGTTCGCCACCTCGAGGCAGCGCACCATCGTCACGTAACCCGTCTTCCAGCCTTCCACCGTCAGCTTCACTTTCAAGCGATCTGCCGACAGCGCGGCCTTGGTCACCTTGATGCCGGTAGAACTGTTCTCCTTGCCTTGATGATCCAGCTCCGGCGAACCGTACTTTTGATGATAGTGATAGTTGAACTGCACCATGTCATAACTATCCACCAGGGCGCCCGTATCCGCCGCGACCGGTTCCGTGAAGGTCAGTTCAAAACCGTCCTTCAAGGCCTTGACCTCTTTCACCTCAAACGGGGTCTTGCCGGTGAAGCTCACGCGATCTAGTGAATACTCTTTCGGTGCCACCGCCGCCCACGCCTTGTTCTTGCAGCCGCCCACATACAGTTTGCCATCCGGCCCGAACACCAGCCGGTTCACGCCGGAGTTAAACCCTTTGGCAAAGGGAAACACGGCGCCCTGCCATTCGCCATTCACCTTCTCCAGTGCCACGCGCATCAGGATGGCATTCTGAAAATCGCCCACCATCAATTGCCCGGTGAAAGGCCCGAATCCTTCGGGAATCGTGTCAAAACCGCTCACCGACTTCGCGAGACTGTAAGGGAACCAGACCGCCGGCGGGGCAAAACTCTTAGGGTCATCGAACTGCGATTCCTTCGGCGCGGGCGTGGTGGAAGGAAAGCCGAAGAACTTGCCTTGCTGCATATGCGTCAGCTTGCAAACCCCTACCCAGTTCCCCTGGTTCTCCGTCATGAAAATGTCATTCTGATACGTGCCAAAACCATTCGGCGAACGCAGCCCGTCGCAGAATGGCGTGAGCTTCCGGCCATCGGGCGTGAGCTTGAGACACCAGCCCATGTAGGGGATCTCATACAGGCCGCGATTGCCGTTGCGCATCACATATAGATTGCCCACGGCGTCCTGTGCGGGACCGAAACTGAAATCATGATAGTTTCCCGTGAAACCCCAATCTTGATTGAGACATTCAAAACGATCCGCCTCACCATTGCCATCCGTATCGATCAAGCGCGTGAGTTCCTGCTTCTGCACGATGTAGATCTGGCCATTGATCACCGTCACGCCACCCGGCTCGTTCAAGCCGCGCGCATAGCGCCGATACTTCACTGCGCCCGGTGCACCTTGCGGCTTCTCCACGATATAGACATCGCCCAGCCAGGTGCAGACCGCCAGATCGCCATTCGGCAGAAAATCCATGCCGGTCACCAGCAGCTCGATGTCGGGCGGCAAAGGAAACGCTTCCAGTTTGTAAGCCGCATCTCCCGCTGGCAGCACAAACCCTTTCGCACTCGGGACAATACTCGGCACGGAAGCCACCAAGGCCGGTTCTTTGCTGTCCGGCAGGCTCATGGCCGGGGGCTGCAATTGCGTTTTCGGCAGGGCTTGAAGCCGCGCCACCGCCTGTTCCGCATTCGGTGCCACCAGGCTCAGGACCTCCACCACGAGAGGCTCCTTGTGCACGGGAATCCGCACCCAGATGCGGGTTTCCTCACCGGAACCGGCGACCATATCACGCACACTGTCATTCTTGTTCTCCCGCCAGACATAGCTCGGATAGGCACTGGGCTCCACGCGGCTCTCCAATTTCAGATTACCACTGCTGCGCGCGGTGATGAGCAAGACATTGGTGCCCCGGTCAAAGAGGAACATCCCCTCGGGCACACCGTTCGTGATCAGCGGGTGCTTCTCGATATGCGCCGCGAAGGAAAGACTCCGTTTCGTCGGGCTGATCTCCAGACGCCGCTCCAGCGCTCCTGGCCCCATCGCCGGATTGTGGCGCGGGGTTTCATGCACCCGGATGATTTCTTTCTCCGGCGTGCTCAGTTCATACATGAAGGTAGTGCCGCCCGTTTTGGTGCTGGTCCCTAGATAGCGCGCTCCAGGGACCGCGTCGGCATAACCTTTGTTCGCCGTCAATTCGCGGATCAGCCATGGAAAAACCGGCGGATTCCGCCACAACGTCGTGCCGTTGTAATCACAATAGAAGCGGTCCTTGGCTCCGTGATACACCGCCCCCCAGAGATTCAACGTCTCCCCTTCCCAAGCCACGTGCGTGCGTAGCAGTTCGGTATCGAACGCCACATGCATGTTCGTGGACAGCGGCACGACCACACTGCGCACGGCGGTGCTCATGGGGGCGTTGCGGAAGGGAATGCCCGCCTCGTCATGGCGCGGGGCGTAAATGTTCTTGGCCTTGGATTTGGCTTCTGCCTTTTCACCCTCGGCCGCCATCAGGCCAAGGGCCGTCACTCCGAAAACGGCGAACACAGCGCCAAATCTTAAACCGCGAAGCCAAAGCAAATTCGGTGGGAATGTGAACATGTTTTACCTAACAAAGCGGCAGCGCCATCGGCTGCCAAGAGAAAAGACGAAAAGGAACGCCTCCATCTTCATTCACAATCCCTTTAAATAATCCCACATCGGCTTCAGATCTGGGTCCGTCAACGCCATCTTTTTCAGCACATCCTTGCCTTGTATCTTCTCCGCCAGCGCCAGCCAGCGTTTCGCCGTGCCGAGCTGGCCCAACTGGCATTCGTAACAGGCCAGGTTGTACGGAATGACCCCTTCCTTCGGAAAACGGCTGACCGCCCGTGAAAGCGCATCCCGCGCCTCATCCGTCCGTTTCATCTCATGCAGCGCGTAGGATTGATGGATCCAGCCGGAAACCTCATCGGGATAACGGCTCACCATCTGCCGGGCCACCGCCAGGGCCTTCGCCCACGCCTCTTCCGCCCCGTATAAATCCCACATCAGATTGAGCACCTCCGGATGCTCATGCCAGCGGGGCAAGAGCTCATTCAGCTCCAGCCACGCCTCCGGTACATTACCCAGCTCCAGCCACCCCCGGGCGGCATTCAGACTATGCGCATCTGGTGTTTCTATCATGTCCACCCACAATCCAATATTGCATCTGGACGCGTTTGGCAAAATGCTTCTGCTCCATGCGCGTGCCACTCCAGACCTTTTCCTTCCTGCTGATCGCTGCTCTGTCCTTGGGCCTGAACGGGTTGCCCTCGGTTCACGCCCAAACCAAATCCTTCACTTCTCCTGACCAGCTCAAACAAGAACTGGAAAAATTCGTCCAGCAACCGCGTTTCGCTTCCTCCCAATGGGGCATCCAGATCAAATCCCTCGATACCGGCACGCAGGTGTTCGAACACGACTCCCAAAAACGGCTGAAGCCTGCCTCTAACAACAAGCTCTACACCGGGGCACTGGCACTTGATGAATTGGGGCCGGAGTATCGTATCGTCACCTCAGTGGCCGCGAAAAAGAAACCCTCCTCCAACGGTTCCCTGAACACCGATCTCGTCATCATCGGTCGCGGAGACTTCTCTTTCTCCTCCCGTTTTCACGGCGGCGATTACGAAGCTGCCCTGCGCCCTTTGATTGACGCCATCGTAGCCACCGGCATCAAACGTATCAGTGGTGACATCGTGGCGGATGAAAGTTTCTTTCGCGGTCCTTCCTTCGGCAATGCGTGGACGTGGGATGATCTGCAATACTACTACGGCGCGGAAGTCTCCGCCTGCACCTATCAGGATAACACTGTGGACCTCAGCCTCTCGCCCGGTAAAAAACTCGGTGCCCCAGCGACGATCAGATTGAAGCCGTTCACGCCCTTGCTCCAATTCATCAATCGCGTAGAGACCGCTGCTACCAATGCCCGCGCCTCTATTTCCGTCACGCGCGAGCCGGGTTCCAATCTCGTCACCATCACCGGCCAGTTGCCTCTCGGGGGCAAAGCAGTGGAAGAAGCCACTACGGTGCCCCGCCCTGCCCTGTGGTTCGCGCAAGCGGTGAAGGATGCACTGATCAAACGCGGTGTTTCGGTGAAAGGCGACGTCCGCCGCATCACAGCGGATGACAACACCGGTAGCCTAACCATGCAGGATGAATTGATCGAACTCACCCGCGTTTCCTCACCACCGATGCGCGAACTAGTGAAGCAAATGATGAAGCCCTCGCAGAATCTCTACGCGCAATTGCTTCTGCTCCAAGTCGCCGCACGTCATGCGGATCACACCAAGGATTTGTCCGCAACGACAGAGGACATCGGACTGCGCCGCCTGAACGCCTTCATGCAAAAGATCGGCGTGCCACGCAACGATGTGCTCATCGAAGAAGGCTCAGGTCTTTCACGCGGCGCACTCGTCACCTCGCGAGCCACCGTGAAGCTGCTCGAACACATGGCGCAGCATCCTTACAAGGACGCTTTCCTGGATTCGCTACCGATCGCGGGCAAAGACGGCACGCTGCGTCTGCGCATGAAGGGCACCGTCGCGGAAGGCAACGCGCAGGCCAAGACGGGTTCCCTGCGTTATGTGAATGCCCTTTCCGGTTACGTGACCAATCGCGCGGGTGAACGCTTCGTCTTCTCACTCCTCTCCAATGCCCACGTCGCTCCTGCGAATGGCCCGACGGCGCGGAATGATTTGGATCAGATCGTGGTGTGGCTAGCGGAGTCAGAGTTTAAGACGGGGAAGTAGTGCTAGGAAGCGTCAGTGAGATCGATTGCTAATCCACCGGTCTCTCCTTGCACGGACAATTTGCAAATCGTTAGCGTTCTTGGCCTCAAAATAAACGGGGGAAAATGTATGGACAAAGATTTCGTCAATAACCACTGGAAAGAAATGGTGGAAAAGTATGGTGCAATGATGCAACGGGAAGAGACTCCTAAGTTTTTACCAATTGATGCAAAGCTGCTACCGTATCCAAAAGAACCGTTACTACAGGCATTCTTCGTATTTTTTCTCTGTACAGGATCGAAAGAAATGAGATTTAAGGCAATGGATGCAATCGATTCTATTTGTCATTATCAAGAAGGGGTCGGCGACAGTTTGGATGAACATGGCACTGAGAAAGCCTCCTCGTTTATTGAAGCTTGCCAAAAAGATTGGATTTTAGCTCTAGCGATGCTTGCCAAATCAGCCAAAGCGCTCAATCGGACAGAGGACTTTGCCGAAGCATTCCATGCTCACTCAACGATACGTGAAGAAAGAATGAAGTCCCTCAAAAGCAGTATGGATCACATGGATGCATTGATTGCTAAATCCCGACACCTAATCCAAACACCGCCTCCCCCTTTAACTTCTTAGCTGTAGTCGCAGTGAGTCAAAAATAAGTGCTACCTTACAGGGTACGAATACACTTAAGCCTTACGATTTCACTCCTTACTCGTTGATTGCAATCTACGCTCCTAACCAACTTGTTTTCGCTATGCTTCGTCGCAGCGCGCTGAGGACAGACGCGCCCTACCGATTTGATGCAAATCTCGCTGCCGGTTTCATCCAACACCCCTTGCCGGCCGGGTAACAAAAAATCTTTAAACACCCACTTGACTCCCCGTGCATTTTGCCTAACTTTACCGACCGGACGGTTTTATACCGTCCGGTAAGTCAACTATGAGCCGTCCCAATTCCAAGGACCTTATCCTCGACGCTGCTGAATCCGTCGTGCGTGAGTCCGGTGCCGTACACATGACCCTAGACGCCGTGGCCGAACGGGCCGGGGTGTCCAAAGGTGGCCTGCTCTACAACTTCCCCACCAAGGAATCGTTGCTGGAAGCCATGATCGCCCGCCAAGTGGGCAAGTGCGAATCCCAGCGGGCCGAGGCGGCCTTGCAAGCGGGTGGCGATGCCTCCGTCAAGCTGCGGGCCTATGTGGATGCCGCTTTTCAGGTGGAAGGGGGCATGCGTGAGACCTGCGCCCCCCTGCTCGCTGCCGGGGCGAACAATCCCAAGCTGCTCGATCCGGTCCGCGCGCATTACCGCAAGGTGTTCAAGGAATTTCAGGATTCCGATGTCGATTTCGACGATGCCATGGTGGTCATGATGGCTTCCGACGGCCTCTGGCTGCTGGAAATGTTACAAATCTTTCCGCTGGATGAAGCGCAGCGGGCTCGTTTCCATGCTAAACTGCTCGCCATGTCGGACCAGACCGTCCAAATCCGTTTTCAAAAATAAGCCGTTTCCGTTTTATGCCCTTACGCTTGAAGGTATTAAATCGACGTCCGTTCTCTGCCGCCACCATGGCTCTGCTAGCCGGGGTGCTCGTCACCACCTCGTGCAAACTCGGGCCAGAATACCAGCGGCCCACGGTGGAATCCCCCGAGGCTTGGCGCTGGAAGACCGCCGAACCGAAAGACCATGTCCCTCGCGGCGCATGGTGGACGGTCTTCAATGACCCCGCGCTCAACGAACTCCAAGCCAAGGCCGCTGAAGACAGCCTCACCTTGCAAGCCGCGTTCCAACGGGTCGAACAAGCCCGGGCGACCGCCCGGGTCTCCCGCTCCAGTTTTTATCCCACTCTGGATGGCGGCGTGAACTGGGCGCGCTATCGGACGTCGGCCAATGCGCCTTCGCCCGTGCCGTTCGCGATCCCCAGCTTCACCCAGTCCCAATGGACGGTGCCCTTCGATCTCAGTTACGAGGTGGATCTCTGGGGCAAGGTGCGGCGCTCGTTCGAATCCTCCCAACAATTGGCCCTCAGTGCGGTCGCAGCGCGGGAAACGATCCTGCTTGGGCTCCAGGCCGATGTCGCATTGAACTACTTCGCCTTGCGTTCGGCGGATAGCGAGATCGAACTGCTCACCAACGCCATCGATCTGCGCAAGGAAGCGCTCAAGATTTTCGATCAACGCCTCGGTGCTGGCATCGGCAGCGAGTTCGAGGTGCAACGCGCCAAGGTGGAAGTAGCCTCTGCGGAAGCCGATTTGAGTGCCGCCCAGCGCAATCGCGCCGCGCGGATCAATACCCTTGCCCTGCTCTGCGGGACAACGGCTTCGAAATTTGAAGTCAAAGTAACCTCTGGTGCGGTGCCTATTCCGCAGATCGCGCCTGATCTGCCCTCGAGTTTGTTGGAGCGTCGTCCGGATGTCGCGCAAGCGGAACGCGAGATGGCTTCCAAGCTCGCACAGATCGGCATCGCGCAATCCGCCAGCTTTCCTTCCCTGCGCCTCACGGCCGGCGGCGGTTATCTGAGCGGTGATGTCACGGACTTGTTCGATTGGAACAGCCGCACGTGGTCGCTCGGACCGGGCATCAGCATCCCGCTCTTCGCGGGCGGTCGCAACAAGGCCAACATGGAGCGCACGCGCGCCACGTATGAAGAGAGCGTGCTGAACTACAAGCAGAGCATCCTCGTCGCGTTCAAGGAAGTGGAGGACAGCCTTTCCGCCCTGCAATTCCTGAGCGGGGAAGCCAAGGCGCGTCACGAAGCTGCGAATGCGGCGACCTCTGCCGCGAAGCTTTCGCGCGACCGGTTCAGCGCCGGCTCCATCAACTTTCTGGAAGTGATCGATTCTGAAAACGCCCGGCTCATCAACGAGCTGGCGCGTGTCCGTGTAGCGAATGAACAAGTTCTCGGCACCGTCCGGCTCATCAAGGCCCTCGGTGGTGGCTGGGAATGAGGAGTGAGTGACTGACTGACCTTTTGAACCTGAACACATATCGTATGTTGAAACCTGTCCGTTCCCTGTTTTTCGTCCTGCCGCTGGCTGCGGTCACCGGTCTGGTGCTGACCGGCTGCAAGAAATCCGGTGGCGATGCGCCCCCGCCCCAGCCGCCGACCGCCGTCATCTTTGGCAAACCGGTCATCGAAGCCGTGGAAGACACCGTGGCTGCGGTCGGTTCCATCGAGGCGAATGAACGCGTGGAGGTGAAGCCCGAGGTCTCCGGACTCATCCAGTCCATTTTGTTCAAAGAAGGCGAACGCGTGAAGAAAGGCGCGAAGCTATTTGAACTCGATTCCCGCAAGGAAGCCGCGCAAGTGGCGCAGGTGAAGGCTGAGGAAGACCTCGCCCGCCAGAACTCCGATCGCGCCAAGCAACTCGCGGGCACGAAGGCCATCTCCCAACAGGAAGTGGATCAGCTCGCCAGCCAGGTGAATGTGCGCGCGGCCACCCGCCAGGTGGAGGAGGAACGCCTCGCCGACCGCGTCATCTATGCTTCGTTCGATGCCATCGCCGGTCCGCGCATGGTCAGTCTAGGCCAGTTCGTCAACGCCGGTTCCACGCTGGTGACATTGGTGGATCTGGATAAAGTGAAGGTCACCTTCCGCATCCCTGAACGTCAGCTCGCGCATGTGAAAGTGGGCCAGGAAGCCCGTCTCACCGTGGGTGCCTATCCCGACAAAAAGTTCACCGGCACAGTGGATCTAATCAATCCGGAGATCGACGCCACTACGCGCACGGCGCAAATCCGTCTCCTGGCGGAAAATAAAGATGGCTTGCTCAAGCCCGGCATGTTCGCCCGCGTGGAACTCGTAACGGGACGTCGTGATAACGGCGTTGTGATCCCAGAAGGCGCTTTGGTCGCCGGTCTGGAAAACTTCTCCGTTTATCTCGTCACGAATGGCACCGCCCGCGTGCAACCGGTGAAGCTCGGCGTGCGCATGCCGGGCAAGGTGGAAATCGCCTCCGGCCTCGCTGTCACGCAGGAAATCGTCGTGAGCGGAACCCAGAAACTCGTGGATGGCGCCAGCGTCGTGCACAGTCCTGATGCGCCTGCCGGTGCTACCAATGCGCCGGTCACCGCACCCGCCACCAACTCCCCGGCCAAATAATAATTCTGTCGTATGTCACTGCCTGAACTTTGCATCCGTCGGCCGATCTTTGCGCTGATGCTCAATCTCTTGATTGTGCTCTTCGGCGTGGTCGGTTACCTGCGCCTCCCCGTGCGCGAATTGCCTGACGTGGACCCGCCCATCGTCACCATCACCACCGTATATCGTGGTGCCAGTGCCGAGGTCATCGAGTCCGAGGTGACTGAGCGTATCGAGCAGGAGGTCAATACGATCCCCGGCATCAAGACACTCACCTCCATCTCCCGCGAAGAGGTCAGCATCATCACGGTGCGTTTCGAGCTGGACCGCCAGGTGGACGTGGCCGCTCAGGATGTGCGTGACCGTATCGCCCGCTCACGGCAGTTGATGCCCGAAGACATCGAGGAACCGATCATCGCGAAGCAAGATGCCAACGCGCAGGAAGTGCTCTGGCTCGCGCTGTATAGCGATCGTTACTCCACGCTGGAGCTGACGGAGATCGGTGAACGCCAGTTCAAGGATCGTCTGCAAACACTGCCCGGCGTGGGTGGTGTGAACTTCGGCGGTGAGAAACGCCAGGCCATCCGCGTGCGTCTGGACGCCCAGCGCATGGCGGCACGTGAAGTGACCGCCTCCGATGTGACGCGTCTCTTCCGCGATAACTCCATCGAGCTGCCTTCCGGTCGTTTGGAGAACTACGATCGGGAAATGTCTGTGCGAACCTTGGGCAAGCTCAACCGCCCCGAGCAGTTCGAGAACCTCATCGTGCGTTACCAGAATGGCGCGCCCGTGCGTCTCTCCGAGATTGCCAAGATCGAGATGGGCGTGGAGGAAGAACGGACGATCGCCCGTTACAACCAGCGCCCGGCCGTGGGTCTGGGTATCGTGAAACAATCAGAAGCGAACGCCGTGCAAGTGGCGGACGCGGTGAAAGCCGAAGTCGAGCGCATCCGGCCTTTCCTCCCGGCGGGTGTGGAAGTGACGACGGCGTATGACTCGTCCACCTTCGTGCGCCAGTCCATCAAAGAGGTGCAGGAGACGATCCTCATCGCCTTCATTCTGGTGCTCATCATCATGCTCGCGTTCCTGCGGAACTTCCGCTCGACGCTCATCCCGATGATCGCCGTGCCCATCTCCCTGATCGGTACGTTCATGATCCTCTACGTGCTGAATTACAGCATCAACATCCTGACGCTGCTGGCGATGGTGCTGGCGGTCGGTGTCGTCGTCGATGACGCCATCGTGGTGCTGGAAAACATCTACCGCCATATCGAAGCGGGCATGGAGCCGATGGAAGCGGCACTGAAAGGTGTGAAGGAGATCACGACGGCTGTTGTCGCGATCACCATCACCCTGGTGGCGGTGTTCCTGCCCATCGCGTTCCAATCGGGAACGACGGGCATTCTGTTCAAGGAATTCGCGGTGGCAACGGCCGGTTCAGTGGTCATCTCGGCCTTCGTGGCCTTGACGCTCACCCCTACCCTGTGCGCGCGTATCTTGAAGCATGAGCCGGATTCTCACGGCAAGGTGTATCTCTTCCTGGAGCGCATCTTCAAATCGTGGGACCGCACTTACGCCCGCACGCTCGGCTGGGCGGTGCGCAGCAAATTCCTCGTCGTGGTGCTGGCCCTGCTCACGCTGGTGGGCACTTACGGTCTCTACACGAAACTGACGAAGGAGTTCTTGCCGGATGACGACAAGGGCTATGTGTTCGTCATCATGTTCGGCCCTGAAGGCGCGACGAGCGAATACACGGACCAGTTCGTGAAACAGGCGGAAGCCATCGCGAAGCAATATCCCGAGACCATCGGTATGTTCTCGGCGGTGGCGCTGGCCCGTGGCGCGCCCGGTGAGCCGGACTTCGGCATCATGTTCGTGCAGTTGAAGGATGGCCCGCGCAAATCTTCCATCGAGATCGCCCGACCCGGTGGTATCGGCTCCATGTTCACGCGCCTCATCAGTGAGATCAAAGGGGTGCAAGCGATCACCGTGCTGCCGAAATCCACGGGCTTCTCCGCCGAGCAATACCAACTGGTCTTGCAAGGCGGCGATCTGGAGCAGTTGGAGAAGGTCGGCAATCAGGTGCGTGCCGAGTTGGCCGGAGCAGGCTTCCTCGCGCAACCGCGCTTGAACCTGAACTTCCAGCAACCGCAGCTTGCGATCAACATCGACCGCGATCTGGCGGCGAACCTAGGCATCAGCGTGCGTGAAGCCTCGGAAGCCCTGCAGCTCATGTGGGGTGGCCTGGATGTCTCGCGCTACAATCAAAAAGGCAAGGAATACAAGGTCATCGCGCAGCTAGAGCGTGAAGGCCGCTTGGTGCCGGCCAGTTTGGAGGACATCTATCTGCGCTCCAGCAATGGACAATTGATCCCCGCCTCCAGCGTGGTCATCGAGAAGCAGCAAGGTTCACCCAATGCGATCAATCGCTTTGGCCGTCAACGCGCCGTGACCATCGCCGCGCAGGTGCAAGGCATGTCGCTCGGTGAAGCCGTGGAAAAGACGGAAGCGATCCTCGCCAAATCTCTGCCGCCCGGTGTGCAATACCGCTGGGATGGTGAGGCGGACGAGATCAAATCGGGCACCACGGAATCCATCCAGGTGCTCGTGCTCGCCTTGCTCATCGTTTACATGGTGCTGGCCGCGCAGTTCGAGAGCTTGCGCCATCCGTTCGTGATCATGATGGCGCTGCCGCTCGCGCTCTTCGGCGCGTTCGGCGGGTTATACCTGATGGCCATGATAAACCAGTTCGCGGTGATCAAATTCTACGCCCCACTGGAGGCTTTGCCGAAACCGGTCGCGTGGCTCACCACTCATCTGCCCGAAATCCCGTCCATGACGCTGAATGTTTACAGCCTCATCGGCATCGTGCTGTTGCTCGGTCTGGTGACGAAGAACTCCATCTTGCTGGTGGAATTTGCGAACCAGAAGATGGACGAGGGCATGGATGCCGTGAACGCCATGCTGGAAGCGGGCAAGACCCGTCTGCGCCCCATCTTGATGACGGCGTTCTCGACCATCATCGGCATTTTGCCGGTGGCGCTGGGTCTGGGTGAAGCATCGGTGAGCCGGCGGCCGCTGGGAGTGGCTGTGGTGGCAGGGATGATCACATCCACCTTCCTCACGCTCTATATCGTGCCGGTGGTGTACATCCTCATCGCTCCAAAGAAAAAGAAAGTGACCACGAAGGCATCGGTCCATACTCCCGCAGCTCCAACGGCTACGCCGGAAGCGACTGCCTAAAAGGCCTCAATTGAATCACACCGGCGGTCAGGCTAAGGCCGACCGCCGGTTTTTGCTTTCATCCAGACTGATCATCCTTCCCGGCTGGATAAGAGTTCCTACAGTTGCACGGAACTGAATGCGCTTAAACTTATCGCATTACGATATTTCTATAAGTATTTAATTATCAGCCTATTATGCAATATTTAAAACGCGTTAGTGAGACATGTCTCGTTAGCTTACATAGGCATTTTGGGTGGTATTGTGAAAGGAAGTTTGCCATCCAAAAAACTTAGATTAGTTTGCAACCAACCCAAAGCATCGGTGTTAATATGAGTTTTTCATTCGATCTCGATACCGACCGTCGGACCGCTTATTTCACTGCCCAAGGCTGCTGCGATTACGTGGACTTCTGCGTGGCCCTCAACGGTTTGCTGAACCATCCGCTTTATCAACCGGGGCTGTCCCTCGTCTGGGATTGGCGACGTTGCGAGATTCTGCTGGCGAACACCCAGATCTGTTCACTGGTGGAAACGATGACCCGCAGCACGACTGATGAGCAGGCTCATCGGGTGGCCATTGTCACGAGCATTTCCACCCACGCACCGGCGGCGACTTTCCAGAAGTATATCGAAGGCATGGCCCCGAACTGCCGGGTGATGCTTTTCAACAGCATGGACTCGGCTACCGTCTGGGCGAGCGGCGCGGCGTACAGTGATTTCACCGAGACGGACAAGTCCAAGCTGACTCCGCCTCCGGGAACCAAGGCCTTCTTCAAATCTCCAGTGCAGCGCAATGGCAGTTGGACTTCGTTTATGGCCGCGCTGAGTTCTGTCCTGGGAGTGCTGGTGCCAGTTTGTCCTTTGTAAGCCGCGCGGCCTTTCATGCGTGTAATGTCATCGCATGCTTTTGATGTGCTCATGCCGAAACAGTTTCTAGGAAGTTGAACAGCCGCGTGATTCCTGACACATTACCGTCATATGGAGCTGCAGCCCATCTTGGCGGTAGGATTGAGGTCGGTGGATGCTATTTTACTGATGGCGTTTATCGCCACAGTTTTCCACGCCATGGGCCGATGGCATCCCGCTGAAATGCCGCGCGAACGGATACGTTTTCTGAAGGGATGTGCCGCAACAGCTTTGATCACACCCCTGATCTTCTTTTCCCCTATCTTCCCTGATATAACGGATGCTTTTCTTACGGCCACAATGACCTTGGCCATGGTGGTTTCCAATATGATCACAATAACCTATGGGGCATACAAATGGGGACAGTTAAGAGCATGGAGAAAGCTGCCAAGGAATGTGCTCAATGCCCGTTCCTGAGTCTCATTGAACTAGGATGCATTGTTTTATGAGGCTGTCATCTGTCACATCGGATATCTTTGCGCTATCACTGGGCATGATCGTCTCTCTCCCCGAACTTTTGGTTTTGCTTCTGCCTTTTATCGTGGGATTGGGCTACGCGCGGGAAATAAAACTGCACTCTGAGGCCAACCCAATTTCAAAGCCACGCTTGGTGTTCATCCTGATCAGCGGAGTCTTGGCGGCGATCGGATTGGGGGTTCAAGTTTTTTCCGAGGGCGGTCAGGAAGCGTGGCAATCCTTTGCCGAAATCTCGCAAACGGTATTTCTGCTTTATGCCCCTTATAAACTGGGCATGTGGATGGTGTGGCAGGATCGGCGGAAACGGGCGGCAGCAAGTGCCAACGCTAGTTAGTTCAGCTTGTCCCCAGGCGCACCGATCACCATGACATTTTCCGCACCCAGATCCGCTTCCGGTATCCGCATGCCGTAGAAGGAACGGTGGACGAAGAACAGCGCCACGGTGAAGAAAAATATACCGATACCATACTTGAGCGTCTGATGCTGCATGGTCACGGCGATCTCCACGGCCAGCAAGCCGAAGAGTGTGGTGAATTTGATGACGGGGTTGAGTGAGACGGAGGAGGTGTCTTTAAAGGGATCACCTACGGTATCGCCCACGACCGTCGCGGCGTGCAGTTCAGTGCCTTTCATGCGCAGGTCCACTTCCACGATTTTCTTGGCGTTATCCCAGGCACCACCGGCATTCGCCATGAACACGGCCTGGAACAGACCGAAGAAGGCCATGGCGATAAGGTAGCTGATGAAGAAATACGGACTGAAAAATGGCAACGCGAGCGAGAAACAGAAGATGACGATGAAGATGTTCACCATGCCCTTCTGCGCATAGACGGTGCAGATCTCGACGACTTTCTTGCTGTCCGCGATGGACGCAGAGGTGGCATCGAGCTTCATATTCTCTTTGATGAAGACGACGGCGCGATAGGCACCCGTCACGACGGCTTGCGTGGAGGCGCCGGTGAACCAGTAGATGACGGAGCCGCCCATGAGCAGGCCGAGGATGATCTCCGGTTGCACGAGGCTGAGCCGTGGCACGACATCGCCATACATCTGTTCCAGCAGCAGGATGATTCCGAAGACCATGGTGGTGGCACCCACCACGGCCGTGCCGATGAGCACGGGCTTGGCGGTGGCCTTGAAGGTGTTCCCGGCTCCATCGCCCTTTTCCAATTGATGCTTGGCGCCTTCGAAATCCGGATCAAAGCCGAAATCCTTTTTGATCTCTTGCTTGATGCCCGGTTGCGCCTCGATCTGGCTGAGTTCGTAAACGGATTGCGCGTTGTCGGTGACGGGGCCGAAGCTGTCCACCGCGATAGTGACTGGGCCCATGCCAAGGAAGCCGAAGGCGACGAGGCCGAAGGCGAAGATGGGAGCGGCGAAGCTGTATTTCGCCGGCATCATGGCCAGCATGGCGGGATGCTGGGAAACGATGTAGGCGCTGAACATCAACGCGAGGATGACCAGGCCAGTCCAGAAGGCGGAGAAGTTACCGGCGACAAAACCGGAGAGGACATTGAGCGAAGCCCCACCGTGATGTGAAGCGTTCGTCACTTCCTTCACATGCTTGGAATGCGTGCTCGTAAATATTTTGGTGAACTCCGGGATGATGGCACCTGCTATGGTGCCGCAACTGATGATGATGGAGAGTACCCACCAGAGTTCGCCAAAGTTGGGTATGTTCCCCAATAACAACCAACTGGCGGCAAAGGTCACACCAATGGATACCAGCGAGGTGATCCATACCAGACTGGTCAAGGGCGCTTCGAAATCGAAATCTTTCAGCGCGCCATACTTGGCACGGCTCATGGCGTCATTCACGAAATAGGAGACGAGCGACGTGATGACCATGAGGATGCGCATGGCGAAGAGCCAGATGATGAGCGTGCCGCAAACTTCCGGCGAATCGACCAGCGCCAACGCGAGGAAGGCGATGAGGGCCACGCCCGTGACACCATAGGTCTCAAAACCATCGGCCGTGGGCCCGACACTGTCACCGGCATTATCACCGGTGCAATCCGCGATGACGCCGGGATTCTTCGGATCGTCTTCCGGCAATTTGAAGACGATCTTCATTAGATCGGCACCGATATCGGCGATCTTCGTGAAAATGCCGCCGCAGATGCGCAGGGCGCTGGCGCCGAGCGACTCACCGATGGCGAAACCGATGAAGCACGCGCCCACGAGGTCACGTGGCAGGAAGGCGAGGATGCAGATCATGAAGAAGAGTTCCACGCTGACGAGCAAGAGGCCGACGCTCATGCCGGATTGAAGCGGGATGTTCAGGGTTTGGAGCGCCTTGCCGGTAAGGGCGGAGAAGGCGGTGCGGCTATTTGCCACGGTGTTGATGCGAATGCCGAACCAGGCGACACCGTAGGAGCCCAAGATGCCGAGTATGGAGGCCAGGAGAATGAGCAGCATGGCGCCGATGCTCTTGTGTTGCAGGAAGAAGAAGTAATACACCATGCACGCAGCGATGAGGAGCCAGAGCATGGAGAGGAAGCGGCCTTGCTGGAACAGATAGGTCTTGCACGTCTCCCAGATGAGGTTCGAGACATCCTTCATCCGCGGGTGGACGGGCAAAGCGGCGATCTGGAGATATTGTCGCCAACCATAAATCGTGCCCAACGCGCATACCACAAGCCCGGCATATAAGATGGCCATGCCGCCGAGCTGAAAGCCCGGCAAGGGGAACACGACATTGTTTAGATCAGGCAGATGAATATCCGCTTCCCCGGCATAGCTTTGGAACGTACATCCCAAAATGCCCAGAAGCCCAAGAAGAAAAATCTTCGCGTTCCGCATAGGGTAGTAGCGCTAGTATGTACCCGAAATGCATTCTGCGCGATGAAATTTCTTTCAGCAGGTCACGAGAAGGTAGTGGCTCGAACTGCTTTCCCTATGAAAAAGAAACTGGCGGCTGGCTTTCGCCAACCGCCAGGCAACAACTCAACATTAGAAGAACGACGGTTTGAACCCGGCGTCGGGGGTGGGACGTGAGATGGGCCTTTTAGCGCGCACCGAAGCGGTGCGAACGGTGGGAATTAATACTTCATTCCGGTTGTCAGAATGTTGTATTGCCATCATGGTTATTCCCTATAGCACAGGCCGTACCAACCTCTAGAATCCTTGATTTGCAACGAGTTACGTCGAAGGTATCGCTTGGGGGCTAGTCCGTCAAAAACAAGGTGTCGTTTTTTGACCACCCTTGACGTGGGATTTGGTCGAAACGGACCAATTCACTTCGACTGCGGCTTGATGATCCGCGCGTCGGGCACGAAAGTCAGCTTGGGGCGGCCTTGGAAGAACGTCCGCTCCACGGTGAATGAGCTTTTGCCCGCGAGGGCGATCGCCTCCAAGGTTTCCCAACCATTCAAGTTCCAGCCCGCGAACGAGTGCCGGTAGAAATGCCACGAATCGCGCGAAAGTTGCGGTGGCCAAAACGTCGCGTCCAAGTGCTCCAGCAAAATGGGCCGGATGAAATCCCAATCGCGATCATTGTAATTCGCGTGCGGCACATACGACATCGCCCGCAGGCGCGCCACCATCGCCTCGTTCTTCACCTTGATATCCGGCACCAACGGATCCTCCGCCGTGTGCAGCAGCAGCAAGGGCGCGCGGTATAACACCCGGATGCGCGTGTTGTTCGTGAGCGCCGCGATCGCCGCCAGCAGATTCGTATCCCCCACCCCGAGCTTCGTATCGCCGCGATGAAAGAAATAAAATTCATCCGTCGCCCCCGGCATCAGCACGATCCCCTTCACCACGCTGTTTGACTGAAACGAATTCAGCATCAACCGCGCGAAATTCGTATCATTGATCTCCCGCGCCGGTTCCGCCAGCGGCATCACGCGAAGGGCGGCGGGCCAATCGGCGGCTTCTGACCTCGTGGTGGTGAGGAGGAACAGCGCGAGAAATAATCTCACCACCGTGAGGCGTTTCAAGACCTGCCGGCTGCCAGCCGGCGACACAGCAGGTTGCCAACCTGCGCTACTGGAAAACACTGCATTCGTCATATCGCCAACTGCGTGAACCGCTCCTGCAACTGCGTCGTCCATTTGTTCAAATAACTAAAGCTCCGGTAGATATCCTCCAACCGCCCCAGCGGCAACGCCCCCGCCCGCTCCACTCCGCCGATCGCCGGCGCTTTCTCCCACGCCGCGTTCATCGCCTGCAACTCCGTTTCGAGCGCCACCTGCTGCTCCCGCAGGCTCTCCTGCAGCGATTGCACCTCATCCGTCCACTCCAGGCTCCGTTGGAAAAGCTGCGCCTTCACGATCGGCGACTGCATCTTCCCCTTCTCCAGCAGAAAATAATCCAACTGCTTGCAGATCTGGCCCACTGCCACGAAAAGCTCCATCGCCCCCGCCGGGATGCTTTGGATCTCCTTCGGCTTCACCCCCGACTCCAGCGTCAGCAAATGCAGCAACCGCTCCTTCGTCGAGCGCAACGTCTGATACGCCCCGTTCAACTCCGTATAACGCTCATTCGCCGCCGCCTTCTCCGCCTCACCCGCATTATGAAAACGATCCGGATGCACCTCCCCCGTCAGCGCCAGAAACTTAGTCTTCAACACCTCCGCGTCCAACCAAGGCCGGCGCGGTTCATTCAACAAGGCGAAATAATCGGTCATGAGGTACTTCTGGAAAAACTAAGCGCTGAAACTCTCCCCGCACGAACAACTCGTCGCCGCGTTCGGATTCTTCACCTTGAACCCCCCATCCTGCAGCGCATCCGAATAATCCAGCTCCGACCCCGTCACATACAGCGCACTCTTCGGATCCACCACCACCTTGATCCCCCCCGTATTCACCAAGATGTCGCGATTCGCCGGCTTATCCTGCAGATCCATCTTATACTGCAGGCCCGAGCACCCCCCGCCGATCACCGCCACCCTGAGCACCCCCTCCGGCCGCCCCTGCTTCGACAGCAGCGAACTCACCTTCCGGGCGGCATTCTCCGACACCTTGATCAGGCGTTCGTCACCCACGCGGAACCCGGCGGGCGCAGCGGACTTAATGGCACTGGCAGCAATCATGTTACCCGAACGTTATGCGCGATAGAGAGGGCCGTCAATGGGCCGTAACGAAGCCGTAGGAAGACACGAATTCCACCAATTAACACGAATGAATCCCTCCCCTCCGTCCCATTCCTCAATCATAGGCCCGTGATGCAATCACTAGGCCCGTAGTGCAACTACTGCAACCACCCCTATTGGGTTGATTGCCCTTCAACCATAACCCGCCTCCATTCCCTTACTTTGGATGACTACGCAAGTCGAACTTCGACCGACGCAAATCGTCATACAAAAATCGTAAATTGTTGGAGGAGTGGCTCTTCGGGATTTCTTCATTCTTGGAGGCCGACCTTCGGCCCTCGGCATTCCCTTACGCCTCTCCTCTTGCCGACAACCACTCAGTTGCCAGCACTGAAAACGATACCAAACCACCCGTCAAAAACCAAACAAAAAAACACGCCAAACCAGCTCGTAAACGCAACAAATTGCCGTCGAAGAATTTACAAACGAAGATATTTCTGTGGAGCGTGGGCGCCTCGCCCACAGCAACCCCCAAACAGCCACGCAACCCCACAAATCACCGAGCGCCCCCGCCGAAACCAAGCAGGCAACCCCCTCGCCAATATAGGCCCGTGGGTGCAACCCACTCCCGAATAATGGCCCCGCCGGCCTGCCCCGTACCGACAGGTCGGGGTGCAACCGTCCCCAAAAAATATAAGCCCGCGGGTGCAACCCACCTCGGCACTTATGTACATGTGCCGAGGTTTTCTACCAAAATGCCCGTTTAGATAGACGCCCCGGACATCTGGAACCCCGCGCTGTATGTAGCCACCGCCTTCCCTCTTTGGAGTGCGGAGGCTTGCCTCCGCTTTCCGCCCGAGGCGGCTTGACGCCTCACCTCCTCTCCCCCTTCCCTACGCCGCCCGCTCATACAAATACTTCTGAAACCCAGCGAACACTTTGCTGATCTCCTCCGGCTTGCCCAGATCATCAATCGCATCCGATATCGCGCTATACTTCAGCTTCAGCAACGGCGTCAGCTTCTCCTGACCTAACTCCTCCACCCCGATGCTCACATAATGCGACAACACAAAATCCAAAAACACCTTCTGCTTCGTGCCGAAATGCGTGCTGATTGCTACCTTCGCTCGGACCGCCCGTTCTTCTCGCGTGATCGGTGCCCGCGCATAGGCCACGTGCGCCAGCACGTCGAAAAGATCACTCTTCTCCGCATCCATGATCTTCTGCATCTCGACCAAGGCCTCGTGGCTGAAACCTTTTTCCGATAACCCCTCCAACAACTTCGCCCGCGTATCCGGCGCACTCCACAGCTCGCGCAGCTCCTCCTCGTTCTTGAAGAAATCCGGCAGCTTGCCGAACAACATTTCCATGAACTGCGCGGAGGACATCGGCGTGCCATCGGGATGCCAAAAGCTCGTCATCATCATGTGCTGGATGTGCCGCTCCTTGCCATCCGCCAGCTTCACCTTCAGCTTCTGCCGCTTCTTGCAGATGCACGGACGCTGCCCGCAATCCTCGCACGGCTCCTTGGGACACTCGCACGGTCGCTGACCACACTCTGGACACGGCTGCGGCGGTGGCTTCACGCACACACACGGCGTACTGCCGCATGTCGGACACACCACCGGCTCGATCGGGTCACCATCCCATTCCGGATCGGCAAAGTGCAGGTGCGCCTTCACGAAATCATAGATCGTGAAGTAATCCTTCCCCTCATACAGCCGCGTGCCCCGCCCGATGATCTGCTTGAACTCGATCATCGAATTCACCGGCCGCATCAAAACAATGTTCCGCACATTGCGCGCATCCACACCCGTAGAAAGCTTTTGCGACGTCGTGAGAATCGTCGGGATGCTCTTCTCGTTATCCTGAAAATCGCGCAGATGCTGCTCGCCCAGCGCCCCGTCATCCGCCGTCACCCGGTGGCAATAATTCGGATCCTTGCTCGTCTTGATCTGGTTGATTAGGTCGCGGACGAGCAGCGCATGTGCCTGGTTCGCGCAGAATACCAGCGTCTTCTCCTTCTGGTTGATCTGGCTCATGAAGATTTCCACGCGCTTCTTCTCACGCTCACGGATTTCGATGCTCTTGTTGAAATCCGGCTCCTCGTAAATCTTCCCCGCCTCCACCTCACCCTCTACCACCGTATCGTCGGAGGTATAGACGTAGTAATCCAGCGTCGTCTGGATTTGCTTCACGCGAAAAGGCGTCAGGAACCCGTCATTGATGCCCTCTTTCAGCGAGTAGATGAACACCGGCTCGCCAAAGTAGGCGTAGGTATCCACGTTATCCTTCCGCTTCGGCGTCGCCGTTAGACCAAGCTGCACCGCTGGAGCAAAGTAATTCAGAATATCCCGCCAGTTGCTCTCATCATTCGCCCCACCGCGATGACACTCATCGATCACGATGAAGTCAAAGAAGTCCGGCGGATAATCCCCGAAGTAAGGCGAAGCCTTCCCGTCCTTCGGCGGCCCGCTCATGAACGTCTGGAAAATCGTGAAGAAGATGCTCCCATTCTTCGGCACCTTGCCCTTCTTGCGAATGTCGTCTGGCGAAATCCGCACCAGCGAACCCGGATGCGCGTCTTCAAAGGCAGAGAACGCATTATACGCCTGATTCGCCAAAATGTTCCGGTCTGCAAGGAACAGGATACGCGGACGCCGAGTTGCTTCGCGACTCAAGTTCCAGCGGGAATGAAAGAGTTTCCACGCCAGTTGAAACCCGATGAACGTCTTACCCGTGCCCGTGGCCAGCGTGAGCAAGACGCGTTGCCTCTTCGCCGCAATCGCCGCCAACACCCGCTCAATCGCAATGTCCTGATAATACCGTCCCGGATGCGACCCACCTTTATCTTCGTAAGGAACCTCCGCAAAGCGATCCCGCCATGCATCCGCTTTGGCATACGTCATCGCCCACAGTTCTTCCGGCGTGGGGTAGGTAGCCACAATGCCCTCCTTCCCCGTCTCCATGTCGATGCCGTAGATACCTTGCCCGTTCGTGGCGTAGGTGTAGCGGATAGCCAACTTGCCCGCGTAGTTCTTGGCCTGTGCCACGCCTTCCGTCAATTCCTCTTCCCACGCCTTGGCTTCGATCACCGCCAGCTTGGTATTCCGATACTCCAACACATAATCCGCTGTGATCGCCTTCCCCTTCTTCCCATGACCCTCGATACGTCCGGGAATAATTGGGAACTCCCGCCGGATACGACTGCCTTCCACGACGCCCCAACCCGCCGCTTTCAGGGCGGGATCGATATGCTCGGCGCGTGTCTCGGCTTCGTTCATAGTGTTATGGTCCCCCTAATTCCTCTAACGTACCGGCTTTGTCTTCGCAGCAAAAGTCACAAAATTCCCACATGCTCGGAAAATCCTCCGGCAGTTCCGCATTTCCTGTTCGGGCCAACAAATCCATTTCAAACAAAAGATTTTTGAACGGCACTAGCATTCTAGCAAACCTCCATACCAGTTCCGGCTTCACCAGCAAGATTTTCCCATGGTCACTAAAATATTCTTCATAGGATTGCTCCTCGCCGTCGAAACCCGTAGCCGGGATATAGGCAGTAACGTTCTTCAACGAGTCTGATTGCGCATCAATCTGTTCCTCATTGCTCAGGCGCTTTAGTGGCGGCACATCACGTTCATAAATTTCATCCAACAATTTCTGCCACTCCGGAAGAGGGTCGGTAGATTTTTGACTGCCCGTGAGCGCATCGAGATTGAAATATCGCCCTGAAATCGCAAATCCGGCTATCAGCTTAATTAGCCGCGTGTCTAGATCGTCACCTAAACAACTTTTGGGTATCTCGACTTTGTATCGAGGAAGCACCTTAAGAGCTGATTCATAAAGCGCCTCAACATTGTGTCCGTAGTTTCGGATTTGAGCGTGAGTAGGAAACGCGCCCTTGTTGACAAAGCAATGATCAAGGATGAGTGAAAGCTTTAGAAGCCGCTCTAAGCCGATTGAATAATTGAACAGCGCCACATAGAGAGGACCCCGCTCAGCACTGCTACTTTCTTTCAGAGCAACCAGCGCAGACCGCAGACATCCTTGAAGAAGGAAGCCCTCATTTTGCAAAAGTAGAAATTCGCGTGAGTACATATTATGGCCTAAACGTTTCCGCTGAACGCCTGATGCAGCAGCGACTTTTTCAACGCCTCCAGCGCGACGAGCTTTTGCTGGTAAATGGATTCGAGGCGTTGGGTTTCGGGCTCAAAGGCGCGAAGTTTCTGTATCAATGTTTCTTGGTCTTCGAGATTCGCGGGAACTGGGATTCTGAAGCCGACCAACGTTTTGATTGGCAACTGTGGCTGCGCAGCGCCAGTCGTCTGCTTTCTAATCTGATCCTTCACGATTCGAGACCTGAGCAAATCAAACAAGTATGCTGGCAGAAGCTCCCGTTTGTTCGCACGAAGAATGAGCATACCCGAATTGATCCGAACATTATCGAAAGGCACCTCCTCTGAGTAGAGCCCAACGTTTCCAATCGTTCCGCGGGTGGTAAGGACAACGTCGCCTCTCGTCAGCTTTCCCTTGCGTAGTTGTACGTCTTTTTCGGCGGAGATAAACATCTTGGACTCAAACTCGAATCCATCTGGCCGAACGTTCTTGGTATTCAAAAAAAGACAGTGCCCGTCGCCAAGAAAATCCGTCGCCTTCGGGTAATTTACTCCTCTATCCCCGTCAATGAATTCCAACAGACTTTCATCACCGAATTGCCTCTCTACCCAGCCGTTACCGCGCTGAGTAAAGACAGCTTGGAGATAGCTTTCGAAGAGGGCACGGGCGTTTTGGAGGTTCTTTTCGGCGTTGGCTTTAGCCGTGGCAATCCCCGCAAACGCTTCATCCAAAATCCCCACAATCCGCCGCTGCTCCTCAACCGGAGGAACGGGGATAGGGATCTCGCGCAAGTTTCCTTGATTAAGTTTGGGAACAGTTAGGCCGGAAACAAACTCAGTAAGGTCAGAATGGTTAAGGTAATTGACTAGCCAAGAGTCCAGAACGACAGACCGAATCGGTCGCAGAACGTGAGCGTGGTTGTTGACCCAGCACTTTCCTTGGATGCAGAACGCGGTATTTTCTCCAGATGCCCATTTCGCGCCATCTTCTCCGACAAGAACGAGTGGTTCATCGAAAATAAAACCTCCAACGTAGTCTACGATACCTGTTGCACCATAGTAAGGATACTCGCCACTTGTGCGGTCGCGCTTTGTTATTGGCTTCCGCAGGCTGTCGAGAATATCACACAGCTGGCCGAGCGGTTTCATTTCCCACTCCTTCCTCATTTCAATAATCCCTTAATATTCGCCAACACCTCCGCACTCTCCGCATCCAGCGCCGCAATCTCCTCCATGATTTCCTGCGGGCTACGGTGCGCCACTTCTTCACCGCCATTTGGATTCTTCACTGAAAGGTCAAACGTATCTGCAGAGAGCGCTTTAGCCTCAACGCTCCAGCTCTTAGCAGAATCCGCAAACGTCCTCTGCAGCTTCACGAATTCCGCCATGTCCTCATCATTGAGCGGGTTGGTCTTGCCCATGTTCCGCCCCGGCTCAAGCTGGTAATACCAAACTTTGCGCGTCGGTGCCCCCTTCTCAAAGAACAGCACCACTGTCTGCACACCTGCGCCTTGGAAAGTGCCTTTTGGACAGTCCAGCACCGTATGCAAGTTGCAGCTCTCCAATATCAGCTTCCGCAAGCTCACCGAGGCATTGTCAGAATTGGAAAGGAACGTGTTCTTGATGACGATCGCCCCACGCCCGCCCGCCTTCAAAATCTTGATGAAATGCTGTAGAAACAGAAACGCCGTCTCACCCGTGCGAATCGGAAAATTCTGCTGCACCTCGGGCCGTTCTTTTCCACCAAACGGCGGATTCGCCAGTACCACCTCATACCGGTCCTTCTCCTGAATGTCCGCCAAGTTCTCGGCCAGAGTATTCGTATGGATAATATTCGGTGCTTCGATGCCATGCAAAATCATGTTCATGATGGCGATCACATACGCGAGGGACTTCTTCTCCTTCCCGTAAAACGTCTTCGTCTGAAGCGTCGTCAGGTCCTTCGTCGTCAGCTTCCCCTTGGTCAAATAATCATACGCCTCGCACAAGAACCCGGCTGAGCCGACAGCACCGTCATAAATCCGCTCCCCAATCTTCGGTTTCACCACCTGGATCATCGCCCGGATGAGCGGTCGCGGCGTGTAGTACTCCCCGCCATTCCGCCCCGCATTCCCCATGTTCTTGATCTTCGCCTCATACAGATGGCTCAGCTCATGTTTCTGCGTCTGCGACCGGAACTCCAGCTCATCAATATGATCGATGATATCCCGCAGATTGTACCCGCTCTGGATGCGGTTCTTGATCTCGCCAAAAATCTCCCCGATCTTGTACTCCAGCGTATTCGGCCCCGTCGCCTTCGCCTTGAACCCTAGCAGATACGGAAACAGCTTCCTGTTCACAAAATCCGTCAGGTCATCCCCCGCCAGCGCCTTGTTATGATCAATCTTCCCATCCTTATCCTTCGGAGCCGCCCAGCTCTCCCAGCGGTATTCCTTGTCCAAGATGAACTGGTATTTCTTCCCATCCAGCTTGGCCTCATCCGCCTTGTCCTGCTCCAGCCCGTCCAGATACTTCAAAAACAGCAGCCACGACGTCTGCTCCGTATAGTCCAGTTCGGTAGTGCATCCCGCCTCTTTCCTGAGCGCATCGTCAATATTCCTAAAAGCTTGTTCAAACATCTGGTGATTGCCCCCGTGTGATATCCGTCCTCGGGTTGGCCCCTGTTTAATGCCCCACCCCCGCCCCCCGGTCCAGCCCAAACCCCTTCCCAATTCGTGCCCATTCGTGAAATTTCACCCCGGCGTTTTGGTCGGGGTCGTGTCTCAACTCCCCGCCCCCTCCGCCCCCTGCTCCAGATCGTAACGAAAAACAGACTCGTTTTTTGCACGAACCTTCCCCAACGTATCTCCCGTGATGACTGAAGAAGTACAAAGCACACATCAGAAGGCCCTCCAGATCAACCTGGACCCCAGCAAGTACGGCACCTTTGCCGAGATCGGCGCCGGTCAAGAAGTCGCCCGCTGGTTCTTCCGCGTCGGCGGCGCCTCCGGCACCATCGCCAAGACCATCTCCGCCTATGACATGACCGTCAGCGACGCCATCTATGGCGCCAGCGACCGTTACGTCAGCCGCCAACGCCTCCAGACCATGCTCCAGCACGAGTACGGCCTGATGATCGAGCGGCTCGCCGCCAAACGCGGCGCCACCACCAAGTTCTTCGTCTTCGCGGATACCGTCGTCGCCCGCAGTTACACCCGGCTCGATGAAGCCCATGGCTGGCTGGGCATCAAGTTCCAGGCCGAACCCGGCGCGGAAGCGTCCCAGATCATCATCCACGTCCGCCTCATCGATAAGGAGAACCTGCAGGAACAGGAAGCCCTCGGCATCATCGGCGTGAACCTCGTTCATGCCGCCTTCTACGGGCATAACAATCCCGAAGGCATCATCCGCTCCCTGCTCGATAACCTCACGCTGGAACGCGTGGAAGTGGACATGATTGAGTTCAGCGGCCCCGCCTTCCCCGGCGTGGACAACCGCCTCATGTCCCTGCACCTCGTGCAGATCGGACTCACGAAGGCCGCCCTCTTCACCGCCGATGGCCGCGTCGTCCAACCCGCGGACCTCCTCTACAAGAAAGCCATCATGGTGGAGCGCGGCAGCTTCCGCCCCGTCACCAAGGTGACCATCGACATGCTGAACACCGCGCAATCCCTCTTCGTGCAGGAACCCAAAGTCCAGGGCGAAGACGTCCTCGTACTCATGGAGATGACCCTCAAGAACCTGACGGACGGCGACAAGATCGATCACAAGGACTTCCTGGATCGCGTGGATATCCTCGGCGCCCTTGGCAAGACCGTGCTCATCTCCAACTACGGCGAGTATCATCGCCTGGCGAGCTACCTGTTCCGTTACACGAAGAAGATGATCGGCATCTCCATGGGTGTCCCGAGCTTGAAAGAGATCTTCGACGAGAAGTATTACACCGATCTCGAAGGCGGCATCTTGGAATCCTTCGGTCGCCTCTTCAAAAACGATCTGAAGCTCTACGTGTATCCGCTCAAGGAACCGAAGACCGGCATGATGATCACCGCCGGGAACCTGCGCGTGGCCCCGAACCTGCGCCACCTCTACGCCTACCTTGTGGAAAACCGCTTCATCGAAGGTCTGCGCGATATCGACGAATCCTGCCTGCCGATCTTCTCCCGCGATTGCCTCGCCAAACTACGCGCGAACGATCCCGCGTGGGAAGCGATGGTGCCGGTAGAGGTCGCCAAGTTGATCAAGGAACGACGCCTGTTTGGTTACCAAGGTTAAGGCACAGGGCCGTATGGCCTTGTCTTGGACTTGGGCATAAGGCTCTGGAAAAGGTGTTTTCAAGCACCCTTATTGATGCCCAAAGTGTCCTAAATCGCGCTCTTAAGGCAACTTCGGCGTGCAACGAGAACGAAACCTGCTATCATCAGGCGTAGGAATCGCACAGGTCCGAATGGACAGGCTCTTGCTATCTGCAAGAACCTGTGTAAGCAATTAGAGGCAAGCGGGTTATCGCTCCGCTTGAGCACGCAGACAGGTGACGAATGCTTTGGTGGACGCTACAGCAGCTTAAGTCCAAAGACGCCAAGACACGGCTGACCGCCGTGGAAAAACTTGCGTCCCTGGAGGACGACGCGAGCGTGCTCGACCCCCTGCTCACTGCCCTCGGTGACACCGATGCCGGTATCCGCCGCCTCGCAGTCAGCGCCCTCGGCAAGCTCAAGGACGAACGCGCCGCCAACCCCCTCGTCAAAGCTCTCCATGATCGCGATGCTGCCGTCCGCGAAGCCTCCGCCGAAGCCCTCCGCGAGATCGGTGATCGCCGCGCGATGGAACCGCTCGTCGCGGCGTTGAAGGATGAGAGCAGCGGTGTCCGCTGGCGCGCGGCCAGTGCCTTGGAATCGCTCGGCTGGTCCCCCGCGAACGACACGCAGAAAGCGCTGCAACTCGTCGCCTTGGGCAAACTCGAAAAAGCCGGCCAGTTGGGCTCCGCCGCCATCGAACCGCTCATCGCCACGCTCAAGACCAGTGTTTACTACAAGCGCATGCAGGCGGTAGAAGCCCTCGCCTGGATCGGCGATCCCAAGGTGCTCAAGCCCTTGATCGAGGCGTTGAAGGACGAAGACTCCAATGTCCGTGCCAAGGTCGTGGAAGGCCTCGCGAGCCTCGGTGACGGACGTGCCGTGGAGCCGCTTATCCTCGCTCTGCGGGATCAGGATGCCCGCGTCCGCGCCACAACCATCGAAGCCCTCAGCAAACTCGGTGATGCCCGCGCCATCGAGCCGCTGGCCAAGCTTTTGCGTGATAATGCCTGGGACGTACGCATGGCCGCCGTAGAAGCGCTCGGAAAATTCAGAGATATCCGGGTCATCCTTCACCTCGTCAATTGCCTCAAGGACAAGGACCGCGACACGCGTCTGGCCGCCGTGATCTCCATCGGCCGCATCGGCGATGTCGCAGCCATCGAGCACCTCGTCATGTCGCTCACCGATGAGCACGATCAGATCCGCCAGACCGCGGCCAGCGTCTTGCGTCGCCTGAATAAAGAGTGGGAAAAATCTGCGGAAGCCAAGAACGCGGCCGCCGCCCTGCGCCAGCGTGCGCAATCCACCGATTACTGGGTCCGCCAGGCCGCCGTGGAAGTGCTCACCAAGATCGGCGAACTCGATGCCGCGCTGGAAAGCGAACTTGAGACCAAGCTTTCCAAGGCCACCGATCCGATGCAGGCGCGCAAGCAGACCACGTTGGAAGCCTTCCTCATCTCGCTCGACGACGGCGATCGTGATTTGCGTCACGCCGCCGCCGAGGCCTTGGGCCGGCTCGCCGAAAAACGCGCTGCCGATGCCCTCGCCAAGCACATTCAAGACAAGGACGAAGCCGTCCGTAAAGCCGCCGCGAGTTCGTTGCAGAACGTGGGTTGGAATCCGAAAGATCCCGCCGCCCGCGCGCGTCAGCTCGTGCTGCTGGAAAAGTGGGATGACGCCGCCAGCATGGGCGAGGCCGCCATCCCGGCCCTGGCCGAAGCGACCGCCAGCCGCATCAGCAACACCCGCCTGATCGCGGTGAAAGCCCTCGCCAAGATTCAATCGGCCAAAGTTTCGGAAGCGCTCGCCGCCCGTCTCGCGGATGATACCGCCGACATCCGGCACACTGCCGCACTGGCCTTGCAGTCCCTTGGTTGGGCTCCGCGCAATCCCGACTCCGCCGCCCGCTACGCCATCGAGGTCCAAGACTGGGAATCCGCCGCTCAAGGTGGTCGCATGGTGATCCCGCTCCTGATGGAGATCATCAAAACGAAGAACGAACATTCTGATTCCTGGCAAGGTGCCGAAACCGCCCTCGCTGCCATCCAAGACACCGGTGCCGTGCCTTTCCTTACAGAGCTGAGCAACGATCCCGATCTGGCCAGCGCATGCGTGCGGGCATTGGAAACCATCTTGAGCCAGCACAGCCACGAGCTTGCGGATCAAGATCTCGGGGCGGTTTTGGACCTGCCCGGCCTGGTGCAAAATCAATACGAGTTCGACAGTGCCTCCTCGACTTTTCAAATAGTCGGTTTTGAACCTGTGGACATGTCGCGCCTGTTCCATCACGTCACTCATGAACTGGACCGGCGCAAAACCTCACTCGCCGCCGCCGGATGAGCAATCCCACCCATCGCAAGCGCGTCCTCTTCGTAGATGACGACCAGTGCCTGCTCGAGATGATCGAGAACCTCTTCAACCTATGGGCGAAGGGTTCTTGGGAGATCCTGCTCGCGCCCACCACGGGCAAAGCCCTCGCCCTCTTGCAAGAGAAGCCGATGGACCTCATCGTCATCGACCTCCACATGCCCGTGATGGATGGTTTCCAGTTCCTGAAGCTCGTCCATCGCAAGTATCCCAATCTGCCCAAGGCCATTCTCACCGGCTCCGTGGATAACGCGTATCGCGATCTCTGCCTGGCGAATGGTGCCGATCTTTATCTGCAAAAGCCCTCCGCCATCGACCAGATGGAGACAGTTTACTCCACGCTTAACGAGATCGTGGATGTGCAGGCACAGGATGGTTTCCGCGGTGTGTTGCGCCGCGTCGGCTTGCAGGAAGTTTTGCAACTCGAATGTCTGGGCATGAAATCCTCCGTGTTGGAGATCGCCACGCAAGGCAGCAAAGGCAGCATCTTCATCCGGAACGGCAGCATCATCCACGCGCAGATCGGTCAGACCAAAGGTGAAGACGCCTTCAACCGCCTGCTCGCGTATGACACCGGTGAATTCACGTTGAAGCCCTACACCGAGCCTGGTGAGGAGAGCATCAATTGCCAATGGGAAATGCTCATCATGGAAGCCGCGCGCGTCCGTGATGAGATCCAGGAAAAGGCGGATGCCGCCAAAGCCGGCCAGGCTGCGGCCGCTGCAGCGCCGAAGCCGCCTCCCGCTCCGTTGCCGCCCGCGGCGAAAACACCTTTCACTCCGGCCCTAAAACCGCAGAAGCAACCCAACCCCATACTGCCTCAGCCGAAGATCGAGGAGATCATCGTCTGCACCAACCAGGGCGAGGCGCTCTACGAATGGCAGGCCACGGATGCCGACATCCGCATGGAATTGGCCCGCCTCTTGCAGACCCGCGCGGAACATCTGGGCAAGAATCTGAATCTCGGAAAGTGTGACCGTATCGAAGCGCCCGGCAACAATACGCGCATGGTGTTTCAGATCCAGAAAACCTGCACCATCTTTGTCCGCTCCAGCAACGTCACGTCAGAGATCCTGCTGGCCGGAGCCACTAAATAATCGATCCACCGCCATGCTGACCATCTTCAACAACTGGCTGGATGATAACTCGCAAGCCGCCGGTATTTTGGGTGCCGGTGTCCGTTACAACGACAAGACGACCTACCTCATTCCCAAGGAAAACGGGATGAACCGCGAGAAGATGGAAAACACCTGTCAGGTCATCGCGGAGGTGTTTCAGACTTTTAAGCTGCGGAAATCTCCCGTCCCGCAACTGACCTGGAAGTTTGAGAAAGGCATCCTCCACACCGCCATGCGCTCCGATGGCAACTGCCTTTGCCTCGTCACCAACGACCAACTTCACAAAGAAGAACTAGACCGCATCGTCTACGAATTTCAGACGCTGTGGGGTTAGGACTCCGCTCTCTCCCTTCGTAATCGTCGTCGTCCTCGAACTTATCCGTAACAGCAGGCGGTAGTCTGCACATTCCTTCAATCGACGTTCGATGTTGGGCGTTGGATGTTCGATGTTTCCCCAATATCCGCCCGCCGGTGCAACCGGCTTATTTCCCCGCCGTCCACCCACCATCAATGATAAAATCCGTTCCCGTCACAAACGCCGATTCATCGCTCGCCAGATACAGCGCCGCGTAAGCGATCTCCTCCGGCTTCGCCATGCGTCCCAAGGCCTGTGTAGAAGCCATCTCACGATACGCCTTCTCCGGATCAGGATACTCCGCCAACCTCGCCTTCACGAATGGTGTTTCCACGCGTCCCGGGCAGATGCAATTGCAGCGAATCCCATCCAGCGCGTGATCCAGCGCGATGCCCTTCGTGAAGCCCACCACCGCGAACTTCGTGGTGCAATACGCCAACCGGTCCTTCACCGCCACCACACCACCGATGGACGCGAGGTTCACCACATTGCCCGCCTTACGCTCCACCATCTGATGGATGAACGCCTTGGTGACATTGAAAACGCCGCGCACATTCACGTTGTACATGCGGTCCAGATCCGCCACCTGCGTCTGCAAGATGTTCCCCACATGACCGATGCCCGCATTGTTCACCAGCACATCGAGCCGCCCCTTGGCCGCATGCACCGTCTTCGCCACCTCCGCGCAGCTTTCCTCCGAAGCCACATCCAGCTTGAGAAACTCCGCCTGTCCGCCGGCCTCTTTGATCTTCGCCACCGTCACCGCCCCGCCCTTCTCATCGCGATCCGTGACATACACGAAGCCGCCCGCTTTCGCGAACACCTCAGCAATGGACTGCCCAATGCCAGACCCCGCCCCCGTGACCAAAGTGATTTTCTCTTTCAGGCTGAACATAAAATAAAACTAGTAAGCGACATTCACGTTTGCAACTCCCGTTACACACTCGACCAGCGACCAAGCTGTCAAAATACCAGCGCTATAGACCGCGAGGCACGCTCCGTCTCCCTCGCCCCTCGGAAGGGAGAAGGCCGGGGTGAGGGGTGCCCCCACTTCGTAATTGTCCTCGTTCTCGTCGTCGTCCTCGATTTTTCTTCTATGGGAAGCCGAACTCCGGCCTCGCACTTTGTCAGTCTTCCACCGGCACCACCAAGTTCTCCATGATGTAATCCTTGCGCTCAGGCGTATTGCGCCCCATGTAGAAGGTCAGAATCCCACTGGCTTCCGCCTTGTTCGCATACTCCACCTGGCTCATCCGCATCTCTTTGCCGATGAATTGCTTGAACTCGTTCGGCGAGATTTCGCCCAACCCTTTGAACCGCGTGACCTCGCAGCTCTTGCCCAGCTTCGCCATCGCCACATCGCGTTCGTGCTCGCTGTAGCAATAGATCGTCTCCTGCTTGTTGCGCACGCGGAAGAGCGGCGTCTCGAGCACATAGAGATGACCGTCGTGCACCAGTTGCTCGAAGAACCGGAAGAAATACGTGATCATCAGGTTGCGGATGTGCAATCCGTCCACGTCCGCATCGGTCGCCAGGATGACCTTCTCGTAGCGCACGTTCTCCGTGTTGTCCTCGATGTCCAGCGCGCACATGAGATTGTACATCTCATCGTTCTTATACACGATGTCCCGCTTCAGATCCCACACATTCAGCGGCTTGCCTTTCAGCACGAACACCGCCTGGTTGTTCACATCACGGCAGCTCGTGATGGACCCGGCCGCCGATTGACCTTCGCAGATGAACACCATCGAGCCCTTGCCCTTGCCCTTTTCCTTGTCGTAATGGTGTTTGCAATCCTTCAACTGCGGGATGCGCAGGCTCACCGCCTTGGATCGCTCCCGCGCCAGCTTCTTGACCTCCTGCAGTTCCTTCCGCAATTGCTGCGTGTCCTGCACCTTGGTCATGATCTTGCCTGCGATCTCCTTGTTGCGGTTGAAGAAATGCAGCAATTCCTCGCGCACCTTGTTCACCAGCTCCGTGCGGATCTCCGTATTGCCCAGCTTGTTCTTCGTCTGGGATTCGAACATCGGATCCTTCAATCGAATCGCCACCGCGCCCACGATGCACTCACGCACATCATCGCCATCGAACTTGCCCTTGGCATACTCGTTCACCGCCTTGAGCAACCCTTCCCGGAATGCGCTCAAGTGCGTGCCGCCATCGCTCGTGAACTGGCCATTCACGAAGGAATAGAACGTTTCCCCGTAACGGCTGTTCGTATGCGTGAAACAGAACTCCAACGTCTTGCTCGTGTAATGCAGCGGCGCATAGATCGGTTCGCTGTTATCCTTCTCCAAATCTTCCAGCACAAGGTCCATGAGCCCCTTGCGCGACACGAACTCCTGCCCGTTGAAATTCAATTTCAGCCCGGCATTCAGATAACTGTAATGGCGCAACCGGCGTTCCACGTACTCCAGCTTGTACTCGATCTCTTTGAAAATGGTCGGGTCCGGATCAAAACTGACAAACGTCCCGTTCGGCTCCGTCGTCTTGCCCTTCTTCTCGCCCTTGAGCTTGCCCTGCTTGAACGTCGCCTCGAAAAATTCGCCCTCACGATGGCTCCGCACCGTGAACTCCTTCGCCAGTGCATTCACCGCCTTGGTGCCCACGCCGTTCAAGCCCACGCTGAACTGGAACACTTCGTCGTTGTACTTCGCGCCCGTGTTGATCTGCGAAACGCACTCGATCACCTTGCCCAGCGGAATGCCACGCCCGAAGTCCCGCACCGTGACATGGTTCCCCTCGATCGTGATCTTCACCTCGCGCCCGTGCCCCATGATGAATTCGTCGATGGCGTTATCGATGACCTCCTTCATCAGGATGTAGCAACCGTCGTCGTAATGCGACCCATCGCCGATGCGCCCGATGTACATGCCTGTGCGCAGCCGGATGTGGTCGATCGAAGACAGGGTCTTGATCTTGCTCTCGTCGTAAACGTGCTTCTTTTCTTCCGCCATACAAAATCAAATCAATTACGGTTCGGGCAAAGAATATTGTGTCGGAAACCCGCCCTGCCAATAAGGAAGTTCAGAAAATATTCCCCAATGTAGCGCCCGCATCCTGCGGGCGAGTTGCGCGGCATCCTGCCGCGCCTCCCCAATCCCGTAGCCGCAGTCGTCAGACCGCCCAAACCGACTTTGGAGTGCGGAGGCTTGCCTCCGCTTTCCGCCCGAGGCGGCTCGACGCCTCGTCTCCCCTTTTGTTCGATGTTTCCAATTTGAGACTTCTCTGGAGCTTGGAGCTTTGAATTTGGGATTTAAGTCATTCCTCCGTCATTCCTCCCTTATCTGCGTCTATCTGCGCCCATCTGCGGTTACCCCTTTGTCCTAACCTCCTCTTCCCTCCCCCATCTGTGTTGATCTGTGTCCATCTGTGGTTAAACAAAAAAACGGGACGGACAATGAAGTCCGCCCCGTCCATGTCCGTTTGCGGTTCCCCGCAAACCGGCTGAATTAGTAGTCCATTCCGCCGCCCATGCCGTGGTGGTCACCACCACCGGCCGGAGCTGGCTTCTTCTCTTCCTGGATCTCAGTGATCAGGCACTCGGTGGTCAGCAACAGACCAGCGATGGAGGAAGCGTTCTGCAGCGCCGTGCGGGTCACCTTCTTAGGATCAACCACACCGGCCTTCAGCAGGTCAACGTATTCGCCCGTGGCGACGTTGTAGCCTTCCGCGCCTTTGCGCTTCTTGACTTCCTGCACGATGATCGAGCCTTCCACACCGGCGTTGAACGCCAGGGCGCGGAGCGGAGCCTCAATGGCGCGCTTCACGATGTCGACACCGATCTGCTCGTCGCCACCCGGCTTGACGGCTTCGATCGCGGCCAAGCAACGCAGCAATGCCACGCCACCGCCCGGAACGATGCCTTCTTCCACGGCCGCGCGGGTCGCGTGCAACGCGTCTTCCACACGGGCCTTCTTTTCCTTCATTTCGCTTTCGGTCGCGGCGCCGACGTTGATGACGGCCACACCACCGGCGAGCTTCGCCAGGCGTTCCTGCAGCTTCTCGCGGTCGTAGTCGGACGTCGTCTCTTCGATCTGGCGGCGGATCTGGTTCACGCGGCCCTGGATCTCAGAGCTCTTGCCGTAACCTTCCACGATGGTCGTGTTTTCCTTGTCCACCACGATGGACTTGGCGCGGCCGAGGTCGGCCAGTTCCAAGGACTCGAGCTTGATGCCCAAGTCTTCCGTGATGCACTTGCCGCCCGTGAGGATGGCGATGTCTTCCAGCATGGACTTGCGGCGGTCGCCGAAGCCCGGTGCCTTGACGGCGCAGATGTTCAGCGTGCCACGCAGCTTGTTCACCACGAGCGTCGCGAGGGCTTCGCCTTCGACTTCTTCGCAGATGATCAGGAGCGGCTTGCCGGTCTTCGCGGTCTTCTCGAGGATCGGGAGGAGGTCCTTCAGGCTGCTGATCTTCTTCTCGTAGATCAGGACGTAGGCTTCATCGAGCTTGCACTCCATGGAGTCCGCGTTCGTCACGAAGTACGGGGAGAGATAGCCCTTGTCGAACTGCATACCTTCGACGACGTCGAGGGTGGTTTCGATGGACTTGGCCTCTTCGACCGTGATCGTGCCGTCTTTGCCGACTTTGTCCATCGCGTCAGCGATGATCTCGCCGATCGTGGTGTCCCAGTTGGCGGAAACGGTTGCGACCTGCTTGATCTCTTCCTTGTCCTTGACCTTCTTGGAGATCTTGGCGAGCTGTTCCACGGCCGCGTCAACGGCCTTCTGGATACCGCGTTGGAGGGAAATCGGGGAGGCGCCGGCCGTCACGTTCTTCAGACCTTCGCGATAGATCGCTTCGGCCAGAACGGTTGCCGTCGTCGTGCCATCACCAGCGGCGTCGCTGGTCTTGCTGGCCACTTCGCGCACCATCTGGGCGCCCATGTTTTCATATGGGTCTTCCAGTTCGATTTCCTTCGCGACCGTCACACCGTCTTTGGTGACCGTCGGAGAACCATACTTCTTGTCGAGAACCACATTGCGGCCTTTCGGTCCGAGCGTGGCGCTGACGGCGCGGGCGAGCTTCGAGACACCCCGGAGGAGGGCGTGACGTGCTGCTTCGTCAAAAATGATCTGTTTTGCTGCCATAATATTATGTCTGTTTAAATATTGGGGTTAAAAATTAGTCGATGACCGCGAGGATGTCGTCCACGTTCATCAATTTGTATTCTTTGCCGTCGAGCTTGATTTCCGTGCCGCCATACTTGCTCACAAGCACGCGGTCACCCTTCTTCACTTCGAAAGCGACCTTCTTGCCGTTTTCATCAGTCTTGCCGGTGCCGAGGGCCACGATGATGCCTTCGGACGGTTTTTCCTTGGCGGTATCGGGAATGATGATGCCGCCCTTTTTGGTTTCCTTCTCTTCGACCTGTTCGATCAGAACACGGTCACCGAGCGGTTTGACGTTGATTGCCATACGTTCGTTCTTCTTGTGTGTTTATTAGTTTGGATTGCTACTGAATCAAATCCTCCGGCACTGGCCGGAAGGAAAATTTATTTGTCCTTCTTCTCGTCCACCACTTCGGCGTCGATGATCGGACCCTGGTCTTTCTTGTCCTGTTGCTGGTCGCCACCGGCATCTGCACCCGCGTCAGCGCCCGGCATTGGACCGGCTCCCGCCGTGTTGCCCGTCTGCGTTTGCGGACCGGCGTTCTTATACAGTTCGCCCATGGCTTCCATGAGCTTGTCGCTCGCCGCCTTGATGGCAGCAGAGTCCGTGCCCTTCAACGCGTCCTTCAAGGAAGCCACTGCAGCTTCGATCTTAGTCTTCTCAGCCGCCGGCACCTTGTCACCCATCTCGCGCAACGTCTTCTCCGTGCGATAGATAGTGTTGTCCGCTTCGTTGCGGAGTTCGACTTCCTCACGGCGCTTCTTGTCCTCGTCCGCGTGGGTCTCGGCGTCCCGGCGCATCTTCTCGATCTCTGCTTTCGAGAGACCGCTGCTCGCCGTGATCGTGATTTTCTGTTCCTTGCCTGTGCCCAGATCCTTGGCGCTCACGTGCAGGATGCCGTTCGCATCGATGTCGAAAGTCACCTCGATCTGCGGCATGCCGCGCGGGGCCGGCGGGATCTCGTTCAGATGGAACTTGCCGATCGTCCGGTTGTCCCGGGCGAACTGGCGATCACCCTGCAACACATGGATCTCCACGCTCGGTTGATTGTCCGAGGCCGTCGAAAACACTTGGGATTTGCGCGTCGGGATCGTCGTATTGCGCTCGATCAAAGCTGTGAACACCGCGCCCATCGTCTCGATACCGAAGGACAACGGCGTGACGTCCAAGAGGAGCACATCCTTAACATCACCCTTCAAGACACCGCCTTGGATCGCTGCACCCACAGCCACCACTTCATCCGGGTTCACACCTTGATGCGGAGCCTTGGTCACCAGCGTGCGCGCCGTTTCCACGACCCGCGGCATGCGCGTCATACCACCGACCAAAACCAGTTCATCGATCTTGTCCGACGTGATGCCCGCATCCTTCAAGCAATTCTTCGTCGGCGTGATCGTGCGTTCAAAGAGGCTGTCGCAGATCTGCTCCATCTTGGCGCGCGTCAGCTTGGAGCTGATGTGCTTCGGGCCGCTCGCATCCGCCGTGATGAACGGCAGGCTGATGTCATACTGCTGCGTGCTGGACAGGGCGATCTTCGCCTTCTCCGCCTCTTCCTTGATGCGTTGCAGGGCGTCCGGCTGCTTGCGCAGGTCCACACCGCTCTCCCGCTTAAATTCGTCCAGGATCCAGTCGATGATCTGGTTGTCCCAATCATCACCACCCAGGTGCGTGTCGCCGTTCGTGGCCTTCACTTCGAACACACCGTCGCCGATTTCCAGCACGGAGATGTCGAACGTACCACCACCGAGGTCATACACCGCGATCTTCTCATCCTTCTTCTTGTCCAGACCGTAAGCCAGCGCGGCCGCCGTCGGCTCATTGATGATGCGCAACACTTCCAGACCCGCGATGCGTCCGGCGTCTTTCGTCGCCTGACGTTGCGAGTCATTGAAATAGGCAGGCACCGTGATGACCGCTTGCGTGATCGTCTCACCCAGACGCGTCTCCGCGTCGGACTTCAGCTTCGCGAGGATCATCGCGGAGATTTCCGGCGGGCTGAATTGCTTCGGCTTGCCTTCCACTTCCACTTCCACACAAGCGTCGCCATTCGGACCGGCAACCACCTTGTAAGGCACGCGCTTCAACTCTTCCTGGACCTCATTGAACTTGCGGCCCATGAAACGCTTCACGGAATAAATCGTATTACGCGGATTCGTGACGGCCTGACGCTTCGCTGCATCGCCCACCAACCGCTCCCCGTTCTTCGCAAACGCCACCACCGACGGCGTTGTGCGTTTACCCTCAGAATTCTCCATGACTGACGGCTCGCCACCCTCCATCACCGCCATACAGGAGTTCGTCGTACCCAAGTCGATGCCTAATACTTTTGCCATAGTTCGTTTAACTTAAGAAATTCAAGAATCTAGTAGCAGCCCCGGTGCCAGCTCCTCAGAAATAGTCACAACCAACTGAAATCCAACAGGATAGATAGATAACAACCCTCCAAAACCACCTCAACCACTCCTAAAAGTGAGACAAAATGTCCCACTTCACCAAGAGGTGTCACACTAGAACTGTGCCACCCTGTCACACCGATGGAGCGCGGGTGCCTCGCCCGCAGCAATATCCCTAAGCAAAAGCAGATAACAAAACCACATAAACACCTGCCGTCAGTTCCTTCCTCCGGCGGACACCTCCGCCGCTAACTTCCCCTCTCGATGTTCGGAGTTGGAAGTTCGATGTTTCCCCGCCCTTACTTCTTTTCTTCACTCGCCACAAATACTTCCAGCTTCCCCGCCAATTCCTCCGGTATCCGCATCGGCTTATCCGCCGTGCTGGTGCACGCATGAATCGTCGTCCCTTCCACCAAAAGCTTGCCCTCCGCATTCAGCACTCGATACGCGAACATCACCTTCACCGACCGCATCTCCGCGATCCACAACTCGATCTTCAACACATCGTCGTACCGCGCTGGGCCGCGATACTTCAACTGCACATCCAAGACCGGAAAAATAACGCCCTGCTCTTCGTATTGGAGAAACGTAGTACCCAACGAACGAAAGAACTCCCCACGCGCCTCCTCCAGAAAATCCAGGAACCGCCCGTAATACACATGATTCCTCACCGTACAATCCGCGTACGTCACCCGATGCGTATGTGTAAAAACCTGTTGAACCATACCTATATCATTTTTTGTGACTACCTCTGCACTCGCACTGATTAGACTGCGGCAGCCTCAAGTAGCACATTCATAACTTTGGTGATTCGAGCACGACCGACAACTCGGCTGCCCTCCTGAATGTCAATGACACGCCCCACCCACAAACAATGTGGATATGCCTCTGGCGTAACAAACGTGATGGTCCCACGAACAGTCTGGCCGGGCAACACTGCGTCGCAGCCAATGTACTGATGCATACCTGTCGTGAAATAATCGTCGCGAACCTTGTGAGCGGGCCTGTAACCCGTCAATGCGGCAGTCGCTCGTCCGCCATCGACGGTCGGAAGCATGGTGATTTCCGCTTCAACATCGGGATTGCTCATAGCGGTCCTTCCCCCTATCTGCGTTTATCTGCGCCCATCTGCGGTTAACTCTTCAACCCCAACCCCAGCTCCTTGCAATACTTAATGCTCCGCTCCAGTTCCGCCTTTTGGTAATCAGCCTGTTCCTTGCCCGAACCCTTGAACGATTCCACCGGCTTGCCCTTCCGCGCCAGCGTCGTGAACCGCGCGAACTCATACGGACGCACCTTCGGGAACACCTTCCAGAATTCCGGCTTCAAATAGTCATGCTGCTTCGCATACTCCGAGATGATCTCCAACGTCACCGGCACGCCCGGACACACCTCCACCCACCGCTTCAGATACGCCTTCATATCCACCACGCCTTCGCCCACCGCTGCCCACTTGGCATTCGCCCCATTCGGCGTCTCCCACACGATGGAATCCCGGATGCCCGCACACGCCGCGTAAGGTGCGAGGATTTCCAGGTTCACATGCGGATCTTCCATCGTCCAAGTCGCATTGCCCGGATCAATCGTCGCACCCACGTAATCTTTGCCCGCCTCCTCGATCAACGTCTGCAACTCCCACGCCTGCATATCCCCTGCATGATTCTCGATGGCGATCTTGATGCCATTATCCTGCGCGTAACTCTTCACCGCTTTGCACACCGCCGCCGTATCTTTCATGCGCGCCTCAATACCACCCTCCGAGGCCCGGTCCCGCGCATTGCCGAGATAGCAACGCGCCACCTTCGAGCCCAGCGTCTTCGCGATCTTGATCGTCAGCTTGAGATGCTCCTCCGAAGTGCCCCACTTCTTCACCTGCGCATAAGTATTGGACGTCGGGCAAATGCTTCCCGTCCCACCTTGGATCTCGATGCCCAGATCATCCGCCTTCTTCTTCAAGTCCTTCAGGTAGGCCTCAGTGTGATTCTCGTAAACATCGAGGTCAGAGAAAAGAACAACATCCACCTTCTGGTCTGCCGCATATTCGAGAACCTTGCCGGCCTTCCAATTGGAATTGCGGATGGAGAAATTATCGAAGCCCAGCTTCACCTTCGTCGGTTTGTTCTGTTGGGCCGAAGCCAGTGAAGGGGTGACCAACGCCGCGGCCGTAGCGGCCAAAGCGGTGGTTTTGAGAAAATCGCGGCGTGAGCTTGTGGAATCGATATTGGCGTTCATGGGCTGGCCATGACTTAAACCGAATCAGCCCTTCGCCGCCAGATGTTTTTCCACTGCATCCGCCATCGCACTCACACTCGTCAAAATCTGTTTGGCCGCCGCCTGGTCGGGTATCTTGAGTCCGAAATTCTTGTCCAGCGCCACCACCAGTTGGAGGGCATCCACCGAATCCAGCCCGAGACTTTCGGGACCAAAGAGCGGCTGCTCATCCCCGATTTCCTCCACCGTCACCTGAAGCATCAGGTTTTCCACCATCAACTGTTTGATCCGTTGTTTGATCTCAGCGTTCGTTTGCATTCAATTAATCCCCACGGTTTCCACCGCCAACAGAAGCCACCTTTGCCCTAAAATCAACTTCCGAATCATTCAAAAATTTAAACCTCGTCAAATGCCCGCCGCCGTTCGTCCTTCTCTCCTCGGAGGGGAGAAGGATTGAGGATGAGGGGTGCCTGCCTTTCGATGTTGGACGTTGGGAGTTCGATGTTCGATGTTTCCTCTTCTAAAGAATCCCTCCATCCACCTTCACCACCGACCCCGTCACATAGCTCGCTTCCGGCGACGCCAAAAATCTCACCACCGCGGCGACTTCTTCCGGCTTCCCCAAGCGCCGCATCGGTATCCGTCCCGCCGCCGCCTTCTTCGCCTCCGCATCCATGGCGGACAAAGCCTCCGTCTCGATATACCCAGGGCACACGCTGTTCACCGTGATGCCTGCCCGTGCGACTTCTTTCGCCAGCGATTGACTCATCGCCACCACCCCCGCTTTCGCCGCCGCATAATTCGCCTGACCCGCAGGCGCCAGCAAAGCACTCAACGATGACACATTCACGATGCGTCCACTACGCTGCCCCATCATCGTCGGGATCACTGCGCGACAGCCGAGAAACGTCGCATCCAGATTCGTCGCCAGCACCTTCCGCCACGCTTCATCGGACATCGTCGCCAGCAACGCATCCTCATGCATCCCCGCGTTATTGACGAGGACATCGAAACGTCCCTGCTTGGCCGTGATAGTTTGCACCGCCTCTTTCCAGGCCACGCCTGAAGTCACATCCAACGCGATCATCTCCGCACGCCCTCGGAACTCCTCTACCAACACCTCCGAATGCTCCCGCTGCCGGTTCACGCCTAGATAGACAAACGCATTTGCCTCGTGCGACAAAAACTCGCGCGCGATGGCACGCCCCATCCCGCCATTCGCACCCGTCACCAAAATGATTCGTTGATTCATGCCTTCACCCATCGCGCCCCGATCGCCTGTTGATTGCACCCCACCACGCTCACATGCGCTGCTTTTGCAGACTGGCTCGCGATCCGCTCACACGCCAGCACACATTGCCACGCACTCGCTGCCGCGAAGCTTTCGCCCAAAATCTTCTTCACCGACCAGCGCGGCATCATCGCACTGGACCACGCTTCGCTCTCCGCAAAATCTTCTCTCACACTGCCCGTGCGGCTGTCGCATAGCCAGTCCGCACTGCCGGTCTGCGAAAGCTCCGTCTGCATCTGCGCCGCCGCAAGTGTTTTGCTGGCGCGATCATTGAACGAAAACGCATCCGTCACCGCCTCCAGCGCCACGCCCCCAGCCTCACCATTCTTTAGATAGATCGCCCCCGCCCCCTCACTCACCACCACACCGGGTTCGAAAAGCGCGCTCGCCTCCACCGTCAGCCAGTCACTCTCTTCCGCACTGACCACCACACACGCATCCACCACGCCTCGTTGCAGCCACTGCGCCGCCTGTGCCAACCCTTGGAGGAACATGCCCGGATCACCCACCAGTGTATAGTTGATGCCCGTCGCCCCCAGCAACGCCGCCAAATGACTCGCGGGCGCATTGAATACCGTTTCCGGAAACACCAGCGGACTCGCCGTGGCGGGTTCGCGCAACACCTCATCGTAAAACCGCCGCGAATAATTCACGCAGCCGGACATCACGCAAAATACCACGCCCAATCGCAACTCGCCCTTCTCGATCAACGCCCGGTCCGCACCGATAGCCTCCAATGCCGCCGACATCGCAAAAGAACTGATCGGGCTGGTCCGCCGTAAACGCGGATGCGCCAGATATGCCTGTCGTGCCGCTGGTTTCGGCACCTTACGCGCACGCAGCGTCTTCGTCGTGCCCTGGCGTACAAATTCTTCCACCGGCAACGCCTCTCCCTTCACCATCGCCGCGCTCAGTTCCGCGGCCGTCCATCCCGCGGGCGATACCGAACCCCATCCTGCAGCGATAATGTTCATGACCACCTCCGGAAGATGACTGTCGCATTCGCTCCGCCAAAGCCGAACGAATTGCTCAACGCATACTCAAACTTTGCCGTCGCGGGTTCCCGCACCAATTCAAATTTACACGCCGGGTCAGCCGTCTGCGTGCCGCGCATCGGTGGCAGCCATTGCCCATGCAACGCTTGCAGACAGATCACCGCCTCCACCGAACCCGCTGCACCCAGCAGATGTCCGATGCTCGCCTTCGTGGAGCTCACCCGCATCTTCGCCGCGTGTTCACCCGCCCAACGCGAAATCGCGTGTGCTTCCGCCCCATCATTCATTGGCGTGCCCGTGCCATGCGCATTGATATAGCCCACTTGCTCCGGCGTGATGCCCGCCACTCGTGTGGCTTCTTCCATTGATTTCAGCGCCGCATCCCCTCGCGGATGCGGCTGCGTGAGATGATGCGAATCCGTCGCCGCACCATAACCCACCACCTCGCCTAAAATCTTCGCGCCACGCGCCTCTGCCGATTCTAACGATTCCAACGTGAGCACTGCCGCACCCTCACCCAATGCCAGCCCATCACGCTGCGCATCAAACGGTCGGCACGTCGTAGTTGAAAGCGCCTGCAAGGAATCAAATCCTGAAAACACCAACTGGCACAAACCATCGTAGCCGCCCGTCAACACACGCTCAGCATCACCATACCGGATCATCTCAAATGCCTGCCCGATGGCATTACCGCCCGAGGCGCACGCATTCGCGATCAAGGTCACCGGCCCGGAAAACCCCAATGCCTCCGCGATGTCCAGCACCTGCCGCTGCGCCTGATACTGCACCACCCGCGTGGCCTGTCCGTGGGACTTCTCCGGTGTCGTGATGGCTTGCCGATAAAATGCCTCGCCCAGATTCATCCCCCCACTCGTCGTCCCCAGCACCATCGGCAAGCGCTCTCCGCTCTGCCATCCCGCTTGCGCCCACGCCTCTTCCGCCGCGATGAACAATAACCGCGAAGCCCGGTCCATCCGCCGCCATTGTTTCGTCGCGATGCGCTTACTGGGACTTTGCTCCGGCACAATCGCCTGTGCCGCTGTCTTCACTCGTTGCTTGGAAACATCAAAGAAAGTTACCGGCGAAAAAGCCGTTTTCCCCTCGCGAAAACCCGCCTCGTTGATCTCCTTGCCTGCACCCAATCCCGTCACCATGCCCATGCCCGTGACCACCACCCGATGGCGTGGCGTTGGTGCGGATGATCGTGTGCGAAATAACAGCATGCAAATCAGCTTTGTTGCACCGACGATAGAAAGCCCTCGCCCCCGAAGTCAACGCCGCCGGAACGCCCGAAGATAGCACAGCTTCAACCACTTGCTACGGGAGTGCGCTGAAAACCACCGATTCTTCGAGATATTGGGCTAAATCAGCCAATTCCCCCGTAAAGTGCACAGGTGTTAGATGCAATTTTCATGTCCAACACCCTCCGCTAGGGCCTTTCGGCCATCCCCACTCTTTCTGTAAGTGTTTGGCGTGGAACAACCTTTTCGCTTACGCCACTTCTGGCACATCCCATGCGCTGAAGAAACAGATTATGAAAACAACCATCTATACCCTGATCCTTGCCGGACTTATGTCCGCTACTGTGGCCCGCGCCGACCATGACGCCGACTGCAAAAAGCCGCATGGCAAGGTTTCTGTCGTCACTGCGGAAATGATTTCCGTGGATGACAAACCCTACAAAGTCGGCAAAACCACTCGCGTGCTGAAAGGCGGCGTTCAAGCCAAAATCAGCGACGTCAAGGTCGGCGACACCGTCTGCCTCGATGATCGTGGCAAGGGCGATATCGGCTCCGGTGAGATCGCCGGCATAGCCATCCTCTCCACCAGCAAGACGCCCACCGTCGCGGTGAAGGAACAGACCATCGTTCGCGAAAAGGTTTCATTCCACGATAAGGATTGTCCGCACAAGCATGCGCGCGTCAGCCAGGTGAATGAGACCACGCTCGTCGTGAATGGCCAACCCATTGCTGTGGGTGAAAACCTGATCGTCCGTAGAGGCGATGAGATCGTGAAGGTGCAAACCCTGAAGTCTGGCGACATCGTCTGTCTCCATGACGAAGCCAAGGTCGGCGTGAAGGAAAAGATCACCACCGTCATGGTGCTTGATCCTTCCGAATCCTTCCTCGTGCCGGAATCCAAAACGATCGAACGCGAACGTATTGAAATCCGTTAATTAGCCCAGACCCACAACCCCAACCAACCGAACGCGCTCCTATGATGGGAGCGCGTTTTCTATGCCCGCTTCAATCCATCCAGTGGCTTTGAGCCCGTCGCGAAGGCATCCACTTCCAAGCCCAAGTGTTGCAGATAGGACACGAACAGATTGCACAAGGGTGGCGGATTATCCGCATTGAAAGCCAGATGCTGGCCATGCTGGAACCGGCCTCCCGCCGTGATCATCGGCAGATTCGTATTATTATGGCTGGAGGCGTTGCCAAGGTTGGAGCCCAGCATGATCGTGGTTTGATCCAGCAAAGTGTGCTCACCTTCGCGGACAGACTCGAGCTTCTGCATGAATTCGCCGAAGAGCCGCATCTCTTCTTTCTCGATGATGGCGAGCTTCTTGAGCTTCTCTGGATCTTTGCCGTGATGGCTGAGATTGTGCCAGCCATCATCCACGCCTTGCAGGGACACGACTTCGTTTCCACCCGCACCACAAAAGGTGATGAGGCGGGATGAATCCGTCTGGATGGCGAGGAACATCAGATCGTAGAACAGGCGCATACGCCCGGTGAAATCCGCACGATCCTCGATGTCCGTGGGCGGCTTCTGTTCCACCTTGGGCTTGGGCAGCTTCGCCCATTCCTCGGCCTTGACGAGGCGTTGCTCCAATTCCCGCACGCTCGTGAAATATTGATCCAGCGTCTGCACATCTTCGCGCCCGAGGAAGCGGTTCATCTGACCGGTCTGTTCCTTGACCAAGTCCATGATGCTCTGGCCGTCCTTGATGCGACGCATCTGCGAGGCCTTCTCCTGTTTCGTGCCTTCGAGGAAGAGGCGGGCGAAGAGTTTCGAGGGCCGCATCTCTGGCGGGATGCGAACGCCCGAGCGCGTATAGGACAAGCCCGCGCCATTCGCCGAGAGGACGATGGAACTCACGCGCGTCTGATGCCCGATGCGTTCCGCCGCGTACTGGTCCACGGAGATCGTATTCTTGAAGCTCGGCTGGCCTGGATGTGCTGCGCCCGTGAGAAAACTTTGTTCCGCCGAATGGCCGCCATCCACGTCTGGATGCGCCAAGCCGGAGAGAACGGTGAACTTGTTCCGCAACGGCTGCAGCGGCTCCAAGTAAGAGGTGACCTCGTAATCCTTGCCCGCCTTTTGCGGCACCAGGAACGGCGTGTGGATGCCCAAGGGCGCACAGATCGTCACCATGCGGCGCACATCGGGCACGGCCACGGCGCGAGCGGATGTGGGCATCATGCTCTCCAGCAACGGCAGGCCCAGCGCGATACCCGTGGCGCGAAGGAACGTGCGGCGATTCAAGGCAGTGGATTTCATGATAAGCTTAAGGTTGCTGAAAGAGTTCGCTGTCCACCACGGCGTGGATCATGGATCGCAGCCCGAGGTCTTTTTTTTGCGACGCGGTCACGATGTTATCCAAGGCCGTGCGATCAGCCGCAGTGACCGGGCGGCCAGTGGCGTAAACGAGCAGTTTCGCCGCGATGGCGCGAGCGATACGTTCACGATCAGCGAGGAGCAACTCACGGTATTCGATGAAATTGGCGAAGGCTTTGCCATCGGGTGTGGTTCCGTCAGTCTCGATCTTCAAGCCCAGTTTGTAGCGCTGGTCTTTGACTTTCTCGCCTTCGCCCAAGGAGCGATACCGTTCGCGATTGCCGCCGATGGGATCAAACACTTCCATCGCGAAGCCCGGCGGATCGATGCGCACATGGCAGCGGGCACAGGATTCATCTGCGCGATGCTTGTCCAATTGTGCACGGATCGTGGTGGCGCCACGGATGTCCGGTTCCACGGCAGGCACACCAGCAGGAGGCGGTGGTGAGGGTTGCCCCATGATCTTGTTCAGCACCCACGCACCGCGCAGGATGGGTGAAGTAGTCGTGCCGTTCGCGGTGACCTTCAAGACCGCGGCTTGCGCCAGCACACCGCCACGGATGCTGTCCTTCGGCAGGGGCACCACGCGGAAGTTTTCATGCCCCTTCACCTCCGGAATGCCGTAATGGCGCGCGAGGCGTTCGTTCAATATTGTGAAATCGGAGTCGATGAAATTAGCGACGCTCAAATCATTCGTCAGGATGTGGGTAAAGAAACCGCGAGATTCGCCCAGCATCGCTTCCTGTAACAAAGGTTCGAATTCCGGATACAGCTTCGCATCGGGCGTGGTGAATTCGATATCGCGCAGGTTCAACCATTGGCCCGTGAAGTTCTCCACGAAACGCTGGCGACGCGGGTCGTTGATCATGCGTTCCACCTGGGCGTGCAGCACCTTGGCGTTCTTAAGCTGGCCTTTGGCAGCCAATTGCATGAGTTGCTCATCCGGCAGCGTGGACCAGAGGAAGTAGGAAAGGCGTGAGGCGACGGTGTAATCGTCCACCACTGATTCGCGATTCAACAACAGGAAGTAAGGCGAGCACAGGATGGCGGAGACACCGGCGCGGATGGATTGCTCAAAGGTGCGACCTTCGGTCAAACGGTCCAGCGTGAGTTTCACGAAGGAATCGACCACCGCTTTCTCCACCGGACGACGGAAGGCGCGTGGGGCGAAGTCCCGGATGATGCGCTCGGCATCGATGGCCGGTTGCGAGGACTCGACCGTGCTCTTCTTCATGCCTTTGCGATGCCGCATGTAGAAGGGGTCACCCTCCACCATGGAGATCGTCGGGCTGTCGCCGAAGAGCCGGCGTTGCGCAGGTGACGGAAAATCTTGGTCCAGCGGCCCATACGTCTCGGCCCACACAAGACCGATGCCGGGACGCGCCTCGTGTTTGTCGCGATACGTGATGTGTTCTGGATAGATGCGCGGCACGATGTGCATGGCCTCACCCTCCATCAGGTGCGCCGTGAACTCGATGATACGCGGCTCCGCCGGTGTGCCCGTGACATCGAATACGCCCATCGGACGCAGCTTGCCCGGACCGAACAACGGCCCGACATATATAGCGACCGCCAAGGTTCGTGCGCCCGGCTCATGCGGCCACGCGGCGATGCGGCAACGGTAAATCCCCTCTTCGATCGGATGCGCGGAATCTAAGCGTGCCGGCGGCCAGCCGGGCGCGAACTTCACGAAGGAATTCTCCACTTCGATCGTGCCGCCCTTTTTCTTGTCCACGGAATCGATGTTGTCCTTGTTCTGCATCATCACCGCGCGCCGGGCCTCGGGCGGCAAGGGCTTGATGCGGCGGATCACAGATTCAAACGCCACATCCGCCGCCTCCAGATAACGCTCCATCAAGATCGGCGAGATGCTGAGTCCATCGGCCACATTGTCGAAGCCTTGCACGCTGCCGTCTTCAGGCAAGAGATCCGCGAGTGGGATATCGATACCCAGCAAGTCATGCAGCGTGTTCTCATACTCCACGCGGTTCATGCGCCGGAGCGCCAGCGGACGCGCTCCTGGTGCCTTGGCGAGCGAATCACTGATACTGTGCAAGGCTTGCGCCACTTCAGCAGCAGCCGGACGCGCTTCTTTCTTCGGTGGCATGTCGCCCGACTCGATCGCCTCCACCACCTTGCGCCACACCTCTTGGTTCTTTTTATCGGTTGAAGGCGGCGCAAGCGTATCCAGGCGCAACTCACCCTTCTGCTTCTCCGGACCATGGCATTTCAGGCAATGCTCTTTGAAGAAAGGTTGGAGCTTGGGATCGGCCGCCGCAGTCGCCCGAGGCGAAGCAACAGCGCCAAACAATACGCCCAGCAACAGCAACCAGATGTGACTTCGGCTAAACATGGATCGGTACAAAGTGATGAATCGACCTTCGCAGAGCGGCATAGAATTGCCAGTCAGATTTCTGCCCCGGAGTTTTGTGGTTTGCGGCCAGGCATTCTGTGTTAAAACTGCATTAGCCGCTGAGAATCATCCAACCCGGCGGCTTGTAAAAACAAAGCTGTGATCGCCAGCACCCTGAAATTAAAAGCCATTCTCCAGTCACGGTGGACTGGGTTTCTTTTGCTCGTGCCCTTTTTGATCATGCTGGCAGTTCATCGCTACTATGGTTATTCCGATGCGCTAATGGGGCAGGCCAAGCCGGGCGAGCATGCGGCGTATACCTACAACCTAGTGATGACCGCCGTTTTCTATCTCGGCGTCGGCGCATTTATTGGTCACACGGTAGTTTTCGAAGCAGCGGACAAAGTGTGGTTGAGAGGCAAAATTGCTCTGCTGCTGGTTTACTGGAGCGCCATCCTGATATTCCTTTGAGAACAAAGCGAATTTGACACGCCCATTGCCACCCATGAAGCGCAGAAAAAGAAGATGGTGGGCGCTGAGGGACTCGAACCCCCGACCAAATGCGTGTAAGGCATCTGCGCTAGCCACTGCGCCAAGCGCCCGACCGCCGCAGACCCTAAAGCACCCACCCGCCCCTTGGCAACGGGAACTTTATTCCTCAGTGCCGACTGCTCCCAGCTATCACCGCCTGCGCGTCAAATGCCCACTGTCCATAAACTCACCGGTTTGCTAGCCTGCCCATGTCTTGAAAGAACAGCCATTGCAACCGGGCGATGCGGAACTGCAAACACGCCGTGCGGTCATCCAACGGGAGCTGCGCCGGGCCCAGCTCGCGGGCAAGGGCGTGCTGCTGTTCACTTTCGTGCTGGCCATCGTCGCCGTCTGGCTCGCGCATCATTCCTACCGGCAAACCCAGAAAGTGGCGGAAATTTCGGCCCATATCGTGGCGGGACAGGCACGGGTGGAAGAAGCCCTCTGGCAATCCCAGATAGCCCACGCGAACGCCGTGCTGCAAAGCAGCAAACCGGGCGCACGCATGGAAGCCTTGCAAGCGATCAGCCAGGCGGCCAAACGACGTGCCTCACCGGAATTGCGTGATGAAGCGATCGCCGCGCTCAGTATATCCGATGTCGGTGCGGAGGAGACCTTTCGGGAGTTCATACCGGAAACATTGGGCGCGGAGCAGCGTGATCCGACCCGCCTGTCCATCGATCCGAGTTTGAAATATATCACCCGTTCACACCGGAACGGCACGGTGCAATGCGCGCAATTCGATGACGGCAAAATCATCTGGGAATTGCCCGGTAAAGGGAAAGTGGTGAAAGGGCCGGTGGTGTGGAGTCCGGACAGCGAATATCTCGCCATCCAGCACGATGACCGCCTGAGCGTGCACGAGTGGAAAAAGCAGAAATGCATCTTTGAAACTCGGTGCGGAATCAGCCCCGGCATGCACATACCGGTGGCGTTTTCAGCCGACAGCAGCAAACTCTTCGCCTGGGTGGAGGGTGTGGGTGTCATCTACGACCTAAGCACCGGAACCGAAGTTGCCCGCCTGCCGCAGTTTGAGCGGCTGTCTCATGCGGCGTTTCATCCCAAGCATCCGTGGGTTTCCCTGATCACCGGCAAAACCATTGAGGTCTGGAATTACGTCACGCGACGAAGGGTCGTCACTCTGGAAGGAAACAGCCTGCAGGCTTTTTTCAACCATCATGCCTGGCGTGATGACGGCCTCGCGCTGGCGGCTGCCGGACAGAACCGGGAGGTGTATCTCTGGGATGCCACCACGTTTGAAGATGAAGTGGTGCGCTGGCATATCTTGCGCGGCCACACCTTGCCGGTGATCTACGTGGCCTTCAGCCATAGTGGCGACACGTTGGTCTCCAGTTCTCTAAGCCGGGAGACGCTTTGGTGGAGTCCTTATCCCTGGCTGGGACAATCACTCCGCCATCTGTCGCATGGCTACGGGGTTCAGTTCGGCCCTGACGACCAAAAACTGGCGCTGTTGCGCCCCAGCCAGGGAGTCAGTCTGCGGGTGGTGGCCAATCGGCCCGTCATGCAACGCCTGGCGGGTCCGGTGGGCATCGGTGCACAACTTTCTGACGGCCGGTTCAGCCCGGATTCGCGCTGGCTGGCGTGCGTCAACATGGACGGATTATTCGTCTGGGATATGACGTTGAACTGGGTGGTCGCGCGGGGAAAGGCGGTTGATGGCCGGTCCGTTTTGTTTCACCCCAATGGCCGTGAGATCATCACCAGCGGCACCAGTGGGGTGCGGCGTTGGCCTTGGCTGGTCACTACGAACGCGGAGGGGAAAATCGAGGGGCAACTAGGCGAGCCAACCTTGGTGTCGGTGCCTCCCGAAACCAAGCCGATCAAGGTGGCGATTGATCGCCCGGGCAACCGCTTACTGGTGGGCGGAAACAATGGCTCTGCGTATCTGTATGATCTGGAGAAGGAGACACCGCCACTCGTTTTCTCGGGACAGAGAGGCTTGGACACATTGGCCTTCAGTCCCGATGGAAAGCGGATCGCGACCGGCACATGGGATGGTGTGGGCGTGCGAATATGGGATGCCGCCACGGGAAAAACGCTGCAGCAAATCCCCTCGCTCGATGCCGATGTCGGTTATACCGCGGATGGTCAATGGCTGGTGATCAGCAGTGTCTCCGGGCATTCGTTTTGGCACACCTCTTCCAATGCCGTGTTGAAAACATTCTCCCGCGAGGAAGGCGAGCAAAACGTCGGGCGGATGGCTTTTCTCCCTGATGGAAAAACCGTGGCGTGGAACCATTCATTCAACAGTGTGCAACTGGTGGCGATCGATTCGTTGCAAGTGCTGGCCAATTTCACCGTGCCGAGTGAACGAAAGATCGAGTGGTTGCGCAGCAGCCCGGATGGACGCTGGCTGGCGGTGCTGGCGGGCCGGGTTTACCTGTATGACTTGCAACAGCTTGATCAGGAGATGCTGGCCTTGGGGCTGGACTGGAAGAAGCCTTTGAAGGCTTCAGCCGCGTGGAACGCACCGGCGGCTCCGGTTGGTCCTTCTCCGTCGCCCCGCTTTCTGCTCGGCGCAGGTTCCGCCTCGGGAAGTCTGGTTACGCTGATCCTGGGCGGTCTGGTGCTGGCGCTGGCCATGGGCGCGCTGACCCAGCGTTACCACCGGCGCTTGCTCACCAGTTATTTCGAGCTCGAAACCATGGCGGCCCGGCGCAATGAAGCGCTCATGCGGGCCCAGGCGGAATTGCAGCACAGCCACAAGATGCAGGCGCTGGGCACCTTGGCCGCCGGTGTGGCGCATGATTTCAACAACCTCCTTTCCGTCATCGGCATGTCCAACGATCTCACTGCCGAACGCACGAAAGGCGATGCCGATCTGGAAGAGAACGCCCAACTGGTGAACCAATCGGTGGCCCAAGGACGAGCCTTCGTCCGCTCAATGCTCGGCCATAGCCGCGAATCGGCGGAACGGACTTCCTTCTCAGTGAACGAAGCAGTGCGTGAAACCGCCCTGCTCTTGCGCCAGCAATTCCTGCAAGGCATCCAGCTCCGTCTCGAACTGGAGACTCCGACCCGCAAAGTCATGTGCGTGCGTTCCCGGATCGACCAGATCTTGTTGAATCTCATCGTCAACGCCGCCGAGGCCATGGGTGACAAAGGCGAGTTGCGGCTCAGTGTCAATCAAGTGTCCATGCTGCCAGCCAGCCTGGTCTTGCGCCCCAAGCAGGCCAGCGCGTGGATCGAGATCGTGGTAGCCGACAATGGGCCGGGAATGACGCCTGAGATCAAGGCGCGCGTCTTCGAACCTTTCTTCACCACCAAGAATACCATCAACCAGAAAGGCACCGGACTTGGCCTTTCCATGGTGCGTTCCATCGCCGAGTCTGAGGGGTTTGGCCTGGGTCTCGAAACTGATGCTGGAAAAGGTACAACGTTCAGGATCTTCATCCCGATGACAACCGCGTGATCCCCCTTTTCACTTGGCGGAACCTGCGGCTGTTCCTATCGTCAGCAGGTGTCCGCTGACAGCACACAACGGTGGAAGGCCACCATCCTGGCCATCGAGGACGACCCCAAACAACTGCGTCTCTACACGAAGTCTTTGGCGGCCTATCGCGTCCTCACCGTCGTCAGCGGCACCGAGGCGATGAAACTCATCGCGGAGGAAGTGCCCGACGTCATCTTGCTGGACCACCAGCTCGCCGATGGCGAAAAGGGCACGGAGTTTCTCCCGCTCATCAAAAGCGATTTTGCCCATGTGCCCATCATCCTCATCTCGGGCACGCTGGATATCAAAGGCCAGTTGCAAGCTTTGCAAGGGCCCTACTCCGCGCACTACCTCATCGAGAAACCGGTTAATGTTGAAGTGCTGCGGGAAACGGTGGCCCGCGCGCTGGATGAATGCGGGCTGGCGGAAACGGTCCGCTGCATCCGCTCGCTCGAACGGGCCGAGATGCTCAGCACCAAGGATCCCGAACGTGTCTTTGCCGCGCGGCTGGCCCGGCAGGTGGAGATCCTGAAACGCTTGCGCGAAGGTCAACCAGCCAATGTTTCTCAGCTTTCCCGCACCTTGAAAGTTTCCCGCCGTACCATCGCCCGCGATATCCAGGAACTCATGGACCGCGGTCAGCTTCCTCCCGGTGTCTCGCCCGCTGCTGAATAGCCGTTGCGGGACAGGTCCCATCTTCATCGCCAGAAACACCATGGTGGGCGTCACCTGCCCATGCCGTGCGGAGGGCTTTGCTGCTAAAAACTCATCTGCCAAACAGTTTTTAGTCTTATGAAAACTCTTCGTTCAGCCATCAGTTGCATCGCTGGCTTGCTGCTCTTCCAAACCGCTGCCAACGCCGCTTCCTTCACATGGACAATTCAGAGCGTTGGCGGTGAACGACCATCGCTCGCGTTCGATGCCACGGGCCACCCTGCCATCGCATTCGAAAATGTCGGTGTTAAATACACCACCTTCAACGGCTCTACGTGGTCCACAGCGCAGATAGTGGAGGCGACAGGCCAGCGGCCCGCCCTCGCGTTCAACCCGGCCAATGGAAAAGCCCAGATCGCCTTGGTGGATGCGGACAATCATGTCGGCTTTGCCACGTTGAACGGAACTTGGAGCGTGGAAACGGTCAACGCCACCGCGGCAATCTTTGACCCCAGCCTCCGCAGTCCCAATCTGGGCATCGACGCGACCGGTAAACCCCATATCGGCTGGGGTGGGCCGTTCTCCACTGGTAATTACCTCGATTTCTTTGGCACTCCCAAGACGGTAAACCAGTTGGATTACAGTTACTCGACGAAGGAGGGCGGGAACTGGATCACCGAGCTGGTGGAAGGGCCGGATCTGCCCTTCACCGGGGAACACTCATCTTTGGCACTAACCAGCAGCGGAATCCCGGCGATTGTTTTTAACTCACATACCAACGGTAACAACTACCGGACGAAGTATTCCATTCGCACAGGCGGTGTCTGGAGTGAACTGGAGGACGCGATCAGCGACATTTCGTCACCCGTCAGCGCGTTAAAGTTCGATCCCAGCAATGTTGCCCACCTGGTCTATCGGGAGGGTAACTCGCTGATGTATGCCACTCGTGCTGCGGGCGGGGTCTGGACCGCCGAAACCGCCGCAGATGCTGCCGGAAGCATAAACCGCCTGTCACTGGTCATCCATCCGGTCACGGCTGTGCCTTATCTTTGCTATCTGGAATCGGTCGATGGTGGTGCGTTCGCCGTGAGAGTGGCCCACAAGACCACCGGTTCGTGGGAAGTGGAAACGGTCGAAACAGGAGTAGTCACGACTTCCGCCGTTATCTCCATGAATTCAAGCGGCACGATTTTGGGAGTGGTCTATGATGGCAAATATGCCTCGGTCTCCCTCAGCACCGAGTTGACCATCACCACAGGTTCAGCATTGCCGGGAGGCACGGTGACTCGTCCTTACACTCACACCTTTCAACGCATCAATGGCACAGCCGCCTTCACCTGGTCCAAAGTAAGCGGAACCTATCCAGATGGCTTGAGCCTCAACGGAAGCACTGGCGAATTGAGCGGCACGCCAACCACCGCCGGGCAGAGCACCAGCTTTCGCATCAAGGTGACGGATGGCGCGAGTGTCACTGCGGAAAAAGATTTCACGCTGGCGATCAATGCAACCCCCACGATCACGGCCACCGCCACTCTGCCAGCCGCCTCCGCAGGACTTCCTTACTCCCACGCCCTGACACTCACCGGCGGCACTTCACCCAAATCATGGACGATCATCAGCGGGACCTTGCCGGACGGCTTGATGTTGGACACGACCGGAACCCTCAGCGGCACGCCTACCGTGGTGAACACATTTAACTTCACGGCACAAGTGACGGACGCCCATGGTGCCACTGCGAGCAAGGCGTTTTCCTTGACCATAAACAACGCGCTCACCATCACCGCGACCAGTCCCATCCCCGCCGCCACAGCGGGCAAAGCCTACAACAAGACCATCAACGCGACCGGCGGGACCGGCACTTTGGTGTGGTCCATCACGAGTGGGGCGTTGCCCGTCGGACTCGGGATCAACTCGGCGAACGGCCTCATCAGCGGCACCACCACCATGACGGGAACCGCGAATTTCACCGTCAAAGTCACGGATGGAAACAACACCATGGTGACGCGTGAGTTTGCCCTGACGATGAATGATGCTCCCGTGATCACATCAGCCTCGCTCCCGGAAGGCTCCGTCAGCATCGCCTACAATTATCAGATGACGGGCACCGGAGGAACTACCCCGCGCGCTTGGAGCAAGACCGGCAATCTGCCAGCCGGGCTGACGCTCACCTCAGCGGGGTTGATCTCCGGCACACCGACCGCTTCAGGAACATTCAACCTCACCTTGCGCCTGACCGATCAAAACGGCGCCATGGCCGAGCGCGCGTTGACGCTGAACGTTTTGGCCGCGCCACAAGGACCGAATCTGGCAGCAGGCCAGACATTACATTCCCAGCGTTGCGCCAGTTGCCATAGCTCGCCGTCGTTCACCCCCAGTGCAGGTGCGAGCAAGCTGATCCTCGACTCCAAGGGAAACCACTACAACAACGCGCTCAGCTTGAATGACCTCTCCAAAACCAACCTCGCATTCTACATCTCAAGCCTCGACGCCACGGCCTATCTCATCAACGGCGTGATCAAAGATGCCGCCAATCAGGGCTTGGGCGGTGTGACGGTCACTGCGACGAGCGGCTATCTGCCCACGCAATCAGCAGTGAGCAATCCGGACGGCACCTATTCCATCACGGGTCTCAAGGCAGGCGATTATTTCATCAAGGCCAGCAAGGCCGGTGCGACCTTTGCCCCGGCGCAAATACAGCTAGCAGTGACGAAGGATAAGTACTGGCTGAACGGAAATGTCCAATACACAGCGAACGTGCAGCCATACCTCCCGCCCGTCAATTTCACCGCCAACCTCGCTCCCGTCGTATCACTCACCGAACCGATGAACTACCTGGAGCCCATGAACAACAAGGCTTTCGTGGCACCCGCGAATATCGAACTGACCGCGTCGGCCTCCGATCCGGACGGGAGCGTGACCAAGGTCGCGTTTTATGCGGATGGCCAATTGCTCGGCAATGACACGACGCCCGAAATGATCAACACCACCTTGCGCTACAGCTTCACCTGGAACAATGTGGCCGCGCGGACGAATACGCTGATCACCGCGGTGGTCACGGATAACCTGGGTATCAACACTACCTCCGTTCCGGTCACCCTTCACGTGCTGGTGCCCATCGGCGCCCCAAATGTCAGCCTTACCAGCGGTCAGGCGATCTACGATAGCAAATGCGCTCATTGCCATGGACCAAACCCCGGTCGTAATCCTACGTGGCCAGGCTTCCTTACTGATGCCAACGGCGGTGTGATCGGCCGGAACGACCATCCCGGTTATCTCGGCAGCCGTTATAAAATCGGCCGCGAATTTCTCACCTTCCCTTATCACGTCCTGGGCGGTGTGAACAGTGTCAGCAACTACTTGGGCCATGTCATCACGGAATCGCAGAAATCAGACCTCGCCGCATATCTCGCGAGTTCCGTGCCGGAACGGACCTCAATCGCTGGCACGGTGCGAGATGCTTCCGGGCAACCGGTCGCCGACGCCACCGTGAGCATCGCCAGCATCTACAATCCCAGCGTGACCGTGAATACCGATGCCGCCGGCAAGTATCGTGTCGAGGGGCTGTTCACCGGTGACTACACCGTCTCGGCAACGCATGGGGATATCGATCCTTTTTTCCCGTCAGCTTACACCTACGAGAGCTATTCCGGCGTCAGTTATCCGGCGATATATCTCGATCCGCTGCATGTCATCAACGTCTATCATGAACCTAACACACCGCCCACGCCGCTAGATTTCGTTCCCGGCCATCGTGTCCAAGGCTCCGTGCGAAATGCTGGCGGTCACGGTTTCAAAGACATCTTGATCAAGGCGTACCGCAGCGGCACCGGCGCCGGCTCTGGAGCAGCGCTGACGGATGCAAACGGCGACTTCACCCTCGTCCTTTCTGATGGCAGCTACACCCTGTATCTCAGCCGTGATTTCCAGCAACCCCATCCGATCTATGATTACACAATCGCTGCCGAAAGCATCAACATCACCGTGGCCGGCTCCGACTTAAGCGGCAAAAACTTCACCGTCACCGCTTATCCCGCCCTCACCATCAGCGGCAAGGTGATCGATCCCACTGGCGCTGCTTTGACTGGCGTGACCGTCGCGCTGGCCGAAGCTCCCAGCATCACCACCACTACCGATGCCAATGGTGACTACATCCTCACGAGCGCCGACCCCGGCACCTTCACCGTGACCCCCAGCAAGGCGAACCACCTCTTCACACCGTCAGGCCAGGTGGTGACGGTTGGTGCTGGCAGTCGCTCGGGAGTGAATTTCACTGGTCTGCTGAATTCCTTCAACATCACCGGCACCATCCGCACTCGCAGCACCTCCTCTGGTCCGCCACTGTTCAATACCATTCCAGGTGAACCGGTTGCCAACGTCGCCGTCTCCGTCCCCGGCCAGACTGTATTCACCGATGCCAACGGCGTGTATCGCCTGGTGCTCACGAACAACACCTACACCATCACTGCCGCGCGCAACGGTTACGCTCTGGACGAATCCACACGAGCGATCACCGTTAATAGTGCGAACCAGTCCGGCATCGATTTCACTGCGCAACTGCTCATCTCCTACGTGAGCCACGCTGGTAAAACCAGCAACGATGGTTCCTCCTGGAACTCCGCCAAGCTCTCCATCCAGAAGGCCATCGATGTCACCGCCTTCGGCGGAAAAGTCATGGTCGGGGGCGGCACTTACTTCGAGCGCATCTCCTTCGGGGGCATCTCGGTCCATGGCTTTGGCCAGGCCACCATCAGTGGCAAGCCCCTGCCCTTCGGCGAGCAGTTCACGCGCGGCACCGTAGTGAAGATCAACAACACCATCGGCGTCGGCACCAATGCTACGCGCCTCGACGGTTTCGCGATCATCAACGGCCTCGCCACTTCTCCGAACACGGGCGGCGGCATTCATTGCACAGCTACGGACTCGGAAGCCGGTCCGGTCGTCATCGCGAACAACTCCATCGGTGATAACGTCGCCAGCTTCAAGGGCGGAGGGATTTTCCTCATCGGCAAGGCCACCATCACGAACAACGTGATCAACAACAACATGACCGAGTCCGGCGGCGGCGCGGGCATCCAAGTGGATTTCGGTTCCTCCTTTGTCACCATTGCGAACAACCTCATCGTAGGCAACCGCGCGGATAACGGCGGCGGCGGCATCGGCACCTTTGCCGGTTCTATTCACATCGCGAACAACACCATCGTGGACAACGTTGTCACGAACTCCGGCTCCGGCGGCATCTACTTTGGTGCGGGCTTCGGCAGCTCCACCAACGCGAACAATATCATCGCCTTCAACTCCTCCGGCATCGGCACCGCCAGTTCCAGCGTGTTGAGTCGCAACAATTGCATCTTCGGCAACACCAATGCCAACTACGACGTCTTGACACCTGGAACGGGCGACATCTCGGTCGATCCGCAGTTCGCCGATCACGCGCAGTTCAACTATCGCCTGCTCTCCACCTCGCCACTCCTCGATGCCGGCTTCAACAACTTCCTCGTCGGCCCGGCCGATCTGGATGCCGCCTCTCGTCTCGAAGGCGCGAATGTGGACATTGGCGCGTATGAATATCAGTCGCCAAACACCGCCCCCACCGTCGCGCTCATCACCCCTGTGAACAACGCCTCTTACAGCGCACCCGCCGCGTTTACCTTGACTGCCATCGCTGAGGATACGGACGGCACCGTGGCAAAAGTCGAGTTCTACGCCTGTGACTTCCTGCTCGGCTCGATTACCTCTTCACCCTACGCCTTCTCCGTCAATGGCCTGCAAATCGGCACCCACCAACTCATCGCCGTGGCCACGGACAATCGCGGCACGAGAACCGTCTCCGCAGCCCTCACCGTCACCGTCCATCCGCTCACCGACCCATCCGTCGCCATCACTATACCCACGGAAGGCACCCGCCTCGCCGCTCCCGCGCAAGTCACCATCACCGCGAGCGCTGCGGACAACAACGGCTTCATCACGAAAGTGGAATTCTTCGTGAACGGGGCAAAAGTCGGCGAGGACACTTCCGCTCCTTACAGCGTCGTCTGGGCAGATGCCGAAGCCGGCACATACTCCCTCACCGCCAAGGCCACCGATAATTCCGGCGCCACCCGCACCTCCTCCCCCGTCACCATCACCGTCATCAATGCCCCGCAGATCCAGCAGCCGGACACGGTTTACACGGGCGGCGAATTCCGCCTGCCCATGCAGCTTGAGTCCGGCCGGAGCTATCTTATTCAGGCGTCCACGGACCTGGCGACCTGGACGACCCTCGAGGCTTTCACCGCCATCGGCAACGCCGTCGAGTTCGTGGACACTCAGGCCGGAAACTATCCAGGCCGCTTCTACCGCATAGTTCAGGTAGATTGATGCACCTTATGCGGAATACCGTCCTTCGCTGACACTGTATTTTTGTCGGGGCAAGATGCCCGGTGGTAAGCGATCTAATCGTGTGCCCTACCACAGCCAAAAATATGCTGAATGTCTGGGGCGGTATTCCGCGGATGCCCTGCTCCTCCTCCTTCATTATTTCGGGGTATTCCTTGGCCACCTACCTTTTTAAAGCAATTTTTGCTTCATTGCTTTCCCGCCGCCTCATACTATATCCGGCACATGAGCGATACTCCGGCACCTGAATGGTTTTTGTCTGATTTGCTGACCCCGGCCACGATCCAGCTCCAGTTGCGGGGCACGAGCCGCGATGCCGTCCTGTCGGAATTGATCGATCACATCCCGCAGATCGTCGGACAACCGGCCGCCAAACAAACGCTTCTGCGCGCACTGCAGGAACGCGAGGATCTGCACTCCACCAGCATCGGTGAAGGCATAGCCCTGCCCCACGCCCGTAATGCGCTTGTCGGAATGGTGGACCGCGCTGTCATCGTCTTCGGCCGTCATCCTACCGGTGTGCATTACGGCGCGGATGACCGTATCCCCGCGAAAGTTTTCTTCCTGCTCGTCGCTACCAATGTAAGCGAGCACTTGCGCCTCCTTGCCCGCGTCAGTCGTCTCCTGCGCGCGCCGAAACTGCGCCAGGAACTTCTGAAGGTGGATAAAACGGAAAATGTGCTGAAGCTGCTCCGCGATGCCGAACAAGGCATGAACCGCTAGCCGGTTAGACCTCCCCGTTGAAACCTTGCTGGCGCAGTGCTTCGAAGAGCACCAGCGCAGCGCAATTGGACAAGTTCAGTGAACGGGATTCCGAGTTAAACATCGGTATCCGCAGCCACCGTTCGCGATTCTCTTCGATCAACTGCTTTGGTAATCCGGCCGTCTCCCGGCCGAAAACCAGATAGTCGTTCGCCTGATAAGCCACTTCGGCATAGTGCTTGGGCCCATCCGATTCGATGAACCAGAAGCGAGCGTCGGCCGCTTGTCCGGCGACGAACTCGGGCCAGTTTTTCCAGCGCTGCCAATCCACCTGCTGCCAGTAATCCATGCCGGCGCGTTTGAGCTGCTTGTCGTCCAATTGAAAACCGAAGGGCTCGATGAGATGCAGGCGCGTCTTCGTAGCCGCGCAAAGCCGGGCAACGTTGCCTGTATTGGGCGGAATCTCCGGCTGTAAGAGAACGATGTTCATCAACGAATCAAATGATTACTCCAGGTCCGCCGCTTCGGACTTCGGACGCTTCGCCTTAAACCCTTTTTTATAAAACACCTTCCACAGCACCAAGCCATGTGCGGGTGCGGTCATGCCGGCAACGCGCCGGTCTTTGGCAGCCAGGATGTGTTTGATGTCCGCTACGGCGATCTTCCCCTGCCCTAACTGCACCAGCGTGCCGGCGATGCCCCGGCACATCTTGTAGAGGAAACCATCGCCCTCGATGATGAAGGTCAGTAATGGTCCTTTCTTCTGGATGTCACAGCGGTGCATCGTCCGCACGGTGCTTTCCATCTCGTAATCGCGATTGGCGGCGAAGGATTTGAAGTCGTGCTTGCCCACGAACAGCTTGGCCGCCTCCCGCATAGCGGCGAGGTTCAGCTCTTTCGGCACATGCCACACTTGTGTACGCAGCAAAGGATTGGAAGCCGAGTGGTTCCAGAGAAAGTAACGGTATTGTTTTCCGCAAGCGTTGAACCGGGCATGAAAATCAGCAGGGACCTGCTTGGCTGACATCACCTTCACATCCGATGGCAGATTCGCGTTCAGAGCCAGCAGCAGCTTGCGCGCATCCATCTTCAACTCACCGTTCGGTATCTCCACGTGCGCCACCATGCCCATAGCATGCACGCCGGTATCCGTACGGCTGGAGCTGTACAGGCGCTTGGGCGTAGGGAAAATCTTGGCGAGGGCCTCTTCCACCTTTTGCTGCACACCGACGCCCGTCTTCTGCACCTGCCAGCCAGAATAGTTGGTGCCGTCGTAGGCGATGACCAGCTTGAATTTGACGGCGTCTGGCGAGCTGATCTCGTCCGCTGTCTCTGGCTTTCCTATGGGCGCGCTGGCCGTCATAGCTCAGGCGCCCATGCCCACGGAATCCAAGTAGCTTTGCAGCAGAATCGCGGCCGCCATCTTGTCCACCTGCTCCTTGCGCTTGTCACCGCGCACCTTATTGTCGCGTAAAATCTTGTTCGCCTGAACGGAAGTCAGCCGCTCGTCCCAAGCCTTGATGGGAATGGTAATCGCATCTTTTAAGGCCGCCACGAAAACTTGCACTTTCAGCGCCGCCGGACCGTAACTGCCATTCATATTGCGCGGCATGCCGATGACGATCAGCTCCACTTCCTTTTCGCGGATGATCTCCTTCAGGCGCACGAGAAAATCTGCAAACGGGTCGGCCGGGATGAACTCCAGCGGATGCGCCATCATCTTCAGTTCATCGCTCACCGCGACGCCGATGCGCACCGTCCCGTGATCTAATGCCAGTATTCGCATAGTGAAATCAAAGAGTCTTGAACACCTTCGCCGCCACCTGCACCGTCTTATCAATATCCTCCGGCGTATGCGCCGTGGAGATGAAGCCCGCCTCGAACTGCGATGGAGCCAGATAGATGCACTCGTTCAGCAGGCCGTGGAAGAACTTGTTGAAGCGTTGCCGGTCACTCGTCATCGCATCGGCCAGATTGTATACGGGCTTGTCCGTGAAGTAGCCGCAGAACATGGAGCCAATGCGTTTGAATTCTACAGGAATATTGGCTGCCTTCGCCGCCGATTTCATGCCCGCTTCAAGCTGTTGGCCCAACGATTCCAAACGTTCGTAGGCTTTGCCATCGGCCAGCGCGTCTAATGCGGCAATGCCCGCCGCCATCGCCAATGGGTTCCCGCTCAACGTTCCTGCTTGATACACGGGGCCTAGCGGAGCGAGGTAATCCATGATGTCCGCCCGGCCACCAAAGGCACCCACGGGCAGACCACCGCCGATGATCTTGCCGAAGCAGGAGAGATCAGGCGTAAGTCCGAAAATCTTTTGCGCACCACCAAGCGACAGGCGGAAGCCGGTCATCACTTCATCAAAGATGAAGACGCTGCCGTTGTCTTTGCAGAGCTTGGTGATCAATTCGTAGTATCCGGGCTTGGGCAGATACAGGCCCGCGTTGGCCGGAACACCCTCGACGATGACGCACGCGATCTCCTTCGCATTGGCCGCGAACGCCGCCTTGATGGCCTCTTCATCGTTGTAAGGCAGCACGATGGTGTGTTTCGCGAAATCTGCGGGGACACCGGCGCTGTCTGGATTACCAAACGTCAATGCGCCCGAACCTGCTTTCACCAAAAGCGAATCGCCGTGGCCGTGATAGCAGCCGTCGAACTTGATGATTTTGTCACGCTTGGTGAAACCGCGTGCCAAACGGATCGCGCTCATGCACGCCTCCGTACCCGAGCTGCACATGCGGATCTTTTGCACGCTCGGCACGGCTTCCACCACGCGCTTGGCCATCACCAGCTCTAGTGGATTCGGGATACCAAAGCTCGTCCCCCGCTCCGCTGTCTGTTGCACGGCCTTGATGATGGGTGGAAAGGCATGTCCATGGATCGCCGGGCCCCAAGTGCCCACGTAATCGAGGTATTCGTTGCCGTCCACGTCCCACACGCGCGAACCCTTGGCGCGGTCCACGAAGAACGGTTTGCCGCCCACGGCACGAAAGGCCCGCACCGGCGAGTTCACTCCACCCGGGATATACCGCAACGACTCGTCAAATAATGCTTCCGACTTTGCTCGTGAAATCATGTTGGAAATAAATTAGCCGAAGGCAAGGAACCGCGCAAAGCCAGTTCTCGCCCACGAATGCCGATTAAACCGCACGACCTCCTCACCATTCGCGATACCGCTGCGCGATCGGGATGCGGCGTCCCACGCCGAAGGCCTTCGTCGTCACCTTCAAGCCGGGAGCGGCCTGACGACGCTTGTATTCGTTCAGGTCGATGAGCCGCACTACGAAGCGCACCACATCTTCCGCGAAACCACTGGCGATGATCTCCGCCTGAGATTTCTGATGCACCACGTACGCCTCGAGAATCGCATCCAGCACTTCGTATGGCGGCAGCGAATCTTGATCGGTTTGATCCGGGCGCAATTCGGCCGAGGGCGGCTTCGTGATGGTGTCGCGCGGAATGATCTCTTTCTCGCGGTTCACCCATTCCGAGATGCGATACACCATCGTCTTCGGCACATCACTAATGACGGCCAGACCACCGCACATGTCGCCATAGAGCGTGCAATAACCCACCGCCAGCTCGCTCTTGTTACCCGTGGTCAACAGCAGTGAGCCGAACTTGTTCGACATCGCCATCAAAATCACGCCGCGCAAGCGCGCCTGCATGTTCTCTTCCGTAGTGTCTTCCGTTTTGCCCGCGAACACCGCTTTCATCCGGTCTTGCACCGCGTCGAAAGGCTCTTTGATGGTGACGATGTCATACTGGATGCCCAGGTTCTCCGCCAGTATCCGCGCGTCATCCAGCGAACCTTGCGAGGAATATTGCGAAGGCAGCGACAGCCCGCGCACGTTCTCCTTGCCCAGAGCCTCCACAGCGATGCACGCCACGAGCGCCGAATCGATACCGCCGCTCAAGCCCAGCACGGCCGATTTAAACCCGCACTTGTGGATGTAATCCCGCAAACCGAGAGCCAGCGCCTTGAAAATCTTCTCTTCCGCCGGGTAATCACGCGGTTCAACAGGCGTGGTTTTTTCCAGGTCCACCAGCAGGAAATCTTCTTCGAAGAGTTTGCCTTGGGTCAGCCGCTCGCCTGCCGCGTTGAACACCAGACTGCCACCATCGAACACCAGTTCATCATTACCGCCCACCGAGTTGCAGTAGATGAGCGGGCGTTGCGCTTTCGCCGCCATGCTCTTTAGCATCTCGTGGCGCATGCGGTTCTTGCCGATATGCCACGGCGAGGCCGAGACGTTGAAGATGATCTCCGCCCCTTCCGCCACCAGATCATTCACCGGGTTGCGTTGATAACGGCGATCCTGCCAGAAATCCTCATCGTTCCAGATGTCTTCGCAAACGGTCAGCGCGACCTTGCGACCGTTGAATTCCACGACGTGGTTTTCCTTGGCCGGTTCGAAATAACGGTCTTCATCGAAGACATCGTAGGTAGGCAGCAACGTCTTCACCCGGGTGGCGATCACTTTGCCGTTCTGGCAGAGGGCCACGGAATTGGTCGCCTCACGACCAGGCCGCACGTCATTGCGACCGACAAAACCCACGATCAAGCCCACCTTGCCGGTGGCTTCCGCGAGACGTTCCAGGGCGGATAGATTGCGATCGATGAAGCCATGCTTGAGCAGCAGGTCGCGCGGCGGGTAACCGGTGATGGCCAGCTCTGGCAGCACCACGACATCCGCGCCCGCTTCCACCCCGCGCTTGTACGCCGTCAGAATCTTCTGCTCGTTGTCAGTGATCCACCCGACGGTCGTATTGATCTGTGCCAGCGCTACTTTCATTCGTATTCGCTTCCGTTACCGGTTTGTCTTCAACACCTTGGCCAGTGGCCCATGCTCCGTGACGATCAGGGCTCCCACTTTCACTCCGTTCCGCTCGAACCATCCCTGCGGCGTCTCCAGCACATACTGCACCTGGTCGCTGGAAGCCGCTACCGAATCTTCGTTCAACGGCATCAGTTTGTGAATCTCTAAAATCACCCCTCGCGAATCGATGTAAGCGGCGTCCAATGGCACGAACGTGTTCTTCATCCAGAAGGAAGCTTGATACGGTGCCGGAAACACGAAAATCATCCCCTCATCCTTGCCCATCGTTTCGCGGAACATCATGCCCATCTGCCGGGTCCGATCATCCGCAGCCACCTCAGAAACCATCTCCTTGCCCCCCACATCCAGCTTGATGGTCGGGAGTTTGGCCTGCGGCGTGCCCTTTGGTTTGGCCGGGGCATTCGTCCCTGCGGGCGGAGCCGAGGTCGCACTCGGACGGCACCCGAAACTGCCCGTCAACAATGCCGCCGCCAAAAATAGGACCGCAAAACGCTTCATGTGCCCGAAGGATGGCAAGAATCCGGCCATTTTCAACCTTGAGATAAAACCTCCCGGCGGATGCCCCTTTTCCGAGAAATCGTAGCAGCCGACCTGTGGAGGCTCTGACCTCCCCTTCGTCCCCGCTCCATTCATCGCTCTAACTTCTCTGTTCATGCCCGCATCCTACCACCCCCCTGTGACATCCATAGTCACAGGGGTAAAAATATTTTAAAAAAGTTTTCACCCCCATATCCGGCAGGGCGGCGTTGCCGCGCCGCCCAAACCAACGCCTTTCAGCCCACCTCGGCACATGTACGCAAGTGCCGAGGTATTCTACCAAATCTGCCTGCACCAAGCCGTTGCCTCTTCCCCTGGAGCGCCGATCTCCGACCCGGTACGACTCCCCCGCCTCTATTTCCGGTCTGGAGAAGAACACAAAATCTGCCGGGCACCGACAGCCAGAAGGAGCGCGGCTTTTAAGCCGCTTCAACATCCGCCAGCCAGATGACGTGGTTATTCAATGGCAATCGATTGAATGACGCTTGGCACTGCGGTCCAGCCGTTCGACCGGAACTGCAGATGGTTTTCGAGAACCAAAAAGCTGGTGACAGTTAATTGACAACGATAGTTCAGCCTCACAAAAAGATTCATTGCTTCCGGAGCATATCATACTGCGTTTCATAATAATCAGTCGGCTCTTTACCATCATCATGCAGCTTTCTTTTATACTCGAGGAAATCAGAAAATTCAGCCGGGCAATCCAAATAGCACTTATACTGAAAGGATTTTTTTTCAGGCTTTTACTTAAGTTCAACCCCTCCAAGAGCCCCTTCATTTTCCCCAGAGCCTCAAATTCCACCTTAAGTATTTCAAGCGCAAACTCTCTTCTGCTGATCTCACCCTTTTGAGCCGATTCAAATATTCTTTTGAAACGCGGCTCGCCATGGGAATTGATGCATTCAAACAAAATGCTTAAATATTCATCAAGCGCTTCTTGCTCTGCCTTGATTATGATGCCCACCGCGGAATCCGTCGGGTAATAATGCGAAGCAATTGGGCGGGTTTTATCCGATGAATAATAATAATAGATTTGCACGCTCCGGGTCGCGAAAGCTTCTGCAACCACCGTGTTCAACGTTTTTAAAGCTTTAGGGTTTTCCCGCAAAAAGCTCCGTTGCTTAGGAGAGACCATATCCAAAAATTCATCGCCTTTGGAGTGGGCTTCTGCACAAAACAGACAAAATAAAGCAACTACAACTGAGCGTATCATCATAACTTTCTATTTTTCCCAGGACATAAAAGGGGTCAGTCGCACAGATTGTAATACTTCTTTCATTTCCGGCTCGGCAAATTGTTCACCACGCCCCGCGATCCACCGCCACCTTCATCGTCACTCCCCGCCGCATCGGCGCGGCTCTCGGCCATTTTTCCCATCCCCCCGAACTCATTCCACCCTCCGCCTTTCCTGCTGCCCCGTCAAGCCGCCCGCCATCCCGGAGGGATGCGGTTCATTGGGTCGGTTGAGTGAGGCACGAGCGACACCACCGGCAACGAGCCCTTAAAGTCCCGCAACCTGAAGGGGTGCAGAGCAAGCCAACCATGCCGTTCTCAAACTACAAGTTTACCCAGCCTCGGCTCATTTCGGCACTTCCTCCACCCATTTGTCATCTTTCCACCAGAACTTCATTTGCTTCCCGCCATGGAGGGTGAGTTCCACGGTCAAATCGCCTTTGGACAACAAACCTCTTATCAGCGCAGTCTTGGCAACCTGACCAAGGGCTTCGGATTCTTTGAAAACTACGTCCCCTCTATTCTTTTCATTTTCCGACCTTGGGACAATACTGCAAGACACGCCAATGGCGCCTCGATATACGACAATCAAGTCGTCCGTATCATCAACGGCGGCGTCTAGGAATTGAAGCTCTCCAGAAAAAAAATCCGAGCGGCCACGGGTCTTGATTTTCCAAGGGGGTGTAGATGCTCCTCCATCTTTCGGAGCCAAGGAAATAAGATAAGTGTGCTCCACATCGGGATATCTCCTCGTTGCGCCCGAAGGCAATTTCTCCTCCGGTTTTGCCCCCGGGATAGCGGCCTTCTTGTGGGTGATGCGTAGGGTTCCTTTTTCGGGAACGGCCTTTTGAAAAACCACCACTTCCTTGTCGTCGGCAGCCAGAGCACTGGTGATTAGCAAAAGTGAAAAAATGAGCGTTTTGGTCATAAATAGCTTAAAGTTAAAGGGGTCAGTCCCACACAATGTAATATTGCGTTTCATTTCAGGTTCAGCAAATTGCTCACCGCACCCCACCATCATCGTCATCTCCCGCCGCATCGGCTCTCGGCCATTTTTCCCATCCCCCGAACTCATTCCACCCTCCGCCTTTCCTGCTGCCCCGTCAAGCCGCCCGCCATCCCGGAGGGATGCGGATCATTGGGTCGGTTGAGTGAGGCACGAGCGACACCACCGGTAACGAGCCCTTAAAGTCCCGCAACCTGAAGGGGTGCTGAGCAAGCCAACCATGCCGCTCTCAAACTACAAGTTTGCCCAGCCTCGGCTCATTTCGGCACTTCCTCCACCCATTTGTCATCTTTCCACCAGAACTTCATTTGCTTCCCGCTATGAAGGGTGATCTCCACGCTCAAGTCGCCTTTGGACAGCGATCCGCTAATTAAAACCGTCTTGGCAACATGACCAATGGACTCGTTTTCTTGTAAAACTACATTTCCACGATTCTTTTCATTTTCCGACCTTGGGTGAATACCGCAATACACGCCAAGGGGATGTCGATATACGACAATCAAATCGTCCGTCCCCTCAACGGCGGCGTCAAAAAATTTGAGCTCACCAGTCTGAAAAGATTTCGAAAGGCCACGAGACTTGATTTTCCAAGTCGATGTAGATGCTCCTCCATCTTTCGGAACCAAGGAAATATGATACGTGTGCTCCACATCAGCAGATCTCCTCGTTACACCCGAAGGTAATTTTTCCTCCGGTTTTGCCCCCGGGATAGCGGCCTTCTTGTGGGTGATGCGTAGGGTTCCTTTTTCGGGAACGGCCTTTTGAAAAACCACCGTTTCTTTGTCGTCG
>CALRJY020000007.1:0-215642 GCA_943367715.1 Chitinophaga pinensis | reverse complement strand
AGCCGTCAGCACGGCGGCAGGGTTATAGCGATAGCGGCTGACGACGCCGCCGTAGAATGCGATGGTGTATTCGCCGGGCGGTGTCTTCAACGCGCCCAGATCGAGGACGGCCTCATGCGAGCCAGCCTTCAGGGGAATCTCAAACTCCTTCACTCCCTCAAAGCCCGAGCCATATGCTTTCAGGGCGACTGACGTGCCGCTGAATTCATCGCGCCAGATCAGCTTCAACGGAATTTTGAGCACATCACCCGGCTTGGCTTCCCAGACTTTATTTTCTCCCGCAGCGATGGTCAAAGGGGCGACTTCGGAATCGCTGACGGAAACCGGCAGGTCGGCCATGAGACGGGGGCTGGGGATTTCCTGCTTCGCGTCACGGACCGGCCATTCCATCGAAGCGACGCGGCAAGGGTGAGTGATGGTGCTACCATTGATTGTGGCGCGACCAAATATTTTAGCCACAGAGAAGGCCGGTTTGGCATCACCTGCGGCGCTGATGATCATGTGCCCGTAGGATTTGCCTTTCGCGATCTTCAGGCCGCTCGCGCTGACGCCGGAGGGGAGGCCTTCCATCGTCAGGTCAATCTCACCATCGAAGCCATCGCGGCGGATCACGGCGACTTCCAAGGCCATGGTGGCACCGGCGCGCAGGGCGACTGGTTTGGAGAGCGCGGCGCGGTCGCCATTCCGCAAAGTCATATGGACGGCCCACGCCGCCAGTGTGAAATCGGGTGCAGCCTGGCGCACGATGAGCCGATAGACATTACCCGCCTCATTGCGCGTACCACCGAAGAGATCGCGAACTTGCAGGCGATAGGTGCCGTCTTCTTTGATCTCGACTTTGCCGAGCACGTCCGGTGAACCGGCATTGTAGGGCGGACCATCGTAGGAATAGCCGTTGCTGGAAACTTTCATCGGACTGGCGATGTCATTTAGCTCCGCCACATCCGTAAGAGTTTCTTTGTCGCCAGTTTTGATGACCCGCTGGACCAGCACGAAGGCATCGGTGTTCAGGCCCAGCCGTTCCGAGGCAACTTCCACCCACCAGACCTCGCCTTTCTTGGCGGTGAACTCGTAAGTGTCCACATCGGCGGCCGGGAAGAAGCTGCCGGTGATATCGCAGGGCAGAGTGATCTTCTGCGCCTGCATATGCTGGTTATTGGGTTCTGCCTCAGTGGCCTTCGCCTCGGCGGACAAACCGGCGGGTGGCCAGGACATGGAGCTTACCGTGGCCGTGGCCGGTTGACGGGTGATCGGGCCATGGCCGGGGGCTTCCAACAAGGCGAGACGGTAGAAATGTTCGGCCCCACCAGAGAAGGTGAGACCGTGGACTTTCACCAGATAAGTGCCATCGGCGGGCGGGGTGAAATCCACCACACCGCCCGTGCGGTTCAGCACGATGTCCCGGCCTTGTGCATCGGCAATGATCACCACTGGGACGAGCTTCGAATCGATGCCCACAGAGGCGCAATCTACAACGACACGTTTGCCCTTCACGCCTGGGAAAGAATAGTAGTCCACCGCGCGCTTGGTCATGGTGGCGTTACAGATGGAATTGACCGGCAAGGCCATGGCGGTCTCCACCGAGGTGTTCGGCTTCTCGCGGGTCTTCTCCGGCAGCTTGCCGGTCGAGAAGGCGCGGGCAGAGGAGATGCCGAGCCGGGAGACCACGCGGGCATCATGGACGCCAATGGGCGCATCGGGCGCGATGGTCACGAGGAATTTGTTATCCACCGGTTTGCCATCCGGACCGAGCACGGGCTTGGCGGTGATCTTGGGCGTGGAGAATTGCAACTCGCTGACGTCCTCGATGCTCTCGCCCGTGATGCGGACTTCCACGCTCGAACCAACTTGGCCACCCATGGGCATGACCGTCAGCAAGCGCGGTGACGGCAGGCAGACTTGCTGGGCAACCACTGCAAGGGGCAGTGCGAGGGTGAGCAACCCCAACGCGAACGGTATGGCAGATTTGGGAATCATGGTCAGTGGTTGTAGAGGAATTCTTTCGTGTTGATGATCGCCCAGAGCAAGTCTTCGTAGCCTTGACGCTTGGCCCGCAAGGAGTCGAGCGGCTTGCCTTGAGCATCCGTGCGCGGCTGATTCAGGTAGTTTTCCGCGATGCTCACTTCTTCGGGTGCGGGTTCACGCGAGAAGGCGGCGAGGTAGATTTCCCGGATGCGCTGGGGATCGGGCTTATCCGACTTCGCCAATTGCTCGGCGCGGCCATTGCTGGCGGTGAGCTTGGCTTTCACATCGGAGGCGTTCATCAGATGCAAGCTTTGCGCGAGACTGGAGGACTGGACGCGTTCACACTCGCAGACACTCTCGCTCTCAGGGCGACCGAAGACTTTCAGGAAAGGCGAGGCGCGGTTGTAACTGTTATCGGGCAGCGAGATGGCGCGAGTGCCCGCCGGCAGGTCGGCAAAGTCGGACTTCCCGCCGGTGACCTGATCAATGGCATCGAGCAAGACCTCTGCCTGCATACGCCTCGGGTAGTAGTGGGAGAAATTTTGGCTATCGATGGCGTTATGCTCGTTCGGGAAGGCACTGAGCTGGTAAGTCTGGCTTTGGGTGATGGCACGAACGACGGCCTTCAGATCGAATCCGCTCTCGATGAAATGCTTCGCCAAGGCGTCGAGCAACTCGGGGTTGGTGGCAGGATTGGTATCGCGGATATCGTCTTCCGGTTCGATCAGGCCACGCTTGAAGAAGTGTTTCCAGTAACGGTTCACCAGCGATTTGGCGAAGAAGGGATTAGATTTCTCGCTCATCCAGTCCGCCAGCTTCAGGCGCGGATCTTCGTCAGGCGGGATATCGAGTGTGGGCTGGCCCAAACCGGCGGGTTTGACGGGCAGGCGGGTTTTCTTGTTCTCGGTCTGGGCGATGCCGCGCTTGTGATAGATGAGGTCTTCGTCCGCGATGGCCGTCGGTTTACGACCGACCTGGCTGAAGAACGCCGACAGGCTGTAATAGTCCTGCTGGCTCCAGCGCTCGAAAGGATGATGATGGCACTGGGCGCATTGCATGCGGACGCCCAGAAAGAGCTGGGCCACGTCTTCGAGTTGTTGCGTGGGTTCCTTCACGCGTTTATACCAGGCCACCGCCGGGTTCGCGACAATGGTGCCGGTGGCCCCGAGGATCTGGCGTACCAGTTCATCGTAACGTTTGTTTGCCAGCAGGCTGTCGCGCATCCAAGCGTGGAAGGCGAAGTTCGCGGTGATATCCGCAGTGTCATCCCGCTTGTTCTTGAGCAGGGCGGTCCATTTATTGGCGAAGAAATCGGCGTAATCAGGACTGTTGAGCAACGATTCGATGGCCAGGTCACGTTTGTTATTCTCTTTGCTGGCGAGAAACGCCTGCGTCTCCTCGGTCGTTGGCAGACGGCCGGCGATATCCAGCGAGATGCGCCGGAGGAAGGTGGCGTCATCGCAAACCGGGGAAGGGGGTACACCGATCTGCTTCAGGTTGGCGAAAACGTGCTGATCGATGAAATTCTTGGTCGGCGGCAGCCGGTCCACTGGCGCGCCGAGCGGGATGGAGATGCTGGAGACGGATACTTTGCCCGCATAGCGCACCATCACAGCGACATTGCCGGGGATGTCCGAGGTCTTGATCAGGCCCTCCTCCGTGGTCTCGGCCATGCTCTTGTCATTGGGTTCATAGAGCGCCATGCGGGTGACATTCCTATCACTGCCGTCCGAGTAGCGGGCGATGACCTTAAGTTGCTGCTCGGTCTTCGACTTCATCGAGAGCCGATTGGGAGAGACTTCGATGCTGACAAGCTGAGCATCATTGGTTGAACCATAGGGCATGCCTTGGGCGATCCAGCGGACGATGGTGCGGTAGCCTTCGGAATTCGGATCGAGCTTTTTGCCGCCGCCGTGGGGCATGATATTCGCCGCCTTCAGGAGGAAAAGGCTTTGCTCCGGGGCGGGCCGAAATACGCGCCTTCCTTTGCCTTCCTTGACGATATGCTCGTAATCTTCCTCCGGTTCAAACCCCAGCAGGGACAATCTGAAGCCACGTTGACCGGTCACGGCCTTCGCATGGCAACCACCGGAGTTGCAACTTGACTTGGTCAGGATCGGGACGATGTCGTTGACGAAATTGAGCGGGCGGGCGGTTTCGGCCGTGAACCCCGTCGGTGAAAAGCAGACGAGTGCCATCCAGGCAATGCATACCCAAGCCATCAATGGCTGCTTTTTTTCCATGCTTTATACAATGGACGCTGAAAGTGGCGTTTCCCTCAATTTAATTTTTGGTCAACGGTAGGATTTTTCTGTCGGCGCCGTAGCGCTGCCGAAGCACTTATCATGAACGACATCCGAGGCTCGCCCTCAGCGTTTGCAGGAGAAGGCTTTTGGGCGGGCAAAAGGAGCACACAGCTTGACGACGCAAGTGCTCATGCAGCAGGACGTTTCTTCAGCGGGCCACCCCAAACTTCCCATCCTTCCTGCTGAACTTGGGCTTCTTGCCGTTTCTGGCATCCTGGAATGAGGATGCACACGCCGGACGCTAGTTCTCAAACACGTCTGACCTAGTCCCAGACCCCATAGCAACGTCTTGCAGCGTCTACCTATGGTAACGTCTGTGAGCATAAGAGGGCTCTTCACGAATGCCTAAATATGAAAAATGGGCATCAATTAGATGCCGGAGTGCCTTCTGTCTGGCCGCTCGGCTATGCGAATACTCATAGTAGATGACCATGCTGTGGTACGGCAGGGGCTCAAGCAAATCCTGAACGATTCGTTCAGAACGGCCGTTTATGGAGAAGCGGGGAACGCCCAGGCAGCACTCGAAAAAATCTGGAATGAGGAGTGGGACGTGGTGGTGCTTGATATCAGCATGCCGGGTCGCAGCGGGTTGGAGGTTTTAAAGGAAATCAAACGGGCCAAGCCAAAGCTTCCGGTATTGGTCCTCAGCATGCATTCAGAGGATCAATTTGCCGTGCGTGTAGTGCGTTCAGGGGCCGCTGGCTACATGACCAAGGAAAGCGCGCCGGATGAACTGGTGGGAGCCATCAAGAAAGTGCTGGCTGGAGGGCGTTACGTCAGCTCCGAGCTGGCCGAAAAAATGGTGATGTACCTTGATATCGATGCCCAAAAGCAGCCTCACGAATCTTTATCCGACCGGGAATTTCAAGTGTTGAGGCTGATTGGCGCCGGCAAGACCATCCGGGATATTGCGAGCCAGCTCTCCCTGAGTGCCAAAACCGTAAGCACGTACCGCACCCGCATCCTGGAGAAGATGTTCCTCAAGACCAGTGCCGACCTGATCTGTTATGCGGTGCACCATGATCTGGCCAGTTAGGGGAGGGGGCCTTCTGTGGGGGTCTGGGGTTCGGGTATTAGAGGAAACCACCTACTTTGTTTCTCCGGCTACAATCTCCATCGTTAAGGAAGTAAAGAATCTGAGGCGAGTGTCAGTCACAATAAAAACAGAACAATGAAACCGTCCTTATCGGGTAACGAAAAATGAAACTGCTCTATCTACATGAATGTTTCGGGGCGTTTGGTGGTGCGGAATCGAATGTGTTTCATTCCGCCACCGAATTGAAACGCCGCGGGCATTCTGTGGGTATTGTTCATGGTCTCGCGACCGGAAAAAGCGAACCTCAATGGCAGAATCTTTTTGAGGACCGTTTCACTATGGCAGACGATAAAGCGGTGACGACTGCGATTGAGCGGTTTCAGCCCGACGCGGTGTACGTTCATAAGCTGGCGGAAACGGGGCCTTTGGAAGCGCTGTTGAATTCTCGCAGGCCAGTGGTGCGAATGGTGCATGATCATGAGAGCTACTGCCTGAGGGGCTGCCGTTATGGGCATTTCAGCAGGAATATCTGCACTCGTCCGCTCTCGGCATTTTGTGTTTTCCCCTGCGGAGGAATATTGGGGAGGAATCAAAATGGCGGCTTCCCTGTGAAATGGGTCAGTTATTTCAAGCGGCGGGATGAGTTGAAAATCAGCCGTCAATTTGATCGTCTGATCGTGGCGACGGACTACATGAAAGACGAGCTTCTGCTCAATGATTTCAACGAGGATAAGATCGAGGTTCACGCACCGACACCGCCACGAGGGGATCGGATTCCCAGGCAAGCGGTTGCTACAGAAAATTTGCTGATCTATAGCGGCCAGATCATCCGGGGAAAAGGCGTGGACATTCTTTTGCAGGCGCTCAAGCACGTGAAAAGCAATTTCCAATGTCTCATCTTTGGCGATGGATCTCATCGTTCTTATTGCGAATCACTCTCCCGCAAACTCGGTCTGAGTGAGCGTGTTCATTTCAAAGGCTACGTAAGCCAGGATGAACTGCAGTCATACTATGGACAGGCTAGCGTCATGGTGATGAGTTCAGTTTGGGCGGAACCGTTTGGCGCAGTGGGGCTGGAAGGCATGCATCACGCGCTGCCGGTGGTCGCCTTTGACGCCGGTGGGATCAAGGAATGGCTGATTGATGGCTACAATGGATTCCTGGTGCCGTGGATGGACCAGTTGAGCTATGCCGCGCGAGTTGATCAACTTCTGATGGACCGCCAGTTAGCCGAGAGAATGGGCGCATGCGGCCGGCAGTTGGTGAATGAGAAATTCAGTTTTTCGGGTTACATCGATGGTTTGGAGAACATGTTTAGCCGGGTCATAAGGGAGAAACAATCGTGAGCCACGCCACATTTCAGCAACGCAACTATCTGGTGGCCATCGTGGGTGGCAGTGGAGCCGGAAAAACGTGGCTGGCCCAGCGTCTGGCCGCGCTGCTGCCGGACCAGGCTTTGAGTCTTTCCCTGGATGATTTTTACCGGGATCGCTCCCATCTTTCCATGAAGCGTCGTGACCGGTTGAACTTCGACCACCCAGCGGCCATCGACTGGCCCGTACTGACTCAGACTTTGGCGCAGTGCCATGACGGAGCAACGGCCCTTGCCATTCCTCGTTATGATTTTGCCACTCATAGCCGGTTGGAGGGAGCAGCTGTCAGGCCGGTTAAACCCGTGATAGTTGTCGATGGACTGTGGTTGTTTCACCGGCCCGTTCTACGCAGCTTCTTTGATTTGAAGATATTCATCGAGTGTCCGGCTGGCCTGCGCCTTCTTCGCCGGATCGAGCGGGATATGTTGGAGCGGGGCCGCATGGCCAGTTCGGTGGCCGAACAATTTAAGACCACGGTCCTGCCCATGCACGACCGATATGTGCAGCCCCAGGCGAAATGGGCGGATGCACTGCTGCAATCACCTTTGACCGATGGGGACGTGACCCGTTTGGCAATCAGGGTCAAAACTGCCGCGGAAAGCAAAATGTCCTGCCCAAGAATTTCTTCCGGTCCTTTGAACAATTGAAATTGAACTCTTATGAAAGCATTACTGATTGAACACTATTCCGCCTTCCACAACCCGTTCGGGTGTTCGCGCACCAATCTCAATTCACTCTGGCGGCGGCTCGTCTGGCAGGTGTTCATCAACAATGCGAAAACGGCCAAGCGGGTGTTGGATATCGTGTTGAGCTTGGTGGCGTTGATCCTTCTGGCACCCGTCTTTATTGTCATCGGCCTGCTGATCAAGCTGGAAGATGATGGTCCGGTTTTTTTCTCCCAACGTCGGGTGGGCAAGGACGGGCGTGAGTTCAAGATGTACAAATTCCGTTCGATGTGCCTGAATGCCGAATCACAACTGGCGGCGCTGGTGTTACAGAATCAGCACAAGGAGGGCATCACCTTCAAAATCAAGAATGACCCGCGCCTGACCAAGATCGGTAAATGGTTGCGGAAGACATCGTTGGACGAGTTCCCCCAGTTCTACAATGTGCTGATCGCCAACATGTCCTTGGTCGGGCCACGCCCGTCGCTGCCACGTGAGGTCAAGCTATACACCATGGCGGATCGCCGCCGGCTCACGGTGAAGCCCGGCCTGACCTGTTTCTGGCAGATCGGCGGCCGCAGCGAGATCGATTTCAAAGGCCAGGTGAAGCTGGATGTCAAATACATCGAAAGCCAAAGTTTCTGGGGCGACATCAAGATCCTTGCGAAAACAATTCCCGCCGTACTTTCGGCGAAAGGGGCCTGCTGAAATGAGAGCCCTATTGATCTGTCCGGCAGAACGCCCCGCCGTAGAGATGCTTTATGAGACGGTGCCGCTAGTGCTGGTTCCCATGTTGGGAAAGACCTTGGTTGAGTATTGGATGGAGTATCTATCCTCCCGGAACTGCGCCGAAGTGGTGATGCTTGCGTCCGACCGTCCGGAGCAGGTGCGCGCCTATGTGGCTGGGGGTGAACGTTGGGGAATCAAGGTGGAAGTCTGGCCCGCCACCGGGGAAGCAGGAGCGTTGGAATTGGCCTTGGACCCTTGCAATGGCACTGAGGCCGAGTGGATTGAGGTCATGGATTGTCTGCCGTTGATCTGTGATCAGCCGCTCTTCGTTGGCTATAACGCCTGGTTCGCGGCCTTGGAGACGTTGATGTCCCAGTCGCTTGCCGGTGCCAGACTGGGCATCAGGGAGATCGAGCCTGGCATTTGGACCAGTGCGCATGTGGACATTTCTTCCGCTGCCAAACTTATTCCTCCCTGTTGGATCGGGCGGGATGTGAAGATTGGTGAAGGCGCAGTCGTGGGGCCGCTGGCCATCATCGAGAATTGTGTTTGTATCGAGAAGGACGCCGAAATCACTCGCAGTGTTATTCTCAGCGGGACATTGGTGGGTGAAGGAACGGAGATCAAGAATTCCATCGCGTGGTCTAGTAACTTGGTCCATCTCCCGGCTGGCGAAACGCTGAGAGTGACGGACAGGTTTCTCTTGAGCGCATTGGAGGAGCAACCGGCGGAACCGACGGCGACTTCCTTCGGCGGACGAATCATGGCTGCGCTCTTGATGATCCCGATTATGCCCTTTGCCTGTATGGCCATGGCCTCTTCAGTGATCAAGGGGCAGGCTTATTTGCGGGTCAAAACAGCGGTCAAACCATGCCTGATCGGCTCTGACCGCCGGGGGCAAACCTGTGAATATTTTGAAGTGCCCAGCCGATATGGCTGGATCCGGCGGTGGCCTCAGCTTTGGGAGGCGGTGTGTGGACGGTTTGCGTTTATCGGCAACCGCCCTTTATCCCCCCAACAGGCGGGAGAGTTGCGTCATGATTTCGAGAAGCTCTGGTTGTCCGTCCCCACAGGAGTCATCTCGTTGGCCGATACCGATGGCAGCATCAGTCCCTTTGGCGAAGGAGCCCGGGCGCATGCCTGCTATTACGTCGTGAAAGCGGATCGATGGCTCGATTATTCCATTTTCTTTCGGGTGGTCATACTTCGTCCGTTTATTGGACTGAAGTCCGCAGTCAAGGATCTGGTCCCTCTTCCTGCGCGCTATCCGGAACTGGGCGGTCAGGGCTGAGAAAGTATTGAAGTATGAAAATTTCACAACGAGACGGTACGCTCATGGCCAGCGAGCTTAAACATCTGGGAGCGGCCAATGCCGAAACCTTCCAAACAGAAATGCAGGTAGCCATGTCGCCCGAGTTAAAAGCGATCGAGGTGGATTGTGCCGACATCAGTTTCGTGGACAGTCATGGACTGGGCGCATTGTTGCTGGTGCAAAAGACCGCCTGCAACCGGCATGGGGATGTGCCGCTACGTCTGCTTAATCCGCAACCATCAGTCCTGCAGATGCTGGAATTGACGCGCATGCATCGCATTTTTGAGATTGTTAATCGCCACGGCGATGTTGGCCAGGCCGAGCGTCCGAGCATTTCGCTTTGATAAGAAGATACCGATGAAAAAAATATTGCCCCTATTTGTGTTTATCGACGCGTGCGGCTGGGAGATCGTGCGCAATGATCCGTTTATCCGGGGGCTCGCTCCGGTCCGGAAGCGGCTCACCTCAGTCTTCGGGTACAGCTCGGCCTGCATTCCCTCTATTTTGTCCGGTGTCTGGCCCGCCAAGCATCGGAATTGGTGTTACTTTGTGTATGATCCGGTCAGCTCACCTTTCAAATTTTTGCGACCTTTGAAATGGCTGCCCAAGGCATTGACCAGCCGGCGAATCTTTCGGCGCTGGCTCAGTAAATTTGTGCGTATGAAGCTGGATTTCAAAGGCTATTTTGACCTGTACAATATCCCGTTTGATTCTATTTCTGACTATGATTTCACCGAAAAGAAGAGTCCATTGCAGCCTGGTGGGATGAACCAGGGGGGGAACATTTTTGATGTTCTGGAGAAAGAAGGAATTGCCTATCACGTGAGCAGCCCCCAGCGGACCGAGGCAGAGAACCTGGATGAACTTTTGGCGGATATCACCAAACAGCGCATCGACTTTGCCTTCCTTTACTGGCCGGATCTGGAGGGATTGATGCACCGGGTCGGAAATCAATCACCGCAAGTCCCGGAGAAATTGCGGGGATATGAACTGTGGCTGGAGAAACTGATGACAGTGGCGAAAGGCAACTACGATGAGGTGCGGCTATACGTTTTCAGTGACCATGGCATGGCCAATTGCGACCGTCAGATCGATCTGCAGGCGCGCATCAAGAAATTGCCCATCGAGACAGGGAAGGACTACGCCGTCGTTTATGATTCCACCATGGCCAGATTCTGGTTCTTCAACCAACAGGCCAAAAGATCGGTCACGAATGCGTTGCTCGAGGTTGTGGAAGGCCGAATTCTGCCTGATGAAGAACTCCAGGAGCTGGGCACGTTCTTTCCGGATCGTAAGTTCGGAGATCTTATCTTTCTCGTTCAGGAAGGGGTCTTGATAGTGCCGAGCCACATGGGAGAACGGCCGATCCCGGCGATGCACGGCTATCACCCGGATGACAAGCACAGCTTTGCATCACTCTTCACGAATCAGACCGGGATACCTGAGGATATTACCGCCATACCCCATGTTTACCGGCTGATGGAGACGGACGCCCTGGCAGCCCAAAGGGCCAACCGAGGCATTCCTGCGGAGCGTGTGGCCGAAGTGCAACTGGTGTAAGAGCTCTCACTAGGGTTTGTAATGCCTGGCCAGAATGTACAAACCGCTTCTAGTTTGAAAGCTGCCTGCTCCAGTCTGCTAGGTCACGGTCAAATGAACGTTGCTTTCGATGGTGCCTGAACTGATGGCGTAGCGAGTCAAAGAAGCGACATCATGCAGGTCCAGCCGATCCATGAGCGTCTGCCTGTGCTTTTCCACTGTCTTGACGCTGACCGATAACAACCCCGCCATTTGCTTGTTGGAATGTCCTTCGGAGATCAATTGAAGGACTTCGGTCTGCCGACTGGTGAGTTTCACGGTCTGGGTTTGGGGCTGGCCACCATTCAAGAATGTTTCCTGGCACTTTTTCAACAGTCGTTTGGCCACAGGTGGGCTGAAAAATGCATTTCCCTTGGCTACCTCGCGAATGGCCTGCAGCAGGTCCTTTCCCGCAGTTTCCTTCATCAGATAGCCTGCGCTCCCGGCGGCTATGGCATGCTGAACATAGTGATCGTCACTGTGGGCTGAGAGAATGAGCACTTTGGAGGTGGGCATCTCCTTGGCAATGCGTCGGGCGGCTTCCAGACCATTCAGCTTGGGCATGGAAAGGTCCAGCAAAACCACGGCGGGCCGGAGCCTTATGGTTTCGGCCACTGCTTGATGACTATTATCCACTTCACCGACCACTTCGATGTCATCCGCTGTTCCCAAGAGCAACCGCACGCCTTCGCGGAGGATGGCGTGATCGTCAGAAAGCAAGACAGTGATTTTTGGCATGTGTTTCAATAGTTGATGTTTCAGGTGTTAGAGGTGGGAAGCGCTCATCAGCAAGAAAGGCAAGATGAGGTTCGGAGAGCGAAATGTGTATTCGGTTTTTAAGAGAAGAGTCATTGGCTTATGCTTTACCAAGCTGGATCCAGAATTGGGTGCCTTTGCCCAAGGCTGACTCCAATCCAGCTTGGGCACCCATCCGATCCACCGCCTTGCGCACAATGGTCAGCCCCATGCCGCTGCCTTCGAACTCGGAAGTTGGATGGACCCGTTCGAATAGCTGGAAGATACGTTGATGATTCTCGGGTGAGATGCCGATGCCGTTATCTTTGAACCAAAGTCGGACCGCAGACTTGTTCATCACTTCCGACGAGATCTCCAAGCAGGGGGTCGTTGAGGGGGCGACAAACTTGATCGCGTTGCTCAGCAGATTGGAAATGCACTGGCTCAGCAAGGTCTCGTTGCCGGTAACCAGCGGCAAGATGCCCTTGATACTGATCTGTGGCTTGATGGACTGCCCACCGGGAAGCGACTGGATCAGGTCGCGAACGAGACGGTCCAGATCCACCGGTTGCATCGGAACGGGCGAGTGGAGAATTTTGGTGTAGGCGAGCAGGTCTTGAAGCAGTCGGTCCAGTTGAGCGGCCGAACGCATGATCTGGTGGAGATAGCTAACACCACGAGCATCTAGTTTGCTGCCATATTCCTCTGCCAGATGGGCCGCATAGCCTTGCATGGCCCTCAGTGGGCCGCGCATATCGTGGGATACGCTATATGTAAAAGCTTCCAGTTCACCAATTGTTTCGCGGAGCTGTAATGTGCTGTCCTTGATCTCTTGTTCGAGCTGGGCGGCATGTTGGGCCAGGACGAGCTTGGATTTTATCGGTGCTTTCCCACTCGGCCTATTCGCTGCCGAACGCCCCTTCTTCAAGGGAACAGTTGGCACAGGAGTGCGTTCAGTTCGGCGTCTGGACGGGCGTGGGCCAATTGTTTTCATTTCAATCCCGGACTGTCGTCGGAGAGTTAATATCAATCGGAGTGAAGATCAGACCGATGTAGGTTATGGCGACTTGGGTATGTCAGGCATCACCCAGGCACCTTATGGGGGGAAGTGCTCGTGGGAAATGAGGGTTTGTCCGTGGGGTTATTCCCCCACGGGCAGTCAGGGGAAAAAGTTCGAGGACACCACCTAAATCACCTTCACGGCTACGTGGCACTCGATGATTCCTTCGGCGAGGGCGTAGCGGGTCAGACCGGCAGTATTGTGGATATCGAGTTTGCACATGAGATGCTGTCTATGTTTATCCACGGTTTTGAAGCTCACGCACAGTTCAGCAGCAGCTTGTTTGTTGGATCTGCCCTCGGCAATCAGTTGCAGCACATCCAGTTCACGGGGGCTTAGTCGGTTGCCCGTGCCATTACCGTGATTTGAGAGCCTGAGACGGTCGGAGGCCGTCCGCGCAGGGTGAAAGAAAGGGCTGCCTTTCTTGGCGAGGCGGATCGCCCCGCACACCTTGTCTGCGGAGCTTTGCTTGGAAAGAAAGCCGATCGCGCCGGCTTCCTTGGAACTGGTGATATAGGCCTCTTCAGTATGAGAGGTGAGGATGATGACTTTGGTTTGGGGAGCGGCACTGCAGATCAGTCGGGTGGCTTCGATGCCGTTAAGGAGAGGCATGCTGATGTCGAGCAGTGCCACATCGGGGAAAAGTTTTTTGACCAGGTCGACTGCCTGCCGTCCGTTTTCCGCTTCCCCGACCACTACTATATCATCTTCCCCGGACAGCAATGACCGGAAGCCTTCCCGCACAAACTGATGGTCGTCGGCCAAGAGAACAGTGATTTTTTGCATAAGGGCAGCAGGTTCGATCAGGGAAGGCACGCGTTAGCTTGCGTCAGTTTGGTGGCAACGGTTCTAGGCCATGCCGGGTTATCGTGTGAGTTCATAAGTGCTTTCATCATTGAGCACCGCGAAATGATTGATCTGAACCCAATCGTTCAAACAGCGCATCATGGTAGCCAAGGCATCCAAACTGCTGGGTTTCACTAGAAATGAATTTGCGCCCAGATCGAAGGCGCGTTCCACGTCCTGGTTGCGTATCGAAGCGGTCATGATGATGATAGCCAGGCGTTTGAGGCCAGGTTGGACCCGCACCCAAGCCAGGACCTCGAAGCCGTTTTTCTTGGGCATGTTAAGGTCGAGCAGCATCAGGGAAGGCAGGGGGAACTTTTCCCGGTCAGTATAAGGACCGGTTCCATTCAGATAGGCCACGGCTTCTTCTCCATTGCGGACTTCCTGAAGCAGAAGGCTGCACTTGGCCATTTTGAAAGCGGCACGAAGGATGAAGAGATCGTTCTCGCTGTCGTCCACCAAAAGAATTGTTTGTCGTTCGTTCATAAAAGCTGAGGGGAAGCCCGCAATTCAAACCAAAAGCAGCTGCCTTGCCCGGAAGCGGATTCGACACCTGCTCGTCCGCCCATCCGTTCGACACCCTTTTCAACAATGGCCAGGCCGATTCCGGTGCCGGGGAATTCCTCGCTGTTCAACCGGGTGAATAGCCGGAAGATCTCTTCCCGATGTTCCAACGAGATTCCGATGCCATTGTCTTCGACCCACACACGGATGAATCCTGAACGTTCTTCCGTTCTCAAGTGCAGAACTGGGGGCACGCCAGACCGCTCAAATTTGAGGCCATTGCTTACGAGATTGAACAGCACCTGCATCAAGGTCGGTTCATGGGCCAATACAAACGGCCACGGGCCGCAGTTGTTCACTTGGGCTTTCTTGGCCTGGATGCTTTGTTCCAAGCGCACCAACACGGAGTCAACGACCGTCGCCAGATTCACCGGCTTCAATTCGATGTGCTGCTGGCTGATGCGGCTGAAAGCCAGCAAGTCCAGGAGCAGGGCATCCATGAACTGAGCCGACTTGTTGATGCTTTCTGCGTAGCTCCTGCCCGTTTCATCGAGATCAGTTGCTGCGACCTCCACCAGCATGGTTGCGTAGCCCTGCATGGCTCGCAGCGGAGCACGGAGATCATGCGCTATAGAATAAACGAAGGCTTCCAGTTGCTTGTTGGTGGCGGTGAGTTCCGCAGTGCGCTCCGAGACCACCTTTTCCAGAATGCCAGCATGGCGGCGGATCTCCTCACGGCTTCCCCGCAACGATTCCTCGCTGTTCCGTAACGTCACTTCCGCGCATTTGCGTTCGGTGATGTTGTTGAAGAGTATGGCGACTTTCCGGTCTTCCGGCCGGCCCACGCGAAAGGCATAGACGTCAAACCAAGATTCGCCCAATTCCTTGGTGTGATTCATAAAACGGATCGGTTCACCGGACAGGGCGACTTTTCCGTAAGTTTCAAACCAGTGATTCTCGAAACAGGGGGCCAGTTCGAGCATCCGTTTACCCGTCACCTGATGCAAGCTGGTCTGTTTCTCAAAGGACGGATTGTGCTCCAAAAACCGGTAATCGACCGGTTTGCCGGTGTCGTCAAAAATCATCTGGATGATGCAAAAACCTTCGTCGATGGAATTAAACAGGCTGCGATAGCGGTCTTCACTGACCCGTAAAGACATCTCAACTTCTTTGCGTTCCGATATCTCCAGTCGCAGCAGGGCGTTCAAACCCTCGGCCACCTCGGTGAGTTCATGCTGGCGGACGGAGCCGAGCATCAGCGCCTCGTTCATGGCGAGGGTTTTGTCATGGAACTGCGCGGTTTCGGTGATCTGGACCATGACGCCGACACGGCATTCGTCCAATAACACCGGCCACAAGGTGTAGGACCAATAAACAGGATGGGGATGGGGTGATGCGTCCTCCGCCCAGTTTTCTGGATTTCCCGTCTCATAGACCCGATCCAACAGGGTCAGGCAATGATCCTTGGCCGGTAACAATTCGTAGAACGGCTTGCCGATGATTTGTTCGGCCATTTTGTCCATCAACTGACAGAAGGTAGAATTGACGTAACGTACGATGTGATTGGAGCCTTCTACGGAAGCCATGGCCAAGGGCGCATGCTCGATGATGGAAAGGCACATGCTGGGCATGCCGGAGGAGGTGCGATAGTCTGAAATTTGGTCAGTCTTCATGCGCGTGCCTTTGTTTTTCTGCCCGGTGCCTTGGGTTGTGCTATCGCGTGCGACGGGTCTTCGGTGGTTTTTCTGAAGGGAATCTCGGCTGTGACAGTCGTGCCTTTGCCCGGGGAAGATTCGATGGCGAAGCTTCCGTTCATCATCTCCAACCGTTCTCTCATGCCCAGCAAGCCCAAGCGTTTACTCTTTCCAGGCGACGACAGCAGTTTGGCGGGGAAGCCAATACCGTTGTCCTTGACCTGCATACAGATGCTGGTGGCGTGTTTTTGAATGGTAACGACCACATGAGTGGCCTGGGCATGGCGGGCGATATTGGTGAGGGCCTCTTGGGCAACCCGGTAGAACACGGTTCTCTCATCGCCGGTCAGCTCTTCTACCGCAGCAAAGGCCGAGAGTTTAACCTGCATGCCCGTTTCCTCTTTGAAACCCTTCATAAACGTATGCAGGGCAGGGATCAGCCCCAGATCATCCAGCACGGTGGGCCGCAATTCCCGGGCGAATTGATGCACGATCCGGACGGATTGCTCTACGATCTGCTGTGTATGGGTGATGCTTTGCTCGTATTCATTGGTATCGTTGGAGGCCTTGGCTTTCAAAGTAGCCAGGCGAACGTTGATGCTGGTCAAAGTCTGGGCGATGACATCATGCAGTTCCCGGCTGATCCGTTTACGCTCCTCCTCTTGCGCGAGGATTAACTGGCGGGATAGCTGCTGCAATTGGTCGCGCATGTGGCGTGACTCCTCCAGGAGCAGCCGTTGCTGCTGCTCGCTTTGCTTGAGGGCAGTTTCTACTTCCCGTCGCTGGGTGATTTCGTGTTCCAGCTTTCGGTTGGTGGCGGCGAGCACAGCGATACGCCGTTGCGCCTCTTCGGCGTGTTTGCGTTCGGTTATGTCATAAAAGCAATTGATGGCCCCTGTGATTTCACCCTGTTTATTCTTCAGGGCACGGATGTTCACCACTACGGTGATCTTGGTGCCGTCGCGACGTTGCACGCACACTTCCGCATCGTGCACGTCCGGGATCTTGCCCTTCAACACCTCGGCCATCGGGCAGCGATCAAGGGGAATGTAGCTGCCATCCGGGTGGAACAGTTTGAAGGAGCCGCAGAACCGCTCCTTGCCGCTGCGCGAAACGGGCTTGCGGCCCCAGAGTTTCACAGCGCGCCGATTGAAATCCTGGATTACCCCGGCACTGTCGCAGGAGTAAACGGCGACGGGCCCCAGATCGAACAAGGTGCGATAACGTTTCTCACTTTCACGCAAGGCCGTTTCTGCCTGTTTGCGCTCGGAGATCTCATTGGTCAGTTTGACGTTGGCTGAGTCCGCTGCTTCGGTGAGTTCATGCTGGCGGACGGAGCCGAGCACGAGCGCCTCGTTCATGGCCAGGGTCTTGTCATGTAATTGCGCTGTCTCGGTCACCTGGATCATCACGCCTACACGGCGCTCGCCGGCCAGCAAGGGCCACATGGTATAAGACCAGAAAAGAGCGTGTGGCAGGGAGTGTTCCGGGTGCGAATAGTTTTCGGGCTTGCCTGTGCGGAACACAAGATCCAGCAGCTTCAAGGACGGATCTGTGGCGGGCAATATGGTGCTAAACCGCTTCCCTAGAAGTTGTTTTCTATTCTTCTTAAGCAGGCGGCAAAAGGCTAGGTTTACATAGCTCAGGGTGTGCCCGATTCCGAGCACAGCGGCCACCGGCAAAGGTGACTGGTCGGCAATTGCCAGACCAAGATCCGACAGATTGGACCGTAAGTCGTTGGGGTTCGATTTAGGTTTCGCGGCCATAACGATCAGTTTTACTTCGTGGCTTTGGGTTCGGGCGAAGTTTCGTTTTCCTGTGCCTTGCGCGGGCCGGTGCGTTGCGGGATTCCCGTGCTCAAGCCGTGATAGTCCGTCCGGCGGGGATGGATGACGACCAGACCTTTCTGGGTGATGACGTACTCGCGGATATCCTTGCTGTGATTGCCGCCGCGCATCTTGATGACCATCATCATCTTGCGGAGCTGCCCATCAATCTCCACATAGCGCAGCCGGATGATGTCATCCGTAAGGAACGAGATGGCGTAGTGGCTGAACTGAAGGGAGGTAAAATTATCTTCCACCTCTACGGTGCTGAGGATGGTGATTCCGGCACCGGTCAAAGCTCCGATCATGCGGTAGAGCGATTCCCGGAAATCCGCACGGAAACTTGGGGCCAAGGCCATTTCAAAGCCGACGAGGGAATCGATAACCAAGCGCCGGGCACCCACTCGGGCGATGGCGTCCAGTATTTCCTGCATGGTTTCGTCCACTGAAAGATCCAGGGGGCGGAGATAGAGAACTTCGAGAGCGCCTTTTTTTACTGCTTCCTTGAGATCCAGGCCGAAAGTGCCCGCACGCTGGGTATACCCTTCCGGGCGTTCCTCGAAGATGGTCATGATACCAGGCTCTCCGCGCCGGATTCCCTCGGCGATGAATTGCGTGGCCAGGGCGGATTTGCCCGTGCCTGACGGTCCGGCCACAAGCAGGCTGTCTCCTTCGAGAACCCCTCCGCCAAGCATTTTGTCGAGTTCCGGAATACCCAGAGACAATTTCCGTCGATGTGCCGGTTTTGCTTTACTGACGACCAATCCCAAGGTGCGGGAGAAGGTTTGGACCCCGTCCTTGTCGATACGAATGGTGTGCAGACCTGGCACCGACCCTTGGCCGCGCAGTTTCATGATCTGCAATTTCCGCACCACAGAATTCCGCTCCGCCACTTGCGACAGCCAAAAAATGCCATCCACCATGGTGAACAGGGGGTTGTCACGTATTTCATCCTCAACGTATTCACCGACCAGAAACGTGGTAGCCTCCCAACTGGTGAGAAACTGGGCCAGCCGGTGGGTAAAGGATTGGATCTCCACTTCACTGGCGCTGCTGGCGGCTTTACGCACGACCGTGCGGAAAGAATCAACCACCACCACACTGGGATTGGCCGCCTTGACCTGCTTGATGATCTCTTCAAGCAGAGCGTTCAAATCCCTTTCCAGCACCACATCAGACAGATTGACGAAACGGACGTCTTTACCGATCCGGGTTTCGTCGAAAAAGGAAAACTGCTGCTGATAACGCAGCATTTTGACGACCGGCTCCCCAAGGACGGTGAAATAGAGGGCCGGTTTCTTGGCGGTCGCATTGGCAAAAACTATCTGGTGCGCGAGTGTCGTTTTACCACAGCCGGGCGTGCCGGCGATGAGGTTGAAGGAGAATTCCGGTATCCCGCCGCCCAGTATCTCATCGAAACCGCGCACGCCAGTGGGGAGCTGATGGATTATGACCTTGGCCCTTTTGCTCGGAAGTTTTAGGGTGCGTCTACGTTGGACTGGCTTACTTGGTTTTTTCATTTTTGCCTTGGTTGCCGAAAGTCAGATTGTTGAGGGGAACTTTGGGCCAGATATCCCGTATTAACCGTAACGTCAGATTTTCCCCGATGAAGGCGACCAGGAGGCCCAGCAAATGGGCCAAGAGAACGATCTTGCCCTCAAAAAACTCGTCCGGGTCCAACTGTGAATGAAGTTCTTCCAATCCTTCCAGAGTTCCATCTGCGGCTACATGTACATCGTGCAACCAGGGAGCCTCTTCGGTGGCCATCACCAGAGCACGCGCAAGCAAGGCCCGGAAACCGGCGTTTCCCATCAGAGTGGACAAGGCCGGCCGTAGCTTCTCAGAAACCAGGGAATCAGCCCGGGGAATAGTCCCTGAGGTCTTGTTCCTGCTCGTCTCATAGGCGATGAGACGGTTCGCAAAATTCCGCATTTGTGGAGTAGCGCGGTTCATAGCGAGAAGCGGGGAATGGGTGGGGGAATTACGCGTTTCGTGGAATTATGCCACATAAACTGGCACGCATGAACGGTGCACAGGCGGGGTGAGTAAGACAAAGAATGCAAATCAGGCATCGAATTGATTCCTGGTTTGCTTGCTTTGGAAGCGAATTTAGGCTTTCTCACTGCCTGCAACATAGAGCGACACCAGCCGACTAACGATGGGGTTGATTACCACACCCCCGACGTTCTAGAACCCAAGGCCAGGGTCGGCTTTTAGATGTCTGCTCCGCTCGCACCGGGGAAAAACGAATGGATGAAAAGGAACGGCTAATGAGTTTGGAAAAATAATTGGTTCAACCATCAAGGAAAAGGGCTGACACCTTAAAGAGAAGGAATCCACCGAGTGAATCCCTTTCCTTGCCCCTCACACCGCCAGCTTCTTTGTTGAGGAGGAACTGACAGGTGAGGTGGCCGACTGAGCGCGACCAGAGGACCATTGTTTCAGCTGTTAGAACTGTAACAGCCAACCATAGCACCGGGGGTGCCAGAGAAACGCATGGGGAAGCTTCTCGGCTATGAACGCTTCTCAAAACGAAGCAAAATTTACCTGCATCTAACTGAACAACCGAACGCCTTGCCCACCGCGTAGCGCCCTTCCGGTCAAGCTATGGCATCGTCGGAAGCTCTTTTATTCTGTCTGTCCGTAATTGGTCCTCGGTAATGGCTGCGACCGCCCCAGCTACGTCCCCCGCGACAAACTTGAGTTTATGTATTCAAAAGAGGGGCTTGATTGAGGAAGATTTCGTGATTTTTTGCCGTTGGATTTCCGCTTGCCACGGGCAAGGTTTGCTCCATATTACCACGCACTTGATGCGGTTGCTTTTGGGTGGTCGCATCGATTCTGGTGGATGGGGTCGTAGCTCAGTTGGTAGAGCGTCTCGTTCGCAAGTAGTTTTGGTGGTTTTACCCTCATTTTCCCTCAAACGTACTCACGCAGAACCACCAATAAAACCGGGCGTGGAATGAGCTTTTAGCCTTGGACCCACCGAGACCCCAAAAGGCCCATTTTTAGCCACGGGTATACAAAGAGGTATACAAAGGAGCGACGGTGAAAAGTCTCGCGCAGTTGAGTTGAAAATCGAGATTCGGGTACCTCGGATTGTTGGGGAGACCATTTTTCGATCCTGCTAAATCAGTCAACGTTGAGCGGGTTTGCCTGAAGAGACGCTCTGGTTTTAAGGCAGATCCAGGTATACAAAAAGTATACAAAGAAAATGCCCTTTCTGAGTCGTCCACGGGGAGGTAACGGTTCAATGTCGTGAAGGCTCACACCACCCCAAACTTCCCATCCTTCCTGCTTAACTTGGGCTTCTTGCCGTAGAGGATAACGCCGATGCTGTTCAGAGGATTGTTGGTGCGGAAGCGGTAGCCTGATTTGACGACTCCCTCCAAGATCTGTTCCTTGGTCATCTGCTGCTTACCGATGACTTTCAAGATCGAGTCCTTCAGTGATACTTCATTCGACACCTTCCTTTTGTTGCCAGGCTTAGGACCTCGTTTCTTGCCTGGGGTCTTAGGAGTTGGGGAAGAAGACTGGAATGAACCCAAGGCTGCTTCGACTTCTTTGAGTCTTGCGGTGATCTGAGTGCGTTCAGATTCAAGTTGCTGGCGAAGTTTGATGAACTTTTTGATGGAGGCGTTGGGCATTGGGGTAGGTGTAACAGGTTGATCAAGGACAAGCAAGCAACGGGCAGGATCAATCAAAGAGTTGTTTCGGAACAAGCTTACCCACGAAATACCCATTAGCACATCGACGCACTCCAAGTTCATACGCCTTGAGGTTGTTTGGTTTGCCGATGAAACCGCTATCTGTGCCCATCTTGATTTCAACAATATGCGGTCCGCGTCGAAGGGCTGCAGGGTCAAACAATACGGCTCTCTTTTTCAGATGGGTGATACCGGCCTTGGTCATCACTGCGTTCAATGGCTGCGTCGAATACGGGGTGTTGATTGGTTCAAGATCCTTTGACTCAACGTAAAGCTGCAATGAAACATCTATTGGCCTTCCTGTAGTGGGGAGCTGGTTGGTTGTTTCGATGGCGCGGAAGGCATAGGTGGGTTCAATGCGGCTCAGGTTCTTGAATCCCATCTTGTCCCAGGACGGAAAAGAGCTGGCTGGTTTCAGGCTGGTCGCTCAGGGGACGGCATCCTTAATGCTTGTTCAGTTGCGCTGCTCATTTGCGCTTACAAAATGCTTCCTGTTTTGCGTATATTGTCGAGGTGCCGACCACATTGTCCGCAAGCCTCATCGATTTCGCTGAAGCGGCCACCGATTCCCGTCAGGAATCCGGGGATTCCGCTCGGTCCCCCACATTTTTTGATCCTAATACCACTAATATGGAGCTGACGGGCGTGATGGCATACCTGCGGCAGTCCAACGGTCCTCAAGGGCCGCTGGGTTTGCCTCGTGCGCCATATCATCTTGAAATCTGCCCTACGAATCGCTGCCAGATTGATTGTCGTCATTGCTCCTACGAACAGCGAAATCGTGCTGGACTCCATCTAGACCCTGTGCTTCTGAATCAACTGCTGGAGGATGCCCGTGAAATGGGCGTCGTTGGTTTGTACTGGAGTGGAGGGGGAGATCCGCTCGCCGCCAAGAACATTGACCATCTGGTTGCTAAATCCGCAAGTTTCTCGGGCGTGGCCATCCAAACAAATGCCATCTCACTTGATCGACTGCTCCAGCACGGTTGTCACTGGTTCAATCACAACTGCGACCTGATTTCTTGGAGCATTTATGCCTCGTCCGAACCCCTGTTCCGAACTGTGTGTCAAGCTGGCCCGGATAAATTTCAGAAGATTGTAGAGAATATGGAGTGTGCAGTCCATTTTCGTGATGAATGGATGAGAACACAATCCTCGGAAATCGAACAACTGCCGCCCGTCCACTTGAGCGGAAAGATTGTGGTGAGTCGGCATAACTACCGGGAGCTTCCCGAGATTCTTGCGTTTGCTCAAAGCTTCAGGCTTGATTCTTATCACATTCGTCTCGTTGAAAACTTTGAGCCCGACCAGGACGTAGCGCTAAACGATCATCAAATAGAGGAACTTCGTGTTCTCGCCCAGCACTCACACGATCCACTATTAACTCAATTCAGTGAATTCCTGTTACGCCGTAAATCTCAGCCGGTGATCTGCCCAAAGTTCTCACTCCAGTTTGGCTTAAATGGAATCATTGAAACTAACGGCGACGTATTCCTGAGTATCCCCTCAGACGGTCAATCCCAATTCAGCATCGGAAACATCAACCGAAATAGACTATCAAATATTTGGGGCAGTTCGAAGCACAAGGAGGTCATCAAGCAATTGGAGGCGTTGAAGATTCCTGTATCAAAGGACCGCCACCATAAGATTAATATGGCGATTAATGAGCACGTTACGGGGAGCCGAACATACAAAATCACCCCTGAAATGTTAACCGCCCGCAATTTTCGACTCTTCCAACGAGCTCAAATTTAAATGCAACTGCCTTTCCAAGCGGTGAAAGCTCAATCGATTGTCCTGAGGCAATGCGAAAAACATCCCGATATTGAGCGTGTTTTAGTAATAGGTGGCGCTGGCGTCATTGGTTCAAATTTGATTCCAGAATTGCGTCGTGCTGGTTATTACGTGCGCGCTTTAAAGCATCGAACTGCAATCAAGACTGGCGAGGGAATTGAGATAGTCTCAACGTCCCTGAGTTCAGTGTACGATCTTACCGAAGTAATGCGGGATGTCCAAGCCGTATGCCTTATGATTCGAGTTGCCGGTCAGGCGAGTCCCCGGGAATGGATTGAAAGTTGTATTCAAGGGACGTGGAATGTGCTCGAAGCGTGCCGCAACTGTGGTGTCAGGCGCGTAGTGATTGGCTGCGGAGACAACGTGTTCGGTGTGCCAACTCGACCAACTTCGCCCGTTCTGACCGAGGAGTCGACGCGGCGAAGCAACGGCACCTCTTACAGTATGGTCAAACTGTTGGAACACGAGTTGATCCGCCAATATCGCTCAATTTTCAACGTACCCGTGATTTTAGCAATATTTCCACTTGTGTGGCGAGATGAGCTACTTGCAACCGGGCTCAGAGCAGTCGACCACAGCGCGAAAGTAATTTACCATGAACTCGATGAGGCCGGAACGGATTTGATCCGGCCTGGAATCCATTTGAGTGATGCGACGCGCGCGATCCTGCTCGCTCTGCGGGAGGAACAGGCAATCGGTCAAGATTTCCTATTCTCCGCCGCAGAACCTTACTCAAGTTCTCAACTGATGTCGGTGCTAAGCCCCGCGTTTCCATACCGAATACAAACCGTTCGACGAAAATGGCAATCGTGGAGAATTGATTTCAGTAAGGCTGTCGAAGGTCTCGGTTACAACCCGCAAGTCGACTTGTTGGCTTGGCTTGCCAACCAGTTAAACCATCAACTCAGCCCAAAGCGAGTTTCCTTTGAAGGGGAGAAGCCATTGCCGGTTACGGAGTAAAACATTATGCATGGCAGTATCGATTTAAAGATTAGAACGCAACAAAACTTTAACCAATCGAATCTTGCGGAGAGGTAGCTCGATCTGTTTATCAGTCGAATCTCTTCAAGCTCTCGGTGACTTCAGTCACTGCAAAAGTATTCAGCACCTAGTATAGTTATTGCAGTTTTCTTTATACAAGAAAATGGCTTTGCAATGATTTGACGCCTGCTTAACCGACTGTTATTCTCCTCGTTCGACGAACTTTCATTAACAATGACACTTAGTCATCCCATTCCTAAAGAACAGGGCGGACCCAATGGAATCTTCCGATCACCGCAGAACGGGCTGGAATTGCATCAAATCACCTATTGTGTCGATAGGGATATTATCGAGAGACCGCTTAAGGAATCTGAGTTGCTTTTTAGGAAAACGAGAAGAACCCTCGGAGAGCAGTGCATTCTTATAGGAATTCGTCATGAGCGCAGATCGGCGGGAATCGCCCTCACGTCACATTGCTCGGCACTTCGGCCAGCAACCAGACGGCAACGTCCTCGCACCGACTAAATGCATAAATGAGAATCCTTGCTTGGACCGAAAGCCTCTGCGGCTACGGTCATGCGCTTCGTACAATTCACCTGTTGCGACTGCTTCAGCCCTCCGAAGCTTTCATTCTGAGCGGCTCTTTTGGTGTTAGTAACTTCCTCTGCCAAGAGCTAGGCCATTTCAAGTTGCTGGAGTTGCCGCGACTGACGGCACAAGATGTTCGGAGGCCCTATCCGTTGTTTTCGGAATCAGGTCTCCCGATCGACGAGGTGTTTCAGATAAGGTGTAAAATAGCGATGGAGGCGGTGACACGACTGCGTCCAGACATCGTACTGATTGAACATTTTCCCTTCGGTCGCCACGGGTTCGTCCCAGAACTGCTGCCATTTGTCGAGTGGCTAAAGACAAACGTGCCGACATGTCGGGTGATCGGTTCCGCACGGGATATCCCTCGCCCCCGATCACTCACCCAGCATCAAGCTCGTTTGTTTCATCGAGCAGCCGGTTTGTTCGATCGCTTGCTCGTACACGGCGATTCTACCTTTTTCTCTGTCGAGAAGGTTTGCGGAATACAAGAAACCACAAGGTTGGATTACACCGGTTTCATTGCCCCGCCTCGCCCGTGTATAAGGAATCGTGCTGCCCCTTGGCTCCTCGATCTAGCGGGAGGATGGTCAGGAGAGGCGCTCTTCGCGGCCATCGCGACTGCATCTTCTACCGCTTCAGTTCCATTGAGAACTGTCGTTGGTTGGCACAATACGCATTTTGACGAGAAGAATGCTAATGGTTCGATAACGGTTATCCGAGATCGCAGTAAGTCGGAAGCTGGTGCATTGGATGCCCGATTAGCTATTACTCGGGCTGGATACAATACTGTCGTGGAGATCCTGCTCTCCGATGTGCCTGCAATCTTGATACCGCATCACGACTCCGATGAGCAACGTCTTCGCGCACATATTGTTTCTGGATTGCGGCGCGCGCCAACCGTGAGTGAGCCTGATTTACTGAGGGATCCGTCCGCAATTTTGAAGATGATCCCCAAAGCTGAGGCATGGGCCGAGAAGTGGGATCCTCAAAGCATGTTACCGTGTCTCGCAAAGGGTGACCGATTGCGCCAACTGGTTACGAGTGAATGAAAGAGTCGCCTTCTTCAGAGAACTTCTTCGATACCCTGAGTGGGACTGAACATCAACTGGTCATTCGCGTGGATGATGTGGGGATGGGTGACAGGGAGGAACGGAGCTTGTTGCGGGAAATCGCCGCCATGGGCCATGTGGTCAACGCAGCAGTTGTCCCCATTCATGCGGTCCGCGCAACTGACTGGCTTACCCCCCTGCTGAGAGCTCACTCAGGACGAATCGAGATACACCAGCATGGTTGGTCGCATATCAACCACGAGCCCATCGGCCGAAAGGCAGAGTTCGGCTCAGCACGTCCATCCTCAGTGAATGCTGCAGATATCGCACGAGGGAAGGAATTGCTTCACGAGGTGTTCGGACCGGCTTTTGTGCCGGTATTCTGCCCACCTTGGAACCGTGTGACTGATGACCTTCTGAGTATTTGTAGCGACCTAGGGTTCTCCGGTGTCTCCGCCTTCGGCCGATTAGTGGTGGCGCCACCAATGTGTGATGTGTCGGTTAACATTGACGTGACGAAGGCACTTCGATTGGGTCCATCTCCCGGCATTGGGCTCTTCCAATGCATGAGTGAATTCTTGAGCAGCTCACGAGCCCCCAAGTTGATGATTCATCCCAATGTGCTGAAAAGCGATGAAACAGAGACGTTGCTCGGGTTCCTGGCCGCCGCCGCCGCCCACGGGGTCATCGCAGTTCCGTTTTCGGCCCTTTGCGCTAGCGCCAGAAAAGAGGCGTCGGCGAGAGATGACATGCCGAAAGTTCAAAAGTCGTCAGAATCCCAGATGACGTAACGTTGGGCTTGCGTTTGGCCTGTAACGAGAACAGAGTGGGCGACCATGACGAGTCGCGCTTCACTACTTCGAAACGAGATTCAAAAGGGCTACACAGAGGGCCGGATTGGCCATTTCACCTGTACCTATCCCCCGCATAAAGTCTATTCGGAAACCACTGAAGATTTTGATGTGCGTACGGCTTGGGCGGAGTCTGTTTCCGACGGAGAAAGCATCAGTCTGTATCTTCATGTGCCATTCTGCAAACAGCGATGCTCTTTCTGCAACCTCTTCATGGTGAGAGAAAGCCGCGGTGCCGGGCTAATTAATAGATACGTCGACTGTCTTGTCCAGGAAATCGAGATGTACGAGCCCGTTCTCGCTCCACGCATCGGAAAAAGCACGACTCTCTACTTTGGCGGCGGAACTCCCAGCATACTCAGCCCTGAACAACTGGGTCGAATCCTCGTCGCGCTCAATTGTCTGATATCAGACTCTCAAGTTTTGGAGTTCACCATTGAAGTCGCACCAGAGACCGCGACTTACGACTATCTTGCGGCTCTCCGCGAACTCGGCGTTACTCGCATTTCCCTAGGGGTTCAGAGCGTCAATGAACTCGAAATTCGGAGGTTTGCCCGGCAGCATACTCGTGCTCATGTCATGAATTTGATCGAGGCGAGCATGAGTCTTGGTTTCTCAACCACCAACGTTGACCTTATTTACGGCCTCGCTTCCCAGACATTGGCCGGATGGCGGAAGACTCTCCTTGACGTCTTGAAGCATAATCCACAATGCCTTTCGATCTACCCGTTGAACGTGAAGCCGCTCACTGGTTTGGCGACACTGAGGAATCATGGTGAAGCGAGCGAAGCAGATCGACCACTGTTTTATGCCATGTACGACACCGCGGTGGAGATCCTTGAGGCCGCTGGCTACGAACAGCAGACTCGGACCCTTTTCTTCCGCGGAACCGATCGATATGTCAACAAGGCGAATGAAGCAGTAGGGCACCCTGTCAAAGGCTTCGGTGCAGGAGCGCAATCATATGCGCCGCACTGGCATTATCGACCGGGGAACAGTTACAGAAACGCTATGGCGGATTTGGAGGCCTATATTTCGGACACGGAGGCTTCGCGATTTCCTGCACGCTACGCATACAAGCTCAGCACGGATGAGTTGCAGCGTCGACAGATTGCGCTGAGTGTTCGCTATAAGCACTTTCCACTTGAGCCATTTAAACAGCGCTTTGGCGCTGGCCCTGAAGAACTGTTTCCCGACGAGTTTGACGCGCTACGAGAAGAGGCGCTGATCGATATCCGGCCCTCGGAGATACTACTTACGAAGAAGGGGTTGTGTTACGACAATCTTGTGTCGACATTGTTCTTCAGCAATCGAGTCAGGGAGCTCCTGAGCGAGCATCAACCAGCGCGCTGGTCAGTTGCGCGCAAGCATCCGTCCGGGCGATGACTCTCGACTTTGTCACTGCAGACGGCTCAACGGTTCTTTCTCCGTTAGGGAGTCCCTTCCGCGTTGACTCCTCTGGCCATGTCGTGACGACTCGTAGGGGGCGAGGCTGTCTTTGGCACCCTCTAGATAACTCTGCATGAATCGCCGCCCGCGCCTACTCCTGTACTGCCAGCACTTGTTCGGTATTGGCCATCTAATGCGAAGCCTTGCGCTAGCTCACGAGCTGATGAAAGACTTCGCCGTTCTGATGGTCCATGGTGGCGAACCGATAGACGCGCTTCGTCCGAGTTGTCCGACAGTCTATTTGCCCCCACTGCGCGTCTTTCCCGGACTCCCGCGACTTAGGCCAGTCGCCCAGAACCGCAACATTGATGACGTTTTACGCGAGCGCCAATCACTGTTAGTGGCGCTTCCGACTTCATTCAAGCCAGACGTAGTCGTCATAGAGTCGTATCCGTTTGGTCGCTCAGAACTAGCCGGCGAGCTGGTTCCGTTTCTTGACATTTGCCGACAGGCGCAGATTGCGGTTGCATGCAGCGTGAGAGACATTCTGGTTGAAAGACAAGACAAAGCGGAACATGACCGCGCTGTGGGCCGCGTCCTAAATGAATACTTCGATGCCGTGCTAGTTCACAGCGACCCTCGGGTGAGTAAGCTGTCAGACTCCTTTAGTGACTCGACATCGATTAAGATCCCCGTTTATCACACTGGTTATGTGGTTCGCCATGACTCGGCGTGCCAGCAGAGCATCTACTGCGCAGAACTAACTCACTCGTCCGCCCCCCGCATTCTGGTCAGCGCAGGCGGTGGACGCGCAGGCCGACGACTCTTCGACGGTGCAATTGAGTCTGCCCGTCTGCTTCGTGACTGCTTGCCTCATCAGTTCGCCGTGCACTCAGGGCCATTTGCATCGCCCGATGACATCAATGACTTTCGGCAACGCGCGAAAAGGTTATCCAACGTCACAATCGTGCCGTTCATCCCATGTCTTTCAACCCACTTTCGCACTAGTGCGCTCTCCATAAGCATGGGCGGTTATAATACAATCATTGAATTGCTTTCCAGCACGACCTCCGCTCTCGTATGGCCACACGACGAACATGCGAACCAAGACCAACTACTGCGTTGTCAGGTATTTGCGGGATTCGGTGCAATTGGCATGCTGAGCGAACACGAAGTCGATGGGACAGCACTGGCGCGCCGCATTCTCGACGTCCTCAATGCGCCACCACAGACAAGGAAGTTCGATTGTGGTGGTACGGCTGTAAGTCGCCAAGTGTTGCTCGATCTTGTTCGTGCGAACATGCGGCAGCCTAGCGGAGCTGTCAGGGTAGGGGGGACCACATGAGCGTAGCAGTTTGCATAGCAACCGCCGAGTACCCACCCACTATCGGTGGCGTTGGAGTGTCGACGCACCGGATCGCCGTCTTGTTGGCCAACCTTGGATACAGCATCCACGTGGCAGTGCTCGAATGGGACTGCGAGGAGCGACCGGGCAGAACACTGGGTCTCCACATCACGTCTGTAGTGGAAGGCGGTCTTACTGTCCATCGGGTGCGCGTTCCATACCGAACGACCCGGTACAAAGAGCGCGACATGGAGGTGGAATTCTACGTTGCTCTGCGTGAGTTGCATCGTCGGCACACGTTTCAACTCTTCCATTGCTTCTACCTCCGGTCGCCCGCTTTGGCTTGTGCGCTACTTGCAGTTGAACTTGGTATTCCATACGTCTGCAGCGCCCGTGGAAACGATCTTCACAAACACGTCTTTGGGCCGGGAGCGCTGGCGCCCCTATCTTGGATTCTTAGGAATGCCTCTTGGAGCACGTACGTCAGCGATAGCTTGCGTCGTCGAGCACTTGCTTTGGTGCCTGACATCGCAGCGCGAGCTTCTACATTCTGGAACTCAATAGACTCCGCAGAATTCGACCATCTTCCTGAAGTCGGTGCGGTTGGCAGTGAGTCAAGCATCACTATCGGAACACTAGGACGCTTTCGTGACAAGAAGGGATGCGAGACGATGCTTGCCGCTTGCGCTCAAGTCGCAGCGTCTCATGACATTTCGGTTGTGCTGATTGGCGACTTCGCTGATACGGAACGTGAGTACTGGCAGCTCGTAATAGCGGCCTCACCAATCGCCGGACGGATAGCGACACTCGGCCTGATGGATCGCCGGCAAGCGCTTGCACATTTGCGGTTGCTAGATATCGTAGTCTTTAGCTCCGTCCACGATGGATGCCCGAACGCGCTGTTGGAGGCGATGGTTGCGGCGAAACCAATTATTGCAAGTCGCGTCGACGCTTTGGGTGAAATTATTGAGCATGGACGGAATGGCCTTCTGGCAGATCCACTGGATATTCAAGGATTCGCGAACATGTTGGACACTTTGATACGCGACGAGGGCCAACGACTGCGACTCGGGAGCGCTGCTCGAGCCGACGCACTCCTTCGTTTTCGCCCTGAGGTGGAAACCGAAGCCTGGAACAAGGTCTACAAGTCTGCCATGAAAGTGGGCGTGCCGGGGCAATAAATTGTTATACGCTGCGCTTCATGTCCGAGTCATACGTCTCCTCTAACAATACTCTCGATCTCAGACAGCGCTTCAGCCAACTTTTCAGCGTGAAATGCACTGTTAGGCGATCTGTTAGCAACTACCCTCAAATATTTACGCGCTTGCTGCAAAGAATAGGCGAATGAGCGCTTGCGAAGAGCGGCATGAGGATCTGCAGAGGTTCTTTCCGAAAGCAGATTCCAAGGAAGTGAATCCCTCATCCCCGATAGAGCCCGAAAGAACGAAGCCACCCCCGCCACATCTGCCACTGCTTGAGCATCCATTCCCGTGTGTAGGGCATATCGTTTCACTTGACGCTTCAACCTATGTTTCAGTCCTGGAAGCATTGCGATATGGCTTAACTGTTCACCACGTGGCACGAGCCTATCTGCTTTGTCGAAATCGATAAACGACACTACGGCATCAGACTTAGATACCGACCAAATCACATTCCGCGGATACAGGTCAAAGCAGGGAGCGCGCGTCCCCATTGCCAAAAGGTTATCCCAGCGCTCGGCCGCCTGCCATAGAGTATTCCCAGTTCGGACTGCGCCACGGTGCGAACAGAACTCTACGAGAGACTTCAATCCAGAAGCTAGGGACCATGGGGTCCAGCGAATATCGACAAGGGCACGCACACGGTCTTCGAACTCGACCAGTGCATCAACCATCTGATCCAAAATCTTAATTTGAATACCTCCTTGAGGAATTGTTTCGATCAAGTTGTGCCCCGGAATGCGATGGAACACGTTCCAGCAACCCAGTACGGGATCATCGAGCGAGAACACGATTTCTGGCATTCGAAAACTGAAACAGTCGCGGGCAGCCAAGATTTGAGTTTCAACAAGAAACGTGTTTCGACGCCGATACCGTTTGAACATCAGGGTCCCAGCCGCAAAAACGCGATTTGTCGTGCAGTACTGAGGCTTCCAGACATTCTTTTGATGGCTAGAAAGCCCGAGTGTGTGAAACGCAAGTGTCGCGACTTGATTAAGTTCCACAGTTGTTACGTCATCAACAATCCGCCCCATAGCTGAACTTGCACTCTTCACTGGCTAGCCTTTGTCTGTGACTGACTCGTGAGTGTCACGCCAAGCGCGCAGCAAATGCCTGCCCATGCAGAAACCACTAGAGCGAGATGATTGACGTTTACGTATACAGCCACTGAAAGGCAAATAAGGCCCGCACAGTGACCAAAAGACTCCCATGTCTTGAAGCGTTCGTACGTCACTTCATCCTGATCGATATTCGCTTCCCGAAACAGGATGATCGTACCGCCGCCAACACCTGTTAGAAACCACAATACGAGATAGTTGTGAAGTTTAGGGGTTCCCAGCATCAATAGCACTGCGCAAGAGGAAAGTAGGTGGCCCAAAATAACTAACGCCCGTTGGTGCCGGTTCACGTTCGCGAACAAATAGTATCCAAGCCAACCCACATAAAACACAGGACCAATCGCTATTTCAGGAATCAAAAACGTATGGAGAAACAAGAACACCAGGATGTATGCGTAAGCGAAATAATGAAAATGATGGAACATCACGACGCAGTACGGACGCAATCGAGGGCGATCTAAGCGGAAGGGGGCACACAACAACTTGTCGCGCCGAGAGTGTATCCCGGAAGCAAATACCAGAATAGCAATCAGCAGTAGAAGTACACTAAGGCTTGCCAAATCGAAAAAACCCGCGGCCAAATATCCGAATGCGCGCCAACGCCGCTTGATCGCACCGAGGGCATCTGTCGCGGTCCGTATTTTCTTCAGAGCCATCGCGAGAAAACAGACGGTTGTAGCACACACTGCAAGGCCTGGAAGAGTTGGCAAAACGCTCTGGATACTTAACATAATCAAACCAGCTACCACTCCAACCACTGCCCATGCACCAACGCTTCCTCGACGCCATAGACAATCGATTAGGATTCCGATTTCAAATGCCAGCAGCAATATTACGCTACCACGTTCGGACGGAATGGAGCGCGCAACATGCAAAACCAACCCCAATTGTAGAAAATTGAATGAGAAAGTCGCCAACCGAGGAACAGCGCAATATGCGAAAGCCGAACTACTGGGTGTTGTTATTGCTGTGGATTTCATGGTGATTGGTCTCCGTTTTCACTGGCTTCGGAGAAATCGCCAAGAGTCGTGACATCTAATTGCTTCATTTTCCCTCGGCATCCGAACGGCCGATTTTCCAAGCGTTCTCGTCGTAGAGGGGATCGCTCTTGTCGACTAAGCGAGCAGTTCCATCTGTAGCCCCACTGTGAAGGTAAGCGAAGACCTTGCAATGCCCGAGATTGGCATGCAATTGGCTTCGAAGAACATGGAGTCGAGGCTGCGCCAAGAGGTCGGACAGCGGGGTTTCAGCCAAGTTGCCGATCACCCAGTCTTGGCTCAGCGGAGCTCCGGTAGGCCCGATGGCCCATGGAGAGAGGAGAAGAGTGCCGTCCGCCATTAAGCCAAAAGAGCGGGAAAGTAGGTCACAAGGATTGCCGCCATCAATCGTCAGCGATGGATCAAGGTGCCGCAAAGCACACTGCAGATGCAGTTTCGGACTAGCGCATTGATGTTCCATCTCACGAAGCGTAACAATGGCCTGCAGGTACCCAGTGCGCGAAACCACGGATTCTCCATGTAAACTAGCACGCCCTACAGGGAACAGTCGCATGATTAGCAGTTTGGAAATACGTGCATCTGCTAGATCTAAATAGAGTTGCCGGAGGTGTGCCGGTTGGCAGTTGGATGTAGTCAGTGGCAGTTCGGCGCGAGTCACGACACCATATTCCGCCAATTGCCTAGCCAGGTGAAGATTGCTTTCGGCATAGCCCCGAGGGCGATTTGCGGGACTCGGCGTCGAGGCAACGTCGTATGTGAAGTTAAACTCGCCTATAAACTTTGATAACCGTTCGACGTCGCCTGAGCGCACTCCCTTGCCTGTGGCTGTTAAAGTGATGTTTTCTTTCCCAAGCCGTTCGGCTGCAGCTTCAAGCAGATTCCAATTGTCCGGAATAACCAGCGGATCACCGCCGCTAATATCAAGTTTGGCTTTGTAGCCACGGAGATGCTCAAGTACGCGGAGTTTTTGAGTGAGATTTAGCTCAATAGCTTTAGTTTGAAAGTGTGCCTGCGCGGTTGAGTAGATGTTAACACCCGGGATAAGACGAAGTGTTTGGGTTTGCAACAGACCCTGAGAACGGAGGGACACATGGCTGCTGGAAGTCCGTTCGACATGTACGGCGTCAACGCAGCACACCGAGCAATCCCAAGGACATAGACGTGTCAGGTTCCAGATGATGTCCACTTCAGGCGCGATTGTCATGATTCCTAGTGTGATGGATTGCTTGTCCTTCTATGAGGTCGGTGGACTGGGATGAACCGGCAAGGTGTGAGGCCGGACCTCTTACCAGCGCGTCATGTGCGGCCGGGCAGGAAGCCCCCTCTGATGTAGGTTCTACTCCTAAACTAGAAATTCCTCTAGAACGAGTCCATGAAAACTGCATCGGCAAATTCAATCCAATCGGGCTGGCGGAGCACACGCCGCAAAACGGGGCCTCCTCTCGGTGAAAGAATTCTGCAATGTGGATATGTGCTCCTGGTCGGTGGATGAGACATTTGGAAGTAGCATACGCTTGTTCATCAGTGTATCGTCGAATCATAGAATTGAGGCGACCAGGGCTCAAATTTGCTGGATAAGTTTGATAACTTCATTGAATCCAGAAAACTTCCAAAAATCAACTGCTACCGTGGTATTTCTCTTTGCTGCTCAGCCCCGCTTATCGTAATGAACTACGTCTGCTCGTCCTGCGTCTTGAATGGCTAGGATTTTGGTTTCGGCCATCCACCCAGCCTGTTACCATGACCGGGATAGCCTATGGACGCTCTGGAGTTGAAACAGAAGCTGGATGATCTTGCCGCCAGTGGAATTTTCATTGGTACGTCATCTTGGAAATACACAGGCTGGATCGGGCAGCTCTACGATGAACAACGGTATGTGTATCGTGGGAAGTTTGCTGAGACGAGGTTTGAGCGGTTGTGCCTGGCTGAGTATGCAGAGACATTCAAGACGGTGTGTGTTGATGCTGCCTACTACCAATTCCCCACAGGCCGGTATCTCGATGGGCTGGTCAAAGATGTTCCTGCTGACTTCCTGTTCACATTCAAGGTTACTGACCACATAACCATCAAACGGTACGCCAATCTTCCACGGTTTGGCTCCAAGGCTGGCAAACCCAACGAACACTATCTTGACGCGGATCTGTTCATTGGCGCGTTCCTGAAGTCTCTGGAGCCTGTTAAAGCCAACGTAGGGGTGCTGATGTTCGAGTTCTCGCGCTTCTATCCATCAGATTACGAACATGGCCGAGATTTTGTTGCGGATCTGGATCGATTCCTCGGACGGTTGCCTGCTGGATGGAGATACGGGGTGGAGATCCGGAACAAGTCATTTCTGCACCCTGACTATTTCGCCATGCTTCGGAAACACAAGATAGCGCATGTGTTCAACAGTTGGGCTGGAATGCCTGAGTTGAATGAGCAGATCGGAATGGAGGGTAGTGAAACCAGTGATGAGTTTGTTGTTTCGAGGATGTTGCTGAAGCCAGGCCGGAGCTATGAGGAGGCGGTGAAGCAGTTCAGTCCATACCGAGATACCCAAGAAATCAACGAGCCAGCCAGGGAAGCAGCCCGTTTGATGATGAAGAAGGCTAAGGAACGCTCCAAGAAGGCATTCATCTATGTCAACAACAGGCTAGAAGGTAATGCGCTGAAGACGATCAGAGCTCTTATTGGGTGAATATATGTGCTTTACATGGAGTAAAGCATATTATAAAAGAGAATCGTGCTAGGAGTTCAACATCAACTTTTAACTCAACAAGGATTGCATGAATGCCTTTTCCCCAAACGACGGAAACATAGTTAAGCATAATGTCTTGGCTACAAAAAACGGCTATTATTTGGTCGACAATGCCATTGGTAATGTTTTCGGCGTTGTGCATTCCGACCATAGAATTCGGCTCTTTCATGCAGATAAGAAAGAAGTGGTGGTAAGTCATATCTCATTGCAGTTGGCTGAACGCCATGAGTTAGATCTGGAACTGCTGGTTTTCGATTCGGAGATATACAAGGAAAAGGTGGAAAACGGTAAGGTTATCCCTCTCGCGATTTTAACGTTCCCGAAGTTTTCCGGTTTTGTCGGAGCTCGAAAAAGTCTGCCGATGACATTCACTGTGCCTAAGGGTGGCTCTATATACCTCTATGCTGGAGACTGGAATAATGGCAATCCGAGGGGGGTTGGTTTCACTTTGGCGGCAGTAGAAGTGCCGGTCGATACGATAGTAGTTTCTTGATTGATTGAACGGCATGAGATGACCTTTGACTGCAAGGTCCTCTCCTGTGAATAACTCCCCGTTGACTCTTTGTTAAGGTGGGACCATACATCTGTATGGTATGGATGAGATATTGACCAAACGGCAGCAGCAGATCGTTGATTTCGTGCGTCGTGAGCAGGAAAACCGTGGGTGTTCACCTTCAGTGCGTGAGATTGCCCAGCACTTTGGGTTCAAGTCACCCCGAAGTGTAACTGACCATCTGAATCTCATCCGGCGAAAAGGCCATCTAGGCGAAGCTAATGGCAAAGCCAGAGCATTGTCGGTCATCTCTCCACTGCAACAACTTAAGCATCGGATTGTCGATATCCCGGTCTTTGGCTCCATCCCGGCTGGTTTGAGCGAAGACCGGGTCCAAGAAGCTGAGGGTTGTGTCTCGGTTGATGTGGAATCCATCGGCTTCAAACCCAACCGGAACACCTTTGCTCTTCGAGTCACGGGGGATTCCATGATCGGCAAGTTCATCATCGACGGGGATATCGTGGTGATGGAATTCGGCCCTGAACCCCGTAATGGTCAGGTAGTTGCAGCGTTGATTGATGGCAAATCAACGCTGAAAACCTTCCTGGTGCGTAACCGTAAGCCTTACCTGAAAGCTGAGAACCCCAAGTATCCTGATCTGGTTCCTGCCGATGAGCTGGTGATTCAAGGAGTGTTCCGGGCACTCATCAGAAAATCCAAAGATTGAGGTGGGTAGGACAGCGGATGTCCTAGTGACCTGCCTACGATGGCCGGCGTATGTCAGAAAGACCCCGTATCATCGTTCATCTGGATGCCGACGCTTTCTTTGCCTCAGTGGAACAGGCAGCGGATTCCAAGCTGCGTGGTAAACCGATAGCCGTTGGGGGTGAAAAGCGTGGCATCATCGCCTCAGCCAGCTATGAAGCGAGAAGGTTTGGCGTCTACACTCCCATGCCTACCGTTCAAGCCCGGAAGCTCTGTCCCAAACTCATCGTTCTTCCGGGCAACTATGAACGCTATGAGGACTTTTCCCGGTGGATGTTCAGTTACGCGTACGATTTCACCCCGGACGTTGAACAGACTTCCATCGATGAAGGCTACTATGAACTGACCGCCAGCCCCAAGCCAGCCGATCAAGTGGCTGATACGGTGAGGAAAGCGATCCGGCAAAAGCTCAAACTAACGGTCAGTGAAGGGGTTGGTAGCAACAAACTGATCAGCCAGATAGCCTCAAAGCTGAATAAGCCATCAGGATTCACTTCGATACCATTGGGCAGTGAGATTCCGTTTCTGCATCCACTGCCAAACAAGTGGTTGCCGGGGATTGGTCCCAAGAATGCCAGCCGGTTGAACTCTGCCGGGTTAGCGTGTATCGGTCAGATTGCTGAAACTCCTACCGAGATGCTGGAACTGTTGATGGGCAGACAGGCACTCCAGCTAAAACGATTCGCCAACGGAATAGATGACCGGCCAGTAGTGCCAGCCAGTGAGCCTGCCAAGTCATTCGGACACCAAGAGACCTTCGGACAAGACCAGACCGATGAAGAACGTCTGGAAGCCACCCTGAAAGCGATGGCAGACAGTCTCATGGCCAAGGTGCGGGCTGATGGCAAAAGCATCCGCACAGTTACAGTGAAAGTCCGCTACAATGACATGGGTGAGGATCAACGAAGCCGAAGCCTGCTGGAACCGACCAATCTGGAAACCGATATCTACGGGATGTTGCACGGGATGCTACGGGAAGCCTGGCAGAGGAGGGTGAGTCTCAGGATGGTGAGCCTGAAACTGTCGAATGTGTATGATGCAGCGTTTCAACCGTCATTCGAGACAGAAGGGTCGAAGCAGGATGCCAGAAGGAGATTAGCTTCTACCATCGATCAGCTCAGGAATGAACGGGGCAGGGGTGTGGTGTTACGTGGCCATGACCTGTTGCTGAGAGCTGAATCAAGGCCCGAGTCAGCCAAGCCAACCATCAGGATCACAGTCAGACCAAAAGCTACCGGCTATGTCCCGTTGAATGTCCATAGCTACTACAGCTTTCTGGATTCCACGCTGTCACCCAAAGAGATCGTAGCATTGGCGGTGAACAATAAGCTGACTGCGGTGGCCATGACTGATCCGAACCTTCATGGAGCAGTCGAGTTCTATCAGGAAGCCAGGAAGGCCGGGATCAAGCCAGTGATAGGTGCCGAGGTGATCAAAGGTGAGCTGTGGTTGTATGTCCAAAACCTGACCGGCTACCAAAACTTGTGCCGCATCCTCTCTCATCCGAAGCATCAACTAGGTGATACTGCGGGATTGATTGCCGTCAGCACTGAGCTGAAATGGGCTGAACAGTTCTCCGGCCGATTCTACCAAGGCATCCAAGACCCCGAAGAGCTAAAAAAAGGTTCACGATACCCGGTAGTGGCCATCAATCCGGTCCACTACGCTGTTGAACAAGACCGTTGGAAGTTCGATATCGTCCAGAGCATCCGCACCCTGACCTTGCTGAAACAGAAGCACCCGGAGAAACGGCTGGCTGGTTGCTTTCATCTGGATGTCTCCAATTGGAGACATTCAGACATTTTGGCTAATGGCATGGAGCTGGTTGACCGGTGCTGTTTCGAGATGCCTTTGGGTAAACCTCAGTTCCCAGCTTTCAACACCCCGGATGGCAGTTCTTCCAAAGACTTCCTGCGCAAATTGGTCATGGAGGGGGTGAAACGGAGATACCCTGCTAAACACGACTCACTATCAGGCCAGATCAACGAGGAGCTATCCATCATCGGAGAGGTGGGCTATGAGGACTACTTTCTGGTCGTCTGGGATCTGCTCCAAGAATGCCGCCAACAGGGTATCGACTGGATAACCCGAGGAAGTGCAGCCGATTCCTTGGTCTGCTACTGTTTGGGCATATCGGATGTGTGTCCTATCCGCTTTGACCTTTATTTCCGAAGGTTCCTGAACAAAGACCGGATGGCGCTCAACAAACTGCCGGATATCGACATCGACTTCCCCCATGACCGGAAAGATGACGTGGTGGATTTGTTGTTCAGGAAGTATGGGGCTGAACGGTGTGCTGTCGTGGGTGGGTTCTCGACGTATCAGGCTCGTGGGTCGGTGGGGGACATAGCTAAAGTGCTGGGCGTATCAGAACATCAAATCAGACGCTTCACCGAGCATTTTCCTTGGGTAGGAGCGAAAGGGCTGGCGGAGAAGATTGAAAGCAACCTTGAATGCCAGGATATTCCGTTCAAAGAGGAACCCTACCGGAGCATTCTTGTGATGGCAGAGTTCCTCGATGGGTTTCCCCGGTATCCCAAGATGCATCCGTGTGGGGTCGTTGTATCGAACCAACCCATCCATCAACTAACTCCGACATTCACCAGCAACAAAGGGTATCCAACAACCCACTACGACATGGAAGCGGTGGAGCAGTTGGGGTTGGTGAAGCTGGATGTATTGGCGCAGGGAGGGTTGGCTGTCATCAGGGACGTGAAGGAGTCGTTGTTGAAAAGAAACATCACCGTGGATCTGGCGGCATTGGAACCTTGGGAAGATGGTGGTGTCTGGGAGTTGATTGCAGGTGGATCAGCCCGTGCCGTCCACCACATTGAATCCCCGGCCATGATCTCCCTCTGCAAAATGACCAACGTACGGGATATCGACACCTTGATTGCGATTGTGAGTGTGATCCGGCCAGGTGCAGCCAATGAAGGAAAGAAACAGGCCTTTGCGAAGCGTTATCAGGGGATGGAGCCAATCGACTATCCTCATCCTTGTTTGGAAGCCTGTTTGAAAAGCACATTCGGGTTGGTTGTTTACGAAGAGCATATCCTGCAAATCTGTGAGGCGTTTGCTGGATTGTCACCGGGTAGGGCAGATGTCTTGAGGAGAGCGCTGGGCAAATCGAAGGTAGAGACGATCAAAGAGATCCGGGATGAGTTTATTGAGTCTGCAAGAAAGCGAGGCCATGAGGAACGGGTTATTGCTACGGTGTGGGATCTGGTAGCTGGTTTTGCCGGGTATGCCTTCTGCAAAGCTCACTCAACGGCTTATGGAGTGGAAGCGTATCAGGCGGCGTGGTTGAAGCTGAACTATCCTGCTGAGTTCATGGCTGCGGTCCTAAGCAACGGGAAGGGCTTCTATGATCCAGTCGTTTATGTCCTGGAATCTCATCGTTTGGGCATTGGTTTCTTGCCACCCACAATCAATCATCCGGGTCCAAAGTTCGAGGTAGAAGCAGGAAAGATCCGGGTTCCAGTGGTGGCGGTGAAAGGATTGACGGAGAAGACGGCTGAACGAATGCTGGATGAGCGGAGCAGGGGTGAATTCGGATCCTTGAAAGACTTCTACCTACGTGTTGTGCCTAGCCCTGAAGAGATGGAGATGTTGTTGAGGGTGGGATGCTTTGATTGTTTTGGACATCAGAGAACCCAGCAGTTTTGGGAGGTGCAGTTCTTGACCCGTACGTATGGAGGCAACGATGAACCAGGGCAGGGATGGTTGTTGCCGCCACCGAGTCTGGAAAGAATGGCTGTTGCGATGAAGGAGCCAGACCGGATGGAGCGGTTGAAATGGGAAGCTGAGTTGTTGGGATATCCTGCTAGCGGCCATCCTTTGGAACTATTCAGTGATGTTGCATGGGACACGTATTGCCCGATTGAACGGCTGGGTGAGTTTGTGGGGGAAGAAGTTGTAGTCTGCGGCCTCATCATCGAACAACGAACCCATCATCAGATCACCGGAGAACCGATGAAGTTTATGACTCTATGTGATTGGACCGGGATGGTGGAGACGGAGCTTTTTGCCTCGACTTACCGTAGCTATGGGCTGGCCACGGTGCGATATCCGGTGCTGGAGGTGGTTGGTAGGGTGGAGCCGTATGAGAATGGCAGGGGATACAGTTTGAGGGTTGTGAGGGCGGGGAGGGTCCGTAGCGAAGTCAACGCAGTCCCCAGCAGTACGTCAAGCGACACGATGGAAGATGGACAGTAGTCGGGCTTGGACAACAATTCACATTACTGAAGCCAAAAATAAGCTCATCTTCCGTGCAAATCAAGCACGACTCGCGGTAACTTGGTCCTACTTTTGGGTACTCTTTCTGACAGTTCTTCTGGCAATTTTGATTTTACGCAGCACCTGGAGTTGTCTAAAGCATTCATGAAACTAGGTTCTTCCAAACCGCGAGGGTATTACCTTGTAAAATGCAATCTGTTTCATAATGCTGCTCGGAGCTGTTAAGGAAACCTGATTCATCACGGTTATCTATGATTACGCCAGATAATATTGACGTATTGCTCCTAACTGCATTACCGAAAGAAAATGCAGCGCTTTTGAGTCTCTTGGTTAATCAACAGACGACGACCACACCAAATGAACATGTGGTATCCAGAGGGGTTACTACCAATGGTTTGGAGATAGTTGCCGGTTGCATTTGCTCGATGGGTGCAACAGCTGCAGCGGTGTACACACTTGATTTAATCAATACTTTCAATCCTAAGAGGATTATTTTGACAGGTATCGCTGGGGGACTTTCGGATGACGTGGCGATGGGTGATGTTTTAGTGTCTGAGCAAGTAGTTGATTTTGAAATAGCGAAGATTGGTGAAAAAAGTGTGGATCGCAGATGGAGTGCTTACCGTAATGACCCCGTTTTTCTCGAAATAGCTAAGACTTCTACAGACCAGAATTGGAAGAACGTCGCAAAGGATAAGATCCCAAAGAACCATCGCTCGGCCTTCGAACCCAGAGTTCATTTCGGAGTAGTAATGTCAGGGAATAAGATCGTTGCAAACCACAAAGAAGCGGAAAGCTTTGTAACTGTTTGGACGAAGGCGATTGGAGTCGAAATGGAAGGAGCGGGGGTCGGGGGAGCTGTTTTACGGAAAAGCATTCCTTTCAGCCTTGTGAAGGCAGTATCTGACAAGAGTGATGCTAAGAAGAATGATGAGTGGCAAGAGTATGCTGCTGCGACTGCGGCTGCTTACGCAATTTCCATCATCAATCAATTGCCTTCCACACCGAAAGCATGGAAAAGACCAGAATTCTATGAGCCATTCGTGCAAGGCACACAGATGCCAATGCGTGCTTTCCGAATGTTGGTAGCACAACGATTTTCACTCAGTGAACTGAAAGCATTGAGTTTCGATCTCAATATTGATTGGGAAGAAATCGGCGGTGACACCAAAACAGACCGTGTTATCGAGCTTTACCGGTTTTGCGAACGGAAGGATCGCCTTTTAACCCTCATAAGGTTAGTGGACAAGGAAACAAATGGTGGCGTCACCAAATATCACGACCGCGACTGAAAAGTTGATTCTAACAACAATAGGAATCGCAGACGCTCACAACCGTAATGCCTATTTCACATGTGACCTACGAATTCAAATACGCCGTAGTAAATGTCAAAAAATATCTCCAACGACGCATAAACTGAAATATATCAATGTCGGCTGGAAACAAAAGATTCGATGTTGGAATTTTGACCGTCATTAAGGTTGAACTTGATGCTGTCAAACTTGCTTTGGGCATAAATGGATTGTCAGAGAAAATTCGTACTGATGGAAACATTTATTTTCCAGTGCAGGTTTATTCGCAGAATCACAATTCGAACTTAAGTGTTATTGTGGGGTGTATTGGGAATGCGACAAACTCTGAAGCGGCAGCGGCAACGAAAGCAATGCGCCTTCACTTCAATCCGGCGATGATGATATTGGTGGGAATTGCAGGGGGTTGGAAAGAAAAGCACTTACGGATTGGTGATGTCGTAATTCCTAGGGATATCCTTGACATGAGTGGAGACGAGATTTCCCACGGGGAACATATTCCGAGGATAAAAATGTGCCAGCCAAAACCCCAGGTCGGCCAGATGTTAGTTAACTTCGATTTCAATCTTAACGAGTTTCAAGCAAAAGTTGCTTCATTATTTGGGCCGCCTATCGTGCCGCCCGCCGACAAAAAAGCACTGTATGAAGCCTCGGTAACCTATGAGCCAAAAGTAGTTGATTGTGTTCTGGCTACTTCTAACAGTCTTGTGAAGGACGAAAACCATTTCAAAACGCTGGCTGAATTCCATCCGTCAGTTGGTGCTGTTGAAATGGAAGCGGGTGGATTTGCCAGAGCGTGTGATACAGGCGCACGGTCGATACCGTGGCTCGTAATAAGAGGGATCTCAGACCACGCAAATGAATTGAAGGATGATAATTTTCACAGGCTCGCTTCAATCGGAGCTGCCACCTATCTTCATTGTTTCCTGACTTCGGGGATAGATTTGCATGTTGTGGAGCATGAACTGGTTGGCAACTCAGGACCGATTTCGAAGACGGGATTAAAAGAAACTTCTTTGGATGGAGGCGGGGCGATTGCAACCAACCCAACGTTCCTGCTCTTAAGTGATCAATTGGAAAAATTAAGCGAATCGATTTCAAATACGGTTCGCGAGAAAATCAAATCTTGGCAAAATGCCAAAATGGCTGGACATGGTGCAGAGTCGATAGCCGACATCACCAAATTAAAACAGTCTGCTGAGTGGGTTTCAATGAAGCCCGAAGTCAAATCCGCGGTAATCAAAATTGAAACGCAAATCAATCTTGCGATAAATAAGGATCCAAAAAAGGCTGCGACCATACTCGAAGAGGCGAAGAAGTTATTCCCTCAGGGAAATTATAACCTCCAAGAAGCTCAAATCGCTAACCGATATGGGCAAGCGAAACAGGCTCTTTCAATGATTGCAACCCCTGCCGACATTGATGAATGGAACTACCGAATGGCCGTCTTATTACAAGAAGGCGACTTCAATGAGGCAATCACCGAATACGAGAAAAAGCCGTTCAAAATCACTTCAAACGATGAGAGTGTACGTATCTACGCCCTATGCCTTCTTTGCAAAGGAAATGTACAAAAAGCACTGGATGTCATTGAACCGGCGGTCTCGCGTCACCCTGATTGGCCATATTTGAGCTTAGCTTATGCGGTAATTCTCTGCGCATCTGCCGTCTCGCCTGCTGTTATCCATCAGTTTGATCCGAATCATCCTATGCCTATCAATTTGGATTTCATACTCAGAACCGAATCGAGCCTGACAAATTTGCTGGAGGCTGAAAAGAAATTCGATTGGTTAATGAAGGTTCCTGATTTCGATAAACCAATGATTTCACTATTGCAGGGATGGAAATTGGCAGCGATTGGATATCATTTTGGAAGACAAATTGATGCGCGTCAGTATTGCGCTGAACTCATGGCGGCTGATCCGACACATCAGTATGCCCTCCAATGGAATGTTAATCGTGGTTTTAACATCGAAGATGCAGGCAGTGTCGATGCTCTTCTTCGTAAAGCAGGAGTGGAGCTATGATACCCGAATTGACTCAGGCCTACGCTCTTCTATTAAAAGATGGCAATCTCGCTCGGCTTGAAGATCTGCTGGGCAAACACAAGCAGGATTTTGAGAAGAAGAATCAGATTGATTACTGGCAGTATTGGTGGGGGCAACTTCTACTGGCGAAAAATGATTACGTGGGCGCTATGGATTCGGCTGCCACGATCACGGAAATTGAAATGAAGGAAGCGCTCCTTCTGGATGCAATGCGTCTTGAGGCGGATCTAACGAAAAACCACGAAAAATTACTGACTAGGCTTAAAAGTGATTACGATAGGCATGGGCAATTCTTAATCCTTTTCGAGTGGGCTGAACTGAGTTGCAGCCTTGGGAAATTCCAAGAAGTTTCACCGTATGCGCATTTGTTGGTAGCGAAGTTGCAAACCCCACAAGCAGTTAAGATTGCGGCCTTCGCTCTATTTAACACCGAAGATTTTGCCCAATGTGCTAAAATACTGGACGATAATCACGCACTCTTCGCTTCGAGGAGGCTTCCCTCTGATTTGAGAAGGCTTCGAATTTCATGTGAGCAAAAGCTCGGACGCATCTTGCAAGCAATTCAGCATGCGGAATCCCTGGCTTCGGAAAGCGATCACATAATCGACAAAACTAATCTCATCTCTTTAAGGTTAGCCAGCGGCGATATCCAAGGCGCAACACTTGGGATTCGCACAACTTTAGAAGATCGGAAATTGTCAGCCGAGGAATCGCTACGCTTCGCGATGACCATCCAAGATGTCGATAAGCCCTTGGCAATTAGACTTCTCGAAGATGCTTGGTCGAAGGGTTTGACCAACGATGAGCATATTGTACATGCTTACTTTTTGGCTCACCGTGTTGGTAGTGCCGAGTTGCTTGAGAAATTGCACCCAAAATTTCTTGTTTCAGCCTCGAAAACCAATGCTGTGAAGGCAATGCCATTGAATGATGTCATTGCGATGATGAAATCATCTAAAGAGCGCATGGTCGAGATTGGAGAGCTGTATCGCTCTGGGAGTTTGCCGATTCATTTAGTCGCTGAACAGCATAGTGCGAGACTCTCGATTGCAAGATTGCTGCAATTGAATATCCAACCAAATCTGGGTTCCAGCCAATACTACGCGGTTCCCGTTGTTTTCGTTCAACATGGAGGGAGGATTCCAGGTGTAATTAAACGAAAATGTCAACGACTGTATTGTGATATAACAAGTTTATTGCTTATTAATGAATTAGGTCTTTTGGATGCATTAAAGTTATGCGCTAACGAATTATTCGTGCCAAGCTGCGTGTTTGAAGTGTTGAGAATAGAACTCAACAAGATTTCTCATCATCAGCCTTTACGAATTGAGACGATTCGGGTTGTTTCCGATCTGATTGGAGCAAATAAAATCGGTGTCCATGAGGTATTGTACATGGCTGATAATACTTCAAGATTTGCGGTCGAACAGGTGTCTTTATACAACGAAGCTGTTTCAACGGGTGGCTATTTCGTCACTTATTTACCTGTTGATAAGGAACGCCACTCCTTAGGAGATAACCCAAAGGAAGGGGCGATTGTTGGCTGTAACGCAATTTTGCATTCTCTTGGTTTGCTTGGTGTCCTGTCAAATGATGAAATTAAAGAAGGAAAGGGCAAGATCGCCGGTGTACTCTCTGCTGAGGCTCCTGTTGCGTTAAACCAGAAAAGCAAATTGTTTCTTGACCATGGAATAGCAGAAACTTTGTCTGAGGCAGGCTGTCTTGTGGAAGCATGTGATTCGTTCTCGGTATTTCTAGGCAGTGAAACCTACAACGATGTAAAACGGGAACTCAGAAATGAGCATGCCAGTGAGAAGCTGAGAGGTAAGTTGAATTCAATGATCGACTGGTTGCGAACCAGCATTAACAATGGGACCCTTCAAATTATTCCGAATGGAAAGGCAAGTAGGGAGGCTGATTTCGAAGACAAGGCATTTCAAAGTTCTCAAGCTATAATTGAATTGCTTCATGCTCCAGTTGCAGAGGATGCGTTTGTCTGCATTGATGATAGATTCTTAAATTCCTTTGCAAAATGTGGCGAAATCCCGATTTGCACTTTAGTTGACGTTCTTTTGCTTTTGCGTGAGACGAGTGGAATTGACCAAGATACATTTTGGTCATCAATACACCTACTCAGGGAATGCAATCTTAGACACATCCCAATCCTGGAAGGCGAAATAAGTAAGCGCCTTTTTGCCGCTCAAGTCGCGAATGGAAGAATAATCGAATCTCCTGAACTCCGAACGTTACGCCGCTACATCGCCATTTTACTTGCCGATCCAGATTCAAGGCAATTACCTGACCCGTCGAAACCAGGACACCTTGGTGAAACTCAATTGGTATTGAACGTCATTCAATCCATTCGCAGTACATTCGAGGATATCTGGACTAGCGACTCAGCCGAAAAAGTAGCATTAGGGAATTGGGTGATTGAAAATATTTGGTCGGATGCGGCCTTCATCGCAGAGGTTTTGAATCCAAAGCCAGACAATAGGCCAAATTTGGAGCATCTTCTTGGATCATCCTTGGCACAGTTATACTTTCACGGGATTACCCTGAAAACCAGACGGGAAACTGGCTCCATGAAAAGTCCGAATGATCTGCGGAAACTTTATTTTGATTGGTTGCTTTGGAATTTTGGAACGGAAAAAGAGAATGTTGAACTTGTTGGGAAGCAATTAAGAGAAATGCTCTCCCATCCAAGGTGGCTGCCTATTAAGAGTTCAAAAGTTTCCAAACTCCAGGACATGGTTATTGGAGAATGGTTTTTAGACCTCCCTGTCCTGATTCGTGATTCAGTGAACTTTCCTGCTAACGTGTTGAAACGTTATCGCATTCGACATGACAATACGATTGGCCTGAATGACTTGCGTTTTAATCCTGAGGTGTTTTGGCAGGGTATCGAAAGAGTCCTCAGAGGTAAGCCTGTTACGATTGCAGCGTTGCAGCCTGGTGCAGTTTTTGAAATTACCTTTCTTCCCGACAAAGCATGTTTTGTGTTCAAAAACAAAAAAAGCGGATCGACCTTTGAAGTTACGGAAGAAGGGGCTCCGTTGGCCAACCGTGATGCCTCAAAGCGAACCGGTTTTTTGATGAGTAACTTGTCGCTTCTGGATATGCCGCTCGAAAAGGCGAAACGCAAGGCTAGAGTTGTTTGCGCCATCGACAATGTTACTGAGCGATTGAAGCAATTTGACGATTGTAGGCGTAAATCATTTGCTTATTCGATTTTGGAGTTGGGCCAAAGACACCGTGCAGGTGGAAATATCTCGGTTTATGATTTGCAAAGTAAAGGGGTAATTCCTCTTTTAAATTACCTACGCATCGATGAAAGCATTGAAGACCCAGTGTCCAAAGATGCATTGGCTGCTAGCTGGGCCGAGCTTTTAGCGGATTGTGGATTGACTGAAGGTTTTGCGCGCTTCTCTACGATTCCACTTTTCTTACCTTCGGAATGTCTGAGTGCATTTGACAAAAAGTCGGAGACAGAGGCAAAAGAATTGATTGGCAAGTGGCTGATTCGACTCAAATCGCCCGTCTCCCGTATCAATCTTTTGTCATTGATCGCAAAGAGTCGTCATTGCGTCAGTCTCACCGAGGAAGTTATAACGATCGTGGATTGGATGAGATCCGGCTCTGCCGAAATCGCATTTGAAGGATTGCAGAGTTCGTTGATGTGGTCTTACGAATTATTAAACGGAAAGTCATACGAGCAGCCCGTTGAAGATAAACTGAGAATGGTGGCTAGTTGGATTCATGCTGGTTCTCTGCAAAATGCCTTAGACCAGTTAGGTAATCATTTGCCATATCGCGACTATTTTAATAAAGTTCCGAAGTCCGGAATTCAAAATCTTCTCTCAAAACGAGAAAGTTTAAGGGATGATGTTTGCTATCCTCGTAATCTCAGCTTCAAACGACTGTTCGTTTTTGGACTTATTGAGGCCGTCAAACAGAACGAGGATTTTGCAGTTAAATCAGGCATCGGAGATTTATTGAAAAGTCTGCTTTTCATAGGGAACGCTGGAACTGTGGTGCCCGACTTCTCACTTTTGCAGTGTCCAGATACATTTCGAAACCGCATCAATTCATACTTGGGATTCGATGGTTCCGACGCCCTTGTTAGGATTACGAAGGATGAAGCAGCGGCCACTTTTAAGCATGAGAATCTATTGGCTGACGCTCAGGAAGCACTTGATCGATTACTCGACAAATCAGAGGAACTGAATTCTTGGTTGCTCGTTGCTGCCTACAGTGGGCCAACGGGTCTCTGCAGTCTTTTTCGTGAAAAGGTCGTTGCTGCGATTGATTGCATAAAAGTAGAGAATGTGTGTCTATGGGAACTGCGTCAATTTCGAATAGCCATGTTTTGGGTGGGAAATGAAGCTCGTAACCTACGAGATAAAGGATTAAAAGAACGATTGAGATGTATGGTGTTGGATATCGCTCGCATCTTTTCCGAACAAGATATGTCGAACGAAGATATTGATGACCGCGTTCCGATTCTTATGGAATTGTGTTTTATGATTTCTGAATGCGATGAGTCTGATTCTGATCGTGCGATGTTTTTTACCACGCTGGTCAAAGAGGTTTCAGCATCGTGGAGGAAATCGGCAGCGAGTGTTCAGACTCTTGTTAATCAATTGATTCTGAAATCGCCATTCAGCATTGCTCTCCGATTTGCGCAATTGCAGAATGAATTGAGGATTTGGAAATAGGCAAATATGTGCATACTCAAGAATCCTGAGGTTTGGTTCTTTTAGACTAGCCCAAATGAATACTGTGGCCGAATCAACACTGTCAGAGTATGCGCGACAGTTCTGGCGTCGCGAACGCGACAAAAGGAATCCGCAAGGGATTCAAAACTTTGCGGCAATCCAACACGGTGCGGACCCGGTCAAATTGCTTCAAGAGGCCCATTCCTATAAGTTGCCGCGTCAATACAATGATCAAATCAGTGTAGTGGTTTTCACTGGCCGAGATGAGATTGAGAATCTTCTCGTCCACGACTATATGCCAAGCGACAAGTGGATGCTGGAAAGGGGATTATGCCCTGACCCCCTTACGCGGCGGCTTGGAGATCTCGCGAGCATCTGCATTAGTCGTGGATACTTCGCTTCCCATCGAAACGACAGGCAAATTCATTATTTCAACGATTGGCAGAAGAGGGGATCGCTTGCAAATGTATTGGGTATCGATGAGCGACCACTGATTGAGCTCACCGAAACAGGCGAACACGAGATTGTAGATGGGTGGGGACGCTTATTACCATTTGCTGCTCTCCTGCTTCAGGGGCTGCCTTTTGAATCGTTTCAAGCCTATTATGCAGATTCCAGATCGACATGAAACTATCAACTTGCTGCAACCATTACATCCGGTTGCATTCTTTATCGGACCTCAGTGTTTTACGTCGTTGCTCTTTTTTTTGATGCGCATTATCTCAAAGTGAAGTGTTTCGTTTCTCGTCACTTGCGTTCGAAAACTGCTTCAAGTCTGGTCTTTTGATTCCACGTAGGATAAACAAAAAGAATGCCACCAAAAAGCACGGAACAAGTAGAGCCTAACAACGCAATCTACTATCCCTTCATTAATGTGCCCAACAGCAAGGAATTTCTACAGGTACTGCTGTATTGGGACAAGGTTTATTCTATTGTCCCTGTAGAACAATTAGAAAAAAGCTTCCTTTACCCACATATGCGGGGCTATGTGCAGGCCGGTCTGGTAGCCCAACTCAGGCCGATGGATTTCTTGTTTGAGTTGCCTCCTCAACAGTACGATGAATTCTTCCGTTTTGTGCAAATGGAGAAGAAACGTGTCCAGCGGCGACTCAACGGATTTGACCACGAAGCGGTATTGATTCATGCGGAAAAATTAAACCAATACGCCGATGAATTTGTCAGAATGGGCTTGGCTAGACCGGGCGATTATCCTTGGTATGAGATGCCCCGTTGGCTTGCGAATCGATTCATGTCATTCCTCGCAGTTTCAGCGGGCACATTGAGAAGTGTACGTGCGATGCCAATAACTGATCAGATGGATTGCTATCAAATGTTTGCCGGTCGAAAAGTGCTCGACGGGAGATCCGATGAAAAGCCGGTTCGTGAAGTGTTATTTGCGAATCTTTTACCAGTTCCCGATGAGTCTGTTAATGCTGAGGATTTGATGGAGTTCAAGCAAGCTCATTGGCCGCAACTTAAAAAGTTTAGACGAACAATTGAGCTGGAAACAATTCGAGCCAATGCAATTCCTGACCTTAATGAACGCAATCGGCATGTGCGCTTCATGATTGAGGAACTCCAAGAAGAGAAAAATGAAATTGCTGAAACTATGCGGAAGCCATTCAAAATCTCATTTGGGAGTCTAACCGCCCTATTCAGTGCGGCCGCATCTGTAGCCATATTTGATTTTCCGTCATTAGTAAGCGGCGGGGCTGCTCTGGCGTCTGGCATTTCTCAGACGGCCAGCGAGCAGAAAAGCCGGAAGGAAAAACCTTTGACTTACGCAGCATTTGCCGACAAACGGTTTTCAATCATTCATCAGAAACGTTGAATATGGGCTATGTTTAGCATTGGATAGATTTTCGTAACCTAAGCGAGCTTAGTGGTGCTTCGCGATGGCACGCGATATTTCCAAATATGAGCGTTGTTGTTGTTTATGCTCTCTTGGTTTCGACGGCAACGCCTGTTGGTTAATATTTTCTAATTCCAGTGCTAAAGTTCTTTTGCCTGAGCGAATGATGTTTTCACGCAGTCGAAGTTTATCGCGGGTAAACACGCGAATCCCTTTCCTGCCACGCGACGTGGTGACATACCACTGCTGATCGTTTGACGCCGCTTTCACGGATGAATCAGAGAACAGCACATAATCCACGGTCTTTCCTTGCGAAGCGTATGATGTGACAGCATATCCGCGCACAAATTCCCGGTAATGTCGCTCCAGAATTCGGCCATCAGTGAGTCGAATTCTCCCATCCGCAGAAATGGATTTGATCGTCACCAATTCTCCATTGGCAAATTTCCGACCGGTTCCTGTCTCTCCGTTTGCCTTGAGTTGCAAGAGTGCCGGGATTTGCTGCACAGAAGGATTCCATCTGCCGGTAACGTTTGCCGGCCTTTGACCATCCTCGGTTGAACCGTATTTTCTGGGGGTAAACATTGGCCTCCCATTGCTCTACGGCTCCCCCGATCGAATGGGCGATGTAATGGCCCTTATCCCAATTCTTTCCAATGCTTTTTTCAGTGGGGCCGAGCCAGCCCCGTAGTCTTGCATCGTCCCGTTTCCTCCCGGTGGTGGGAGGCTTGCAGACACCCACCACTGCGACTAGCCTGCCTTCGTTGTCGTGACTGGCAGGAACTACCCCGGTTTGCTCCATGGTTTCCAAATCGTCATAGATATACTCATAGGTTAAAAGGGGGAACCGGCACACTTTGACCTGACTAGGCGTGGTGTCTAAGTAGGCTTCAAACCACGATTGCGCCAATTCCTGATGCAGGCAGGAAAAATGGGTTGTTCTTATCCGCCTCGCCCAAAATTCGTTCATAGTCTAGGCTGGGAACTATCTGGTTCTTGATCAATTTCACGGCGCGTATGCGGTTTATTTGCCTCCGTCATCATCCTTCTCAGTGCCGGCTTTGACCTTCATCAATACGGGTTTATGGTCCGAATAGTATTTTTCGAAGGCCCGGTGCGTGCAATATGAGAATCAAACTCCACTAATTCTTCGGGAGTCACTCCCAGCTACGCAATCCTACCGAGTCTGCCGTGGGAAGACTGCTCTCAGAATATTTCCTTGGAGCCACCCTTAATCTGGCTTTCCGAAAGTGGCTGTTAAGCTAACCGACTTTTTCCTTGATGATTGATATACGGCTGACTGGAGGAAGCTTATCTGGCTTGACACCTCTCATTATGGCCAACACGTAGTCAGGTGGTTTTTCTGCCAGTCCGATTTCCTTGTATCTTGCGAGGATATCTCTGCTGCTCCCGTAGCCTTGGACGAGTTTTTGGCTGTCGTACTGACGTTCCGAAAAGTGGCCTTCCTCAAGCGGCACTATCACAGTTTTCCAAAACTCGAAAACCTGCTGGGCCAAGTCATCTCCAGCGGGTGCAGATCCACAGGCCAAAAGATGCCAAGGAAGCATGAATCGTATGAGGGAAGCTAGAGAATCTTGATCCAACCTGCGTATCCGTCCTCGCAAACCACGAATAACCAATGCAGGAACCAGACTGCAACCGTGAGATTCTATGGGAACTTGAATGCCATTTCTGAGGTTGCTTCGGATTGACGGACAGGGAATAGGGCGAACAATGAATGAGCAAGCCCATGAACCAAACTCCAGCCAAAGTGCGCCGTAAATTTGATGACACGTTCCGGCGCGAAGCCGTCAACCACTGGCTGACCAGTGGCAAGTCCGCGGAAGTCATCGCTGCGGAACTGGGTCTCAACTCCAACCAGCTCTATGCCTGGCGGCAACGCTTGGCCCCGGCCAACGCTGGGGGGAAGGCGGCGGCCGGGGGGAAGCCTGCCACGCTCGCCGAGGCGCAGGCCCAACTGGAGGCCGCTCAGCGCGAGATCCGCCATCTGCGCGAGCAGCGTGACATTCTAAAAAAAACGCTGGGCATCCTCTCCGAACCGCCGCCGAGCGCTACCAACGGATCGATGCGATGAAAAATGAACATGCCATCCGCCTGCTGTGCCAGGTCTTCTGCGTCTCGGCCAGCGGCTATTATGACTGGCAACAAAGGCGCACTGCGCCCGGCCCGCGCGCCACGCAAGATCAACAGTTGGCCCGGGAGATACAACTGATCCATCAACGCAGCCGCCAGACCTACGGCAGCCCGCGTCTGATGAGGGAACTGCGCAAGGCCGGAAAACGCCATGGGCGTAACCGCATTGCCCGGCTCATGCAGGAAGCGGGCCTCTGTGGCCGCCAGCGCCGGCGCTACCGCGTCCAGACCACCGACAGCAACCATGACCAGCCCATCGCCCCCAACCGTCTGGCCCAAGCCGCTGCGCCCACCACGCCCAACCAGATCTGGGTGACGGACATCACCTACATTCCCACCCGGGAAGGCTGGCTCTACCTGGCCGCCGTCCTGGACCGCTACAGCCGCAAGATCGTGGGCTGGGCCATGGGCGAACGCATCGATACCACGCTAGTCTTAAAAGCGTTGCAGATGGCGTTGCGGCACCGCCACGCACCCAAAGACCTGCTCTGTCACTCCGATCGCGGCGTCCAATACGCCGCAAACGACTATCGCGCCGCCTTGGCCCAGGCCGGCCTGGTCCCCTCCATGAGCCGGAAAGGCAACTGCTACGACAACGCCTTCATGGAATCCTTCTGGAGCACCCTCAAACTGGAACTGGTCTACCGCCGTGACTTCCTCACCCGCCGCCAGGCCCAAGCCGACATCTTCGATTACATCGAAGCCTTCTACAACCGCCACCGCGCCCATACCGCCCTCAACTGCCTTTCACCAGTTGACTTCGAACTCTTAAACAACTAACCCAATGCACCTACTTCCCTCTCCGTCTTTTCGAAGCATGCCCATTTCTGATAAAAGTTTGATTTGGCGAATGAGGCCAATGTGCATAGAGACAATACAATGGAACTGGCTTTGGTTCATCGTCCCCTTCAAAGCAAGATCGAATGAGAATGTCTGATTGGAACTCGCGACTGCCGCGCGGCTTGTAATGCAAATGCCGAAATCTATTTGTTGCCACCTCAATTACTTTTGCTTGTAGGCGAATGCCAAACCAGAAGCCGTTCCGACCGTGAAACCATAACTCCAAATCACCGCCTTTGTGTCTTTCCTCAGGCTTGGAAAAAGTCTGGGTTTTGACTTCGCTGGAATGGCGAGTCCTTAAAGCGAGCGTATTTAAATCAGTAAAGGTCTCTTCACCTATCTGAGTGTGATATGCTCTACCTTGAGCAAGCATATCCCACGTTTGAAAGGCAAGCGTTCGGAATGTTTGGCAAAGAGTCATCAGTTACTCCTCTCTTGATGCTGCGTTCATTCGGTCATAGCTACGTTGATAGCCGGCCGCAATTGCACGTAACAAAGCAGATGTTCTGGGAAAACGTCCAGCTATGGCGACTGCGTCTCTCTTGTGCTTATCAATCAAATCTTTCCAGGTTTTCTGCGCTGCCTTCTTTCTCAAAGTCCCAGGCTGATAATTGTTGCGCCGTCCCGCATTTAATCCTGACTCTAAGCTTTCACTTTGCCAGCTCTCAATCATTTTTCGCAATTCGATTGGCGGCCACACTCCATCTCCGCCTTCAGGAGAATGTGCCAACATCAGGCCAGTCCAATACTCTATGTGTTTTTTAAGGTGATGCTTAAAACAAATATCCCTAACTTCATTAATCCATTCATCCAATCTGGCCGCCTTAAAGGATTCATCTTCCGCAATAGCAGACAGCACCCATGCTTCCAGCAGCATTTTAGCAAAATCTCCTTTGTTTATTTCCTGTTGTGTAGGCGATTCCCCTTTGTCATACGGACGACTGGCTTCTATCACCTCAACATAAAAAGGTGGATTGGTAGCAAGCCAATCGAATAGGGCTTGTGGTTTAAACTGGGTGTTACCAATCAATGGCAATAATCCCCATTCAAGACTCGCCAACCGCGCATTTTCCAAAGAGTCCGATGTTTGCAAATACTCAATCAATTTGGGAGCAACATGGATTTCATAACTTTCCAGTCTCAATGGTTCTTGTTGAGATCGCTCCAACCAAGCTTCCAAGGTCAAGAAAACCAATTCCACATTAGGTTGGTGGTCGTCTTCCACTGCAAATGCCAGCCTCATCAATGCTGAGGAAACATTGCTGACACGAAGCCACTCTTTTACAGCACGTTCGGCAGTATTGATGTCAAACCCTCGGTTATAGCCACGGCTATTGCTCCAATAAATGTCTGCGGTTGCTTGGCCGTGGGACTGCGCCAGGTCCCAAAACTGAGGCTCAAAAGGCAATCCTATAACAAGATTGGCAACCTGTTCAGAACGCCATGCTCCCAAGGGCAGAGTTTTCAACCATGCTTCACCATCGCAGTCGAAACGCGCTCTTGCATAAGCTACGGCGAAATCCCTTAAGTTTTGGTTTTTACTGTCAACCAAATCAGGCAATATCCCGGCTTCCTTTAGGCCCAAAAGTTCTGCTGTTTTCCCAACGGCATAGCCTACAGACCAGCTTTCGTGTGCGACCTCGGCTAGTTTTATCACCGAATCCAAACCTTCTGATTGAAACACTTGCTGAACAGCATTCTCTCTCGCTATGTCAACCAAGGCCTTTCTCTCCTTTTCGTCCAAATCGCGGACTAATCCCGGCAACTGTGGATAGTTATCGAAATACCACCGATAGCGATTGATAGCTGCCACCGGTTGAAACTTTTCAAGTGCAACGGAAAGTCGGTTTATCTGATCCTTTGGCAGAGACCACCACGCTGTGTCTATCCTCGTGTTTGTGTGAATAAGCTCTCGCAAAGACTTGCATGCCAACTCCCTTGCTCCGTCATCTAGCTTTTCAGCATCAACCACATCCAGCGCAGCAAATATCGAAGTTCTAGCAGTAGCAAGATAATGCGCGAGATGTTGCAGCAGTTCAGGAAGGCGTTCTGGTTTTGCCGCCACCAACGAAATGATACGTTGTGTCATTTCGGAAACTTGATCCCAAACCTCTGATCTGGTTACAACACTCTGCCAATCAAGTGACCAATTTCGCCAACGCGGTTGCGAGTTGCACATCGTTGTCCCGATACCACGTGGAAGCAATTCATACATCAATTTCCAAGCTACCTCTGGATAGCGAACAATCATTTCATCGAGAATTTCCAAACGGCGCTCAGGCGAAGCTGCTGTTTGCGGCAGTAGTGGGAAAAAGTAACCACCCAGTACGCCAAATGGTCGAGGATTGCATTTCCCTCCGGCATCCAATGCAGAGAGCCTTGCAAGCACAAGCGACACTCGCAAAAGGTAGTTCGGCTCCCACCCCAAAACTTGCAGGGCCCACATCAAGGCCGAAAAACTGCTTCCTGAGAACAAGTTCTCTTCCTCAAAAAGCCCGGCCAATGGAGCCGATTCTTTTGACAAGTCCCGTTCCAAAGCCTCCAAAAAATCATCAGGCTTTGCTTCCGCAAACGATAGCAAGCATTCATTCAATGAAGCCCACCTTTTCCACCCTATTCCATCCTGAAACACAGCATCAAAAAGCTTCCAAAGAGACAGGCGCACCTGACTTGCTACGATCCCGCTATCGGGCTCTTCTGAAATCGACAACAAAGCGAATGCTTCGGTCAGTCCTTCGCGCAATTTTTCAGAATGATTTAATGCCATTTTGCGGTTGGGAGCAAACATGCGTTCACTCGCTGGCAAATCGTACTTGGGATTGTCAACCGCCAGCACGAAAGGAAAAACCTCAAAATAGGCATCTGCACAACTCTGGCTTAAGTATCCAGCCAACCACTTCCACGAATCAGCCCGTGATGCTAGCTGCCAATTATCTCTTTTTCTTAGGAACAAAGGATCATCACAGCGAGACCATTGCTGAACCACCGAACGGACTTCGGCCTCGGAAAGACCTGTGATTTTCGATACCACATGCCTGTCATGCTGATTCTCGTCTGACCAGCCTCCCACCAAGATAAAGCCTGCCAATTTAGCGGCGTTCGACGGGTCAGCCCATGCAGGAACACGATAAGTTACTTTTCCAACCACTCGTTTAAAAATAGCTGCATGCCCTCCGGCATCTCTCTCAATTCTTTTGGCTCGGTTTTCACTAAATCCGGCCTTCCTCAAGGCTTTGCTGATTTCAAAAAATGGTAGCCGTGACAAATGAACAACCTCTTTTCCCGCGCTAACACCACTTGGGGTAGGCACAAGCACATGGTGTCCATTTCTGGTGGCTTCGTTCACCAGTTGAAAGTCTATCTCCAAATCCTCAGGCACAAGAACCATTGAGGTGTTGCAAGCACACAGTGACCGCCAAGCCTCCTTAGTTCCCACAAAAAGTGTGCGAGCTTGAACTGAGAACTCGCCTTTTTTATGGAAAGCATAAGCTGAGAGAAAATCCAGGACATCATTCTTGGATTGGCTTTGAACCTGCAAATCGCCCGGCTTTTTTTTCAGCCATTTTTTAACGGCTTCAATTTCCTTTTCACGACCTGCCAAGAAAATCTCAGGTCGAAGCTTAGGTGAAGAAATCCCGCTTAGGTTTTCCCAATGAACATTGATGTCGCATACCCCCTCCGGTTTGTGGCCCAACAACCGTGCCACCCATGCAGCGACAGCAGGCGTATTGTCCAACCATTGCGCAAGATCAGAGCTATCCAGCACACGCACGTCCTTCCAGAAACCTAAGCCTCTTTTCTCAGCGCACCACTTCTCGTAGTCCCATTTATGAGGGGTAACGAAAACGAACGTGGTATCGCTACGATTTATCAACGTGCAGTTGCTTGTTCGCTTTTGGAAATCCTCTTCAGCTTTTATTTCGGGCTTGGCAGAAGTTCCTATTTCCCAAACGCTGATTCCATCTGGAACCCAAGCGTTCCCCGTGCTAGCCTGCAAATGCCCGTCAAATCCTCGTCTTTCCGCATCTTCGTCCGAAGGAAAATTCAACTTCTTCGTGCGAACAGAGCCAAGGACCAGCCGCCGCAAAACTTGAGGAAGCTTAAAGCGCGCTGAATGGTAATTTCTCGCCCAATTGTTGATTTCCGCGCCATTGACCCAAGTGCTATTCATTGGTCTCCTCGCCATTACTCTGGTTTGTGTCGCAAGTCCGAGCGAACAGAAACCTCGCTCGTCATATGGGTGTTTACTCACATGTGGCGATGGTTGGAAGTGATAAACGGAAATTTTTCACATCACTTTTGATTTCCGTGTCGTCAACAGTGTAGCTGAAAACTTTGCGGTTACTTTGTGAGGTCAATTGAACCGCTACTACCCTTGTTCCTACCTAAAAAAAGGAATCCACCGAGTGAATCCCTTTCCTTGCCCCTCACACTGCCAGTTTCCTTGTTGATGAGGAACTGACAGGTGAGGTAGCCGACCGAGCGCGACCACTAGACCATTGTTTCAATTGTTTGATCGATTCCGCCATCGTCTGCGACAGCGGCACCATCCCGTTGATTACTCCGGCGATATCCAGATCGGAGGGTTCCCTGGACAACTCAAACGCCACAAACAACGACTCCACAAACACCGCCTCGATCTCACTACCGGTAAACCCTTCAGTGGCTCTGCTGAGTTGATCGATGTCGTATCCAGCAGCCTCCCGGCCAAACCTCTCAATAACGATCTTCCAGATCGCCGTGCGTTCCAGGATGTTGGGCAGATCGACAAAGAAGATCTCATCGAACCTGCCTTTCCTCAACAACTCAGGCGGCAACTGGGAGATGTCATTGGCAGTGGCGACGACAAACACCGGCTTGGTCTTCTCCTGCAACCAATTGATTAAAGAACCAAAGACCCTAGATGAAGTGCCGCCGTCAGTAGAGCCGGATTTAACCCCACTGAAGGCTTTCTCCAGCTCATCAATCCACAGGCAACAAGGCGCTATCGCTTCAGCAGTTTGGATCACGGTTCTCAGGTTTGCCTCTGATTGACCAACCAGACCACCAAAGATCCGGCCAGCATCCAGTTTCAGCAACGGAACACCGAACACTTGAGCGGTGGCTTTGGCAGTCAGAGATTTGCCCGTTCCAGGAATTCCTATAATCAATAGACCTTTGGGTGTAGGCAGACGATAGGCTGATGCTTTAGGAGTGAAGGCTTGGCGACGTTGTACAAGCCACTGTTTCAGGCAATCCAAGCCGCCAATGCTCTCCAGCGATTCCTTCGTTTCAACAATCTCAAGCAGGCCATTCTTCTTCACCGCTTGAGCTTTTTCACGAGCGACCACAGAAGGAGTGATTGCTTTGGTCTGAACCACGGCAAGAGCAAAGGCGTTCTCCGCTTCCATGGTCGTCAATCCACAGGCAGCTTCCACGGCCTTAGTTCTGTCTTCCACCGCCACACTTTTGATGCCGGCTGACTCCATGACGCCGTGGTAAACTGACTCCAAGGCAGCAGTATCCGGCAACTGGAACTCGATGATGGTAAGTTCCCTTTCCAGTTCAGGTGGCAGACACAAACGGCATCCCAGTATGATCAGTGGCGTCTGCCGGGTTTTCGCCACCAATAAACAATCTTTGAACTTTCTAAGGAGCAGGGGATTCGGGTCAGTGAGGAATAGGTGGAAGTCTTTCAGCAGTACAATTGATTGCTCTTTCAGCTCCGGCACAGCTTCCAGCACTTCCATGGGATCAGCACAGTTGCGGGATTGGCCTGATTCAACGTCCACCAACCCGGACACTATCGACCAAGCTGACAAACTGAACTTGAGGTGTTGGGCGATGGATTGAAACTCCGCCTCCACCCGCTGTTCTTCCGGGGAGACGATATACAGACCAGGATAACCAGCACGAAGGTAGGAGATGATGGATTGAGCTGTTTCAGACAACAATACGGCGTTGACCGAGTTTGACGGTTTTGATTTTGGTTTGGGCATTCTTGATGAGGGGTTGTGGCTGGTAGGAGTGGGTGGCAGAACATTGATTGTTTGCCCGGCCCATATCTACCAGCCGGGTATGTTTGCAGGAACGTGAACCGTCTTGAGCGATGCGACGGGTCCAGCCTTTGCAGTTACAGGAGGTTGAGCCATCGCTGTACTGCAAAGTCTGGTATTCGGTTGAGGGGTTGGAAGCAGAGGGAAACGTCCAGACCCGGGTGATCGGTTTCATCGGTTGAAGTGTTCGGCTTCCCACTGAAGGCACAGCTGACGGGAAGGATCAGCATACAGCAGGTTGTCGGCTGTATCCCGGACTTCCCATTGCTGGCTGGTGGGGTTGAACTCGATGGTGGAAGCACGAGCCATCTGGAGCGTGCCTATTGAGTGAAGGGGAATCGCCTCAGTGTAGAGACCGTGGCCGATACCTTGTTGATCGAACGTCAGGGTGATTTGCATAGGAAGGGGAAGGGTTCCACTAGCAAGAACAGCGATTTGATCGCGTTAGTTTCGGAGAAATGAGGGTAAATGAAGTATTTAGACCGGATCGGAAGAAGCAGGAAAGTTGCCTGAAGGACACGCAAGCGCTTGCCCGGCTCTGGCAGGCTAAGTATTGTATACACCATGACTGCCAAGCCAAAGGAGCATAAGGGAGAGAAAACGTGCTTCATTGCCATGCCGATAAGTACCCCAGAGCATTTGCAAGCCGCCTACAATGGCGACGCCAATCACTTTAAGCATGTGCTTCATTGCCTCTTTATCCCGGCGATTGAAAAAGCCGGATTCGAGGCTATTCCTCCGATATCGAAGGGGTCCGATATGATACACGCGGACATCGTTCACCAGTTGGAAACAGCCGACTTGGTCCTGGTGGATATGACTTCGTTGAACGCGAACGTGTTTTTTGAATTTGGAATTCGTGTAGCTCTGGATCTTCCGATTTGCCTTGTCCGTGACAAAAGAACATCTCATATCCCATTCGATATCAATTTGATCAACAATCATACCTACTCGGGAGAATTGAATGCATGGGAGCTGGGTGATGAAATCGCATCGCTGGCGCAACACGTGAAAGAGGCAGTTGCTGCAAAAGCATCCCGCATGACTCTGTGGAATGCATTTAGTTTTAGCCAACGTGCAGAAAGGACTTTGGGAGAGACTCCTACTCAGAATGAAAGTTTAGCTTTCCTTGCATTACAGATCGAGTCGATGGCTAAGAAGATAGAGATGCTCTCCGGGTGGTCTGATCCAGTGCTAATTCCCAATGCTAGATCCACCTTTGCTTTCGCTATCGAGACCAACTTTTTTCTAACGCGACAGTCGGATATCAACCGGTTGACTCTAGCCTCATCACAAATCGCTATGGATATCTCTGAATTGTCGGTCACTTCTACTCTAGTCGGTGAAAAAGGTGTCAGGTTCAGAGCTTCGGGACCACCTGATCGTGTTCATTTCTTTACCCATAAACTTACCAATGCATTCAACAGTCTCGCTGAAGGGAATTGAGCGATGGTGAAAATAAGGGCGTAGCCTTAATTCTCATTAAATTCCCAAGTGTCATCTTGTGGACGTGATCATGGTTTGGCTCCAGGAGGGGTCGAGTTGTGCGAGAAATGACTCTATTCAAGAAGGTCAACTGCTCCGATTATGGCAGCAAAGATTGCTCTGGTAGGATAAGCCACCCGTGCTTAATTAAGGCAACGGGTGGCTTGGCTGGGTTGGTTAGAGCGCGTTCTGGTTCGTTCAAGTGTGTTGTTTCAGTTTGGTGGTGGTTGACTGGTTGTACTCCGGCTTCTTGGCCTTTGTGCGGACGATACCCAATGCCTGTTCAAGGAATCGGGTGGCCTGCTCACACTCCGGGCCTTTGAACCCGTCGCCTTCGATTTGAACTTCACCTGTCGGTGAGACTTCTACGGTGATGGAGGGTTTCATACGGTTTGGAGCACGAGTTTGATGGAGCCGTTGGGTTGCGGTTTACGTTGTACCAAGAAGCCTTTCTTCCGGGCTTCCTGGGTGGTCTTGTGGACGGCGTACAATTGCAGGAGGCGTCCGTAATTGGGACCTACTTCCTTTTCGACATGACCGGCAAACCAATCAGTTGTGAGGCCGAAGGTGCCGTCTGGTTGTTTGTTCACGGCGATGTCATACGGGCCTTTCAGCCGGATGACATAAGCGCCATGGGTTTTCATGGTGGAGTAGCCACGAGCATCAGTATTGGAGAGAAGTTCGAGACCGATCTCTTTCACGGCGGCACGAAGAGCTGCCACGTCTTTGATCTGGGTGTTGATGGTGGTGAAGTGGGACATAGTTTAGGATTATTGGTCTGCTGGGGTATCAGTGGCCTCGATCTCAATCTCTTCACGATAGGCGAGGAGTTGAGCACCGAGGCCAAAGGGTTCCCGCTGCAAGACGAGGTTGATTTGATCGATGGCTTGGTCGACTTGGGCTTGGTTGCTGCCGCTGGTTATCTGGTTGGCATCGAACTGAAGATCCAGACGGCGGACAGTGATGGTACTCACAGAAGGCCTTGCATGAGCGCTTCCGCCGCCTTCTTTACGACAAAATACTCGCGGACTTTGACCATGTCTTCTGCATCGGGTTCATTGGTTTCTTCATTCCAGTTCAGGAGATAGGCGTAACCGTCACAGGGGACTTTCACGAAACGTTGTCCGTCGCAGGCAATGAAATGAGGACTTTCAAGGTCGAACTCCCCATGGAAACCGATGTAGGGCACGTCTTGGGGCAACTCATACACTTGACGATATTTAGCAGCACCGATCACCAGCTCGGCTCGGATCGGATGCTCGGGCGGGAAGGTGGCATGGCCAAAGCACATGGCTTCGAACCGAGGAGCATGTTTGTGCAGGCAGATAATTTTCATGAAACAGGTTTCAGGCATGGGGATTCCTTTGGATTGAGAGCACGATGGTTGAAAAGCCATTCTCACGTGCTCTGGGGTGAGAATGGCTCTGGATTAATCAGACGAGTTGACCGGTCAGGTTGGCTTCAGCGGTGGCTTTGATTTCGAGATACTCGCGGATCTGGGCGACACCTTCAGAGCTGGGACTGTTGGTTTGATAGTCCCAGTCTATCTGGAAGTGGAAGTCATCTCCGGGGATCTCGATGAGCCGATTACCGTCACAAGCAATCAGGTGAGGACCGTATCCGTCACCGGAGCCATGAGAAGCGAAGAACGGTACATCACTGGGAAGGGTAGCTGAATGACCGAAGTTGGCTTCCTCATCGGTAAGTTCAACGATCGGAGCACCGTCATCCTCGCCCCAGAAATGGAAACCGAGGGATGTGAAACGATCGAGGTCTTGGCGACGGCAGGTGAGTTCCATGAAACAGGTGTCAGACATAGGGATTTCTTGGGAGGAGGGAGCACAGTAGTTTGAAAAACCATTCTCACGTGCTCTGTGGTGAGAATGCTTTTAGGCGTAGTGGCTATTCTGAATCGTCATCGAGGAGGGGCTGAGCCGAGGATATGACCTCCAGATATTCCCGGATTTTGGCCATACATTCTGATCCGGGCTCGTTTTCCTCGTGGTTCCACTTGATCACAAAACCTTCACGATCACCGGGAATCTCCACCTGACGCTTTCCGTCACAGGCAATAAGATGAGGTCCATAATCGCCTCCATAGCTGTGAAAGGCTGTGTATGGGATGTCAGTTGGAAGCTTTCCGAAGTGAGCAAAGTTCGCTTCGAAATCGACCATGATCGCGACGTTCTCAGTTTCGTTGTCGAGGTGAAAACCTAGCACGATGAATCGCTTTTGATGCTCGCGCAGGCACATAACTTCCATGTAACAGGTATCAGACATAATGGGTTAGAGAGGTTTTGAGCACAGACGGGATTTCTCGATGACCCATTCCTGAGTGCTTATGGAATAGACTTCTTTGGCAGTGATGTAAGCAGCACCACCACCATAGGCATCTACGCGTGGTTTGTTGCAACCGTTTGACCACTCGAAGGCAACGTAGCTTTCAGGGTTGAACTTCTTCAGGAGGTGCTGGATGAAATCGCAAACGGGATCAATTCCACCGTTCTCGGAGTGCATCCAGATAGCAGGTTCGAGTTCATTGCCGTCTGCCTCAGTGTCAAAGATCCACATGTCGAGGTTGTCATGCAGATCTGTTGGGATTTCGCCGGGAACTTCTTCTCCGGACGTGAGTGATTCGGCCTTGGCATGAAGCGCCAAAGCGTATTGTTGGGCAGCCAGGTCAGGAAGTTTCATGACGAGGCTGAAGTAGGTGTAGTAGTCGGCCATTTTTGTAGGTTTTGGTTAAGGGGAAAAGAGTTAGAATTTAATGGTTGTCACATAGTTAATGCGTTGCTAATCCTTCGTCAGATTTCGCTATGTCCGACACAATCAAGGAAGAGATAGGAGGCCCCGCTGAAGAACTGGTTTTGGCGTGGCAAAAGAAGATGGCTGGAGATTGGCCGATGTGGGCTAAAATGGCTGTGGCGAAAATGGGAAGAATAATCTTGCCGTCTGTGCCTGTCGCTCACTTTGTGAAGTGCTTCGAGAAGGACAAAGCATTCGATAATCTCTCAGAGATTTGTTCTACCCCATCAGTTCAAGGAAGGTTCGCGCGGGTTTTGATGGAGATTAAATGCGACTGGCCAGACGTGTATAAGCAGATGTCTTCCCAAGGGCCACCTCCTGAGGAAATAATGAGGTGCTTTACTGATCGCGTGGTTAGTTTGCCAATTAAGGAGCAAGTCGGTTATTGGAAGGGCTTCTCCCAGGGGTTTTCTCGACCCTTAAAATTTAATAGAGATGCCAAGGCATTCCGCTTCTATCTACTAGTGATCATTCACTGGCCAAGAATTGAGGAGTGCCGGTCTATTCGCGAAGCATACGAACTGATCTTTGCTGGTAATCCCGCAGAACCTTGTCCACCCGATGTAGACCCGATTGACCATCATGATTCGCAGGTCAAATGGTTTGAACAACTCTGTCAAAGGGGGATAGGATTGAAGCTGGGGCCTCATGGCGGACATCGGTCACCTTCAAAGCAAAAAAGTATTGTCGGTTTGCTCGGCTGATAGACTCCCGCAATATGAGTTACGACAAATCTCAATTGCGTGAAATCTACCGGAAAACCAATGGTCGCTGCCATCTCACCGGACGGCGTTTGGTATTTAAACATTATGGTCGGGTGGGGTATCGGGGAGCTTGGGAAGTCGACCATTCCCGACCTCGATCCTGCGGGGGAGCGGATCATGGAAACAATTTATACCCCTCATGTTTGATCGCCAATCGTTCCAAAGGCAATCAGAGCACGTATTCGTTCCGTCGCCGCAATGGATTGAGCAAAGCTCCTCTCTCACGGAAGAAAATTGCCAAGATTAAGGAAGAACGAGCAACTGGCGGATTCTTTGCTGGAGCACTTATTGGACTTCCATTTGGGCCTGTTGGAGCATTGGTGACCGCAGTGATTGGTGCGGCGATTGGCGATAATCTGGATATTGAGTAGGGATGACAGCTACGCGAATTGAACACGTAGCTGCCATCGTTTAAGCCGCGAGATGAAACTTCCTGTGTCCCATCTGGCCGAACCGTTGAACCAGGTCAGTGGCATCCTGCTGGGCGAGTTCCCGTGCTTGTTGGGATAGCTGAGTGAGGCCGGAGACGAGTTTCTGACGGGCATACTTGCTGTCGCGATACTCCTCAGCCGTCCTACCCAGCAACTCCTTGCGGACAGCCTCCAGTTGACCGGCCATAACCTGATCATCCGCGAAATTCATCTGCTTGAACTGGTCGATGAAACGGATCAGGCGGTTCAACGTCTTCTGGTGCACGCCGGTTTCACTATTGCGGATACTGTGCAGCATGTCGTCACAGAGTTGGGCGGTCTGCTCACGCAAAGAAGCCACACACTCACCGACGAACTGCTCCACTTCACGCCGGATCTTCATGCCAGCTTCACGGGCAGCAGTTTGACGTGATTGGATGACGGCTTGTTGTTCAGCAGTGGTCAACAACTCTGCCTCCAATGATTCTGGCAACTGGATCTGGAACAGGTGGGTGTTGAAGCCATAGTACCGGTCCATGTGCTGTGGATACGGGAACGAAGCTTCAATACTGGCCACTAACCGTTCCGGGTTCTTGACCAGTTTCCCAGCCATAGCAGCCCATTCTCCAGCAGCCCTTTGACGGAGTTCAGCGTAGTGATGCAAAAACTCCTCCTTGGCCGACCAGAACTGGGCTTCGAGTTCACAGAGTTGTTCCAAGATCTCCGGCATCTTGGCATTGGGCAGGAAATGACCGAGGCCGTGCAGAAACGGAAACGTGTTGTGCTCGATCAAGGCATGGGTGCGGGATTCCACCAGCGACAGGGCTGATAGCGATTCCTTGGGTAACAGCCGTTTATGGCCAAGGCTGATGAGTCGATCCGAGACATCCTGGCTTTTGAGCCCCAGGTCTTCGGCTTTAAGTTTCTTGTGCCCACGCCAGAACGATACTGATGCTTTGATCAGCATGCCTTCGCGGGTGAGCAGGGGTAATAGTTGGTTCATTAGTTTCTTCGGGTGGGTGGACCAGGTGGATGCCAGCGTTGGAAAGCGTAGTAGGCTCCCAGTAATGCAAGGCCACCGACGACATAGGTCCAGATTTGGGTGAGGATGGCGGCGATGATGGTCAGGACAATCAAAGTCCCGATCAGCTCGCCTTTATTTTTGAACATACAGATTCCTTTCTGGTGAAAATGAAAAGAGCCTGCCAGTGGTTAGCTGACAGGCTCTCTATGGTAGTTAGATCTTCACGGCTTGGATCTCGCGAAGCTTAGCCCGGACGGATTCGATCTCCTTGTCGGTGGCCTTCTTCTCCTTCTCGGCCTGTTTGACGAGGTTGTAGGCATGCTGGAGGTCACGCAGGATGTCCCGGAGGTTTTCCTTCAGATCATCCAGATGCTTCAACACATCTTTGAGGGGGGATTCGGGCACGGAGTTGGTTTCAGTAGCAGGAGTGGTAGACACAGGTTTTGCTTCCTTGGTTTGGGGTTCAGTTGGGGCCGGGACTTCAGTGGCCGGCGGAGGGGTTTCGGGTGCGACAGGTGTGCTGGCAGGCGGAGCATCATCAGGACGTAACGGCATCACCACTGCACGTTTGCCTTCCTTGGTGAAGACTAACGGTGAGAGTTCATCCGTCATTTCAATGGTCGTGAGGCCGATCTTCAGGCATTGCGTCAGATACTCACGGTTGAAGCTGATGGTGACCGGGTTGCCATCGATGCTCACACCAGGAATCGGGATGCTGGCGGGACGGGCTTCCAGAAACACCTGCTTCTTAGTGATCCGCAGCGTAACGGGTTTGTTCTGTTCGTCGGAGTTGGGCAGATTGGGAACGGCCAGCAACACCGCCGTGACTGAATCCTCGCTGAAGTCCAAGGTGAGGTTGAACTGATTGGGTACCACCTGACGCCAGTTGGGATACGGCCCCATCTGTTGCTTGGTGGTGAAGGTCCAGTCAGCGAACTGGAACTTGAGCCAGCCCACATCCTCGGTTTTGGACGGTGGCTGGACGATCAAGGTGCAGTCCTGAGCGGGCAGACCATTCCAGAGCCAGAACTTGTGCGTCGGGATGCTGACGGACTCAGACAAAGGGAACTTGAACGAGTTGGCGGAGAACAAGGCCCGCCCATTTGTGCCGACCACGTAATGAGCGTCCTTGTTCGTCACATCCAGAAACACACTGTTGATGACCTGACGGGTACTGTCTTCACTGGCGAAGTCCATAGCTTCCCGGATGGCTTTGATAGCATCGGCGTTGATGGGGACAGGTAATGCAGTGATGGAGGGCAGTGGTGGCCATTCCTCCACGGATTTGGTCTCCAGACGCTGATCGATAGGGGACTGGCCAACGAAGGTGCGCACGATGACCTCTTGCTTCGAGGGCAACAGGGCTACCTGCCCCTTGGCGGAACGCAGCATCCGGTTCAAAGGCTCGAAGGGCACCAAGAAGTCCATGATGGGACCTTCGATGGGTTGCGGGAACCGGAAGGAAGCTGAGCAATTCAGATCCATGGCGTGCAGGGAGACGATACCTTCCTGATCACGGATGATGCGGATATGTTGCAGGATGGGAATGCCATGGCGGGGGATGATTTTGCCGAGGCCAGCGAGGACGGTTTTGAGTTCAGAGACAGTGAGGGTGATGATATTCATGATGGTGATTTGGGTTAAAACGAAAGACCGCCAGCCCAGCCCTCCGTGATGGAGAGCCAGGCCAGCGGGAATGGGTTTGAGGTTGTGGGGGGATGAATGTCTCCAGTTGGAGACATCGGAAGAACTACTGGATCGTCTTGCCCTTGGAAGGCAAAGAGCGAACGTAACTGCGGATGAACTGCTTCAGGTTGGTTTCACACTGGATGGAGAAGTCCGATCCTACGCGAGTGAACTTGTGGGACCGGCTTTTGGCAGCATCCAAGGTGAACTGTTTGACCTGACGTTTGTTGAGGAGGCTCACGGTTCTTCCTCCATGGGTTTGAACTTGAGCTGGCCCATGGTGCATTCGATCTGATCCACGTCTTTGCGCTCACCCAGATAGACCGGCTGGAAGAGTTTGCGTGATTGTGGAAAGGAGTAGAGGTAACGAATTTCCAACACGGTGCCACATGCCGGAACCTTGTGGTTGGCCGGGATGGTGACATTGCCTGCTTCATGCCAACCGCTATCAGGATCAAGCAGGCTAACAGTGACGCTCCGCTGGGCATTGATGGTGGTGACGACGGCGGACAGCGAAGCGACGAACTTGTGCTTCAACTGCGTGCCACCACTGTTAGGTCGGCCAGCAGTGTAGGGCGCCCGCTTGTCTTTGAACACGACACCTTCGGACTTCTTGGCCTTCAGCTCGTTGAACACCGAACGTTTGCGGGATATTTCACAGCCCACCAGCCGGATATGACGCATCTGGGAAGCGCCAAAGAGATTGAGCAGGGCGATATACCGTTTCTCGAAAGGCTGGGGACGGAGGTCTTCACCATTCAGCTCCAAGAGGTCGAAGGCGTAGTAGTAATCACCGATGCACTCTCCATCGAGCACACAGTCATACTTCAGGTTGGCAGCGGATTCGAGGATGGTTACGGCGGCGCTGATGGCAAAACCCTTCTTGTTGATGGGAATGATCATGCGCTCCTTCTTTTCGAGCAGCATTCGGCGACCATCGAGCTTCTCCTGCATGAACCAGTTGGGATCATCGAGGAGCCGTTCAACTTCAGTTTCATCCACACTATTAAGCAGTTGGGGGTGAAGGTCGGATTCGTGGTTCTCAGGTTCTTCGTAAGGTGTGCCTGCTTCACCTTCCTGATAACCCTTCGCCTTCTTCTCCTTCACCAGCTTGTCGAAGAGGCGCTCAGCTTCTTCGAGGGTGACCGGTGAGGAAGTCTTGGTGCCGGTGGACAGGGTGGAACCACGACGGCCATAGGAGAAGTTGACGAGATAACCAGAGCCGGATTCTTCGATGCGGGCGTGGTATTCCTTGTCACTGGGGCCTTCACGGAAATAGAGACTGACGGATTTGAGTTCAGAGACTGCGTTCATGGTTTGTTTGTTATTGGGGTGAATGAAAAAGGCCGGACACCTGTGAAGGCTTCCGGCCAGTTGGTTTGGTTGATGGGTTAGACGTGGAAATGCCCAAGCTCGCGTAAGGAACGGAACTGGGTGCCGATGATGATATGGTCCAGCAGGTCGATCTTGAGGATCTGACCAGCCCGGATCATGTCACGGTTGGTGCGGATATCTGCATCCGAGGGTGATGGATCTCCTGATGGGTGATTGTGAGCCAGTATAATGGCACTGGCTGCCATGATGACAGCCGGACGATAAACCTCACGGGGATGAACGTAGATGGTATCAAGTCCACCCAGAGCCACCAGGTTATGTCCCAGGATGCGGCGACGGGTGTTGAGCATAAAAACCACCAGTGCTTCCTTGCACGGATCAAACCACACTGATTGTGGGATGTTTGCTTGCCAGTAGTTGAACGCTTCCTGCGGGTTATCAGTGACATTGCTGGTGGCCACACATTCACGCACTGGCATCACTTTGAACTCAGCCGGTGGTTTCATGTGGATCAACTGTTAGGACGCTGCGGAGGACCAGGTTGCGCGTTTCAGCAGGCAAGATAGGACGACCCAAGCCACTTTCTTCGATGGCTTTTACCAAGTCGTTGAAACACAAGCCGTACTGATGATGGTGATTGCTGATGAAGCTGTGCAGGATTGATTGTGCGTCAGCTTCAGTCAGCACCGTCTTGGTCTCATTGGCAGCGCGGTGAACGTGGGTGGTGGTCCAGATGATGGCTGCTTTGTCCTGCCAGAAGCGTTCCAGCAGCTCCTTGGCCCGTTTCTGACTCTTCAAGGCTGGCTGTAATGCGTGCAACAAACCGGATAGATGGGGTTCGTTCATGCTAACTCCAGCGTTTGCACTCATTGAAGTATTCACAGCACGCACACGACATTGGGCTCGGTGAGGGAACCCAGTCTTCCCGTTCTACCCCGTTCTGATACGAGTCCATGATACGGAATAACCTCGTCTTCATGAGCTCGGTCGCGGGAGGCATTGTATGAACGATAAGCTTGGGCTGCTTGGTTTTGACTAACGTGTGCAGTTCCAAGCCGGTTTCCTTCGCTTCAGCATTCGCCCGGTACAACACTGAATAACCGGTGAGCTGGATTTCATGGAGATGAGCGGATTTCTCGGCATTGGGTGTTTGGCCCGCTGTCTTGAAATCCACAATCTTTCCTTTCTCACGCACTAAGTCGATGATGCCGATGAGGGTAGGAAGGCCGAACCGTGATAGATCTGCCTCCAGTCTCAACTCCACACCCATAGGCATCTCATCCTTGGGTATGGGCGTTTCTTTCAGATACAGATCCACCAAGGACCAACCAGTAGCTTTCTCGGCGGGTTCTTCATCGACATCCCATCTCACCGGATCTTTGACCTGTTCCTCTTTCCAGTGACGTTCATACACCGTTTTCAGCGTCTCAACGTCATGGGCCTGCTGTCGCCAACGAGCCAGATTCCATTGCTGTAAGACTCCATGGACACGAGAACCAACGTATTGAGCTGCGGTGTTGCCTTTCTTTAGCTTTAGGACATACCGGAAGAAGAACTTCAACCGGCATGTCAGCCAGCAACCAATACGACTGGCAGAGACAGTTCTAAGCAACTCAGGAATGGGATCGACTGGTGGTAACGGTTTCTCTAACGGGGCAATCATCGGGACCTCGGCTGGTTCTTGCCCGGATACTGATCGAGCAGTTCGGTGATGAAACCTGATGCCTCCAGCTTGTTCAGTTCCTTGACTCCTTTACGGAAGCGCTTCTGGGCCAGGTCTTCGATCTCGTTCTTGTCGAGTTTGTTCTCATTCACGACTCTCTCGATAAGTTCTTTCTGGGCGACGGTGCATTTCCAGTCATGTACCGGTGTGTTGGTGCGTTGAGGCGGCTTGGGGTGACCATTGCCGTTGCCGTTGTTTTTACCGTTGCCGTTCTGGTCAGGCAGATAACCGACTTGCTGGATGGAATGGTCAACTGAATGCTGGAGGAGGGCGTAGAGCTTGTCGCTTTCTTCCTGCACCTTGGTTGAGTCGGAGATCTCCTTCTTCAACGTGAGGCTGAACTGGTGAGAGCTGAACCCGGCCAGACCGATCTTCTTGGAGTAGTTGGCCTCTAAAACAATAGCCATAGTGAACCTTTCAGGGATGGTGGCAGCAAAACACCCGGCCCCTCCCGTTAAGGAGAAGGCCAGGTGTGATGCTGCCGGGGTGGGGTAGATGAATCAGCCGGGCGGTAAAGCTAGGCCGATATTGGTTTCAATCTGTTATACCACGGTAGTGCTTAGGAAATCAGGAGGGGAGGGGACGGTCTGATTGAGTTCCCGGTTGAAAGTTTTGATAGCACGATTCATGCTGACAAAGTTCAGGCAGCCGAACGTTTCTTCAGCGGGCTTCCTCAGCCCCACCTCCTTGGCGTTGGCTGCCTGGACGTTATGTTTTCGGCGAAGAAATTTGATTAGCGGTCTGGCTTTGATGGCAGGCTGGTGTTTGATGGGAAATCTTTGCTGGAACTCAGAAAATCGACTAGTGAAGTGATCTGACTCTCATTTAGAGGACCGCCTTGTTTTTTCTCGAAGGCTGGCATCAACGAATTGGTCTTCCCATTCCTTACCCAATGCTCCCAGTAGGCTTTCGATGTAGGCACCTTGAGCGTTGCCAAATCAGGAACCATGGAGGCCCTATGTTCGGCGTTATGGCAAATACCACAAGCGGCTGAGTAAAGAGCCGAACCGGATTTGCCGATCGTAGATGTGGCGTGGCAGACAGCACACGTTCCTTGGAAGACTATTTGTCTGTTAGTGGTCGCTTGCTGTTGATTCTGCTGTCTTTCGTTTGCGCTTCGAGTTGACGGGGGCTGAGGAAGTTCTGCTTGGATTCGTAATACTGTTGGGCCGAGGCTTGTGTGGACCATGATTTGTTTTATTACTGTGCCGTATCTGCCTCGTCCGTCGAAGCGCACGAGGACGTGACCTCCGTCTTGGGGAGCTAATACCCAAGGAGCTTTTGGCATTTCGACTTTGGTGCAACCACAAGAGACGTCTGCTCGTTCAATGGTGATGGCGTTGGTGGAACTGTTTGTGACGGCGAAGGTGTATACGATGCTCGATTCACCGGCTTTCGGAGTTCCGTGCTTTACGGATGAATCCCACACCAACCCAGCCGAAGGCCCAAAAGACGAAGGTTTCAAAGGACGGTCGTCTGGGCTTTGTGCACTGAGGTTTTTTAATGTCAGGCACAGCAGCAGAAGTATGGTAAGGCGAACCATAGGTAAGAAAATATCTCTTGGTCACAGCATTGTGAATGCCTGAATTTAACGCTGCAACTTCAATTTCATATCGCTTGTGGATTGGAATGAACTCAATCCAGCAACTGAGTAGCGGGTAAATCGCTGAGTCATTTCGATAAATTATCCTTATTTCGATTGTTTTAAAATTCTATTGACGATTTGTTGGGAGAGGTTTAGTTGTTCTTTCATAAGTCGTAAGGAGCGCACTCTGAGGTGGGTGCTTAAAAAAACAAGCGAGGACGTTATGTCTAGCAAGCAATCTGGTCGTTTCAAGGTCTGGCTCGTCGCCATCATTCTCACTTTATTGTTCTCGTCTGGTTCCTTGCCAGCTGCCGATGCCCAGCGGTTGTTGAACGTGAACTTTGGCAGTGGTGCGAAACTCGGGGCTGCTGCGATTGGCAACGGAACCAACGACGCGTGGAACTTGATCACGGCTTCCAACTTTTCGACGACGACCAATCTGATGTGGGCGAGCAGCAACGCGACGACGATCAGCCTGACGATGACGAACTTTGGCACAGCGACGACGCTGAGTATCGGTGATGCGATGATGAACAGCCTGGTGTATGGGCCTTCCATCGACGGGGAGTATAATTCGATTCCGGCATCTTTGGTGATCAGCAACCTGCCTGCGGGCACCTATGAGATCTACGTCTATTCGTTGGGGTGGGACTATACTCAGAACGGGACATGGCGGGCACAGGTGGCCAGCGGAACCCCGACCGGCTGGAAGTATACGGCGCATCCCGGGTATGTGGATGACGACTGGACGGAAGATGTGCAATACGTGAAGTTCACCAGTGTGGTGGTGACCAACGGCCAGACAGTGACGTTGGAGTCAGCGGGGAACAGTTCCTATACCCATCTGGTCAATGGCATTCAAATCATTGATCCTTCTTCAACCAATTCACCATTGCCGGCGGTGTCTTTCAGCCCGGCCAGCGGGGCGTCAGTGCCGGTCAGCGTGACATTGTCCGTGAGCGGACATGGGGATGCCGTCATCTACTACACTACCAATGGCAGCGACCCGACCACCAACAGTTCGGTATACAGCAGTGCTTTGAGCATCACTACGCCGACGACGGTGAAGGCGTTTGCCACCAAGTCGAACTACTTTGACTCCGCCATTTCATCGGCCAGCTATGTGCTACCGACGCTGCCCTCAGTGACATTCAGTCCGGCAACGGGCGCGGAAGTACCGTTGAGCCTGACATTGTCCATTTCTGGTCATGGGGATGCGACCATCTATTACACAACGAATAATACCACTCCCACCACCGGTAGCTCGGTATATTCGAGCGCCGTGAGCCTGAGCACGGAGGTGGTGGTGAAGGCGTTCGGAGTGAAGACGGGTTACTACGACAGTTCCGTGGCCTCAGCCAACTACTACCTGCCGACCGCACCGACACCAACCATCTATCCGGTGGCCGGTTCCTACTATATCCCGTTGACCGTGACCATCAGCAACTCGTTGAGCGGAGCCGATGTCCGCTACAGCACGAACGGTTCGGCCTGGCAGACTTACAGTGCGGCCATGGAGTTCTCCGACGATGTGGTGGTGAGGGCAAAAGTCGTGAAGGCCGGATATTACGACAGTGCCACGGTCACGAATGCCTTCGTGGTAGATCCCTTCCCCATACCAGCGACGGAGATCTTGCCCGATGGCGGCATTTTCACGAATGCGGCCAGCATCACACTCTCTAACAGCACGGCGGGAGTGCTCATCCAGTATCGGGTGGGAGTAAGCACCAACTGGAACACCTATAGCAGTCCATTTTCGCTGGATGGCATTGATGCGGGGACAGGTTTTCTCGAAGTGCGGGCGAGCAAGACGAACTGCGTGACCAGCACGGTGACAAGCGACATGTTCGTGTTCATCACCTCGGCCCCGATTTTCTCCCACACCAACGGCCACTACACGAACTCCTTCTCGCTGACGCTGACGAACAGCACACCCAGTTCCACGAACTTTTACAGCATGGATGGAACTACGTGGCTGGCTTACAGCGGCCCGTTAACCATCGAGAGCAGTATGTCGGTGGCCGCCCGGACGGCGAAGGCGGGCTACGTTAGCAACGGGCATGTGAGTCACCAGTCCTGGGAGGGCTTCACATCAACTCAAGGCCTGAATAACTGGTATTACCTCTACTCGACCAATGCAGGCGGACTACCAGCTTCCTTCCTGCCGCTGTATGACACGACGAACGCAGTCTGGCGGTTGACGGGGAACAACACAAACTGTCAGGTGGGTTGGGCGTTCCAAAGACCAGGTGAGACGAATGACAGTGTGCGAAGTTTCCAGTCGCCGTATCCGGGCACGGCGATCATCTCAGGACTGGCATTTTTGGATGATCTGACCGCCGAGGAGAGTGTCATGGTGCGCATTTTGAAGAATGACGACACGATTCTGGACTGGACGGAGATCACGGCCAGCACCCCGGTGATGCTGAATGTGCTGACGAACCTGAACTACAACGACGAGATCCATTTCCAGGTGGAGGCAGACGAATCGGAAGTGAGCCATCGCCTGAACTTCTATCCGCAGGTGGCCTTCCAGCATTACCGGACGTTCACGTTCCAAGACACAGATGGCGATGGATTGAGTGATGCGTTGGAAGCAGGGCAAGGAACCGACCCGGATCTGGTGGATACGGACGGGGACGGAGTGAATGATTATCTGGAATGGAAGCTGGGCCGAAATCCGCTGGTGGCGGGGACTACGGCGGATACGACCGGTGGCACGACGAAACTGAAGACGTTCACGCCGCTGGAATAAGCTGAAGAATTCAATTTAAGAGGAGGATCATGGTATGAAAAGAGGGATTCTAAACCGGAAGTTCTGGCTGTGGAGTATCTGTCTGCTGCTTGGGCTGGCGCACTCGGCCAACGCACAATTGCAGCTATCCATCGTGGGGACGTCATCAGGCTTGGGCAAGTATGGTCGCCAGTCGTTTATCCCGGTGTCGACCAATGAGTGCAACGAGGTCAGGTTTCTCTATTTTACCAATGCAACGGTTGTCGAAACACGGGAAAACAATTTCAAAGAGGAAACGTTTGCCTATCCGTGGTACAGCGGTGATGACCGGTTCCTTTCCACCTCGAATTACTACAAATGGGGCAGGACGAACGTTTACGAATATTTGAGGGATACGGGCCCTTATCTCAAGGAGGCAGAAGGGACCAGTGAGGCCGCGATCCGTTTGCATGACTATTGGAACTACGACGAGTGCACGGGCTACACCAATGGCATTATAACCTACTACTTGGGCCTCGTGAACACCGATACCAACGGTTATGACGAGTATCAGATGTCAGACTATCTCAACCAGTTGTCAAATGCGACTAGCGACTTCAACAACCTGAGCAATGTGGTGTGTCAAATCGAGAGTTATGGCTCATGCTCGGCCAGCTACATTTATGATGCGGAAAGCATGACGGCGGGTTGGAGTCCAGGACTCTGTTACTCCTACGACTGGTTCACCAATCTGTCGAGCTCACTCACGCTTAGTCCAACGACCTTGTCGGTTGTCCAAAACGGAGGAACTGCGGCCCGGCCATTGGATTATACGAATTACACAACAACATCATACGGCTACGGCGGGCCATTCAGCTATAACTACGCAACCAATCTGAGTGGTGAGTATTCGACGTCCAAAATGATGTCTGAAGTTCATACGAATCTGCTCACCACCGACCCGTCGTCGACCAACCGCAAAGCGTTCGCCAGTATCGGTTACGGTGAAACCTTTTACGGCGCGGGAAGGATTACGGCCACCTTTTCCATGCCGACGGAAAAGTACAAGAAGTATACTGCGAAATACAAAACGATTACCCGCACGACCAAGGTTCTGACCAATGAACTGCCATGCACGGTTACGAACATCTTGGATATTGTGGAATCCGAATTCAAGTTTGACGGCACCGGTGAGTTGTGGACCACGAATTTGCCGCCGGTAGGGCCGCCCTCGGTTGGTTGGCCGATTGTGTACGCTGAAATAACATTTGAACCCGGCTGTGTGACGGACGAATGCGGCAAGTGTCTGAAACCAAAACTTGCTGGAAACAATACTGGAGATGGGACCGATCAGGCGAATGACGGGCAGCTCGCGCTGGCTTCTTTGTCTTTGGGAGATGATGGTTACGGTGGCGAATCCGGGCAGATGAAAATAATGTCCTACCCGGGCAACGTGCTGGCGATGACGGACCCCGCAAGTCTGAGCCTTCTGATTGATGAGAGCCTGGTCAGCGTGAGCGAGGATGGCGGGGTGGTGACTGGGTTGGATAGTCCACAGACGACGGTGCAGGTCTTGGCCACGAATGACTTTGCCTACCAGTTGCGTTTCTACAACGTCAGTAATGGGGTGGCTTTGACGAACAGCGGGCCATTTGTGACCTGGATGGTGACCAATGTGGGCAACAGCACGAATTTTCCGGCGACCATCCGGCTGGTAGAGACGCGTGGCGGTGCTGATGTGACCACGGATTTTAGCTTTGGGACCAATGGCCAGATAGTGGCCGTGGCCAGGGGCAGCAATTTGACCAAGATGGTCAAGACGGATGAGATGGTTGGTGATTATAGAGTGATGACATGGACAACGTTGCGACCCTCCGATGATGCGATTATTTCTGTCCGGAGCGAGAAGTATCTGGGTGGTTATCTGGTTGAATCGAGCCGGGGTACCGGGGCGGACAAGGTGACGGACACCTTCAGCTTTTCGACCAACCGGCTGATCCTCACCAATCTGTATCATAGCGGCGGGTGGAGCGTGGTGCTCAAGGACGCGCAAGAGCGGGTGCTCAAGGAGTTCTCACCGTTCCAGAGCAGCACGGTGACGACGAATGCGAGCAACTGCCGGGTGCGGGAGTACGGTTACACGGCGGTGGGCGGCGGAGATGACGGATCGTTCATGCCCAACGCCCCGCGGGTGATCGTGGAGAAGATCTTGGGAACGGAAGTGTCGCGGCAATACAAGGTGTATACGGAGTTTGAGGAACGGGACATCCGCTGTCCCAATCCGGGCATGGACTGGGATGACGCGGATAATCTGGTGACGGTGACGAAGCGGTATGAGGAGGGGGATTTCCTGCGCTGGCCCAAGAGCGTGGTGCAGCCCAACGGAGTCCTGACGCTCTATGAGTATGAGATCGACGTGGTGACGAACTTCGTGACGACGGTCTATGTGGGGGCGCCGAACGGGGACAACACGGCGGTGACAAACGGGGTGAAGACGGTGACGATCCAAGGACCATTGCGAGAGATGTTGTCGGTGAGCCGGATCGACATCGCCTCCAACATCCTGATCGACCAGGAGACCTACGGTGATTTCGACCTGTTGAAGCGGCCGTTGAAGATCACCTATCTGAACGGGAGCATGAGGACGTTCCTGTATTCGTGCTGCAATTTGGAATCAGAGACGGACGAGAACGGGATCACGACGAGCTACACGTATGACGCCTTGAAGCGGCGGACCAGTTCAACGCGGGCGGGAGTATCGAACATTCAAGTGTATGATGCGGTGGACCGGGTGGTGGCGTCGTATCAGCAGGGAACGAACAGCACGCTGCTGCTGATGAGTTCCAATGTGTTCAACACGGCAAATGAGGTGGTTTTGAGCATAGATGCCTTGGAGAACGAGACGGCTTACAGCCGTGGCCTAGACGGGAGCAGCGTGTGGACGCAAACGGTGACGTATGCCGACGGGGCGACGGGAGTGCAATCCTATTTCCGGGACGGTTCGCAGAAGAGCGTGGGCGGGACGGCCAATCATGGGTCACGATATGAGTATGGGGTGGAGGCTGAAGGTGGCGTGGCACGGAAATATACCAAACAGATTCGGCTGTTGACGAATGGCACGGACTCCAGTGAATGGGTGAAGAGCTATACCGACGCAGTAGGTAATAGTTACAAGATGCTCTATCCTGACGAGGCGGTAAACGTGACCTATTTCAACAGCAAGGGGCAGGCGTGGAAACAGGTGGATGCCGACGGGGTGGTGAGGTTGTCTCAATACAACACCAAGGGCGAGCGGGAATACTCGGTGCTGGACGTGGACCGTGATGACGTGGTGGATTTCAGCGGGAATGACCGGATCACGCGGACGTTGAGCTATGCGACCAATGCACATGGCGTGGGTGTGGTGCGGTCGGAGACGTGGGAGTGGCAAACGTTGGGGGCGAATACGCCGGTGCTACTCTCGACCTTGGATCAGTCGGTGGAGACACAGGAAACATGGCAGTACTCTTTTGGGCTGACGAATTACTCGATTCATGCGTGCGTGACGAACCTAGTGGTGTGTTACTCCACGAACGTTGCCCCGGACGGGAGTTACACGGTGTCCATGTCACAGTATGGGTTGCCGCTCGCAAGCACCTCTTATGCTTCCAACGGAATGCAGTTGGCGCAGCAGAGCATGGGGTATGACGAATTCAACCGAACGATCACCATCACGGATGCGCGGACGGGGACGATCACGAACACTTTGGATGCCTTGGGCCGAACGCTGACTAGAACGACGCCCGCTCCGGCACCAGGCTTGAATCCACAGACGACCCAGACTGATTATGATGTGCGGGGCCGGTTGTGGCGGGTGATTGAACCGGATGGCGGGGTGGTGGTGACGACGTATCATCCGACCGGCGAGATCAAGCGTAAGGTAGGCAACCGGACGTATCCCGTTGATTACACGTATGACTATGCCGGACGGATGAAGACGTTGAAGACGTGGCAGGATTATTCGAGTGACAGCGGGGCGGCGGTGACGACGTGGAGCTACGACAGCCAGCGGGGTTTCATGACCGCCAAGCGCTACCAGGACAACAAGGGCCCGGATTACGAATACACCCTGAGCGGCAAGCTGGCCAAACGGATGTGGGCGCGTGGAGTGGAAACGGTTTACACCTACAATAATGCGGGTGATCTGGAGTTGGTGGATTACTCAGATGGCACGCCGGACGTGACTTACACCTATGACCGTGTGGGGCAGAAAGCGACAGTGGAGCAAGGCTCGCAGGATGCAATGACGCTGCATTACACTGCGGCAGGGCATCTGGCAGCCGAGCAGCACACCAGCGGTCTGCTCTCAGGCATCACGGTGACGAATGACTACGATGGGTTGCTGCGGCGGACGGGCTTGACGGTGTTGACCAATGGGGGGCTTGTGTATCAAGCCCTGTATGGCTATGATGCGGCGTCGCGGATGCTGACGGTTTCGGACGGCACGAACAACGCGACTTATGGCTACGTGACGAACTCCAGTCTGGTTGCGGAGATTGCTTTCAAACAGAACAGCACATTGCGGATGACGACGACTAAACAGTATGATCTGTTGAACCGGCTGACGAACATCAGTTCAACCACGGCGTCGTTCACGAACGCGTTTGCCTACCTCTACAACGATGCCAACCAGCGGACGAAGGTGACGCGGGAGGATGGGAGCTACTGGAACTACGCTTATGATGACTTGGGGCAGGTGACGAGCGGGAAGCGGTATTGGGCGGACCACACGCCGGTGGCGGGTCAGCAATATGACTATGACTTCGATGACATCGGCAACCGCAAGTCCACAAGCAGTAACTCGAAACCCGAAACCAGAAACAGTTTCTACACGGCGAGTTTGCTGAACCAATACACCTCCCGGACGGTGCCGGGGTATGCGGATGTGCTGGGGACGGCACACTCGAATGCAACGGTTACGGTGAACTATGAGCGGGCGGCGCGGAAAGGTGAGTATTGGTACAGGGAACTGAGCCTGAACAATCAGGGACAGGCGGTGTATGCAGGTATCACCAATATTGCAGTCTTGAATGATGGGATCAACCCGGACATTGGGACGACGAACACAGGCAAGCTGTTCCTGCCACAAACGCCGGAGCAGTTCGCATATGATCATGATGGGAACCTAACAGGGGACGGGCGGTGGACTTACACTTGGGATGGGGAGAACCGTCTGATCCAGATGGAAACAAAAACGGGAGCCGTGTCAGCGGGTGCCCAGAAACAGAAGGTCGAACTTGTTTACGATGACAGATGGCGAATGATTCAAAAGAAAGTTTCGGATTGGAATGGAGCGAGTTATACGCCTGCCTACACCAATAGGTTCATATATGACGAGTGGAATATCGTGGCATTATTCGACTCGGGAAACTTGCGGCAATCAATGCAATGGGGACTTGATTTATCGGGTCAAACACAAGGAGCTGGAGGTGTGGGTGGGATGCTGGCTTTACAAGACGCAACCAATAATGAAACGCATTTTGCAGCCTATGATGGGAATGGAAATTTGAGTCTTTTGGTAAGCGCGTTGAATGCGCTGCAAACAGCCGCTTACTCATACGGGCCATTTGGAGAGGAAATCGGCTTGGTTGGAGGGTTTAGTCGTGAGAATCTGATCAGGTTTGCGACAAAATTATACAATAAAGAAAGTGGAGATTATTGGTTTGGGTATAGACACTATTCGCCGAACCGCGGCGTTTGGCTGTCGCGTGATCCTTTGGCTGAGGAAGGCGGGGAGAATCTTTATGGTTTTGTTTCAAATTCTCCACTAAACCAAATCGACCTGCTGGGGTTGTGCGGGGGGTGTACATGTAAATCGGTTTCAATAACGTTTGAAAAGGGGGGGAAGAGTCCAAAGGTTACATTCTATCCAATTCCAGATGGTTTTGGAAATATAAATTATCGATATGGTTTTATAATCATCATCGCATGGACTGTTGAGGGCTATCCTGGTTCGTGTAAGTATTTTCTTAAAGAAGCGTCGGGTGGTGTGACAGGCGAAACTCCGAAAGGGGGCGTAGATCCTTCTAATGGAACTTTTGACCAATGGCAGCAAGTTAACCAAGTGCAACCAGATCCTCTCGGGATTCCGAAAACAAAAGGCCCGGGTGAATATAAAATTAAGGTCGACATGACCCAGTACTATAAATGCGTAAGCAGCGATGGGACGGAAGTTGTAAGTTCTAAGAAAATAAAAATTAGCGACTCTGAAAAATGGAAAGATCCAAAACCGAAGGAAAAATAAGTTTTTAATTGTTTGATGTTATTATGATCGCTACGAATTTTAAATTGGTTTTCATTTTGAATGCAGTTATTGCGCTTTTTCTGGTTGGTTGCAAATCCTCGCAGGTTTCGCGTATCGAGACTGAGAGGCCAAGTTTTTTTGAATCCGAGATACAATCCCGCAGCTGGGTTGATCCTGATGGGACTCCAGTCCGTTTCTTAAGTGAAAATACAACGAATGTTATTTCTCGTGGTGAGTTCTTGATAGCTTATTTTGGTGATAGTGCCTCGAATCAAGCTCGCTGTATTGAGATTTATAAGGTAATTCGGAAGGACGCGGACGGATTGTATGATAAGTATGTTTTACTAGATCACGACTGGGGCCCGAGGGACAGCGCGTGGTGGCGTGGGCGGGTGGTGTCGGTTGAGCTGATAGTTGTAAATGGCATGGTGGTTTTTAAGATTGTGCGTGACCTGATGCTTGAGAAAGAAGATGGGAAGAAGCGGATTCTTTACTATCTTAATTATAGACCTGGATATGGCATAAGGCCGAATATTTCGGAATGGTGGCTAGCGGTGCCGAATGATCAAGGTCGGAACGTGATAAGCCAACCATAGCAGCGGGAGTGATGTCCTTGATCTGGTGGTTGGTCAGGTGCGGCAGCCGGGTGAGGACTTCCCGCAGGTAAGCATACGGTTCGAGCCCACGTCGATTGCAGCTTTCAATGAGGGTGTAGATGACGGCAGTTCACACGGATGTAGTCATACTTTTAGTCGCCTCTGTGAACTCCTTCTTGGAAATAATTGCGTGTGTGTAGTAGCCAGTGTGTTTTCTTCCTAACATCCATTCAAATAGCATTGGCTTCACGGTAAACGTCCTGCTGAGGGATTCGACCTGTACGTGTAGGATCAGCTCAGAGCTCTTTTGCTCCACTCTCGTCAGATTTGCCCAAGGAATCGTGAACACAGTTTTAGCCATGTGCAGATTGGTTCCGGTATGCTCCAGAACCCATTGAACCACCGTTAACCCCGCATTATGAACCAGGATTGCATCGGGTCTGATTTTCACCGGATCTTTCCATCTCTCATACTTACCCCACACGAATACTAGGAAACTGGCTGGGATGAGCAGAATGCCTGGAACAGCGAGGGCAGGGACCATGAGCGCACTGAACACACAAATGCAACCAGCCATCCATAGATACAGCGGAATGACCTCAAGATGCTGGCGATAGCGGTCAAATCCATGTATCCGGCAGGGGAAGATCTGGTAAGGTTGCCCGCCAGCTATCTTAAAAGCTAATCCATCTGCCGAACGTGACCAGAATTGATGCTCCTCTTTGGCTTCTGATTGAGGTGAGCTATCAGTGGTATTGGGCTGCGGAATAGGTGGTGGTTGTGACGGTTTCTGGTAGTGAGTCTCCAACACCTGATACGCTAGATTGATGTCTTGAACTTTTCTGGTGGCTCTTGCTTTGAACTTCTCGTCATCTTGGAATCGATCAGGATGCCACACTTTCACCATCTCTCTGTATGCCTGCCGGACTTCCTCCCATGATGAAGAGGGTGACACTTCCAAGATCTGATAGGCTTCCTCGATTGAATACGACATGGCTTAGGAAACGTTCAACAGGACGGTTTTGCACTGGCCACAGACGAGCTTCTGGCCGGCTGACAGGATTTTGTTCCGATTTCTGGCTCCGCATTCAGGACAGGCGATCAGTGGTTCATCAATCTTACCGCTAGCCTGGGAAGGTGGTGATGCGAATGAATGCTTTGAGATACGATTCAGGACTGGTTTCCTGATTAGCATGGCGACGATGGCTAGGGCAATGAACGTGTAGGCAGATGCGTTTTCTCCGCTCAACTTGGCTCGCTTGATTTGCTGGAAGTATTGTTGATAGCGGTTGTTGACGCTTGCTGACAGTTTTTCGGGGTCTTTTGTGAAATCGTCCCATGCGAGTCCTAATGCATCTAACCATGCTGATACGCTGCCATTGAGGGCGATTGAGCTTTTGATGAAACCTGTCAGAGATTTACTTTCTTCCCTTGTTGTTCGGCCCAAGTTCAGTGAGAGAGCGGCAGATCGGGCGTGGATGTCTGCCAAGGTCTGAAGTTCTTTATCGGTGGCCATTTGCCTAGCTTGTTCGGCATAGAGCTTCGTAGCTTGCAAATCGGAGCTCTGAGTGCTGGCCACGAGATATTGATAGGCGATGGCGTTGATGTCTTCAGGAGGGGTTTTGCTGGATTGGACCGCCTTGCCCACAACCATGCTAATGGTCCCGCAGACGACTGAGAGCACGACGAAGTAGGCCAGGTTTAGTAGGATTCTCTTCATACGGGCAGGTTCTTGTCCCTCGCTGGCGTTCCTTCAGATGAATGTTGATGGGACTTTCCTGCCGCCGTCCCTTTAAGCGTTGAGGCATGCTCGTTAACCGTTGAATTCTTTGCAAGTCGAATGTCACGCATACGTGACAGATGGCCCGATAAGCTGTGTTTCGTGGTAAAGTCTTTGGACAAGCAATTCGTGGCATTCCTTCACAAGAAGCGTGGAGAAATGAGTCAGGTTGCGTTTGCCAAAAAGTTGGGTATCAGTCGTGCGAGCCTTTATCGACTCCTCCAAGGGGACGAAAGTATCACTCTAAAGCGCCTCGATTCGATCCTGAAGCGCTTGAGATGCCCTACCAGCGAGGTGTTTCTGGATGAGAAGAATGAGGGCTGATCATCGTTCGTGTCAGCTTAATGTCTCCAATTGGATACAGTAGCCCGTTAGTCAGGTTTTGCCCCACAGCTTTCCTTACGTTGTCATCGGCCTTAGAGAAGGTAAGTCATTCCCGTCGCCAACACCAAAGAGCTTCTTTTCCCTTGATGAAGGATCACCATTTATCAGAAGGTCATTGCTGAGTTTCACGGTCCATACTGCGCTGGGAGGGGCCTGTGAATTCACCCAGCGACTCGTAAGCCGCGTGAGCGAGTGCCTTAATCGGGCGAGGAAGAGCGTCTAGCTTACATGTACGCCGCGTGTCGATTGACACGAATTTGCGGGCCATGCCTCTGGCCTACATATCTGCGGCGAGGCAAGCCGACGGTATCGAAAGGTGCCGTCGGTCTATTTTTCAAACGCAACCGTATGAAAAGGATAAACGCCAAAGACCAAATGGGCTTCGAGACCAAAAATCCTCATCTGAAAGCGGTTGCTGAAAGTCTAGGCAATGTGCTTAGGAGATACACCGATTCCTGTGCCAACCAAGACTTCCCCTGGCGTTATAGCGAGCGTCCGCTGGTTGGGATGCTAAGTGCCGCTGTTTGGCAGGCTGGTGGGGTAACTTTGGAGGAATATTGGACCAGGAAGAGGAAAGCGGGCGTCAAAAGCTATGGGCGCATCGATCTGTTCTTCAAAATCGAGGACACGAGCTACATAGCGGAGGCCAAGCACAGATACATCAATATCTCTGAATGTTCGGGTGATTGGCGTGATCTTCTATCCTCTCAGTGCAAAAGGGACGCCGAGATGAATATGCTCAGCCCGAAGGAATGCTCTGTAGGAATCGCTTTTTGGAGTGTTCGGTACAAAGGTGGAACTGTGGGTATCGCGCAGACAGTGGAAACTCTGGTGGAGGAGGTAAACAAGGGTGAAGACGCAGACCTCACCCTTTGGCATTTTCCTGCTTGGGCTCTGACGAACAAGGTCAAACAGGGCGAGAAACACATCAGATATGCAGGCCTGGTAATGCAGATGTTCATCACGCGTCAGGCAAAGGACAGACTCAGGAAGAAGAGCCAGTATGATTGTTTGAAGACTGGATTGTGAAGAACGGTTATTGTGGACCTCAGTTGGCAGGCAGGTGTATCCAATTGGAGACAGACCGGATAACATTTCACCTGCCAACCACATTTCCTTGTCGGTGAGCTCCGGATGACGGTGATGCATCCTTCAACAACTGACTCAAACTCGCCGCTAAACCCCCTACAGACACCACCAATAAGCATATCGACAACACCAAACACATGAATCTCCTCATCTTTACGCTCCTTTATCTTAGTTTTCCTGCAATCGGACTAAACGGATCACTTTCCAGCATCCGTCTAGTTTCTCGCTAAATCGTCCTCTGCGAATCCAAGGCCAGTCCATCCCTGGCATTTCTTCCCTTCAGTATCAACCAGATCATGCCTTAAACCCTGGCCGAACTGATGCTGGACTGCGTCGATGAGCAATGGCCTAGATTGACGGCGCTTAACATCACCTAGTTGCATCCTGACACAATACTCAGCGAATCTGTCTTGAGCAGCAGCAATAACCAACTGTCCTTCACCTTCAACCATCCTATCCGCCACAAACACTCGGGCAGTTCTGAGCAATATCTCTGGTCCCTTGTGTCGTTTGTTTGGTGACAGTTCAGAGAAGAACTCCGTTTCAACAGCCAGCATCGTTTTGGCCTTCTGGATAATCGCCCTCAGTTGATCTGGTTTCCTGAACTCGACGAAAAGATTGTGGATATGGACAGTGGTGGGCATCTGTTGGGCACATCTAGTCAGCAGATTGGACAACAACAGTGATAGCTTCTGTTCTGTGACTGGATAATAGAACGAATCCCAGTCCTTGAAGTAGAACGTGTGCTCGGGCAGGTAGTAGATGGTTGAGTGACCATATTTAGAACTTCCACCCAGCAAAGCGGCAAAGAAATCGTCGTTTATGGCATACGGGTTAACCTCTTCTTCTTGGAAACCACCCCTCAGTATCAGAAAAGCTTGCTCCAGAAAGGGTGATCCCCAACGTTCTGCCTGTTCTGGAAATCTTCGTGCAAACCATCGGGAGGGCAGGGCAGAGATGTCGATATCAGGACGTTGATGGTGTTCGTGATGCTTAAGGCTGAATCTTGATCGGCCTAAAATTGTCGGTTCCATGCTAGTATCTCCTCATCGGTTGGTTGAATCTCTGTGCCCTTGGGTGTGCGTAAGATCGACAGGATTGCTTCTGACTCCATCCACCGCTTCTTGGCCTCTTGGATCTCTTCCCGACGCTTCTGCTCCTGCTCATAGCGTTCTTTGCCGTTCATTGGTTGATTCCTTTGTTGATTCATAAGGGCTGCCAAATCAGTTGGTTGATCAGGCAGCCTTGGTTGATGGGTGGCTTATGTGAGAGGCAGAGTGTATTTCCTCGTGATCTGATAAAGCACTTCACCCTTTCTCTTCCGGCGAGACAATGTGTATCCACGCATGTCGGCCGATTTTGCGCGAGATCGTCTGAAGATTGATTCGATGATAGCGGCTACCTCGTTTCTGGATATTGGAACCACATACTCTTGATAGGCATTTAGAAGCACAGTGATTTCCCTCAATGTCAGTTCCTTGCCTGTCAAACCTGCTTGGTCCATTTCTACCATCAAGGACAGGTCATTCCCGGCGTTGTAGCAGTTGATGTATTGTGACGAGAACACAGGCTTGTTGGTGGGCCTGGGCGGGTGAGAATTGAGATAGGTGATGATTCGTTCACACTTCAAATTTCCTTCGGGCTTCACGATGGGACGTTGATTTGCGTCGATCAATGGAGCAGCAGCCAATTGTGCTAGCAGTTCCTGATAATCAGCTTGTGACAGATGAACGTTGGCTAGTTCCTTCGTAGTAGGATTGAGACTCTCTGGCAATGTGTACAAATAGCCCCAGGAGTTGTTTGCTAAATCAGTGGCTGGCGAATGCTTGGTGACCGTAAGGCGAAAGAGCTCCGAAGTGGATTGCTGCTGGCGTTCCAATATCAAACGTGACTGTCCAGATGTGACCCCAAAGGCAGCGAATAATGGTAGCTTTGCAAACAGAACCATTTCAGCGGTCGGGATCTTCTGTTGAATATCTGAGTGTGACATCCAAGCATCTGTCAGTCCTTTTTGGTGCATCTCCTTCATGCATCCGATTAGCTGCTCATCAAGGTAGATATCATTGGCAATCTGTTCGAACTCAGCATCCCAGTATCCGTCGCAGTCACAACCTTGGGGGTAAATGACGTGTGGCTCATTGTCGTGGAGAGCACTTTCTGGTAGCTTAAGTGGTGTTGGGGTGGTTGTTGATTTGTCTGGCATGGAATTGTTGTTCATATTCGTTTACTGTGAAGGCAGAACCGATTGTCTTGGTGAGCTTCAATCGCTCTGACGGCCTACAGCGGCTCAGTTCTGCCTGTTTGGATTGAAGTAACCGTAGAAGGGCGGGGGATCTATCTGCCTACTTGGATCGTCTACTTGAGAACTTCCATCATCTATCAACCACGACGAACGCTCAATCTGTCGCCTGCACTGTTCGTTCAATCTTCATCAATATCGCACAGGTCGAGAAACTGTACAAGGGGGATTCTGCTGTTTCGTGAAAATATTTCCTTATCTTGTGTTTGGTCCTGGATGTAGATCCATATTTCCATCTTCATCTACTGGCTGATCTGACCTCCTACCGTCGAAGATGACAGCAGCGACACCTATCCAAGATCGCTGCTGTATTGATTAAGCCGTTAGGCTGCTTGTTTCACTTCCTGGAGTTTGATTGGCTGTTGGATTGGTCTGATTTTTGTGATCAGAACTAGGGGCCTTTTGTGTGGAGGACGGATTAAGTGTGTCAGCTCCAGTTCGACCTCTTCACCAATGAACTGGTCTAGATCGATCTTCTGACCGGCATTCTGTTCAAGCCACTCTGCACCCTTCCATGCTTCAAGAAACCAGCGCAGTTCTGATCCTTTACGCAGGTTGATGTCGAAGGATTTGCCTGCCATGGGTCTCTTGAATTTGATTCCAGGCACATCGACTTCAAACAGGAGGCGTGTCTGGTTGATTTGATCAGTGCCATGGAAGCGTTGTTTGGGGGATACTGATGACAGACGGGCTTTGAATGTTCCTTCTGGGAGGTCAAAGGTCTGATCCATGGGTATTTCGATTACGTTATTTATCATTTTGTTCTTTCGTTATGAGCTCGGATCGTTTCCAAGCTCTGAAGATATTTTAGCTTTTTTGTGGAACCAGTACAAGGAGGAATTGATGTTTAACTGTGAAACCTTTCTGGCGTGATGATTCGTGGAGCTGGTTTCTGATGGGGATGTTCTCGATGGCGCGTTCATTGATTGACGAGCAGAAAAGAAGCTGATGACCCAATTTGATGCCCAGTAGTTCATAATGAGATTGCTCCCCCTAAAGGGGGGAAGCGTATCATCAACATCATGAACAACTATAATGGGTTATTCCTCTGGTTGTTAATGATGAAACGGCCATGAACAACCGCATCATGAATAACTGGTTGAGTGGTTCATGGAGATGTTCATAGTGAAATCTCCATGAATATCTGCATCATCAACAACCGCCAACGTCATCTGCGTATTCTGGAACGTTCACTGTTGCTTGACTATCGGTTGGTGTTGGAGCCGGTGATTGTGATGTCACCGGTTTGGGTTTTGTGCTTGTGGTTGTCTTTGTGACCCCAGCATCCATGGAACCGGTCTTTGTCTCGGTGGCTGTTATAGATGTAATAGCAGGTGGGATAGGGATGAAGGTCTGAGTGACTGTATCCTCCTTTATGGTGCAACTCGATGGCTGAACTGGGCATGATGTCGCTGTTTCTGGATTGCGTAGAACACAAACCTTCGCTGGTCCAGTCTTGCGCTTCACTTTCGCCTCCTGAAGTGTTTGTTTGATGATAAGACGCTTAATTGCTTCATCCACGCGATTCCGTCCCATTCCGGCATTGTTTACCCGGTCAGCCAGCACTTTCTTCTCAATCTGTCCTTCGGCTGGGACATGAAGCATCACCGCATTCTCGTCGTCTTTCTGGTATTCGCCTTCTGTTTTAGCATAGCCTGGCATAGCGATGTTGTCGGTGTCTTCTTCCCACCTGATCACACCAATTGCATCTGAATGCTTAATGAATTTGCTGAACACTAAGGTCTTACCGTCGGCTGCAATCCACCGTAATCGGCCACCACGCTTGGCGGCATTCAACTCGTGGATGCCTGTTGTTTTCGGTTGCAGTGCCAAGATGCTACGAGGCCAGTTAGAAAACTCAGCGGAGCCGGCAGCAGCATATGCACTATTGGACGGTTGCCTGCTTTTTTCGTTTTTTGACTTGTTGGTGTGATGGACCAATACCCCGCCACAGTTATGCTTCTCTAGCTGTCCGGCCAGATTGATACGAAGCATGCGGCCCACGGTTTCCTGGCTGTTTGCATCGCCACCAAGGTATTGCAGGGCAGGGTCAATCCAAAGCAAGTCAGGCTTATGATGTTCTAGCAAACGGTCAACAGTCTGCTCAAAGAACTTGTCACCCGTGAGCTGGTTCTCCTGATAGATGGTGATGCGGTCATTCAACAATGCTTCCTCGGCTTCGGTCAGGTCCATGCCGCTACAGATACCATCACGCATCTCGGCAAGATCTTGTTCATCGTTCTCGCCCTGGATCAGCAATGATTTTAGAGGACCAGAAGGACTAATACCCATGCATGAACGCCCCAGTGCCCACTCCATCATCATTTGCATGATCAAACTACTCTTACCGATACCCGTGTTGCCTACGATTAGGAGACAGCCTTTTCGGCACAAAAAACGGTGCTGGAGCAATTCATTGGGATCATTTTCTACAGGAGCCTGAAGATCGAACAGCTTGGTGCCGGTTAGTTGGTTGGTGGTGGCTGTCTGTGGTCCGGGAGGTGGTTCGCTACCGCAGGACGGGATTGCCTCTACACCTTCCGGCGGTCTCTTGGGCTGCTTGGTGAGCATGGTAGGATCAGTCACGACATTAATTGCATCGCTCATGGCAGCACCTCCTTGGCTGCTTTTTGACCGTCTAGTTTGAGATTCAGCTCACACAAATCCTTCACTCCATAGCCTTGATCGAGTCCAAGGAAGTCGATTTGGGTGCCTTCTATCGGTTTTAGCTGCGCATACCATCTAACCGCGGCCTTAATGCCAACATCATCCGCATGGGGATACATTCTGATCCGCTTCGCTTGAAACATGTGGAGGGAGTTAGCTGGAAGATTACACGACGCCGATAACATGGCGACCGGAGCCATCTCATCTGCTTTACGACCACGCACCATGAAATCGAAGGCCGCCAGGAAATCAGGAATTCCTTCAACCAATAGAACATTCGGAAACGCTTGTGCCTCCATGATTCCGACTGGCCAGTTCTTCGAAGATCCTTTCACCGCGTGACTCTTGCGGGCAGGCAAGGAACCGTAAGCGTCGAACAACTGACCATCCAACCGTCGAAGCTCCAAAACATGTCCGCTTTGATCCTTAAGACCGTAAACTGTTTGACCATTGAATCGCCCGAACACCAAGAATCCACGCTCAGAAGCCAATCCAAGGCTTTCCATGCTGAAGCCACGTAGACTACGGAGAAGCTGCAACTCCTCGTCGGTTCCCAGCACATAACCGGACATATCAGGAGGTGTTTTAGTGACGGGAACCTCGACAACTGTCTCTTCTTTGTTAAAAGCCACCGGAGTTGCGATGTCAGTTGCCATGGAGAGGTTTTCATAGATTTCCAGCACTTTTGGGAAATCTGTTTTGAGATCCAGCTTGTTGAGCATGGCCAAGAACGTGAGTTCGTCGCCTGACTCTCCAGTGGCCAGATCTTTGAAATAGTAGCCGTTCCCTGCCTTGAAGATTCCCCACGATGGATTCGTGTCGGATCGGAAGGGAGAGGGTGCCGAAGGCTTGGCGTAGCGTTGCATCCCAAGCTTTGCCATGAGGCGGGGCAGGGGAAGCTTTTGTTTCAGGTCGGCTATGTGCCGCTTATTATGAGTGGTAAAATTATTCATAAGGAAATGCCGGGGGCGCTTTTCTGGCACCCCCGGATCGTCTTGGTTGTTTACTGCTTCCGGGCAAGCTGTTTCCGCTTGATCTTCACGGAAGCGGCTTTTGTGATGGTCCCTGCATCTGATCCACTGTCGCTGATTCTGCCCACCCGTTTAGGCTTGGGAATCGGGAGGTTTCTGTTGTTCAAGCCGTCAGGCTCCGGTGGCTGAACAAGCAACGGAATCGGGATTCCGTTCGTGTTGGGATGAGTTTGTTTTCATTTTTGAAGCCGGGGCGCTTTTCGCGCACCCCGGCGTTAATCGGGCCTGATATGGGCCATCGCATTGCTATTCGGTCGTCGTGCAAAGAAAGCTCTCTATGCTGGCTGCCGTGATACGGAGGTGCCGCAGGGCTTTGGTCGCCTTGAGCAGCTTACGATTGACCAGGCGGTAGACGGTCTTCTCGCTGACATTCAACATATGAGCAACCTCCTCGACCGAGTAAGCGAGACGGGGCAAATTATGGACAGTTTCGTTCTTCATTTTGATTGCCGGGGCGCTTTTGGGCACCCCGGCTTTATCCGTTACATGAGTTTGGGCTCGTTGCTCGGGTTCCTAGCGATGTTGACAGTCGGGATGATGTCCGTGATGAGAACATTCTTCGTCACCCGATCAGCCTTGGGCGTCGGGAAATTGTGATGTTCCACCCCGTCCAGCAGATGGCCGTTGGAATCCGGCCGAACTCCACCCCACTGCTTGAAGAAGAACGGCACCTTGGCATTGTCACACTGAACTTTGATGTCTTCCACCCACGGCTTCTGCACACTGCGACAATCCGGCCCGGATTCGCCCCCCACAATCACCCAGTCAATCCCGGTCAAATCAACGGTCACCTGGCTCAGTAGCGGTTCCATGGAGAGAAACCTTACGGCGGCCGGGATCTGCTTAATCAACTCGGCCCGCCATACCTCGTTTTGATTCTCTACCGTGGTCCCGATCCAAGCATTGGCCGGCCAGTTGGTCTTCGCTGCGTACTCCACCGCCTTATCAGGGCGTTTGGTGAGCAACTGCCAGTCGAGATGAGGGGTCTCGCCGATCAGGTCGAAAACTTCATCGCGCCATTCATCCGCAACCTCCCGGTCAAACACGTCGGCCAGGGAAGCGCAGAACACCTTCGTCCGGGTGCCATTCTGCTGGGCTTCATCATTCCACTTCTCGACTGCTTTCCACTGTGGCGTGCCGGTCTTCTTGCGCGGCTGTCCTTTGCCCCACACCACGCGTTTATACCGGATCGCCTGGGCGTATTCTGCGTAGCAGTTTGCGCAGCCTGAACTGACCTTCGTGCAGCCGATCCAGGGGTTGAAGGTGTTATCTGTCCAAGAAATTTTAGTCTTTTCCATACTGTATTTTGGGTTGCTTTCGATTTAGGCCTTGTCGGCTTTCGCTTCTTTGGCTCCGTTTTGCTTCTCTTCCGCGCCAACATTCTTTTCGTCGATCTGCATCAGCTGCTTAAGCTCCTCGGCCAGTTCGACTTCTTCCTCCTGCTCGTTCTTCTTGATGACGGCGTAAAGCTTCAGGAATGCATCCTTCAGCGCCTTCATATCAACTTTCGCCTTATGGGCGGTTTTCTTGCCGGGCTTCGTCTCTTTCAGCCCGCGCGCGATGGCCTCTACAATCGCTGCCGTCGGCTTCGAGTCGCCCGCCTTGGCGACCGCTGCTTTCCACGCATTCTCGAGGGTCTCACCCTCCATGCCCGATAAAGCCCGCAACTGGGATTCCGAAGTGGGCATGCAGATGGTCTCGTCCTTCTTCTGAAGGTTCTTGATGGCGGTGTACACCTTGCCAGCATTCATCAGCCGATTGCCGTGAGAGCGTTTGAAGCCCAAGCGCTGCTCGCAGTAGTCCTGAAACGTGGTGTGGGTCTCACGATATAGCTTTTTATCGTGGATGTGGGCCAGCGCCGCAGCCGACTCCAGTCCCTTGTTTTCACTCTCAGCAACAACCTTCTCCTGCTTTTCCAGATCCTTCCGCTCCTCTTCAGTGAGCGTTTTGTCAACTTCCGTGCGGTGTACCTTCTGGGCCTTCGGCACTACGCCAGTGTCTTGGCTGGTCTTAGCATTTGCACTCGGTTTAGCTGCGGACTTGGCCTCCTTCGTGTCCCCAGTTTGGGGACATAGGGGTTGTGGTTTGGTGGTCGCTTGGACTTCGGCTGGCGACTTGTTGATGGTAGGCGGTTTCACTGGGACTGGCATTTGGAGGGATACGTTCATACGTGGTTTTCTTCCTTAGCCCGGTTTTGCAGATCCCCAGAAGCAAGGGCTTTTTGCTGGTGGGAATTTGGCTTCGTTGTTTGAGCCGGAATGTCTCCTCCCCCGTTTTCTTGAGGGAGGAGACGTGTAAGCACTGTCCCGGTGGTGGGTGTGGGTTTTTGGTCAGCTTTCATATTCGGCGTTTTCAGCCAATTACTATCTGCGCCAATTTTGCTACTTTTCCGCTGTGTACCTTACACCCATGCTGGGGGATATAACGCATGAACCACCAGTCGTGATGTCATGTGCAAGTTGCTGATGCGTTTTGGGGCAGCGGTGCTTGATTTTGGCCAAGACGGCGTAGATCGCTTTGCGAACTGCCTTACGGGCCTTCTCGCCAGAGTTGGCAAAGCACTTGAGCTTTCCGAAGAACTCAAGCTTCTTGATTTCTTTGCGGAGGATTTCCTTCTCCTCCTCCAATGCATCTACCGTCTCCTGATCCTCTTCCTCATGGGCTAGGACCAGCTTGGTAGTGATTTCCGTAACTCGACGGTTGTAATCGTCGACCGCGGTCTGATCTACTATCTCCTGCCGGGAGGTCCAAAGACAGTCAGTCGACGAGCTTTCATCCGCTGAGGTGGTGCCCAAATTATAAAGTTCAACACACTGGATCCATTGGTTCGGCTGACGGATGAGGTAGTTGATTATCTGCACGCCACGCCAATCATTGAGCGCCATCTGTTCCTCTTGAAACGAGATTGTCCAACCATTCCCACTGCGACAGAGCTTGAGGACGTTTGCGCCTTTTCGAATTGATTCAACGCCGGACTCGGCTACCAAGGGCGACAGATCGTTAATCATGACGCGCCTCCCTTTTGGATGTGTCAGCAGGAGAGGCAGACGTGAGGAGAGTCTCAGCAGTAATCCGACGATGACGAATCGAATCCCAATTCCTGAGCAAGATTCGTTGAATGAGCTGATAAACTGTTTTGTGGCTGGCTTTCAGCATCCAGGCTGTTCCCGCGACGCTATAGGCCAACGTAGGCAGTGACTTGTCGTTTGAACCATTCATGGTTTTAACGAGCTTTGTCCCTGTGGTGTCCAGTGGACACCTAGACTCAGATTTGACGCTTTTTGAAGGCCCAAACCTAGTTGGCAAATGCCGACAGTGACAAAAGCATAGCTAGTCGTGCATTGTTTTTCTGCACGTCGAACCGCTGCGAATCACTGCCCTCACTGCCTATAGGCGGGAGGAGAAAATTACCGTGGCGCATAAGGCGCCGTTGGCGGAAAATGCTTCGCGAGCATTTGCCATTGGAAGTGAAGATGCCATACCCCGGATTTTTGTCAAATGACCGCGTTACTGGGCAGTAGCAACCATCTTCTTGGCCATCAGGTCAGAATGTTCATTTCTCAAATGAGAGTAGGTTTTTGCGATCAAAGCCCCGCCATCTGAGTGTCCTTGCCACCCGGCCAAGGTTTTGAAATCAACGCCAAGTTCAATGGCTCGAGTGATGAAACAACGTCGGAATGCGCGATGTGAAAAATGGGGGATGGCCAAGCGTTTGCAGGCGGCTGCTAGCGCCTTCTTGGCGTCCTTGATATTGAAGATAAAGTCTTCAGCCGCCAGTTCCTTCTTTGCGATCCGGCGCTTCAAGAATTCCTCAGCCTGTGGGAATATCGGCACCATGTATCCTTTGCCGGTTTTCTTTCGGTGCAGGTTCATGCGCAGATTCTTGAAGTCCAGGTGTTTGACCTGCAGGTGGGCGGCTTCTGCGTTGCCCAGTCCGATCAACCCGAGTGCTTCCACGAAATCCGCTGAGTCCTCGGCATCGGCGTTGTATTTCTGCTTCCGTATGTCCGCAACGACCGCTTGGAATTGGTCCCACGTAGGGGTTTCCCGAAGCGGTTTGTCCAGTTTGCGCTGCTTTATGGAGGTGGCAGGGTTTTCTGCCACCAGTCGGTCAGCAACGGCCAGCTCAAACATTTTACGGAGGAGGCGCAGGTATTCATTGAGGGTGGCTTTGCTTAGCCGGTCTGCGTGTTTGCCCAGCCAAGTTTGGATCTCAGAGGTCTTGACCGTGCCGATGGGCTGCTCTTTGCCTTGGGGCCAGGTTTCATTCAGCACTTTCGCGATGCTGGCCCGGGTGCGCTTGCTTTTGTCATCCAGCATTTCGATGGAGGCGAGGTAGCGGTCGGCCAATTCCGCGAGGGTGAGTTTGCCGGCGGACAGGTCAACCTTCTCCAAGGACTTCTTCAGGCTGGCCAGTTTACGGTTGGCCAGCTTGCGGTCCGTTGTCTTCAGGCTTTGGCGAATAATCTTGCCGCCATGTTTCAGAACAGCATAGTAAACCTCATTCGATGAGTATCGATAGAGACATGAACCAACCCGGACAAATTGAGCGGTTTTTGGCGCAACAGATTCCGCTTGCATGGGTAAACTCTATCAGTATACAAAATCGGTATACAACGTTGTTTTCAATGTTTGAAAATTCTGTTGTAAGTCGTTGGTAATCTGGTGGATGGGGTCGTAGCTCAGTTGGTAGAGCGTCTCGTTCGCAATGAGAAGGTCAGGAGTTCAAGCCTCCTCGGCTCCACCATTCCAAACCAAATAGCTTTCTCGGTTTTTCTTCACTTTAGTCCTTGGACAAGGTCCAGATACATCTGCTGTATCTTGCCTTCAAACTCGCGGATGGAATCGGTGATCTCGGTGAGGCTTTTCTCCCGGTCGCGTTTGCTGGGGTCCCACCAGCCGGTCTGGCTGAGGTGATCGGCGGGGAAGGGGAACTCGATCTGTTCGACCGGTTTGCGCAGGCCGTTGGGGCCGTGAAGTTCCTTGGTCCAGAGCTGGGATTTCACAGAAACCAGGCCGTCGTTATCGCCTTCACGCTCCTGGAGAAAACTCCAGGAGGGACGCAAAGGCAGCACAGTATCCCGGCGCGGGGCGTGGCTGGCGCAGACGCGGTAGCGGATGGCGTTCGCGGCTTCGAGCGGTTCCGCCTGCTGATTGAATGCCGCACAGGCGGTCAAGGTGAGGTCGGCAAAGCCGGAGAGATCGAGCAAGGGTTCCGCCAGGTTGATCAACTTGTTGCCGCCATGGGTCAGGCCCCAATCCGCGAGACAGCTGCCGAGGTGCGGCGTGCCGATGGTGGTTAGGCTGGCGATGTTTTTGGCGAGGTCCGCTTGCGTTATAATCAAACGGCGAGCATCGATGCCACCCATGCTGTGGGCAATCAAGTGGACTTGCCGTGCGCCTGTCTGGTGGCGGATTTGCTCAATCTGTTCACCGAGTTCCAAGGCGCGTTGTTCGCTACGTTTAGCATAGCTGAGCGAGGCGTGAAAAGCCTCGTAGCCGTGACTCTTCAAGTGCGTGCCAACATTGCGGAAATAATGGCTGCGATCTTTCGGATGGCCATCGGTCTGGGGGAAGAGCTTGCGATAGCCTTCGTGCAACCAGTCGAAGCGGGCAATGCCATGGACGAGAATAATCGGCAGGGCATCGCTTTGAGACATAGTGTCTAATCCCGGAAGTTCTGGAAATTCACCGCCACCGGGAAATCATGATTGCGCACGGCGGCGATGACGTCTTGGAGATCATCCCGGTTCTTGCCCGTTACGCGGACCTGTTGCTCCTGGATCTGGGTGGTGACCTTCAGACCTTTGCCCTTGATGAACTGGCAGATCTCCTTGGCGATAGGTGTCTCGATGCCTTGCTTGATCTTGATGGTCTGTCGTGCGTGGCCGAGCGGGGAGAGGTCGGGTTCGCCCTGGTCCACGCTCTTGAGGCTGATATTGCGCTTGGCGATCTTGCCGATGACGATCTCCACCAGCGCCTTCATCTTGAACTGATCGCCGGCGGTGAGCTTGATCTCGTTCTTTTCGAGGGTGATCTCGGCCTTGCTGCCTTTGAAGTCAAAGCGGTTGGCGAGTTCCTTTTGCGCCTGATTGATGGCATTCTGGAGCTCCATCGGATTTACTTCCGAGACGATGTCAAATGATGGCATGGGCGAAATAATAGCGAGATTCGCGAAAAAGGGAAGAGGGACGGTGGCTTTACAAGGCGTGGGGGCGCAGCCTAGAGTTTGCGGGTCGAGTATCAAAACCCTGTGTCAGCGGCACCCATCATATTGCATTACCTGCACCGCGATAACTTCGGCGGCGGTCCGAAGAACGTCGTGCAGGTGATCGATGCCCTGACGGGCTTGGGCGAGCAACAGGTTGTAACGACTGGTTTGGGGCGGCTTACAGAGCAGTTGAAGTCACGCCCGGAAGTGAAGTTGCACAAGGTCTCGGACTTGTCGCCCGCGCTTTTTCCAGTCACGGCCTGGCAGCTCAATTCCCTGATGAGCAAAGTGCGGCCGCAGATGGTGATCACGCATGGGCAATGGGGGGGGATGTTCATGGGCATGGCCTTGCGGATGGCAGCCCCCACGCAGGGTGTGTTCGTCACGCAATGGTGTTCACTTTACGAATCGCGCGATGTCTGGCGCTCCGCGCGTAATTGGCTGGCTGAATGGTTCGCGTTTTCCAAACATCAGCACATCGTGTGTGCCAGTGACGGGAACGTAAGGCAGTTTCTCTACTCCGGTCTGCTGGATGACCGAAGCCGCGTGGCCATCATTCCGAATCCCGTTGAGCCATCCCTGCATTTTGATGCTGATTTGACTGCACGGCTAACGCCGCCAGCACGAGTGGAAGGCATGAAAACATTCGTTTTCCTCGGACGTTTGGAACGTCAGAAGCGGCCCGACTGGTTGTTGATGGCCTGGAAACGCGCACTGGATGGTGGGATGAAGAATGCGCGGTTGCTGATATTGGGCGAGGGCGGCTGGCGACGGCAATGTGAGCGGATGATCCGGGAGCTGCTCCTGTCCGATTCAGTTCAGATGCTAGGACATCGGACGGACGCTGCCGCCTATCTGCAAAATGCGGATGGTCTGCTCCTGACGAGTCTATACGAGGGGCACGCGAATGTGGTGCTGGAAGCACAAGCATTGGGAGTGCCTGTGCTGGCGATGGATGCTGATGGAGTGCGGGAGAGTTTTGCGGCGGAGGAACAAAGCAGTTTGGTGCCGCTGGGAGATGTTCTGGTTTTTGCGCAAAGATTGGGGGAGCTGGCGGCGCGTGAGTCATCGAGAGTCCCATCCAATCCATTCGGCTTGGGCAAAGAGCAGCACGCACTGGCCTTCCGGGGATTGATCGGGAGTATCTTAAGGCGGCCGGCATGAGCGACGCATTGGATCGTTCGCAGAAGTTCAGGGTGGCCGTTACGATGGAAACGGAGTCATGGATCTTACGCCAGATCGCGCAACATTTCCGGCGATTGGCTTCCGAAAACATCGAAGTCCAACCGGTGGAATTGGGCCAGCCGCTGCCGCCTGATGCGGAGGCTGTCCTCTATGTGCACTGGCCGCATCTCTATGCCAGTCCGCCGCGTGATCGCAATATCCAAGGAGCCTTGATGGTGGGGCACATGGATCGCTCTGCTTTCCGGTTACGTTATCTGCTCTGGCGTTATCCCCGGCTGCAGGTGATCTGCATGGCCAGCCGCTGGAAGAAGACCTTGCGTGGTTATTTCATCCCCGAAGAGCGGCTGCATCTGCTTCCCCACGGCATTGATTTGGAGCTTTTTCATCCGGCAGCACTGGCGCCGACCAGCAAGCGCATCCGGATCGGATTTGTGGGCCGTGCTTATCCGGGCAGACGCAAGGGTGAGGACCGGTTGCTGGAGATCAGCCGGCGGATCTCGCCGGAACGATTTGAATTCGTGCTGGTGGGAGATCGTTGGGAAGCAGTGGAGGCTGATCTGGAAAGCCTTGGTTTCACGACGACGTATCATCGTGCTGTGAAAGGGACCGAAGTGCCTGGGGTCATGGCGGCTCTGGATGTCCTGCTGGTGACCTCGCGTAATGAGGGCGGACCACAACCGGTATTGGAGGCCTTGGCCTGCGGCGTGCCGGTGATCAGCACGGATGTGGGGTTTGTGCCGGAATTGCGGATGAGCCTGCCGCGGTTCGTCGATATTTTTGAACACACTGATGAAGTTCCCGGCCTTTTGAACGAAGCCCGGCGAAACCGGGAAAGGGCACAGGCGGAGGTGTTGTCGATACGCGAAGCATTGCGTCCCTATACATGGAAGGCTTGGGTCAAAGGGACAGAAAAGCTGTTGCAAACACTGGCAGGCTATCCTAATGCGGTTACAAACATTGATTGAAGAAGCGGCCCGCTTTGCTGATGCTTGCCCGCAAGCACAGTGACTGCGGTCAGCAATAAAATGAGCGAAGCACAACCATTCATCAGCATCTGTCTGCCAGCCTGGAATTCGGCGGCCTTCATCCGAAAGAGCATAGGGTCGGTGCTGGCGCAAACGTGTGACGATTGGGAGCTGCTGGTGGTGGATGATTGCAGCTCGGATGATACCTGGAAGATCATGCAGGAGTATGCGGGGCAACCGCGGGTGAAAATCCTGCGCAATGAAAAGAACTTGGGGCAGAACGAGAATTTCAATCACTGCCTGCGCATGACGCGCGGCAAGTGGATACTGATTTTGGCGGCGGATGATTTCATCGTGCCGCACACCATCGAGACGATCAAGCGGGAGGTGGAACAGCGACCCGACGCGATCTTGTGGGTGCAGAATCATTTGAACCGCGGCTTTGGCAAGCTGCCCCATCTGGTGACGGTGGATAATTACGTGCGGGAGTATGAAGCGAACGAGTTCGCCGAGTTGCTGTATCTCAAAGGCAACATCTTTGGCGAGATCAGCAATTTCTCGGCCCGCCGGGATGCCTTGATGAAGATCGCGCCGCCGTTCAAAGAGGGCACGCAGACGGTGGATCTCCGGTGCTGGGTGAGGGTGATGAAAGCAAATCTCACCGGCCGCGTGATCTATTGGCCGGAAGCGCTGACTCATATCCTGGAGCATGAGGCCTCGATCAGTTTCACCAATAATCGGACGGGTGAAACGTATGTGGATTTTTTCCGTCTGCCGACGGACTTGATGGACGTGACGTGGCGGCGGGAAGTTCTGGTCTTGCAGGCGTTGCGCATGCTGCGTTGCGCGCTCAAGTTCGGCCGGTTGCTGCCGGCGGGGAAAAAGTTGCTGCCATATCAGACGGCGCTCGCCCTTTTGAAACGGGCGCTGGCCGGAAACCCCAACTAGGCTGTGAAGGAAATCGGCCAAAGGCTGTTGCGCAGTGCGGTGTTCTGGAACTACCTCACGGTGGCTTTGCGCAGTGGCGCGGCGATCTTGTTGCTGCCGCTGCTGCTGCGAAAACTGGCTCCGGAAGAGATGGGCCTCTGGTATGTTTTTCTCGCCTTGGGAGGCATGGGGGCGTTGCTTGATCTGGGATTTGGAAATTCTCTGAACCGGGCCACGGGTTATCTGTGGGCCGGTGCCGACAGGCTGCTGCCGGTGGGCCTTGAGCCCGCCGCGACCAGTCCGGCCACGGGAGAAACGGCCAAACCAAATTATGCGGCCTTGGGCAATCTGGTCGCCACCATGCGCTGGTTTTACTTTGGGCTGGGCCTGGGGCTTTTCCTGCTGCTCGAACTGGGCGGTGGCGCCTGGATATGGCACAAGTCGGCCGGGTTGGAGCACGCGCAATCCATCCGGCAGGCGTGGGCGGTTTTCGCTTTGGGTTGTGCGTTCAATACGATGGGGAGTTTGTGGCCGACGTTGCTGACGGGGATCAACGGTGTCCGGCAGGCGCAGAAAGTTTTTTTGATCTCGCTGGTGGTGAACTACATTTTTTCGATCGGCGGTTTGCTGGCCGGTTGGGGACTTTGGGGACCGGTGATCGGCCAGGTGGTCATGGGCTTGCTGAACCGGGTGCTGGGCCGGGCGGCATTTTTGCGATTGGCTGGCGAGGAAGTGCGATACGCCGGCAAGAAAGCGGACTTTGAACTCTTGCGTATCCTCTGGCCGAACGCCTGGCGCGTGGGCGCGGTCACCCTGGGCATTTATCTGACCATGTATGCGAATACGTTGCTGGCCAGTGTTTTCCTGGACCTCGCGGAAACCGCCTCCTTTGGCCTCACGCTGCAGATGGGATTTTTCCTCTCGCAAGTGTCGGGCGTTTGGGTGCTGGTGAAAATGCCTTTGTTCAACCAGCTCCGCCAACGCGGGGAAGTGACGGAGATCCAGCAGACGTTTTTCTCCCGGGTCTGGTTGTTCCTGATCCTCTTTATCTCGGGCAGTCTGGTGCTGTGCTTTTTCGGTGATTGGATCTTGATCAATGTCCTCGGCGCACGGACAGCCTTGCTGCCGGTGCCGCAACGCGTTTTGCTCATGCTGGTCGTGGGGTTGGAGGCGCACCACTCGCTCTATCGGGAGCTGGTGCAGACCGCCAATGTGAATCCCTTTGTGCGTCCGATATTGTTGACCGCCGTAGCGAGCCTCACCTTGGTCTGTCTGCTTGCGCCGGTTTTCGGAGCGTGGGGCTTGATCCTGGGACCAGCACTCGCGCAATTGTTCTTCAACAACTGGTGGGTGGTGCTCACCGGCGTCCGGTCGGTGGGATTGGCGGGGCGGGATTATCTGCCCGCTTTCTTTCGCGGATTCAGCCGCCTGCCGGAATTCTGGCGGGCGAAAACCTAGGTTATGGGGCAAAAAATCCTCATCATGCGTTTGGACCATCTGGGAGATGTGGTGCTGACCACTCCCTTGGTGCGGGCTTTGTCCGTGGCCGGACACGCGGTGCATGTCATCGTCCCCGATGCCTTCAAATGCATCTTGGAGAACAGTCCCCGCGTGGCGGCTGTCCATGGCATGGCGGAAATCTGCCCGGGATTTCCCGATCGCTGGCGAACCCTCGCGAATTGGATCCGTGCGGAGAAATTCGATGCCGTGGTGCTGCCTTACGCACGCCAAAAAGAATTGCTCTGGGCCTCCTTCTTCTCCGGCACGCCGACCCGCATCGCCATGTGGTCGGGAGTCTGGGGGCGGTTGACGCTCCATCACTGCCTGAGTTCCCGGATGATCGAGGAGCCGCGTTACTTCGGTGAAATCGTTCTGGATTGCGCCCGGGCGCTGGGTGTTTCCCCGCAGGGAAACGAGCCGGAGATTTTCCTGACGGCCCCGGAAATAGCGCAAGCGCGTGAACGCCTCAGCCAACGCTTCGGTGCGCGGCCGGTGATCGGCATCCACCCCGGATGCGCCGGTAACGCCTGCAATCTGCCGCCGGCAGTCTATGGACAGATCGCGCAATCTCTCTTGGAGCGGACCAATTGCGCCCTCGTCATCACGGGTTCCCAGCAGGAACGCGAACTCGTCAAAGCCTGGCCTGGCGAACTCACCGGTTCGCCGCGCGTGTGGAATAGCATGGGCGAAATTTCCCTGCGCCAGCTCGCCGCGACCATCCGGCATTTCGCGGTGTATGTTTGCCCGAGCACAGGCCCGTTGCACCTCGCCAGCGCGCAAACAGTACCGACTGTTTCGCCTTTCTGCGCCAGCCCGACGTTGTCGCCCGTGGTGTGGGGAAATCAGCGTGCGAACGCCACCGCCCTCACGCCCACCGTCGAGTTCTGCCAGACTCAACGCCAAGGCGGTCGTCGCCATTGCGACTTCTGCGGTCAATTGTCCGTCGAATCCCTCGTTCAAGCCGCCCTCCGTTTTGTTCCCGGCACCGTTTAAGCAAGTTGCCGTTCAATCTCCGTCGCGATCTTCTCCGCGCTCTGTCGCCAGGTGAATGTCCGGCTCCGTTCGCGTCCCAGTGCGGATAACTTTTCCCTCAACGCCGCATTCTGCCACAGCTCCAGCACCGCTTCCCCGATGCTCGCCGGATGGAACGGATCAAAGAGCCGCGCCGCCCCACCAGCCGTTTCCGGCAGGCTCGTCGTGTTGGAGCAGGCCACCGGCACGCCCAGGCTCATCGCTTCGATAACTGGTAGCCCGAAACCTTCCGCGATGGACGGCTGCAACACCCCGAGCGCATTTCCGTACGCCCACGCCAGATCCTCATTGCTGATCCGCCCGGGCAACAGCACCTCCGCGCGACGCGGCAAGCTCGCCAGCGCTGGCCCGATGACCGCCTGCCGATAATCTTCCGGACATGGTCCCGCCAGCACCAACGCAGGCAGTTGCGCATGAGCTTTCTGCAACATCGCCCAGGCCTCCAAGACCCGCCGCTGATTCTTGTTCTCTGAAAATGTCCCTACATAGATGAAGTAAGGTCGCGCCAGATCTTTCGCCCAAGCCGGCGTTTGTGAACTTGGAGCGGGCAGGGGAGTCAGCCCGCAAGGGATTGTGACAAATTTATCCTTCGCTCCCGGAAACCGCGCCGCCAGGTAATTGCGGCAATAATCTGAGAGCACCAGCAGCTTCTTCGCCCGCTTCACCGCGTGGTCGGAGGCCAACCGGTTGATCCAATACGCTTTTCTTTGGCCGCTTTGGATCCAGGTGTCGCCGTGCTCGTAGATGTTGGAATCGAACAGATTCGCGATGCATGGCGGTCCCGTGAATGGCACGAAGCAGGTGGTGGCAAACCCCAACTGACAGCCCGCCTTTTCCCAGGCGCGTCCCACACTCCACCACGCCCGCCGGGCAAAGCTGCCTCCCGGCACGATGACCGCTGGATGCTTCGGGAAGCACCCCTTCAGCACATTCTCCGGCCCTTCCACCGTCGGCAGCCAATCCCACGGCACGTCCAGTTCCGCCAGCGCGCGGACCGTCTCCGTCACATGACGCGCCGTTCCGGGAGCCGTGCTGATGAGGCTGGCCGGGGCGAGATCGATGCCTACGAGCGGACGTTTCATGTCGGACTTGCTACTCTGGGCAGACGCGTATGGGGTTTGTCCCCCGCAAATGCTTTGGAAATCATTCTTGAAAAGAACCGTCCAGTCCAGTTCAGTCGCCAGACCGGTTTTCGACATTGGGACCGGTATGACGTGATGCAGTCCAACTGGCTTAACAATCCGCGCTTCTGGCTCGCCCTTGGGGCTATGCTGGTGGGCACGCTTTTTCTGGGCTACTTCCTGGCCGTCTGGAGTGCTTTCGGTGCCGTTTTGCTCGGCGTGCTCTTCGTGGGGGCGATGTTCTTTTTCCTCAGCCCCCGCTGGTGGTGGATTCCCATTCCGGCCTCCTTTGCCGCCGGTGGCGTCATGTACTTCGGCTTCAAGCTCTACGCCCACGAGCTGATGATGCTCCTTTGCTCCATCCCGCTCTTCTTTGCCGTCGCCTTGCGGTTCCGATCTTTCTACCAATACCGCGCCGTGCTGCCCTGGACTTTCTACCTGCTGGGCGCCTACCTTTGTGCGCACCTGGCTTGGAGCATTGGGGCCGCCCGTATTTTGGGCGAGGGCGGCACGGGCAACATCCTGCGCCACTATTCGTGGGCTTTGTGGCCCCTGATCTTCGGCATGCTTTTCGTGTGGTTCGGTTCCACCAAGTACCTGAAGACCGCTTTGTACCTCATTCTCGGCGCGTACCTGCTGCGCGTGGTGGTCACCATTCTTTCCGACCAGATCGGCGGCTTCTTTTACATCCCTTACATCAATTACGTCCTGCCCGGTTCCAGTCCCGGTGAAACGGACGATTTGCGTAACAGCGGTTTGGGCCTCGCGGCGTTTGCCGTCGTTTTTGGCTGTGTCGCCCGCCGTTGGTGGTCGCGGACCTTTTTCTTCGGCCTGCTCGGGCTGGCGTTCGTGGCCTTGTTGCTGGGTGGCGGGCGCACCGCCATCGCCATGGGCCTGTTGGTCCCCATCTTTGCCGCCGTGGCCAGCAAACGCTTCACCCTGATCGCCTCGGCCGGCGCTGCGGCCGCGATCTTCATCGCGTTCATCAATTTCAACCCCGCCATGCTGGATCATACCGATTCCCGCATCCAACGCACCTTGAGCATTTTGGTGTTTGAGAAGGGCGCCGTCCAGGCGCACGCCGATACCGCCATGAGCAACTACTGGCATGAACGCCTGCGCGTCATCGCCGTGGATCGCTGGACCGCCGATACCGCCAGCTTCTTCTTCGGTAACCGCGTCAAAAAGTTCGATGCCGAGCTCCTCTTCGTCCACAGCCAGCAGGAATGGTCCTTTGAACGCGCCATCGATGCCGCCGTGGATGTCGGTGCCTACGAGACCGGCTGGTTCGCCACGCTCGCGAATACCGGGCTCTTCGGCCTCGCCTGTTATCTCGCGCTCATCCTGCAGTTCATCCGCCGCCCGCTTATGCACCTGTTCCAGTCGGGCGTGAGCGATATGGTCGGCGCCATCAGTTTCATCAGCATCTATTACACCTCCATGTGGGTCATCTTCGGGTGGACCTTCGGGGCGTACCCCAGTTTTGAAGTCATGCTCCTCATCGTCGCCAACGTCACCATCTACGATCACGCCCGCGAACAGGTCCGCCTGCGCGCCGAGGCTGCTGCGGCCGCCGCGGCCCAGTCTCAGGCGCTCGCCCAGCCCGCCCTTGCGGAAGCCGTCAGTTGATCCGTCACGGTTTAAGATTTTATGAGTCCTGTCCTTACTCCTGCTGAACTCGCCCAATACCTGGACCACACCCTCCTGAAGCCCGAGGCCACCTCGAAGGAGATCGAGAAACTCTGTGCGGAAGCCCGCGAACACAAGTTCCGTTCCGTCTGCGTGAACGGCTCCCGTGTGGAACTCGCCGCCTCGTTGCTCGAAGAATCCGGCGTGCTCGTCGCCGCCGTCGTCGGCTTCCCCCTCGGCGCGGCCGATGCCGATGTGAAACGCTACGAGACCGAGGCCGCCGTGGACATGGGCGCGCAGGAGATTGATGTGGTGATGAACCTTGGCCGCTTCAAAGACGGCTTCCACGGCTACGTCGTCCGCGAACTGCGCGACATCGTGGAAGCCGCGGACGCCCGCCCCGTGAAAGTCATTCTGGAAACCTGCCTCCTCACTGATGAAGAGATCATCAAAGCCTGCCAGCTCGCGCTGGAGGCCGAGGTCCATTTCGTGAAGACCTCCACTGGCTTCAACAAAAGTGGCGCCACCGTCGAACACGTCAAACTCATGCGCGACACCGTGGGCCGCAACTGCGGCGTGAAAGCCTCCGGCGGCATCCGCGATGCCCGCACTGCCCTCGCCATGATCGAGGCCGGGGCCACGCGCCTCGGCACCTCCGCCAGTGTGGCAATCGTGCAGGGCCTCGCCACCGATTTCTCCACCTCCTACTGAGGTGAGAGGCCGGTTGTTGCTTCCTCCCGCAAGCTGGATTTTTGATCCATTCATGCGCCCATCGTAAAGGGGGACCTAGGACATCCGCTGTCCTAGGTCCATTTTCCGTGAAAATATTTTTAAATCACTTAACTAGTTGATAGTAAGATAGTTAAGACGTAAAGCGCCCGTTCGGGATAACAAATTCCTCTGCCATCAGCCGAATTTTCGGATGGATACTTCACATGGCGTCTCAAAAAACTTCCCTGAGTCCCGTCCGGGACTTCCCGAAAATAGCCCACCGTCTTCAACGGTGGGTAATAAGCACCTTCAGTCCAAGCCCCGCCTGGGGGGCGAAAGAACCGGTCATTTACCTTGAAGATGGGATTATAGCGACGGGCAACGAGGGCCAAAGGCCCGGCCTCATATCAGCCCAGGGCAACGCCATGGGTATCGGTTCCCCAATAAATCAGCAGCACTGAAAGTGCGATTCATGCACCAGGCAGGTGAAATGGATGATGACCTTTGAAGGGGCGATCATGCGGTGCCTGAATCGTGCTTCCAGTCCTTTTTCTCTTGAGGCTCCGATACCCAGGGCCTTTGCTGCTATGGTTCGCGCCGTTGACGCTGAAAGCGGAGTCATTGAAAACAAAAAAGCGCGGAGAGTTGCCTCTCCGCGCTTTGAAGTGTTCTAAGAAACTTAGTCGGTGGGGTTGATGGACCACATACCGCGCTGGACCGTGGCATTCGCCGCGTTCGTCGTGGTCTTGTTGGGCAGCATGAATTCGGCATGCCCATCTACGAAGACATAATTGAAACCATCGTTGTGAAACTGCGAGATGATCGCATTGTCAGAGCCGACCGTGCCACCGGCTACACTCGCACTCAGATACCCGGCAGAACCCACGTGAGAGCGCATGTTGCTTCCCGTGCGCGGAACGTCGATCCAGCTCAGCCAGTTGCCAACAATCTGGTCTGCATCAATATTGATGCGCTCCGTCTGGACAATAGTTTCGTGCGGAGCCTGAACCAAGGCAGTGCGCACCGCCGGGATGTTGGTGATCTTGCAGGCGGGGACCGCTACGTTGGAGGGAGCGTTGGGCGTCCAGTACATGGCGCGGGAGGTCAGGTACACCACACCCACGCCGGTTTGCACGACGGGACTGTAGTTCGTGTTGATGGGGGAAGTGCCGTTGATGGCGGTGGTGCTGGCATCAATCCGATAGCGGGGCATGGCATAGCTGCGTCGTACGCGGGTCACCGTGGGTGGGGTGCCGGGCGTGGGGCTCTTATCCGCTGGGCATGTAAAAACCTTGGGAGTCTGGTCGGCCAGCGGTTGCCACCCGATGTAGGTGCCGCTGTTGGCGGTGATTTCCCCGCCCGTGTATTTGAAGAGCAGCTTGTCCCACACGTTGTAGCCCAGCGCGCCCTCTGTATTCATGCCCAGTGTCGCATAGGGCAGTTTTTCAGAGTTGTCAGTGGTGTACATGCCGTTGGCGAGACCAAGTTGCTTGAGGTTGCTCAGGCACTTGGTGCTGACGGCGCGGGACTTGGCGTTAGCCAAAGCAGGCAGCAGCATGCCGGCGAGAATCGCGATGATGGCGATCACGACCAGCAGCTCAATCAGGGTAAACCCTTTCTTGAGTTGCAGCCCTAAGGAAACAAGACGGTGGTTGGATTTCATGGATTTGCTTGGGTTGGGTGAGTGATTTAAGGTTTTCCGGGAGCCGCATTGGCATCGACCAATTCTACCTTGTAGGTCTTGGGATTGACCGCGTATTTCTTGCCTGCCGGTGCGGCGGGAATCGCCTTGATGACCCGGCCTTTGACCAGGTCATTCAGGTCGGTGGTCGGTTCCTTATACTTCTTCAAGGCCTCCTGATACGCGAGCGCGTCGGCCTCGGTCTTGAAAGTGGGGATCACATCCGTCGAATAAGTGGCCTTACCCTCATTGAAATTCCACAGCAGATAGTTTAACAGCTCCAGATCATTTTCCAAGGGTTGACCCTGATTACCCAGCGGTCTGGGAGCCCCGGCCGCAATATCAACGGTGACGATGCTAGATGGCGGCGGACCGATCTTGGTGGGGTCGAAGGCTTCGGGTGCAGCGGTGTTTGCCGTGGCCGCCGGATTTGCCATCGGATCCACCGCGACTGCGGGGGCTGCCGTATTGGCTGAGGGCAATGCCTCATCGTCTTTACCGCCTCCACAACCGAACGCCGTCAGGCCCACCACCGTTGCAATGAATAAGATACGCTTCATTTGTAATGTGTTAACACTATAAATCCCTTAAAGTCTCGAATGTTTCAAGTTTTGCGCGGTACGCATTTTGGGTGGTTATGTAACCCTTTGATATCAGGCAATTTGCAGAAATATTAAACAACTGGGGCAGGGGTTCGGTCTCTCGAAGACACATCCCCGTGTATTAAGTCCGTCAATTCCATTTTTGGACACTCTTTCTACTAATGGTGCAAAAAATTCATGGTCATTCGTCAAAAAACCAATCGAAGTGACACCGTCAGACCATTTCCTAATAGGATTTCAAACGGGTGAGGTTTGGGAGCTGTGACGAAACACGCGACCCGTGCTGCCGGATTCCAGCCGGCAGTCCGCGACGACCGCCGTAGCTAACACCCCTTTCCTTCACCCGTTTCAAATCACACCCCCATCTCCCTTCAGTCAGGAAAAACTGTCCAGCACCTCATGGTGGCGTAAAAGGGCCCTGACTCGGGCACCCTCTTCCATCGGAGGGGGCTTCTGCTGCTTGGGAAGCTGCAGAAGGAATTTTGCGCCAGCAAAAGGCCCGTTAGGGCCCGAACGAGAGGGCGCGAGTGAGTCACTGGGCCGGGGTGAGGGGTGCCGGGAATGGCTGTAAACATTGACCTTTCACCGAGGGGTGCCCCGGCAGAGAACTTTCTCCTCTTAATTTCCCTGCTCCAAGAGCAGCCTGAAACATTGCCAGACATCCCCATCAAATGAAACCAGCCGCAAAAATCCCTCTCAAAATTCGTGCCAATTCGTGAAATTCGTGTCTTCTCTCCGGAAACATGCTGCTCGTCAAAACCCATATCGCGCCCAGCGGCATCCATGGCCTCGGCCTGTTTGCGACTGAAGCCATTCCACTCGGCACGCCCTTCTGGCGCTTCGAGCCCGGTTTCGACCAAAGCATCTCGCCGGAACGCTTCGCCGCCTTGCCTCCGCTCAGCCAGCAACACATCCGCTGGTTCGCCTACCTGAACCAATCGGATGGCCACTACATCCTCAGCGGCGATTTCTGCTGCTTCATGAATCACGCCGCCCAACCGAACACGGGAGTCATTGGTGCCGCCCAAGGAGCCCAACCACCCGTGACCACCATCGCCCTCCGCTCCATCGCCCCCGGTGAAGAACTCACCTGCGACTATTTCGCCTTCGACGCCGAAGCGGGTAAGAAATTGGGCTAAAATGATCTGTGACAGACAATAGGATTAAGCTCCAAATCCAAAACCCCAAGCTCCCAAGAAACTTCAAACCTCAAATTCAATACACACTTCCCTTGGCGCTTGGAAATTGAGATTTCACTGGAGCTTGGAGCTTTGGATTTGGGATTTTCCTGGCTCTCCAAAATAGTCTGTAAATCCCGATAAAACCGTGCTCTACTCCCTCTGAGACCATCTATGGACCTGTGGGACAAAGCCGAGTGGATCATCCTTATCGTGGGGACGGCTTTGCTGTGTGCGTTCGATTTTCCCAAAGGCGCGGCCTTCTATCGCGCGCTTTTCAATGGGTCGGTGGTTTTGTTCCTCGGTTTGCTTTATTCCCTTCCGCTTTTGCTCATGGGCTTCAAGCCTGCTGGACCACTTCAAACTGGTACACCCTCGGCGCGATTATCTACTATAAAGCTATCTTTATCGTTTCTGTTTTCTTCCTTATCAAACGCGACCGCTGCTACTTTTGGGTCATCCGTAAGCTGCGATGAGAAATGAGACTTTCAATGATTTGAAGGGCGCTGACATGTTCTCCCTCTCCCCAAGGGAGAGGGCTGGGGTGAGGGGGAAGGGGGTGGTCGATTTCACCACCAGGTCACTATCGCAAGGACTTAAAACCGGGCTTGCTGATGCTTCCCACTCTCGCCGCGATTTCCTAAAACTCTCCGCCAGCGCCTTGGCTTTTCCCTTTCTCCTCCCGGCTGCTGAGTCGAGCGGCTTCCGCCTCTCCACCTTCTCCGCTGACGTCACCGTCCCGATCGGTCACGGCATGATGGGCGGCCTCTGGCAGGCCAAGAGCATCGCCGATCCCTTGTTCGCCCGCGGCTTCGTCCTGCTCGGCGGTGACAAGCCCGTTGTCTTCGTCTCCGTCGACTGGTGCGAGCTTCGCAACGACGCTTACGAACGCTGGCGCACCGTCCTCGCCGAAGCCGCCGGCACCGATCCCGTGCGCGTCCTCGTCACCAGCATCCACCAGCACGAAGCCCCCGTCGTGGACCTCACCGCTGAAAAAATTCTGCGCGAACGCAAACTCACCGGCTCCATCTGCGATCTGGAATTCCACGAAACCGCCGTCCAACGCGTTGCCCAAGCCCTGCGTGATTCATTGGCGAAAACCCGTCACGTGACGCATCTGGGCACGGGGCAGGGGAAGGTCGAGCGCCTCGCCTCGAACCGTCGTTACGTCATGCCCGATGGCTCCGTGCGCTTCGATCGCGGCAGTGCCACGAAGAATGTTTTCGCCATCGAAGCAGACGAGGGCCTCATCGACCCCTGGTGCAAGTGCCTCAGCTTCTGGGACGGCGACACACCCCTCGTCGCCCTCAGTAGTTACGCCATTCACCCCATGAGCTACTACCGCACCGGTGAAGTCTCCGCCGATTTCCCCGGCCTCGCCCGCAGCAAACGTCAGACAGAGATGCCCGCGGTTTTCCAAATCTACGCCTCCGGTTGCAGCGGCAACGTGACGGCCGGCAAATACAACGACGGGGCGCGCACGAATCGCCAAGTCCTCGCCGACCGCCTCCACACCGGCATGAAACTCGCGTGGGAAAACACGAAACGCCATCCGCTCACCAAACTGGAGTTCCGCAATAGCCCCGTGATTTTCGAACCCCGAGCAGAAGCCGAATTCACCCTCGCCGCGCTGGAAAAGAAACTCACCCCCGAAACCAAAGCCTGGGACCAATGCCTCGCTGCCTTGGCCCTGAGCTGGCAACGCCGTCTCGCCGCAGGCAAACCCGTGGACGTCCCCATGCTCGACTTCGGCCCCGCTCAACTCCTCCTGCTCCCCGGCGAAGCCTACGTAGAATTCCAACTCGCCGCGCAGAAACTTCGCCCCGACACTTTCGTGATGGTCGCTGGCTACGGCGAATCCGCCACCGGCTATATCCCCACCGAGAAACACCGGCAGGAGAACGACACCAATCTGCACGACTGGTATTGGGTAGGGCAGGGGGCAGAGGAGAAACTGCTCGCCGCGATGCGGCAAGTTTTGAAGTGACCTACGGTGCCAGCACGGCGCGGTAGAATTTCTTGCCGCTATTGTCCGGCGGAGCCAATTCCACAGTCTCGTCGTCAATGCCCGTGGTGATCGCAGAAACCGTGGTCCACGTCTGGAGATCGGGAGAGGTCTGGATCAACCAAGTGCGCCCCAAGTTGCCCCCCAGTTGCAAGGTGACGTTATTGCCGGTGATAGTGAGATTCTTCACCTGAGCCTGCTCCACCGACTTCAAACGCGCCAATCCCGCCCGCGGCTGACCGCCAATCTGATCGAACGCGCCCCCGATCAAAACATTCCCATCCGCCTCCACCGCAATGGTGGTGATGGGGACCACTTCACCGGCAGGCGGGATGAATGTTTCATCGACCCCACCATCTGGCAGTAATCGCCTAAGCGTGCTGATCCGCTTGCCATCCGCGCTGTAAAATCTGCCTGCGATCAAGATGCGGCCATCCTTCTGCGGCCACACCTCATCCACTGAGGAGTTGAGTGTAAGCAGGGGGTTGAAAGAGAAGTCCTTTGTTCCATCGGCCAGATAGCGTTGAAGGGGAGGAACAGTTGGCAATGGAGGAAGATCGTTTTCAGGAACACTGCCGCCGTTGCTTCCCGCACCACCGAAGGTCCCGTAAAATAGGTATATTCTGCCGACGTTATCGGTGACATGTGGCAAAGCGTAAATTCCTCGATTGGTCAGCAATTGGAAAGAAGAGTCCGGTTGCCCTTCTGGCAGGAACCGTTCCACGTAATTTACAGCATAAAAACTGTCTTCATTTGATATATATGAAACTCCAGTTGCCAAAAGCTTTCCGTCAGCAGTGAGCTTCAGGCTGATGTCGGGCAGATATTCGTTTTCCGGGGCAGTTAGTTCCAGTTCAGTTTGAAATTGAGCGGTGTAGAAGCGGATGTAGGGTTCATTCTCGGGCGCATCGAACGTGTAACTTCGGGCGACCGCCACCCGACCGTCGGGAAATGCGACCCAACTGTCCGCCCAAGGATTGATCCATTCATTGGTCAATCCGCGGACCACTTCACCAGAGGGCGAAAGCCGGACCAACGCGGATTCATATATACCTATGGGAGAAATTTCGGCTATGATGTCGCCATTCTCCAGAATTACCGGAGAACCGATCTCTGCCCTCGGCGGAGCAAAGCCCGCGTCAATGCTGCCGCTTTTCTCGAGACGCGACAGGGTGTTGAGCTTCATCCCTTCAGTATTCGTTATAGCGTGTCGCAAATAGATTTTCCCATCGCGCTGGGGGCGGAGAGTGGCTGTCCCAAATATCTGAAAAGGAGCGCCGAATCCGGCTTGCACCGTGCCATTGTCCTGCAATCTCAAAATCTGATCCTGCGGGATTATGTGGGATGACCGGCGGTTGATGAAGAGGGTGCCGTTGTCCATGCTTATCAACTGCATGTCGAAAGGGTAGATATAAAACGGATTGGGCATGACATATTCCGCTTCTGTGTGACCATCATTTCCCAAGCGAAGGATTACGTTTTCCAGCTCATCGAGGACATTTGTCCGGTTTATCAGCACAAGGATTTTACCCGTGCTCAAAGGGGCCATTGATTGAAACCTCATCCCTGGCTCGAACACGGGTGTGAACGCCGCATCGTTTTCGCCGTTGGCCAGGTAACGTTTCAGCAGGATGTTGGGATTGCCTTCCGCCGAGAGTCTGGCGCTGCCCCTATACATGACATCTTGCGGTCCAGGTGTCACTGGAGAGTCAGGTATCTCAGCACTGGAGAACGTGTCATCAAAACTGCCGTCCTCGTTCAGTCGCCAGAGTTGAATCCGTCTTGGCCTGGGGCCGGGGATAAGTTCCCTCAAAATCGCAGGCATATTAACTGCGCTGAGGCTAGCGGAGAGGTCTTCTCCGAGCCCATGAGACAAACTCAAATAACCTTCCACGAGCAGTTTCCCTTCGCTCAAGGGCTGGATGAGATTGAATGCCCCCCGAAGGACGGCGCTGTTAAAACTGGCATCAATGCTGCCATTGGATTCCAGCCGGAGCAGCACCGCGTTAGCAATATTGTTCGTCGGCAGCAACAATCCATTGAGCAAAATCTTCTGGCTGGCTGGAATCAGGGTGAAGGAATAGATCAGCCCGATATTTTCCGGCAGTTGAAATGACTCATCCAGAGCACCGGTGGGCAGAAATCTTACCACGTTCGGCAGCACCGTGCCATCGGCGAGAAAGAGGGTTCCCATAACCAGCACGGCTCCATCGGCTTGAACGCTGATTTTTGAGATGGAACTGAGCGCGCTCAATCCGGCATTGAACGTTTCATCCACGGTGCCGTCCGCATTCATCCGGGCCAGATTGATCCGTCGCGCAACACCCACCTGATGAAATTGCCCCCAGACAAAATATTTTCCCGAGGGAGCTTGAGCCAGTCCCCCCAATTCTCCCGGGACAGGGGCCAACTCAGGCGCGAAGCCCTCATCCAACTGCCCAAACTCCGCCGCCCGGGCGAAACCGCCCCAGCATAAGCTGGCTATGATTAGCAGATATGGGAGAAACCCTCGGATCACAATAGAAGGATTAATGCTGATTTCCCCGCCGGAATCAATGCTCATTCCGGGAAAAAATACGTGTACGGGCAATTCTTGCTTGGCGGACTTCGATTCAACGGGTAAGCATGACAAGTCTCAGCAACTTTTAACCCATTTTTAACGCTATAGACATGAGTTCAAACGCCACGACAGATGAATCGGTGCCCTGGTACAAGCTGATGAACAAGCATCATTGGTTCGTCTTCCTGGTGGCTTCCCTGGCGTGGCTCTTTGATTGTCTGGACCAGCAATTGTTCATCTTGGCGCGTGGTTCGGCTATCGCCGCTTTGATGCCCAAGGGAACTGATCCGGCCAAGCTTAAAGAGCTCGGCGGCTACGCTACCTCCATCTTCGTGGCGGGCTGGGCCATGGGCGGTCTTATTTTCGGTTCCGTGGGTGATAAGATCGGCCGGGCCAAGACGCTGACTCTGACCGTATTGATCTATTCTATTTGCACGGGGTTATCGGCCTTCTCCACGGGCATCGTTGATTTTTGCATCTACCGTTTTCTGACGGGGTTGGGTGTGGGTGGTGTGTTCGGCCTTTCCGTAGCCTTGGTGGCGGATTCCGTTCCTGACCGCGCCCGGCCTCATGCGCTCGGTCTGCTGCAAGCGCTCTCTGCCGTGGGTAACGTCACGGCCGGTTTGATCGCCGTGACCATCGGTTACATGGAGACGACGAGCATCGCTCCCGGCAGTGCCTGGCGTTATATGTTTGTCATCGGCGCTCTACCCGCCTTCCTGTGCGTATTCATCCAGATGCGCCTGAAGGAACCGGAGAAATGGGTGCAGGCCCGGGCCGCCGGCAAAATCTCCGGCGTCAAGTTTGGCTCCTACACCGCGCTGCTCGGCGACGTCCGCTGGCGCGGTCGCGCCATTGTCGGCATGTTGATGTGTGTATCAGCCGTCGTCGGTCTGTGGGGCATCGGTTTCTTCTCGCCGGAGTTGATCAATGACGTGGTCGGCAAGATTTTGAAGGAGCAGAACATTCCGGCAGAAAAGTTGGCTGGCCACAAGACCATGTGGACCGGCATCAACATGATCCTTCAGAACATTGGTGCGTTTTTCGGCATGATCGTTTTCACCAAGCTCGCGGCCAAGCATGGGCGCAAGCCGGTCTTCACGATCGCCTATATCTGCGCGATGCTGGCCACGGCGGGCGTGTTCAAGTTTCTGGACCAAAAGAGCGACATCTTCTGGATGATCCCGATCATGGGCTTCTTCCAACTGGCCTTGTTTGCCGGGTTCGCCATCTACCTGCCGGAGCTGTTCCCGGTCAGCCTCCGCAGCACGGGCACCAGCTTCTGCTATAACGTGGGTCGCTTCATTGCCGCCAGCGGCCCGTTCACGTTGGGCTTGTTGACGGCCAAGCTGTCCGAAGGTGCCACCACGCCCGAGGCCAAGCTGGAGGCTTTCCGTAATGCTTGCGCGGGCTTGAGCCTGATCTTCCTCCTGGGTCTGGCCGTCCTGCCATTCGCTCCGGAAACCAAGGGCAAGCCCATGCCCGAGGACTCGGATGTCGCCAAAGCCTGACCGGTTTCCGGCACGGTGAGCCTATTTTTGCCATTTGCACTAGGCTCATCATCCGGTAAGTTGACGGAACATTGTGACCGATCGTAACTGGTTTCAAATCGCTGTCCTGCTTTACGGCATCAGCATGATTTACTCGGTATTCCTCTGGCGGAAGGGTTTCCGTGAGGATAACCGGGTGAATTACTTTTTGCTGATGGGCGCCTTCGCCGGTCACACCGTCGCCCTCATGCAGCGCGGCTTCAGCTTTTCCCGTTGTCCGGTGAATAATCTCTATGAGGCCACGGTCTTTATCCTCTGGACCATGGTAGCGGCCTATCTTGTCATCGGCATCTGGTCGCGCCTGAGATTTCTCGGCGCGTTCCTCTCGCCCTTGCTGTTCTGCCTGGGTGTATTCGCCATGATGCCCGCTTTGGACAAACATCACGGTCCGAATCCCGAGTTCTTCGTTCCCGGCTGGCAGAACAGCCTGCACGCCGCGTTGTTCGCCTTGGCTTACGCGGCTTTCGGTCTCAGTTCCGGAGCTGGACTGATGTACCTCACGCAGGAACATGACCTGAAGTTCCACAAAGCCCGCGCCATCTTCTCCCTGCTGCCGCCCATCCAGCGTCTGGAAGTGGTCACGTGGCGTTTGCTCATCTCCGGTTTTGGTCTGCTGACGGTCGCCTTGCTCATCAGCATGTCCTATCTGAACAAAACCCAGGGCTCGTACTGGTCGGGCGATCCCAAGGTCATCTGGTCGTTCTTGGTGTGGGGAATGTATTTGGCGCTGATGCTGATGCGGTGGCGGATGGAGCAGGGCGGGCGGAAGTTCGCCTGGGGAGCCGTGGCGGGATTCGCGTTTGTGCTGCTGACGTTTTGGGGCACAAACCTCCTCTCGCCGATACATAATCCATGAGCGTCGTCGTCATAGGGCTGAATCATCATACTTCGGAAGTCGAACTGCGCGAGCGGTTCGCCTTTGCCGAGGCGGTGATTCCCGATGCGCTCCAGCAGATGCGCACCTCCGGCCTGGCTACGGAGGCGGTCATTCTTTCCACCTGTAATCGCGTCGAACTCTACGTGGTCACCCCGCATCAGGAGAAGGAAGCCTTCCAGGCGCTCAAGGAATTTCTCATCGCGCATCGCCAGTTCGAGGGCAATCTGAACGAAGAGATCTATACCCTGGGCGAACCGCAAAGCCTCGAGCATCTCTTCAAGGTAGCCAGCGGCCTGGACTCCATGCTCTTGGGCGAGACAGAAATCTTGGGCCAGTTAAAAAAAGCCTACGACCTCGCCTTGCAGCACAAACAGACGGGCGGGCGCTTGAACAAGGTTTTCCAAAAAGCCTTCAACGTGGCCAAGCACATCCGCACCCACACGAACATCCAGCGCGGCAGTGTATCAGTCGGTTCGGCGGCCGTGGAACTGGCCGAGAAGATTTTTGAGACGTTGAGCGATCGCAACGTGATGGTCATCGGCGCCGGGGATACGAGTGAGAAGACGGCGCGTTCACTGCTGAGCCGGGGCGCGAAGAGCGTGATCGTTTCCAACCGTTCCTTCGATCGCGCGGAGGCACTGGCCAAGGAACTGAATGGTCGCGCGGTGCATTTCGATGATTGGGCCGCTGAATTTGCGAATGTGGATATCGTCATCAGCAGCACCTCGGCTCCGCACTATGTGCTGGACCGCAAGAAGCTCGCGCCGCTGATGGCCTTGCGTCACAACCGTCCGCTGCTGTTGATCGATATCGCTGTACCGCGGGATATCGAGCCCGGCTTGGATAGCGTCTTTGAGAACGTCTATCTCTACAACATCGATGACTTGCAGGCGATCGCCGAGGAGTACTTGAAGCAACGGCGTGATGAGATCACCAAATGTGAGGTCATCATCCGCGACAAGGCGAAGGAGCTTTTGCAACGCGGCTCATCCGGGCAGTCGCATGAAGGTGGTTTTTCTTTCGGTCACGATACCAGTTCTTAACCCATGTCTTCCAAACCGTTCATCATCGCTACGCGGGGCAGTGCCTTGGCCTTGGCGCAGGCGTATCAGATCCAGGGATTGTGCCGCGCTGCATTCCCGGAAGAGACCTTTCAGATCAACATCATCAAGACCACCGGGGATAAACTGCAGACGGCCTCCATGGCGAACCCCGATGCTTCCTTACCCAAGGGCCTGTTCACCAAGGAGCTCGAAGTAGCGCTGCTGAATGGCGAAGCGGACCTCGCTGTGCACAGCCTGAAAGATCTGCCCACGGAATTGCCGGATGGTCTGGAACTGGGCGCGGTGACGAAACGTGAAGACGTTCGTGATGTGATGGTCTTCAAGCCCGCCCGCCCCGGCGAAAAAGCGTCCAAGCTTTCCGAAGTGCCCCCGGGTGCCGCGGTGGCCACCAGCAGCACGCGGCGCAAATCGCAGTTGCTGCATCTACGCCCGGACCTGAAGATCGTGGAGATTCGCGGCAATGTCGGCACACGTCTGCGCAAGCTCGCAGAGAATTCCGGACTCGCCGCTACTATATTGGCGGCTGCGGGATTGAACCGACTTGGCTTCAGGGTGCATGCGGATGGCAAACTGGAAGGCAGCGAAGTGCCCCCCGGTTTACGCGCCCGTCATCTTTCTCTCGAAGAGATGCTCCCGTGCGTAGGCCAGGCCGCCATCGGTTTGGAGATCCGTAAGAACGACGCACGTTTGCAGAAGGTCTGTGCGGCGTTGAATCATTTGCCCACGTGGTACGCCATCACCGCAGAACGCGCCTTCCTGCGCGCCATGGGCGGCGGTTGCCAAAGTCCGGTGGGAGCATGGGCCGAGGCAAAGGGCGAACAGCTCGCGATGAGTGTGGTGTCTTTCCGCGATGAGCGCTTCAGCGAAGGCTCGGCGTCCGAGAATGTGCAAGCCGCCGAGAAGCTCGGCCAGCAACTGGCGGAAAAGCTGAAGGGCTAGGGGAGCACCAGCCGGTAAAAGCGTTGTGGTTTGCCTGCGGAAGTCTCATCCAGAAACGTTTGCGCCGCGCTGCTGCTGGTGAAGGAGCCGATCTCTGTCCACGTTTCCAAATCTTCCGAAGTTTCCACGTTGTAAGCACGACCCGGTTCCAGATTCAGGTTCAGGGAGAATTTACCATCGACATTACGGCTGAGACCGCTGGCGCTGGCTTGTGTGGCGCGACTGGTGCGCTGGGCGTCGTGACGATCTTGCGGCCATGGGGCATTGGCAGGCGGAGCGGTGCCTTCGAGGGCGATGAGTTTGTCGTCCAGTAAAACATAGATGGTGCCATCCGGGCCGAGGGTGGGGGCCGTCTTGATCGCCGCAGTCGCTTTGTAGGACCAGCGCAGAGTCCCATCCTCGGCATTCACAGCCCACAGGGTATCGGAGGAAACGAAATAGACTGTACCATCTGCGGCCAGAGCAGGACTTAGATTCACCTCATCGGCGGTAGGGAAAAACCAGCGTTCTGCGCCGCTGTCGTCCAAGGCATAAAGACCGTTGGTGTTGCCGGTATAGGTCCGGTTGTTGTAGCCGACCACGATGGGGCTGAATTTTGAGGTGCCGATTTTACGCCAGCGCTCGGATTGCAGACCGGCCGAGAGACTGCGAACACTGGCTTCGTTATAGGTTATTCCGTCGCCATTGGTTTTTGTTTCCAGGCAGGAAACGAAAAGGCTGCCCTCATTTCCGAACACCGGCGGATATAGAAAAAGATTGGTATTCTCCAGCCCATACTTGGGAATGCCACCGGATGTCAGGACATGGATGCGATTGGTGGGGCTGGGCGCAACCACCGACATACCGCTGGGTAATGCGATGATGTTCAAGTTTCCAACGTTTCTATCAGTCACAGCGTAGATAGTGCCGTCCGGGCTGATCACCGGGAATGAAGCCAGATACTCCAAAGGTGCAGACTGCCAGCCGGAAAGGCCGGTACGCAAAATCATGTTTTGATCAGTAGGTGATTCCGCAGAGCCGTGATTCAGAGAGATGATGTCATCATCCGCAGTTATGGCCACCCGACCATTTAGTGCTGATTCCTGCCAGACATCCCCATTCGGCTCGAAACCGGTTGACCGATCTATCGATCTCATGACGCTGGTAATAAAACCGCCGGATGCCTGTGGAGTGACCACCGTGTAAAGCAGGTTATGCGTCACCAAGACGCGACCGGAAGAAAGCACAGCGATATGCTGGCCCACATTTGGCTTTTGCCATTTGACCCGGCCGTCCGGAAGCAAGGCGATGAGATCATTGGTTTCGGACCCCGGACTTGTGACGATCATGTATCCTCCACTCGGCAGCGGAATCTGTGTGTTGGTCAGAGTGGTTGCCGAAGTGATGTAAATGGTGCCATCACGATTCAGGGCCAAGTCGGAGATAAGAATGTTTCCGGTATGAGTCCACTTCACATCGCCCGGAGCCGCAGTGGCTGCGGGGCTCAGGGTGGTGACGAGCAGCAATAGGATACTGATCCTCCAAAGGTACTTCATACAGTAGCGGAAACTTAATGGATTGATGGTGGCGGGGCAATCTCATCTTTAAGCACTCCCCAATCCTTTGGAACATCGCTTGCGGTTCGAGCCTCAAATCCCTAAAGTCCTCGGTCCCATGAGTTTGATTGGCACAGTTTATTTGGTTGGCGCGGGTCCGGGTGATGCCGGGCTCCTGACGTTGCGTGGCGCGGAATTGCTCAAGCGCGCGGATGTGGTGGTGTATGACGCGCTGGTGAATACGGACCTGCTGCGGCTCGCGCCGTCGTCGGCTGAGATCATCTACGGCGGCAAGCGCGCGAAGGATCACGCCATCCCGCAGGAGGAGATGAACCAATTGCTCGTGAAGCTGGCCAAGCAGGGCAAGACGGTGGTGCGGCTCAAGGGCGGCGATCCGTATCTGTTCGGTCGTGGTGGTGAGGAAGCGGAGGAATTGCAGGCGGAAGGTGTGCCGTTCGAAGTCGTGCCGGGCATTTCATCCATCGTGGCCGCGCCGAATTACGCGGGCATTCCCATCACGCATCGCGAGCATTGCTCGAGCTTTACGGTTTTGACGGGACATGAAGATCCGACGAAGGAAGAGACGTCGCTCGATTGGAAACATCTCGCGGCGGACAAGGGCACGAAGGTGGTGCTGATGGGCGTGGAGCGCATCCGGCAGATCACGAGCGAACTGGTGAAGGCCGGTGCGGATAAGGAAACGCCCGTAGCCATGGTGCGCTGGGGCACGCGCGGGAATCAGGAATCGATCCAAGGGACGCTGGAGACTATCGCAGACATCGTGGATGAAAAGGGTTTTAAGGCGCCGGCGGTGACGGTGATCGGTGGTGTGGTGGGCTTGCGCGAGAAGCTGAACTGGTTTGAGAAGCGGCAGTTCTTCGGCAAACGCATCGTGGTGACGCGCACGCGCGAGCAGGCGAGCCAGTTGTCCAGCCAGTTGCTGGAACTGGGCGCAGAAGTGCTGGAGATACCGACGATCAAGATTGTGCCGCCGATTGAAAGAGCGGCGCTGGCGGATGCGATGCTGGAGATCGGTTCTTACGAATGGATCATCTTCACCAGCCCGAACGGCGTGACGGAATTTTTCAACGCGTTCTTCCGCGTGTTCGATGACATCCGCTCCATCGGCGGTGCGCGGTTCCTGGCGGTCGGTCCCGCGACGGCGGCGAAGCTGAAGGAATTGCACATCAAGGTGGACTTGATGCCGGAGAAGTTCGTGACGCGCGAGATCGTCAAGACGTTCAAGGAATATCAGGACGTGGAGAATGTGCGCATGCTGCTGATGCGCGCCGAGGTGGCGAATCCGGAACTGCCCGCAGAGCTTACCAAGATGGGCGCGATCATCGATGATGTGGCGTGCTACCGGACGGTGCCGGAGACGGAAGATGTTTCCGGCAATGCCGCGAAGCTCATTGAAGGCGGTGCGGATTGGGTGACGTTCACGAGCAGTTCCACGGTGGAGAATTTCCATGCGCGGTTTGATCTGCCGAAGTTGCGGCAGCAGTTCCCGCAGTTGCGCACGATCTCTATCGGGCCGGAGACGACGAAGGCGATCGAGGCGCTGGGCCTGAAGCCGGATATCGAGGCGAAGGAGCATACCATCGCGGGAATCGTCGAGGCGCTGAAGAAGGAGATCAAAGCGCCGGTGATCGCGGCTGCGTCTAAGAAGGTTGCGGCGGCGAAGAAGGCTCCGGCGAAGGCCAAGAAGGCGGCGAAGAAGGTTTGATTACGTAGCAGCCGAGGTGACGAGGCTCTAATATGCAATGAGGCGGCAAATGTTCCTCCTTCTCCCCAAGGGAGAAGGCCGGGATGAGGGGGAAGGGAACGTTCTTTAGCGAGTATGAGCTGCGTTTGCTTAGGGGCATGCTCTTCCCCCTCACCCTGACCCTCTCCCTTGGGGAGAGGGAATAGCTTCGTTTCCGCTCCATCTATTCTTCGGTGACTTTGCTTTCGGCGGCTACGTTTTATTGCTCGATAAAGCGTAGGCCCAGCTTGATCCACAGGGGGATGGTGAGCAGGCCGAGGACGGTGGTGCCGATGACGATGCGCAGCGCCGTGGGGGCGTGGCCGCCGTAGTGGCGGGCCATGATGATGGGGAAGACGGCGGCGGGCATCGCGCCTTGGATGACGATGATGCGTTTCAATTCGAGCGAGCAGGGGAGATATTTCGCCAGCAGGAGGAACAGCACGGGCAGCAATCCCAGACGCAGAAAACTCGAAGCAGCCATCACACGCCAGCCTTTCTCGGCGTGGAACTCGGGGAGCTGGTCGGCGATGGTGGCCCCGACGAGCAGGATGCCGATGGGGATGGCGCATTGGCCGAGCATGTGCGCGGTCTGGATGATGAATTTCGGCATCCAGTTCTCCGCACCCAGCAGGTTCAGCACGAGGGAGATGAGGATCATCGAGATGGGCGCATTGATGAGCTTGCGCCAGCCGGTCTTGATGGACACGCCGCTGAGGAGCATGAGGCCAAGCGTCCACATGGCGATCTCCACGCCCACGTTGTGCACGAGCAGGAGGCCGACCATGTCGGGCGAGTCCTTGAAGAGCAGGTAGACAAGGGGCAGGGGGACGTAGCCGTAATTGTAAACGCCGGTGACGAAAGCGAAGGTGCCTTCGCGGCTCTTATCCGTCAGTCCCGCAGTGCCACGCAAAAGCCAGCAGATGGCCACACCCACGGCCACGGTGCCGAAGCCGACCATGGGCGCGAGGAAGACGGTGCCGATGTCGGTGAGCATCTTGTTGCCCAGCACGGAATCGAAGATGAGGCAGGGGACGAGCAGGTTGATGAGCAGCTTGAGCATGCTCTGATCCGCCTCTTCCGTCAGCCATTCGAGGCGACGCAGACCGAAGCCCGCACCGGCGACGGTGAAGACCGGGAGCACGGCGTTAAGAACTGTAAGAAATTCGTTCACAGAAAAATTATCGCGCCCAAGATTATTTATCTCCCTCGCCCCTTAACGGGGAGAGGGTTGGGGTGAGGGGTGAGTCGTAGCACAAAAGCGTTATTTGCTTAAGAATCCACGTGTTCTGTCTGATATTACCCAATAAAAAATCAGCTGCGCTATGCTTCGTCTCACTCCTCACCCGGTTCCGCTGAGGGCGGAACCGACCTCTCCTCATTGAGAGGAGAGGTAACATTTCACACGTCATTCGTGTTTTTGCCCGGAAAGAGTTCATGGCTGGCTCTATTTAGTGGTGCCAAGGAAACGTTCGATCAAGACGGTCGTTTCAATCCGCTGGATCTCGCGGAGCAGGGTGCGTTGCTCTTCGGTGCCGCGACGGCCAGAGGCGGCTTCGCAGGCATCGACGAAAGCATCGGCATCCCATTGGCCAGCGGGGACGAGTTCGTTCTTCAAGGCGGTTGCGCCTTTGGAATCGAGGAAGGCGCTGACGCGTTTGGCGAGTTCGGGGTAGCTGGCATGCTGGCCTACGCGGTGGAACCAATACTTGGCGTTGCCATAGTCGGGTTCGCGTCGGTGCATGATGCCGTGGAGGAAACTGCCGTCGCTGGAGTGCAGGTCCTGCGAGATGGTATGCGAAGCATCCAGATGATCGTGCCAGAGCAAGATGGCGCTGCGGATGAGTTGCTGGCTGTCTGCGGAAGGCTTGGTGGCGCGAAAGGCCTCATCCAGCCGCGCGTTCACATCACGGATGGATAGCGTGCCTGTGCGCGGATGGGGACCGAGGTCCGCCGGTTCCGGCGTGTGCAGCAGGGCAGATATGGAGTCGCCAAGGGGCATGTTTACGTCCCCAAAGGGACGCGGGGACGATTGGAAAAGGGGGCAGGAAAGTCAAGGCCGGTTGCTGGTTGCACCACGGGCTTATTTGGGGAAGGGGAAACATCGTGGGGTGAGGGGACTGGCTGTCCTGGTTTCTCAAGCGCCGTCAAAGGGGATGGCAGTGTCTTTGGTGGTGGAGAGGAAATGCAGGGAGTCGTCGAAATAATAGGCGATGTTGTCGCGTATATACTTTCGCCAGATGACTTGGGTATCACCGCGATACCACGCATAGCAGGCGAGAGAGTAACCGAGTTGAGCCTCAGTGAGGTATCCCAGCTTGCTGGTGTTCCACCCTTGCATCTGGCCATCCGTCCATTGATTGAATTGGAAGGCTGTGTTCGCAGTCAGGATTCCAGCTCCGAAATAAATGGTCAGGAGATCGGTCAAGAGTTCCGAATCCTCAGCATCCCTGTGGATGCGTTGGTCACCCAAGAGATGAACGTGACCGAGTTCATGGCAGGTGGTGGCGATGAACTGGGCGGGTTGAAGCAATGAGGATTCAGCCAAGGAGATCACTTGGAGCTGGCCCTTTTCGGCATGCCAATACAGGCCGGCCGGGCCGGAATGATGGGTTTCTCCTGGATAAGCGGAATCGTGGGGCGTTTCGAGATCGGAATAAAACTCCAGATCTAGGCGTGAGCGGTCCACCTGCATGAAATCGGAGAGCCGCCAGAACAGCTCGACGCCTTCGGCGTGGGTGGCGGACCAGGTCTTGGGCAGCAAGGGCGACGAAACATCCAGCGGAGCGCGGCGGAGAGGGCCGGGGCCGAATTGCCCGTGCAACCACAGCATCCGGTTTTCTATCCACGCTTTCTCATCAGGATTAAGGTGATGGCGAGGACCGCGAAGCTTCCTGGAAATGTGACTGAAAATGCCCATGGATAAGATGTGGTTTATTCCTTGGTAAGGCCCTTTTTCACAGCATCCATTTCAATGACGCCGGTTAGCCATCACGGCCACCACGATTATCCAAAAAATTACCCCGATCAAGAATCCGCAGGCGAACTCGTCGGCTTTGCGTTTGTATCCCTTCTTGAAAAAATTAGCGTGAGCCATGTACACGACGAGAAGGCTGGGAAGGGTCAGCAAGGGACTTAAAAAAGCCAGGCAGCGCAACAATCCACTCAAAGGCACTTGGGCGGCATCAAGGTTTCGTTCAGCCGGGTCTTCCGACGGTCGTTTGAAGCTGAACAACAGTTCTTTGGCGGTGGCGTAATCATCGGCTGTCACTTGGATCCTTATTTCCGGGCAAGTGTCACCGCGGTCGAGTGCCGCTTGATCAGGCAAGAGGTAAGGGATGCCAGCGGCGGCAAGTTCCAGACAGATATCGTCCGATTCCGAGGGCGTCTCGCATCTGAACAAAGTTATCCAGTTTTTAGCGTCCGTCGGCGGATGGTTGGAGGCAGAATGACTCATGCTCAATTTCCAAGTGCTTCCTAAAGCATCGACGCAGGGACGATTGGAAAAGGGGGCAGGAAAGTCAAGCTGGTTGCACCAGGGGCCTATGAGGGGAAAAGGAAGAATCGAACACCGGTTGTATTGGCTGGCCGATACGCCTTACGTCCTATCGAAAGAAAGAGGTTAGCGCTGACTAGCGTCCGCGGCTACGGTCAGGGTGCGCTTGTTACTCGGTGGTCTCTTTCAGGCGGAAGAACTGGCTGCCGGAAGTGCCTGCATCCAGGGTGATGCTGTTGGTGGAAGTGGTGACGGGTGTCCACGGGCCGGCGGGGGAGGTGCTGGATTCCAGGGTGAAGCCGGACAAGTATTCGGACCAGTTCAGCTTGAATTGATTTCCCGCTGGTTCGGTCACGAGGGCGGGGCCCAAGGGAGCAGTGATACCGAAGAAAATATCTCCAAAACCTTCGTGTTGGTGCAGGAACGAGCCCATTTGAATCTTGGTCGGGCTTCCGCCGAATCGGTGCCCAGCCAGCCCGAGAAAGAGCAAACGGCCTTTCGGGTCTATGTCCATGCTGCAAGTCACAGCATGGTAATCCACGGGAATACGCAGGGCATCGAGAGGAGTTCCTTGCGGGGATAGGCGCAGCAAAACTCCATGAAGGCCGGAGGCAGAGCCGGGATTAAGAGGTAACTGAATATGATCCAATTCGATAGCGCCATCAGAAAACAAACCGGCGATGACATTTCCGGCTGGATCAAGGGCCAGCGAAGTGCAGCTACGGTATGATGCCGCGGAATCAATGAGACGACGCCAGGCCAAGGTACCATCACGATTCCACCGGACCAACCCGCCGGCCATGGTTCCGACGACCGGCGGTGAACCGAAGAATGATTTGCCGGATTCGACATTGATGCCCATGACGACACCGCGGGTATCACAGGCCATGACCGGCATAGTCCCGTCCCAAGGCACAGTTTTATCCCAGACGTAGTCTCCGGTGGCGTCAAAGTGAACCAAATGTGAGCCGAAAATATAGCCGCTGCCATCTGAGGCGAGACGAAGGATGATGGCTTCCAAACCGTTCGGAGGACGAAGCAGGCAGTGCGCAACGAGCAGTTCTCCATCCAAGGAGAACTTCAACAGGTAGAGTCCTTTTTCAGTCAAGGTAGTGCCGCCGAAAATGGTTCCCGCATTGCAACCGGCAGCGACATACAGCGCCTGATCTTTAAATACAGCAACGTCGGCATAATCAGAGGGGCTGTTGAAACTGTGAGCCCATAGCTGATTTCCCAAGGTATCATATTTGACGATCCAACTGCAGGGCGCACCGTTGTTGGTGCCGCGATTGACAAGGAAACTGGTGCCGTCCGAGGCGATGGCAGCGCGGGGGTGCAAGCCGCTAATAGAAGGCGGTGCGAGAAAGAGATTCGAGCCGCCTGAGGAATTGCCGGCCAGGTGAAAGGTTTTAAAGGTGGAGGAGTCGCCCGGAATATAGTTCGTACCGTGCATGAATGAAAAGGAGGTAGAGCCGACGATCACATACTTGGTACCATCGGGCGAGAATCTGGCTTCTGGCCGTGAATATTCTATGATGGCGCCCAATTGTCCCATGCTCTCTACTTGAGCAAGGGGAGAAGATGGCCCCAGTGTGAAGGTGAACGGTCCGGTGGAAACCAAGCCGAACTGGTTGCTGGCGGTGACGGTGTAGGTGCCGAGATGGGTGGCGGAGAGGTTGCTTATCACCAAGGGTGAGGACGTGGAGTTGGTGATGAGGATGCCCTCTTTATACCAGTAATAAACCGTGCCGGCTGCGCCATTCACGTGAGGGGCGAAGTAGAGGGTCGAGCCAGCAGCAGCCAGGTGGTTGGTGAGTGGTACAAGGTGAAATTCAGGAGGGGAGACATTGAGGGATGAAGCGTAGCTGGCAATATATGAACTGGCCAAATAGGAAGTGCCATCCGGGGCCACGGCGAAAGCTGCAGGAAAATAGGATTCATCAAAGCGGACCCATTGAATCTGCCCGTCTGGGGCAATCTTGACCAGGGCAGTACGATTGGGTGGGTAGCTGGGATAGTCGCCCTTGAATGCCTCACCTGCGAAGAAGAGTGGAGTCATGCATTGGAGGGCGACATACAAGTTGTCATTCTGGTCGAAAGTGAGACCGGCGCTCCAAGCGCGGATGGTCTTGGTTCCCTTTTGCCAGCGGAGAGCGGATAAATCTCCGGCAACCCGGGCAATGACCACGTTTCCGCCATAATAAAGCGGAGGTGGACCGAAGTTGATCTCCAAAGGAGCACTTCCAGATGTCTCGATAATGCCATCGTAAAGTCCGGCGATGGACAGGACCAGGTCGCCATCGGAGGCGAAATGTGCTCCGGTGAAAATCGGAGAGGCTTCACCGTGAAGACGTGCTGTTTTAGTCACTTCACCGTCAGCAGCCAGCCAGATCAGCACACTGTTCGTTAGGTCATTGGATACACCATAAGGCTGGCCGTTGAACTTGCCGACGGGGGCCAAGGAGGCGAAGCCCAGATAGCCACCAGCGGGCGATATTACGAATGAGGGAGGAAAGTAATTCGCGGTGGCGCTGAAACAATGGGCCCACACCACTTCATTTTGATGGTCGAGTTTAAGCCAGAGCAGGCCCGAGGCACCTTCCTCGGACTCATAGGTGGTGCCTTCGATTTGAATGCTTCGTGGAAATTCCAAGGAAACGAGGAAACCATCAGCGAGCGGTAGACAGAGGGTGCTGAGCCCGAGGTAGAAATATGGAGAGTAAGGCTCGGTGCCCGCTATTTTGCCCAAGGGGCGCAAATGATTCAGCGTGCCGTCTGCCTTAAAACTTAGCTGGTAGGCCAAGATGGTGTCGGGTTCCGCAGCCAGACTGGTGCCGAGCAGGTTGATGTCTGTTTCGGTCAACCCAATGAGATGGATGTTATCCGAATTGTCGATTCCCAGACGGGGACATTGGCCACCAGCGAACCGGTGCAGCCAGAGCAGGTGGCCGGAAGGGGATTGGACGGCCACAAACAGCCCATTGGTTGGTTGCTGGGCGGATTGGTGAGGTGCGCCGAGAATCGGATCCGTACCGATGAACTGGCCGACGATGGCGAGGTTGCCGTTGCCGAGGACCTTGCAATCGGTGATCTGTGTCCAGGTGTTGGTGTGCGCTACGGAGGTCAGAGCGTGTTGCCAGCGAAGGTTGGGCGGGGTCTCTAGGGCGTGAGCGGGAGTGGCGGTGAAAACAAGCAGCAACAGACTCAGCAGGGCAAGCTGCTGCGAAAACGACTTATTAGCATGGATAACAATGGCCTCCAACATGTGCTGAGTGATTAACGGGGTTTGGAGCGGGTAAATCAATCAGAATGTAAGGGCGTCACAGGTCGCTGATTTTTCCTCCCATGGCAGAAAAATCTTCGTTTGTAATTTCTTCTGGCGCAATCCGTTGTGTTTGGGAGCGGTTTTGTGGTGATTTTTCATTTGGAAATTGACGGTGTTTCAGGTAATCTTTTGATTGCTGGCAGCTCGCTGCTGGTAAAGGACGGGTGAACGGTGGGTGTGCTCTTTCGGAGCGCTAGACAGCCACTGGAAATCCCAAGTCATCAAACATATCGATGTGATGTATTGCATTGTTATGTCCTGCGTTGGCGGGGAGATGACGGTCCTTATGGAGCCATAATGGATATGTGAGAGTGTCGGGTGTTTGGATCAGGGCCCGTAAGCTGGAGGGCGAACTGGACGTCGGTTGGCGTAGGATTGTATGTGCGATCGGGGAATCCATGAGCCGCTGCGGAACCAGCCGGGTCATGACTAGCGTCAGACGAAGTTCAAAGTTTGAAGTTTAAAGTTCAAAGTTTGGAATTCGGCGTCGAATCGACTTCTCTAACGAGGAGGGTTGGGCGGGATACCTTCACAGGGGTCGGATGGTTTCATTGTTCTTTGACATAGTTTCGAGACGATCTGAAAAGATGTCTTGAGGCGTCTGCTGGTGTAAATCGGACAGGGCGTCGTTGTGGCTCAGTCACAGATCTTGTGATTGATATGCTCCTTCGCCACGTCTAGCCCCGTCCGATTTATCCTGCGCAGCCACCCCAAGCCCTCTTTTCAGAGCGTCTCCGCCTGAGTTGAATGTGGCATGTGGTTGAACTCCGACTATCGTCGCGAGCCCGCCGCTTATAGCTAGATCAATTGAACAGGGCGTCGGGGTGGCTGGCGGGAGTCGGATTCGGGAGGTGTGGACTGGTTGCTAGAGTGCCGCAGAACAGGAGGCAATCGCGGAGTGACACATTGAGCGGACGAGACGGGAAGGCGACTTCGGGGAACGGTTAATAAACCGCGAAATACGCGGAATACACGAACGAGGAATAGGGCTTATGGGTCCGATAGGACTAATCTTCGAGGGATACGGTTCGAGGACGAGGACGACAACGAGAACGATTACGATTGTTCTACTTCTTGTACACCTGTTTGCCTTCTACCCAGGTCTGGAGGACTTGGGTGTCCTTTAAATCGTTGATGGGGCACGTGAGGAGGTCGCGGTCGACGATGATGAAGTCGGCGCGTTTGCCGGGTTCGAGAGAGCCGATCTCTTTTTCCCAGAAGAGCAGGTAGGCGTTGTTCCGCGTGTAGAATTGGATGGCTTGCTGGCGGGTGAGGGCTTCCTCGGGATGGAGCTGGCCGTCATACCACTTCGCTGAGCGGGTGATGGTGGTCCACATGCCGAGGAAGGGGTTGTAGGGATTGATGGAGCGGAGGGAGCCGATCTTCTGCATGTGATCTGACCCGCCACCCGCGATGACACCGGAGGCGAAGAGGCTGCTGAGGGGCTGGAAGTAACGGAGGCGATCGTAGCCGAATTGTTTCACGAGGGTGCGGGTATCGAGGTAAAGCCACGCGGGCTGGATATCCACGACGACGCCGAGTTTCGCGGCCTTCGCGATGGCATCGTGGGTCATGAAGTTCGAGTGGGTGACACAGAGGCGGAGGTCTTTGATGGGCTTCTCCTGGTTCACTTCCTCGTAAACGCTCATGAGGGTTTCGACAGCGCCATCGCCGACGGAGTGGGCGGTGAATTGCAGGCCGTGTTTCGCGACGCGCTGGACCATCTTGAGGAGTTGATCGCGTGGGACGTTGAGGACACCTTTATACGCGGCATCGGTGATGCCATACATCTCGCTCTTGCCCCAAGGTTGAAGCATGTAGGCGCTGCCGGTGAGCATGCCGCCATCGAGCCAGATCTTGGTGCCGATGAGGTGAACCCACGGATTGTCCGTGCGCAAGGGATGCTCGCCGATCTGGTCGATGGCCGCGAGTATCTTGTCCATGGAACCGATAGTCGGGAACGTGTGCGAGAGGGCGAGGCGGACGGTGAGGTCGCCCTTATCACGCATCTGCTGGTAACGCTCGAGGGAAGCTTGGTTCGCGCCGCGATCGCCGACGGCGGTGATGCCGATCTCGTTGTAGCCGCGGAAGAGTTCGAGGGTGCGCGAATAGGTATCAGCTTCGGTGGGAGATTTGCCGGAGGACTTCACCTTGGCATAACGCGTGATGCCGCGCAGGAGGCCGGTGGGCTCGCCCTTCGCATCCTTCTCGAGATAACCGGGGCCGCCGTCTTTCACGGTGAAATCGTGATCGATGCCGCTGAGCTTGAGGGCAAGGGTGTTGAGCATCGCATCAGGTCCGGTGCGAAAGTAGACGGGGTGCTGGGGTGCGACGCGGTCGAGTTCCTCGCGAGTGGGATAACGCTGTTCCTTGAGGCGCGTGATGAAGACTTGCTGGAGCTCGAGCCATTCGCCGGCGGGGACGACCTTCGCGCGAGCGGCGAAGTAATCGAGCACGTTCTGGATGGTCTCCATGTCGGGGATGGGGTGATCGAACTCGGTCATCGCGGCGGCGGGATGCACGTGGGAATCGATGAGGCCGGGCAGGAGCATCTGGCCGTGGAGATCGATGAGCTTGGTGCCGGGCTTGCCGAGGGGAAGGACGTCGTCGTTGTCACCGACGGCGAGAATCTTGCCCTGCTTCACGGCGATGGCTTCGGTGATGGTGAATTTCTCATCCACGGTCACGACCTTGCCGCCGTGGAAGATTATGTCGGGAACATCACTCTGGGCGAAGGCGTTGAGGTGCAACAACAGAACAGCGAGGGCAAGCAGTCTGAACATGGTTTAAGTAGTTAGAGGACTTGCTGGTGGGAGTTTCTCGCGCGGCGGTTGCGTGGCGATCTGATGCAACACGAGGCCCAATGCGCTACCTAAACCGAGGCCGAACGCAAAGCCCCACAGCATGGCCCCAAGTTTGACTCGTTCTGTCCGTGACCATGAAGAGAAGAGTTCGTTACTCGCTGCACCTTTCGCCCAGGAGAAGAGGCTGCCTCCCGCAAAGTAGCCGAGTGTGTGTAAAAGCACCGCACCGAGCAGCAATGGAATGCTTGCGGGATGCGTCTTCGTCTGGCGCAACAAGAGGGCGATGAGAACGATCGGCCCGAAAATGGTATAGGTATACTCACCCGTCCGGCCCTTGATCCCATACCACGCCACGATCCACACCACGACATATCCGGCGAAGGCCAGTCCGAAAGCAGTGTAAAACTGGCTGAGGGAGAGTCTGCCCTTGGTCAAGGGATACAGCAGGCAACCACCGAGCGCTACGAAGACAACGGCGCAAACGAGGTCCAATCCAAGATGTCCCAGCGGTTTGAGCAGTTGCCCGCCAAAGGCCCAAACGCTAAACGCCGCCAGACTGGTCGCCGTGAACCGCCATGCACCGTTGAAAACAGTGGCAGCGGCGGAGGGTGGATGGGTATCAGTGCTCAAGAGCTCAAAGCATCGGGCTTTGAGGGCATCATTGCGGATTCAGGGAAATGTTCAAGTTCCGAGGGCGGTCACCCCAGTTCGAGTTCTGCGAGTAGGTGTTGAAGCCGGTTTTGTTGACGGTGACGCCGTAGTTCATGTTGAAGCTGGAGCTGGTGACGTCCGTTTGCAGGAAGAACTTGCCGTTGCCGTCGGTCACGGCGGTAGCTCCGGACAGTGTGGTGGAGACAGTCGCTCCGGCGATCGGATTGGAATTCGAGGAATTCCTGACCGTGCCTTGCAGCGAGATGGGAAGCTGGAAGTTGTCATCATTCACTTCCTTCACACGGTAAAAACGGCGGCTGAAGAAACTGGAGTCATCATCGAACAAGGTGACGCTCGTGTTTTGGAAAGTCCGCTGGGGAAAGAAGACCGGCACCCACGATTGAAAGTCCTGCGTCGCTTCGAGGACGTAGGCGACGTGCTTGTCACCGATCACATCCACCTGGGCGGGATTGGTGCCCGGGAACAAAGAGAGCGTGGGGCGTATAGGTGAGCCGGTGGTCTGGATTTCAAACTTGGTCACCTTGGCAAACGCGGCGGCGAACTTCGCCCCGCTATAAGTGGCGCTGTCACTGGCGACAATGCGGGCGAAGACCAGTTCGCACTCATACTTGCGTCCGGGCGAAAGCGTGTTCGCCGGAATCACAAATTGGGTGGAGGTGCCGTTGAGGGTGCCGGGGCCCTCGGAAGACGAATACACATCTTCATCGGAGCCGTTGGTGATGATGACCTCAATGAAAAAAGAGTCGCTGCTGTTGGCTCCGGAGAAAGCATCCCAGGTCAGCGTCAATGGCTGGGTGTGATTCACGGCGGCTAGAGTGCTGAAGTTTTGCAACGTGGGCGTATTCGGATAATTGTCCGCCGGGAAATTCAGAGAGATGTTTTTGGTGCCGTTGTGCGCGGTGTTCAGGGAGATAGTGTAAGTACCATTCGGGAAGAAGCGGTCCAAGTCGGTCTTCGAGGCGTGCTCAGCCTCGTAGTCAAAGGTGTCGCCATAGAAGTCGTTCTCCGGGCGGACGAGATCCAGGCTGGGCGTGGGTATGGTGACGGAGCCGTTCAAGACGCCGTTCATGATGTTCAGATCGCCAAAGACCTCGAATTCATAATTGTCCTGCGCCGTGACGCCGCCGCTCGTCTGCACGAAGGACTGGGCTTTTAGCACGGTAATCTCTCGCACATCCGGATCGGAGGTGGCGGGACTGCTGGAAGTGGTGAAATTTCCGCTGCTCTGCGGCAAGGCGTTGCCCGCCTTGTCCCGCATCGTGGTGCCGCCGCCGATGGGGTTCAAGGTCCAGCCAATCTGGGTGCTGGTCGGCAAGCTTCCGGTGTAAACCGCGAACAGGCTGCGGTCATCATGGCTCCAGGTGTAAGTGAAATTGGCCGGTGTCAGCCCCGTGCCCGTCCAGTTGATGGAAATGTTTCCGGGCACAGTGTCGTTCATCGGTTCGCTGAAATCGAAGCGGATCACGGATTTCACCGGCACGCCGTTCTCATTATTAAACGGACGAGAGGTATACATGTTCGGGGCCTGCGTATCGGTCACAGTGCCCGTGGTGGCGATATACAGCGAGGTGCGCTTCGTGTAGGCGGCGAGCCCGGTTGCGCCAGAGTAATTCTGATTGTGCACGATTTTGGCGAACATGATCTGCGCATGGTAGCGTTTGCCGGCGGTGAGTGTGCCCGCCGGGATGAGCACGGAAGTGCTGGTGCCATTGAGGCCGACTCCGGGAGGGTCGGAGTGGAAGATTTCGTCGTTGCTGCCTTCTTCTTCGATGGACACTTCGATGTAGTCACTGGCCGTCCCACCGGTGAAGGCGTCCCAGGTCAGCGTGAAATTGGCCGCCGCATTGATGCTTTGCGCTGCGGTGAAATTGCTCACCCGGGGCACGCTGGGGAAAGTGCCTCCGGTCAGGCTGAGCGGGGCGGTTATGGTGCCGTTGTTGACGGTGACGATGGTGAAGGTGTAGGTGCCGTTGGGATGCTGCTGGTTCAGGTCCAAGAGGTGTTCGGCCTCGTAGGAGAATTGGTATTCCTCGGAATCTTCATTGAGCAGCACGATGTTGGTGCTGCCGGGCGTGCCCACGGTGGCCGAGGTGATGGCCCCGCCATCGGCCAGGTCCAGGAAGAGATTGAACGAGATGGTGCCTTCATCGGCATCATCATCCAGCCGGACGACCTTGTCACTATCCTGGACGTAACTGAGCTGCTTGATGGCACCAAAAAGCTGGACGTCCAAGGAGGAGCCGGCCAATGCTTGTGAGGCTGGCTGGGCAAGGGCAATGGCCAGCAAGATTGAGGCAATGAACCGTGCGGGCAGGTGACTTTTCATAAGTTTTTGACAGGCCAAAGTCTTTTCAGGCCTGTACCTAGCAGTTTTTAGCTTATTCAAGCGGGTCGCACAAGGGCTGCTTTTGGAACCGGCGGGAGTAGAGGGAAACGGCCTTAGCCTTTGACCAAAACACCTTAAAATGAACTTGCTCCTGATTTTTGCCCGAAGCGATACTGGCCGCTCAACTGAATCATTGATTTTATGACCATGAGCAAAGTTCGCGTTGGCATCATCGGCATGGGAAACATGGGCAAGTATCATGCAGATTACTTGCTGGCGGGCAAAGTGAAGCGGGCGGAACTCACCGCCGTGTGCAGCACCTCGCCTGGTAAACTGGACGCTTACAAAGCGAAGGGCGTGGAGGTCTTCGGCGATGGCGAAGAGCTCATCAAGTCCGGCAAGGTGGACGCTGTGCTCATCGCCACGCCGCATTACCAGCACACCACGCTCGGCATCTCGGCCATCAACGCCGGCTTGCACGTGATGGTGGAGAAGCCCATCTCGGCGCATAAGGCGGATGCGGAACGGCTCATCGCGGCAGCGAAGGCGAACCCGAAAGTGAAATTCGGCGCGATGTTCCAGATGCGCTCGGAGCCGCGCTACGCGAAGATCAGCAAGCTCATCAAGGACGGTGAACTCGGCACGATCATCCGTGTGAACTGGATCATCACGGACTGGTTCCGCAGTGATGCCTACTACTCCAGTGGCGGCTGGCGCGCGACGTGGAAGGGCGAGGGTGGGGGTGTCCTCATCAATCAATGCCTGCACCAGCTCGATACGCTTTACTGGCTGCTCGGCATGCCGAAGAGCGTGCGGGGATTCTGCCAGCTTGGCCGCTTCCACAACATCGAGGTGGAGGACAACGTGACGGTGTTTCTGGAATGGCCGAACAAGGCGACGGGTGTATTCGTCAGCTCCACAGGCGAATTGCCAGGCACGAACCGCTTCGAGATTGCCGGCACGAAAGGCCGTCTCGTCCTGGAGAACAATGTGCTGACTTTCACACGCAACGAAGTGGCGGCGGATGAATGGAACAAGACTTCCAAGATCGGTTTCGCCAAGCCAGACGTGTGGAACGTGACGATTCCCTTCGGCAATACCGAGAACCCGCATGCGGCCTTCATGACGAACTTCGTGGACGCCATCCTCGATGGCTCACCGCTGAACTGTGCGGGCGAAGAAGGCATCGGCTCCATCGAGCTGGCGAACGTGATGCTCTACTCCTCGCTCATCGGCCAGACGGTGGAACTGCCAATGGACAGCGCCGCCTATGAAGCGAAGCTGAATGAGCTGATCGCGAATTCGAAGTTCGAGAAGAAGGTGGTGGAAGTCGTGAACGAGGATTTCACGCAATCGTTCCGGAGATAGGTTGAACACACTCCATAGAAAATATGAGCCAGCTTATTAGGAAAATACAACTTACCAACTTCCTTTCATTTGGACCTGATAGTAAAGCAGTGGAATTAGGGCCTTTGAATGTGTTGATTGGTCCGAATGGAGCTGGAAAATCCAATTTTATGGAAGCGTTAGAGTTGCTAAGAGCTACACCAACAGATTTTTCTGATCCAATTAGATTTGGGGGTTCTGTTGGGGAATGGTTATGGAAGGGAGATTCGACACCTAAGCCTGCGAAGATTCTGACTGAACTTTGGGCGACTGATGTTTCGCCACAACTCAAGTATGCGATTTCTTTTACGCAATCTAGTAACCGACTTGAAATAGTAGACGAATTTCTGGAAGAAACCTCCCCTCGCAAACACGGGGAAAGAGATGTGTTTTTTTACTACAGATATCAGAACGGTTTTCCAGTGATGAATGTAAGGCAGGTTGTTAAGGAAAATGAAACGCAAAAATGGACTAGACGACAGCTAAAGCGAGAAGCGATAAATCCTGAACAATCAGTTTTTTCGCAGCGGAAAGACCCTGATCTTTATCCCGAAGTCTCGCAAACTGCGTCACGGTTCGGTTCCATTTTAGTATTTCGAGAGTGGAGTTTTGGGCGGGGGGCGTTATTGCGTCAGCCACAATCTGCAAGCTTGTCTGGCGGTGTATTGTTGCCGAATCTGGTCAATCTGGGTTTGATACTTAACGATTTGGAACACAGAGATTGTTGGCCTCGATTCACTGAATTGATGCAACGTTTTTTACCGCGCTTCAAAAGACTTTCGACCAAGGTTCAATCGTCTTCAGTCACCATTTACCTGCATGAAGATGGGTTGAAGACCCCCGTTCCAGCTACAAGATTATCGGATGGCACAATTCGATACTTGGCTTTGCTAGCGATTCTTCTAAATGCTGAATCATCTCCCTTGATTTGCATCGACGAGCCTGAATTGGGACTCCACCCGGATGCGATGTCAATTATTGCTGAGCTTCTTGTGGAGGCGTCAACCAAAACTCAGGTTGTTGTGACTACACAATCCGATGTGTTGGTTTCAGCGTTGACTGACCATGCAAATTCTATCTTGGTAGCCGAATATTTAAAGGGGGGAACTGATATTAAAAGATTGGAGCAAGATAAGCTTAGTTATTGGCTTCAGAAGTATCGTTTAGGTGAAGTCTGGCGCATTGGTAAAATCGGAGGGAATATTTAATGGAAATTGCGATTTACCTTGAAGGAGGAGGAGATTCATCTGAAACCAAAGCTGCATTGCGACAGGGTATGTCAGCGTTTCTAAGGCCATTGGTAGAGCAAGCCCGTTTGCATGGGATTCGATGGTCGATTACTCCCTGCGGTGGTCGGCAAGCCGCATTTGATGCTTTTCAAAATGCGTTGATTGTCGATGCTGATGTTTTTAATGTTTTGTTGGTTGATTCAGAAGCTGAAGTAGTCAACTCACCAAGCCTTCACTTAAGGGGGCGAGACGGTTGGGATTTGACGGGTATTCCAGAGAGTCGGATTCATTTAATGTCTCAATGCATGGAAACGTGGGTTGTGGCGGATGTAGAAGCACTAGCGAGTTTCTATGGTCAAAATTTCAACCGAAATCCGCTGCCAAGGAGGATCAATTTGGAGCAGGAGCCTAAATTACAAATTTATGCTGCGTTGGAGAATGCGACTCGGCATACCCAAAAAGGCGCGTATGGTAAAATTAAGCATGCGAGCCAAATACTTAAGGTAATTTCTCCTGCAAATGTTCAGGCTAGGTGTCGGCACTGCGTGCGTTTTTTTGATTCAATTCTTGATGTGATTAATGCGCCTGCGGTAGAGGAGTAAAATTGTGAACGAATGGATGCACGATTCAGAGGATGAGTGGGGTGATTCTTAAGGTGTTCAAGCGCGTTCAAGCACCTCAATGGGTGAATGCACGCGCACTTCACCCGCTTCCACCACGCGCCAATAAATCCCGCGCCGGTTCTGATTCCGTGTCGCCTTGGCAGCGACGAACTTGAGCGCGTCGTTCCCGAAGCGGGCGTTGAACTTGGAGCAGCCGTCGTGCGGCATGGGCGTCACTTCGATGAGCGCTTCACCGACGCGGATGCGCGTGCCAGTGGGAAGATTGTCCGCGGAGATATCCAGGTCCACGAAGAGGCTGTCACCGAAGAGCGTGAGTGATTGGCCATTCGCGATGAGTTCTGCGACGTCGTGACGCATCACGGCGAGTTGCGCATCGGGCAGGCGATCGGGATTGCGACCCCAGTTATCACCCGGCAAACCTTCTTCGGGAGATAGGTAAGCCCGTTCCAAGATCTCCCGCACCTTGTCTGGATCCCGCCGAATGATCAGTGTGACGCGGCCTGCATCTCTCGGTGCGACTGGCAAAGCGAGCAAGCCAGCTTCCAATTCTTCGAGGGGAAGATGACGCGTGGTATCTCCCGTCGGTCCGAAAGGTTTTGCAGATGTCTCAGCCATGGCCATTTTTCGCGACACTAGTGCACGAGGTGCGATCGCGCAAGTGACACGCTTTCGCTTATTTTAGACTGGTTTCGATCGACTTTGCCACCTGTTTGCCCATCACTTCGTAGCCTTCCGCTTTGAAATGAACATCGTTCGGATTCTGCAGTGTGGCGAGTTGGGGCGTGATGAAAGTGAAGAGGTCATTCACAGCGATTCCGTGTTTCATCGCCAGTTTCTCCGCTACGGCATTCCGCTCTATAATGGATTCGGCCGTTTGCTTCTTGGTCGCGTCGGTAGGAATGGGTGTCGAACTGGCCCAAATCAGTTTGGCCCCAGTTTTCTCCAAGCGGACGATGATCTCTTCCAAACGTTTCTCGTAATCAGCGAGCGGCGTGGCGCGATCATGGATGCCAAAGTTAAAGTGGATGATCTCCCATTTGCCTGCGCCCAGCCACACGTCGAGCTTCTTCAAACCATTGGCCGTCGGCCCGCAATTCTCCGGTGCGCGATGTACGTTCGCTTTTCCCTTTAAAGCAGCACGCGCGGCCATGGTGTAACCGCGTGAGACGGAATCACCGATCAAGAGCACGCGGGGGAGCTTCGGATCGTCCTTCGCGTAATCCCAGGCATTCGCTGTGCCCGCCACCTTTTCCTTTTGATGAATGGGGAAATAGAAAGAGCCGAGATTTTGCTCCAACACTTTTTCCCACGCCTGATGATCAGGTGGGAGAGTGGCTTTCCATGCCTGATACGCTTCGTTCAGCGCCTTGTCGGCCGCCGCTTTCTTGGCAGCGGCTTCGGCGGCATTGGTGGGTTCGGTGGATTTAGCGTCCGCGGCAAACACGTTGATGCTCGTGATGAAGCACAGGCTGGCAGCAGCAATTGTAAGTTTGAGCGGTTGAAACATTTTAAATGCTTTTGGATTGGCGTGAGGTCCTGCGGGACGCAGTCCCGCGCTCCATTACGGCAACCGCTCACCGCGCGCCGCTTCCAGCAACGTGTACCATTGCTCCCGCGTGAGATTCACATTCAGACAATCCGCTGCGCTGCGGATATGCACCGGATTCGGTGAGCCGACGATGGGGACAATCTTGCTCGGATGCTTGAGCAACCAGGCTAGCGCGAGTGTCGAGCGCGTCGTGCCCAGTTCCTTCGCCAGCTTGTCCAGTGCCACGATGACGCGAGCCGGATCATACTTCATCTGGCCGGGCAGGAGGCTGCTGGCGCCATTGCCGAGCAAGCCGCCGCCCAAAGGGCTCCATGCCATCGGGGTCATGCGGCGTTCGAGGCATTGGTCCAGCGTGCCATCGGTGAACGCGCCGAGTTGCATCAGGCTGATCTCCACCTGATTGCTCAGGATGGGGAAGGGCAGGGCAGCTTGCAGCATGGAGACTTGTGAGTGGCTGAAATTGCTGACACCGAATTCGCGCACCTTGCCGCTCTGGCGCAGTTTGCTGAAAGCATGGGCGACTTCATACGGATCGCATAACCAATCGGGGCGGTGGAGTTGATAGACATCGATGGTCTCAATGCCGAGGCGTTGGAGCGAGGCATCGCAGCAGCTCAGGATGTAGTCTTTGCTGAAATCGTAGCGCACCGGGGCGCCCAGCTTTTCATCTGGTTTGCGGATGCCGCATTTGGTGGCGATGACCAGTTTCTCGCGCAGCCCTTTCACTTCCTTCAGCACTTTGCCGAAAGCGATTTCTGAATGGCCGTCGCAATAGATGTCCGCATGGTCGAAGAAGGTGTAACCGGCATCGACGGCGGCGAGCACGGCTTCGCGTGCGGCGGCGTAATCGGCCTCACCATTCTCGGCGATGCGCCAGCAACCGTAGGACAGGCGCGTGACGCGGAGGGAACTGGAACCCAGAAGAATGCTTTGCATACGTTAAATGATGTGCGTAGTTAAGCTGTCCGCAGAAAAACAGCAAAGGGAAAAGCGGTGGCGGAGAAATTGATGAGCACGAACGAACAGCCCCAGCGATGGCGCCAATTGGCCCCTTACGTGATCGTAGTGGTGCTGGCACTGCTGGTTGGCCGGTTGTTTATAGGCATCTTCACGGGAGAGAGCAGCAAGCCCGGTGTGGTGTGGGAAACTTACACGGAAACCGCTTATGCTGCAGCATTGCAACAGAAGAAGCCGATCATGATCTACTTCGCGGCCGATTGGTGCGGGCCTTGTCATAAACTGCGGCAACAAACTTTCACGGATGCTGATGTACTTGCCGGAGCAGAGCGATTCCGGCGGTTCAAGGTGGATGTGACCAAGCCTGAGGGGGAGGCAGCAAAGGCGGGTGAAAAGTTTGCCGTGACTGTGCTGCCCACCGTGGTCTTCATCGCGTCAGATGGCAATGAGCGCGTGCGGATACGGCTGATGGGATTTGAAGAGGCGGCGCGCTTCCGCCAGCGCATGGAGGCGGTGAAGTGAACCGGTAGTGGGTCAGTTTGAATTTTCTTTCCCATGACTAGGTGATTGGGGTTGTATCTCCTTGAGAGAGAACCCGAACCGAGGAACCACCATGACTGAAGTTGAAGAAAAATGGCTAAAGGATTCATTTGCTAAATTGCTCAAGGAAAACCTGAACCGGATGGCCGAAAACGAGGTGTTACTTGAGGTTGTTGGCGATCTTATTTGCCAGACTTCCGGCGACGCCGATTACACGCACGCCGAGTCCGTTCGGAACGGGTTGAGGGAGCGGATAGCTGCGCGGCAGGAGAAGCTGCTTTTGCAGGTGGAGTCTTTGAACCCTTCAATCGCCGCGAGGATGGACGCGGGGAATGGCCCAACACCGCCGCCATTGAATCCACCACCTGTTTAACTTTCTCCAGTTGGTGTTTATCCAATTCACAAGGCCGCGACATGCGCTTGAGAAATTTCTTAAGTGATTTCGATTTCATGGTATGAGGTTGATGATTTCTTGGATGCTCCAGACGTGGTTTGAAACCCCGGCCTCCATGGCCGGAGTTACCCGCAATGTCTGGTGAATGCGGGCAAAATTGTAATACATGAAGTAGAGGGCCAGTGCGTGTTCGTGGTTCTCTACCTTCTTGGAAAAGGCGTTGGTCAGGCGGGTAAACCTTCTCATGCTCATCCGCATGGTGAGGTTTTGCCGCTCGCAAAAACTGGTTGAGACATGAGACTTGAGAGGCTTGCCGCTGATGACCCGCTTACGCGCCCCGGTGCAGATCGGCGGGCTGTATCTGGACTCATTGCCACCGCCGTTCAGCACGTTGCCGTAGATCTTTATCAGCATGGCGTAGTCAATCTCCCCGCCGAAGGCACCTTCCACCGCTTCCAGATATGCCTTGTGCCCATCCGTGGTGAGTTGCACGCGGTTCTTCAACCGGCCTTTGAGGTTGTGCATGAAGTGGTAGGCGGCGCTGGCATCGCGTTGTCCGACGTACCAGCACGGGATGAGCTTGGTGTCCGCACAGATGGCAGTCCAAGTCCAGGCATCACCCCAGCCTTGTTCCCGTGTTTCCGGCGTGGTGTTCTTTTCCTTGGCTCCGACAAAGCTCCATATCTCATCGCACTGGATGCGCTTGCACGGCAGGCTTACGAGCGTCTTGTCCTGATACTCAAGGCAGGCTTTGCCGAGGTCTTTGAGCAGCTTTACCACCGTGTTCTTGGCGGCTCCTGTCATCCGCACCGTGGCGCGGATGGAATTTCCTTCGACCAAGCACGCCACCACCCGGCAGCGCGTTTCGGGATCGAGTCGGTTCATATAACAACCTCCTTAGAAAAAATATATGGCAACTACTTGGGACGAGATTCGCATTGAGCTTTTTCTTCGCATGACGGAGCTAATAAGCCCGCATCGACTAAGCTTTTCCGCTGACTGGCGATCCATTCAGGTGAAGGAGATAGAACACACAGTGTGTCGTCTGGAAGCAGAGCACGCCGCTGAAATAAACGCAGCCGTTGCAGAATGGACGACAGGCAAGCCATTCCGAAAGCTTCCACCCCAATCCGAGTGCTGGTTGCTACATAGGGTCGAGACGGCCATTCATTTTGCAGCAGCTCACTCCATGACTGGTAGCACTCTCGCCAAGTCAGTGTTGGCTGATCCTGAATGTGAGAAAGAAGCCGCCGTGAGGTTTCTTTTAACGGAGTGGTGGGAAGAACACGGCAGGAGGGCATTTTTGGTTTCATATATTATTCAAAATTTGAAGAAATAGGTTAAGTGGACTGAAAACAAAAAGCCCCGCAGTGACGCGGGGCTGTAACCGATTGATTTACTATGGCCTCAAGCCTTTCGCTTGGGCCGCTTCTTAGGCTTGATCTGTTTAACGCCAGCAGCCTTGGCTACAACGGCCAACGCTGTCTGGCTGAAGTCTTTACGTTCTGATTTGGATTTTGCCATGAGTTCACCGTCCGGTAGGACGGTGAAAATTCCAAGGCGAGATTCAAACTAACCCACTACCAGTGAACCCTCGCACTTGTGTTTTTACCGATGTGGGGCAAGCTGCGGCGCGTTGAACATGGCCCGGCTTAAGGCAATTTTCTGCTCGCGTGGCACACTGGCATTGCTGGTGGGTGTGCTGCTGGCGTTGGCTTTTCCGAAAGCGCACCTGGCCGTGCTCGCGTGGATTGCCCCGGCGCTGGCGTTGCTGGTCGCATCAGGCGCGGCGACGGGCAAGCGCAGGTTTCTTTACGGCTGGCTGTTTGGCCTAGGTTTCAATCTCACTTCGCTCTACTGGCTTTGGTTCATTCCGGTGACATTTTTCCCGATTCTAGGCTGGCTCGCGTTGTCGGCATGGCAGGCGTTGTATTATGCGATATGGGTTTGGTTGTGCCTGCGGATCGCGCCGGTGGATGTATTCAAGCCGGTGGAGCAAGGGAAGGCGCTTGCCTCGGGCTGGTTCCAACGCGTGTTCTGGGCGCTGCTGTGTGCCGCTATCTGGGTGGCGCTGGAGATGATCATGGCGCGATTGCTCACTGGGTTTCCGTGGCTCACGCTGGGCGTCTCGCAATACCGGATGACGGCGCTCATTCAAGTGGCGTCGCTCACGGGCGTCTATGGCGTCTCGTTCTTGGTGATCTGGTTTTCGGTGTCGTTGTTGAATGCATTCGTCATCATCCGGCAGCGGCAGATGCGGTTGTGGGCGTGGCTGGGAGAAATGATTTTACCGCTGGGTGCCGTATTGATCGTTTGCGCGGTGGGTATCATCTCGATGTCCACCAAACCACCCGGCGAGAAGCTGATCAAGTTCGCCCTCATCCAGCCGAGCATTCCGCAGACGGTGAAATGGGATTCAGCGAAGAACAAGGTGGCATTCGAGAAAGTGCTGCGTTTGTCCCGCCTGGCGCTGGAGACGAAACCGGACGTGATGTTGTGGCCGGAAGCGGCAACGCCCGGGTTGCTGCGCTATAATGAAGAACTTTTGCAGACGGTCACGCAGCTGGCTGCCGAGGGCAAGGTGTGGCTGATCCTGGGTGCGGATGATGGGGAAGCCAATAAGGCCACGCCGGACCCGGAGGATGGTCTGTATTACAACAGCAGTTTCCTCGTCTCGCCCAAGGGCGAAGTACAGGCCAAGCACGACAAGCAGAAGCTCGTGGTCTTTGGCGAGTATGTGCCGTTTGCAGATGTGTTGCCGTTCTTGAAATGGTTCACGCCGATCGAGGGCGGGTTCACGCCGGGCACGGACCAGACACCGTTTGAATTGAAGGAGCTGGGCATCCGCTCCGCCATCTTGATCTGTTTTGAGGATATCTTCCCGCATTTCGTGCGGCAGGGGGTGAAGGAGGATGTGAACCTGCTCATCAACCTGACGAACAATGGCTGGTTCGGTGAAAGCGCGGCGCAATGGCAGCACGCGGCGAATGCGGCCTTTCGGGCGGTCGAGAACCGGCGGACTTTGGTGCGCTGCTCCAACAACGGCCTGACCTGCTGGGTGGACCCATGGGGGCGGATGACCGTTTCTTCATTCGGGGAAGGGGATGTTTACCGGGAAGGTTTTGATATCGCCACGGTGCCGGTGCAGGAGTTGCCCACCACCTTTTACACGCGGAATGGGGATGTCTTCGGCTGGGCCTGTGTGAGCGCTTTGCTGGCGCTGGTGACGGCTTTATGGCGTGGACGGAATAAATCTTGAAACCAATCCTCTGGCCTATAGCGTCTAATGCCACGAAGTTATTTATTATATCGACTATGAAATCATTGAAATCCCTCGCGCTCATCGCGGCGCTCAGCCTCATCCCGGCCTCCATGGCCATGGCCGAAACCAAGGTCAAGCTCAGCAACGTTCACCTCTGCTGCGGCAGTTGCGTGAAGGGCATTGAAGCCTCCGTCGCCAAGGTAGAAGGCGCCACGGTGGTGGCCAGCCAGGATGACGGCACGGTGACGGTCACGGCCAAGGATGACGAGACGGCCAAAAAGGCGGTCAATGCGGTCGGCAAGGCCGGCTACTACGGTAAGTCTGACCACGCCAAGATCAAGATCAACGACGGCAAGTTGGACGACACCAAGGTCACGTCCTTGAAGGTCACCGGCCTGCATCTCTGCTGCGGCAAGTGCGTGAAGGCGTTTGACGCGGCGGTGAAGAAGGTGGACGGCGTGACCGCGCACGATGCCGAGAACAAGAGCAAGGAAGCGACCATCACCGGCAACTTCAGCCCGAAGGCGCTGGTGGCTTCCCTGAACGAAGCGGGCCTGAACGCCAAGGTGCCGCAGGACAAGGAAAAGAAGTAAACGTCCGTTAAATTTTTGCCCAAGCCCGGACAGGAATGTCCGGGCTTTTTTTATTGGTTTTATCACGGGTGTTTTTCGGGTATGCATGATCTGTCCCTATGCGTTGCTTAAGACTATTCCTGATCGCCTGCGGCCTGATGATTTGCGCCGGTTGGATTCCCGCAGCGGAAAAGACGAACGATTCCTTCGGCGTCACGATGCTGCATCCCACGTTGAAAGGCGGTCGTGAGTGGTTCGCTAAGTGGGAACAGGAACGCACGGTGGCACCCTACGCCACGGACAAGCTCGATCCTTTGTTTGTGAACAGCTCCGGGACGTTGCTGATCAAAAATGGAAGCGCTTCGATCAAGGCCGGGATCACGCGGTTGCGGGTGTTTTCACCAAAAGGGAAAGACGGTCAATATGTCGGTCCTTTGTGGACGAATGTGGAGATGACGGTGTATGCGAAGCGCGGCCAGATCGCCAAGGAACTGGATTATCAGGCCCTGTGCCTGTGTGCCCGTAGTGGCGAGAAGCACAATGATGAGGAGCCTTGCGATGGCACCAGCTATCACGCCACGGCCAGATTTGACGGCAAGTTCGGCTTCAAAAAAGAGATCTGGCACACCGGTGGCTACACGGACCTGAAGCCCGAACCGACGCCCAAACCTTGGAAGACCGTCCCGGAAAACAAATGGATCGGCCTGAAGTATGTGTGCCGCAATGTGGATAACGGCAAGCACGTGAAGCTGGAATTGTATCTGGACGCCGAGGAAAAGAACGAGTGGAAATTAGTGTCCGAATTCACGGACAAGGGCGGCTGGCGCGGCCAGAAGGCCGGGTGTGACCGGCCGCGAGATTATATTATCACTGAAGGGCGACCAGCGGTTTACTTTCGCACGGATGAAGTAGATGTGGAGGTGAAGAAGTTTTCGGTGAGAGAGATCGCACCTTTGCTGTGATCGCTACCACGGGAACGGAAAACTATTTCGGTGGAGGAATCACGGGGGCCAAAATACGTGAAGGCTGTTTCCGATAATGATGGATGGTGTTGACCGCTTTTACCGCGTTCGCAGGGAACTCAATTGTGAGCGGTTCACCAGTCTGCGGGTTGGGTTCATAGAGAGGTGCCCCGGTGCTGGCAATGGTGACACGGATACGGTGGCCTTCATTGAAGATGTGACTGAGTGAGCCGATGTCGAAGGCCACCTTGTAGGTCTGGCCGGGTTCCATGAAGACCTCCTTGTCCCAACCCTCGCGGAAGCGCGCGCGGCGAACATAATCCATGATGAGAATACTGCGACCATCGGGATAGACGTCACTGATGCGCACGATGAAGTCCGTGTCCTTCGCCGTGGAAGAGACATACAGCTCGGCGCGCACCTTGCCGGTCCATTCCACCGGGTTTTTCAGCAGATCCGTGGTGAAGGTGCGCACATCTTTTTGCTCTTCAAATTTGCGTGCGTCCTTCGCGCCGGGGAAACTGCGACCGGGGATTTCCATGGGGTTGTTGGGATCGCTCTCGTAACTGGTGGTCGATGGTGCGGAGTCGGGCAGGCGATTGGCCAGCAAGCCGCCGCCATACAGGTAGAAGGGGGTATCGACTGAATCAGGCGGCCAAACCTTGGCCTTGCGCCAGACGTTGCCCGGTGCGCCGGGTTCATTTACGGCGCCCATGGTGTAGTAACGCACCGTCGGCTCATTCATCACGCCGTTTTTGGCATCCTTCAGCCAGAAATCGAACCAACGGATCATGTGGGCATAGATGTCGAACTGGGCATTCTCAGGATAAACGAGATCGCCGATCTTGTTCGATTTGGGATAACCGCCGTGGAGCCATGGGCCGAGGAGGAGTTGCTGCCTGCCCTGCGAATTGCCGCCGCCTTTGTGTTGGCGACCGATAAAGCTTTCGATGGAGCCGACCGACATGAAGTCATACCAACTGCCGATGGTAAAGCAGGGGACATTCATCTTGCCGAAGTGCGGGGCGCAATCTTCCGCCTTCCAGTAATCATCGTAGGTCGGGTGTTGGAACCACTCTTCCAGCAGGCGGCGATTGTCTTCGGGATCGCGGGCCTCTTTAGCGAGTTCAGCGTGACGGCCGGGCCGGTAGATGCCGCCAATGCGGTAGCCTTCATGAAAGAGACTCAGGCCGGTATCCATCATGTATTGGCAGACGAGATGGGGCGGGGCGGAGACGGCGAGAAAGTTCTGGGCAAAGCCTCCTTGAGAACCGCCGAAGGTGCCGACCTTGCGATTACACCACGCCTGGCGGGCGAACCACTCCACGAGATCATAACCATCCTGCTGCTCGCCCCAACCGAGCGCACGATAGCCCTGCCACACACCTTCCGATTCATGCGCGCCGCGGAAGTTCACCTTGGCAACGACGTAGCCGTGCTCCGCCAGTTTGGCCATCTCTTTGCGCGTGGCGGCGTTGGTGATGCTGACGTAGCGTTGCTCGAAGATGACGGGGAACGGGCCGACCTTGGCCGGAAAATACACGTATGCAGAAAGCTTCACGCCGTCCCGCATGGGGATCATGAAATGTTCCTCACGCACATTGCCCAGATCGAGCGGCGGCAGTTCCGCAGCCTTCAACCCGGCGCTTACCAGCAACAGGCCCAGGGCGAAAAGGACGGATGATGTTCGCGGCATGGAACTGGTTTAGCTTACGCAGATCGGTACAGCAAGCAGGCGGATGCAGTTCGCATCCGCCTGTTAAATTGACGGACAGCCTACTTTTTGGACTCAGTGCGGATCTTCTCGGCCTCGGCGATCACTTCGGCAGCGGTTTTTCCGTTCATCAACTTCAAAGCTTCCTTTTCCCCATCGGTTCCCTCTTTGAACATATTCCCCAAGATATGCTTGGCCCCGATGGTCATGACAGCTTCGTCAAATTTCGCTTTTTCTCCGGCTGGCAAAGTTTTTTTGATTTCGTCTACGGATTTTCTCATGCTTTCCATAGATGTGCCATCAATCCGTTTGGGACTCCCTCCGCAACCTGCTGCCAGCAGGGCAGCAGCCAGTAATATTGAGCTGATATGTTTCATTATGATTCGTTTGGGTAAGTGGTCTTGAGTGTAGCGACCACGTTGATCTCCCGCAGGCCAAGCAGACAAAATCATTATCCGAAAACCAAGCTAATTTTGCTCCGCACAGGTACAGGCGTGGGCGCTGTTGTGATGATCGGAAATCTGGAAAGCAGACGACTACAACCGGGGCGGCTGATCCTCCGGAGGAATCTCTCCGGGAGGAAGGGGCGGCGGAGGTGGAACCTCTTCGGCCGGGGCATCTTCAGTGGGGCGATTGCGCTGGAAGACATCGAGCACGTCTTCCGGGTCAAAATGAGCCAGGTCCACGCCCTCATCGGGTGCGCGAAGTGTAGCAATCTGTAGCTGATTAGCCACATTTTGGACGGTGCTCAGCGCGTAGTATTTGATGGCACCGACGCTGAGGTGAGCCTTGAAGATGATGACCACGAGGCTGTTCACATCCACATTCACCCAGAGCATGTTGGCGATCTCGCCCTGCTGGAACATGCTGCTGAAATTGGTTTCGTTCAGGCGATCTGCGATGAACTGCGTGGCCGCAAAGGCATTGGCGGCGAGAGTGGCCAGTTCGGTGGTGTTGAAGATCTCGGTGTCGCCCTGTTGCGCGATGAGATAGCCGGCCTTTTCAACGAAGAGCGCGGTGCTGGCTTCGCTTTTCTCAAGGAGATCCTTCAGGGCAGTATTGATCTGCTCAAAGTCTTCTTCGTTGAGACTGGGAAATGGCGTCATTTGGGCAAACCGGTTAATCCGAAACCGTGCTCAGTTTACTTGCGTCCGCCCTGATTGATGAACTTATGCAGGAGCATGCGGGTGATCATGTTCAAGGTCTCGAACACGCCCACGCCCTTGAAGGCCGCACCTTCAAAGGAAGGCACACGCACGTCACGGTTGTTCAGCAAGAAATCCATGTATTCCACCGGAGCGACGTTGGGCAGATCCCGCTTGTTATATTGCAGGACGTAGGGGATGTCCGCGATATTGAGGCGCAACGTCTTCAAATTGTCTTCCAAGTTGGCGAAGCTCTCCACGTTCTCTTCCATCTTGTCGTATTGGGAATCGGCGACGAAGACGATGCCATCCACACCGCGCAGCACGAGTTGGCGCGTGGTGTTATAGATGACCTGGCCGGGAACGGTGTAGAGCTGGAACTTGGTCTTGAACCCTTTGATCGACATGGCCTCGATGGGGAGGAAGTCGAAGAACAGGGTACGATCTGAGCTGGTGGCCAAGGAGACAAGCTTGCCCTTGTCCTCGGGATTCGTCGTCTTGACGTCCGAATGGACTTTCTCGAGGTTGGTCGTCTTGCCGCACTGGGCCGGTCCGTAATAGACGATCTTGACCTGAATTTCCTTGGTCGCCTGGTTGATGATTGCCATAGATAGGTTCGGTTTTTAGCTCAGGGTTGCGGCAAGTTTTTTGAGTTCTTCCACTGGCAGGGAAGCATCTGGCTTGCCAATCACGGCCAAAAACGTGCGGCCGGATTTGATGATGGCCAGGCTGCGCGTGCTGGTCTGAACGGTGACGGCCTTGGGCTCGCCCAATTTGAGATCGCCTGTGAACTGGTTCATGCGGCTGAACATGGCCACAACGAATCCGGCGAAGGCGTCGGAATTAAACTCAGCAGGAAGCTGCGAAGCGACTTTGAGACCCTCGGGAGAGGCGACCACGACGCCCTCGACATTGGGCAAGGCGGAAGCCTTGGCGACCAAATCAGCCGGACCAGAAGCGGTCGGAGCAGGGGTGGGTGCGGGTGCTGGAGCAGCGACCGGAGCCGCCGGAGCGGGAGCTGCTGGTGCGGCGGCAGCAGGTGCCGGAGCTGATTTGCCAGAGAACACGTCGGGGATGTTCTTATCCACGGCGATAGTCTTTTGGGCGCTGGCACCGGGTTTCCGGGCACCCATGAACAAGGGAATGATGATCTTGAGCGGCAGTTCCAGATTGTCAGCGTCGCGATTGGCGGCGGTAGAGGCAGGCAACGCAGGCGAAATCCAAGCGCGCAACTGGCTCCAGGGGAAGAGAATCTTACCCTTGCGCATCATCGGTTCCACCAGATCCAAAGGAACGGTGATGGTGAGGCCGGGCAGGTTGTGCTTGGCCAGTTCACCTTTCAGATCTTCAGGCCAAGTGGTGTAAAGAGCTTCCAAACCGCTCGTCAAGGTGCCACCGGTGGCGGCAGCAGCCGGAGTGGCTGCAGCCGGCGCAGGTGCCGGAGTGGGCGCAGCCATCTTCGGCAAGGGCGCGGCGGCAGGAGCAGCTGCGGGTGCGGCAGGCGGTTTCGCTGCCGCAGCCGGAGCGGAGGGCCGCAGGGAGGCCGGATCAGGCAGGCCGAGCGAAGATTTGATGGGGCCGGTTGCTTCCGGAGCGGGCGCGGGGGCTGGGGCGGGCGCAGGCTTGGGAGCCGGGGCTGGTGCTGGGGCCGGCGCAGGAGCAGGCGGTTTGATGGCTTGCGGTGCGGGCGCGGGTGCTGCCGGGGCAGGAGGCGCAGCCGGCTTCGGAGCCGGAGCGGCTGCGGCCGGAGGGTTCTTAAATTCGGATTTGACGTGGTCTGGGGAGTCGCTTTCGGCACCGAAGACAGGTTTGATGTCATCCGGGACGTCGATGGACTTCTGGTCGGTGCGGCGGGAGAACTGGCCGGGCTTGACCTTGGACAGCACTTCCTTGAGCGGCAGGCTGATCGGGGTCTGGTCAAAGGAGGCATCGCCACCGAAACCGGCCCCGGATTGCGCCTTGAGTTCCGCGTAGGTGATCTTGACGCTGCCCTTGGGGAGACCTTCCAGTACGCGCTGGAGGGACACCTTGATGGTGGCTCCATCAGCAGGATGGGCGGTGACCAACCCTTTCAGCTCCAACGGGAGGTTGTCCACCACACCTTTGAGCGAAACCGTGATGGTTTCACCGGTAGGGGCGGCGACGGCTGGTGCTGCGGTAGGGGGCTTGGCAGCAACGGGTTGAGGTTGAGCCGCCGGGGTTACCGAAGGCTGTGGTGTTGTCGTTTTATTGTCTCCGGAGCCCTTTCCGAAGAGATTCTTTATAAAGCCTAGCATTTGGAGCGATCTAGGTTGTCCTTGAAATCGGCTGCAAACCAGTCGATACCAATTAAGTGCGCTTGCCTTTTGTGGCGCAAAAGAATTTAGATAGCAAGAAATTTACTGCGAAAGAGATTATGGCTGAACGGCATAAAGTCCTGATACTAGACGATGAACAGGACCTATTGGACCTGTACCGGGACCTGTTGAGCAAGTTGCCCAGCCAACCGGAGGTATTCACCGCGAATTCCGGCGCCCGGGCGCTGGCGCTGCTGAATGCGGAGAAGTTTTCCATGCTCCTGACGGACCTGAACATGCCCGGCATGGACGGTTTTCAGGTGCTGACAATCGTGCGCCGCCGCTTCCCGGCCTTGCGCACGGTGGTAATGACTTCGATGGTGGATGAGCAGATCCGCGCCCGCGCTTACGCGATGGGCATCGACCTTTATCTGGAAAAGCCTAATGAGAAGACAGATGTGCAATTGTTTGTCGATTGCATCGAGTCCTTGCTGGAGCGGGAAGAGGCCGGCGGTTTTCGCGGGGTGCAGAGCAAGAGCCTGGTGGATCTGATCCAGTTGGAATGCCTTTCGCAAAGTTCTTCCGTGCTGAAGATCACGAATAAATCCGTGGAAGCGCGCATCTGGATCCAAGACGGTGATGTGATCGATGCCCAAGTGGGTGAGCTCACGGGCGAACCTGCCTTCAAGAGCATCATGGGCTGGAAGACGGGCAATTTCGAGATGCTCGCGGCTGATCCGAGCCATGCCCGCACGATCGTCGGTTCCTATCAGGGGTTGTTGCTGGATACGGCGCAGGCCATCGATGAATCCCAGGCCACGGAAGTGAGCGCCAAAGGCGAACTCAGTGTGGCCGAGGGGGGGACAGCATCGCCGCTGGGTGCCATATCACGTTGTCACGGGGTGGAGTTCGCGATCTCCGTGGATATCAATGACAAGTCCAAGGTGGACGCGTGGGGCATCGAGAATCCGGCGGTGATGGCGGCGTGGGTGCACAGTTTCATGCATCAACTGCATGTGGTAGGAGAGAAACTGAAGGCGGGACAGTTGATGAAAGTGGAAGGAATGGGCGTACAATCAAATTTAGGCTTTCTTTCGCGCCCGGACAAGGAATTATGTGTCGGGCTGCGACGCAACCTTTCGCAGAGCGAGATGTCGGCGGCCTTGAACGAAGTGGGCACGAAATGGGTTTCCTAGGATTATTTTCCAAGACGGCACCAGAGACTGCCGTGGCTAAACTGCCCTCAGGCAGTTTCACGATCGACCGCACGGGTCGCATCGTCGCGTCCACGCTGCCGCGGTCATTTGACGAAAAGCTGACGCAGGAAATCGGAAATATCGTGCTGGAAGTGTTTTTAAAAGCGCAAACGGTGAACTTGCCTCTCAAAGAGGTTTTCATCCATTATGCGGGTCTCAAGATCACCGGCCGTGAATTGCGGGGCGGGGCGATGATCTTTCTGGCGCCGGTGAAATAGCGCCAGCGGAGCGGTCGAACATATAATTTTTATGGCGAACAAGAAACTGGACCAACTGATTCTCCAACTGGAGAATTACATCGAGGTTTGGAAGCAGTTCAATAACTACATCGCCCTGGCGCGGAGCAAGAAATTCCAGCCGGAGGACGAGAACCAGTTTCTTGAGATCAAGAGCGTCATCGCGCAGGAGTTGGAGATGATCCTTTCCGTCATCGAAAGCGGGACGCCGACGAAGGAAGATGTGCATGGACTCATCGGCTCGGCCCCGTCCATCCGTTACATGAGCGAACTGCCGGAAGGTTCGTTGCGCGCGATCGAGAACCAGTGGCACAAATCTTTCATCTCCTGGCAGTCCATCCTGGGCCAGTTGAAGGTTCAGCAGCGGGCCGATGAGGGCAAAGGATTCTTCAGCATGTTCAGCAAGAAGTAACTCTTTCGAGGATCCCTAAAATTTCAGCAAACCGGCGTCATTCACTTGGCGCCGGTTTCTTTTGTCATCAGGCTCACGTTCTTGATGCTGGCCACTTTGGCGGCATCCATCACGGTCACAACCTCGCCGATGGGTGCGCCCTTGTCGGCACGGATCGCGAGTTTCACCTGAGAATTTCCCTTGGCCGCTTTCGTGAGTTCCTCCTGCAGTTTCTCCGCGGTGACGGCGCGGTTGCCGATGTAGAGGTGCGGAGCCTGATTCACGATGGTGACGATGAGCGGCGGGTCTTCCGTGGCGCCGGACTTGCCTTGTTTGGATTCCGGCAGCGCGAGTTTCACGGAGGGGAGCTGCTGCTTGAACGTCGTGGTGACGACGAGAAAGATGAGCACCACCATGAGCACGTCGATCAAGGCGATGATGATGACCGTCGGGGACTGACGATGACGTTTGCGGGAAAAATTCATCAGAGGGCCTTGTTCGCAGGATGATTGGCGGACGTGGCGGCGGAGGTGCCGGTCCCTGATTCCGAGGGGTACAGTTTGCGCACGAGCTCATCGCAGGCGATCTCCAGTTCCACGGTGAAATGGTCCACGCGCTTGGCGTAGTAATTCCACGCGACGAGGGAAGGGATGGCGACGAACAGGCCGATGAGCGTGGCCTTGAGCGCGATGGCGATGCCGCGCGCGAACGCGGTGTTATCACCGAGACCAGCGCTGCCGATGTCACCGAAGAGGGCGATCATGCCGTAGACCGTGCCGGTCAGGCCGAGCAGAGGGGCGATGCCGGTGGCGATCTCCAAAAACACCAAGCCGCGTTCCAACCGGGCAATCTCCTGGCGGGCCCGGATCTGCAGGACGTCCACGAGGTCGGCCTTGGTCCATTGCTGCCGTTCCAGCACAAAGAGCGTGAGACGACTGAGGGTTGAGGGATGGTATTGGCAGGCGGCTTTCAAGGGGCCGGTTTCAGCGGGATTGCGGATGGCCTGGATGGCGTTCTCCACTTGTTCCGGGGTGACCTTGTTGGCGCGCAGGGCCAGGCCGCGCTCGATGATGAACGTGAGGCTGACTACGGAAGTGAGACCGAGCAGGACTAGAATGGCTATTTCCATGATGTTACTTTCGGAGCTTCGAGTTCAAATGGATCAATTGTAGAAAAAGCTGAATTTCACGTCGCGGTAATCTTTGCCGACGGCGGCGCGAACATCTTCCGGCCATTTTTCATAAGGTGCCGGCGTGGCAACTGCACTCTGACAAAGGTAAGAGAGGAATTCACCGACATCTTCATTGGCAATGCGCACGTCGCGAACCGCGCCATTAGAATAAAGCCGAAATTCGATGACCACTACGCCTTTGCGATCGCGCGAGTGTTTGCTGTCGTCGAGCAAGGAATACCACTTGTTTTTGATGGCCTCGATGATTTTGGCGTCGTACTCGCCCAAGGGGGTGCCCTTGGCGGCGAGGGACGTGACGTCTTGGCGCCTGACGCCGCCTTCCTGCTTCATCTGTTCACCCTGCGGCCGGGAATCGTTTTCCCGCATTCTTGCTTCCGCCAATGTTTTGGGACGTGACCGGGGCGCGGCTTCCTCCAAGGCTTTTTTTGCTTCCTGCTTCGTTTGGGCTTGGCGCAGTTTTTCCAGATCGCCGCGTTCCTGTTTGGCTTGCTCGGTCAGGTTATTGGGCTGGGCTTTCTGGCTTTTGGCAGCTTGTTCAGCCGGGGAGATGTTTTTCTGTGGCTGAGCTTCGATCTTGGCCTGCGGGGCAGATGGCTGGAGCGGGGCGGCTTTTGGTTGCCGGGGTACTTCAAAGGCACGGATGATCTGGGTTTGCTTGCCGTCGATCTTGGGCGTGTCCGTATCCAGTTTGGTATCAGGGTTGGCGGCGAGGGTGTTTTGGGCGGCGTAGTATTTGGTTTTGTCGGGTGCGTCCTTGGCCGTTTGGGACGGATCCACCTCGATGAAGAGCAGGGGCATCTCTTTTTCTTGGACGGGTATGGGGATGAGTTCAGGCGGGGGCGTGGAGTCCAGGCTGCGGGCGGTGAGTTCGATGATTTTTTCCGGGGATTGGGCGATCTGTTTGAGCAGTTCGGGGTCTCGCAGAAGGGCGATGCCCAAGGCGGTGGCGCCCACCGTGATGAGCACGATGTGTACAACCACGGAAATGCCCAGAGCGAACAGCACGGGGTGCTGTTCAATCCAAGTTTCCGAACGTCTCATTCCCGTAGCCTGCATGTATCATTAAAAACCGCCCTAACGCGACGCTGCCAACCGTCCATTTGTTCAAAACAAACCGCAAAAATCCATTGTGCCCGCTGGGCGGCAACGGGTTAGCGAGTGGGCACCCAGCCGCGGCCCGGCACGAATTCACGGCTGCCGGAGTTGGACTTGCAGCCCACGCCGAGCAGGCAAACTGCCAAAATCGTCAAAATAAACAATCGCAACATGGGGATACTCTAATCGGGGACGGGGAAATGGCAAAGGGGGTTTCTTTTGGGGCCGGTTGCATCGGCGGGCGATAATGGGGAAATAGGTCGAATGAGGCCAATAAGCAAAACACCGAACCTCACCCTTTATTAGTATGAATCGGGATCAGGGAGGGAGAGGGTGGGGCCACATCGGAGTCACGTTGACGAGAGTGGCGGTTGGCTCTTTCAGAGAATAGGCAACCCCCGATCCACAGAATCCTAACTTGCCTGCCTAAGACCGTCGCTACCCAAAACCAAGTGGATTAGCGCCCCTTCATGAACTTCATCGTCACGCGCTTCATCTCCCGTTCGTCATCGCGTTTCTTAAGATCCTGGCGCTTATCGCCCACTTCCTTGCCTTTACCAACGCCGAGCTGGACCTTCACCTTGTTATTCTTCCAGTAAAAGCTCAGGGCAACGAGCGTGTTACCCTTGATCGAGGCCAGCTCATGCAGCTTGCGGATCTCAGTCTTGTTCAGGAGGAGCTTGCGCGGAGCCTTGGGCTGATGATTGAAACGATTGCCCTGCGCGTATTCGTCAATGTGAGCGTTGTAGAGATAGACCTGGTTCTTTTCCACCTTGGCAAAGGCATCGCTGATCTGGGCTTTGCCGGCGCGCAAGGCCTTAACCTCGGTGCCATGCAGCACGATGCCCGCCTCGTAGGTCTCGAGGATCTCGTAGTCGCGACGCGCTTTGGAATTGGTAAGTATGTCGGCCATGGAAATAAAAACAGCCAGGAAGAGTGAACCTCCTGGCTGCTGGAAATTTGCCGGGATTCAGTCCCCTTATTCGAAGATGGACATGTCCGAGGTCTGCTCGAACGTCAGCTTGTCTTCAGCGATCTCGCGCAGGGCGATGTCCGCCGCGCCCAGACCAGCCGTATCCGCGATCAGAGGACGGCCGCTGCCGCCACCCGCGTTCAACTGGCGCACACGCCGGGAAACGATATTGATCAACAGGTTAGGGTTGATGACTTTGTCCAGTGCCTTGCGGGTCAGTTCAGCGTTCATAAATATCAAATCTTCGAGAGCACTGGAGACTAATGCGTAATCAAGCGGACGCAATAGGAAAAATGACCCCGCAACGGTTTATTTTGGGCTCATTTGCGCCTTAAAATCACCATAGGGGACGGTTGGAGAGCTCAATATCGTCCAGATACAAGGTATTCGTGGCCTTTTGGTTACCATTGGCGGTGATTCCTACCTGGAGGCGACTATAGAGAGTGCGGCCAGTGGGCAATGTTTTACCCTTGGCATCCAATACCTGAACCCCGTTCTGCCAGACTTCCATGTGGCCCTTGTCGTCTTCGGAGAGAAGCATGCGCACACGCAGATGCACCCATTGGTCCTTGGGGAATGGGGTTTCCTTTCCTTTCACCTGACGGAAAGTCTTGCCGCTCCACCACTTGCCGAGGTCGGAAGCCAGCCAGCCGCCATTTTGGATGTAGAGACGGCGGCCGGGTGAGCCGCGGAATTGGGTGGTCTCCAAATCCCAAAGAAAAACGAGTTCGGCATCCGCACCACCCACCAGATAATACCAGCCGGAAAACCAGACCTCCTGGCCTTTGCCGAAGGTGAACTTCTCCAGTTGGATGTCCGCCTTGGATGCCGTGTGCCCATCGTAAGGCACGGCCTGGAGTTTCAGCGCGTTGGTTCCGGAGTGAACGATGTTCGTGGCCAGTTCGATGAAGTTTGCTTCCGGCTTGGGGCCAGATTCCCGCTGCGCACTGTGCCAACGCGTAAGATCCGACGGAAACAGATTCGTGATGCTGGTGGCGTTCTCGAAACCGTCTGTGAAATGAAAGGGTGCCCCCGGAGGTAGCACGGGTGCTGGCCGCCAAAGCCACCCCAGCCAAAGCACGAGTACCAGACCGAGCGCGAGAAAAAGGCGAGTGAGCTTCAAAGTGATAAAAATTACTGGATCAAGCCAAGCTCTTTCAGAATCCAATGATTACGCTCGCCTAGTGCCATCGCCTGGCGGGCCATCGGCACGGCATCGTTCACTCGTTGTTGGCGGGCCAATGCTGCGGCCACGTGACCATAGTAGCGACCTTCAGTAGCATTGAGCCGTATCGCCTGCCGGTAGATTGCTTCGGCTTCCGCCCATTTCCCTTGCGCCATGAATACGTGGCCCAATCCTTCACACGCTGCAGGATCAGCCGGGAGCAATTGCACCGCCAAACGATACGTCGGTTCGGATTCCACCCATTTGTTCTGCGCGGTGAGAGCGTAGCCCAATCCCAGTTGCGCATGGCCGTTGTTTGGTTCCAGTCGCGCCGCTTCGCGGGCGAAGGGCTCTGCTTCCGCCGGTTTGCCAAGAGCCATCAGACTGCTGGAGGTGAAAGCCTGACAGGAAGCATTTGCCGGAGTGATCTGGAGGGACCGTTTGCAGGCGACCACCGCTTCCGCGTAGCGTTGCTGACCATAGAGCGCTGCGCCCAGACGATAATGATACTCCGCGTTGTTCGGATCCAGCCGCGCTGCTTCTGCTAGGGATGGGATCATCTCGGCCCAGCGGTTCTGATAACCGAGCGTAGCCGAAAGCGCGTAGTGCACGGCGGCATTCGTTGGCGAGAGCGAAATGGATTTTCGATAAGCCGCCTCGGCCTCCTTCCATTTCAACTGGCCCGCCAGCGCATTACCGAAACCGTGATTCAACATGGGATCATTGGCGTTCTCCCGCAGTGCTTCGCGATAGGCAGCCTCCGCTTCCGGCCACTTTTGTTGCTGCGTCAATGAGTAAGCTTTTTGCGCCGCAGCATTGGTCACGATGACTATGGGAGGCGGCGTGACCACCGTGGTATTTGTCGCGACGTTGGTGCGGGTATTGATGACCGGCGGAGTGACCACCGTGGGCGGGGTGACCTGCGTAGCGCGCGTGGGCGGATTGGCGGGTGAAGTAACTGAGCCGGGATCGCGCGCGATGACCGTCTCGACCTTCGGCTGGGGCAGGGGAGATTCTTTCACCGGTTCCACCGGCCACCATGTTGGCAGTGGGTCTTTCAAGGCTTCCTGTTCGCTTTTCGGAATTTTCTCCAAGGCAATTTTGCGGCCCCATAAAAATATGCGCGCCGCCTCCGCCTGGTCTCCCGTGAGCACCGCCAGCATGGAGCCGAATTCTTTCAAGCGTTGTGCATAGCTTGAAAAATCTCCCGGATCTTTCTGCTGCGGCAATTGCCGCTCCACCACCTCTTGCATGGCTTGCCGGAATATGGCCGGTTCACCTGCGAGCAACGCAAACCGGCCCATCCGATAGTGATGGTCCAGCATCCGGGAGGAATAGGTGTTGGTGTAGTTCACGCGTTCTTTTTGATAAAACTCCGCCATGCGCGCCTGACTCTCCGCATTGTTGCCATCCCACTGTATCGCGCTCCGCAACAGTTCCATTTCAAAATGTGTTTGGGTGAGCGCCATCAATTCGCGTTCGGCCGCCAAAGCGGCTTTCCAATCATCCCGGGCATCAGCCAATTGGCGGTCACCTGTGAACCGGCGTTGTGGTTTTTCATAACGGGCGTTCAGCAGCACGGAGAACCGGCCGAACGCCAGGTTGTTCGATGCGGAATGGAACAGGCTACGGGCATTGTTCAGCGGCACTCCGGGAGACTTGATGCTTTCCAGGTATTCCTTGGCCGAGGCGTACGCTTTTTCCAATCTGGGAATCGCCTCCAGATCCTTTTGCTCCTCCTTTTCGATGTAGGCCATCCGTTTGGATTCCTCATCGGCTACACGGCTCACATCGGTCGCGTAACCATTTATCTTGGGATCGATATTCAGTGTGACTGTGCGCGTGAGGCTGAGGCCGGGAGCATGGGCTGTGATGGTCACGGGAAAAGTCCCGCTCTTGAAAGGGATGGAAACGCGCACCCGGTTCTCGCGGTAAGTCCAGTATCGTGAGTTCGCGAATTCATTGGTGCCATTCAATTGGGAGGACCAGAAATGGCCAGTCCAGTCACCCGATTTCACCGTGAAATGCACGCCGGGATAATCGAACACCTGGTTTTCCGTCGAGAGCGATACGTTGAAATTGATCCATTCATCCGATGAATAATTGAACGGCGAACGCAAGCTGTCGCTGTTGAAGGCATCCGCAGGCGCTGTCGTGCCGATTATCTCTTGCCGGGCGAAAATTTTGAGTTCCGCACGGCCTGGGCCGGCTATGTTGGATTTCAATTCCGTGTTGCCGGCGTTGGGTGTGGCGAAGGTACCAGGCTTTTGCTTTAGGCCGACCTGATAAAACCACGGCTGGCGCGGTTCCTTTTCGTTCTTATCACGCCGGTCCACAAACATGACGGTATTGGTGCCGATCCGGCCGTTGCCTTCATCTTTTTGAATGCGATTGCCCGCATATGCATACTGCGTGTCAACTTCGACAAATGGACCCGATGCCGAGGGGGCGGCGTAAAGTGTGACCATCCAGGTGATGTTGCTGGCGGAATTGAAGAGCAGATCGCAGTTCACTTCGACAACGGTGCGCACCGGATAACTTTTCCCCCGGTTCACTGTGATAGAAATGGGCCCGGCCGCTTCCACTTCAAATTTACCGACATGCTTGAAATCACGCGCAGGAGCGGGCGGAGTTGCTGTTGCGAATGGGAGTTCCGTGCTGGGCAGGGAGACGCTGGTTTCCGGTCTGCCCTTGGGACCGGGCGGGAGGTTTTGCCCAGTCGCCTTGGTCACCGCGGCCAAGGCATTCTCAACCGGTTCACCCGGCACCTTCACGTTCACTTTCGTTTCGATCACCTGCGGCTTTAGATCCTTAGGCGCGATCAGACGGTAGGTGAATTGCTGGATGCCATTGACCAGTTCCACCTTGGAGGGAGCCATCGCGAGTGCCCAAGGCGGTAGCGACCACGTGACTTCGGCGGGCACCGTTCGACCGGGGGCGAGGTCGCTGACATTCACATGCGCGGTCAGTTCCACCGTCTGTCCGGGCTGGATGGTGAACCCGCCCGCCGGCTGCGTGATCATCGGGATGCCCGCCTTGGGAATTCCCTTTGCACGCGCAGCTCGTTCTTCACCCAGACGCAGGATATATTTCTCCAAGTGCGCTGCGTTCGCCTCGCTCTCCTGATAGAAGGCGAACAGGCGCACGATCTGTTTCGGGTTGAAGGCCACGGTGTGCTTGATGAGCAGGAGATTGAACGCATGCCATTGCGACATCTTGGACCGGTTGAAATTTGGCGATGCCAGGCGTGCCGTAAATTCTCTGGCCCGCTGTTCCAATTCCGCTTCCGCCTTGGCGCGAAATTTTTCAGCCGACCATTGTTCGTCCTTGAAAGTGATCGGTTGTCCGAAAGCCAGATCGACCATCTCTTTTTGTGTGAAAGGAGTTTTCTTGGCATTCGTTTTCAGCTCCGTGAGGTAAGAGTCAGATACCCGGGGCGAGGCGAGATTCACCGAGCGCCACTCGAACATGTTCTCGGTGACCCAATCCATCGCGCCGCGCGAACTGTCGCCATGCGCGTTGAGGAAACGTTCATCCGCGATCGCTTGCAGGAGGCGCTGAAACTGTTCCTTGGTGAAGCTGGCGTAACCGCGCGGGATGACCGTCTTCTCCACGATGAAATAATACCGCGCATTCGGTGAAGACTCATCGATCTCCGCATCCGTCGCCACTTGCATGTTGAACACTTCATAGGAAGACAGGGACCGCAAGCGGCCGGGTTCGATGTTGGGCATCACCGTCGTCCAGATATCCAGCGCCCGCACACCCTTGTGCTGCTGGTCGATGTTGTCCACCAGCGCCTGCGTTTTCTTCGCGATCTCTGGGATGAGCTCCAAGGCGTTGCCGTAGTATTCGAGAAAATCTTTCACCGGCCCCAAGGCTTTCATGGCGGGAGAATCCGCCACCTTGCCCAGCGTGTATTTGTAGAGGGTGCTGAGGATGGTGAAGCGCTTGGCTGCCCCCATCGCCGTGGGATTGCCTTTCAGCGTCATGTCCTTGTCCAGCTCGCCGATCTTGTCGTAGAGTTCTTTGGCACCGCCGTATTCCTCCTTCACCTTGCCCCATGTCTCTTTCACATATTCATCCGGCACATCCTTGTAATTCGTTGAGAGCCATTCCTGCAGTTTCCCGATGCCTTTTTCCTCCACGGTTTCCTGGAGCTTGTCCATTGGATCGCGGATGGTTCCAAGCACTTCCAGATGTTCCTCCACCGATTTCAAGAAGACCAACCGCGCTTCCACGGCCAACCGGTCCTTTTCATACTGCGCGATGCTATCGGCCAAATTCCGCCCATCCTTGATGGCACCGCGATAAATCTCTTCCGCCGCGACCCGCCATTGTTCGGAGAAGCGTCGCCGTATGCCCGCATCGGTCTGGTCCGCTCCGTTCAGAACTACCGGCAACGTTTGCTGTGTGATGAACTTGGAGATTTCTTGTGCTGTCAGGTTCTTCTTGTTCTGCAATTCCCGGGCTTTGATCTCCACCTGTTTCTCTTCGGCTGACGCCTTGTCTTTTTTGAGCAGGGTAGGGAGGTGCTTCTCCATGAACTCCACCATCTGCAACACTTCGTTCTCTCTCGCCTTCTTGCTCTGTTCCAGCCAGCTATCCAGCCCCGCGGATTTCAGCGAGGAAGCCTGGCCAAGTTCTGTCATTAAAGCCTGATGCTCTTCCTGCACGCGCTCCGGCCATTCTGACGGAATGAAAAACCCCGCCTGTTCGTAATAAAGCTGCAGCACGCGCAGTTTGGACTCCAACTGCAAAAGTTTCAGCGAACGCTCCAGGGCGGTGATATCGACCGCCGGTGGCTGTGACCCGGTTGGTTGTCCTCTGGCCGTCCACACGAGAAAATGCAGGAGCACCAGGGCAACAGCAGGAATGAAGCAGCGAGGCAGTTTCATAGAAACCTGACTTACTAGACCGCGCAATAATGGGGCGGTCAAGGAGAGTCGCGCTACGGCACCGGCAAAGGGCGCCTCCTGACACAGCCTTCTTCAGCGACAATGTCAGGAGGCGCCCCCGGTTAACCGGTTTCACCCCGCGCCCATAATAGCGCACGGAGTGACCCCGGCTAACCAGCGGCCTCACCTTTGAACTTTATTAACCATTCCCCAAAGCGCGCCTTCCCGCCCGATCCATTCAGTGTGTCACTCCGCGATTGCATCCTGTCCTGCGGCACTTTAGCAACCAGTCCACACCTCCCAAATCGAAACCCTCGCCAGCCACTTCGCAAAGAAACGCAGAAGCCAAAACCCTGGCACGGTAGGGCATTGCTGCCGCGATGCCCTGACCTTTTCCGTCAAGGCACCCCGATAACCAAGCCCCACCACCGCCGAAGCACACGACTCCTTCTCCCTCTCCCTTTGGGAAGCCGAACTTCGGCCAGGGAGAGGGCTGGGGTGAGGGTTGAGCGCGCCAAGCGTGTTAAAAACGCCCAGCACTTTCCCTTCCCCCACTCGGAAGTCGAACTTCGACCTCTGCATTCCCTTTAGGGAACTATGTCAAAGAACAATGAAACCATCCGACCCCTGTGCGGTATCGTTTCCTCCCTCCCTACGATTGAGAGTTCAGATTTAGCGTAAGTCCCTGACCCGGCCGGTTCCGCAGTGGCTACTAGAGATTCCCCGGTCTCATCTATCCTAGACGACCGACGTCTCGTTCACCCTCCGGCTTACGGACCCTGATCCATACGCCCGATACACTCACAAATCTGCAATGACTCCATAAGGATCGCCATCTCCCCGCCAACGCAGGCACACAACCATGCACGTGTAATAATGTACGCAATGCACCATCATGCTTGATGACTTTGAGGATTCCTGACCGGGGCTGCTTGTTCTCCGAAAGAGCCAACCACCGCTCACACCTCTCCTTTACCGACAACGAGTTGTCAGCACAAAGAAGACTACCCAAACGCCGTCAATTTCCAAACAAAAAATCACCGAAAACCGGCTCCCAAACGCAACAGATTGCCTTCCAGTAAATTACAACCGAAGATTTTCCATCGCCACACCACGTAGCGCAGGCTGGCAGCCTGCTGTGTCGCAGATTGGCAATCTGCGAACCTTTCAAACTCAGAAAATTCTCTCAATGCCAAAGGTTCCCGAACCGTATGCATTTCACCCCGGTGTTTTAGTGTCGGGGTTTGCCCGCAGGAAGCTTTGGTGAAGCGGGCACTTGTTCCTTCCTAGCCCAGAGCCCTTGCCTTGTCTGCGCCCGAACTTTTCACTCATCGCTTGCGCTCGGGGGCATGTTTCCGTAGAAAACCTCCCCATGCCGACCGCCTCTTCCAAGTCTGCCAGCAAAACGGCGACTTTTGACCTGAACGCGTATCTCGCTGAGCGCACCGCGCAAGTGAACGATGCGATGGACCAATTTCTGCCCAAGGCCAAGACCAAACCCGCCGTGCTGCATGAATCCATGCGCTACTCCATCTTCGCCGGTGGCAAACGCATCCGCCCCGCCATCTGCCTCGCGGCAGCGGAAGCCTGTGGTGGTGAGATCGAGCCCGCCTTGCCGCTCGCCTGCGCCGTGGAATGCATTCACACCTACTCGCTCATCCACGACGATCTGCCTGCGATGGATAACGACGATTACCGCCGTGGCAAGCTGACGAACCACAAAGTCTTCGGTGAAGGCATGGCGATTCTCGCTGGCGACGCGTTGCTCACGCAGGCGTTTGAAATCGCGGCCTTGAGCAAAGGTTGGCCGCGTTATTCGCATAAGGATTTGATTCTGGAGATCGCGAAGGCCTCCGGCTCCCTGCAACTCATCGCCGGTCAGGCGGCGGATCTGCAAGGGGAGGGGAAGAAGCTCTCCGTGCCCGAACTGCGCTACATCCACGAGCGCAAGACCTCTGCGCTGCTCTGCTGCTCCGTGCGGCTCGGCGGCATGAGCGCGAACTGCACGCCCGCCCAACTCCAAGCGCTTACGGATTTTGGTTACAACGTCGGCCTCGCCTTCCAAGTCATCGACGACATCCTCGACGTCACCCAGACCAGCGAGAAGCTCGGTAAGACCGCTGGCAAGGACACCGCCGCCCAGAAGGCCACGTATCCTTCCATCGTCGGCTTGGAGAAATCCAAGAAGATCGCCAAGCAACTCACGGACAAAGCATTTGCCGCGCTGAAACCGTTCAAGGGCAAAGCCGTGGCGCTGGAAAGCATCGCGAGCTATCTCTTGAAGCGGGATAATTAGGCCAATGGGGGTACTGGCTGGGAGTCACTGGCGCTGTGTCGTTTCTTTCGGTAACGATTTGCCAGACCGATAAAGTTCCAATCGGGACTGCATCGTCTGAAGATTCCCGTCACCGGCGGTGGTAGCTATATTGATCGCCTGTTGCTGATTTTTGATGGCGTCATCAAATCTGCCGTTTCTGGCTTGGGCAGCCGCCCGGGCTTCTAACTGAAATGCTTGTGGTGGCTTGATAATCTCGCAGGCGAAACGGGTGATTTCCAAGGCTTCACGAACCTGTTCGGATTTGGCGTCCGGACTGCCCACTATTTCCAATGCGCGAGCCGACATGAAGTTCGCGTCTTCAACCGCTTTTTCGACTTGTTGAGCAGCCCGGTAAGCCAGACCGCGCCGCCAATAAACTATCATGCTGTCGTTGCCATCCGGCGCCAGACGCAAGGATTCCGAAAAGTCGGCGACCGCCTGCTCGTATTGCTTTTGTTGATCATAAATTTTCCCGCGATACTCGTAAGTGAGGGCGAGCAGGCGTTCTGGCTTGTCCCCGTTGTGCGAGAAATCTGTGTTGGGATCCGTGATGATAGTGGTGTAATCTGCAAGGGCTGGGGCTGATTTGCTCAAACTGTTGTAGCAAGAGGCTCGGTTGAAGAGGGCTTCAAACCGTTTGGGTTCGAATTCAAGCATTCGCGTGTAGTTGGTGATTGCGGCAGCATAGTTTTTGGCTTCACCGTAAAATGTGGCCCGCGTGAAATACACATCTGTGAAAAAGGGCCAGCGACCCTCACCGCTATCCAATAGGGCGACAGATTTGGTGTAGGCATCCTCAGCTTCAGTTAGACGCTTTTCCCGCTGATGAACCATGGCTTGTTCGTACCAGGCCTGAGGTTCGGTCATGGTGTATCCGGCTTTGGCTGGTGCGCTATCTGCAGCTTTCGGCTTGGCAGTCAGCCGTAGCCTAGGAGCATTTTTGGGTGCGACTTCACCTTTCTGCTGGGCGGTGATCGTTGTTTTTGAGTCAACCACGAGAGCGGAGCCCTTGGATTCTTTACGCATCGCCAAGTGAAGACTGAGCAGTAGACAGGTGGCGACAAGACAGGCGGCCGCAGCAGTTTTTAAACTGCCAGATGTTAGTCCCGAGAAGATAGTTTTTAGCAGCGAAACGGAAGCGACCGTCTGCGCGGTCTTGGCTGCTGCTTGAACAGAGGCGGCCACCGAGGCTGGCGCAGCGGTGGCGGAGTGCTCCAGCAGCAATGTTCCCAGCAACGCCGTAGTGCAGGTGATTTTTTGATCGGCCAGCAACTGCCGCAGTTTTCCAAGCGCGCGATTGACCCGCATCCGGGCCGCGTCCTCCGATATGCCTAAGTTCAGTCCTACTTGAATGAACGCTTTCCCTTGAAAGAAACGGAGCAGTAAAGCTGAGCGATCCTCTTCGGGTAACTGGGACATCGCCTCGTCCAGAAAGGGAGCCAGTTCATCCCACGTAGCTTCGGTGTGAGAGGGTGGGGCGCTCATATGCATGGCTTCCTGTTCGCGTTGCCGACGGCGGTATTCGGTCCGCCAATGCTTGGCGGTGAGATGACAAACGGTCTGATGGAGCCAACCGGCCAAAGCGGTTTCTGAACGCAACGTGTGGGCTTTCTGGGCGAGCAGGGAAAATACGTTCTGGGCGATTTCCTCAGCGGTATGGGAAGCGCCCGACCGGCGCAGGGCCGCAGAATAAACCAAGCTCAGATGCCGGTTAACCAACGTGGTGAAGGCCGTCTCCGAGCCTTGGTCCACATACTCCCGTATTAGTTTCCAGTCTTCCATCTTACTCATTTAGTTCCCGCCCCCGGCGAAAGCGAACAGGAAAGTGGCCTCACCCGGCGTGAGATTGGAAACCATTAAAAAAGCCGGTCCATTCATGGACCGGCCTTTCTATTTAGATTTGCTGCGCCTTATTTCTTCGCTTCCCAATAAGCATCCACTTTGTCAGCGACATCCTTGTAGCCGATGTCCCTCTTCGTAGATGACCTTGAACTGTTCGATGGCGAGTTCGCTCTGGCCCGTTTTCTCGTAGAGTTCACCCAACCGATAGTGGAGATCTTTTCTCTCCCTATCCCACGCGCGTTTCTTCTTCAGTGTCTCTTGAAGCTGGCGGATGGTCGATTGCTGCTCATCAGAGTCCATAACGACCCCTCCGGCCATCACTTCTTCGCCGCGTAGTAGGCATCCACTTTGCCAGCGACATCTTTGTAGCCGATGTCCACCTCGTAGATGACTTTGTATTGCTCGATGGCTTCTTCGCCCTTGCCCATCTTCTCGTAGAGATCGCCCAAGAGATAGAGGATGTCCTTCTTCTCTTCGTCCATGCCCACCTTTTCCTTCAGGGCATCCTGCAGACGCGCGATGGCGAAATCATTCTTGCCGGTGGCCGAGAAGATGCGGGCCATGTTGACGAGGGAGGGCACACGACGATTGCCGTGGTTGCGTGTCTTTTGGAACTCTTGCAAGGCCTCATTGTAACGGCCTAGCTTGAGCAACATCACGGCGAAATCGTAACGGATGAGCAAGTCGTTTGGATACTTGTCCACGCGACGTTTGACGTCTTCGATCTGGTATTCCGCCTTCTGACGTTCGATCTCGGCACGCACTTGCGCGTAATCCGGCGATTCCTTGTCCAAGGCGATGATCTGCTGATCGAATTGCTTGGCCTTGAGCTCATTGACGGTGCGTTCCATGTTGGCATCGCCCGCGCCCACTTCCATCAACATGGTGTAATACTTGATGGCTTTGGCGTAGTCCTTGGCCTGGACGTAAAGATCGGCCACGATGTTGGCCTGCATGAAATTGGACGGGTCTGCGCGGAGCTTGTCCACGGCTTCATCCAGCAGCTTGAGCGTCTGCTCGATGGAACGGACCTGTTTGTTCTCCTGCTCCAGCGCGATGGCTTCTTCCTTGTTCTTAAGAATGTCGCGGTAGGAGCCCTTGCCATCAGCGAGAGCTTCGTAGCCGCCTTCTTGCAAGGTCTTGTTCGCCGAAAGATTCTTCAGGAGCACGGCCACCTCGGTGTCGTTCCGGTCCTTGTTCAGCAGGTCTTGATAGATGTTCTCCGCTTTGGAAAACATCTTGGCCGCGATGTAGGCATTGGCCAATGACATCGCGACACCGCGATCGTTCGGATTATTCTTCCGATTATTCTCCAGCGAGAAAATGGCCGTCTTGGGCAGATCCGCGTTCAGCGCCGCCTGGGCCAGCAGGTTATGCGCGGTGGTGTTGTTGGGATCTGAGTTCAGGATGTCTTCGCACGTGGCGATGGCGTCCAAAGGTTTCTTGGTGACCAGCATGTTGGCCTTGGCAATGGCCGGGGAGCTGCCTGCCGCACCCATCACTTTTTTGAAAAAGCTCGTGGACCGGTTCGCCTTGGAGACTTGGGCGGCCCGCAAAGCCTGACGGCACTCCAGATAACCGGGTTCCTTTTGCAGGGCCTGCAAATAAAAGAGAAAGGCATAATCCCAGTTTTCCTTTTGGACCGCCGAATTACCTTTTTCAAACAAATCCCGCACGTCCCGGGGGATCTCGCTAGTGTTCTTCTCTGGCATGGCTTGAATCTTATTTTCGCCCGATGAAAAAATCCATTAGGAAATCCCGAATAACCCTCCGGGAAACCTTTTCAGACAGTTCAATCGGGTTAGTGATAAAATCAGCTTGCACTCGCAGAATTTCAAGGTTCAATTACGGCCCGGTTGCGGTTATGGCGAAATTGGCAGACGCGCTACCTTGAGGTGGTAGTGGGGAAACCCATGCAGGTTCAAGTCCTGCTAACCGCACCAACTTTTTCTGCAGCAGACTCCCTGACAGGCGTTCGAGCTTGAATCTAGGGGCTTGTGCCGCAAGAGGTTGCCCTGATTCCGGACAAAGATTGAACCAGCAGGATCAAACCCTAGTCCGAGATATTGAAAGCCCGATGCTTTCTACGTGGGGTATGGTATAGTTGAGAGAATAATACAAAAAACTAGTTGCAATAACACATTATTAGGTTTAGTTACTGCCGAGTTGCAGGTACAAACCGGCCCAGTCAGTTTTTCTCAGTTTCAATGTTCTTGGGTTCCGGTTCTCCCTAGACGATTCATCGTTCCAAGTGGACTTCATCATTGATTGATGTTCTTGGCGGGCCGTCAGGGTGGCACTCTTTTTAGTCGATACATCTATGAGCAAACCGTTAGTTAATACACCGGAAACAGGTTCCGGTTATCTGGAAATATCAGAGAAGGGCTTTGGCTTTCTTCGTTCCCCGGACAACCGTTTCCAACCCAAACCCTCGGACATCTTCGTCACGCCCGATACCATCAAACGCAGCTTCCTGAGGGAAGGCGCACTGGTTGGCGGTGCCCTGCAACCGCCCCATCGTGGCAACAGCCCGCAGCTCCGCGAGGTGCATCAGGTCAACGGCATGCCGTTCGCCGATTACACCAAGCTGGTGCGCTTCGAGAACCTCACGTCGATCGATCCGCTGGAAAAATTTACGCTGGAGACCGCACCTGACATCCTTGAGACGCGTATCATCGATCTTGTCACGCCGATCGGTAAAGGCACGCGCGGTCTTATCGTGGCCCCGCCCCGCACGGGCAAAACGACCATCCTCAAGCAGATCGCCAACGCGGTGACGGCCAATCATCCGGAAGTGCACGTGATCGTTCTGCTCATCGATGAGCGCCCCGAGGAAGTCACCGATTTCCAACGTTCCGTGAAGGCCGAAGTGGTCGCCTCCTCGAACGACATGGACCTGGAAACGCACGTTCGCCTCTCCCGCTTCATGATCGAGCGCTGCCGCCGTATGGTGGAATGCGGCAAGGACGTGCTCGTGCTGCTGGACTCCATCACCCGCGTGGCCCGCGCTTACAACAGCGTGCATGGCGGCAGCGGTCGTACGATGACCGGTGGTGTGGATGCCCGCGCTTTGGAAATCCCCCGCAAGATGTTCGCCGCCGCGCGTAATATCGAAGACGGTGGCTCGCTCACCATCATCGCCACGGCGCTGGTGGATACCGGCAGCCGCATGGATGAACTGATCTTCCAGGAGTTCAAAGGCACGGGTAACATGGAACTCATCTTGGACCGCAAGCTTTCCGACCGCCGTCTGTATCCGGCCATCGATATCCCGAAGTCGGGCACGCGTAAGGAAGAGAAACTGTTCGCCCCGAAGAATCTGGAATCCATCCGCAAGCTTCGCCGCATGATGGTGGATCTGAACCCGGTCGAGGCCATGGAAACGCTCCAGGCCGCGCTCAAGAAGCACAAGACGAACGACGAATTGCTCGCGAAGCTGGTCGGCTAAGGCAGTATTTCGCGTCTGCAGCCTGAATTACCCGGCATGTTTGGGTTCTTTAAACGGCGTCGGCGCGAACAACTGAAAGCACAGCCTTTTCCCACGGCGTGGCAGGACATCCTGCTGCGCCGTTTTCCTTTTTATGAGCGGCTGGATGCCGAAGGCCGCGAGGCGCTGGAAGATTTGATCCAAGTTTTCTTGGGCGAGAAAGTTTTTGAAGGTTGTGGCGGGCAAGAGATCACGGATGAAGTCCGGGTGCTGATCGCCGCTCAAGCCTGCTTCCTGTTGCTGAACCGGGAAGTGGAGTGCTATCCGGCATTAAAAACGATCTTGGTGTATCCTTCCGCCTATTTTGCCAAAGGAGCGACGCGCCATGGCGACCAGCATATAGAGCATCAACAGCAAGGGCGTTTGGGGGAATCGTGCGACGCCGGTGTGGTCGTGCTGGCTTGGGATGCCACGTTATCAGGCGCGGCAAACGCGATGGATGGCCATAACTTGGTTTATCACGAATTCGCGCATCAACTCGACCAAGAGGACGGGCGGGCGGATGGAGCCCCAGAATTACCGGCGACCAGTTGGCGGGAACGTCAGGCGCGTTATCAGACATGGGGTCGGATTTTAGGCGCGGAATACCAGCAGCTTCAGGAGGCGATCAAAAAAGGGCGCAAGACGGTCATAGATGACTATGGCGGCAGTGATCCGGCCGAATTTTTTGCCGTGGCCACGGAATGTTTCTTTGAAAAACCGCGGCAGATGAGGAAGAATCATCCCGCGCTCTACGAAGAACTGAAGAAGTTTTATCAACAGGAGCCGGAGGCATATCTGAAACCGGGAAATTGAACATGGCCAAACGTGCGATCAAGAAAGTAGAAAAACCCCGTGCTTCACTCTCCACGCGCCCACCGGTGGACCGGATGATGCGCATCCATCAGGAGATCAAAGCCGGCAAATTTCCTAACGGCACCTCGCTGGCTCAAGAGCTGGAGGTCAGCGCCAAATCCATCCAGCGTGACCTGGAGTTCATGCGTGACCGCATGGATCTGCCCCTGGCCTATGATCAGCTCAGGAAAGGTTATTACTACACGGAGGAAGTCAGCGCCTTCCCCACACTGCAGATCACCGAAGGCGAACTCTTCGCGTTGCTGGTGGCGGAAAAAGCCTTGCAGCAATATCGCGGCACCAATTTCGAGCGACCCCTGGTCTCGGCCTTCAAGAAGATGGCGTCGTCGCTTCCCGATACTGTGTCGCTGAATCTGGCGGATTGGGAGCAAACCATCTCTTTCCGGACGACTGCGGAGCCGATCCTGAATCTGGAAATCTTTGACTTGTTGGGGAAAGCAGCGGGTGCTTGCAAGCAGCTCAAGTTGCAGTATCGCAAGCCGGGCAAGAAGGAGCCGGAAGAGCGGGTGGTGGATCCGTATCATCTGGCGAACATCAACGGCGAGTGGTTCCTCTTCGCCTACGATCATCTGCGGAATGACCTCCGCACCTTTGCGCCGGCACGCATCGTGAGCGCTGAGCACACCGGTAAAAAATTTGAGCGACCGGAGAAATTCTCCCTGGAGAAACGGCTGCGGGACAGCTTTGGCGTTCATTCCGGGCAGAAGGAGAGCAAGGTGGTCATCCGCTTTGATGAATTCGCAGCGGACTACATCCGAGAGAAGCGTTGGCATCCCTCGCAACAGCTTAAAGAGTTGGCCGGTGGGGGCGCGGAGTTGACCATGAAGTTGTCCAGCTTGATTGAGGTGCAGCGATGGATTCTGGGCTGGGGTGGTCATGCGCAGGCGGTGGAGCCACCGGAATTGATTGAATCGGTGAAGACGGCTGTGGCGGCGCTGGGGAAGAGTTTGGAGAAGTAATGTGCTGCCGTGCTTCCAGTCGGCAGTAAGGGCACATTGATTTGCATAGCTGCCCAAGGATTTAACAAACACACCTGATTTCGGGTGTTTTTTCTGTCGGCAAGATGCCGACATCACCTTATTTCTGCCGGTTGCGTTCTGGGTGAAACAGCTTACTGTTTCTGCATGGCTGGGCAAAAGAAGCAGCCGGGGACTCCAAACCCGTTACCCAAGCCGGAAACATCCGTTCCCGGTGATCCCACGTCGCTACCACTGGCCGACCTGCTGAGCCGCGAGGATCTTGATTCACTTTCCACCCTGCAGTTGCTGGACCTCATCGCCACCAAGATGCCCGCGCGGAGCAGCGTGTTGTTGGATCTGGTCTATCTCCGGGATCGCATCACGACGATGGAGGAGATGAATGACCAGGCGCGCGAGGTCATCGAAAAACTGGATCAGGCGGTGGAGAAGTTGCGTTCACCGGCTCTGCGGATTGGAACTTTTCTCGCCGCGCTCCAAGATAATCAGGCGCATGTCTGTGTCGGAGGAACAGATTACGTCTGCAAGCTGGATCCCGATTTGCCGCTGACCAGTTTGCAGCCTGGTCAACGCGTTTTGTGCAATGAAGCGTTTGCGGTCACGCGGAGTTTGGGCTTTGACCAACATGGTCCGATTGTGCGGGTGGATGAGACGCTTTCGGATGGGCGGTTGCGTATCGGTCAGGAATCCGGCGTGATGCCGCTGGTGGTGCAACGGTCGGCCTTGCTCGCTAAAGAGAAACTGAAGCCGGGCATGGAAGTGCGGCTGGATGCGAATCAGCGCATAGCGTTGGAAGTCATTGGTCACGGGAAGCGCATTGATCGTACGTTGGACGTGGTGGGCGAAGTGCCTTGGTCTGAAATTGGCGGACAGGCGGAGGCGGTGAAATCCATTCGTGATGCGATTGAACTGCCGTTTCTCCATCGCGATCTCTACAAACGTTTTGATCATCGGATACCCAAAGGCTTTCTGCTGCATGGGCCACCCGGTTGCGGGAAGACGCTGCTGGGCAAGGCGACGGCTTACAACTTGCGCCAGCAATTGAAGCAGCAGACGGGCGTGGATCATCCGGAGTTTTTCCTGCACATCAAGGGGCCGGAGGTGCTCAACATGTGGGTGGGTGAATCCGAGCGGCAGGTGCGCGACCTTTTCCAGCAATGCCGGGAACGGGCGGCGGAAGGCTATCTGGCATTTCTCTTCATGGATGAGGCAGAGTCATTGCTCGGAGTGAGGCATGGGGGCCGGTTCAATTCCATGTCCAGCACGCTGGTGCCGATGTTTTGCGCGGAGATGGACGGGCTCGAAGCTTTATCAAATGTGGTGATCATCCTTGCGTCCAACCGGGCGGACTTGATTGATCCGGCGATTTTGCGGCCGGGCCGGGTGGATCGAAAGATTAAGGTGGCGCGTCCGGATATAGAAGGAGCGCGGGCCATCTATGAGATTTATCTGCGCGATACGTTGCCGCTGGCGGAACCGGGCAGTGAGCTGGCCCGCAAGATGGTCGAGGCGCATTACGCGAAAACGGATGAGAACGCGTTCCTGGAAGTGAACTATCGCAGTGGGCGCAAAGAGACGTTTTATCGTGGTGATTTCGCGAGTGGAGCGATCATCGCGGCGGTTGTGGAGCGGGCCAAGGCGGCGGCGATCCAGCGGTCGATTACGGCGGGTGCGGAATCACCCATCACGTATGAGGATTTGCTGGCGGCGTTGCGGCAGGAATATACGGAGAGCAGTTTGTTCCCGTCGAATGATATGACGGAGGATTGGTTGAAGCTCACGGATTTGGACCCGGAGAATGTGGCGCGACTGACGCCTATACGACCACGCAAGGCGCAAGGGTATGCGGCGCAAATCGTCTAAAACGTAGCGCAGACTGGCAGTCTGCTGTGTCGCGGATTGGTAATCCGCAAGGCTACAAAAGAATGATTGCTCTGCCGACTGCCAGTCGGCGACACAGCAGGTTGACAACCTGCGCTACAGAATTTTTAGATATGGATACGCTGCCCATTTTATTCGGGATTGAGACCGAGTATGGCATTGCGCGGGATGGTGCGGATGAGTTGGACGTTGTGCAGGAGTCCATCGACCTCGTTCGCAGTGCGGCTTTTGCAGGCGTAAGGCAGCGGTGGGATTATTCGGCGGAAGACCCGCATCTGGACATGCGTGGGTTTCGCGTGCTGGAGCTGCGCCAGGATTACGATGAGGCGAATTACACCCGGCAGGATGAAGAGCGGGAACTGAGCTTCGAGGAGATCAAGAGCGACTTGGTGCTGCCGAATGGGGCACGTTTCTACAATGACCACGCTCATCCCGAATACTGCACGCCAGAGTGCCGCTCCTTCTCGGACATCGTGCTGCAAGACCGGGCGGGGGAACGCATCGTGGAAGCCTGTGCGCAGAAGCTTTCCGAACGACGGGGAGCCAAGGTGCGGGTGTATAAGAACAATACCGATTTCTGGGGGCACAGTTACGGTTGCCATGAGAATTACCTGCTGCCGCGTTCATTAGCTTGGGCGACGTTGGCGGAAGGCATGGAGGCATTCCTAGTCACGCGACAGATTTACGCGGGTGCAGGGAAGTTTGGCATCGAGGCAGAGGATGCGTTTGAAGCGCCGGGATTTCAGATCGCGCAACGCAGCGATTTTTTTAGCGAATTGCAGAGCGTGGACACGATGCAGCGGCGGCCAATCATCAATACGCGCGATGAACCGCATGCGAACGCTCGCTTGTATCGCCGGTTCCACGTCATCATCGGGGATGCGAATATGTCGCCGTTTGCGACGCGTCTGAAAGTGGGTGCGACGGCCTTGGTCTTGGAGGCGCTGGTGCTGGACCCGAAGCGATTGCATCCGCGATTGAAAGACCCGTTGGCGGCGTTGCCCGCGATTTCGCAGGATGTCAGTTACAAGTGGGAAGTGGCTTTGAACGGCAAGAAACAGAGCACGGCCTTGGAGATTCAGCGGCATTACCTCGCTTGTGTGAAGGAGATTTGTGATTTGAGTTCGCCGGAGCGGCAGATATTGGTGGCTGACTGGGAAACGGCGTTGAATGATTTGGAACAGGATTACCGGAAATGTCGCGACCGCTTGGACTGGGTGGCGAAGCTGATGCTGGTGCGCGAATTTCAAGTGGCGGAGAATGTGCCGGAGGATGATCCGTGGTTGCGCAGCTTGGACTTGGCCTATCATCTGGTGGATGAGGCGGAAGGTTTGCACGCCGGATTGGAACATGCGGGCGTGATGCGGGATGTGCCGGACGAGAAGGTGGTGCAGGCAGCGATATCGCTGCCGCCGAAGGATACCCGGGCATGGATTCGGGGCCGGTGCGTGGGCAAGTTCGCCGATGCCGTTATCTCCGCACAATGGGACCATGTGACCTTGCGGGGAAGCGAGGGGCGGTTGCGGATTTCGTTGCTGGATTTATTCGCGCCGGAGGATGTTTTGCGCTATGCTCAATGTGTAGAGCGGGCGGTGACGCCCGATGACCTGCAAGCCATTGCGGAGACTTAGTTATGCCTGATCAAACTCAGAAACAACGTCCGGCTCCTCCCTCACCCGGTGGTGGCGGTGGCGAAGGCCCCCGGGAACCCCAGGTGGAAAAGCCGAATACGGAGGAACTTCTGAAGCGGATGCGCAAGGTCGATCCGGACCAGGCGCGGCGCTATCGCCAACGCACCGGCCAATAAAATGAGCACCGGGATAGCAGGGGATTTCCTTGGGCTGCTGGCCCAGAACAACCTGCGGCCTTTGGCCGCGGAGGCTTCTACGCGTGCGCCCGAACAGACGCATGCCACGACCGTCTTTGCCTTTCGTTATCGGGATGGCGTGCTGGTAGCGGGGGACCGCCGGGCGACGGCCGGCAATGTCATCGTGGCTGATGACGTGAACAAAATCATCGAGATCGACCGGCATTCGGTGCTGGCGATTGCTGGTGTGCCCGCGATGGCTTTTGAGATGGCGCGGGTGATGCAGGTGTCATTTGCCTACTATCGGCGCAGTCAGTTGCAGCCGCTCAGTCTCGAAGCAAAGGTGAGGGCGCTGGCGCGATTGCTGCGCGAGAACCTGCCGCTGACTTTGCAGGGCGTAGGGGTGGTGGCACCGGTGTTTGCGACGGTGGAAGCGCAGGGGGACAAGATGGTGCCGCGTATTTATTTTTACGATCCCTTGGGTGCGCAGTTTGAAGCAGTGGCGTTTGCGGCGTCTGGTTCCGGTTCAGGCACGGTGCGGAGTGTTTTGAGTTTTCAAGAACGGTTTGGCGAAGTGAAACCTTCGACGATGTCGCTGGCCCGCGCGATCCGTTTCGCCCATGACACGCTGACGGTTGCTTCGGAGTTTGATTCGGCGACGGGTGGCATGGACCCGGCGCGAACGGTCTGGCCGGTCATCAAAGTGCTGGATGGCAATGGCGTACGAGATGTGCAGACGGCGGAGCAGATAGCCGCGCGGAAGGAGGAGGCATGACCGAGGAACCATTTCGCTGGCTGGAGGCGATCGCGAATCGCCGGGATTACGTGCAGCAACAGATCGCCACGGGTTCACCGGTGTTTGCGGTCAGCCTGGATGCGGGCATCTTGCTGTTGGGGGTGGGCAGCGGGCAATCGAAGGTGTTTGAGGTGTTCGACCGGCAGGCGATGGCGGCGCTGGGGCATCCGGCGGATATCGAGCGCGTGCGGCAAATCCTCATTGATGCGGCGCATCTGGAGGCGTTCACGCGCGCGGCGGCGGATGTGAATGTGCGCCGGTTGGTTAGTTTTGGCCTCAGCCCGCAGTTGAAGCAAAGTTTTGAGCAGATCTTTCAAGCGCCGTTCATGATCAATCTATTGCTCGCGGAAGTGGCGGAGAAGCCTGCGCAAGACGTGCTGGTGCAAGTGAGTTTTGACGGCGGCTTTGTGATCCAACACGGTGGCGTGATGGTGGCGGCATCCAAGCCGGAGCAGGTGACTTCTGTGACCAAGTGGTTGAAGGACAGTATTGATCCCAAGCTGCCGCCGGAGAAAGCGTCGTTGGTCTTGTTGCTCGCGTGGGATGCGCTGGTGCGTAATCAATCGCTGCCGGAGACGGTGGATTTGACGGATGGCCTGCCGTTGACGTGCCGGGAACAATTGACTGGCAAGGTGGTGGAAGCCGCGTTGCTGGAACGGCAGAGCGTCAATTTGGCGCGGTATGTGCCGCTAACACCTTACTTACCTGGCTAAGCTTTTATGAACCGTATCGTCGGCCTCGAAACCGAGTATGGCTGCCTCCTCGATGACGCCGGGGCACCAGCGGGTTTGATTGGCAAAGTGCGGAACTGGCTCTTCGAGGGGAATCGCTACGGGTTACCCGATCTGCATCAGCGCGATTGGGATGAACCGGCGGGCAATGGGGGTTTTCTTTTCAATGGTGGTCGCGCCTATGTGGACATGGGGCATCTGGAATATTGCACGCCGGAGTGCATGACGGTGCGGGATGTCATCAAGTATGACCGGGCCGGAGATACGATGCTGAACCTGGCTTTGCGCGAGTTGGGACTGCATGAGGCGGCGGGGTTTGTGCGAAACAATGTGGACCACTATTCGGGTGCGACGTTTGGTTGCCATGAGAATTATCTGGTCCGCCGGCACGCGCCTCTGACTGAGAAAAACGTGCTTTCGTTGCTGGCTTTCCTGACGGTGCGGTTGGTGATGGTGGGTGCAGGCAAGGTCGGTTCCTCACCGGGTGTGGAACAGGGGAATGCGCCGTTTCCGACGGGTAAAGTGCCGAAATTTCAGATCAGCCAGCGGGCGGATTATATCAACAATGACCTGTTCGAGTGGGTGCAGTTCAATCGCGCGATCATCAACACGCGGGATGAACCTTTGGCGGATGGGCGCAAGTATCGGCGGTTGCATCTGCTGCATGGGGATACCTCGGTGCTGCCCGCCACGTTGGCGTTGAAGGTGGGCACGACAGCGCTGGTGCTGGATTTGCTGGAATTGGACCAGATGCCCGAGATCGCCCTCGCGGATGCGGTCATGACATTTCACGTGCTCTCTCATGATACCGAGGGTCCTTGGCTAGTGCATTTGAGTGATGGCCGTCAGATGGATGCGCTGGAACTGCTCGACCTGTTCCGGCGTAAGGCGCAGACCGAGTTTGGCGGACGTGACGAAGAGACGGATGAGATTTTGAAGCTATGGCAGGGGACGATTGAGCGCCTGTGCAAGAAACGCGAAGAGCTGGTAGGGGTGGTGGATTGGGTGACCAAGCGCTGGTTATTTGAGCAATTCATTGTAGAGCAGAAATTGGATTGGGATGATCCCTGGCTGAAGTCCTTGGACTTGGAGTTTCATCACGTATCACCCGGGCGGAGTCTGGCCTTACCGCTGGACAAGAAAGAGGCGGGCTGGTCGCCTACGGCCGAGGGCATCATCCAAGCGATGCACGAGGCGCCGAACAACACCCGGGCAGGCTTGCGGTCACGTTTGATGCATGAGCTGAGCCAACGAAACCTGCGTTATTATGTGGATTGGGAGGTGCTGGATGCGGCGGGGATAAAGACCTTGGAACTGTCCAATCCATTTGAAGTCACGTCCCCTGAAGCGGAGGCTTGGTTGGCCCTGATCAGCGGGCCGACGGCGATTTCCTTGGAAGACTCGGAGTCGATTTAAACGGCGGCTATATGTGGATTGCTTAATTCGTCATCGTCTGCAGACGGAGCCGAACGGCACGGGAGGGCAATTTTTCTGAAGCATTGGCATTGCAATTTACTTGCCGCTTTAGGCCCGTGTTCCGTACTGTTACGGAAATGGGTCCGGGAGTGGATTACCGCTACGGCCCTATTTTTGTCAGTCAGCGCGCGAGTAGCTCAACTGGATAGAGTGACGGTCTCCGAAGCCGTAGGTTGTGGGTTCGACTCCCGCCTCGCGCACCACTGGCAAAAAAATCAATCAGTGTTCCGCCGCCGCCTGCGGTCTATTAAATGAGCCTAAAACGCTTTTACATCCCGGGACAGGAGAAAACCCATGAGGTGCCCGAGGATGAGTTGCCGCCGGACAAGCGCAAAATCCTTGTGCTGGACGATGATAAGGACTTCATCCTGCTCTTACGGGAATTTCTGATTGAACAGCATTTTGAGGTGGTCGCCGTGGAAAACGGGGTGGAAGGAGTGAAGCATGTGATGGCCACGGATTTCGATGTCATCCTGTGCGACATGGCCATGCCCAAGCTGCCGGGAGATATGTTTTATCTGGCGGTGGAGCGAACCAAACCACACCTCTGCAAACGGTTCATCTTCATGACCGGTCATCGAGGCGATGCGAAGATCGATGAGTTCATCCGGCGGGTGAAGGGGCTGATGCTCTGGAAACCGTTTGAGCTGTATATGCTCAGCGAGGCCATCCAGACGGTCTTAAAGAAGAACAAGGTGTAGAGGGCAAATCCCCGAGTAAGAAAGCCGCAGCCGTGGCAATCCGGCTGTTTACCCTTTCTTTAAGTTGAACTTTTGGTCTTCTCGGAAGTGGAAAGCTTTGGCTTTAGATTTTTTCCTGCTTGTTTCAGCCGTTTCCTTCGCTAGAAATGACGCCTCGTGTCGTTAAAACCGAAAGTCAAATTGGGTGTTCTGGGGTCCGGTAAGGGCTCCAATATGGTGGCTATTGCCGAGGCGTGTGCCGCTGGGAAGCTGAATGCCGAGATCGCCATGGTGGTGAGCGACGTGGAGACCGCGGGCATTCTGGACCGGGCGAAGGAGCGGGATCTGCCGGCCAAATACGTCGCGCCGGGCAAGTTTCGCACGAAGCTGGATGAGGTGGCGGAGCGGGAATATATCGCGGCGATGCAGTCAGCGGGAGTCGAATGGATCGTGCTGGCGGGATTCATGCGCATCTTGAAAGGTGATTTTCTCCGTGCATTCGAGGGCAAAGTCATCAATATTCACCCCTCTTTGCTGCCATCGTTTCCGGGGTTGGAAGCGTGGAAGCAGGCGTTGGACTACGGCGTGAAGCATACGGGCTGCACGGTTCACTTCGTGGATTCCGGGATCGATACCGGGGCCATCATCGCTCAACGCACAGTGCCGGTGATGGATCATGACACGGCAGCGACGTTGCATGAACGGGTGCAGGTGGCGGAACGGGAACTGTATCCGGAAGCTTTGGGAAGACTGGTGAACGGGAGCGTCAAGGTGATCGGACGCAAAACTATCAGTCAGTGATTGGTAGCGGGTTGATGAAAAGAATTTTTGAAATGAGCAAACAGGTATTAAAGTTCGGATTGCCGAAGGGCAGTTTGCAGGACGCCACCATCGAGAAGATGGCGAAGGCGGGGTTTAACATCCAGGTGAGCAGCCGCTCGTACATCCCGTATGTGGATGACGTGGAGCTGGACATTCGGTTGATCCGCGCGCAGGAGATCAGCCGTTACGTGGAGCATGGCTACTTGGATTGCGGCATCACGGGGCATGACTGGATCAAAGAGAACAACTCGGACGTGCAAGAAGTGGGCGAGTTCATCTTCAGCAAGATCTCGCGCCAGCCGACCCGATGGGTGCTGTGCGTGCCGGAACAATCGCCGGTGAAGACGGTTAAAGATTTGCAGGGCAAGCGGATAGCCACGGAAGTGGTGAATCTGACGAAGTCTTATCTCCGCAAGAACAAGGTGAAGGCGGAAGTGGAGTTCTCCTGGGGTGCCACGGAGGTGAAGGCGCATGAACTGGTGGACGCGATCGTGGAAGTGACAGAGACAGGTTCCTCGTTGCGCGCGAACAAGTTACGCATCGTGGACACGCTTTTGACATCCACGCCGCGGTTGATCGCGAATCATAGTTCGTGGAAGGACAAGTGGAAGAAGCAGAAGATCGAGACGATCTCTTTGCTACTCCGCGCGGCCATGGAAGCCGAGACGAAGGTGGGTATGAAGCTCAATATTGCCGAGAAGAACCTCGCAAAATTGTTGCAAAGTTTGCCCGCTTTGCGTAATCCAACAATTTCCAAGCTGAGTCAGGATGGCTGGGTTGCGGTTGAAACGATCATTGACGAGCACGTTGTTCGCGAATTGATCCCGCAGTTGAAGGCGGCCGGCGCAGAAGGAATCATAGAGTATCCGCTGAACAAAGTGGTGTACTAAACGAAGAAAAAATATGGGTTCATTGAAGAAACGTCGTAAGTCGAAGATCAATAAGCATAAGCGCCGCAAGCAGCTCCGCGCCAACCGCCATAAGAAGCGTACCTGGCAGAAGTAAGCCTCCCGGCTTGCTTCTTTGGAAAAAGAATTGCATTTCAGCGCCGTCCCGCACTTGCGGGACGGCGTTTTTATGGCACAGAATACGTAGCGATGCGTATCTGCGACCTGATGGTGTGTCTGGGTGTGACTGCTGGTCTCCTGCTGACCGGCTGTCAGACGTCTGTGCATAAAGACACCGGCCCCGTCGCGCACCAAGATATCGGAGGCATTCCCATTGAAAAATGGGACCTCACCCTTGATAAAGCGGGTGAACAGCGGGTGGAGGCATTTGCGCGCTTTGCGACCGGCATCAGTAACGAATTGCAGGAAAAAGGGGAAGAGGCGTTGGAAGAGTTCTTCCGCGCCGCCTTGGCCGATCCTACGAATGAACGGCTGGTACTGGATGTTTCCCGGCGCCTGATCCAAGGGCGACAGCTCGAAAAGGCCGCCATCCTGCTGGGCGAATCGGGAAAGAATCCCGAGGCTTCCGCTAGCCTGCTCACCTTACTTGGTTTGGTGTATGCGGATCAGGACCGTGTGGAGGAGGCCGTGACGATCAATCGCCGGGCCATGAAGAAGGCCCCGAAAGCCTTGGCCCCATATCGCAGCCTGGTGCAGCTCTATCTGAAAAAAGATAACGCCTCAGCCGCGCTCTTGATTTTGGGTGAGGCTTCAAAAGTGGAAGGGGCAGGACCGGACTATTACATGGATCTGGCGGAGCTGTACGGACACTACCTGCGGCTAAAAACGGATCAGGCCGACCTGGTGAAGCCCAGCATGAAAGAGGCGCTGGACAAGGTCTATGACGCCAAGCCGGATAATCCCGCGATATTGCAGAAACTGGCGGAGGGTTATCAATTCATCAAAGATACCTCACGAGCCACGGACATCTATTTGGATCTCTTGAAGCGGTTTCCCAATGCGCCGGGTTTGCGCGAACGGTTGACTAACCTGTTCCTGCAAGGCGGGGAAAAGGGCAAGGCGGTGGAACTGATTCGCGGATTGATCCGCGAGAATCCCACCAAACATCCTGAGGCCTATTTCATTTTGGCCAACCTGTTGCGCGAGGAGAAAAAATATGGTGAAGCTGCCGAACAGCTCGAACGGATGATCATCGTGAAAGATGACGCGGAACCGGCCTACTACGAACTGGCGGAGATCCACAACCTGAACGAGAAACCGGAGAAGGCCCTCGCTGTGCTGGACAAGGCGAAGGCCAAGTTCGGCGAGAGTTTCATCAATCGGTTCTACCGGGCCATCACTTACAACCGGCTGAAGCAGTATGACAAAGCGGTAGAACAATTGACCGCGGCTGAAGTCATGGCGCGCGCCACTGCGCCGGAGCGGTTGACGCATCTGTTCTATTTCCAGATGGGCGCTGCGTATGAGCGGAATAAGGAACACGCGGAAGCGGTCAAGTATTTCGAGAAGTGCCTGCAGATGGAGCCGGATTTTGCCGAGGCGTTGAACTACCTGGGCTATATGTGGGCGGAGCGCGGGGAGAATCTGGAGCGCGCCAAGGTGCTGATTGAAAAGGCCGTGAATCAGGAACCCGAGAACGCGGCGTTCCTGGACAGCATGGCGTGGGTGCTCTTCAAGTTGAACCAGCCCAAGCCCGCGCTGGAGTGGATGCTCAAAGCCGTCAAGCATGTGGAAGAGGAGGATGCCACGCTCTTCGACCATCTGGGAGACATCTATACCTCGCTGAAAGATTACGGCAAGGCACGCGAAGCGTGGGAGAAATCGCTCAAGCTCGAAGTCAGTGAGGAAGTGAAAAAGAAGCTGGAATCGACGCCCAAGCAATAGCGGGGTGTTCCCTCAAGTTTACCGCTGCCGCTGACCAGTTATGAAATTGTGAGGGGTTCCCAGTCATTGCTTTTTCCTGATTCCCAGCCGCTGGTGACGCGGCTGGGAGGAGAATTCTTCCGGCGGCTGCCGAAAACACCGGGCGTCTATCTGATGCGCGATGCTGCCGAGGCGATCGTGTATGTGGGTAAGGCCAAAAACCTACGGCAGCGGCTCGGGAACTATCGGGTGGCGAATCCGGATCGGGTGCCGAAACGTCTATTGCGGCTGCTGAAATGCGTGGTGCGGATCGAGTATCAGGAATGCACGGATGAGGCGGCAGCTTTGGAGCGGGAGGCGGTCTTGCTGCGGGAATTGAAGCCGCGTTTCAATCGCGCCGGTGTCTGGCCCGCGCCCCCGAGGTTTCTTTTGTGGCGGTTACAAGCGGAGCGATTGGAACTCCGGATGGCGGTGGCGGTGGAAGAGGGGTGGGAGGTGCACGGACCATTGAAGGGCGGGGCGGCGGTGATGTATGTTTCATTAGTGCGGTTGCTCTGGATGGCGGGTTCGCCGGGGAAGTCTATGAATGAAATGCCGTCGGGATGGTTTCATGGCCGGTTGCCCGAGGTGATAATGATGCCCGCGCAGGCGGAAGAGGTTTTGCGGCAGTTGGTAAGCGGCGAATTGTCCGGGCAACCATCGGCGGAACTGCTGACGGTCAACTGGCAACGGGAAGTTTTTCTGGAAGACCGTGATACGGTGGCGAAATTTTTCCGGGCCAAGAGCGGCGCTTGACTTCAAAAAGCTGCTCAGCATCCTTTCGCCCATGTCCATTTCGAATTCTTGGCTTAAACCAGCATTCGTGCTCGGTTGCCTGTGTCTTACCACCACCTTGTTCGGCGCTGAATTGCCGGTGGCGAAACCGGAGAGTGTCGGCATGTCCTCCGAGAAGCTGCAAGCGGTAGACAAGATCGTGGAGGACTTGATCGCGAAGAAGCGGCTGGCGGGGGCGCAGATCGCCATCACGCGCAAAGGCAAGGTGGTTTACAACAAAACGTTCGGGAAGATGGACATCGAAGCGGACAAAGCGATGCGCGAGGATGCCATCATCCGCATCTACTCCATGAGCAAATCCATCACCACGGCGGCGGCGCTGATGCTCTATGATGACGGCAAGCTCGGCCTGGACGACCCGATCTCGAAATACATCCCGGAATTTAAGGACATCAAGATCTGGAGCGAGAGCGGTCTTCAACCGGTGAAACGTGAGCCGACGGTGCGTGACCTGATGCGGCACACCGCCGGTCTGACCTATGGCGGAGTCGGCAATCCCGAAGCGGACAAGGCATTCAAGGAAGCCAAACTCATGGATCGCGAGCAAACGCTGCAAGAGTTCGGTGCCCGGCTGGGCAAGCTGCCGCTCAAGTATGAGCCGGGCACACAATGGATATACAGCATGGCCACGGATGTGCTGGGACGTGTCGTGGAAGTGGCCTCCGGCAAGTCATTCGATGCATTCCTGCAAGAACGCATCTTCACGCCCTTGGACATGAAAGATACGGGCTTTCACGTGCCAGCTGAAAAACTCGACCGCCTGATGACGGTTTATAATTCGGACAACAAGGGGACGCTGAAACCCACGGATGTGCCGGCAAAGAGCGGCTACCGCACGAAACCTACTTTCCTTTCCGGCGGTGGCGGGCTCGTCTCCACCACCCGCGATTACCTGCGCTTCCTGCAAATGGTGGCCAATGGTGGTGAACTGGACGGCAAGCGTTTGTTGAAAAAGAAGACGGTCGATCTGATGACGCATAACGAAGTGCCGGAGATGGCGATGCCCATCCGTTTCGGCAATGAATTGCGCGAAGGCCTCGGTTTCGGTCTGGGCTTCAATGTGCGTACGGCGACTTCCCAGAAATGGGACCCCGCAAGTCCGGTGGGTGAGTGGGGCTGGGGCGGCATGGCGAGCACGCATTACTGGGCCTCGCCGAAGGATGATCTGGTGGTGGTGACGATGGAGCAGACGCTGCCGTATTCCTTCATGCTGGAGTGGGCCGTGAAGAAGCCGATCTATGATGCGATTGTGAAGTAGGCGGGCTGGGCGATTTCAGGTCACTTCAGGGGCTTGGGCCTCTGTGGCTTGCCATCCAGCAATTTCTCGATGACGTAGAAGTCCAGCCGGAAGGTGTCGTAGCATTGAACGGCCCGGACGAGCAGCAGGGTGCGCTTGTAGGTGTAGTTGAAATCGAGCGAGCGTTTTTCCCGGAAATCCCGCAGTTGCCGGGTATTGGCCAATCCCCGAAGGATTTGCGCCAGATTTTCTTCGGTCAGCGGAGGGCCTTCAACTTCGTATCGCTGTTCCTTGATCCGGTAAAAGGGGGGCAGGCCGGGCTCAAGACTGATATACTCGCCTTTTTGGGACAGCAGGAGGTTCAACAGGTCGGCAATGGAATAGGATGCGGGAGAGACCGCGACAGGTTTTCTTCTCAGCACCAGCACTTCATCAGGGTGCGAATTTACCCACATGTTGTTTTTGTCAAACGGGTCGGTGCCGACCGCGACGCGTTTTCCCTTGAACTCACCGAGCATGCGCCGGAGTTCCGGACGGGTGCAACCGCCGGTGAGACGGTAGCAGGGTTTGGGATAGCGTTCTTTGGTGGACAGGATGGAGAACCACTGGCCGTGGGGTATCTGCTGCAGCGCCAGCGCGAGCAGGGCATCATCGGCCACGCCGCGGAGTGGATACTGCATGCGGTGAAAAATGGTGATGACCACTTCCGGTGAAGGCTCATGCGCTATGAGAGATTCGAGGTCGCAAATGAAATCGAGGAAGTAAGCCTGTCCGGTGGTGTTGCTCTGGGATTTGTGAACGTTCACATAGAGCTCACCTGTTTCAGCGAGCCATTCTCGCAGTTGCTGATAGTGGGACGGAGAAAGCATCAGCGCAATTCCTTAGGGTTATCGCATAAAGTATGACCCTTTCCTGCCGGGCGGCAAGCCGTAGTTGTTCCGTTCCGTGGCGCGTTCAGCCTCGACGCGAAAGGGGCAGGCGCCATTGGGTGCCGCCGCCGTGTTGACCAGGACTGAACTCACAGCGCCGTCAAGTCCGCCACGAACGTCTCAATGTCTTGCGGGGTGGTATCCCACGAGCAGACGAGGCGGCAGCCGCAATCGCCGAAGGTCGTGTAGAATTTCCAGCCCTTGGCATACATCGCCTCAATGACCGGTTTGGGCATCTCCACGAAGACCATGTTCGTCTCCGTCTTCACTTCGAGCCGCAGGCCAGGCAGGTCGCGCAGCTTGGATTCGAGGAGCTTGGCCATGGCGTTCGCGTGACTGGCGTGCTTGAGCCAGACGCCGTTCTGCAAGACGCCCACCCACGGTGCCGACATGAAACGCATCTTGGAACAGAGCTGACCGGCCTGTTTGCAACGGAAATCGAACTCGGTCGCCATCTGTTTGTTGAAGAACACGATGGCTTCACCGACGTGCAGGCCATTCTTCGTGCCGCCGAAGCACAGGACATCTACCCCAGTCTGCCAGGTGATCTCTTTGGGCTTCACACCGAGCGAGGCGACGGCATTGGCGAAGCGTGCGCCGTCCATCTGGATCTTCACGTTGTGTTTCCGGGCCACGGACCAGATGGCTTTTAATTCCTCCGGCGTGTAAGCCGCGCCGAACTCCGTAGATTGCGTGAGGCTGATGGCTTTGGGCTTGGGATAATGGATATCCGTCCGGCGCGTGATGACGTGCTCGATGGCCGCCGCCGTCATCTTACCGTTCGGGCCGGAGACAAGCTGCAGCTTCGTGCCGTTGGAGAAGAACTCGGGCGCACCGCACTCGTGCGTTTCGATGTGTGCCGTCTCATGGCAGATGATGCTGTGATAGGACTGGCAGGTGGATGCAAGCGAGAGTGAGTTTGCCGCCGTGCCGCTGAAGGCGAAGAACACTTCGCATTCCGTCTCGAAAATTTCGCGGATGAGGTCGGACGCCTTGCGCGTCCACTCGTCCTCACCGTAAGCAGGGCAGTGACCGGTATTCGCTTCCTCTAGGGCTTTCCAAGCTTCGGGGCAGATACCGGCGTAATTGTCGCTGGCAAAGTGGCGTGTGCGTTTCGGTGTGGTGTTCGGCATAAGCTTACTTCAAAAGATTCTCCTGCAAGAACATGATGGTCGCGAGGAATTGCGTGTCTGCGTTCTTTTTCTTCGCGAAGCCGTGGCCTTCGTCCGTGGCCATCATATACCAGACTTTGCCGCCGTTTTTGCGGATGGCTTCCACCATCTGTTCGGCTTCCGTGTAGGGCACGCGCGGGTCTTGCTGACCTTGCACCACGAAGAGCGGTTTCTTGATCTTGTCCGCACTGCGGTTGGGCGAAATCTTCTCCAGATGCTCCTTCATCTTGGGATCGCGCTCATCGCCATATTCCACGCGGCGGAGGTCGCGGCGGTAATCCTGCGTGTTGTTCAGGAACGTGACGAAGTTCGAGATACCGACGATGTCGTTGCCACAGCGCAGGCGGTCGTTGTAATGCACCATGCAGGCGAGCGTCATGTAGCCGCCGTAGCTGCCGCCCATCACGGCGATGCGTTGTTTGTCCAGCTTCGCATCGCGATCAATCCAGTCCAGGAACGCGCCGATATCTTTCACGGAATCTTCGCGTTTGAAGCCGTTATCCAGGGTGAGGAAGGTTTTGCCATAACCGGCTGAGCCGCGCACGTTCGGGTAGAGCAGGGCGATGCCCATCTCGTTCAGGTAATAGTTCAACCGCGCTTGGAAGCGTGGGCGCGACTGGCTCTCCGGTCCGCCATGGATATAAACGATGACCGGCCGAGGTCCGGGGAACTTCTGCGCATCCGGGCGATAGATGAAGCCAGACACCTCCAAACCATCAAAGCTCTTCACTCGGATCATCTCCGGCTCGGAGAATTTGGAGGCGTCCAGCCCGCCCGTCTCGCTCTCCGTCCAGCGGTCGATCTGGCCACTCTTCACATCGAGGGAATAGATATCCAGAGGCGCCTTCGAGGAACTAAGGTTGAAAGCCAGATCGCGATTGTTTTCATGCCAGTTCAGGCTGGAAACCGTGCCGATGGGCAGCTTCGGCGTCTTAAGTTCCTTGCCCGTCTTGGCATCCAGCAGGCGGAGGATGCCTGCGCCGTCTTCATTCGTGACGAGGGCGATAGTGTTGCCATCCTTGGACAGCTCGAACTCATCCACGTCCCACTTGATATGTGAGGTGTAGGGCGTGAATGCTTTGGTGGCGAGATCGTAGCGGCCAAGGCGTTGAAACTCCGAATCCTTGTCCGTGGCCACGATCAAGCTCTTGCCATCCTTGCTGAACTTGGCATCCCCGTAAGCGACTGATTGTGCGCCCTTGGGCGTGATCAACTCCATCTTCCCGGTGGCGATATCCAGCAGGTGAAGGTAGCTCTCGTTGATGGAAACGTACTCGGCGAGCAGGAGACTTTTATCATCAGGCGACCAATCCGCCACACCCCAGCCGCCACCTTTTAGGTCGATGAGCTTGCGGTCCGTCTTGGGGTTCGCCGGATCAATCAGATAGAGATCATTATCGCGACCTGTGCGGCGGGTGGAAGCGTAGACGATCTCCTTGCCGCTGTTTGACCATTTGGCCCCGGTATTGCGCGACGCACCATCAGTAAGCAGCGTGATGCGACCGTCCTTTTGATCGAAACGATAGTATTGATAGAATTCGCTCCCGCCCTTGTCCTGCGCGAAGACGATGAACTCGCCCGTCTTGGGCCGGAACGAACCACCGCCGACGGGTTCCGGCAGGAAGGTCATCTGCGTGCGCGCACCGCCGGGCATTTTTACGTAATGAAGCTGCGGGGTATCGGCGAAACGCGTGGTGATGAGCATCTCGCGTTTGGTCGGATGCCAGTCGGACATGCCCGCACCACGAAACTCCAGATAACGGCCCACTTCCTTTTGCAGCTCGGGGGAGATTTCCGGCACGCCTTGCACCACGAGGTTGTCGGCAAAAGGAGCGGCAAAGAGCTGGGTGCTGGTCAACAAACCCAGACCAAGAACGAGGCTACGGGATAACATGCAGGCGTTGTAACTGAACCGCGGCTAATTGAAAATGCGAAATAGTCCACGCGAACGGGGAGCGGCATCCGGGTCTTGACGGGCCTTGAAGGCCTTGCCAGCAGCATTCAGGTCGAACTGACAGAGAATGCCGATGGAGCTGGAGCCGCGTCCATCCGAGCGGATGGTATCAAAGCCGTAAGCATATCCCGCCATGATGAGCCAGGAGCCCGAGGGAGCCCGATACATCACGCCGCCACCCGCACCGGTATGCCACTTGCCCGGTTGATCGAGACCAGCCAGATAATCGACAAAGGCAGTGGAACCGTAGGCCGTCAGGTTCCAGCGGCGTTTGGAATCCAGTGGCAGGGCGTATTGGAGATTGAAGAGCATGAAGCGTTCGGCGCTGATTTCTTCAAAATAATAGCCGGGCAGATCCAGGGGGAACTCGGTGGCCATGGGCAGGACGGCTCCCAAGCGATAGGCGTTGAAACGGTCGGCATTGATGCTGCCGCCACCGGTGAGGCTGAAGCTGATGTTATGCTTCCATTCCTCCAGCGTGTAGATGAAGAGCAGGCGTCCCCAGAAGAGGTGGGAGTTTCCCTCCAGCGAGCGGTCACCGCCGAAACCGTAATCTCCAGATTCCGTACGGAACTGGGTTTCCTGCCAAAGCGAAAATTCCATCGCCAGATCGGGCGCGAGGACGGGTTCGCGTCCGCCGAACCGTAAGCCGGTGCGCAGATGAACAACGGTCTGGTTGTCCGGTACCTGAAAGCCGGGAGCGGTGTCGGCATCGGTTTCGTAGAAAGATTGATGTGCGGCCGCCCGCAAGATGCCGCTAAGCGGGATGCGATCACCGGGATTGAAGAGATGGTAGAGGCTGGCGGAGATCTCACCACCATGGCCGGTGAAGGACTCGGACTTGAGATAGTTGCCCCGACGCACTTCGGAATAGGAATCGGCAAAGCCGCCACCGGCGAGGCCGATGCCGATGTCGGTGTTCTCTCCGAGCGCACTTTTGAAACCGAGTTCGGAATCCAGGTACACCGGGGCGATAGCCAGGCGCAAAGTGACATTGGTGCGGACGAAACCCGGCTGATTCCAATAGTAGTAGGCGTAACCGGCGATGGGAGACTTGCCGGTGACCATCTGGTTGTAGCCTACTTGGATCAATTGGCGCGGCTCGGGGTCGATCTGGGCGAAGACACGTGTGGCGGAGGAAGAAAGTAGCAACAAACCGATGACCCAAAGATATAGGCTCCCCGCTCGCACGGAGATGAGGTAGCGTAAGGACAGGAGGGAAACAAGGGGAAATCCCAAATCCAAAGATTCAGAGTGATCTCACAGCGGGAGAGATTTGGCCTGCTAAACAGGCGAAGGGGTGTTAACCGCAGATGAACGCAGATAGACGCAGATGAGAGGGAGGGGACCTAATTGCAGAGAACACAGAGATGGGGTGACCGCAGCCCCGACAAAAATGCCGGGGTAAAACGACGCAGAAAAGAAGAGCTGAGGGGCGGAAATGAGAAATGAAAATGGTGAGTTACGTGGATGGGCTTTTTTGTAATTTGTTGGGGATGAAACGGTTGGGAATTGAGTGTAAATTTTAGCGGAAAGTGATGGCGGAATTGTAGAAAATCTGGCATCAATAGCAGTGCTGACAACTCGTTGTTGGTAAAGGAGAGGCTCAAGGAAGTTCTCAGTTCTCAGTTCTAAGTTTTGAATTGGGGACCGAGTAAAAGAATCCCGAAACCTCAGGCCAGTGATGCATTGGCGTTGCATGGCATCCTTATGGAGTCATTGCGGATATGTGGGTGTATCGGGCGTATGGATCAGGGTCCGTAAGCCGGAGGGGGAAAGGGACGTCGGTCAGTCTAGGATAGATGAGACCGGGGAATCCTTAGTAGCCACTGCGGAACCGGCCTGGCTTTGACCAGCGCGAAGTTCGCGCTCCCAATCGTAGGGAGACAAGAACAGGGCACATTCACAGGGGTCGGATGGTTTCATTGTTCTTTGACATAGTTCCCTCTGTTTAACCGCAGATGGACGCAGATAAACGCAGATGGGGGAGGAACTGATTTTAGTTCCGAATCCCTAACTGGGTCTCGCTGAGTCCATTTCTGGTGGTTAATGGAAGTGGCTGGCGAGGGTTTGATTCGGGAGGTGTGGACTGGTGGCTAGAGTACCGCAGGACAGGATGCTATCGCGGAGTGACACACTGAACGGATCGGACGGGAAGGCCGACTTCGGGGAACGATTAATTATTTATCAGGTGTGAGAAGCCCGCTGGTTAGCCGGGGTCACTCCGTGCGTTCGTTATGGGCGCGGGGTGAAACCGGCCAACCGGGGCGCCTCCTGACACTGCGGCCAAGGTGCGACTGCCGCCTGCTGGCAGCCCCGACCTGACGGCACGGGGTTCATGTCGGCAGCACTTTGGCGGCAGTGTCAGGAGGCGTGGGAATTTCTTCCAACCGGTTGCTCTTATCCGGTGCGGGCCTTACACTCGCGGCATGAGTTTAGCCAAAAAACTGCTGCACACACGGTACCGCCTGAACGATCTGGAAAAGTCAGTGAAGTTCTACACAGAGATTCTCGGCTTGGAGGAAGTGCGTCGTCACAAATCCCCGCGCGGTTCGGAGTTGGTGTTCATGAAAACGCCAGAGAGCGAGGAATTGATCGAGCTCTGCTATTTTCCCGACAGCGGCCCGGTGCAGGTGCAGACGGATCTGACGCATTTGGCTTTCGAAGTGGAGAGCCTCGAGGAGTTCGGCAAGCACTTGGCCAAGCATGGGCTGAAGTATTCGGATGGGCCGACGCTGAGGCCGGATGGGAATGGTGGGTTTGCCTTCATCGATGCGCCGGAAGGTTATGAGATTGAGCTGATCCAGGCGCCGAAGAAGTTCTTTGCGTAGAATTTTGGTCTAAACGGGTTGCTTGCATTGACAGTCGCATCCTTACCTCTGGATACTCTTATTTGTGGCGAGAGTTTATGATCTGGTGATGACGCATAAGCTGGACGCGGATGATTATTTCATTCATCGCGTGCAGGAGGCTTGTGCCCGTGCTGGGTTAAACTTTTTCCTCATCGAACCGGCTTGGGCGGAGGAATATCTGGCCAAGCTGGAACGCAAGGAGATCTGGGGGAAGGTGGTGCTCAATATGCAGAGCGAGCATCATGATCCGCAGGAGATATTCCACCGCATCATCCGTCGTTCTCATGGGCTGGGGGCCAAGGTGATTGATCCGCCGGATGTCGCGATGGCGGCGTGTCATAAGGCGATGGCGCATCAACGGCTGCTCTCCGCCGGGTTGCCTTTGCCGTTGACCTTTATCGTGGATCGTTTACCGGATGGGCAATGGCCGGAACTGCACGCGGAGCAGATCGCTGCCTTGCGACCACCCTTTGTCATCAAGCCCGCCTTGGGTTATGGTCGTCGTGGGGTGATTCTCAATGCAGAGACGGGCGAAGATTTGAAGCGTGCGGTAGCCGCCTGGCCATGGGGGCCTTACCTTTTACAAGAGCGGATTGTGCCCCGGAACATCGGAGGTGCACCCGCTTATTTCCGGGTGTATTATGTGTTTGGTAACACTTGGCTAAGCTGGTGGAATTGTTTTACGGATCGTTATCAATTGGTGACGGCCACTGAGGAAACGGAATTGAAATTGGCTGTGTTGCATGAGCTGGCCAAACGTCTAGCGCAAGCGACGGGGATGAATTTCTTTTCCACCGAAGTGGCCCAGACGGATACGGGTGAATTTGTCCTGATCGATTACGTGAATGATCAGTGCCATCTACTCACCCAGACGGCCAGCCCGCAAAACGGGGTGCCGGATGAACTGGTGAACGCGATCGCGGGCAAATTGGTCGAAGCCGCCAGACGTATGAAAACCGCATGATGAAATGGCGTTGCCGAGAGTTTGAGTTCGTTTTCCCGCGACCAGCGCTGGTCATGGGCATCCTGAACGTGACGCCGGATTCGTTTTCCGATGGTGGCCAGTTCATCGATGTCCCCATCGCCTTGGCCCGTGCGCAGGAGATGATCCGCGATGGCGCTGAGATCATCGATGTGGGTGGAGAATCGACGCGTCCGGGAGCGGAAGAGGTGTCGGTGGCAGAGGAAATGCGACGGGTGTTGCCGGTGATCGAACGATTGCGAGTGGAGACCAAAGCTGTCATTTCCATCGACACTCAGAAAGTGGCAGTGGCGCAAGCGGCGCTAGAATCGGGAGCCCAGATTGTAAACGACATCGCGGCCAATCGTGAAGACGATGCCATGTGGCGATTGGTGGCAGAGACGGGGGCTGGCTATGTAGCCATGCACATGCAAGGCACACCGCAAACGATGCAAGCAAACCCGCACTACACCGATGTGGTGGCGGATGTGAACGAGTTTTTTACAGAACGATTGAACCGAATGGCCGCGGCCGGCGTATCACTTGAACAAACCGCTTTGGATGTAGGCATCGGCTTTGGCAAGAAGTTGGAACACAACTTGCAATTACTGGCCGGTCTGCGGCATTTTACCGGGCAAGGGAGGCCGCTGTTGTTGGGCGTCTCCCGGAAGTCATTTATAAAAACCCTCTTGGGGCTGGAAGTGGATCAACGTTTGCCAGCCGCCTTGGCCTGCACGGTGGAGGCCATCGGGCAGGGGGCGAATATCATCCGCACGCACGATGTGGCGGAAACCACCCGGGCGATCCGGATGGCCGAGGCGATCCGGCAACGACGGTAAAGCGCGAATGTGGCAGATCATACAGATTGTCTGGCGGCCAGTGCTGGAGATTCTCATCCTCACGGTGGGAATCTACTATGTGCTGATCTTTTTGCGCGGCCTGCGGGGCACGCGCGGCTGGGCAGTAATCACAGGCTTCGTCGCCTTGCTGCTCATGCTGGCCTTGGTGACCAGCATCCTTGATCTGCGTGTATTGCGGCTTTTGTTAGGCACATTCTCCACCTTTTTCGTCATTGCTGGACTCGTCATCTTCCAACCTGAATTGCGTCGCTTGCTGGCGGAGTTGGGCAACCAAGCTTATCTCAATGACTTGAATGAAGAGCGCGAGAATATCGAGGTCATCATTGAAACCGTGGAACGTCTGTCGGATGTGCGCATCGGGGCCTTGATCGCCATTGAACAGTCTATCCAACTGGAGGATTTGGTGGAGTCGGGCATCAACGTGAATTGCGAGGCCACACCGGAGATGCTGGAGACGATCTTCTTTCCGAACAACGCCATTCACGATGGCGGCGTGACGATGCGCGGGGATCGCATCCTAAAAGCGGCCTGCATCTTTCCGCTGACGCAGAAGCAAGGGTTGGAGAAGTCCATGGGCACACGGCATCGCGCGGCCATCGGTCTTTCGGAAGAATCAGATGCCATTGTGATCGTGGTGTCGGAAGAGACCGGGGCGATTTCTTATGCTTACAAAGGTCACTTGGAACGCAAGGTGACAGTGGAAGTTTTACGTTCTTTCCTGACCTCGGTGCTGGTGAAGCGGCGGGAGATCCGAGCCCGGAAAAACTGGTTCAAGCTCGCCTGGGCCCGTGTCCGGGCGAACATGTTGGCGCAGGCGCGAAAGGAGGGCGAATAGTATGGCCGTCCAGGACATCGTGGTGCGTGATTTTTGGTGGAAGTTCCTGGCCTTCGTGCTGGCCACGTTGATTTGGGCCAATTTCGGCGGTAAACTCGACGACCGGCTGGAACTGGATGAATCGGGTGTGCATCTGACCGAGATCGGCGGCGGTGAGACTAATGTCATGGTAAATTTGCCGGAGAGACGCCCCATCATGGTCCTGCGCGGTGGGGATGTGACCGGAGTCTTTCGGGTGGAGCCGGCTGAAGTTCGGGTAGTGGTGAAGGGCGAAGCTGGCCGTTTGAAGACATTGGATACCAAACTAATCCTTGCCTTCGTGGATGTTACAGACATGAATGAAAAGGCAAGCGGAACTGCCCCCGCGAGGCCGGTGAGTCGTCTAGTGCAGGTGCATACGCCGCCCGGGGTGGAACTGGTTTCCGTAGAGCCCAGGTCGGTAGTGGTGGAACGGGTTCCGTCCGCGCCGCCAGCGGCAACAGATTCTATTAAAAAATAATGTCCTCTTCTAATCGTCGTATCTTCGGCACGGACGGTGTCCGTGGTCGGGCCAATGTGGAACCGGTAACGGCGGAGACCGCCCTCAAACTGGGCCGGGCCGCTGCCCATGTCTTCAAACATCTGGAAAGCCAGTCGCGCAGCCGTGGCCGCCATCGCATCGTCGTCGGCAAGGACACGCGCATCTCTGGTTACATGCTGGAGAGCGCCATCTCGTCCGGCATCCTGTCCATGGGCGTGGATGTGCTCTTCATAGGACCATTACCGACGCCCGGTGTGGCCTATGTGACGCGCAGTTTGCGGGCAGACGCAGGCATCGTCATCACGGCCTCGCACAACCCTTACGACGATAACGGCATCAAATTCTTCGGTGCGGATGGTTACAAGCTGGAAGACCCTATCGAAGAACGTATCGAGAATCTGGTGTTCAGCGGTGAAATCGAGAGCATTCGGCCCACAGCGGATGAGATCGGTAAAGCCGTGCGTATCGAGGATGCGTTGGGCCGTTATATCGAATACGCCAAGGCATCCATTCCCAAGGGTATGACCTTGGACGGGATGCGCATCGTGGTGGATTGCGCGCATGGCGCGGCTTACAAAGCTACTCCTTGCGTGCTGCGTGAGTTGGGCGCGGAGACTTACATCTACGGTAATCAGCCGGATGGCAAAAACATCAACAAGGATTGCGGTTCCATGCATCCGTCGTTGCTGTGCCAGAAGGTGCGGGAACATGGTGCGCACATCGGTATCGCCCACGACGGTGACGCGGACCGCTTGATCTTGTGCGATGAAAAAGGCCGGTTGATCGATGGCGATGACATCATGGCCATCGCTTCACTGGACATGCTCGCGAGCGGCACCTTGGCGGAGAAAACACTGGTGTCCACGGTGATGAGTAACGCGGGTCTGGACGCAGCTATCGTGAAGGCGGGCGGCAAAGTCATCCGCACAGCGGTTGGTGATAAGAACGTCATCGATGAGATGTTGAAGGCGGGCTACAACTTTGGCGGTGAGCAGAGTGGCCACATGATTTTCCGCGACTACAGCTCCACGGGTGACGGTCTGGTGAGCGCATTGCAAATCCTGAAAATCATGAAGGCGCAGGATAAATCGCTCTCCGATTTGTCCGCTTGCTGGACACGCTATCCGCAACTGGTCACCAACATCCGGGTGCGTGAGAAACTGCCTTTCGAAGAACTCGAAGAGGTGCTGGACCTCGTGAAAAAAGCGGAAGCTGAAGTGAAGCCGACGGGCGGACGCGTGCTACTGCGTTACTCCGGTACGGAACCGAAAGCACGTTTGCTCATCGAAGGCCGCGACAGCACCACGCTGGAACGCTGGTCGCAGCTGATTGCCACGGCCATCAAGCGGCAGATCGGGGATTAAAAAGCAGGGCAGTGAACAGGCGAGAGCGTCTGCTCCGCTAGGTCAGTGCGCTGATTCTTACGAGGCGCAGCGCGGGTTCTTCATTGGCCCGCGACTGCGCGATATCCAAGGTAAATTCTGCCACCCAATCATTGTGTTCATCCGCATCGATGAGCATTTGCTGGATGCGCCAAGTCTGTTTGTCTTCGGACGGCACCACGTAAGTATGCCGGGCATTGCGGGCTTCCGGATCGAGACGCAAGTGACCATGGACAGCGAAGTAAGCTTCAATGGCGACGTGCAGACGTTCATTCGTCCACGGGACGCCTTCAGCATCATCGGGAAGGGTAAGCAAGGGCAGGGCGGTCTCGAAATCTCCATTCACCAAGCCGCGTAGAAAGCTGAAAATGCGGGTGCGGATGGAAGCGGTGAAAGCTTTCGTATCGCGCGTGATGTCACGCGCGGCTTCTTCGGCGCCGGGAGGGCGAACTTCCTTGCTTTCGGCGCGTTGGTAATCCGGGTTGCGCATCTTCTCCCATTCATCCAGCAAGCTGGAGTCCACCTGCTTGATCATGGTGCTGAGATACACTTCCATCTCGCGGACCTGGTCGTTCTTGGCGGTGTCCGGAACAGTCTGCGCCAGCACCTTGAAGACGCTGTTGATGTGGCGGAGCAGGACGCCTTCCGCGCGTTGCAACTCGTAAAGCTTGATGTAATCGGCGAAGGAGCGGAATTCCTCGAACATTTCGCGTACGATGGATTTCGGGCGGATATTTTCCTGGCCTACCCACGGATGCTTGTCCGCAAAGGCGTTGAACGTGGAATAGACGAATTCGCGATTCGGCTTCGGATACTCGCATTTCTCAAGCTCTTCCATCCGCTTGTCGTATTCGATGCCTTCCATCTTCATCTCCGCCATCTTCTGGTCCTTCACGCGATCGAGTTGTTTTCGGAGGATGATGTCCGGATTTTCCAGAATGGATTCGACCAAAGTAAGCAGAACGAGCCCGTAATCGGGTGCCTGCGGGTCCATCAAGGGGATGGTATCCAGCAGGTAAAGCGAGAGCACTTGATCCATCGAGAAATCTTCCTGCAACGTGAGGTTCACGCGCAGTTTTTGTCCGGGCGCTTGGGCCTGCTCGGGCGTGATGAACTCAATGATCTTGCGGTCTAGCAGGGAGCGGAATAGCTGCCATGCGCGGGCGGTATGCGTCTTCTTGGCCTTGGGCGTTTCATGGCTGCGGCGGATGAGATCGCGCATTGCGGCGCAACCATCACCTTTGCGGCTCAGCACATTGAGCAACATGCCGTGCGTGACTTGAAACCGTGAGGTAAGCCTTTCCGGCGGTGCCGCGATGAGGCGAAGGAACGTGTTCTTGTCCCAATTGACGAAATTCTTTTCCGGCGGCTGGCGCTTGGTGACTTTCTTCCCATCACGAGCAGATTTCTCGGCGAGCTTGAGATTCTCGATGACATGCTCCGGCGCTTGGGCGACCACCCAGCCGAGGTCATCGAATCCCTTGCGACCAGCACGCCCGCTCACCTGATGGAAATCGCGGGCGCTCAGGATACCGGTCTTCTGGCCATCGAACTTGCACAAGCGGGTGAAAAGGACAGTGCGGATGGGGACATTGATGCCCACACCCAAGGTATCGGTGCCGCAAATGACTTTCAGCAAACCGCGTTGGGCGAGTTGCTCAATGAGGATGCGATACTTGGGCAACAGTCCGGCATGATGCAGGCCGATGCCGTGCCGCAGCCACTTCTTGATGTCCGGTCCGTAAGGGCTGGTGAACTTGAAGCCTTCAATCGCATTGGCGATGGCCGCTTTCTCGTCCTTGGAGCAGACATTGATGCTGGTGAAATCCTGTGCGCTTTGCGCCGCTTCTAATTGGGTGAAATGGACGACGTAAACTGGGGCTTTGCCATCCGCGACGAGGCTTTCGAGAGTTTTAGCGAGAGGCAGTTCGGAATAGGCGAACTCCAGCGGCACGGGACGGACCACCGAGGAGATGGTGACACTGGGACGACCGTTGATCTTTGTCAGTTCCTCCTCGAAGAAAGCGGTTTCGCCCAAGGTGGCGGACATCAGGAGAAAGCGGGCCTGCGGTAAAGTGAGCAGGGGGATCTGCCAGGCGACACCACGTTCACGATCCGCGTAGTAATGAAACTCATCCATGATGACTTCGCGGACATTGGCAGCAGAGCCTTCGGCCAAGGCAATGTTCGCGAGGATTTCAGCGGTGCAGCAGAGAATGGGGGCATCGTGATTCACCGTGGCATCACCGGTGCTAAGGCCGACGTTTTCCGGGCCAAATTCACGGCAGAGTGCCATGAATTTCTCATTCACCAGCGCCTTGATGGGGCAGGTGTAGATGGAGCGGTGACCGAGCGCGATGGCCTTGAAATGCAAGGCGGCGGCCACGAGCGATTTGCCGGAACCGGTGGGCGTATTCAGGATGACGTTCTTTTCCTCGAACAGCTCGAGGATGGCGGATTCCTGCGCGGCATAGAGTTGCAGGCGGCGTCCCTCGGCGTATTCGAGGAATTTGCCGAGGAGCGCCTCACTACTGAGGTTCTCGTCGCGCGGAATCAGATCATATAAAGTCGCAGACACAGTGGCGGGACTGTAGGGGGAGAGGCAGGCGATGAGAAGGGAAAGAACTCTGGGTTTTGTGCTTTTTGCAACAATACAGCAACAATGCCGGTATTTGGCCCGGAAGGTGTGATTTCTGCTGCTGTGCTCACCCGTTTTTTTGACTGCAAAATCCTTTTCTATTTCCCCGGTTCACCCTACTTTCCCGGCAGCCCATGAATTTGTCCCAACAGTTGTTGGAATACTTGCGTACGCTCAGTTTTGAACCGCTGGCGATTTCGCGCATGGTGGATTCCAAAAGACGGCTGGCGCGCGATTTCGATCCCAGCTTTCCGCTGATCGTGCGGTGCTATTCCTTTCCCTCCTACCGCGATATGCTGGGGGCCAACTGGCTGAACTGGCATGAGCACTTGGAGATGATCATCCCCGTCACCGGTTCAGGACGGTTCCGGCTGGGGGAACAGGTCATGGATTTTTCGCCGGGTGACCTCCTGCTGGTGGACAACCAGAAGATGCATGGCATGCAGGATTTGAGCGGGGATCATAAGTCACTGGTGATTTTCTTCATGCCGGAGCTGATTTACCGCATGGGCTCTTTTCAATGCGATGCCGCTTTCCTTTCCCCGTTTTTTGAACGGGCCGATTCCGCCTTGCCGGTGGTGCGGGGAAACGATCCACAAAATGCAGGCATCCATGCCTCCATCTTGGAATTGGTAAAAACCTATCTCAGCATCGATGCGGCCGAGGACAAGCAGGTGGCTTGTAAATTGCAGTTGCTCCAGATCCTGCATGGCCTGCGGAAACATTTCCGGGTGCAGGGGACGGTCAGCCCCGGCTATGCCAAGCAGCAGCAACGGGTGCAACGGTTAAAACGGCTCTTCGATTTTCTCAACCAGCATTACGCCCAGAAGTTGCGGGTTGCCGAGGCGGCCTCGATGGTGGGCATGAGCGAGACGCGGTTCAAAGATTTCTTCAAACGCACCACCGGAACGACATTCGCCCAATACGTCATCCAGTTCCGGCTCTCCCGCGCGACCCAGTTACTCTGCGACACGGATATGTCCGTGGCGGAGATCGCCTTGCAAACCGGTTTTTGTGACCAGAGCCATTTTGACAACCGGTTCAAGGAAAGCTTTGAAGTCAGCCCCAAGGAGTACCGGCAACGGCATCAAGACGGTGCCCAGGCGGCGTAGAAAGATTGCTGGCTTGAGTGGGGGATCTGGAAAATACGCCAGCTAGCGATGGTCGTTTTCTGCAATTATTCGGCCATATAATCCAAGACCTCTGCTGGTATTTTCCCTAACTTCTGTATCAAACCCAGTTTGTGTGACCGGCAGTAACCGTATCTTGTGCCTGTGCCCTGAACAGTTACGCCAAGTTGAAAATAGTGCGTCCAATATTTGCCGGTCATGACATTAATTGGGAACAAGCCTAAGCCAGTACTATTGACAATTGATGTCGGACATACCTGTCCCCAATTATGAAGACCAACCAACCTGCGTCACGTCCTGCCTCCACCTTCGCTGCCTGGCGCATAGCCCTCCGTCTGGCCAGTTGTTCTGCGTTGGCATGCTTAAGCGCACTGTTGCCTGCTGAGGCTCAGGCGCAGATCACCCAGCCGACTTTCTCGGCCGGGCAGGTGAACACTATCGTGTTCACGTTCAACCAAACGAGTGTGGGTGACCATGTGACCATGGGCGATTACCAGCATGGCCGGCTCTATCTGGCTAGTGGTTCAAGTGGCACGAATGTGCGCGACAGTTGGTGGAATGTGAGCAATCCGCTTGCGCCCGTGCTTGTGCAATCCATCACGGGCACGCATGACAAGCCGCATAACCTCAGCTTTTGGAGGACCTATTTTTCCGAGGGTGCCAATGGTGTCGCCTTGCGGGTCTGGGATTTTAACACACGCACGCAGGTCGGTTCGCGCAATGGTACGGTGAACAGCATCTGGGATTTTGTGCAGGCACCTTACGCCTACACTGGTTCACATGGTTATGCCACCGGCTCGAAGATCGAGATCTGGAACGTGAACAATCCGGCGGCCATCACCAGCGTCGGTTCGGTTGATACCGGCACCACACCCGGTTTCCAGATCGGCTCGGTGAATGCGCTGGGCAATATCCTTGTTGCCTCAGCCACGGAAGCGGCGGGCGTCGCCGTTTATGATATCAGCAACCCGGCCGCACCGGTTCTGCTGGACAGCCGGGTGGATGGAGCGAATGAAAACTACACCGCGCTCATCTACGGAAGCCGCGTGTATCACTGCGAGAAGACGCAGATCCGCGTGTATGATTTCAGCAATCCGAACAACATCCAACTCGTTGGCACGGTTCCCACCGGGGGTGTGCCACGTTACGTGGTGTTCAAGGATGGCAAGGGCTACTGCGCGCCCGGCAACAACACGATCAAGGTGTTCGATACGACCACACTGGCCGTCACGCAGACGATTGTCCCGGATGGCAAGGTAATGGATTTCCTTTACCCGCTCGGAAATATAATGGTCATCGGGGGTGGCGGCACCAGTGCGAAAAATGGCGCTCGCCTCATGGCCTTGCAACAGGCGCCAGATACGACTGGGCCGACCGTGGTGTATGGTTCACCGCAGGATAATGAAGTGAATGTCCGCTCCACCTCCCGCATCGGCTTCTCGATGAGCGACCAGATCGACGTCAACTCGCTGACCACGAACAATTTCATCGTGCGCCCGGTTGGTGCTACGACGCCCATTGCAGGCACCTATTCCACGATGATGGGCTTGATCAATTTTTCGCCAACCACTCCGCTCACGGCCGGGGTGACGTATGAAGCGATCCTGACCGCGGGTGGCGTGAAAGATGTGGTGGGTAATGGCATCGCCGCGCAGCACCGCAGAACGTTCACGGTGTTTACCACGGTCCAGCCTCCCCCCACGTCCACGCCGGACGGTTTGAATCATCGCTGGCCGATGGAAGGAAATCTTACCGATGTGGTGGGCGCCAATAGCGGGGTCAATAACGGCGTGACCTTCACTAATGGTTTTTCCGGCCAGGCCGGCGCCTTCAACGGTGCGAGTTACGCGAATGTGAACACCATCAATTTCAGCAATACTTTCAGTGTCGCTGCGTGGGTCTGGGTGAATACCGGAGCCACTAACATCCAAACCATTCTGGCGAATAATGCCGGTGGCACCGCCTCGGGTTTCCGTTTCTTTGTGAACACGTTCAACACGGCGGACCGCACGCTTATTTTTGAGACAGCGAACGGCACGACCAGCAACTCGGGCCGCACGACTACGGGAGCCATCACGCTCGGTGCGTGGAATCATGTGGCGGCGACGGTGGATCGTCTCGCCGGGACCGTGGCTCTGTATGTGAATGGCACGAACATGACCAGTGATGGTGCCATCCTGAATGATTTCGGGGTCAATGCGGTCACGCACATCGGGCAGTTCACCGCCAATAACTTCCGGCTCAATGGCCGCCTGGACGAAGTGCGCACGTACAATCGCCAGCTCACGGCCGCAGAGGTCGCCAACATGCCGATCGTCACCCACCACTGGCCGTTGGATGGAGATTTCCTGGATTACGTCGGCTCGAACAACGGCGTGAATACGGGCACCACCTTTACCAACTCCGCCCGCGTAGGTTCCTCTGCCGGGGTGTTCGATGGAGCAGACCTCGTGAATGCCGGAGCCATAAACCTCGGCAATAACTTCACCCTCGCGAGCTGGGTGTGGATCAATCCGGGCATCACGAACATGCAGACGATCATCGCCAACGGTCCCGGCGGCAATCAGGGCAACGGATTCAAGCTGTATGTGAACACCTTCAATACCACCGACGGTTCGGTTGTTCTCGATGCCGGTAACGGAACGACGGGCAACAGCGGGCGGTCGACGACGGGTGTCATCGGCACGAATGGCTGGACACACGTCGCCGTGACGGTGAATCGCACGGCGGGCACGGCGGTCATTTATGTGAATGGTGTCAATGTGACGGCGGATGGCGTGATTGCGACGGACTTTGGCAATACAGGGGCAATCTACCTCGGGCAAATGAGCGATAACGGCTGGCGCCTACGCGGCCGGTTGGACGATGTGCGTATCTACAACAAGGTGTTGTCCGCCGCCGAAATAACGACCTTGGCCGGTGCGGCGGGCAATGCGTTGCCTGTCATCACCTCCTTCACTTCCTCATCGAGCAAATCGCTGATCAATACAAGCGTCACCTTCACGCTCAATGCGACGGATGCGAACAACGATGGTTTGAGCTATTCCTTCGACTTCGGTGCGGGAGCGGGCCAAGGGGCCTTCACGTTGAATAAGACCGCGTCGTTCACTTATGTAAATGCCGGTCGCTACACCGTCTTTGGTCGTGTGCGGGATGCCGTAGGTACAGTGACCACCAGCATGGTGCAAGTGGCCTATTATCCTTTGACGGCGACCAATGCCGTGGCTTCCAGTCAGATCATCTATGACAACTCCCGCAACAAGGTGTGGAATGTCAATCCGGACTCGGACACGGTGACACGGATTGATGGCAACAGCCTCGCCAAAGACTTTGAGACCGCCGTGGGAACCAAGCCGCGTTCCCTTGCCTTGCGTCCTGGCAATGCGGAGATCTGGGTGACTTGTGAGACGAGTGATCAGATTTACGTGCTCAGTGCGACCAATGGTGTGGTGTTGCAAACCATCAGCACCCCGCGCGGTTCGCGGCCCATGAGTGTCGTCTTCGCTCCCAATGGCACAACGGCGTATGTGACCTACATGAACAGCGGCCTGCTGGCCCGCTGGAACCCGGCGACGAAAGCGTTGATCAGTACCCTGGCAGTAGGACCAAGCCCCCGTGCGCTGTCCATCTCGGGTGATTCCACCCGGATTTTTGTGGGGCGCTTCATCTCGCCGGTGAATGCCACCAATGTGACGGCAGAAACGGGTGAGGTAAGGGAAGTTGCCGCCGCCGCGTTCACCGTTACGCGTACCTTTACTCTGGCGCATGACACCACTGGGGATACGGAGAGCACCGGTCGGGGCACGCCGAATTATCTTACGCAGATGAGCATCACGCCAGATGGCCGCCGGTTGTTTGTGCCCTCCAAGAAGGATAACGTGGATCGCGGCATGTTCCGCAACACCAATAGTCTCACCCATGACAGCACGGTGCGTGCGATCATCTCACAACTGGACCTGGTGAACAACAACGAGGCGCTCGGCTCACGTGTTGACATCGACAACCACTCGCTATTCCACGGCGTGACTTTCTCGCCCGTGGGCGACCTCGCATTTGTTGCCGCTCAAGGGAATAATGAAGTGCTGATACTTAATGCCTATAATGGCACAACGGTCTCGGGCTTCAGTCTGGATAACGAAATTTCACCGCAAGACCTGGTGTTGCGGCCCGATGGCACACGCCTCTACGTCATGAACTTCATGACGCGTAGTGTTTCGGCCTACAATGTGGCGAACATTGTGAATGGAACGAGCTCTGCCGCTACGCTGCTGGGCGTGGTGGATGCAGTGACCACGGAGAAGCTTTCCGCCCAAGTCCTGCTGGGTAAACAGATTTTCTACAATGCAGCGGATGAACGGATGTCTGCCGAGGGTTACATGAGCTGCGCATCCTGCCATCTGGATGGCGGCAGCGATGGTCGCGTGTGGGATTTCACGGATCGTGGCGAGGGCTTCCGTAAGACGATCGGCCTTGATGGTCGTCGCGGTACGGGCCATGGCCGTGTCCATTGGACGGGTAACTTTGATGAGATCCAGGATTTCGAACTCGATATCCGGAACGGCTTTGCCGGTACCGGATTCATCACCAATGGGGTGCCGAATACGTCGCTCGGAGCAGCCAATGCCGGCCGTAGCGCGGAACTGGATGCGTTGGCGGCTTATGTGGCATCACTTAATCGGTTTAATCGCAGCCCATTCCGCAATACGGACGGGACGTTGACTTCGGATGGCGTGGCCGGTCGGGCATTATTCGCACAATTGAACTGCGCTTCGTGCCATTCCGGACGGGACTTCACGGATAGTACTGGCAACGTCTTGCGCAATGTCGGCACGATTAAGGCATCTTCCGGTCAACGCATGGGTGCGGCTCTGACTGGTTTTGATACGCCTACGCTGAAGGGGTTGTGGGATAAGGCACCGTATCTGCATGACGGTTCCGCGACCACATTGCTGGATGTCATCACCACGCAAAATCCGAGCAACCAGCACGGTGTCACTAGCGGGCTGACCACGACGCAACAGAACCAATTGGTGGCTTATCTGCAGCAGATCGATGACTTGGAAGTCGGAGGCATGACGCACTTGTGGCCGTTCCAGAACAATGTGAATGATGTCATCGGTACGAACAATGGCACCAACAACAACGTGATCTACGTGAGCGGCAAGGTCGGTCAGGCGGCCGGGTTCTATGGAACCAACTTCGTGGGCGTGGGCGGTCTGAACTTCGGCAGTAACTTCACCATCGCATCGTGGGTGTGGATCGATAGCGCGGCTACGAACATCCAGAGTATCATGGCGAATTCTGTCGGCGGTTCGAGTGCCGATGGCTTCCGGTTGTTCGTAAATACCTGGAATACGAGCGATGGCTCAGTGAGTTTTGAAACCGGCAACGGCACCACCGGAAACAGCGCAAAAACCACGACGGCCAAGGTGTTGCCGGGAGCGTGGAACTTTGTGGCAGTCACGGCGAACCGCACGGCCGGCACAGCGGCCATCTACGTGAATGGTACCAACTACACAGCGGATGGCAGCATCACGACGGATTTCAATATCACCAACGCATTGTTCATCGGCCAGATGGGATCCACGGGAGGCAACCGTTTGAGGGGCATGTTGGATGAGGTGGCGGTCTTCAACCGGAGCCTGAGCACGAATGAGATGTCGGTGCTGATGAGCGGCGATGCTTCCCAATTCTTGGGTTTGATGGGAGCCGGTGGTGGAGGCAGTTCACTGCTGGCGCAAGGTCCGCAAGGCAAAATGGTAGGTACCTTTGATGGCGGTAGCAGCTCGAGCAGCGAAGCCTTGCCGCCGCCTTGGCTCGCGCAAGACTTGGGCGCGGTGGCGGCCGCTGGTAGTGAAAGCCAGTTGGGTGGCACTTATGTGCTGAACGGTTCCGGCGCCGGCATCTGGGGCACGCGGGATGAGTTCCGCTATGTTTATCAGACAGCAACGGGTGATTGTGATATCCGGGCGCGTCTGGTGGGCGTGAGTGGCGATGCTTTGGCGCGGGCCGGGGTGATGATCCGCGAGACGCTCAATGCGAACTCGGCGCATGCTTCCATGCTGGTCACGACGGGGCAGCAGGCACTCTTCGAGAGACGCCTCAGCACGGGCGGGACTACTGCCGCTACGTCGGCGGCCGTCACGGGAGCATCAACTTGGATACGGGTACAACGGGCAGGGAACCGGTTTACTGCCTTGGTATCAGCAGATGGCACAGGCTGGACGGTGATCGGCACAGCGCAGATGTATATGTCGCAGAATATTTACATCGGGCTGGGTGTCAGCAGCCACGCAGATGGGACCATGAGCACGGCCACCTTGGAAGATGTCACCACAGTTCCTTGAACCAGCTCGGGAATTCTTGAGGAAAAAATATGTGATAAAGCCAAGTTGTTATCTGGATGCGGGGTGTCCTGAATTGGGGCGTGTCCTATGCGGGATAGCGGTTAAATCGGGCGGTTTCTACAAATTTTCGGACAAATAATCCAAGATTGTAGCTGCTTGCTGACCTACGGTGACGCGCAATCCCGACTTACCCGAGTGGCAGCAACTTGCCTGCTCATCTACCTGAGGAAGTCCTCTGCAGAGAGCGATGGCCGTTGCCACCGGAGCAATGAAAACTAGCACGATGCTGCCCCTTCTTCAGCCATGAATACCAACCGCGTTGCGTCCAATTGCGCCCTTACCGCATTCAAGTGGTCCTCGGCTTTCACTCTGGGCCTGTTGAGTATGTTGTGGGCCGCCACGGCACCGGCTCAGGTCGTCCAGCCGACCTTTACGGCCGGACAGGTGAATACCATCGTGACGACGTTCAACCAGACGAACAGCGGTGACCGTGTTACCATTGCCGATTACCAGCATGGCCAGCTCTATATGGCGAGCGGTTCGGCCGGGACCAACGTGCGCGACAGTTGGTGGAATATCAGCAATCCCCTTAGCCCGGTGCTGGTCCAGTCGATCGTTGGCAGTCACGACAAGCCGCATAACATCAGCTTTTGGAAAACGTTTTTCACCGAGGCGAACAATGGCACGACGTTGCGCATCTGGGATTATACGACGCGCACGCAGGTGGGCACACGCAACGGTACGGTGAATAGCTTGTGGGATTTCGTGCAAGCGCCGTATGCCTTCACTGGTTCGCATGGCTATACCACGGGTTCCAAGATCGAGGTGTGGGACGTGAGCAATCCGGCCAGCATCACTGCAGTGGGTGCGGTAGACACGGGCACGACGCCTGGATTTCAGATCGGGGCGGTGAATGCGCTGGGCAATATTCTAACGGGTTCGGGCACCGAGGCTCCCGGCATTGCGGTCTATGATATCAGTGATCCGGCGAATCCGGTGCTGATGGACAGCCGGGTGGATGGCACGAATCTCAATTACACGGCGCTCATCTACGGCAGCCGCATTTACAATTGCGAGCGCGCTGGCATCCGGGTTTATGATTTCAGCAATCCCAACAACATCCAGTTGGTCGGCAGTGTCATCACGGGTGGCCAGCCGCGTTATCTGGTGTTCAAAGATGGCAAGGGCTACTGTGCGCCGGGCAATAACACGATCAAGGTGTTCGATGCCAATACGCTGGCCATCACTCAGACCATTATCCCGGACGGCAAGGTCATGGATTTCGTTTATCCGCTGGGCAACATGCTGCTGGTGGCCGGTGGTGGCAGTGGCACGGCGACCAATGGTGCGCGCTTTATGGCGTTGCAGCAGGCACCGGACACGACGGGGCCGGCGGTGGTCTATGGTTTGCCGACGAATAACGCGGTGAACATCGGGCTGAAGTCCCGCATCGGCTTCTCGATGAGCGACCAGATCGACGTGAATTCGCTCACGACCAATACGTTCATCGTGCGTCCCGTCGGCACGACGCCTGCGCTGCCGGGAACTTATTCGACGATGATGGGGCTGATTAATTTCTCGCCAGCCAGCCCCTTGGTGGGGGGAGTGACGTATGAAGTCATTTTGACTGCGGGTGGGGTGAAGGATGTGGTGGGAAATGGTATAGCGGCACAGCATCGTATCACCTTTACCACAGTGCAGCCGGTGGTCACCACAGATGGCTTGAATCATCGCTGGCCGCTGGATGGCAACTTGCTGGATGTCATCGGGGTCAACAACGGTGCTAATACGGGCGTGACCTTCACCAACGGTTTCAATGGCCAGGCAGGAGCTTTCAATGGGGCCAGTTTCGCCAACCTTGGCACCATCAATTTTAGCAACACTTTCACGATCGCGGCCTGGGTGTGGGTGAACACGGGGACGACCAATATCCAGACGATCATGGCGAATGCCTCGGGCGGCAATAGCAATGGTTTCCGCCTCTTCGTGAATACGTTCAACACCGCGGACCGTTCCGTGATGTTGGAGACGGCCAATGGCACGACGATGGATTCCGCCCGTACTGGCGGTGGTGTGGTGACGCTGGGTGCATGGAATCACATTGCGGCTACGGTGAATCGCACGAGTGGCACCGCTACGATCTATGTGAACGGGACGAACCAGACCACGGACAGTTCCATCAGGACGGATTTCTCCGTAAATGCGGTGACCCACATGGGGCAGTTCACGAACAACAGTTTCCGACTCGGCGGACGATTGGATGAGGTTCGCACCTACAATCGTCAACTCACGGCGGCCGAGATCGGCACGTTGAACATCATGACGCATCATTGGCCGTTGGATGGCGATTTTGTGGATTATGTGGGTGCAAACAACGGGGTGAATACGGGCACGACCTTTACCAATGCGGCCCGTATCGGCACGCAGGCAGGCGTGCTTGATGGCGCTGATTCGGTGGATGTGGGCACTTTAAATCTGGGTGATAACTTTTCGATAGCAGCGTGGGTGCGCTTGGATGTGGGGACGACTAACATCCAAACCATTGCGGCCAATTCGGCAGGCGGTTCCAATTCGGATGGTTTCCGGCTCTTCATCAACACGTATAACACGAGCGATGGGGCGGTGAACTTTGAGACGGGCAATGGCACGGCTAACAACAATGCCCGCAGCAGCACGGGCGTGGTCGGCACGAATGGGTGGGCACATGTGGCGGTGACGGTCAACCGCACAGCAGGCACGGCGGTGATCTATGTGAACGGCGTGAATGTGACGACGGATGGCAGCGTGTTGAACAACTTCACGAACACATCCGCCATCAATCTGGGGCAGATGCTCGGTGGTGGTTCAAGAATGCGCGGGCGGTTGGATGATGTGCGCATTTACAACAAAGTGTTGTCAGCTACGGAAGTGACCTCGCTCATCGGCGCGGGCGGGAATGTTTTGCCGGTCGTTTCTTCATTCACTTCCTCGGCGAGCAAATCGCTGGTGAATGCTAATGTCACGTTCACCTTGAACGCCACGGATGCGAACAATGATGGGTTGAGCTATTCGTTCGATTTTGGCACTGGCGCCGGTCAGGGGGCTTTCACGTTGAACAAGGCGGCTTCGTTCACTTACACGGCAGCAGGACGTTATACGGTGTTCGGTCGGGTGAGGGATTCGGCAGGCACGGTGACTACCAGTATCGTGCAAGTGGTGCATTTCCCGGTGACGGCTACGAACGCTGTAGCTTCCAGCCAGATCATCTATGACAACTCGCGCAACAAGGTGTGGAACGTCAATCCGGACTCGGACACGGTGACGCGGATTGATGGCAACAGCCTGGCGAAAGATTTCGAGATCACTGTGGGTGACAAGCCGCGTTCGCTGGCGTTGCGCCCGGACAATTCGGAGATCTGGGTCACTTGCGAGACTTCGGACCAGATTTACGTCCTCAACGCCAACACGGGCGCATTGGTGCAGACCATTGCCACACCGCGTGGTTCGCGGCCCATGGGGGTGGCCTTCCAGCCTGATGGGACGGCGGCTTACGTGACTTACATGAACAGCGGGTTGCTGGTGAAATGGAACCCGGCGACGAAAGCTTTGGTCGGCACTCTTGCCGTGGGAGCGCATCCACGGGCTTTGACCATCTCCGGTGATTCTACACGCATCTTCGTGGGGCGGTTCATCTCACCGGTGAATCCTTTCAACCCAGGGGCTGAAGTGGGCGAAGTGCGGGAGGTCAGTTCCGCCACGTTCACCATTACCCGCACGTTCACGCTGGCACACAGCACGATTGCGGATACGGAATCCTCCAGCCGGGGCACGCCGAACTACCTGACGCAGATGAGCATCACGCCGGATGGCCGCCGTCTCTTTGTGCCCTCGAAGAAGGACAACGTGGATCGGGGCGTTTGGCGCGATGGCAACGGTTTGGAGCATGACCGTACCGTTCGGGCCATCGTTTCGAAGCTGGATTTGGTGAACAATAATGAACTTCTGGCGGAACGCGTAGATATCGACAACCGCTCCTTTCCCCATGGTGTGGCCTTCTCACCGGTGGGTGATCTGGCCTTTGTGGCGATGCAGGGCAATAACGAAGTGTTGATCTTGAACGCCTTCACGGGGGGGGCTGTAAGTGGATTCAATCTGGGCGCAGAACTGTCGCCGCAGGACTTGGTGCTGCGGCCCGATGGCACACGCCTCTACGTCATGAACTTCATGACGCGCAGTGTCTCGGCTTACAATGTGGCGAACATCGTGAATGGAACGAGCTCGGCCGCTACGCTGCTGGGTGTGGTGGATGCGGTCACGACCGAGAAACTTTCCGCGACGGTGCTGCTCGGCAAACAGATCTTCTACAACGCGGCGGATGAACGTATGTCCGCCGAGGGCTATATGAGCTGTGCTTCCTGCCATCTGGACGGCGGCAGCGACGGTCGCGTATGGGACTTTACGGATCGGGGCGAGGGGCTGCGCAAGACCATCGGGCTGGATGGCCGCCGGGGCATGAGCCATGGCCGGGTGCATTGGACGGGCAACTTCGATGAAATCCAGGACTTTGAACTGGATATCCGCAACGGCTTTGCTGGAACTGGGTTTATCACCAACGGAGTGCCGAATGCCTCTCTCGGTGCGGCCAATGCTGGGCGCAGCACTGAGTTGGATGCGCTGGCGGCTTATGTCGCTTCACTCAATCGGTTTAATCGCAGTCCATTCCGTAATGCGGATGGGACGCTGACGGCGGATGGCGTGGCGGGCAAAGCGATCTTCGCGCAACTGAACTGCGCTTCCTGCCATGCGGGAGCCGACTTTACTGATAGCACCGGCAACGTGCTGCGTGATGTGGGCACGATCAAAGCATCTTCCGGCCAACGGCTCGGCGCAGCTTTGACTGGTTTCGATACGCCGACGCTGAAGGGGCTTTGGGACAAGGCACCGTATCTGCATGACGGCTCGGCAACGAACTTGATCGATGTCATCACCACGCAGAATCCGAGCAACCAGCACGGGGTGACTAGCGGATTGACGACCACACAGAGGAACCAGTTGGTGGCTTACTTGCAACAGATCGATGATCTGGAAGTGGGAGGGATGACGCACTTGTGGCCGTTCCAGAACAATGTGAACGACGTCGTGGGGACCAATAATGGTACGAACAACAACGTGATCTACGTGAGCGGCAAGGTCGGTCAGGCGGCCGGGTTCTATGGAACCAACTTCGTGGGCGTGGGCGGTCTGAACTTCGGCAGTAACTTCACCATCGCATCGTGGGTGTGGATTGATCCGGCGGCTACGAACATGCAGACCATCATGGCGAATTCCGTCGGTGGCTCGGCTTCGGACGGTTTCCGGTTGTTCGTGAACACATACAATACGAGTGATGGAGCGGTGAACTTTGAGACGGGTAACGGCACGACTGGCAATGGCGCGAAATCCACGACGGCGAAGGTGATGCCGGGCGCGTGGAATTTCGTGGCGGTCACGGCGAACCGGACGGCAGGCACGGCGGCCATCTATGTGAATGGCACGAACTACACGGCGGATGGCAGCATCACGACGAACTTCAACATCACGAACGCGTTGTATATCGGCCAGATGGGTGTCACTGGCGGCGCCCGTATGCGCGGTTTGCTGGATGAAGTTGCGATCTTCAACCGGAGCTTGTCCACGAATGAGATGTCCGTGCTGATGAGCGGGGATTCCTCACAGTTCTTGGGGCTGATGGGTGTGGGTGGTGGCGGTTCCCAGATGTCCATGGCTCCGGGCAAGGGCATGATCGGCACATTTGATGGTGCCAGCTCCAGTTCGAGCACAGCGGCATTGCCGGCACCATGGCTGGCTCAGGACATGGGAGCGGTGGCGGCCTCGGGCAGTGAAAGCCATGACGGCGGGAGTTACGAAATCACCGGCTCGGGTGCCGGCATCTGGAGCACGAGAGATGAGTTCCGTTATGTGTATCAGTCGGCCACGGGCGATTGCGACATCCGGGCCCGGGTGAGCGGAGTGAGCGGTGCGGATTTGGCCCGAGCGGGCGTGATGATCCGGGAGACACTGAACCCGAACTCAGCGCATGCGTCCTTGCTGATCACTGCGGGTCACCAGGCACTGTTTGAAAAACGTCTGAACACGGGAGGCACAACGACGGCGACATCGGCAACGGCGCCGGCTGGTTCTGCATGGGTGCGGGTGCAACGGGTGGGAACGCGCTTCACGACGATGGTATCGGCTGACGGCGCGCAATGGAGTGTGGTCGGCAGTGTGCAGATGCAGATGTCACAGAACGTTTACATCGGCCTGGGCGTGAGCAGTCATGAGGATGGCACGCTGGGAACGGCGACATTGGATGAGGTCACGGCGGTTCCTTGAGAAATTAGCATGATTCTTTCACCCAAAACCAAATTACGGGGCGCACTGGTGATGGGCACCGGTGTGGCCTTGCTGACGGTATGGTCGTGGGTGGGGGACAGTGCCGTGCGGCGGACGGTGGAGAATGAAACCACTCTCCAACATCAATCAGCAGAGGGTTCGTCGGCCCGGACAAGCCAGCGCCTGCGCAAGCCACCCGAAGCGTTTTTTGCCGAGCGGAAAGAGAAGCACATCGAGCGGTTATTGGCGGGTATCTATGCGGCACTGCCGGAGCGGGATGAATTGAAACGCAGTGAGTATTTTCTGCGCTGTGCGGACGGGCTGGCGAATGAGGATGTGCCGCTGGTGTTGCAACGGCTGGATGACACTCTGCGCGGGTCCGAGTTCGGGGTGTTGCTGGTGAGACGGTGGGCGGAAACAGAGCCGGCAGCGGCAGCGGCATGGGCACAAGAGCTGGGCGGAGAACGCGATGAATTGTTGAAACACGTCGCGAGTGTCTGGAGCAACACCGACCTGAATGCGGCGACCGAATGGGCCAAGGCCCTGGTGGAGGGTGAAGGACAACAAGCGGCTTTGCTGGCGGTGACCGAAGAAACCATCCGGCAGCAACCGGCTTCGGCTTTGGAACTGGCGGCGTCACTGACTTCCGAAACGGAGCGCGAACACGTGACGATCCGGGCGTTGAACGAATGGGCGACGCAAGAACCGGTGTCGGCCCTGCGCTGGGTGGCGAGCATCACGGATATCAAATGGCAACAGCAGTTAAAGGCGTCCTTGATCCCGACGGTCGCCAGTATTGATGGTGCCTCGGGCGCGCAGTTGACGACGGCGTGGTTGCCAGCGGGATCGGAGCAAGAACGAACCGCGGTGGCGGTGGTGCAGCGGTGGGCCCAGCAATCACCCGAAGACGCGGCGGCGTGGGTGAACCGGTTTCCAGCGGGCAGTATGCGGCTCGCAGCATTGGATAATCTCAAACGCATCGGCAGCCTGAAAGTGCAGGACGCTGCCGAGCACCAGACAATCCAGCCTTAATTTCCTTTTCCGCAGACCACAAGCCACGCTTCACCCAAGCTTGGGTTATCTGCCGGGAAAAATGCTGGTGACAAGATGAAAGTATGCCTCAAGACGTTATCATTCAACGAGCGTGTCCTGACCGGGGCGGCCATCTCGCGGCTCTGACGCTGGCGGTTATGCTCATGTTTGCGGGCAGTGGATCAACGTTGCTGGCGGATGATCTGCCGATGAGTGAAGTGGCAAAGCTCTTCGGGACGAACTACGCAATCGGTTCCAATCCCACATCTGAGCAAGCGGAGCGGATGCAGACGATGGCGAAGCAGTTTTTGAAGACGAGGGACGCCAAGTATCAATCCGTTTTTGAAAGAGTGGGGCGGGAGTTCAACGTGCCTGCGGATGTTTTGATGGGGATGGCGTTCGTGAAGACGCGTTGGGTGCACGGGAAGACGCAGCCAGCGGGCATGGCGGAATCATTCGGCATCATGGCTTTGGCGGAGGGGACGAGTTTGCAGGAAGCAGTGAAAGCAACGGGGATCAGCATGGAGGAACTCAAGCGCGATCCTTATCAAAATATCCGCGGTGCCGCAGCCTTGCTGCGCAAATGTCTGGGCGATCAAAAGGGGAATGACGTGGAGGGCTGGTGTCTGGCGGTGGTGGAGTATTTCAACCGGTGGGAGTCGCCCACGCTCTGTTGCTGTGCGGAAGATTGGGCGCTGAGAATTTTTTCCGGGATCAATGCAGGGTATCACGGGGAGGGGATTGAATGGAGCGGACGGCGCCTGGATATGAGCCGCATCAATGTGGAACTGGAAGCGCTGCGCGGCCGACGGGCGCGGGCGCGGATGCGGGTCAGGGAAGGGCACATCAATCACACCAATTCACTTACCCAGGCGTCAGCGGCGGGTTCAATACCACAAACCAAGCTTGATTGACGGCAGGGAGCACTCACCCGAAGCAACAGATCCAAAATTTCGTACCTCACAACCAACCAAACCCATAATGAAGAGAAAACTGATGAAAGATACTGCTCAAAGTTTCGGCCAATTTGCGACCCGAGCGCGATTGCGGCTGACGACGCTGTTACTGGCGGTTTTGGCCACCTGTCAGATGGCCAAGGCGGAAGTTTTCACCCTGGCGGTCTTCCCGGACACGCAAAATGAAATCACGGGCAACCAGGCGATGTTCACCAGCCAGTTGAACTGGATCGCGGCCAACAAGACCACGTTGAACATCCC
>CALRJY020000006.1:0-232921 GCA_943367715.1 Chitinophaga pinensis | reverse complement strand
TGAGGTTCCCCCGAAGAAGTGGACAAGGAGGGGGTAAGTGGTAAGAGAAAGAGCAGAGTCAAATGAGCACCACTGAGAAAGCCAAGCGCAAGCATTACGATGAGACGTTCAAACGGTCGGCCGTGGAGTCGCTGTTGAGCAGCGGCAAGCCGGTCAAGCAGGTGGCCGCGGAACTGGGGGTAAGCCACTGGAACCTGCGGGACTGGCAACGGCGCTATGCGCCCGTCACGCCGCCACCAGCCCGGACACCCGCCGAACTGGAGCAGGAGAACCGGCAGTTGCGTGCCGAGCTGCTGCGGGTTCAGAACCAGCGGGACATTCTAAAAAAAACGTTGGGCATCCTCTCGGAACCCGACCGCAAAGGTTTGAACGGGTGAAAGCGCTGGCCCCAGAACATGCGGTGAGTGACTTGTGCGCCACGCTGGGCGTGGTCCGGAGTGCTTACTATGCCTGGTTGAAACGGCGGCCCGGTCCCCAAGCCCAGGCCAATGCCCGGCTGCAACCGCAGATCCAGCAGCTGTTTACCCGGCACCGGGGCAACTACGGCAGTCCGCGGATCTGTGCGGCCCTGCGCCAGCAAGGGGTAGCTTGCAACGTCAAGCGGGTGGCCCGGCTGATGCAGGCGGCCGGACTGCAAGCCCGGCAGCCCAGACGCCACCAGGTGCGGACCACCGACAGCGCACATGACGGTCCCATCGCCCCCAACCTGCTGCCGCAAAAAGCGGTGAGCGCAGCCAATCAGGCTTGGGTGGTGGACATCACCTATATCCCCACGGCCGAAGGCTGGTTGTATCTGGCCGGAGTGCTGGATCGCTACAGTCGCAAGCTGGTGGGCTGGGCCATGGCCGACCATCTGGAGACGAGCCTGCCGCTGTCCGCCCTGCAAATGGCCTGTCACCACCGGCAGCCACCCAAGGGGCTGCTGCACCACTCCGACCGCGGGGTGCAGTATGCCAGCACGGAGTATCGCCAGTTCCTCACCGGCCACGGGCTGGTGCCCAGTATGAGCCGCAAGGGCAACTGTTACGACAACGCCACCATGGAATCCTTCTGGGGCACCCTCAAACAGGAACTGGTCACCCAGGAAAACTACACCACCCGGGCCCAAGCCCGCCAAAGCCTCTTTGTCTGGATCGAAACCTATTACAACCGCGTGCGGCTCCACAGCGCCCTCGGCTACCATTCACCTGTGGACTTTGAAAACCAACTCAACTAAATACCACTGACACTTATTCCCCTCCTGTGTCCACTTCTTCGGGGGAACCTCAGACATAGTTCCCTAAAGGGAATGCAGGCCGGTCGAAGTTCGACCCCCCAGTGGGAGAAGGAAGGTTAAGTGCCTCCTCTCCCCTTGCCCTCTCCTCCAGCTATCGCTGGAGGAGAGGGAGATGGGGCGTCGTGATTCGGCGGTGTGTAGTGGTGTGCTTCGAAAGGGCCTTGGCGAAAAAGGTCAGGGCTCGACGGAGTCTCGTCCTACCGTACTGCGTTTCTTTGTGAAGTGGCTGGCGAGGGTTTGGTCCGGTGAGGGTGGACTGGTTGCTAAAGTACCGCAGGACAGGAGGCAATCGCGGAGGAAACATAAAACGGATCAGACGGGAAGGCGCACTTCAAGGGAACGGTTAATTAAGCTCAAAGTTCAAAACTCAAAGCTCAAAGGGTGCGGCTGCTGGTTGGCCGGGGTCACTCCGTGCGCTCGTTATGGGGCGCGGGGTGAAACCGGTTAACCGGGGGCGCATCCTGACATTGTCGTTGAATGGGGTCTTTTGCTTTAATGGCCGGTTGGTTCCTGGCGGAGAGGGGATTGGCAGCGGTTGTTTGGTAAGGCTGTGGGCCAGCGTATGACCCACGACTGCCGGCTGGAAACCGGCAGCACATTGAGGGCAGTGTCAGGATGCGTCCCGTGGCTTCATCTGGTTGGAATCAAAAATTGTCTTTCCCGGCGTACTCGTATTGAATCCCGCGACCGTATGAGTTTTACGCATCCGCTTACCACCACGGCTTTTGAGCTGCCGGGCTACCGCATTGTGCGCAGCTTCGGTGTCACGCGGGGCATCGTGGTGCGCTCGCGGTCCGCCGTGGGCAACTTTGGGGCCAGCATCCAGGCGTTTTTTGGCGGGAATATCACGATCTATACCAGCCTCTGCGAACAGGCGCGGGACGACGCCTTCCGCCAGATGCTGGGGCAGGCGGGCGAGCTGGGGGCCAATGCGGTGATCGGCGTGCGTTATGACGCGGCGGAGATTGGCGCGGGCATCACGGAGGTGCTATGCTACGGCACCGCGGTGCAGGTGGAGCCGGAGAAAAGCAGCGGGACTGTGCCATCCGTTCCGGGGGCTTGAGAGATAGAGACACGACGTATCCGCCAATAAATTATCGAGCAACGGGAAAAGCGCACGAAGTGAAAGCAATTTATTCCAACGCCATGTCTGGTGTGACTGTCTGAACGATCCCGCATGGCTACGCCGAAACAATCCTTCGCTGAACGCCTGCTGAACCGGCTGGCGGATGTCGTCTATCGCAATCCGAAGTGGTTTGTGTGGCCGCAGGTGCTGTTTTTCATCCTGTGTGTCGTTTACACGTTCTATTTCCTGGGTTTCAGCACCAAGCGCAATGACCTGGTGGGCGGGGACAAGAAGTATCATCAGAATTTCCTCAAATATAAGGAACAATTCCCCCGGCAGGACGATCTGGTGGTGGTGGTGGAGAGTGATCGCACGGAGAAGAACCGCCAGTTCGTGGAGCGTCTCGGTGCGCGGATGGAAGCGGAGACGAATCATTTCGCGGATGTCTTTTACAAGGGTGACCTGAAGTTGATGGGGCCGAAAGCGCTGCTCTTCGTGCCGGAGGAACAACTGGGTGAACTGCACCAGACGTTGTTGGACTTCAAGCCGTTCATCCAGACGTTCGCCAAGGCGACGAACCTGAACTCGATGTTCCAGCAGATGAACCGCCAGTTCGTGGCGGCGGGCATGAACACCAACATCGATATAAAGCCGATGCTGGAATCTCTGCCGGCACTGAACCGGATCATCAAGCAGGCGAAGGATTCGATGGACCGCTCGGGCATGGCGCCTTCGCCGGGGGTGAACGCGCTCTTCGGGCAGGGACAGGAGGCGGAGCAGAAAATTTATATCACTTTTGATGGCGGGCGGCTTTATCTCGTCTCGGCGCAGGCGGCGAACCCCAAGGAAGTGGGCGACGCCATCCGGCGTCTGCGCGCACTGGTGACGGAGATCCAGCAGCAAGTCCCCGGTGTGAACGTAGGTATCACGGGTGAATCCGTACTGGAACTGGATGAGATGGCCCAATCCCAGAAGGACACGATGCTGGCCACGGTCGTTTCCCTGGTGCTGTGCGCCATCATTTTCATCTACGGCTATCAGGAGTCGGGACGCCCCATCAAGGCGACCGCGTGCCTCGTCATCGGTCTCGGCATGACGATGGGTTACACCACGCTGACCGTCGGGCATCTGAACATCCTTACCATCACGTTCGCGCCGATGCTCATCGGCATGGCGATCGATTTCGGCGTGCATCTGGTGACGCGTTATGAGGAAGAGCTACGCCATGGGGCCACGCAGCAAACGGCCTTGAACAAGGCGATGGTGAACACGGGCATGGGCATCTTCACGGGTTGCTTGACGACGGCGGGCGCGTTCTTCGCGATGAGTTTCACGGACTTTAAGGGCATCCAGGAGATGGGCGTCATCGCCGGTGGCGGCCTCGTGGTCTGCCTCATCCCGATGATGACGATGTTGCCCGCGCTGCTTTTGAAGGGGCGCCAGAACGTCATCGATCATGTGCATCCGCCCAAGGAAGACCGGCGTGAACGCATCGAGCGTCTTTGGCTGGACCGGCCGGAGCTGGTGATGACCGTCACGGTGCTGCTGTGCGCGCTCTGCTTCTGGCAGGCGCGTCATGTGATCTTCGATTACAACCTGCTGAACATGCAGTCGCACGGCCTGCCTGCCGTGGTGTATGAGAAGAAGCTCATCAACTCCGCCTCCAACTCGGTGCTCTATGGCGCGATCGTGGCGGACACCTTGCCCGAGGCATTGGAGATCGAGAAAAAATTGCGCGGTCTTTCTTCCGTGGCGGATGTGCAGTCGATGAGCCGCTATCTCTCAGAAGACCAGACGCGCAAGCTGGAGTATGTCACCAAGGTGAAGGAGGCCGTGGCGGACATCCACTTCGCCACGCTGGACGACCGGCCGGCGAACATCAATGACCTCAGCCTCACGCTTTACTCGCTGCAAGGTTACTTCGGCAAGGCGCTGGAAATGATCGCGGGCAAGAACGAACCTGAATTGGAAGCCAGCCTGCGGACTATTTGGAAAGCGGTCGGTGAATTGCGCATCCGCATCAATGCCGGGAACAAAGATGCGAACTCTTTCCAGGTCGCCTTCTATCAACAAGCGTTGCTCCAGGATCTCCGGGATACGTTCGCGTCATTGAAGACGCAGGATGACAGTGCGCCTCTGCGGGCGGAAGATCTGCCGCCGGCCTTGCGTCATCGCTTCATCGGCGTGGGCGGCAAGTATCTCATCCAGGCTTACCCCAAGGACGATGTCTGGCGACGTGATGTGCAGGAGAAGTTCGTGGGCGAGCTGCGGCAGACGCTCGATCCGCAGGATACCAACAAACCGATCATCACCGGCACCCCGGTGCAGTTGCTGGAATACACGGACCTCTTGCGCAAGAGCTACGAGGAAGCCGCGTGGTATGCCCTCATCGCGATCGCCATCATGGTGTTCATCCATTTCCGCTCGGTGTTGTGCGTGATCCTCGCGCTGTTGCCGGTGGCGATCGGCAGTTTGTGGACGTTGGGGATCATGGGCACGTTCGGCATCCCCTTCAATCCGGCGAACATCATGACCCTGCCCTTGGTGGTGGGCATCGGGGTGACGAACGGGATTCACATCCTGAACCGGTTCGCCGAAGAGCAGAACCCGAGCATCTTGGCGAAGAGCACCGGCAAAGCGGTGATCGTCTCCGCGCTGACGACGGTCGCCGGTTTTGGTAGCCTTATTTTGGCCCAGCATCAAGGCATCAAGAGCTTGGGCTGGGTGATGTCCTTGGGCACGGCTGCCTGCATGATTGCATCGTTAACGTTCCTGCCTGCCTTGCTGATTTTCCTCACGCGTACGGGGTGGAAAATGAAAAAAACCCAGTGACAATAATGCACTATTGCCACTGGGCCGGGAGGAACCGAGGTAATTGCCTCAATCGAATTGTCGCAAAAGTTAATAAGCTGTGGATAAAAAGTCAAACCCGATTTTGCCAAAAAGAAGCGGCTTATGACGTATAACCCGGAAACGATAACGATATAGTGTGTTTTTGAAGCCAGTGCGGGGCGGCTCGGGAATCCTCCTCCTTCCCTTGACGGTTCGCTAAGGCAAAGTAAAGTTAGCCCGGCCTTGGGCTGATACAAGTTAATGACATTGCGCTATTTAACGCTGCTGACCGCACTGCTGGCGACCCTCGTCGCCCGCCCTGCGGCAGCCCAGACCAATACCCATACCCTCTCAGCGGGGCCGTTGGCGCATACCTTCCCGCTGACACTGCAACCCGGCCATCGGTTCGAAACGCTGGGACCGCTTTTTTACCGTCAGCAGAGCGAGAGCAATACCCTGTGGGCAATTCCCCCGTTGATCGCCTATACGACCGATCCGGACATGGACATGACGGAGATGGATATCCTGTATCCGCTCCTGAGTTATGACCGGTTCGGGGCGGAGTATCGCTTCCACATCATGCAGGTGTTCGCCTTCGCGGGCGGCAAGACCTTGGACAAGGAACTGGAGAAGGATCGGTTCACTTTGTTCCCGTTCTATTTCCAGCAACGTTCGCCTGATCCGATCCATAACTACACTGCGCTCTTCCCGGTTTATGGCACGCTGAAGAACCGCCTCTTCCGCGATGAGATCTTCTTCGTCGCCTTCCCGCTCTACGGACAGAGCCGCAAGAAGGATGTGGTGACGGATAACTACGTCTATCCCTTCTTCCACCTCCGCAAAGGCGACAATTTGAGCGGGTGGCAGTTCTGGCCTATCTTCGGCCATGAATTCAAGGGCATGACCACCAAAACCAATGGTTTCGGTGAGGTGGAGCCCATCCCGGCACATGACAAGTGGTTCGCGCTCTGGCCCATTTACCATCACAACGATGTGAATCTTGGCACCGACAATCCCCAGAAGATCCGCCTCCTGCTGCCGCTCTACAGCATCTATCAGTCGCCCTTGCGCGATTCGTACACCTTTCCTTGGCCACTCGGTTTCACTTACTCGGATGATCGTGAGAAGAAGTATCACGAGTACGGTCTGCCCTGGCCTTTGATCGTTTTTGCGCGTGGGGAGAAGACCGTGAACCGCATTTGGCCGCTCTTCGGCAAAGCGAAGAATTCCTTCAAGCAAAGCGATTTCTATCTCTGGCCGGTGTGGAAGTACAATCGCATCCAGTCCGCGCCCTTGGACCGTGAACGCAGCCGCATCATGTTCTTCCTCTACTCGGACTTGATCGAGCGCAATACCGATACCGGCAAGCATCTGCGCCGTGTGGATTTCTGGCCCTTCTTCACCTCGCGCAAAGGCTTGGACGACAAGTATCGCCTGCAGATCTTCGCGCCCTTGGAGCCGATGTTGCCGAACAACAAGAGCATCGAGCGCAGCTATTCGCCGCTCTGGTCGGTCTGGCGGACGGAGAGAAATCCGAAGACAGAGGCCTCCAGCCACTCGTTGTTGTGGAACCTCTACCGGAAAGACAAGTCTCCCGAACAGACAAAGTGCTCGCTCCTCTTCGGTCTTTTCCAGTATCAATCCACGCCTGAGGCCCGGCATTACCGGTTGTTTTACATACCGCTGGGCAAAAAGGCGAATGGCCCGAAACCTGCCGTGCAGGAAGGCGCAAACTCGAAGCCATAGACTATGTTTCAGGACATCGGCGAAATGCTCATCCTATTCTGGCGCACACTGCAGGCCCTCCCGCAGTTGTGGCGGCAGCGCCTGAAGATGTTCGACCAGCTCTTCGAGATCGGCAACGCCAGTCTCTTGATGGCCTGCATCCTTTCCCTCTTCATCGGTGGCGTGCTGGCTCTCCAGACCGGTCCCGTGATGGTGGAGCGTGGTTTGTCGGGTTTGATCGGCGGCATCGTGGGTCTGTCCGTCTGCAAAGAACTCGCCCCCGTGATGATGGCGGTGCTCATCGCCGGTCGTATCGGTTCCGCGATGGCGGCGGAGATCGGCTCCATGCGCGTTTACCAGGAGATCGATGCGCTCAAGACGATGAACATCAATCCCATCCATTATCTGGTGTTGCCGCGGGTGGTAGCGATCAGCCTGGCTTTGCCCATGCTCGTGATCTTCGCCATCATGGTGGGCTGGATGGGTGGTGCGCTGGTCTCCGTCTTCAACAACGATATCAGAATCTCCTTCGCCAGCTACTTCAACAACCTGCGCAGCGTGGTGGAGCTGGGCGATGTGCTGAACGGGCTCATCAAGAGCTTCGTCTTCGCTGTCACCATTGGCGTCGTGTGCTGCCATCAGGGGCTGTGCACCATCGGCGGTCCGCGCGGCATCGGCCGCTCGGTGACCAAGGCCGTGGTGAACTCCATCGTGATGATCCTGATCCTCGATTACGTGGTCACCCGAGTTTTGCTGTATCTAGACCTATGAGCCAGGCCGCCCAAAATCAGCACCCGAGTGTCAGCGTCGAGGTCAAGGGACTCCGCAAGAGTTTTGGCAGCGTGGAGGTGTTGCACGGCATCGACCTGAACATCAAGCCGCGCGAGATCTTCGTCATCATGGGGCCCAGCGGCAGCGGCAAGAGCGTGCTGCTCAAACACCTGATCGGCCTGGAGACGCCTAATTCGGGCGATGTCCTCATCGATGGTCATTCCATCCAGTCGGAAGGCATGCTGGAACGTTACCGCCTGGCCATGGTGTTTCAGTCCGGCGGCTTGCTGAACTCCCTGACGGTCGCCGAGAATGTCGGCCTTTATCTGACGGAACATCGCTTGATGCCGCAGAAGGACATCGACCGCCTCGTGACGGAGAAGCTGGAAGCCTTGGGCCTGAAAGGTCAGGAAGATCGCATGCCCGAAGCGCTCTCCGGCGGTATGAAAAAGCGCGTGGCCATCGCCCGCGCTTTGGTGATCGATCCGCAGGTCATCCTTTACGACGAGCCGACCAGCGAGCTGGATCCGCTCATCGCCGTGACCATCGGCCATGAAATCAAACGGCTCAACAAAGAGAACGATGTGACGTCCATCGTCGTCTCCCATGATCGTGACCTTGCCTTTGGCATCGCGGACCGCATCGCCCTCATGTATGAAGGCAAGGTGCTGGAAGTCGGTACGCCGAAAGAACTCCAGCAGTCCAAGAACGAACAGGTCCAAAAATTTCTTAACGCCAGTTTCAAATTTTAAGCTAAATTACGCCTTATGAAAAACACGCTCGAAACCAAGCTCGGCTTGTTCTTCGCCCTTGCGATGATCGCGGCCTTCATCCTGTTTGAGATGGTGGGCGGCTCCAACCTTTTCAAGCGGAACTACGAGCTGAACGGCCGCTTCGCCAACGTGCAGGAACTGAAAGTCGGCGATCCCGTGAAGATGGCCGGCGTGGAAGTGGGCCGCGTGGACAAGATCGGCTTCGAGAACGACAAGGTGAAAGTCTCGATGAAGATCAACGAGGGCGTGGACGTGAAGACGGACAGCAAGGCGACCATCAAGTTCGCCGGGCTCATGGGCCAGAACTTCGTCTCCATCAACCTGGGCGCTGCCCCGACCAAATTCGAGAATGGTGCAACTATCGAGACCTTGGAACAGGCGGACCTGAGCGCCATCATGGCCAAGCTGGACAACGTGGCCACGGGCATCGAGAACGTCACCAAGAGCTTCAGCGGTGACAGCCTCCAGAACGTGCTCGGACCGATGACGGACTTCCTGAAAGAAAATAATCCGAAGCTCAGCATCATCTTGGGCAACCTCCAGAACGTCTCCACCCAGATGGCCGAAGGCAAAGGCACCATGGGCAAAATACTGACGGATGATAGCCTGTTCAATGACGCCAAGACCGCCGTCAACACGCTGAACACCACGGCGGAGGACATCAAGGTAGCCATCGGTGAAGCCCGCACCATCGTGGGAAATGCGAACCGCGCGCTCGGTCAGGCGGAAGGCGCGCTGGTGGATGCCCGCAAGGTCGTCGCCGATATCAATGAAGGCAAAGGTTCCCTCGGCAAGATGCTGAAGGATGAAACGCTCTATACGGAAACCACCACGGCGATGGTCAACCTGAAGGAGATCCTCGTGAAGATCAATTCAGGCCAGGGCTCCGTGGGCAAGCTCGTCAACGACGAGAGCTTTTACAAGAACGTGAAGATGACGCTGCAGAAGGTGGAGAAAGCCACCGAAGGCCTGGAAGATACCGGCCCGTTGAGCGTCCTCGGCACGGCGGTGAACAGCTTGTTCTAGTCCATCAAAGGTAGCAGCCGACGTAAGGAGGCTCTTGCGAGCCTGCATAATTCGGCTGGCTGCCACACAATTCCTCTTCTCCCTCGCCCCTCGGAGGGGAGAGGGCCGGGGTGAGGGGTGATTTCCCTGAAGTTTAAACACCCATGCGGAAACGCAAATGGCTTTGGTTCTTTCTCGCACTGGTGCTGGTGGACGGGCTCTTTGTCATCTGGTGGCTTAGCCAGAAAAAAGAGCACCGCTACGATGACGCCATCGTCGCTGCTGCGGGCAAATACGGCATGCACCCGGCGCTCATCAAAGCGGTGATCTGGAAGGAAAGCCGCTTCGAGGCCGATGCCCGCGGCTCCGCCCAGGAACTGGGCCTGATGCAGATCCGCGAACCGGCGGCGATGGAATGGGCGGAGGCGGAAAAACGCAAGGGCTTCGAGCACAAAGACCTCCTTGATCCCAAGCTGAACATCATGGCGGGCACTTGGTATCTGCGCAAACTGATGCGCCGCTATCTTCACGTCAAAGACCCGTTGCCGTATACCTTGGCCGACTACAATGCCGGTCGCACCCACGTCCTGCGCTGGAATAAAGGCGAAGCCTCCACGAACAGTGCCGCGTTCATGACGGCCATGGATTACCCCACCACCAAGCAATACATCCAGGACGTGACCGAGCGGTTTGAGTATTATCGCGCGGCGTTTCCGGATGTGGAACCGCCCAAGCGCTAATCCACTTTCAGCCCGCTCGCCTTCAGCAGCGTCTCCTGCACGGCGAGATCATGGTCATAGCTCCAAGCAAACGCCTTCTCGCCCCGAATCGCAGCCGCTAGATCAAGGAACTCCAAATCGTACCGTCCCGCCAGCTTCGGCATCTCCACATCCTGCCAGCCCTTTTTGAAATCGCCCTGCACGCGATCCAAGGAGAGTCGCACCTTCGGCGCTTCCAGCGGACGCACCTCCACTGTGCCCTGCTCGCCGCTCACCGTGAACTGCCGGCGCGCCTCGCCGCCCACCTCCACCACGGCGCTATGGATGATCGCCGTGGCATGCGGATACTCCAGTACCGCATATTGGTTATCCGGGAAACCATCGTTCACGCTCGATGAACTGCGATTGTAGGCAGTCACTTTTTGCGGCTTGCCCAAAACGTAAACTGCGGAATCCAGCACATGACAGCCGAGCTCGAAGAGCGCGCCTCCAGGATAACGCTTCAGCACTTCGCGCGCATTCTTGTCCACCGCCTTGCTCATCGCGGCCTCGATGGAGAAGACCCGGCCCAGCCAGCCTTCCTTGGCCGCGCGGTAGCAGAGCTGCACGCCAGGATTGTAGCGGAGCATGTAGCCCATCTGGATGATGAGCTTTTGTCGCCGCGCGTTCTCCACGATCCGTTGAAAGTGTGAAAACTTCTCTCCCGCAGGCTTGTCCAGATGGATGTGTTTGCCGGCGGCCACACATTTTTCAGCCGTCGTAAGCAGGTCCTTCACCTCCGTCTCCACCGCCACCGCCTGCAGACCTTTGACGTTGAGCAACTGTTCCTCGGTCAGCCACGTCACATCTTGATAGGCCTTGTCTTTCAACGCGCTCTCCCGCCGGTCCGCATCCGGCTCCACCACGCCGACCAGTTCAAACTGATCCGAGAGCTTGCGGATGGCCGCCAACTTCCCCGCCGCATGCGCGTGCGTCGTGCCGATCTGGCCGATCTTGATCTTGCCCGGCTTGGCTCCCGTTTGCGCCCAGGCCGAGGTGGCGAGCAATGCGGCAGCGCTGGTGCCCGTGAGGAATTCGCGGCGGTTCATAGACGTGGCGTATGACCGTATCAAATCTGCGAGCCTTCAGCCGGCACCACCATGATCCGGGTGATCTTGGAAACGATCTTGGCATCAGCATACTCGGGTATGCTTTTCAGTTTCACCCAAGCCGCATCACCCCGGAACGTGTTCCAGCTCTTGTCATGGTCGGCCATGTCCTTGAAGACGAGCAGGTAGGTGAGGTTCGGACGGGCGGTACCGATAATGGTCTCGCCAAAGAAAACGGGCGTAAGTCCGACGCGGCGAAAAATATCGATCTCACCCTTGTTGAACATCTCGATCTTTTTCTTCCCCGCTGTTTCGTTATGGCTCTCGTACGTGCGGAGGACGAACATGCGCGGCTGGCCCTTGAGCTTGGGCACTTCCAGTTTCGGCATGCCGTCAAAGGCCACCATCAACGTGCTCTCGATCCGGGCATAGGCCGGGCCGGTGGCTTCCACGCCCAGGTACTCGGCGCCGTCCTTCAGATATTGAGCATCGGTCGCCAGCTTGGCGTTCACGGTTTGGAACTGTTCCAGGCTGCTGTAGGTGAGTAGCACATAAAACTTCGGCTGGGCCGAAGGCGTCTGTTCGCGAAACGTGCCCACGTTTTGTATGCCCAGCCGGTTCAGCGCCGGGATCGCCGCCTTGGCCCAGTGCCGTTCCACGAGCGCCAATTGCTCGGCAGTCTTCAACGAGTACGTGCGCCATTCGAAATATTCAGGTTTCACGTTTGGGGATGGTTCGGCAGCCATGGTGGAAGAAAGGGTGGAGGTGAGGCCGGTGACGGCGGCAGCAGCCGCAGTGGTGGTGATAAAACGGCGACGGTTCATGGGCTCAATTTAGACCCGCTCCCCCGTGCGCCGTCAACTCACGCTTTAACGGCTTCAAACCGGCACCACGATACGTTACAACCACTCCATGCGCGCTGTGATCCAAAGAGTGAGTTCCGCCAATGTGACCATTGAGGGTCAGGAAAAAAGTGCCATCGGCAAAGGCTTGCTCGTGTTGCTGGCGGTCGAGGATGCCGACACGCCGGAAGATATCGAATGGCTCAGCGGCAAAGTCGTGCGGTTGCGCGTCTTCAATGACGAACAGGGCGTGATGAATCTCGCGGTGACGGAGGCGCAGGGCGAGGTACTGGTCGTCAGCCAATTCACGCTGTTCGCCAGCACCCGCAAGGGCAATCGCCCCTCCTACACTCGCTCCTCCAAGCCGGAGATCGCCGTGCCCTTGTATGAGCAGTTCGTGAAAAGCCTGGCTGCTGCGTTGGGCAAACCAGTGCAGACCGGTGAGTTCGGGGCGGATATGAAAGTGGCCCTGCTCAATGATGGCCCGGTGACCATCATCATCGATTCCAAGCTGCGTGAGTAACGCCGGGCGTTACTTCGTGCCGAGGGCGAGTTTGCGCGGTTCCTTTTCGCCCTCCACCTGCACCATCACGTGGTCGCCGGCGATGCTGACGCAACTTACTTTGAGGGTATCGGCGCCGACTTGCACTTTATAGGCGTCCCCCGGCGCAAACGTCTTGTTATTGATCAGCGCCATCGGCTTGTTCGCAGAGCCCGTGATGCCTTTCAGGATGAGCTTGTCATACACGACCTTGGCGGCTGGTCCGGTGGGCGCAACGGCTGGTTCCGGCTCAGGCGGGAGCAGTGAAGCGGGCGCAGGTGCCGCAGCCGCCTGCCCGACAATCCAGCCATTCTGCGTCGTCTGACCTGGCTGGCCGCCGCCTTCCCCTATGACCTTCGTCATCTCACCGATGAAGGCTTTCGGGCCGCCCGGCATATAGCCGAGCTTCTGCAGGATCTTTCCATTCCCATCCACGAGGAACAGCGAGGGATAACCGGTGACGCGGAATTTCTGTTGCAGTTCCTGGTTGGCCCGTTGCTGGGCCGAGGACAGCCGTTTATTCTGCGGAAAATCCGCCTCGACCAAGACCAACCGGCTGCCTGCGAACTGGCCGAACTCAGCGGTATCGAAGACTTCTTTCTTCAGGCGGATGCACCAGCCGCACCAGTCGGAGCCGGTGAAGTTGATCAGGACGGCACGGTTCTGCGCCTTGGCGGTCTGCAAGGCGCTGTTATAGTCCGTGGTCCATTCAGCCGCCGCCAGAGGCAGGGCCGCCAACAACAAGATAGCAACCGCCGCCAGCATGACACGTTTCATGATTGTTCCTCTTCGCGGAAGCCGTCGTGTGCGCGAACGGCCTCACGGGGAACAGTCTTACACCACCGTCACGGAATTCACAAGCGTTCCGATTCCCGACACCGTGATGTGGACCGAGTCTTTCTGCTGCAGGGTGAAGTCGTCGTTCGGCACGATGCCCGTGCCCGTGAGCAGTACCGCGCCATGCGCGAACGTCTGCGACCGGCAGAGGAAACCGGCCAGTTCTTTAAAGGTGCGTTTGATCTGGTCGATGGTCGTTTCGCCAGCGAAGACCACTTTGCCGATGCGTTTGATCTCGATGCCGATTTTCCAGGTGCGCACTTCCGGTTCCGTCACGCCGACCACCACGAACGGGCCCACGGCACAGGAGCGGTCATACATCTTGGCCTGCGGAAGATACAGGAGGTTCTCCCCTTCGATGTCTCGTGAGCTCATGTCATTGCCGATGGTATACCCTACGATGCCACCGCGTGAATTGATCACCAAGGCGAGCTCTGGTTCCGGCACGTTCCACTTCGCATCGCGACGGATGCCCACTTCTTCGCCTGTCGGAACGGTTTTTTCCGGCAACGATTTGAAGAAGATCTCCGGCCGTTCCGCATCATACACGCGGTCATAGGCGCTGGCGCTGAACTCGGATTCATCCATGCGCGCCTTCTTGCTGCGCATGTAGGTGACACCCGCGGCCCAGACTTCCTGGCGTTCCACAGGCGAGAGCAGCTTGATCTCGGCCAGCGGACGCCTCGGCATATCGGTCTTGGCCAACCCCGTAATACGGGCGATCATATCCTCACTCTCTAGCAACTGGGTCATGAGTTCCACCCCCGCCGACGTGAGATCAGAGACGGTGTTATCCGCATGGACCAGACCAATGCGGATCTGGGACTTGGCATTCAGGTAACGGCACAGCTTGAACATATCGATATTCCCTATGTTGACGCGCTCTGCCCCAAACAGGCACGCCGGACTTCATGTTTAATTAAGCCGAGTAATCGAGATACACGGTCTTGATGCGCGAATAGAATTCGATCGCGCCCGCTCCCTGTTCCTTGAAGGAATCCGTGCTGGATTTCTTCACGCCGCCGAACGGCGCTTGCAGCGCCAGCCCGGTCGAAATCTGGTTCACCTTCACCACGCCAGCCTGGATGCGCTCGGAGTAGATCATGGCTTTCTTGATGTCCTTCGTCACGATGGCGGCGGACAAGCCGACGTCCACGCTGTTTGCCACCTGGAGCGCCTCTTCAAAGTTCTCCACGGCGATGACCGCGACGACGGGACCAAAAACTTCTTCCTGCGCGATGCGCATGCCGGGCGTCACACCGCTGAGCACCGCGGGTTGCATGAAGTAACCATGGGCGAGGTCGCCTTCCGTGAGGCGTTGGCCGCCCCAGACGAGTGTGGCCCCTTCCTTCACTGCGATGTCGATGTATTCCAAGTTGCCCTTGAACTCCTGCTCGTTCACAGCGGGTCCCATGGTGACACCTTCGCTCAAACCATTGCCCACCTTGATGGCCTTGGCCTTCTCCACGAGCTTCGCGGTGAACGCTTCCGCCACACTCTTCTCCACGATGACCCGGCTGGTCGCCGTGCACGCCTGACCCGTGAGCCCGAAACCCGCGATGGCCACGAGGCGCGCGGCGAGATCAAGGTCCGCATCCGCGAGGACGATGGTCGGATTCTTGCCGCCCATCTCCATCTGCGCCCGCGTCATGTTCTTGGCGAGCTGCTGATAGACGGATGAACCGACTTTGTAGGAGCCCGTGAAGGAAAGCGCGGCGACATTTGGATTCGAGGAAAGTTCTCCACCCACCGCGCGACCGTCACCGGTCACCACGTTCAAGGCACCCTTAGGCAAACCCGCTTCCGTCAAAATCTTAGCCAGCTCCATCGTCATCGCGGGGGCTTGAGAAGCGGGCTTGATGATCACGGTGTTACCGCACAAAAGCGCCGGAGCCATCTTCCACGCCGGAATGGCGATGGGGAAATTCCACGGCGTGATAAGCGCGACGACGCCAACGGGTTCACGGCGCGTGTAGAGCAGGTTGTTCGGCAGATCGTGCGGGATCGTCTGGCCACCTAGCGTGTAGCTGATGCCGCCGAAGAAACGGAAGATATCGGCGGTGCGCTGCACTTCGCCCGTGGCTTCCGCGAGCGTCTTGCCTTCTTCCTGCGTGAGGAGCTTGGCGAGTTCGGGTTTGCGCGCCTCGATGAGCTGGCTCGCTTTGCTGAGCACGCGACCGCGGGCCACCGAAGTCATTCCAGACCACGTCGGCAAGGCGGCTTTAGCGGCTTCGATCGCCGCGAGCGCATCGGGTTGGCCGCTCTGGGGATACTGCGCCACCACTTCGCGCGTATCGGCCGGGTTGGTGTTTTGGAACGTCTGGCCGGACTTGGCGGAAACCCACTCGCCACCGATGAAATTCTGATACGTCTGCATAGCTTTAGCCGATAAAAGCCAAAGCATAAGCCGCCCGCTTCACGACGCAACCCAAAGAAAACAAATTTTGACCCCGCGCGGCAAACCGCTCCGGCCCAGCCTGATTGTGACTGCTGCTTACTTCTTCAAAATCTCCTTCAGCACCCGTCCCTCCACATTCTTCATCTCCAGACCGAGCACCGCTGCAATGGTCGGGGCCACGTCCACATTGCGGATCTCTTTCAGCGTCACGCCTTTCTTGATGCCTGCGCCCCAAGCGACGAAACTCGCATACATCAATGGATGCTTCGGGTGATAGCCATGGGTGCCTTTCACGCCGCCTGAGGGAGTGATGAGGTCTTTCGGAGCCGCGCTGTCGGAGAAGGAATAGCCATCCGCCGCAGCGATCATCAGGTCTGGTGTGCGCGGGTCTTGCGAGGGCAGCACATGGCCGACTGATGCGAAGTCTTTCGGCTCCAGTACATTTTCCACACCTTCCATCGCTTTCAGCTTCGGCACCAGTTGCTTCATGATGGCCTCTTTGTTCGCCTCGTCGCGGATGTAGAGGAAACCGCCACCGCCCTGGCTGAGGAAATGCACCTTGCTGTCGGTGATCTTCGTACCCGCAACCGTCACCAGCCCTTCCTGCTGCAACATTACATTCACATTGATGTTGTTCGTGTAGCTGATGAAGCCGTGGTCGGACGTGACGATGAACGTCGTGCGATCGGCCATGCCTGCCGCTTTTACCGCTTCTACGATTTCCCGGATTCGGTTATCGGAATCATTGCATGCCCAATAGGCTTCCGGGCTGTTGCGGCCGTTGCTGTGCTCGAAGGAATCTACCGACACGAGATGCAGCGCGAGGAAGTTCGGCTTGTGCGTGGTGAGGATGTGTTCCGCGATGCGGGTGTACATCCAGTCACGCTGCGGCTTCCCGGCATTGCCCGCTTTGCACCATTCCATCTGCTTCTCGATCGGGATGCCCTTGGCCCGCAGTTCCGCGAGCAGTGAGGGCGTGCCATATTTCTCGAACAATTCCTGCTCGAACACATCCGGCACCTGCCAGTCGAGATGCTTCGCGTTACGGCTTGCGGGCCAGATCACGCCAGCCGTCTTCAAACCCGCCAGATGCGCCACGTCATAAACCGTCGGCACCTTCACGATCTCTTCCTTGTCGAAGAGCGGGTCGGGGATCAGCGGGACGTTCTTGTTCTCCTTGCGATCGTAGTAATTGTTCCCGATGACCCCGTGACGCCCGGCATGAACACCCGTCACAAGCGTCGTATGGTTTGGCCAGGTGACCGTGGGGAACGATGCCTCCATGCGTTCGGCCCGCGCACCATTCTCCGCCATCCAACGGATGGTGGGGATGTGCGCCTTCGGATCGTTATGATAATAGGACGCCAGACCATCCACGCTGATGAGAATGACGGTGGGCACGGGCTGCGCGGCGAACAGCAGGGCCGGAGCCAACGTCAGCAATCCCAAAACAAGAACACCGAGGCGACGGGTAGAATTCATCATAATAAATAGCGAGAGCGCATGGCTTCGCGCGGTTCAACAGGCTTGGACGAAAGCTAGCGGAAAAGCTTCACGGGAAACAAGGACTGGTTATGCGGAGCGTGCCCGTCTCGGGCACAGCAACGTCCATAAGCAAGAGCAGATTTTGTTTTGCTGAAAGTCTTTCGCAGGAAATTCCGCTTAATCAACGCTTCCGAACATTCTGTATGCCGACTGATCATCGAACGTTGCTGTGCCCGAGACGGGCACGCTCCGCTAACTACTCCAACACCGTCTCCGCCATCACGCGGATGAGTTGCGCGCCATACTTCAGCCGATCCTCGTGCGTCGTGTAGCGACCCAGCTTGGGCCCGCTGAGCGTGCGCAATTCCATCAGCGCCACTGGTACCCGGGCATCGTGATACATGGAATTCGCATCGCCTGACGTCACGAGCCGGATTCCCAGCTTGCGCGTGGGATCAAAGAGCGTTTTGGACTGCAAATTATCGAACAGCTTTTGGAACATCGCCTGGGATGCTTCATCGCTCGCTTGCGTATCCATATATTCTGTCTTGGTGTTGTGCAGGTTGATCATCACGGCGATGGGATGCTGGGCATGATGGGCGAGAACCGTTTTCTTCGCATACCAGATCTCCGGCATGAGTTTCAGAAACTCCTTATGCTGCAGGTCCACCTTGTTCCAATGCCGGTTCACATCGTAGCCGTTCGCATTGAAACGCACCTGTCCCGTGGCGCAGCCATCCGGGTCCAGCATGGGGGTGAACTTGAAGATGATTTGGTCACGCAAGGCTTTGGCCTCATCAGAAATGACCCAGCGCAAGGCCCCTTCCATCGTGAAGGAGGTGCCCGTTTCCCAAGCGTGCTGGCGCGCTTGCAACCAGACCGTCTTCTTCTGCGCCGCCGGGATGTCCGGGTTCGTCACCGTCACTACGTGCAGGTCACGGCCTTGCACCGTGCGGCCCATCACCTCCACCAACGCAACGGGTGAACGCTCCACGTCCGCCAGGCATCTCAACAGGCTGGCGTGCGTGTAAGGCACGAGCAACGCCACCCACACCGTATCCTGCTCGGAGGTGAAGCTAAGGGTCAATTCCTTCGTCTCGGCGTTCCACGCCGTGTTCGTCTGATAGGTCCAGTTCTGCTGATCGTAGCTGATCACGGGCTGGTCCGTCTTGTCCATGGAGACGGAACCGGGCTTGTCGTTGTACTCGCCCTCCAGCTCGGTGAAGGTGAGGGTGAGCGCACGCTTAGCGACATTTTCCATGCGGAAGTAAAACCAGCTCACCTGGCGATTGCGGCCGCGCTCGTCATATTGTCCCGCCACCGCGCAACGAAACTCGTTCTCACCCACAGCCACGATCTTGCCGAGGGACGCGCCTTCAAAGCGCGTGTTGAAGCGAGGAGCGGTGTTTGTTTGAGAAAATGTCTGTGCCACTAAGGTGAACACCAGTCCGAGGGCCAGGAGAAAGCGGTGACGCATGGGGGCATTCTAAATCCACTTTCTGTTTCTGGGAAGGCTTGTGTGGGCAAGTTTGCTCTATCTCCCGCTTGCCTGACGGAATGCCAGACAATCGTTGATTCATTTGATGGTGGTATGTCCAGCGCATCCGCCTTTCCTGCCGGCAAGATGCCGGCAGCACATTGGCGCTTTCTGCTTGTCGGCAAACCTTGGTGGACTGAATCTTTGAGCGGATGTCGCTTTCCAAAAAACAGAAGTATCTCATCGGCGTGGCCGTTTTGGTCCTGTTGGCGCTCAGTGGCATCACGCGCACCGCCGCGCCGAAAGGGGGCGGGGTGGCCATCGACATCCGTTTCCAGAGTTTCACGACCAACGCGACGGGGGTCCGGATGGCGCAGTTCGATGTGCAGAATAATTCTTCCTTTCCCATCAAGCGCGCCTGGTTCTCTGATATCCAGATAGAGACACCCACGGGCTGGCGCACGCTGACCAATATCCATCTGCCGAACCCCGTCTTTGGCCCGGTGGTCCTGCCCGGCGGAAATGAGATCACTGATATGCCGGTGCCGCAGACGGCTTCTCCCTGGCGGGTGTCATTGATTTACTTCAAGCATCAAAGCCATCTGGAGGATTTTTTGCACGAGGTGAAAGAAGGCTTGCGCGATCTGGGTGTTCCGGTGGAGAGCAGCGCGCGGGCTTATGGCTTTAACAGCGACGCCGTTACGCCGTGAATGCATGGTCCATGTGAAGGGCCGCTAAATCCTGATGTCAACCCAACCCAAATCGCGCTTCTGGCTATGGACGGCCTTGGGACTTCTGCTGGTATTGTTCGGGGCCGCGTTATTGTTTCGCGTCGCTTCTCAGCGCTCCCCGGTGCAGGCCGATGTCCGGTTCCTCGGCTATACGAACAGCGTCAGTGGGACACGTGTGGCGTTGTTCGAGGTCCGTAACCGCAGCTCCTTTCGGATCATCAACAGTCATTTTTCCCAATGGGTGGAGATTCAAACCGCTACCGGCCAGCAACGTTTTCCCTTCACCTTTGATTCCGTCCACTTGGCCTTGAAACCGGAGGATTCCGGTGTGGTGCAAGTTCCTGCCCCGACCACAGCCAGTCCTTGGCGGGTCGTGATGGGTTATATGGCCGTGGAAGGCGATGACATCGAGGTGCTTCAGAGGGTCCGCGAAAGCTTATCCGATCTTGGCTTCTCGGCGCAGTTAACCGAGGACCAGATCGAGAGCCCGGTGGTCAGGCCCTGAAGTTATTCCGGAAACTCGAACTTGAGCCGGTAGAAACGGGTGCCAGGTGAGGGCGTATTGGTCACGGTGCGAATATTTCCGATCTGGTAGATCGTCGCGTCATCATCCGTCCACACGATGGGCGCAGTGAGCGATTCTGTGTATTGCACCTTGAAGACCGGAGCGTCCACGGGCCATTGCAGCACCAAGTTGCCTTCGGCGGTGAACAAGGTCTGGATCAACGGCTCAATGGTGAAAACATCTGTCACGGTGGTGATGCCCGCCGGGTTGTAGAGCTTGAGATTATCGGAGCGCGTCACCGGAATGGTGGCGGTGATGCGGGTGGCGGAATCGATGGTGAACGGCACGTTCACGGAGGCCAACGTCATATTGGTGACGCCCAGAAAATCAAGGCCAGCAAGGACGACGGTGGTGCCGTAGGGACCGGACTTGGGATTGAAATCCGTCACGGTGGGGAACACGAAAAAGGTCTGCGTTGAAACGGCGGTACCTTCACCCGTGATGACTTCGATCGTACCGGGACTGACGCCCACCGGGACGGTGGCCGTGATGCGGTTCACCGAATCATTCGTGAAGCTGGCGGAGATTCCGTTGAACTTCACGGAGGTGACATTGAACAGGCCGGAACCCTGAAGAATCACCGCGTCACCCGCGCGGCCACGATCCGGCACGAGCGCATTCAGCTTCGGCAACATGCCGAAGTTGGTGATGGTGGTCATCAGGCCGGCCGGTGTTTTGATGGTGATGGGCGCGGTGCGGCAATCTTCCGGAATAAAGAGGCTGATGCGGTTATTATTCTCCACATTCACAAATTGCGGAGCAACCACGACATCGCCGATGCGCACTTCCATGGTGGCCGTGAAGTTAAATCCGGTGAGGACCAAGCTGGTCAGCGCGGTGGCCTTGATCGGGCCGAAGCTGCCGATGTGCGGCCAGACGTAAAATGAATTCGTGCTGGTACCGGTACCGTTCGCCGTGGTCACGGTAAATGTCCCGGAACTGACACTATTAAGGGAAGTGGGCAGCGTGGCGGAGATCTGGTTGGTGCCGCTGACAGACGTGACCGTTGCAGGCACCGTCTGCCCATTCAGTTTCACCGTCGTCGCGCCATTGACAAAGCCATAGCCGAACAAGGTCACAATGGAGCCCGGCGGACCCGCCTTCGGCGTGAAGTCCACTATCGTCGGGGCGGCGCCATTTACGGTGAAAATCTTGGAGGAAACATTGGTGAAGGTGTTGTTAGCCAAATAAATCGGGGCATTAGTGGCTCCTACCGGCACTGTGACTTGAAGCTGCGTATCCGATGAATGAAAGATGGAAGCGGTCGCAACTGAACCGAAGCGGACGCTGGTCACCGAATTAAGATTTTCGCCATTGATAACTACCGGCGTAAGCCCGGCCGTGCCGACCTCGGGTGAAAAACTGGTGATCAAGGGAAATGAACCGACAATAAAATTACTGCTGGTGGTGAAAGAATTTGTCCCTCTGGTCACCTTGATCGGCCCGGTGGTGGCGCCAGTCGGCACCACCGCTTGAATCTGTGTATCCGAGGTCACGCCACCGGAGATCACGTTTACGCCATTGAATTGCACACTCACCGCGCCGCCACCGTTGAAAAAGCCCGTGCCCGCAATGGTGATCAACTTCCCCACCGGACCTGCTACGGGAGTGAAGCCCGTCACGATCGGTCCTGCGCCCGTGATGAGATGGACAGCATTGGTTGCCTCGCCGCCTGAGGTCTGCACCTTGATGGGTCCAGTGGTCGCGGTGGGCGGAATGGTGGCCTGGATCTGGTTGAGAGCCGTGATGGTGAAGGTCGTGGCCGGCTGGCCGTTAAAGAGCACATTCGTCACGCCCGAGAAATCACCGCCGTCGATCACCACGCTGGTGTTCACCGAGGCGACTGTAGGCGTGAAGGAGCGGATGATGGGTACGTTGGTGATGAGAAAATCATTAGTGGTCTTGGCGTTGCCCACGGTGGTCATCACCGTGATCGGGGCATTGGTGGCGCCCACGGGCACGGTGACCGAGAGCTGGCTGGCGCTCACCGGAGTGAAACTGGCAGGCAGGCCGCCGAAGAACACGTTCGTGGTATTGTTGAGGTTGTCCCCTTGGATGACCACTTTCTTCCCGCTCAAACCGCGGTCAGGTGTCAGCGTATTGATCCGGGGCGAGACGGTGAAATGTAAGGCTCCGCTGGAACCCGCTCCCGTAGCATTGTTCACACTGATCGGACCGGAGATAGCTCCTTCTGGCAGAGTGACATAGATAACGGTGGCACTCTCGATAAAGAACACGCCCGGCACGCTGTTGAACGAGACGTCCTTGGCGGTAGTGAAACCGCTACCAGTGATCTTCACGCTGGTTCCCGGCTTGCCCGACGCAGGCTGAAAGGAGGTGATCGTGGGCACTTGGGCCAGAATTTGGCCAGCGCTTAACAACACGAGGAATGACATCGTGAGCCACGCCAAAACGCGGCTACTTCCCTGGATACGACTATACGACTTCACAATGATGCGACACTGTTTATCAGAAATTATGAGACGGGGAAGAGGAAGTTTTGCTCCCGGAAAAATGAGACCAGTCGCGCCGATATCCTATTCGGTCGGTTTATGAGCCTTTATCCACTCCCCGGACCGGAGGTCGGCGCTCCGCCGAGGAGGGCTAAAACCGCGCATTCAAGGAGAGCCCGAAATACAGCGCGCCATCGCCATTGAGCTGCAGATCGGCGTCATCGTACGTGAACCGGCGATCCACCACCCAACCGGCTTCCGTGCTTACGGTGAGGCCCTTGCCCAGATGGGCGCGCAGACCGGCACCCACGCGGATCTCCCGGTAGCTGACGATCTCGTCATCCAGATTCGCGCGACCAGTGCGGGTGCCGAGGTCTTCCGCCACGCGATAGGCACCGCCCATGAGTTCACCGCCGGCAAACACAGTCACGGCCTTGTTCACCTGATATTCGATGGTGGGCTTGGGCAACAGGAGGGAGAGCGTCCAATCTTCCGCAAACTTCCAGCGCACGCCCAAGCCGCCGATGATGGGCATGTCCCGGTAGAAATCCACATTCACGGCGGCCACCCACATGAGCGTTTCACTCTGGGTGTAGGAAACACCGACCGTGAGCGGCGCGTTGAAGTCCCCGCCATCGATGTCTTCCAGATCGCTGAAGAGACCCGGGCGCACATCGATGCGGAGGTTCCATTGATCGGCGAACTTCCAATCATTCTGGAATTTCAACGTGAGCGCGTGAACCGTATTCGGCAAAGGCACTCCGGCCGGCAGACCGAATCCTGATCGCTCCCAGCCGAAGCCAGCGCCCCAAGCATAGGTCTCGCTGGTCTTGAAGCGGAGGAGATAACTCACATCCGTGTGAAAGGCATCCATCTCCCCCGTGTTCACCGTGCCGATATTGAGGTCGGCAGGAGCGGAATAGGAGAACCCGGTGGAAAACTGGTGGCTCACTTCAGCGGCTTGGGCGCTAAAGAGTCCCGCACTGGCCGCGAGCAAAACGAAAGCCGATAAAGGTTTGGTGATAGGCATAAGAGAAAGGCCAACATAGTCGGGATTGCCCTGAGTGCAATGAACTATCGGCGGAACGTCCACCAATCACTCCGTCTTCGGTGGAACTGCGGCCGCCGCCTCTTCCTTGGCCTTCTTCATCTCCTCCGCCCCATTGCGCCAAGAGAGCAAGAAGAGCAGCCCCACGCCGGTACAAATCGCGATATCCGCCACGTTGAACGCCGGGAAACCCGCCTCACCGCCACCGCGTTTATAGACGAAGAAATAGAGGAAATCGATGACGTGATAGCGTTCCGGGTGCAGGCGGTCCACGAGATTGCCCAAGATGCCGCCGAACATCAGGCCGAGAGCTATCTGGCCGAGCTTGGTGTGCGCCTCGAAGTGATGGCGGAAGAGAACCAGTGCTCCGAAAGCGATGAGCGAGATGATGGCCAGCATCTCGTTGTTCCCATGGAAGAGACTCCAAGCCGCACCGGTGTTCGTCCAGTGAACGAACTTGAAGAAGCCATCTACGATGACGACTTCCTCCGCGCGACCGAGGAAGCGCAGGACGATGTATTTCGTGAGCTGGTCCAGCAGGAGTATGATCCCGGCCAGTGAGGCCATCCGCTGGTTTCCAGTCATAGAACGCAAGCCCTCTGGCCTAGCTCATGCGCATCGGCATGAGCACGTAGAGGAACGGTCCATTGATCTTGATGACGCCCGGGCTGAGCTCATCCGTCAGCTCGAGGAACACTTCATCACCTTCCAAGGCCTTCAACGGATCCATCATGTAGGTCGGATTGAACGCGATGGAGAGGTCGTTGCCCTTGTAGTTCACCGCGATGCTCTCGCGGCCTTCACCGACTTCCGGCGTGTTCGCGTTGATGGAGAGCGTGTTCTTGGAGAAAGTCAGTTTGACGGAGTTCGTCTTCTCGCTCGTCATGATCTCCGCGCGGCGCAAGGCATGCAGCAGCTCCTCACGGCTCAGGGAGATGCGTTCCTTGGCTTCCTGCGGGATGACCTGCTTGTAGTTCGGGTAGTTGCCTTCCACGAGCTTGGAGATGAGCAAAATCGTGTTGCCCTTTTCATCCTTCAGCGTGAATGCGACTTGATTCTCCGTGAACTTGATTTCCACTTCACCGGAAGTGCCTAGCAAGCGGTTCAATTCATTGATCGCCTTCGTGGGCACGATGAACTCGCCCTGGGCGTCCGTGCCTATCTCTTCTTCGGCGAGCGCCAGACGGCGGCCATCCGTGGCCACCATCGTCACGCGATCCGTCTTGAGGATGACGAAGATGCCATTGAGCACGTAGCGGGTCTCGTCCGTGGAGATGGCGAAAGACGTGCGCTTGAGCATCGCCTTCACTTTTTCCTGGGGCAGCGTGACCTTCTTGTTCTCTTTGAACTGGGGCAGGGGCGGAAATTCTTCAGCGGCGAGGCCGTTGATCTTGTAGAAGGAGGCACCTGCGCGGAGGCTGCACACGCTCTTCTCGTCGATCTCCATCTCGATCTCACCGACCGGCAGTTCGCGCACGATGCTGAACAGGCGCTTCACCGGCAGGGTCACGGAGCCGCCTTTGCTGATCTGCGCCTCGACGGATCCGGAGATGGACACGTCCAGGTCTGTGGCAGTCAATTCCAGCCGGTTCCCTTCACCACGCAGGAGCACGTTGGAGAGGATGGGCAAGGTGGTGCGCGTGCTGACGACGTTTTGCACGGCTTGCAGCCCGTTGATGAGCTGATCTTTGGCGATCGTGAATTTCATGCGCGCTTACTAGTACAGAGTATCTTTCAAGAACTCCGTATTATTAAAGGGTGTGAATAAGGAAAACAATCTCCATTGTCAAGGTTCTGACAGGCACTTACACAAGATATTGAGGTATGAATAACTACCCGCCACCATGGCTGGCATCTCTGGTAAGTCCTAGTTATTCGCATTGTACCCAATTCATTCACATGTTCTTGGACCGATTCTCAGGGTCGTATTCGCATAACGACCTCGGGAAAACGGGCTACTACATACTCCACTTCATCCAAAGTAGAGTTCCGTCCCAACGACAGGCGGACTAGGGCATTGGCTTGGCTCGGCTCTACTCCCATCGCCGTCATCACATGAGACGGCTCCAAGGAACCCGCCGAACAGGCTGAACCGCTGGAAGCACAGATGCCTTCGAGGTCCAAACCAGCCATAAGCGAGATACCATCACATCCTTCAACGGTAAAGGAAATCGTATTAGCCAGTTTATGGGCCTCAGCACCCCTAAAATGAACCCCGGGAACAGCAAGACACCCCGCCAAGAGCTTCTCGGTGAGGGGTTGGAGCTGATTTCGCGCAAAAACCGGTTCCGGGACGAATCGCTCAAAGGCTTCCACCAAACCGGCGATGGCGGGCATGTTCTCAGTGCCCGCGCGGCGTTCATTCTCATGTCCGCCGCCAAAGAGGATGGGGTCCGGCAGTAAAGGCGATTGGATGTAGAGCGCACCCGAGCCTTTCGGGCCGTGAAACTTGTGGGCGCAGACGGAGACGAGGTTGGCGTTGAACTGACGGATGTCCGTGAAAGGTTCCTTCCCCATCCATTGCGCGGCATCCGTATGAAAGATCACGCCGCGCTCTTGGCAGATAGCGCCCAGCTCGGCCACAGGTTGAATGGTGCCCGTCTCGTTATTCGCGGCCATCAAGCTGACCAGCACCGTGTCTGGCCGGATCGCCTTGGCCAGATCAGCGGGCGAGATGCGGCCGGTGGCATCCACGGGCAGATAGGTGACCTCGAAACCTTCCTTCTTGGCCAGATACTGGAAGCAATGCAGCGACGCGTGGTGCTCGATGGCTGACGTGATGAGATGACGGCCCTTCGGCTTCAACGTCCGGGCCACGCCGAAGATCGCCAGATTGTTGCTCTCCGTGCCACCGCTGGTGAAGACGACCTCGCTCGGTTTGGATTTCCAGGCGTGGGCCAGACGGTCGCGATGTTCATCCAAGTGCGCCCGTGCGCGGACACCGATCTGATGCACGCTGGAGGGGTTGCCGAAGATTTCGTCCAGATACGGCAACATGGCCGCCTTCACCGCAGGATCAAGCGGCGTGGTGGCATTGTAATCAAAGTAAACCGGCAACACGCTTCTGAGGTAGGCGAAAACGAGAGGAAAGACAACTGCGGGGGTAAAACATCTTCCTTTCCGTCGTAGCTCCATCCCCAAATCCAGATGAGCGTTCCGCGCGGATACAGAGTGCGAGGCCGTGGTGTGTTGTCCTGTAACAGGCCAGTAATTGGCGCAAGCGCCCAACGATTGCCCAATCTGCTGTTTGGGATGCTCCATACGGCTCTAGGTGGCACTACTGGTGACTCCATTTGCGCGCAAGAAAATGCACGCAGTTGCTAAGGCTATAAAATGTCGAGCAACGCGTTGTAAAGCACGCGGGATGGGCCAATATTTAAAGGTGGTTAGAGCCTCGACGGTAGGGGCCGAGACCACGTCGTGCCAGCTCCCTACAGATATGGCCCAACCTGAATAAAGTATGAAAATTACTCGATTCGCAACCAGCGGGGTGCAGCAGTCGGCGAAGTCGCCGGTCCGGTGGCTGGCCATTGTCCTGATGGGCGTGACGTGCAGCGTGACGGATGCGTGGGCGGATGACAGCACGAACAAGGTGCAACTGTCGGGTGGCAGCACCAAAGGCAAGGGCAAGGAGAAGCCTATTATCGCAGAGCGGTCACAAGTGGTAGGCGCGACGACGGCAACCCAGTCGGGCAAGCCCTCACGGCCGGAAACGGGGACGACACCGTCCGAGACGGCCAAGCTGGTCAGCGACTTTCAGACTGCGCGGCAGCAGTATCTGGAGACGCAGAAAGAGATCAGCCTGAAGCTGAAGAACGGCACCGAAGAGCAGCGCATGGTGTTGCGGGAGAAATCCAAAGAGGCGCTGGAAAAATGGCGGGAAGATCATCGGCGGTTCGTGGAGGAACAGAAAGAGCGGGCACGGCAGATGAAGCTGGAATTGCAACCGGAGATCGGCGTAGTAGTGGATGCTGCGGGTGAAGGGACGGGCGGCGGCCGCGGCCGCTAGGAGTTTGAGTTTTATCGCTGGCACGAAAATGGCTAGAGGATGAGTTCCCCCATGGAGCGGGTGGTAGAACAAGCGACCGCTTTTATAGAGAGGCAGAAGAATTTAAAAGCTAAGGCGATAAGTTGTAATATTATGTCGGATACTAGCAAACAGGTCATACGGGTGCTGATCGTGGACGATCAACGGATCGTGAGAGTCGGATTGAACGCCATGCTGGCGACGTTTCCGCAGGTCAAAGTGGTGGCCGATGTGGCCAGCGGCAAAGACGCGGTGCTGGAAGCGCAGCGCTTGAAGCCGGATGTGGTCTTGCTGGATGTGCGCATGCCGGATGGGCCCGGCTTTGACGCGTGCCGCAAGATCGTGGCGCTCGGAGCGGGCATCCACGTCATTTTCCTGACTTCATTCGCGGATGACGATGTGGTTTTCGAGGCCATCTCGGCGGGTGCGGAGGGTTATCTTTTGAAAGATGTTTCGGCGGAGGAGCTCGTCAGCGCGATCTCCCAGGTGATGATGGGCCGCTCCATCCTGGCGCCTTCGGTGACGCACCGGATCATGGGACGGATCAAAGCCGGAAACGAGAAGCCGCTGGCGACGGGCATCGAGATGCTCTCCGCCCAGGAGAAGCGGGTGCTGGCCATGGTGGCGCAAGGCAAGACGAACAAGGAGATCGGCGCGGAGATGAGCCTGAGCCCGAAGACGGTGAAGAATTACCTCAGCAATCTCATGGACAAACTGGCCCTGACCCGCCGTGCCCAAGCGGCGGCCTACTACGCCCAGACCGTCCAAACAGCGAACGGCAAGGCCCTATTTAATTAGAGCCCTTTTTCAGCACCTCCGGCTCTGGCGGGGCCATCCCAAATGCGTATCCTATAATTATAGGACTGGCATTTCATCTGCTTGTTAGCAAGTCGCGTTAGATGTGCGGCCGGATGAGACGATCTGTCCCCCGCAACATCTGCACCCATGAAACTGCTGCCTCATCGCGAACGGTCCCGGTCTGGAAGTCACCACGCTTTCACGCTGATTGAAGTGATGATCTCCATGGCGGTGGTGGCGCTGATGTTCGTTTCGTTGTATGCGGGCATCACGCAAGGGCTCGCGGTGATCGCCACGGCGCGCGAGAACATGCGGGCGACCCAGATCATGGTGGAGAAGATCGAGCTGCTACGGCTTTATTCGTGGGACCAGGTCACGACCAGCGGTTATATCCCGGGCGCATTTGCGGAACGGCTGATGCCCAGTGCCACCACCAATTCCTCCACCACTGCGGCGACGATTGATGCGCTGAACACGCCCGGTGGAGTGGGCACGGTTTTTGTCGGCACCATCACACTGGAGATGCCGGCTGTGGCCGCGGGTTACAGCAATAACATGCGGCTCGCAACACTGACCGTTGCCTGGACGAACGGAAACGTCCGCCGCACCCGCAGCATGCAAACCTACGTCGCCCAATTAGGCATCCACGATTATGTATATTAAATTTCGCCGCAGCCGTCGCACGTTGGGCATGACCTTGGTGGAGATGATGATTGCCGTGGGCATCGGTGGGATCGTGATGGCGGCGCTGGCCTCCTTGTCCTTCTATACCGCGCGGAGCATGGCGGCGATGTCCAACTACGCGGATCTGGACCGCCAGAGCCGTAATGCCTTGGACCAGATGACGCTGAAGATCCGTTCCGCGGACCGGTTGACGGCTTTCTCCGCGCAAGAGGTGACCTTTCTCTATCGCGGGGAAGCGCTTCGCTACACGTTCACACCCAGCACCAAAACTCTGACGGAAACGTACGGCGGCGTTTCCAAGTCGCTGCTGGAAGATTGTAACGAACTTCAGTTCAGCATGTTTCAGCGGAATGTGATCAGCAATTCCTTCAACCAGGTCACCACGACGACGACGAACGAGGCGAAATCCATCATCGTCACCTGGACGTGCGCCCGGTCGTTGCTGGGGAATTTGATCAACTCGGAAAGCGTCCAGTCCGCGCGGATCGTGATCCGTAACAATCCTTAAGCCGTATGAAAATCCAAGTTTCGTCCCGCAGACTGGAAGAGGGCAGCATGCTCATCGTCACCGTGGTCATCTCCGCGATCATCGGTCTGACGCTGGCGAGCTACCTGTCCATGGTGCAAGCGCAGCATCTGAACGTGATGCGCTCGCAGGCGTGGAATTCCGCCATCCCGGCTTGTGAAGCAGGCATCGAGGAGGCGCTGGCCCATCTCAACAGCATCGGCACCAACAATCGCGCGACGAACGGCTGGGCGTTCAGCGACGGGGCGTATGTGAAATCGGGTACGCTGATCGATGCGGAATACGATGTGAGCATCAGCACGGCGGATTCTCCGGTCGTCATCTGCTACGGTTATGTGAAGGCCCCCTTGGGCAAGGGCGAGGTGGTGCGCGCGGTGCGGGTGGTGACCTCCCGGCAAAGCACCGGCCTGAAGGGCTTGGTCGCCAAGGGTGCGATCGTGCTTGGTCCGGGCAGCATCGTGGACAGTTATGACTCGCGGGTGACTCCGGTTTATAACCCTTCAAGTGTGAATTCCAACGCGTTCGTCGGTGCGGTAGGCGGCAATATCTCCGGTGGCAGCATGATCAAAGGGGACGTGGCCACCGGGCCCACCTTCACGATCACGTCACCGCATACGGGCGATTCCTCGAGTGACCTCAGCATGTCTTTCCCGCCGGTGACGGCGCCTTTTGCCGGCGGCTTTTCACCCCCGGCCGGGGTGACGGTGACGGTCACAAATTTCAGCGTGGACAGCATCACTCTCACGACGAACGTTTACCCGGCGTCGACTCCGGCCAGCGGTGTATTGACGAACATCACGAGATATACCAATTCCACACCGCCGGCTTCGGGAAGCTATACCACGCTGACGCTCTCCGTGACGGGGACGGGCTGGCCGGGTACGACCGTGGGCACGGTGACGACCAATAGCACGGCCATCACGGGGGCCAAGTTCGAACCGCCTTTCGGAAGTTACATCCCGCCGTACGTCTACGGCGGTAGTCCGAAACGCTATAGCTACACGCGGATCGACAGTTATACGTATTCTGCCACCCGGTACGCTTACTCGGTCACGAATTACATCTACTCGACGGCCAGCACGAACTCCGTGACGACTACCACTGCAGAGTATGCCTACGTGTTGGGTTCGGATAATTACAAGACAGCCACCATCAGCCTCAGTGGCAGCCAGACACGTACTGCAGAAATGCTCGTGCGCGGAGATGCCGTGCTGTGGGTGACCGATAGTTTCGTCATGACGGGTAATGCCCGCGTGACCATCCTGCCCGGCGCCAGCCTGAAGATCTACGTGGGTGACGGCGAGGGCTCCAGCGCGGAGATCAAGATCGCCGGTAATGGGATACTGAACATGGCTGGGGACACGGAAAAGATGTCCATCTTCGGCATGGCGGATACCACGGTGGTCAAGGTGGCGGGCAACGGCTCCTTTGTCGGCACGGTGTATGCCCCGAACGCGCAGCTGCAAGGCAAGGGCGGCGGTTCGGACGTGGATGATTTCCAAGGCGCGGCGGTGGTGGGAAGCGTGAGTTACAACGGCCATTTCAATTTCCACTACGATGAGAAGCTGGGCGATAACGGCGGCCTGACGCAGTGGAAGATCAACACCTGGGCGGAGTTTTAATCCGCGGTCCGCTCACGCCGTCTTACATCTTGAACCGGGCGGTGAATCCGTGGGTTAGGTCCTGGGTGCGTTTGGCGAGATACTCCGACCACGGCAGCAAGAGCGCTTCGCAATCTTGATGATAATACCCGGGCCGGATGTGAGCCGGATGGCCGTCGAGGATCATCTGCTTCTGGGTCAGGAGGGATAAGGCATCTCCAGTCAGGGCACCCGCGCGGCCGAAAGGATTGGTCCAGAACCACAACCACTCAAATGCGGCGAGGTCCGTTGCCCGTTCGGAAAGGGAACGGCCAGGGTCATTGGCGCGGCTCCAATAGGCTTGGGCTTCCTGGCGGGTGTTCGGCACCCAGCGGTTATCCGGATGTTCGATGAGATGAACGTCTGCGCTGTAGTGCAGACGACGCAACCAGAACGGACCGTCACGACGCGCGCGAAACTGGGGCTGATGCAATCGTCCCCACACTGGCATCACGGCCAAAGGCACGTGCGGGCCGAAGGGCAGAGCGGGCAAAGGTTTCAGCCGCTCATCCCAGATGCGTTCGCCGTTGGGCGGCTCTTCGATCTCCTGACACCATTCAAAGAAGCGAACCGTGCGCGGCATCTGGCGGATGGCGAAGCTGTAGCAGTAACCATTCGCCGAGCCGGTATAACGTTCGCGCCAGAGTTCACGATCCCCCGCGACCATCTGGGTGGCGAAGAACGTGTGATACTTCTGCGCGAGGGCCAGGCGCTGCCGAAATATTTGGAAGGCCAGGACTTTGCAGTGACCGGGAGTATTGTCGCCATCCTTGCGGGCCACGGTCCTGTCCAGCCACGCGCCGAAGATCTCCTGGAACTCCCGTCCCATGTCATCGATGGGTTCCTCTGCGATGATGGGGGCAAAGGTTTTGGGCAATTCCATGGCGCTACTTCATGACGGAAAGGCCGGGAAAAGTCCATCGTAGGTAGAAACAAGAAAGCGTTGAAAGGCTTTCACCCTTCAACGCTTTTAACTTTTTAAATGATCCAACCAGTTCCTTAGAACTGCACCGTGGGCACGTTCTTCGCCTCGGCGGGTGCTTCGAAGAACGGTTCCTCTTTGAAACCGAGCATGCCCGCGATCAGCACGGCCGGAAAGGTCTGCACGGCTACATTGTGCTGGGAGGCGTTGTCGTTGTAATGCTGCCGCGCGAAGGCCACCCGGTTCTCCGTGCTGGTCAGCTCCTCCTGGAGCATGATGAACTGCTTGTCCGCCTTGAGCGCGGGGTAATTCTCCGTGACCATGAGCAGGCGGGAGAGGGCGGAGCTCAGCTCGCCTTCCGCCTTCATGCGCTCGGCCGTGGTGGCCGTGACGTTGACGCTCGTGGCCTTGGCCCGGGCGCTGATGACGGCATCCAGCGTCGTTTTCTCGTGCGTGGCGTAACCCTTCACCGTGTTCACGAGGTTCGGGATCAGATCATGACGGCGCTTGAGCTGCACATCGATCTGCGACCACGCATTGCGCACCGCCTGCCGCAGGCGCACGAGACCGTTGTAAATCCCCATGACCCACAGGCCGATGATGAGCGCGATGCCCAGCACCACTCCTAGCACAATTAATACAATTACCATGACGGCACTGTAGCGAATTGCCGCTCGGATGCAATGATGACCGACTACAAGACGTGAGCGGGTTTGGAATAGGTGGCGCAACTACCGCCTGACGATTGATTTTGCACTAAGGAAGCACGCCAGCGTAAAGTCCGCGCACATGGAGTTAACGGAGCAAATCCGCCCGATTCCCACCAACGTGAATAGCGATGGCCCGGCCCGCTCCGTGGGGACGTCCTCCCACCGGATCGAGTTCATCGATGGTTTAAGGGGCTTGGCCATGCTGTGGGTGCTCGGGTTTCATCACTGGATTTTCGCCGGTTACGCGTGGCTCCAGGTGGGCCAGGTCCATCTCTTCAATCCCTTGGAGTATGGTTATCTGGGGGTGCATCTGTTTCTGGTGATCTCCGGATTTTGCCTGGCCTGGCCGTATTGCGGTCCGACAGCGAAGACACTGGACCAGCTTACCTTGAAGTCCTTTCTCAAGCGTCGGATCACCCGTTTGGGGCCGGCTTACTATGTTGTGCTCATCATCTCGTTTCTACCTGTGGTGGTCGCCGCGCTGGTGCGGACGGGCACCGTCTCATCGCAGATCTGGCTGGATCTCACCGCGCATCTTTTTTGGGTGCATAATCTTTCGGGAGAGTATCTGGCCGGGATCAACGCCGCGATGTGGTCGTTGGGCTTGGAGTTCCAGCTCTATTTGCTGTTTCCGCTCTTCCTCTTGGTTCGTAACCGGTTCGGTCTGGTGGCCTTGGTGGTGCCCGTGGTGGTCTTGCAGTTGTGTTACCGCCACGCGGTTCTTCCCCTGATGGTAGATCAAGAATGGACGCGGAATGCTTCCATCGCCTGGGCGGTGCCGGGACGGATGGTCGAGTTCGTGGCGGGTATCGCAACGGCAACATTGGTCCGAAGCATGCCAATGGCGACGATTTCATCCCGGGTGCGGTGGGGTGCGATCTTGCTGTGGATGGCGTGCGGGGCTGCGGGAATGACGCTGGCATTGAAGCATGGCAAGATGCAGCCGGATGTGGATGCACTTTGGGGGGTATTCTTTGCCGTGAGTCTTTTCTTGGGCTTCGTGCTGGAGTGGTGGCGCAAACTGTTGGAGGCAAAGGTGCTGATTTTTTGCGGTATCTGCGCCTACAGCGTTTATCTGGTCCATCACCCCATCGGGATCTGGCTGCAGTTTCATTTCTATCAGGATGAGAGTTACCCGGAATTCCTGCGGTTTGCGGTGATGTTCGTGTATCCCTTGTTGATGATCGGAGCGGGTTGGTCCTGCTACCGCCTGCTGGAGCGTCCGTTCATGCAAAAGGGCAAAGGTTAAATCTTTTCATGGTTCCCGTGAAAACTTCGTTGTTTCGTCCTGACCGCCGGATGCGTATGCTCGGCCCATCTTATCGCTATGAACAAGACGAACGAGCAGCTTTGGCAGCGTTTTCAGGAGCACTATACGGAGTTTCCGGGCATTGGTCTTTCTCTCGACCTCAGCCGCATGAATTTTCCGGACGATTATTTCGCCCGTATGAGCGCGCCCATCCAGGGCGCCTTCAAGGCGATGGCGGAACTGGAAAAAGGCGCGATCGCCAACCCGGACGAGAAGCGCATGGTGGGTCATTACTGGTTGCGGAACTCGGATCTCGCACCCACGCCGGAGTTGAAGAAGGAGATCGATGACACGCTCAAGGCGGTGAAAGATTTCGCGGGCGTTATCCATCGTGGGGAACTACGGGGGGCTAACGGGCCTTTCAAGAACGTGCTCATCATCGGCATCGGCGGTTCGGCTTTGGGACCGCAATTCGTGGCGCACGCCCTCAGCCACGCCAAGACGGACAAGCTGCGTCCGTTCTTTTTCGACAACACGGATCCCGACGGCATCGACAAGGCGCTCGCGCAATTGGACGGCCAGCTCGGCCAGACACTTGCGGTGGTCATTTCCAAATCCGGTGGGACGAAGGAAACGCGCAATGGCATGTCGGAAGCGCGCGCGGCGTACACCCGCGCTGGGTTGAAATTTGAGGACCATTCAGTGGCGGTCACTGGTGTGGGCTCGGAACTAGATAAGGTCGCAGTGAATGGTTACTGGCTGCGCCGTTTCCCGATGTGGGACTGGGTGGGTGGGCGCACGAGCGAACTCTCGGCTGTGGGTCTTCTGCCCGCTGCGTTGCAAGGCCTCGACATCGATGGCCTGCTGGCCGGGGCCAAGGCGTGCGACAGCGTCACGCGTTCCACCGATGTGAAGGCGAATCCTTCCGCGCAACTCGCGCTGATCTGGAAATACATCGACAACGGTGCCGCGACGAAGGACATGGTCATTTTGCCTTACAAAGACCGTCTCGAACTGTTCTCGAAATATCTCCAGCAGCTCATCATGGAATCGCTCGGCAAAGAGCTGGATGTGAATGGCAAGGTGGTGAACCAGGGCATCGCTGTGTATGGCAACAAAGGCTCCACCGACCAGCACGCGTATGTGCAGCAGTTGCGCGAAGGCCGCCACAATTTCTTCGTGACGTTCGTGCAAGTGCAGAAGGATCGCGACGGGCAATCGCTCTTCGTGGAACCGAACGTGACCTCGGGCGATTATCTGCAAGGCTTCCTGCTCGGCACGCGCACGGCACTCTTCGAGAAGGATCGTGAATCCATCACCCTCACAGTGAAAGATTGCTCGGCGTTCAGTGTGGGCGTGCTCATCGCGTTGTATGAACGTGCGGTTGGTTACTACGCCACGCTGGCGAACATCAATGCGTATCATCAGCCCGGTGTGGAATCCGGCAAGAAAGCGGCCACGGCGGTGCTGAACATCCAGACCAATCTGATCCAGTATTTCATGGATAACCGCGGCAAGGCATGGACCGTGGCGCAACTCGCAGAGGGCATCGGTGCGAAGAACGACATCGAGACGGTGTTCCACATCGTGGAGCATTTGGCAGCGAACCCGGAGCGGAGCATCCGCAAGACCGCGGGGAGCACGCCATTCGCGGCGACGTACAGTCTGGCGTAATGGGAAGCGAACTTAAGGAAGGCGGCTGGAAATCTTTCCAGCCGCTTTTTTATTGGAGCGTGGGCGCCTCGCCCACAGCAAGCCGCGAAAACCCGGTGGTTTACAGAAAGTGGAAAGCACCCGATAAACGGCATCATTGCGGACGAGAGATCTTCTGACGAAATCGGCCCACCTTTGCTTAGGGACCTTGCTGTGGGCGAGGCGCCCACGCTCCACTCGCGCTACGTAACGCTTCGTCAAAGGCCACCGCTTCAGTGTAGATGCGCATGCGGCGGCCAAACTGGGTGAAGCGCTGGACGAAGCTGGCGGTCAGCTCGATGAAGCGGGAACCGCAGAGGATGTTCAGCCGACGGATACGGTCGCGCCGGGCGATCATCCACTGTGCCCAATCTGAGCTGACATCCAGGGAGGCGCTGGCAGTGGTGCGGGCATCCACAAAGATCTCCACCAGCAACACCTCGCCGATGGTCTGTTCCAGTTCACGGAAAGGGGTATCGCCAAACTCACCCACATCGCGGCCCTCGAAGCGCAGGACCACCACGCCGGTGGCGGGACGCAGGATACTGAGGGTGGCGTGTTCACCTCTAAAGACGCGGGGTTCGCCACCGGGCTTGGATAACGTGTAAGACTGCGACATGGTCTAACAAAGTTGGTCAGGAACGGGAAAAAGCAAATTGCCCGCGTAGAAAGCGTAATTTATTCGTGCGAATCGGCACTCTCTGTGACATCTTGAATCAAGCCATCCTATGCATGACCGGTTCTGCCCGAGATGTGGAAAAGCGCTGAGGGATTCCGACTGTGAGAAACAGACGAAGTATGGATTCGTCATGCAGTTACGATGCGGCGACTGCCATGTCCCGACGGAATATTCGGGTAGCGTGTTTGTGGTGATAGCGGTGATTCTGATTGTAGTGGGCGGGTTTATCATGCTGGAACGCCCGTTTACCGCGATAGCAGGTGGACTCCTCGTGTTCAGCGCCATCCGTTTCATTCGTCAGTATTTTGCCTGGAAAAAGTATCGACGGTGGGTGGCAGAGCTAAGCAACAATCAATGAAATCGTTCGAGCTAAGCAACGAAAGCGTTGATGAGCGCTTCTGTCCCAAGTGCGGAAATGGCTGCGCCATGCCGATTGCGATGTCAGACTCAAGTGGGGGTTGGTCAAAGAACTGAGCTGTCGTGAATGTCAGGTGCCGTCATCCACTTGCGCACAGGTATTTCTAAGCCTAGGGCTGGCGCTCGGATTTATCGGTTTGTTGGTGATGGAATATTTTCTGGTAGTGGGCATTGGTATGGTCCTATTCGGCTTGCTCCGCTATCAACAACAGAGCAGGGCGGCACTCAAATCCGCTCCGGCCGCCAAGGTGTAGAATTCTCAGCCTGGCTACCGAACCTTTTCCGGCTCAACGACGTTCAACCTCCGATGAGCTACCCTTCCATTGACCGGACGGTATTTTCCTTCAAAATATTCTCGTAACCACGCCTCCGCCGAGACGTCATCTCTTATGGGCAAATGTTCGGGACAGGTCGCATATGGCTGATGAGACGCTAGATATGGCGGCCTGCCTGACCCGTGTGCGAGCGCGGGATGAAGACGCGGCGCGGCAACTGGTGGCGCACCTTTATCCCTTGGTGATCAAGATCGTGCGCGCGCATCTGCCCCGCCGGGTGGCCGAAGAGGACCTGGCGCAAGAGATCTTTCTCAAGATGTTTGCGAATCTGGACCAGTATCGCGGGGCGGTGCCCTTCGAGCACTGGGTCTCGCGGGTGGCGGTCAGCACGTGCCTGGATGCCTTGCGCTTCCACAAACGGCGACCGGAAATCCGCTGGGCGGACCTGAACGAGACGGAAGCCGAGGTGCTGGATGCAGTGATCCAGACGGAGAATGAGCCGCATCCGGCCCACGCGATGGCCGCGAATGAACTGGTGGGCAAGTTGCTGGATTGCCTGAGTGCGGAAGACCGGATGGTCATCACGCTGCTGGACTTGGAAGAGAAGTCGGTGGCGGAAATCCAGCAATTGACCGGCTGGGGTGCCTCGCTGATAAAGGTGCGGGCCTTCCGGGCACGGGCGAAGTTGCGGCAGCATCTGGCGGAACTGGAAAGCGGCAAGAAAACGAAGTCATGAGTGCAGAACAACAGAACTGGGACAAGTTGGTGAAGCTGGCCCGACAGGCGCCAAAGGGTGCGGAGCCGGAGATGCCGTTGGGCTTCGCCACACGCGTGGTGGCGAACTGGCCGAAGACGACCGCCGGACCTTCGTTGGAAGCCATCTGGGAGAAGCTTTCGTTACGTGTTCTCGGTGTGGCCTTCGCCATCCTCTTGGTGACGGCCGGTTTCAGTTACAACGTGATCGCGGCGGACAAGCATGAGGTGGTGCAGATGACGGACAGCACCGTGGGAGCCGTATTCGAGCCATGAGTTTTTTGCGTCATTGGAAAATCGCCGCCTTGCTGGTCACCCTCTTCGTGGTGGGCGTCGTGACGGGTGCCGTGCTCACGATCGCCATCGTTAAAAAGAAGGCGCAGGAAAACGACAACTGGCCTGCCGCCACCTACCGCCTCTACAAGAAACGTCTCAAGCTCACGCCCGAACAGGAACAGAAACTCAAGCCCACCTTTGAACTGGCCGGTGACGAGCTGCGCACCATCCGTCGCGACACTCTGCAAGAAGTGCTTGGGGTCATCCGCCGCGCGAATGTGGAGATCGAGAAGGAACTGACCCCCGCGCAAAAAGTGGAGTTCGAGAAATTGCGCGAAGATATCCGCAATCACCTGGAAGAGCGCCGGAAAGACGGCAAGCAATCGTAAGGCCGATTCCTAGCGCGCCGTAGAACTGCGGCTTGAATCACGGCGCGTTTCCCCCAGACTGTCCGCCGATCCATGGACAACGCTGCTCCAAACTCTACTACTGCGCACAGATACCGCTGGCTCTGGAGCTTGTGTTGGGTGGCGTTGTTCGCGGTTGCCGGTCTGGCCGGGTATCTGATCCTCACCACGCGTCCGGCGTATTACAGTCCGGCAGATGCCGTTCGCAGGTCCGATGATTATACGAACAAACTGAATCCGCCACGGCTGACGGCCATCAATACCAACGCCCCGGTCGCCACGCCGTCGGTCGTCATCAAGACCAACCAAGGGAGAGTTCGCATCGAGTATCAAGTCACGCAGGGAAAGCCGGTGGAAGTCATTGGCTTCACCTTGCATCACCTTACGAACGGTGAACTGGCCCAGATCGGCGGCACCTCGATCCGCCTGAAACGCATCGCTCATGGTTGGGTGCCGCCTTCCACCAATTCGCAAAGCAGTTATCACAGCAATGTCCCGGCCCAGTATTATGATGCGGATTTGAAGCTGCTGTCGGATGCAGAGATCCTGAAAGAGCTGCCGAACCGCTGGGAGCGCACGATTGATTTCCGGGATAATCAGCCGGCCTATCGTTTCGATCTCGAGATCCAGGGCGCTCCGTGGAAGATGCTCGGGGCGGCGCTCTATGATGCCCGCACCCACAAAGCACTCAGTTCCGGCTGGGGCGGTTCGCAGACCAAACCCGGGTATCGATTCACCATGGATGTGTCTCTTTGGCATGAGGCGCCCGTGGAGCTGATCGTTGATCTGGCCGTGGGCCCGGTCGAGGAAGAAGAGATTCTGCCGCAACCCGGCAGTTCCTTTCAATTGGGCGGCAGCCGCTATCATCTCGTTTACACCGGGAATGAACGGGCCGGATCTTACAGTTATGGCTCGAGCGGTGCGACGGCATACTTGGAACTGGGCCACACGAATGCCTATCAATCATCACAAAAAGAATGCCTTTTTCTCTATCACAGTGATCCGTCCGCCAGCTTCAACGTGTTTGAACTGGAGCATTTGAATGCCGAGGGGAAACGGATCGAGACGGCCGGTGGCGGTTCTTCCGGCGGGCAAATCATCCAGGGCGTGAGAGGGGAACTGGCTGATGTGAAAAAGATTCGCGTGCGCAAATATACCCAGGGCCATCGCGTGGTGATCCGTCTGCCGAGATTGCCGGGAGTGCCGCCCGTGAATCAGAAGGTGGAGAATCTTTTCCTAGTACGGGCGCCGATGCTGAAATTTGAGCGCGAGTATGAACAATCGGAATACATCCGCCGCATCACCCAACTGGACATGACGCACATCTCCACACCAAACCTGCCTGCTGGCACGTATCCGCGGTGGTTCACGAATGCCACTCCCGTGGATGTGCTGGAAGATTACGCGCAAGTGATGGGCGTTCAGGGACAACTCTACGTGAACCAGGAAAAGTTGCTGATCGAGAAAGGTAAAATGCCCTGGCCACTGGAAGCGCAGGAGAAATTGCTGAAACTGTGGAAGAAGCTTCGGGGGCCGTGACCAGGTATTTGTGTCGTCACCTCAACTGATACTGCTTGGCGAGTTCGGTAAAGTCGTTCACCTGTCGTTGGACCCAGGCGTCATCCTTTCCAAGTTCCCGTTGCAGGATCGCAGCCACGCGAGGTGCCATCTCTACTGCGGCAGCGGCATCCAGCATGAGGGCGCGTAAGCGGCGGCTGAGGACATCTTCCACGGTGCGCGCCAGTTCATCACGTGCGGCCCAGAGCGCTTCACCGACGCGATAGGGAAGGCGGGGGTGCAGGCGTTCCATGCCATCGGGCAGTTCGCGGCAGACTTTGTCCACGGATAAGCCCAGGCTGCCATAGATGGAGGTCCATTCACGCGGGTTCGTGTCCGCCATGCTGCCGTGCAGGCGCAGTTCGCGCGTGCGGCCGGGCTTGGGCTCAAGGTGGGCGACTTCGATCGCGCGGTTCACAGTGTCCTCGGCCATCTTGCGGTACGTGGTCCATTTGCCACCGGCGACGGTGATGAGGCCGGAATCGGAAACTACGATGGTGTGATCGCGTGCGAGCTTTGACGTGATGGAGCTATCCCCGGCTTTCACCAGGGGACGCAAGCCGGTGAACACGCTACGGACATCGGCGCGTGTGGGTTTGCGGGCGAGATAGCGCGCGGCGTAGTCGAGCAAGTAGGCGATCTCTTCTTCCAACGGTTTTGGTTCCAGCTCGGCATTCGGGCGCGGTGTGTCCGTGGTGCCGAGGAGCAAGCTGCCGTGCCAGGGAATCGCGAAGAGGATGCGGCCGTCATCGGTCTTCGGCACCATGAGCGCGGTGTCAGTGGAGAGGAAGGAGGCGTCGAGGACGAGATGGATGCCTTGGCTCACGGCGAGCATGGGTCGCACGACGGAGTTGTCCATGCGCCGGATGTCATCGGTGAAGATGCCGGTGGCGTTGATGACGGACTTCGCGCGTAGCTCATACGTGCGACCCGTCTCTGTGTCTTCCGCAATCACTCCGAGCACTCGATCCTTTTCTTTGATGAGCTTGGCGACGCGTACGTAGTTCAGTGCGAGGCCGCCGCAAGAAGGGATTGTTTGCGCCAGTGCGAGGGCGAGGCGGGCGTCATCGAATTGGCCGTCGAAATATTGGATGCCGCCCTGCAAGCCTTGGGCATTTATGCCGGGTAATTTTTCCCGCACGGCCTCACCACCCAACCACTGCGTGGAGCCGATGCCCAATCTGCCCGCGAGCTTGTCGTAAACGGTGAGGCCGAGACCGTAGTAAGTTTTCTCCCACCATTGATACGCGGGAACGATGAACGGTAGCGGATGAACGAGGTGCGGGGCATTGCGCAGCAGCAGGCCGCGTTCATGAAGGGACTCGCGCACGAGCGAGATATTCCCTTGCTTCAGGTAACGGAAGCCGCCGTGGATGAGTTTCGTGCTGCGGCTGGAGGTGGCTTTCGCGAAATCACTCTGCTCCAGCAACACCGTGCGATAACCCCGTGAGGCGGCATCGAGCGCCGTGCCGAGACCGGTCGCGCCACCACCGATGACGATGATGTCCCAAGCAGTGGGTTCGGCAGCGAGACGGGCAAGCTGGGTGGCGCGATTCACGAGGGAATGCTAACCGCAGATGCACGCAGATAAGCGCAGATGGGAGAAAACCTAACTGCACCAACCACACGTTCAGAATTTGTCATATCTTCCACGAGTGCATCACACCGGCTCGTAAATCGTCCTTCTGAAATCGTAAATCAAGACGCTTCCCATTTGGCGGCGCGGCCGAGGGCTTTGTTCCAGCCGGTGAGGAGTTGTTTGCGTTGTGCGGGTTTCATTCCGGGGGTGAAACGGCGATCGGCCTGCCATTGCGAGGCGATGTCGTTCACACTCTTCCAGTAGCCGACGGCAAGGCCAGCGAGATACGCGGCGCCAAGCGCTGTGGTCTCAGTGACCTTTGGACGGGTGACAGGGACTTTCAGGATGTCGGATTGAAATTGCATGAGCAGGTTGTTCGCGCACGCACCACCGTCCACGCGGAGTTCTTTCAGCTTCACCCCGGAGTCGGCTTCCATCGCGTGCAGGACGTCTTGTACTTGATAGGCGATGCCTTCCAGCGCGGCGCGGGCGATCTGGGGGCGACCGGAGCCTCGGGTCAAACCCACGATGGTGCCGCGCGCGTATTGATCCCAATGCGGTGCGCCGAGTCCGGCGAAGGCGGGCACGAGATAGACGCCGCCATTGTCTGCGGCTTGGGAAGCGAGGGCTTCGACCTCGCTGGAGGAACGGATGATGCCGAGGCCATCGCGCAGCCATTGCACGACCGCACCGGCGATGAAGATGCTGCCTTCCAGCGCGTACTCGGTCTTGTTGCCGATTTTCCAAGCCACGGTGGTGAGCAGATTGTTCTTCGAGGCGATGGGCTTCGTGCCGGTATTCATCAGCATGAAGCAGCCGGTGCCGTACGTGTTCTTCACCATGCCGGGCTTGTTGCAGACCTGGCCGAAGAGTGCGGCCTGCTGATCGCCCGCGATGCCCGCGATGGGAATGGGGCTGCCAAAAAGATTCGTCTCGCCATACACTTCGCTGCTGCTGCGCACTTCGGGCAAGATAGAACGTGGAATGCCGAAGAGCTTCAGCAGATCATTGTCCCAATCTCCCTTGCGGATGTCATACAGCATCGTGCGCGAGGCGTTGCTCACGTCGGTGATGTGCTTGCGACCGCTGGTGAGATTCCAGACGAGCCAGGAATCGATGGTGCCGAAGGCCAGCTCGCCGCGCTTGGCTTTCTCTTTCGCACCCGGGACATTTTGCAGCAGCCATTGGAGCTTGGTGCCGGAGAAATAGGCGTCCACCACCAGGCCGGTCTTCTTCTTGATCATCGGCGCGAGTTTGCGCTTCTTCAATTGGTCGCAAACCTTCGCGGTGCGGCGGTCCTGCCAGACGATGGCGTTGTGGATGGGTTTGCCGGTGCCCTTGTCCCAGACCACGGTGGTCTCGCGCTGGTTCGTGATGCCGATGGCCGCGATGTCCCGGGCGGTAAGACCGGCCTTCAAGATGGCTTCGGCGGCGACGTTCGATTGTGTGGCCCAGATCTCGCGCGGGTCATGCTCCACCCAGCCCGGTTTCGGAAAGATCTGGCGGAACTCCTGCTGAGCGACGGAGACGATGGCGCCGCGCTGGTCGAAAACAATGGCGCGCGAACTGGTGGTGCCCTGATCCAAAGCGAGTACGTATTTCATGCGATGACGCGAAAGGTTGTGGTTCGCGCTCTATTTCGCATGAAAGGGGCGGCCGTGCAAAGGGAATCCGCAGGCAATGAGGTTTCAGCTCATTCCCCCGGATAACCATTCACCGATGGCCCAAAGCCAGCCTCGCGAAAATTCTTCACACTGAGTTTGGTCGGGACCGTCGCTTCCGCATGCCCATCATAATAGAGGCCATTCATGCGACCGGTGTGGCGGTCCGGGTAATGGCTGGTATTCGTGAAGGAAACCCACGGCGGGCGTGGTGGGGCCGCGATGCGTGAATCCGAACAGCCGGGACTGCGCCGATGATCCCAGATGACCAGCACCTCCGTGGTGCGGCGGATGAAACCATCGGGGCGGTTCATGGGGCCGCCATCCGTGTAGTTCATCCCATAGCCACATTGCCAGAAAGATTCCACGGGGCATTTGAAGATATTCGTCGCGCCGAGGTAAGAGAACAATAAGCCCTCTTTGAAGCCTGGTCCTGCTGGTCCATCCGGCACTTGGTAAGGATCATAAGGAGCCCACCATTGTTCATTCGGCCCGGTCGGTGGCGGATTGCCTGCGCTGATTCCAGAGGGAACACCGGCGGTGAGACCGAAGGGGTCATTGGGCGTATCCGGACATTTGCGATAGAGGGAGTTGAACTCCTTGTTGTCCGAGCGATACATCGCGTAACTGAGTCCGATCTGCTTGAGATTGTTCAGGCAAGTCGTCTCCCGCGCGCGTTCCTTGGCCCGGGACAGGGCGGGCAGCAGCATCGCGGCCAGGATTGCGATGATGGCGATGACCACCAGCAACTCGATGAGTGTGAAAGCCGATTGACCGGAGGGCGGATCGTCCACGGACATGAAGGGAACGGAAACAGATGCGTTATATTTTGTCAAATATAACGGGGAAGGCTAACGCAGCAGCTTGAGCAGGGCAGCGGATTCCTTGGACGTGGCCTTCCGGGCTTTGGCTTCGAGCTGACGATACGTCTTGAGGACCTTCTGTCCGAACTCGGTCACCAAGGCGCCGCCGTGGGCATCGCCGCCGCGGTTCTTTTCCACCACTGGCTGCCGAAAACACTGGTTCATGATTTTGATCATGGACCAGGCGCGCATGTAGGAGAGATCGAGCTTACGGGCGGCTTCGGCGATGGAACCGGTTTGGGCGATGGCTTCGAGCAAGTCTGCTTTGCCGGGACCGAAGGCGATCTCTTTGCCGCGCATCAGGCGGTAACGGGGGTTCAGAGATTTGCCGATGGCCATAAGAGCGAAACGTTAGGTCCACAGTTGCCGGTCCAAGGAGCGGAACTGGATGGCTTCGCCGAGGTGGTCGCTCTGGATGTTCTCGGTGCCGGCGAGGTCGGCGATGGTGCGGGCGACTTTCAGGATGCGATCGTAGGCGCGGGCGCTGAGGTTCATGTCGCTCATGGCGAGCTGGAGCATGTCGCGGGCGCCTTCATCGAGGGCGCAGTAGGCCTTCAATTCCTTGCTGCCCATGCGGGCGTTGCAGGTGAGGCGCGGTTTGTCGGCGAAACGTTTCTGCTGCACCTGCCGCGCGGCAACGACGCGTTCGCGGATCACGGCCGAGGTTTCACCGGGCTTGCCGCTCGTCATCTCCTGGAACTTCACTTGCGGCACTTCCACGTGGATATCGATGCGGTCCAGCAGCGGACCGGAGATGCGGTTCAGGTAGTTCTGGATGTCGCGCGGAGAGCTTCTGGATTCGGCGGGCATCTTGCCATCGGGAGTCGGGTTCATCGCGGCGATGAGCATGAATTGAGAGGGGAACGTCATGGTGCCGGCCGCGCGGGAGATGGTGACTTTGCCTTCTTCGAGTGGCTGGCGCATGGTCTCGAGCGCGCTGCGTTTGAACTCGGGCAATTCGTCCAGAAAGAGTACGCCGTGATGGGCGATGGAGATCTCGCCGGGCGTAGGATTCATGCTGCCGCCGAGCAAGCCGGCATCGCTCGCAGTATGATGCGGGGCACGGAAGGGACGGCGCGTGACGAGGCCTTGGCCGGGTTGCAGCAGACCGACGATGCTATGAATCTTGGTCGTCTCCAGCGCTTCATCGAGCGTGAGCGGCGGGAGAATGGTGGGCAGCCGTTTCGCGAGCATGGACTTGCCGGTGCCGGGAGGGCCGATGAGCAGGAGATTGTGTCCCCCGGCAGCGGCGATCTCGAGAGCGCGCTTCACGGTCTCCTGGCCTTTCACCTCGCTGAAATCGACATCATCATCATGGAGTTCATCGAAGATGCCGTTCACATCGACGCGCAAGGGGGCGATCTTTACTTCGCCTTCGAGGAAGCCGACGGCTTCACGGAGGTTGCGCACAGGGATGACGTTCAAGCCCTTGACCACGGCGGCTTCGGGGGCGTTGTCCACGGGAACGAGGATGCCCGCCTTGCCTTCGGCCTTCGCACGGAGGGCCATGGCGAGGACGCCTTTTACGGGACGAACGGCACCGGTCAGTGCGAGTTCGCCGGTGATGAGAAAATTCTCGAGCTGATCGCACGCGAACTGTTCGCTGGCGGCGAGCATGCCGACGGCGATGGGGAGATCGAAGCTGGGGCCTTCCTTGCGCACATCGGCGGGGGCGAGATTGATGGTGGTGCGGCCCATGAGGAACTTGAAGCCGGAGTTCGTGATGGCCGTGCCGACGCGATCGATGGACTCGCGCACGGCGGCATCGGGCAGGCCGACGACGATGATCTTGAGATCGCCGAAAGCGGCGTTGACCTCGACTTCCACCGGGTAGGCGTCGATTCCCTGAACCGAGGCTGAACTGACCTTGGCGAGCATGGGCTTGTTATGAAGGAGGAAAGGCTGGCTGCGCAAGCCAGATGAGCGGGAGGTGGGTAATGGGATGTGATTTTAGCTGCGGCGGTCGTCGCGGACTGCCGGCTGGAAACCGGCAGCACGGGTCGCGTGTTTCTTCGTCTCACCAAATGAGCCTAAGTGGAGGGAATTTGCATGAGCAGGTCGGCTTTGTTGCGGTTGTACTTCCGTATGTAGATGGCTTCGAGGAGCAGGGATGATACCCCGGCAATGGCCAGCCCGCCTAGCGAGGCCAGCAGGTGCGGCACCATGACGCCCGCGATGAGGGAAACAATCAAGGTGACAGCCAGGAGGCCGAGGAGGAAGAAGTTGAAGGTCCGTGCCATCAGGTGGCCGCTGCGAGGGCTCATGGTGCGGGAGAAGTGGCTGGCAGCGATGACCGGCTGGATCAGCAACATGGCGAGGGCGAATTTGGCACCGGTGAGCATGCCCCACACCAGGCCGCGGGAGCCTTGTTCACGAAAAACGAATTCCACGGTCAACGCGCCGGCGAGCACGAGGACGGGCAGGGCGGCCAAGGTGCGGACGGCGGCGGATTTGAACAAGAGTCCCCGGATATCGCGGTAGCTGATGGGAAAGCCGGCCATGAAAGCGACCGCACTGGTGCCGATCTGGTAACCGCTAAAGAAGCGTTGAAAATCGAGCCCCAGCGGCAGGAGCATAAATAGGGTGATCAAACCGCAGATCAAGCTGGCCACCTGACCATCCTCGGCGCTGCTGCGCGCCAGCCACGCACTGATAGCGATGCCGCCCAAGGCGATGAAGACGGTCTTATTCCAAGTCTTCGTCCAAAGAGGAAATCCGCCGAGGAACGCTTCCATGAGCAAGGTTTCGCGGGGAGTGAGCCAGCGTTGAAAGAGGCGCTCGATCCAGCCGGTGGCGATCAACTGGGTGGGTTGGAGGAAGGCGCGGGAGTGCAGGTTATCCAGATGATCGGTGATGCCGGTTCGTTGCCAAGGTTCGAGGATGGCGGAGGGAGGCGGAATGTCCGCAAATTCTTGGGGGACATCGCTGGTGGGGAAGGGCGGTTCATCGGCGGGGAGTTCATACGAGGTGTCTGGTGCCTCATCAAACGTGAAGGTGGACGCCAGCAACTCACGCGCACTGCGGGCGAGCAGGAACACGCCGGCCAGCAGCGGTAGGAGGATCCACATCACGGCGTTGAAGCCGGTGGCCACCTGGCCGAAAAGCTGGGAAACCCAGCCGGTGGGAGAAACCAAATTCATGATCCAGGCATGGGCGTTGATATGCTCCAGCAGGCCGGGCGGGATATATTTCCGGGCGAAGAGGAGGGCGAGAAACGGGATCATCAAGATGACGCCGATGATCTGGTGCGGCCAATAGGGACGATGCGCGGCGAGGCTCGTGGTCAGGCTCAGGACGACCAGCCATTGCACAGCGGCGGCCACGCAGGCGGCACCCACACCCAGCCAGCCGGTCTGATGGTCCAAGGCAAACACCAGGTAAGCGGCGAGAGAGTAGATGGCGGGCCAGAGCGAACGGCGCACGACCTTTTGCCATTGCCAATGAAAGATGTCCGCATCAGGGAGCGGCAGATAAGCGAACGCGGGCAGGTCCGTGCTGCCGTAGAGCATGCGATAGAGATGCGGCACGTAGAAGAACGCCTGCGCGAGGATTATCAAGGAAACCAACGCCAGTTGCAGACCGGTGCTGAAGCCCTGTCCCTTCAGGGAGGCGATCGTGATGCACAGGCTGACGATGCAATAGAGATGCCAGATGATATCCCCGGGGATATGTTGCCGCACGGAGCTGCTCTCTTTAGCGCGTTTGCGGACTTCCTTGGAGGAGGCCTTGAGGCGCAGGCTCACGGCGCGCTTGAGGGTGCGCTCAAAGACTGGTGAGTGCAGCTTCACGTAGCGGTTTCCTTGAGGTTTCGGAAGAGTTCTTCCAACACGTTCGCTTTGTCGGTCACGCGATGGCGCAAGTTCTCGAGGGTGTCGTAGGCATGCACGTCGCCTTGGTGGATGACGCAGACGCGGTCGGAGAAGCGCTCGGCCACATCGAGCAACTGAGTGGAATAGATGACGGTGCGACCGCGCGCGGCGGCTTGGCGGGCGTGGGTCTTGAAGGCGTTGATGCCGTGCGGGTCCATGCCGGAGGCGAAGGGCTCGTCCAGCAGCCACAGCTCCGGGTCGGCGGCGATCAGGGCGATCAAGGCCACCTTGTAGGCTTGGCCGCGGGAAAGGGTTTCCACGGGGCGATTGGCGAGGGGCAGCAGATCGAACTCGGTCATCAATTCTGCCACGCGCTGTTCCACGCCGGGACGGTCAGCCTCGAAGAGGCGCAGGATGATGGAGATGTTCCGCAGGGGTGTGTGTTCCCAGAAGAGAAAGGGGAAATCGGGCAGGAACAGAAACTTGCGCCGGAGGTCGAGACGGTCGCGCTGAAGGGTTTCGCCATCGAAGAGGACTTCTCCGGCATCGGGGCCGATCATGCCGGCGAGGCAACGCAGGAAGGTGGTCTTGCCCGCGCCGTTGGGCCCGAGGAGGCTGATGATCTGGCCGGGCGCGAGCTCCAGGTTCACCCGGTTCAGGGCGCGCGTCTTGGCATAGGATTTCAGGACTCCTCGCAGTTCTACGAGCATAGGTACGTATTCCTTTGCGGTCACTGTGGGGGAAGGGGAATCCTTCGCCAAGAACTAAGGGGCGGTTGAAAAACGAACTTTGAGGGCTGCGCGCTACCTGCTACGCCTTGCCCGCAGGGTCAGGGTTTTTGGTAGATACCTTCGGGGTCGATATAGGGAATCATCATCATGACACGATTTGATTCGGATTGATTGGTAAGGGATTGGGATAGTCTCAACAAGACGGGGACAGCGGGGCGGGCGTTAGTTCCCAGAGTTGCCAGTTCATCCACTGCTGCCAGTGAAGTCGCCAGATTTCCCAGATGGATGCGGTTGGTGAAATGGGCCAGTTCGGGGCCCGGCCCGTTGATCCGTAGAATGGTGTGGTTCAGCCAGAACAATTCGCCGCTGGAGGAGGTGGAATTTGTCAGCATCCTTCGCAAGTCAGGCAAGGCGGCCGCTGCATCAGGGCCTAAGGCGCTCAAAGCCTGGATGTGGTTGACGCGTTGCTGGGCATTTCGGTTTGTCAGAGCCAGAGATTGCAACAACGCGGGAACTACCACCGCAGGCTGGCGGTGAAGAGCGCTCAAATTCCAAACCGTTGATTCGACTGTCACAGGATTACCGGACTGCAGTTCAGCGATCATCGCCGGAATCAAAGGGTCGGCGGCGGCACCCAAACTGCGGATCAGAAAGGTCGCTCTTAATTGGCGCTCCTCTTCGTGGCTCCGGGCCGGCCCGCGATTTGTTTTAAAGAGGCGGTCCTTTTTCTCCATGAGCCAAACGGTCAGCGACGAATCCTTACGGCGAGACTCATGCCATAAGAACCAAACAGCGTTGGTGCCCAAGTTTTGGAAGGGCACCGGATTTGCAGTGACCTCAGGAAATCCGCCGGTGATGTCATACTGCTCAAACCACTCTTCCGCCGTCTTGCCCTCGTACTTCGGTTGCAGGGCATGGTGGATGGCCTTAATGCTCCAGAGGCTGAGGCAGAGAACCACGAGTCCAAGCAGAAGGCGCGAGCGGGTGAGGCGACGCACTTGAGTGCTGGGCTTACATGTGTTCTCGCCAGTGCTCATGGTTTGGAGTACTTACCTTGTGGGTCAATGGTCTGGAGGGCGTTTATCACGTAATTTGAAGCGTTCACGCTTGGCGTGGTCCGGGAATAGGCTAGCAGCGAGGGCGCTATCTCCTGAGCCAACGGTCCCAGCGCCTCCAGATGAGAGAGGACGGAGAAGTCCTTTTGTTCCACGCGTGGATCCAACGTGAAGAATTCTTCGACCGCTTGTTTCAGGTCTTTTACCTCGCCGCTTATCCGGAGGGTGGCGGCAGCGATGTGGACTTTTTCTTCACGGCTGAGGTGGGGATCCAAAAGCATGGCCCGCAGAGTGGGCAAGTACGGCACGGCGGCTGAGCCATAGGCTCCCAGGGCATAAACACAGGCCTGACGATCTTCCAAGCTATGCCTTTTCATCGTCAGGGATTTGACCAGTGCGGGCAGAACCGTTTCCGGCTGGGTTCTGATACTGCCCAACAGATAGGCTGCAAGAGCGGCGTAATCAGGCTCTTCCAGAAGCAGTTGTTCGATCAACTCCGGTATGATGGGTTCGGCGGCCGGACCCATGTGTTCCAACAACGAGTAGGCTTTCATCGGATCAAACTTGGGATGGTGGTCTAACTCTTGGCCGGTAAGGCGTATTTGGAGGTCGCCCAGCCAATCTTCTATATGAGAACGCGCGCGGTTGTTTTTTTGCCATAGATAGTGGACGGCATCGGGTCCCAAATGTTTGAAGGCCACCACGACGGGCTGGTTCGTGGCCTCGGCTAGAGAAACATGATTGATCTCTCGGAAAGACGCGCTCTGGAACCATTCTTGCGCGGTCTTGCCCTGATACTGGGGCTGCAGGGAGTGGTCAATCACCTCGACACCCCAGAAGGCAAGACACACACCCACGATGATCCAGAGCACATCCGCGCGGGTGAGGCGACGGGCCTTGGATTTGGGTGAGGATGTGGTGTCTCCAGTGTTCACGGCAGTGGGTGTTTTCCTTCTGGGTCGATTTGGCGGACGATGGCTAACAGTTGATTGGATTCAGCCGCAGTGGCGCGTGTCTGGGCGTATTGAATCAATCTGGGAGCGGCAACAGATGCATTGGTACCCGCAGAGGTCAGAAATTCAACGGCGTCATTTTTGTGAGGCGAGTTGGGCACCTTCAACTCTTTCGCTACCATTAAGAACAGGGCATTGGTATGCCCGAATTTTTCCAAGACGGAGGCTGAAAGGACACGGTGGTAGTAATTCGTGGAAGCCAGATTCTTTTCCAATAACGGAACTATGAGGTGAGCGTGGTTGGTATAAAGACCGATTAACATTCGTGCATGAACGGCTATGTCTATGTTTGTTGAAGCAAGCAAGGGAACTAAGGCATGGATTGTTTCTTCGGGACGGGTGTTGATCGTATGCAAAGCCCAGATGGCGGCTCTGGGCTCCCAAGGGTCGGCGCTGCGGGTTTTTCCCAGCAAGTAAGGTGTCAGCGCGTCAGCCTGAGGCCCCATTTTCTTCAGGATGAGATCGATTTTTTGCATCCGTACTATTTGATGCCAAGCAGGATCGCGGTGGCCTGACAAAAGGCGAAGGGTTTCACTGAACCGCGCTTTTAGTGGAGCGTCTTTTCTATCTAAGGTTTTTTGTTCGAGTTTGGCCTTCAGCAAAGGGAATGTGTTGGTGCCCATCCCAACTAAGGTGAGAAGCGAAGGGTCGTCGGACTTGACTTCATAAGACGAGGAAGATGTTTGCGTGACTTGGATATCGTCAAACAAGGACTCCATCACTCGGTATCGCGCGAGCGCCTGCATCTTGAAATAGATGACCGTAATCGTGCAGAGAAGCAGGCATACGATCACGATGGTCCAGAGAGCACGCGAACTGCAGAGGCGTTGCGCCTTGGCCAAGGAAGTGTTTGCTCCAGTGCTCACGGTCTTTGGTAGATGCCTTGAGGGTCGATGGTGCGGACCACTTCCATGACCGTGTTTGATTCAACCTGATTGGTGAAGCTGTGCGCCAGATGGATCAGCATTGGCAAAACTGGTCGTGCGTTGGTGCCAATCACTTTGAAAACAAAAACAGTTCCAAGTGAGGCGGTGAAATCTCCCAGTTTCAGACCGTTAGTGAAGTGATCCAATTCGGGTCCCGGTCCGTTGATCTGGACAATGGCCACGGCGAGCCGTCCGCGCTCGTGTCGGTGCACGTTTGTTTTGGTGTACCATGATTGCAGTAAGGGAATGGCGGCGGCGGCATCTGGTCCAAACCGGCCCAAAGCTTCATAGTGAGTAAACCTGTGAAGCAGATCGCGATTGGTCATCTGCAGTGATTCCAGCAGGACGGGGACCGTTTCCTCGGGTCGGGCCCGGTGCATGGCCAGCAGATTCGCCAGGGTACCACTGTAACGAGGGTCGATGGTTTTGAGTTCGGATATCATGGCGGGGCGGAGCGGACTGAGGGCTTCTGGCGAGGCACGCGACAGGGCCCGGTAAGCAGTCCACCGGCGGTCATCGGTGCCATAATATCTGGCTCTGAAGAACCGTTGATATTGACCTACCAACCAAGTGGTCGCTGCGGAATCCTTGCGGGTGTATTCCTGCCACAGAAAATCCATGGCGGGCTGGTCCAAGGTCGAGAAGAACTCTGGGTGCTTCTCCATGGACTCGCGATCATTCCGCCAGAGGGCAAACCATTCCTGGATGGTCTTCCCTTGATACTGAGGTTGCGTGGAACGATGGATGGCTTTGATGGTCCAGAGCACAAGGCACAGGCCGACGAGGCCTAACAACACACGCGAGCGGGTGAGACGCTTTGCGGGCGAGGGGATGGGAATTGTTTTATGGTGCTCTGTGCTCAAGGGCTCCTCTGCGTCTGTGTGGCTGGTGGAGGGAACTTAAGTGATGGAGCAGGAAGAGGCGAGGGGGAAAGCGAGGGGTTCCGAAGGGGCAGCTTTTGGGCTTTAACATTTATGCCGAGTTGGAGCTCGGCGCTCCACGGGCTTAGGGCAGGGGGTGGTTTCCGGCTGGGTCTATCTGGCGGACGATGGCCATCACTCCGCGCGCGTGATTGATGTTCGTCGCGTTTTGGGCGTATTGGATCAGGGTGGGCACGGCGGGCAAGGCAGTTGGCCCATTTGCACCCAGCCGGTCTAGTAGATCGCTATTATAAATGCCGGGACGCAATTGCTCCGCCAGAAATTTGGCTTCCGGTCCGGGACCGTTGATCGCCAAGATCGTCCAGGCGAGGTTCATCCTTTCGATCTTGGACAAGGAGGTATCGGCCAATCTTTTCCTCAGGAATTCAGCGGCGGACTTGGCTTGAAGGCCATATTTCTGCAGGGAGTAGAGATGAAATTCGCGGGTGCGCTCTGTCCGATTGCTCATCATCATGGATTGGAGGAGGGCGGGGACGACGAGATCCGGTTCTTTACGGATGCAGCCCATGAAATAGGCCGTTTCTTGGGCGGCCTCCAGATCCTCTCCCGTCAGGCGCGGCAGCAGTTCGGGCAGGAGGATTTTGCAGTCTGGTCCCAAGAGGCAGAGGTACTGGAATGATTTGCACTGGCGAACTTCTTCCCGGGTATAACCCACCTTCGGAGTACGCAAGGCCATGTCCCAGTAGCGGTAGGCATGCTTGACGACGGTCGGGTCTTTCCGCAGATGTTCCTGCCAGAGAAACCAGATGGCGTTGGTGCCCAGATTTTTTATAGCAATGCCAGCGGGCCATTGCATCAAACGTTTTCCATCGACGTTGTCCGGCCAGCCGCTCGCATTTTCAAACCATTCGGCAGCGGTCTTGCCGAGGTGTTTGGGCTCGCGCGCATGGCGCACGGCATTGACGGCCCAGAACAGCAGACAGAGACACACGAATCCGAGCAGCATTATTTTACCGGACAGCGAACGCGACCGTTTGCGGTCAGGTGACGACTGGTTGTCTGGTTTTAGTTCAGGGTTCTCCATGTTCACTTGCTGTCCCATCCAAAAGCAAAAAGGGCGATTGAAGTCATTCAATCGCCCTTCTGAAAGAGTGTCAGACCGGCTGACGATTACTTCTTCTGTATAAACACGTGGACGCCTTTTTTGTTGCTCGAAATCACGTCGAGTTTCTTGTCGCCGTTCAGGTCGGCGGCGGTGATCTGGGTGCCGACGCCGGAGTTGTCATCGATGAGGTGCGGGATGAATTCAGCGGTCTTGCCGCTGCGTTTCAGCTCGAACCAATAGAGCACGGTGGGGGCATCTGTCTCCACATCGCCTTTCGGGCCGTGGGCCCAGAAGCGTTTGCCGGTGACGAAGTCTTTCAGGCCGTCGCCGTTCATATCCGCGATGACGAGGGCGTGGGGCTGGGTGAACTTCACACCCTGCGGATTATCCGTTTCCTTCGTGTTCATGAGGATGTGTTCCTTGAACGTGATCTGGGCGCCTTCGCGCACTTGCTCATACCAGGCGAGGCCGTAACCGTGCGCATCCCAACTGGTGATGACGTCGTTGAGCTTGTCGCCATTGACGTCGTAGCAGAGCATCTGGGCGCCGCCACGAATGCCGACGGGCACGAAGTTGAACTTGTGTTGGGTCCACGGGCCGGTGCTGTGGCGGAAGTCGTTGGGTTGCTCGAACCAGCCTTCTTTATCGAGCATGTCGGCCTTGCCATCGCCATTGATATCGCCGTAGCCGTAGCCGTGGTAGTAGCGCTGATATTTCTTCGCATCGGTGGTGGAGATGGGCCAGAACTTCGCCTTGGCGGTGGGGTTCTTCCAATCGATCTCGGCGAAGCCAAGCTGGCCGCCGGTGAAGGCGATGATCTCTGGTTTGCCATCGCCGGTGACATCGGCGAAGTCGGGGGATTCACCATCGGTCACGTCGAAGATGACGCTCTTCACCCATTCGCCGCCTTTGTTCTGCGGGTTGCGATACCAAGAGGTGTCCTTGCCGGGCCAGGAATAGACGAGGATATCCGTCCAGCCGTCGTTATCGAAATCGTAGCAGTAGCTCAGGAAATAATCCGAGTAGCTCTTGGCGCCGTCGTAGTTTTGCGCGGGCGGCTTGGTGAATTCGTTACGTTGCTTGAAGTCCGGGCCGGCATACCAGTAAGGACCGGCGCAGATGTCCATCTTGCCGTCTTTGTTGAAGTCGCCGTAGTGAGCGCCTTCGGACCAGAAGACGTCGGTGACTTGGATGCGTTCGAAGGCAGGTGTCTTATCCGCAGCGTAAAGGCTGCTGGCCATGGCCACAGAGGCCAAGGCAAGGGGGCAAAGGAGACGTTGGATCATGGGCCTATCATCGTACCCGAGAGGCCGATGGTCAAGTCGTCCGAAGGTGTTTCCGAAGCCGCATGAACAGGGCGGCGGCGAAGCACAGGAGGGCGGCCATGGTGGAGGTGCCTACTTCAGGCACTTTTCTGAACTTGATACTGGTGATGGCGAAATCTTGCGGGTCGGGATTATTCCCCGCGATGTTACTGGAGCTGCCGTAGGTGAATTGATAGCTGTAGAGTGGCTGGTCGAAGGTGGCATTGACGTTACCCGCGCCGGAGCCAGCAGGAGAGACGTCGAGGCCGAGCCCGCTACCGCTGGCGTAAGTTACGAGGCTGCCGGTGGTGACGCTCGCAGTCACGGAACCCTTTTCCCCCTGGCCCGTAAATCCAGTGAAGCTATCTTGATAGGCGAAGTTCGAGCTGTTGCCTTTGCGATCCGCATCGATGTCATACAAGGAGAAGGAAAGATCCGCGGCGAGGCAACCGATGAAGGTGACGGTGATGGTGATGGCACCGGAGGTGCTGGAGAAATCCAAGTCTGCCCCGAGAGTGGACGATGCTTGATAGCTGGTCGAGATCGCCGGGGAACCGCCAGTGAAGGCCGAGGTATCACCACTGAAGGCGACGGTCACATCGTTTAGCCCGTCCGCATCCACGTCGAAACTTTGGCTGAGCGAGCCGGGTGTCCAGGAGACGGCGGACCAATCCAGTACGACAGCAGAGGCAGGCAGAACGCTCAGGAGCAGCGCGGCCAATATTGCTCGTACCAGATACATCAACCTTCAGTATGGCAAGAAAAGGCCATGCGATACAATGGCCATAGGGCTCAGAGCCGAATGAGCCCATTGGAAAAGCGAGGTGATTGACCGCGTCGGCTCAGGGGCATGAGTCTCGTGGGATGTTCCTCGCGCTTTTGCTGGGTTGAAGGCATACTATGGGGACACCAAGCGCGCGAATCACTTTCCCGCATGATGCCTGAACCGACAGCAAGGCTGGAGATGAAGATCCCGAAATCGTGGGCGGTGATGGTCATGTTCTCTATCTTCACTGTGGTCAGCGTGGTGTTCTTAGTTCTGGCGGTGTTGAACCTGTTCACGCTGACCGCCGTGATACCTTCCATTCTTTGGCTGATTTTCATCACCCACTCGCTCAACGGTTCAGTTCGGGAAGAGGGAGGAGTGCACCAATACTTGAAGAATTGGGCGGGCGAAATGATGGGCCGTGATTTCGTGGAAACTGAGATCACGGATACCGGCGAGAGAGCGATCCGTTTTGGTCATAACGTGTTCGGACACCGCCTTATCCGGCTGACCATCCCCTGCAAGAACATTACCTCGTTAGGTTGGACGGCCGGCCAAGCGACCGGCAGGATGGGTCGCGATATGAATGATTGGATGGTCTGGTTGAGACATGACCTGGAAGAACCTGTTCGATTGCAAAAAGAACGGCTGACCGGCCGGAGAATATCCAAAAAGGACATTTACGTGATCGGGCTCTCGGATAAGAAGATCCGAACTGAAGCGTTTGGCTTTTCCTTTATGGAGTTTCTTCGCAAAGCCGGGGTTGAATTCATTCCGGGCGAGCAGCCCAATGATTTTATTCGTAAAGGGAGTGCGGCGGTAGCAGAACCCGTAGTCTGATCAGGGACCTGTCACATTTTGTCCAATTCGTGGACTTGACCGTTGACGCCACAACATTTGGTGTGCTACCTGTTCTTCACCACATCCAGAAGTAGTGGTAGAAGCAGTGGTGTTCTTTATATGCGCTGTCCGAAGTGCGCCGAACAGGAAGATAAGGTGATAGACTCGCGGTCCTCCCGCGAGGGCTCCACCATCCGCCGGCGTCGCGAGTGCCTTGGCTGCGGACATCGTTTCACCACCTACGAGGAGATCGAACGCGCCCGGCTGATGGTCATCAAACATGATGGCCGCCGGGAGGAGTTTTCGCGGGATAAGTTGTTCTCCGGCATCCAGATGGCGTGCCGGAAACTGGCTGTCCCGTCGGAAAAAATGGAAGCCTTGGTGGACCGGATCGCCGAGGATATCACCGACAAGTATGAACATGAGGTGCCGTCGATGGCGGTGGGCGAACGCGTGATGGAAGGATTGCGCGAGCTCGACCACGTCGCCTACGTGCGCTTCGCCAGCGTCTATCGTGGCTTCCAGGAAGCCACTGATTTCGTGCAGGCCGTTAAAAAACTGGAGGTGCGACATGATACAGCTACATTCCGACTGCCTGGTATTTAAGCTCGCCAATGGTGATGCCATTCCCTGCTCCGTGGAGCAGGTGACGGTGGAACTCATCGGCGACGCGGCAGACAACCTCGATCCCGACCTCATCCGTCACGCCGCCGCTGCTGTGCTGCATTACTTCAAGCACGAGCAGGGGCGCGAATACGTCTCGCTGAACGAGTTCTCAGAAGCATTGGAGCACGTGCTCCAAGGGTTCGGTTTGGTCATCAACCACGATACGAAGCCGTCCGTCGTAACCACACCGAGTGGCACAGGTAAGCAAGGGCACATTGAGCGGAGTGATCTGCGGCAACTGGCGTGCGAGTCCGGCAAGGGCTTCGAGCTGAACTTCTTTCCCTGCCTGCGCAAGGAGATGGAGCAGCTCATGGTGAAGACGCCGAACGTGATCTGCTTCACGGGTCTGCGCAGTTGCGTGAAGCAACTGGTGGGCGCGCGACGCTGGTCCGGTCGCTGTCAGGAGCTCAATGATCAGATCGTGGAGTATCTCCGCGAATGTCTCCATCGCGAGCCGCGCGGAGATTGTGCGCTGGTGGTGAAGTGAGTCGGTAGGGCGAGACTCTGTCGAGCCCATGCCAAGCTTCAGCGTATTAACTTACGCAGGTGGATTCGCCGTCTCAAAGTGTTGCCCAAGCGCCTGTATTTATTGGCAGGAGCCGCAAGACAAAACCAGACTGCTTCTGCTTAGGAGAGGTTTCTTTCCCCTCATCCCGACCTTCTCCCCAAAGGAGAAGGAGACAACATTTGCCGACCTAACGACTCGCTTGATTGCTTGGCTGTTGGTGGTCTTGTTTGCTACTGGTCGACGGAGTCTCGCCCTACCAACCACTTGAACGCCGGGGTCAATTCTTCACGCCAAGGCGTGGTGGAATGAACGCCCGGATGCATGCTGTGCTTCACGGTGCCGCCGAGATCGCTCAATAGTTTTACAGCGTTTTCCACACCTTCGATCTGCGAGATCTCTTGACGCAATCCGCTCGGGGCGTGACTTAGACCCTTGGCGGTTTCCTTGTCACCGACGCTCAGCCAGAACTTCGCGTTCGTCTGCGGCCAGTTCAATTCCTTGTCTTTCAACCACCAGAAGGAAGCGGATTGGCACAGCGCGTAGGAGAACACGGCGGGATATTTCAGCGCGAGATAGGCAGCGGCCAAACCGCTGAGACTGAGCCCGCAGATGATGTTACCGCTGGCTTGAATATTTTTATTACGCGCGCGGGCCCACTCGACCACATCTTCGGCGATGAATTTTGTGTAGCGATCATTGCAGAGAAAATCGGCATGACGCGCTTCCGCGTTCACGTGCGAGACGAACACACAGGTCATCGGCGGAATCGCACCACTCGTCATCAATTCCGTGAGGACGGGGAGGGCGTTCATGCTGCCGAGATAGAGTTCGGCATCGAGGAACACGCAGAGCGCGTGCGCCTGATCCTGCGGTCCCGGTATGAGGGAGAGCGTGCGCGTGTATTCGCCGGAGGCGCTGGTCAGATTATATTGTTCGATGGCGGACATGGCGAAGCGGTTTACGCGCTTACTCCCCGAACGCGTATAACGCCGAAGCTGTGCGCAGATAGATATGCTTATCCACGAGTGCAGGAGTGGCCGCGATGCGTTCCTTGAAGTCCACCTGATTTAAAACCTTCGGTACCTCTCCGCCGGCGGCGAACACCGTCACCTTGCCATCGAGTGATGCCACGATGATCTTGCCATCCGCCGCGACCGGTGATGCGTAATAATTACCCACCGCATTCAAGCGCTCCTGCTGATACACCAGCTTGCCGGTCTTGGCTTCATAGCAGGACGCCATGCCGCCGTCTTTCACGATGTAAACCTTCCCTTGATAATACAGGGGTGAGGGCACATACGGCAGACCGCGCGTTTGTTTCCACGCGATCTTTCCATCCGGCGTCACGCCGATGAGCACGTTCTCGCCCTTGGACATGATCGCTTTCATGGCCTCGGCATCTTCCGCGGTGAGCTTGCCGTTGCCATCGATGTCTTGCGCGCGGAAGAAGGTCTCGAGCCAAGTGCCCTTGGTTTCATCCGGCGTGATGGCGTTGTCTTTATTCTTGTCCATCTGCTCGGCCATCTGGGCAAAGGTCGGCATCTGTGAATCACCCTTGCCCGGGGCCCAACCGGCGAAGAAAATCATGCCGTCACCTTCCACCGCCGTGGTGCAGGTGAACGAAGGCAGTCCGCTGACCGACCACGTCTCCTTGCCCGTCTGGAGATCATACGCCTTCAGCTTCAGCGAGCCGGACATCACCACTTCGTCCTTGCCGTTGTTCTTCCACACCATCGTGGAGCCGAAGCTCGGGCCCACATCCGGACGCGGCGTTTCCCACAATTTCTTACCCGTCTGCAGATCCACGGCGAGCAACGAACATCCCTTCAACATGTCGCGATTCAGCAACACGACCTTGCCCGCCAGTGTCGGAGAATTGCCCGTGCCAAAACCACCGGACGTTTCCGCGATCGGCAACGGGTATTTCCAAAGCTCCTTGCCGTTGAGGTCATGGCAGATCAGCCCGTAACTGCCGAAATAACTCACTACGTGCTTGCCGTCCGTTGTGCAACTGGACGCCGCCGGATTGCCTTCGGTGACGTGGAATTCCTCCAGCTTCTCCACGGGCACAGCGTGTTTCCAGAGCTGTTTGCCATCCTTCCGCGCGTAGCATTGGACCTCCAGCTTGCCGTCGGCGAAGGCTGTCAGGAAAATGCGGTCGCCCCAGACGACCGGAGACGACGAACCACCGGGCACCGTCACCTTCCACAACTCATTCTTGCCCGGCCCGAACACCGTGGGCGGATGCGCCGTGTCCGAGACGCCGGAGCAATTCGGGCCGCGGAACTGTGGCCAGGAGGAATCGGCGGCGAAGGTGGTGGTACAGGCGAGAGCGAGCAGGGCAGCGGAGCGGATGAAGGCATTCATGGCGCGGCGACTATACGAAGGAATTTATTTTTCGCAAGCGACGTCGAGGTAACGAAACACATCTCCGAGGGGGTTCCAGATTTATGATGGCCATCAATTCGTCGCCAACGCCGGTTCTTTCGTCGGCACGTGTTTCTTGAACACGCGCCACGCCGCAAACACAACGAGAATACCCCAGATTTTTAACCACGCATAAACCGTCCATCCGAAGCCCCGCCCCAAATGGAAATGCATTATTTTTGTATTCACCGGTTTTTCGAAATAGTGCCCGTGATGGTTCGGACCGGGCAATTTTCCTTCTCCGGCTGCACGGATGAAACCCATGATTGTTTCCATCTGTTGAAGGCCATTAGTGACTGTCCCCGGGTGTCGCAACAATTCTTTGGCCAGCAACTCGGATGACAGGGTGGCGTTTGTGTTGGCCGTCCGGAAGCGCAACGATGGCAACTCAACCGTTGCCTTAATTTCGCGGTCGTTCGGCTCATCACTGAAGGAGTAGATCTGCAAATCCAAGTGTTTGTAAACGAAGTTGGTCGGGCGTTGCCAATACCATTGCGACTGGGATTTCCCCTCAAAGCGCAGCCAATACTGACCAGTCTCAGCATCGCTGAAATCGGCCAAGACGCTGCCGTAGTAATAGCCTGTCTCTGGCGAAGCGTAACGGCCATTAAGGTTCCGCCAGAGTTTAGCTGTTGCGATATAGCCAGCGAAGAGCACGAATAGCGCAACGAGACTGAACAGAAATATTTTTACCGCCGTGTTCACCAAGTCCCTTCTTTGCATTTACCCTCCGCCCGCCTGCCATGAAAAGCAAGCTGCCGAATGGGTGATGGATACCGGAATCTGCTTTCCGAACGCCAACAGCGTTCCGACTCAAAGCCCAACGTAGCCGCGCTGCCGCGCGGCTACGTTGGGTCATGGAGTTTTTGTGTCACAACCCCGAAGCGGGTTGCGTCATTCCAACCCTCACGAATCAAATCCCACACCCTGCGGTTGGCGGTTCGCATAATCCATCCGCCACAAACGGTAATCACGCCCGCCCGAAAAATAGATCATCCCATCATTCAGCCGGTCGCCCCAAAATAAACACACCGTCTCCACGCGAAGCTCAGCGATCTCCTCGCGATATTCCCGCAGATGCGCCACCAGTTCCGCTTCTTGTTTCACACACACCATCACCTTGTCCATGAACTGATTCCTATCACGCAGGATATCGGCCGCATGCGACAACAACACCGCATGCGGTTCCGGTGTCCCCGTGATGTGGAAAACAAAACCTAGGTTTTCATGCTGCGGATCTGATAGCCACGCCTCATCATCCTCCGACCACGTGAGCTTGCCTAAAATCGGATCGTTAATCTCCGCCGCAATCGGCGATGGTTCACCCTGAAAAAAGCGTTTCATTTTTTTGAACATAGTGACAGTCCGATTGCTCTCTCCACCCGCTCAGGAACATTTCCGCACATAATAAATATCCCACGCATCCTCACGCACTTTCACAAATCCATGCCGCTGGTAGAACCGGTTTGAGGCGCTCTCACGCAACGCGCCGAGATGGATGGGCATTTGTTTTTCCTCCGCCTGCGCGATGAGGTGCTGCATCACGAATGAACCCACGCCGCGCGATTGGCTGCTGGGATGGATATACAGATGATCCAGATGAAACCCATCCGCTAACGGACGAAACGTGTAGAACCCGATGCACTCGCCCTCCAGCACGATGAACTGCGTGTGCTCCGGATAAAAAGAATTCTGCAACCGTTCCCGCGCCCGCTCCGGATCAAACCGCCCCACGCCTCCAAACTCTCCCGCATCGCCGCAATGCGAAGAGCGACGAGGGAGTCGAAGTCGGCAGTGGTGACTGCCGTAAGGATGATGTTGGTCGATGACATCTTTTCAGAAATAGGCTTCCAACCAATTGTCCCCCCGCACTCCCGGTTTCTCTAGATGCGTAGGAGATGTCGCAGGTTGAATCAAATACCCGCCGTATCTTCGTTGTAGGCAATTGCAAATATCTGCGGTGAAAAGTACGTCTTTTGCTTTGCGTTTGGAACTGGCTGGAGAATACCTAGCGCGATCAGCTTTTCTATATCTGATTTCGCGGTAGGGTATGTGATTCCCATATCTTTACTCAATCGCCCAACCCTAACCATCGGCACGCTGAAAAGACTGTCGATAATCTTGGACATTCTCGGGCTGGCCAAGCTCGCCTTTTCAAGCATCTCCTTTTTGAGTTTGTTTAACGCAGCGCAACGAACAATGGCGTCATTTGCTTGCCGAATGGTCCCTGTGAGGCAAAAATCAATCCACGTTTCCCAGTCTCCTTTGGAGCTTACCTTGAATAAGTTTGATATGTACTCCTCTTTGTATTTTTCAAAGAACGCGCTCATGTACAACCATGGGAATGTAAGGTTGCACCACTTTCCCACCATCAACGACAGTATTACTCGTCCAATGCGTCCGTTGCCATCATTGAATGGGTGGATCGTCTCAAATTGGTAGTGCACCAGATAGGCGTTAACCAGTGGGTCGTAGGCAGATTTCTCCACATTGACATACTTTTCTAAATCAATTAGGCACTGCTCCATTTGTGCGGGCGGGGGCGGCACAAAGCGGTAGTTAGAACCAATTGCAACTTGGTGCTTTCGCCATTCTCCGGGATAGCCCGCTTGTGGCCCTTTAACTCCTTGCATAAGAGTTCTATGCAGGCTCTTAAAAAGCCGTGAACAAAACGGGAGTTCGGTTAACATGTGCGTCCCTTGCTTCAATGCGCTAGCGTAGTTATGAACTTCCGTCCACGCATTTGCTTGGTCGTGCTGAGATTTGGACTCTTGCGGGTCAATCTCGAACAATAAAAGCTCTTCGGCAGTTGCATATGTGCCTTCAAGCCTAGATGAAGCAAGTGCCTCACGTTTCTGGAGCGGCGTAATCAATAAGCTTGGATCAGGGAGCGTGCTTCCAATGCCATCAAGTTTTGAAATCGCAGACTTGGCTTCCGATAATTTGGGCCAAAGGTGATTTGGAAACTCCCATTTCGGAGGCAGTGGATCAGGAGCAAATGCATGGTCACGACCCTGCTGAGTTTTGATGGGGATAAGCTCGCCGGGTATTTGGCCCTCAAATTTTGAAGTATCCATAAATGACCTAAATTCAACTGGTTAGCCTATTTCCCATGCGTTTATTTATCGTAAGATAGTTTCTATTTAAAAATAGTCAAAATTTTTTAAATACAGGACAATAGATTAAAATATGTTCGCATTAATTTTAAAACTTCTGAGGTATGCTATTACGGCACGTACGACAGCAAGTAGAGAACAGCTTCGCCTGAGGGAGTAACTGGAGCCGTGGAGGTCCGTCACTAGCGGTAGCCTGACGACCAGACTCATTTCCCGCCACTTGCTTGGCGTTGTAGGGTATGGTTTGCTGGTGAGGTTGATTGGCTGCGGGTGATTATGAAAATCATCGTCGTCGTTCTACTGGTTATGATGGGCGCAGGCTTGATTGCCCTCGCCGCGTTTGTGAAAGAACGCGTCAGTGGGGCCGGGTTTAAGCCGCCTCAGGCGGTATGGTCTAAGAAGCCGCAGCAGGAACAGGCAGTGAGCACCGGTGCGATTGTCCGGTTTATGCGGGTGGCAGGTGCCTTGTTGCTTTTGGCGGCGGCGGCCATCGGTTGGTTGTGGCGCTCGTAGTGACTATGAAAATCATCGTCGTCGTTCTACTAATTGCGATCGGTCTGGGTATCATTGGCCTCGCGCCGATGGTGAATGAGTACGTCGGAGACAGCACGTTCGGCGTTACATTTCTGGGGCAGGAGTATAAAGCATCGACGACGCTCGCTCGGGTTATGCAAGTGGTCGGTGGGTTAATGATTTTAGGCGGTTTAATGGGTGGATTGGTGGGGCGTATGAAAAACGCTCATTAAGTTATAACGGCTTTATAGATAACTAGTTAAGTACTACGCATCACGCGTTACACAGCAGAAAAACATGTTCGTTTATCCGCGTCAGTTTGAGGTGATTGTGGTGGGCTCCGGGCACGCTGGTGTCGAGGCCGCTTTGGCGGCGGCGCGCATGGGGGCCAGCACCCTCATGCTCACGATCAATGCCGATACCATCGGCCAGATGTCTTGCAACCCGGCCATCGGTGGCCTGGCCAAGGGGCATCTCACGCGCGAGATCGATGCCCTCGGCGGCGAGATGGGCAAGTGCACGGACATGACGGGCCTGCAGTTCCGCATGCTCAATACCAAGAAGGGGCCGTCCGTCTGGGCACCCCGGGCGCAGTGCGATAAGAAGGCCTACCAGTTCCGCATGAAGTGGGTCTGCGAACGGCAGGAGAATCTGGACATCAAACAGGGCCAAGCCGCGAAGCTGCTTTTCCGCGATGGCGAGGTCTATGGCGTGGAGACGACCCTCGGGGTGCAGTATCTCGGCAAGACGGTGATCATCACTACGGGCACGTTCCTGCGCGGGCTCATGCACATCGGCAGCACCCAGCAACAGGGCGGTCGCGCCGGGGAAGCCGCTGCCATGGGCCTGTCCGGTTCGCTCAAGGAACTCGGCGTGGAACTCGGTCGCCTGAAGACCGGCACGCCTCCGCGTCTGCTCAGTCGCACGATTGATTTCAACAAGACCGAGAAGCAGGACGGCGATGAGCCGGTGCCGTACTTTACCTATTGGAAGGATGATTTGTTCCACGTGGAACATTCCGGCATCAACCCGCGCGACGTCGGCCACTCGAACGGCAAGTATCCGCCCGGCTCCATCCTCGACCGCATCAACGGTCAGATGAACTGTTTCATCACCTACACCACGGATAAAACCGCCGAGCTGATCCGCGCGAACCTGCACAAGTCCCCGATGTATTCCGGCGTGATCGAAGGCGTCGGCCCGCGCTATTGCCCGTCCATCGAGGATAAGATTGTGCGGTTCGCGGAGAAGGAACGGCACCAGATTTTCCTCGAGCCGGAGGGCATCAGCACGGACGAGATCTACGTGAACGGCTTCTCCACCTGCCTGCCTTTCGAGGTGCAAGTGGAGATGGTGAAGTCCATCATCGGCTGTGAGAACGCCGAGATTCTCCGCCCCGCCTACGCCGTGGAATACGACTTTTCCTTCCCCACGCAACTGCATCCCTCACTGGAAACTAAGGTGTGCCGGAACCTGTTCCTCGCGGGGCAAATCAATGGCACATCCGGTTACGAAGAGGCTGGGGCGCAAGGACTTATGGCGGGTATCAATGCCGCTCGGCGCGTCCAGAATAAGGAAGCCATCGTGCTCCGCCGTGATCAGGCTTACATCGGCGTGTTGATTGATGACCTCGTCACGAAGGGCACCACGGAGCCGTATCGGATGTTCACCTCGCGCGCGGAGTATCGCCTGCTTCTGCGCCAGGATAACTGCGATGCGCGCCTGTCCCAGCTCGGCTACGACATCGGCCTCCTGCCCAAGCGGAACTACGATAAGTTTGTGGCGAAGCAGCAGATCATCGACGAGGAGATGGCGCGGTTGAAGTCCGTGCGCGTCGGCACGCTCACGCTATCCCAGATGCTCTTGCGGCCGGAGGTGACTTATAAGGATTTGCCGGGCGAGAAGCAGAACGGGACCTTGAGCGGGGAGATCATCGAGCAGATCGATATCCTTCACAAGTACTCCGGCTACATCGAGCGTCAGGAGGAAGATGTAGCGCGCTTCCGCACCATGGAGGATAAGCAGATTCCGCCGTGGCTGGACTACGCGAAGATTCCGAGCCTCCGCACCGAAGCGCGACAGAAGCTGACGAAGATCCAGCCGGCCACCCTCGGCCAAGCCCTCCGCATCTCGGGCATCTCCCCGGCGGACGTCACCCTCATCATGGTCGCCATGAAGCGGGGCAACCAAGGCGGCGAGATGGGGAATCCAGTTCCGCTCCCGCCGACTGCGCCCGTGAAAGTCCCGACCGCTGCTTGCGGGGATGACGCGGATACCTGCGGAGCGGCCGAGCACTTTGAAGGCCCGAGCGGCCATAACTCCTGCTGCGGGGACTTGTAAGGGGGCGGTTTACTCCGAATCGGAGTGAGCGAATGTTCCACGTGGAACAATGGGCTGGGGTGGTTGCCCGCTAAAAGGCGATGAACGGGGAGGCAAGGTCGTGGGTCAGGACATGGGTAACACTCTGAGAAGAGAGACCGCCTCATACTATAGTTAGCACCGTTCAAAATGTTCCACGTGGAACAGTCCCGGTAGTCGCCGAGTTTAGGAGGTAGAACAAACCACCCTTACTAAGAGTGTCCACCATGTCCCCGCACATTTCGATTGTTCCACGTGGAACAACACTGATACATGGGTCGGGGCTTGGCAGCCAATAGATGGTAGGGCTCGTCTGTCCTCAGCGAGCCGAGGTCCGATAATGTCGGGCACACCCAAATAGCCAGACCTCACGCGCTTAGCGTCACTCGACTTTAATTCCCTCGTTCATTCTCGGCTTCGACGCGGCGCGCTGAGGACAGCGCTGTCCTTCTCAGCCTTCGCCCTGCTCTGGATGTGTCTACCATGTCTTCGCACGCCATTGAGAGATTTCCCTGACTTTCCCGTGAGCTAACCAGTCCTACCCGGTCTAATTGATTAACCGATACCGAAGGATTCGTATGCGTGAACTTACTCTCTGGGATACTGGCTATCTGTGCGGCGGCTTGTTGCTAAGCTTGGTCCTGCCTTTAATGCTGAGCTGGATTCCTGCCCAAGACGAACTTCACCGCAAGTCCTGTCTGGCCACCGTCTGGTTTGGGCAGATATGGCTGGCGCTGGCAGGTATCGTGATCTTGGTTTCGGCTGCCGCCAGCCACTATGCGGCGGTATTGGGGACAGTCGGATACCTCGTATGTGCGCGGTTTCTCTATGGGAAACTCCACCGACTACGTCAGAATGGTTGATGGACGCGGAGGTTTGTTCCACGTGGAACAATCATTTGATGTTCTCGAAGAGGCGGCGAATTGCTTCCACGCGGCGCCGATTGGTGCCGAGATCATTGTAGCCGAGACGGGAGGCAGACCGCACGTGGATCAGTTTGCGGTTATCATCCAGAAGGAATTCCACATCGCCAATGAAGCCAAATATGAGGCTCTCAAACTCGGCGTGAAGATAGATCCGGTCCTCTTGCAGGACTTTGGTGCCAGGCATGGCTTCGATGGCGAGGCGCAGGCGAAGCTTAGCTTCCTCTGACGGCCCGGAGTATTTGAGCGGTTCGACCTTCTTTTCGATGCGTTCCGTCTGGCTGCTCACGCAGGTAGGAGAACTGGGACACTCCGCCAGCTTCCCGGTGGTGGGCCGGATTCTGATCGCCTTGGGTGATACCGCCACCACCATCAATCGCAGGGCGAGCAATGCCATCACGATTCCGAAAAATATCCATGCCATACGCTTTGTCTCCGTCCGGCAGATGCATAATGCACGAAAAACCATCCGCCTAAGAACACGTAAAGCCAGTCAGATGCCAACCCAAGAAATGAGGAATCGAGATAGCAGCAATATTTGTAATGACTCAGAAAAGTAATCATAACATGCTAATTATAAAATAGTTACGGCATGATATAAAAACGCCGCCATCTTTCACAGATGACGGCGTTATCGATAATCTTATATAAACTCTACTTCGCGAAAATCTCAGAAAAGAAAACTTTCATCGCTTCCCATGAGCGTTTATCCGCTTTTTCGTTATAGGCAGCTCCTTTGGAGTTATCGTTGCCCGCATCCCAATGAGTGAAGCTGTGAACGGCGTTGCCGTAGGCGACGAGTTGCCAATCCACGTGTGCATCGCGCATCTCTTTCTCGAAGGCAGCGACTTCGGTAGGCGGCACATTCGGATCATCGGCACCGTGGAGCACGAGGACTTTACCGCGAATCTTGCGGGCGTCATCGGGCGTCGGCGTGCTCAAGCCACCGTGGAAGCTCACCACGCCGTTCACCGTGGCGCCGCCGCGGGCCAGCTCGAGGACCGTCGTGCCGCCGAAGCAGTAGCCGATGGCCGCTACCTTGCTCGTATCCGTGAATTCGTTCTTATTCAGCACGGATAAGCCGGCATCCACGCGCTTGCGCAGTAGCGCACGATCATTCTTGAACTTGCCGGCCATCGCGCCGGCATCCTTCGGGGCGCTCGGGCGGACGCCTTTGCCATAGATATCCACGCAGAAAACGTTGTAGCCGAGCAGCGCGAGCATTTCGGCGCGCTTCTTCTCATACTCGCCCAGGCCCTTCCATTGATGCACCACCAATACGGACGGGCGTTTGCCTTTCACGGAATCATCATACGCGTGCCAGCCTTCCAGCACGGTATCACCTTCTTTGTATTCCACGGCCTTGGCCTGGACGGCTGCCGATGCGCTCCAGCCGACGCACAACAATGAGAGAGCTACGAGAAGAGTTTTCATGGGAGCAAGAGTAGCTGAAGAAACGCGTCTGTGCAATACGCACACGTAACATTCCGGCGAAGAAAAAGCGGTGGTTCGTTCCGGTGGACGATAGCTGGCTGCGTTGGTCCAAAGGAGTGAATCTGTAGAAAACCTCGGCACTTATGTACAAGTGCCGAGGTGGATAAAGGGCTGAGGAAAGGGTGGGTGCGGTGGAGTTTTCAGACTGCCGACGGGGAGCTGGCGCGGGTCGGTTGCCTCGTCACACCCCTACTACTGCTGCTGCACTGGCTCCGGCATGATGATGATCTCCGGCTCGGCGTGGTAGATGTACTTGGAATAAAATTCCGCGCTGATCTGGTTGAAGCGGATCTGGAAATCATCCATCGCCTTGTGCAGGCCCTTGCCGCAGATCTCATCGATGCGGCTGAAGGTGAGCTCGGAAAGAAAACGTCCGCTCAACTGTTCTGCGCGATTCGAAAATCTTCCTGGGGCCACACCGGAAATCCGGCGCAACGATTCATCCGCATGCTGCAAGCAGAAGAGCACCGAGCGCGGCAGATCACCATTTAGCAAAAGCAATTCCGCCACTTTCGTCGGCTGCACACCGGCACCGTAAACGCGCTGATACGTCTGGCGCGCACTGCACATACGCAAGACCGCGAGCCATTGCAGCAGGCTGTCGCCCGGCGTTTTGCTGCACTGCTTCATCAGATGAAATTCTTCATCGAGAATGCGCGTCGTCTTGTCGGCACGTTCAAGATGTTTTCCCATCTGGATGAAGTCCCATGCTTCACCGTGCAACATCGTCGTGTTCGTGATGCCGCCGAACAATTGCATCGTCTGAATGATGCGTTGGAAGAAATCGTATTGATTGCGCTCGAAGGCCTGACGCGCGCTCTTGCTGATGCACCAGAGATACGCGCGATTCAATTCCTCCCACATCTCCGACGTGATCTGTTCGCGGATCGTGCGCGCGTTCTCACGTGCGGCGCAGAGACTGCCCACAACGGAGTTCGTGTGCTCGCGATCGAACACGATGAACTCGATCACATCCTGCACCTCGGCCTTGCTATGCTTCTTGGCGAATTCGTCTTCGTCACCGAAACACGCCACGATGGGTTTCCAGTTTTTCGCCATCTGCGCGGACTGTTGCGCGGGCGCATCCAGCATCAACTGCAAATTGATATCCACGAGGCGCGCCACGTTCTCCGCGCGTTCCACGTAGCGACCCATCCAGTAAAGACCATCGGCAACTCGGCTTAACATACGTGCAAAATTTTATTCGTCTCCGTCCAGCACCCACGTGTCCTTGCTCCCGCCGCCCTGTGAAGAATTCACGACGAGCGAACCTTTCTTCAACGCCACGCGCGTCAATCCGCCCGGGATGATGCTCACCTTCTCGCCGTAGAGCACATAGGGGCGCAGATCGACATGGCGACCTTCGAAGTTTCCATCCACCCAGCACGGGTGACGCGAGAGACCGAGTGTCGGTTGCGCGATGTAGTTGCGCGGATCGGCCTTCACCAGCTTGCGGAATTTCTCGACCGTCTTCGCATCGGAATGCGGGCCCACCATCATGCCGTAACCGCCCGCTTCATTCGCGGCCTTCACCACGAGCTTGGGCAGATTATCCATGATGTACTTCATATCCTCCGGCTCACTCGCGAGATACGTCGGCACATTCGGCAGGATCGGATCCTGGTCGAGGTAATACTTGATCATGCGCGGGACGAAGTAATACATGACCTTGTCATCCGCCACACCGGTACCGATGGCGTTTGCGAGTGACACATTGCCCGCGCGATACGCACCCACGATGCCCGGCACGCCCAGCATGGAATCGCGCCGGAACACTTGCGGATCCAGGAAATCATCATCGATACGGCGATAGATCACGTCCACGGCTTGCAGACCTTTCGTCGTGCGCATGAAGACGTGATTGTCGCGCACCACGAGGTCGCGGCCTTCCACGATCTCCACACCCATCTGCCGCGCGAGGAAGGAATGCTCGAAATACGCGCTGTTATAGATACCCGGCGTGAGCACGGCCACCGTGGGATTCGGTTTGCCGTGTGGCGCGATGTATTGCAGCAGCTTCAGCAACTCTTCCGTGTACTGCTCCACCGGACGCACGCTGTAAGCCTCGAAGAGATTCGGGAACACGCGCTTGAGCGTCTGGCGATTTTCCAAGACGTAAGAGACACCGCTCGGGCAACGGCCGTTATCTTCCAGCACCAAGTATTGGCCGGAATCATCGCGCACCAGATCGGTGCCGCAGATGTGGATGTAGATGTTGCGCGGTACATCGAAGCCCATCAGCTCTGGACGGAAATGCTTGGCCTCTTCCACGAAGTGACGCGGGATCACGCCATCCTTCAAGATCATCTGGCCGTGATAGATATCATGCAGGAACAGATTCAGCGCCGTGATGCGTTGCACCAGGCCGAGCTCGATGCGTTCCCATTCCTTGCCCGGAATGATGCGCGGTACGAGATCGAAGGGGAAAATGCGTTCCGTGCCCTGGTTATCACTGTAGACGGTGAAGGTGATGCCTTGGTTCAGGAAAGAGAGATCGGCCATCTGACGCCGCTGTTCCATGTCCTCGAGCGTCAGCTTCTGAAAGCGCTCCTGAAGACGACGGTAATGCGGCCGCATCTTTTGCGGCGCCGTGAACATTTCATCAAAAAAACCGTCGAGCTGGTATTGGCTGAAGGAAAGCTTCATGGCGCGTTGCGACTCATCTGCGGTATTGGGCGATGCCAATCACGGGGCTACCCTAACGATTTGGACCGGAACGTCAAAAGCCGTTTCTGGATTTTAACTCATGAATCGTATTCATGGATTAGATGGCAAGCATGAGAAACAGAAGAGGAGTCCGAGTGCTACATCATTAAAACGGCTACGAGCACCCAAACAAACTAAAACCTAGCACGGGAATAGGCAGCGATGAGTTTGCCGTTTTTTGTGCAAATGCCGGCAGAGACCAAGGACTCCAAGCTTTCTTCGCGGCTCATGGAGTTAACTTTTTTCAGCAAACTCCGGCGCAGGGTATCGATACTCTTTCGCGACGGGCTTTTGACTGAGCGTTTTTTCGTCATGATCAACTGGTTCTGAACGTAATTTCAGTAAGTAAGGGTGTCAATGATGAGTGGGGCGGAAGTAGCCCAGAATGCAATCGGGATCTCGCACGGCGATTTGAATATGCGATTTCGATTTGATGGCGGACCCGGGAAAAGCAGGTTTACCCTCGGTGAATACACCTCTGACGGTATGAAAGCGAATGCCTTCTTCTTTTTCAAATCGATCCAGACACCAGTTCATCACCGCGCAGTCCAAGTAGCGACAGACCAAATCCTCGTTTTCCTGGCCTTTAGGGGATTTGTTTTGAGGGATGTTCAGGCGGTGATCCCGGAATGACTTCTCGAACGCTGGATATAGATCGGCCAACACTTTGGTGTAACGTGTGTCCAGCAAATCGAAACATTCACCCAGCAAAATGTGCGCTCCAATGACTGAAGGACTCTTGATTTTGCCAGTTCTGGTGGCCCGATCAGCCGCCCATTCCATGGCACGACTGGGGCCATGCTCCCAAAAATAAATGCCTTTGCCCAGCCAGTCGTGAAGGTTGCCGCTATAGTCGATAGTAGCTTTTCCGAGCAGGACTTTTTCCGCAAGTTCCACGTCACAGCCATGATATCCAATGATAGACCTGTGGTAAACCAATCCTGCCATGCCCCTTTGCTACTGGTCTGCCTCTCATAAATCAATTTCAAAACGGCACCCCATGGCCACTCAGTTTTCAGAAATACGTCTTTGTAATATGCTCGCGCACACCCTGACCTATCCAATATCCACATAATCGGTTAAAAATGGATTTAACCTAGTTAATCCGAAGGGGGCTTGCAAAGCGTCTGGGCTGATATAACGTTCCGCGCCTGTTTGTCCTGAACAGGATGGATCAAAAAACATGAAACGCTGCATCCTAGCGTGTCTTTTGATCGGATTTTGCCTCGTTGCGCAATCACTCGCCGCTGCGGAATCCGTTCAACTGACCCTCGATTACGTGGCCAAGAAGGCCGAAGAACGGGCTCTTAAGCCGTTCCGCTCGCCGAAGGCCGACCTGCCTGCGGTGCTGCGTGAACTGAATTACGACTCCTATCGGGAGATCCAGTTCCGGTCTGATCGCGCCCTTTGGGGGGCGGATAAGCTGCCTTTCCGCGTGGAGTTCTTCCATCCCGGCTATATCTATCAGGAGCCGGTGCATGTGAATGAGTTCTCACCCACGCATGTGCAGAACATCCGGTTCGTGCAGGATTTCTTCAATTACAATGCGTTGCGCATCCAGAACCAGATCCCGACGCGGACGGGTTACGCGGGGTTCAAGGTGCTGTATCCCGTGAATTCGCCGGGCAAGATGGATGAGCTGGGATCGTTCTTGGGGGCTAGTTATTTCCGTTTGCTCGGTGCGGGTCAGCGGTATGGCTTGTCGGCCCGCGGGCTGGCGTTGGATTCTGGCGAGACGGACCGGCCGGAGGAGTTCCCGATCTTCACGGATTGGTGGTTGGGCAAGCCCGAGGCGGACAGCAAGGAGCTGGTGCTCTACGCCATACTAGATAGCGTGAGCTGCGCCGGGGCTTATAAATTCCGGATCGTGCCGGGCGAGACGACCGTAGCGGACATCGAGGCAGTGCTGTATCTGCGCAAGCCGGAACTGATCAAGGCGGTGAACCCGCAGCAGAAGCCGCTCAAGACTCTGGGCATGGCGCCGCTGACGAGCATGTTCTGGTTCGGCAAGAACTCGGAGCGCAAATTCGATGATTACCGGCCGGAAGTGCATGATTCTGACGGGTTGCTCATCAAGACGAGTAATGGCGAAACACTTTGGCGGCCGTTGAACAATGCGTCCACGATGCGGCATCAGGTGTTCTCGCTGCCAGGCATCAAGGGCTTCGGCCTGCTTCAACGCGAGCGCGACTACTATAAGTATCAGGACCTGTTCAATTTCTACCAGCAGGTGCCGAGCGTGTGGATCCAGCCGCATAGTGATTGGGGTGAGGGCGAGATGCATCTGCTGGAATTGAGCACGCATTACGAGGGCTTGGATAACATCGTGGCGTTCTGGAATCCCAAGAAGCAGCCGAAGCCGATGGAGGCATTCCGCTTTGGCTATCGCATGAAGTGGACGAGGGAGACGGATCAGAAACTCTCGGAGAACATCGTGTTGAACACGCGCATCGGTGCGGATGGGCCGAATCCGAAGTGGCGGCAGATCGCGATCGATTTCGGCGGGCCGAAGCTGAAGGACATCCCGGCGAACGAGCCGCCGACGGCGATCGCCAGTTGCAGCAGCAATGGGGTGATCAAGGACAACCAGGTCTTCCGGAACCCGTTTGATAATACGTGGAGGGTGGTATTGAAGATGGAGCCCAAAGAGGGCAATAAGGAGCCAGTGGATATTCGTTGCACTCTGAAACACCGCAACCAGGTGGTGAGTGAAACGTGGACCTATCACTGGAGCCCGCCCTAAACCAATGGACCTTACCCAGTTCGCGCACCCGCCTGGCCAGCTTGCTGGCCGGACGCTGGAGGAATGGAATTCCGCCTATGCCAAGGTGGAGAGCTATTTCCATGCTTTGCGCATCCAGAACAAGGTGTTGCTCGGGCAGCTCGTGATCCACGTCATTGAGCGTTCCATGTTGCGGGCGCCGAATGAGCCGCAACGCAGCGCCACGCAGATCGCCGCCGAAGAGATGGACCGTCTGGTGACGACGTGGTTTTCCGAAGTGCTGCAAGAAAAGCCGACGAACGTGGACCAGCAGCTTTCTACACGCGGGCGCCTTTCCCTCCTGCTCGCGGACATGCCGGGCAAGTGGCAGGACCAGTTCCTTCGTCCCGGGCCGTGGCCGGAAGAGTTTGTGACGGCGATGCGCGAGACGTATCTGCGCGCGGGTCCGGATTTCCAATTGTCCAAGATGACGCCGCGTCCGCTGGATTTGGGACCGATCACGACCTTGGACAGCTTCAGCCGGTTGCCCTACATCCGGATGATCGCGGCGTGGGCACTCTTTCTGGCAGCGCTCGTCGCCATCTTCATCTTCACCCACTAAACTATGGCCCCTGCCGATGCTACTTCGGGTCGCAACCCCGAGCCCACGATCATTGCACGGCCGCCAGTGCGGCGGGGATATCGCGTGTTCTTTTTTTATTCCTCGGCGGTGGTGCTGACCGGTTTTGTGGCGTGGCTCTTCGCCGATCTGATGTGGCGCACAGGCTGGTCCATACCGAAGACTATTTTGCTGGTGCTGTTCACGATCCTGTTCCTGCTCTGCAGCATCGGGTGCATGAACGCCATCTTCGGTTTCTTCATCCGCGCGATCGGTGACAAGAGCCGGTTGACGCAGTTAAATGATTATCGCTCGCACGATATCAAGGGCATCAGCACGGCGATCGTTTTCCCGATCTACAATGAAGATGTGGCGCGCGTGTATGAGCGGCTTCGCGCGGCGTATCGTTCTTTGCAGAAGGCGGGTGAAATTGAACATTTCGATTTCTACATCCTGAGTGATTCCACGAATCCGGACAAATGGGTGGAGGAAGAGAAGCGGTGGCTGGAGCTGGCGCGGGACCTGGATGCGTTGGGCAAAATCTATTACCGCCGCCGCATCAACAACGAGGGCAAGAAGAGCGGTAACATCCATGACTTCCTGACGAACTGGGGGCGGCGTTACCGCTATTTCATCGTGTTCGATGCGGACAGCATCATGCGCGGCGCGACCATCCTGGACATGGTGCGCCTGATGGAGGTGAACCCGGAGGTGGGCCTCATCCAAACAGTGCCAGCATTGGTGAATGCGGAATCGCTCTTCGGGCGCATCCAGCAATTCTCCAACCGCATCTACGCGCCTATCTTCATCTCGGGCTTGAATTATTGGTCGCAGAACTTCGGCAATTATTGGGGGCACAACGCGATCATCCGCACGGAGCCCTTCATCCAATATTGTGATCTGCCGCATCTGCCGGGGCGCAAGCCGTTTGGCGGGCAGATCCTCAGCCATGACTTCGTGGAGGCGGCGTTGATGCTGAAGGAGAACTGGCAGATCTGGTTCGCATACGATCTCGAAGGCAGTTACGAGGAAGCGCCGCAGGACATGATCGAGAACGCGCAGCGTGACCGGCGCTGGTGCCAGGGGAACATGCAGCATGCGCTGGTGGTGTTCGCGAAAGGTCTGCGCGGGGTGAGCCGCATCCATCTGCTCATGGGCATCTTCGGCTATCTCTCCAGTCCGTTGTGGCTGCTCTTTTTGCTGACATTCAATTTCATTTTGTTAGCGCGCGAATCCTCCGGGCTCTCGGACATCACGGTGCATGCGTTCACACCGTTCCTGAAAGTGGATGGCACACAGCACGCGTACCTGATCTTCGTGATCTGCATGAGCGTCATCTTCCTGCCGAAGGTGCTGGCGTTGATCGATCTGGCGCGGGACAAGCAGCGCGCGCTGGCCTTCGGCGGGTTGCGGCACGCGACGGCGAGTGCGATCGCGGAAACGATCTTCTCCTCACTGCAAGCGCCGTTGCAGATGTTGTGGCACTCGAAGTTTGTGGCGACGATCCTCTTCGGCATCGGTGTGAATTGGGGTACGCAGAACCGCGATTCCGATGGAATCTCCTGGGTGCATGCGGTGCGGAATCATTCGGCGCACACGGCCATCGGCTTGGTGTGGGGTTACGCGGTGTGGAAGCTGGATCAACCGACGTTCTGGTGGTTCGCCCCGGTTTGCGCGGGCATGGTGCTGTCCATTCCGCTGAGCGTTTTCACCAGCCGCGCGAGCTGGGGTGATCATGCGCGTAAGTCCGGGCTCTTTCTCACGCCGGAAGAAATTTTGCCGCCGCCGGAGATCAAGCGTCTGCGTGAGCGGATGAAGGCGCTGGATGAATCGGGTGCGGGCGAACCTTTCGCGAGCGGTTCGGGTCTGGCGATCGCGGTGATCGATCCTTATGTGAATGCCATTCACGTCTCGCTGCAACGCGAGAAGTGGTTGAACCCGGAATATGCGGAGATGCTCGCGCAACTCGGTGTGGCCCGGCCGGAAGTGCGGGAGTACGGCGAGAAGCTTTTGGCGGAAGGACCGGAGGCATTGAAGCCGGCGGAGCGGATGCTGGTGCTGGCAGATTCGCGCGTGATGTCCTGGCTGCATCATCAGGTGTGGCAGCGGCCAAATGAATCGCTGGCGCCATGGTGGCAGAAGGCGATCCGGAAGTACGCGCGGAATTAGAGGGGGCGCGGCTTGTCCTCAACCCGCAGAAAGGTGAGATGGCACCTGCGTGATTCGTCATTAGCCTCAGGCGCTCTCACTCCTCACCCCTGCCCTCTCCTCATTGAGAGGAGAGGGAGAACATTTGCTACTCGTGGGATTTCCCCCGCCTTCGGTTTGGCGTGAGTTGCTGCGGGTTGGGACAACCCGCGCTCCACTTGCAGTTGCTTTCGCGCTTCTCACACTACCGATGGTTTGTTAGCGTTTGGGCATGATTCTCAAGAAGGGCGAAAAAATTCATGTCATCCATCGGCGCAATTTCGAGAGCGAAGCACGTCGGCACTTTGTGGGCGTGGTGGATTTCTACGAAAATGGGGTGGCGCGGGTGACGGGGAATGTCTTCGCGGTGGACCGTTCCAAGTATGCCTTCGTGCGGCGGCCGGAATCGCGCACACGCATCATCTCGTTGAGCAGTGGGGATGTGCTGGTGAATGTGCTGCCACCCGACGTGGATCTGGCGAAGATCCATTACAAGGTGGAGAACAAGGTCACGCGCGTGACGGATGGGGCGAACTGGCACTTGGATCTGAGCGAAGTGGCGTGGCAGTAAGTCACCGTTTATGAAAGTCGGCACTGTCATCCGCGCGCAGGAAGCCGATGCCGCCGCGATCCGTGAGGAGTGGGGGGCGCTGCAATGGGTGGCCACGGAGGAGCTGACGATGACTCCCGGGCTGACGCTGGGCCGGGTGATCTTGAAGCCGGGAGCCTGCAATCCACGGCATAGTCATCCGAACTGTGATGAGGTGCTGTATGTTTTGCGCGGGCGTTTGCAGCATGAGACCGCAGGTGAAATAACGATCTTAGAAGCGGGTGATACGCTGGCCATTCCCGCCGGGGTGGCGCATCAGGCGGTGAACATCGGGACGGAAGCGGCGGATACGATCGTGGCGTATTCCTCAGGACGACGGGAGTTTGTGCTGGAGCCCGCTTTAAAGCCCCTCTGAAAAAGGAGACGCCGTGACCTGATCGGGTCACGGCGCCTTAAAGTAATCCCGGCCGGCGGTGATGGAGTGGGGAGGGATGGGGATTACTCCATCACCGCCGGTACGGGGTCTCCCTGACGTCAATTAGCAGCCCCGCAAGAAATGCAGGACTGCAATGAACCAAAGTGATATCCCAACGGAAGGAAAAGACCTCAGCAGAAGGGCGGGAACTGGTTACTGATTGGTGCTTCATGCGCTGTTCCGCTGTTGTGGACGCGCGAAGAGATTGACGAAATGCAAGGGTGGGGACAATGGGAAGTGATTATCCCAGGGCGACATTGATTATCCCAGAGCGACATTTCAGAAAATTTCGTGGCTTCCGTTGCGCTTTTCGCACAGCGCGATGTAACTGGTGGGGGTCATCTCGTAGTAGGCCTTGAACTGCCGGCAAAAGTGCGAGGCTTGGGTGTAACCGAGCTCTAAAGCGACTTCTTTGACGGTATCGGTATCGAGCAGGAGCACTTGGGCGGCGACCATGCGTTGCTCGTCCAGCCAGATCTGGGGGGTGCAGCCGAGAACCTTCTGGGCATGACGCTCAAGCTGGCGAAGGGTGATGCCGCTGATGGCGGCCATGTTCGCGGCGCTAAACTTGGCCTCGCGCGCCAACTTCAACCAAGCGCGCTTATTGGTGATGCGCCGTCTCCTGAGTGATTTCTTCATCTGATCCCCGGGAAAGTTTAGACCGACAACAACAAACACTTAATAATGAACCGCTTGCAAAGCAAGCTTACTTTAGTCCCGGATGGCCTTAAAACCATCCCTTAACGGCTCTAATGGAGTGACCGATGGGAGAACGAGCGGGTGCGGATTTCTGGGCTCGCCTGACAGCGAGTTCAAGTGATAGAAACTGCTCATGAACCCATCGCCGTCGACTTTCAGCCGTCGCACCATGCTGGCTACCATGGCCAGTGTGCTTTCCGTGGCCGTGATCTCTCCGGGCCGTCTGGTGGCGGCCGCTGCGGATACGGATATCTTCGCCCGCAGCAATCTGGTGGCGTGGTGCATCGTGCCATTTGATGCCAAAAAGCGCGATTCCGGACAACGTGCGTTGATGCTGGACGGGCTGAAGCTCAAACGGCTGGCCTACGATTATCGCGCGGAGCATGTGCCCACCTTCGATACGGAGGTGGAAACGATGAAGAAACACGGCATCGAGATGACGGCGTGGTGGTTCCCGGGGTCATTGAATGAGGAGGCGAAGAAAATCCTCGACGTAATTGAGAAGCATAAGATCACGCCGCAGCTCTGGATCACCGGTGGTGGAGCCGCCACGAAGAGTGAAGAGGAACAAAAGCAACGCGTGGAGTCAGAGGCGAAACGCATCCGGCCGATAGCGGAAGCAGCGGCCAAACTCGGTTGCAAGGTGGCTTTGTACAATCATGGAAACTGGTTCGGCGAGCCGGAGAACCAGATCGCCATCATCAAGGAGTTGAACCTGCAGAATGTGGGGATTGTTTATAATTTTCACCACGGCCATGACCACATCGCACGATTCCCGGAGCTGTTGAAGAAGATGCAGCCGCATCTGCTGGCGCTCAACATCAATGGGATGATCCCTGGGGGCGATAAGGCGGGGAAAAAGATTCTGACGCTGGGTGAGGGAACGGACGAGCTGGCGATGCTCAAAACGGTGAAGGCGAGCGGGTGGAAAGGGCCGGTGGGGATACTGAATCACCGCACAGAGCTGGATGCGGAGGTGGCGCTGCGGGATAATCTGAGGGGGCTGGAGAAGCTGGTGGGGCAGATGAAATGAGGGGGGAGGAACGCGGCCAACATGCGGAACGCAGAATATCCGGCGCGATTACCGAGAGGGGGAGTTGCTTGCGGAAGACTCTTGGCGAAATTAGCCCGGCTTTGCTCAGGTGCGTTGCTGCGGGCGAGGACGCACCGCGCTCCAAGGGCAAGCGGGCACGCTCCGCAAAAAAGATTTTGGCGACAGGGGACGGGCTTTAAGCCACAGTGGGACTGAGCAAAGCATGAATCTCTTTGGCCAACTTGTCAGACAGTTCGACGTGGCTCCATTCGCACGCAGAGTTGGGCGGGCGGGTGATCCAGCGGCGGACAGGTTCGCCTTGGGTGAGGCGTTCGCCGGGCATCTCACAGTAGATGAAGATCTCCGGCACGGGCGGTCCGGCCAGGAAAGGATTGATGAGCGCCACGACATTCATCCGGGCGAGTTGGGCGTTCTCCAGCTGCACCTCGTAGGTGAGGGAACAGCCCGCATCCGGTTCGGCGAGCAGATGCCACTTGTCGACTTGAATGATCATAAGGGTTATGGGTTTAGGGTTGCGGCAGGACGAACCCCTGAAAAAGCGGTTATCAACCCCACCAGAAACAACGGCCTCGAGACAAAGAATATTTGGGAGGCTGGTTCGAATATGTGCGATTTTCTGTAAAGGAGCAATCGGGAAGTGATAACTAGGCTCAGAGTCAGTTGTTCTACCCCAAAATTCCACCACCGCTATGAGTTTTCTTGGCAATTTCGTAAAAAACGCTAAAGCATTTGACCGTTACGCTTGGCCTAACCATCGCATTGCACTGACTTTGCCTTTAATTAAAAAACTCAAAGAGCAAAAGTTGCGAATAGCAGATGTAGGGAGTGCTGATGGTCCGGAGGAGCGCTGGCTAACTTTGAAAGGTTTTACACAGTTCATCACCTTTGAACCAAATCCACGAACCGATGTGCCCGATCAAGAAAATACGGTAAATTTCCCAATCGGCTTATGGTCAAGTAAACAAAGCAAAGCACTATTTGTAACAGCACACCCCGACTCTTCTTCGCTATGCAAAATCAACCGCGAGGTATTTCAGGATTATCAGATACAGGAAGGCTCACAAGTCGTGGGCCAAGTTGAAATTGAATTAGACACCCTCGATTCGTGCCTAGAGAAACAAATCGGACTAAGTCCACAATTCCTAAAAATAGACGTTGAAGGAGGTGATTTGGAAGTCATGAAAGGGAGCGAGAAGGCATTAAGCACTACTGTGGTTGGTCTCCGAACCGAAGCAACGTTGTTACCACTTTGGGAAGATGCTCCGCAACTGTGGGATGTAAACACCTACTTGCAAAAAAAAGGTTTTGCTTTGTTCAATATAGGAAAAGTTCAGTGGGTGAGAAACAATGGGCTTTTTGGTTATACTTCACAACCACAAATAATATGGGGAGATGCTGTATATTTTGTTACAAGGCAAGAGTTTCTGGGCAGAATTAAACGGCAAAGTCCGGAAGAACGAGATATATTCTTGATCCACTTCGTCACAATTCTCCTTGCACATGGTTGTCACGATTACGCGATAGAGATTATAGAAAATACCAAACAATCACGCCTTGCAAATGAATCCACTATTGTGGAATGCGATAAAACTGTTAGGCAATCAGCTGACACGTCTAAATTTGTAATATTATGGCTGTCACTGGGCGCAGTATTCGCATCTATTGTCTATATTTTGTTCTATCTCTTTAAACCCGCTAGAAATCACGCGAAATTCTATCTAAAGCAAAGGGTGGGACGGCTATCTTTTTCATTGTCGCGATGGGCCGGAAAAGCAGGAAGACCGTATGGGGCGGCGATTGAAGAACAGTACGATTGAGCTATTAAATAAGTAAAACCGCCCAACATCGGTTGGGCGGTTTTACAAAAATGGAACATAATTTTAAGGCGATACAACCCGATAAAACCGTTTCACTTTTGAGTTTGACGTCCGATCCACTACGAAAAAAGGATTAGAAGGAAGAGATGTGATGTTGGTAAACGTGGTCCATTGAATGGGTTCAGACAAGTCTTCAGTATACTGTACGGCGCATTGTGTCCCAACGCCTGCATGAACAGTAATACCAGCATACAAATCACCTTCGATTTGGATCTTTTCCTTACCAGCTGAACCAGCCAGATGTATGCTTTGAATCTCCTGCAACGTAAGTGCCCGATTATAGATGGCAAATTCGTCTAGGTATCCGTTGAATGCCTCACAGATGCCTGACCTACCCAAACGCAAGTCCGCAGTATTCGCGCTACCAAAAGTGGCTGCGGGAAACTGTTTATAGACCACACCATTTGTATACCAAGTTATCCCAGAGGCTCCGAAAACAGCAGCCCAGTGTACCCATTGATCGGTAGGGGTAGTAGGCATTGTGACATCAATTCCTACTTGATAATTTATCTGCACGGAGGGGCAGGTGCCTGCGCGTTTGCCAAAAAAATGGAATGGCAGAGTCGATGATTTTTGATAGGCCCAAAATTCGAAGGTTGCTTGGCTTCCCGGAGCAAAACTCACCAGAGAACTATGAGGAACTGATAGTGCCGAAGCCCGGACATCAAAAGCACGTCCAACTTTCCCGTCTATGTAGGCAGGTGTTCCTAACCAGGAAGCGTCAAGTTGATTCGTAGATGAATCCAAGGATCGGTCATCACCTGTCCACCAAGCGACTAGACCACTTGGTAAAGCAACTGGACTTGATGATGGCGCTTGAGCCTTTTGCTTACCAGCTGATCCAGCCAGATGTATGTCTTGAATCTCCTGCAATGTAAGTGCCCGATTATAGATGGTAAATTCGTCTAGGTATCCGTTGAATGCCTCACAGACACCTGACGTGCCCAAACGCAAATCCGCAGTGTTCGCGGTACCAAAAGTGGCTGCGGGAAACTGTTTATAGACCACACCATTTGTATACCAAGTTATCCCTGAAGCTCCGAAAACGGCAGCCCAGTGGACCCATTGATCGGTAGGGGTTGTAGGCATTGTGACATCAATTCCTACTTGATAATTAATTTGCGATGAGGGGCAGGTGCCTGCGCGTTTGCCAAAAAAATGGAATGGCAGAGTCGATGATTTTTGATAGGCCCAAAATTCGAAGGTTGCTTGGCTTCCCGGAGCAAAACTCACCAGAGAACTATGAGGAACTGATAGTGCCGAAGCCCGAACATCAAAAGCACGTCCAACTTTCCCGTCTATGTAGGCAGGTGTTCCTAACCAAGAAGCGTCAAGGTGATTTCCAGATGAATCTAGCGACTCGTCGTCACCTGTCCACCAAGCAACTAAACCGCTGGGTGGTGTTATCGGAGCGGGGTCTGCTTGTGTGGATAGGGAAAAGCTGAATATCAACAACAGAATTGAGTAAACTAAAACAGCCCTTGTTTTTTTCATACGCATAACATTAGGAAGACGAATCTCCTTAGATTGATTTGACATTGAATCTAAAAAATCTTCATTCTCAAAGCAAGCGTATTTTTGAACGGCTACAACGGCATATGAAAAAGAATATCACGCGCCGAAAAATTGTACAGGCGGCAGTGCTCGCAGGCGGAGTGCTAATAGCTGACAGTTTTGCATCGGCTGCTACAAAAGCGAAACCGATGGAGGATATTGGTATTGAAGGTGAATGGTTAGCTGAAGACGGTCAATTGTGTGCTGTTTTTAAACAAGGAAGAGTCTTGCTCGTGGTCAATCCATTAGGCTCTGTTGGTGTCGCGCATTTAGGAAAGTCCATGGATTTGCTCGTGATTGGAGGAGTGGGTTGGGACGCGGGATTGGTGGGGAAGATAGCGCGGGATGGAAAAAGAATTAACTGGTCCAATTCCACAGTTTGGCTCCGTCACTAACGTCAGCTAGGTGTTGGGATTGCAAACGTTAGGTAGTAAACGAACCAAAGGAGTAGCTTTTCCTGATGTTCCTCCCCTGATGGCGGCGGATTTTCGACGTTAACGGACTTTTGTCTGTTCCGAGAAGCGTGACTTCATAATGTGTTAGGGCACACTTATACACTAAAATCTGGCAGATTTTTCCTTGAAACGAGCCAGCATTACTCAAGAACTTCGCTATCCTCCAAGAGTTTCCGGCGCTGGTGTTTGGCGTGTAAGTCAGAGGCCCCTCACTCTCTAAGCATCCATCGATATAAATGCTGGCCAGGCCGCTCGAGGATTCAAAAACACCGGTTACGGAGTGCCATCGATTATCGTTGCACAAAGTTGTTCCGCTGAGAATGCCGTGTCCAAATCCGTTTCCCCAGAGAATTGTACCTGTTGAACCTGCGACTAGGTGGTAGTTCGACGCTGTCGGTGAGCTTCCGTCTGTTCCCCAGTGCAACAATCCCGTATCCCCTGTCCATCCCGCTGATTTGATCCAGCACGATACTGTCCGGCTTTGGTTACCGCTGGGGAAGTTCTTGCCGGGGGTGTCGCCGATGACGTCGTCGTCGGTGCCGTCGAAATTTACGGCGTGGCCGGTTTTGCCGGTCGTCCAGTTCGCGCCATTCCGGAGGGTGCCGTGGTTGCCGTTGCCGGAGTAGTCCCAGAGTCGGGTGGCGTGGCGGGGAGCTCCGGCGGGAGCCCAGGCGGCCACGAGATCGCGCCAGAGTCCGGGGTAGGCGGATTCCTGCGCGTTGCGGGCAAAGGCCCGGGTCAAGTTTGGACGGCTCATTATTGTGCCTCCGGATTGATGCCCACGTAGCGGACCCAGTGGTTGGAGCCGGTGCTGTCCAGGTTCACCCCGGTGTCGTTCTGGATGGCGATGGCCCATTTCGGCCCCGGGTTATCGATGATGAATTCCCCGTAGAGCACGTCACCGGTGGAGGGTGAGGATTTGTTGTTCATCACGCCGATGAGCGAGGCGTTCAGGATGGTGATGGCCGCATCGCTCGCCCCCGCGCCATCGGTGCGGTGGTTGGTGCCGTGGTTGTCATCGCGGATGAGGTAAGCGGTGACGGTGCGATTGCCCGTGGGCGAGGTGCCTTGCTTGATCTTCGCGAAGATGATGACGCGCGAGAAGCGGTCGGTGGTGTTGTCCACGATGGTGGATTGCCGAGCTGAGGTGTTGCTCAGGCTGGCAAGGGTGATGGTGAGGGCCGTGGAACTGCCGAATTTGTCTTTTATTTCTGTAGGCATATTTTGAGTAAGTTAAATTGTTGAGAATTGAGGGTTGCTGGGTTTGTGGCCATCGGTCAGGCGGTTTTCTTGCCGGTGAGGGAAATGGTCAGTCGCTGGATCGTCGTGACGGAGTCCACGTTGAAGGCGAGGATGTCGCCGGCGCTCACGCTGGTGGTCCAGCCGGTGAGGGTGGTGTCCTTGGTCTTGGTGGCGCTGCTGATCGTCGGTTTCGCGCTGGCGGTGATGCTGTCCGCACCGGTAGGCGGATAGCTCGCATACGTTTCCTTCCAGATGTCGAGGACGGCGCTGCCGGTTTGATCTGCGAGCACCGTCACGCCGGTGATCGTCATGCCGAAGGAGATTTCAAGAAAGCCCTTCAACCCCGTGGTGATGGCGGAGCCGCCGCCATCGATGACGAAGTTCAGCGAGACGACGCTCGCTTTCTCCAGATCGGTTTGCGGCGCGGTTTTCCAATCGCTCTTGCCGGTGATGCCTTTGATGCGGCCGGCGAGCCAGGAGAGCAATTCGGTGATATCACCGGTATCTGCGGGTGAGGCGAGGGATTGGTTCACCGTGCGATCCCCGATCTTCGCATCCGTGCATTCGCCATCGGAAAGGCCTTTGGAGAATTGCGTGAAGGTCAGCCCGGTGGTGCCGAGCGTGATAGGATCGTTCGTCGTGAGGACGAACCCCTTGTCCCCATTCACCGTGCCTTCCGTGACGAAGCAATACAGGCCGGAGGTGACGAGATCGTCGGTGTCCGCATCGTTTGCTCGCGTCCACGCGCCGAGATGCGCCACGTAGATGCCGTTCTCGGCGGGTGCGGTCTGGTTCATCACCAGCACGCGGTCGCCATCTACCGGCGTAACGCCATCGATCGGCGTCAACGCCGTGGTGGCCAAGTTCACATTCGCCGTGGTGGCGAGGCGGCAGGATTCTTTCAGATCGGTGCCGCCCGCGAGTGCATCCACGTAGGCTTTCGTCGCCGCTTGCAGGGAGCTGGTGGGATTGGCATGAAGCGTCAGCGCGCCGGTGAGTGTGCCGCCGGCGATAGGGAGGCTGATCTCCGTGAAGGCGCTGCCGTTGTAGCGGAAGTGGCGATAGTCCAGATCCGCACGCACGATCCAGTAGCTTTCGGGAATCGTCCCCGAGGGCGTGCTGGTGAAGACGGCGGGGCGGATCTGTTTCCACGTGCTGGGAGTTTCCGTTTCAGGATCGCCCGCATCCGTGCAGACATACTCCGCGCCATACACATCGCGCCAGCGTTGCTCGATCTGATAATAACCCTCCGGGTCCACCGGCGGACCGGCCTCCGTCGTGGGTTCGTTCTCCACGTAGGTCGGCTGGTATTTATACAGCATGCGCGACGCGATGATGAAATTCTGGTGGACCATGATCTCGGGCGTGGTCGCCCCGGCGATCTCCACAAACTCTCCTGGTGCTATTCCGTTCATATTTTCCTGATGGTTAATTCTTCGTAAAAGCGCGACTTGAGCCCGTTCTCCAGTGCCGTCGCCCGCACTTTGATGTGGGATGTGAAATGGGTGTTGATGTAAGGCCGGGTAGGATTGAGCGAGTCGTAGTAATACTGGAGGTCGTAAGTGGTCGCGCCCGGAGGCGTGGTGATCGTTGCTTTCAATACACCCAGATGATTGAACAGCTCCAGCACGGTGGCCGTCTTGCTCTCGGCGGGATTGCCCCAGCGTCCCCAGAAATCTCGCGGGCTGTGCTCGCAGAGGTTCCAGGACAGTTCGATGTGTTCACCCGTGGTGTAAGTCGGATTGCGCCCTTCACCGAAGGCGCGCAGGTTGATGACTCCGAGCGGACAGTTCACGCGGCCAGTCAGGCTCAGGCCCACCGTGGAGGCCTGGGCCATGTCGAGCGTCTTGCGGAGCACCGTCGGTTGCAGCTTGAGATTGCAACGAACGTACTGTTTGAAGGTCGCGTGCGTCATTTTCTTGAGCCGTTGCCGCGCGATGAAGTAAAGCTCCGTGCCCGCGGCCAGCGCCGTCGCCCGCGTATCGAAACGTCCGCGGATGCCCGTGACGCGATAGCCCGTCTCCACCGGCACGATCTCTGCCACGGAGAGAATCTCATCTCCGGCGAAGAGGAGCAGTTCATCCTCCATCGCATTGTTCCAGGAAGGTCCGTTCGGCGGATTCGTCGTCGTGCCGAAGTTCACCAGCATCCCCTGGTAATGATCCAAGAGGGCCGTGTCCGCCGGATAATCCTCCACCAGCGTTCCCCGGATCGCGAAGCTCTCGTGGTTGTCCACCTTGTCATACGCGAGCTGAAAGAGCGGCTGGTTGTTGATGTAGTATTGTGCCGGGGTGAAGATGAGCGGATGGGTCGGGATATTATACATGCCTGAGCCCTGACGGGCACGGACGGCTGAGATCCGCGCTTCCTTCAATCCGCCGACCGTGTTTCCTGTGGGCACCCAGTCCAGCACACCCATCTGCTCGACGAAGGTGCTGCGGTAGTTGGTATATGGGACGAGCTGGATGATCAGCTTCAGATCGCGCGCCGCCTGGATCAGGGCGGCCTCGGCGGCGGGCTGGCAGTACGCCCGCAGTTTGAAACTCTCGTCGATGATCTGGGATTGCACCACGTCTGCCTGCATGGAGCCGGCACTGTTATAGGCATATTGGCCCGTCCAATAAATGCCGGTGTAGTAGTTACGATAGTTGTAACTCGTGGTGATGGTGTACGCGCGGCGCAGATGGATGTCGTAGCCGGTCGTGAAACGATTGGGCCGGACGGCCATCGGTGCCACGGTGATCTTGCCGCCGTCATCCAGGCCACGCGGCAGTTCGATGAGCTTCACATGATCAAAGGGCTTCGGCGTGGTATCCACCGCTTCCGGCACCGCATCATCCGGCGGGATGTAATACGCGTCGTTCAGATAGGAACGGTCCAGCGCCACCTGCAGGTTGATGGTGCGTGATCCGGGACGGCCTGGTGATCGGCTCGTCACGCGCATCACCATGTTGCTGATGCCGAGGTGCGCGTAGCTGAGGCGGAAGAGATCGCCGGGATGAAGCGTCACCGATTTCCGTACTTTGAGTTCACCGCTGGTCGCTGGTAACGCGGCCGCGCGGCCTTCCGCCGCCACGATCTTCTGCGCCAGCGCAGGCCCCGTCACCCAGGGGCGTTCGATCGTTTGCGGCGAGTTCTCGGAGGTGATCGTGGCTGCGCCCGGATCGCGATACGGCAGGGCGTTCTCTTTGTAAGCGCGGTTGCGATCCGTGAATTTGATCCACGTCTTCGTCTTGATGCCGCGCCAGCTTTCCGGGTTCAGCTCCGGTTCTTCGCACAGCACGTTTTCATCGATGAGCGGCAGCGCGTTCACATCCGCGGCCGGACGGATCAGGCCCAGTTTGAATTTTCCCTCCGGCGTCATCTGCGCGTAACCGTCGAAGTACTCGCACATCTGCGTGATGAGTTGCCGCGCCGAAGTTTGCTTCGTGATGAAGGGCGAGAGGCCGATGCCTTCCGTCGCGAGCTGGCCGGCCACCGCCAGCAACGCAGTGGTGTCGAGCCGTGCCTCACTCCAGCCGAGGCCGAAGCTGCGGTTCGTCAGCCACTCCGTGATGATCGCCACCGGATTGCAATCGCCATCGATCTGCGCGCTCAGGGCGCCGAACCACGATGGTTTCGGGTGCCGTGAGATGACGAGTTCCACGTTCGGCGCACTGGTCTGGTTGAAGCCGAAGAAGAGGCTATTGAACACCACATAGCATTGGCCTTGATACGGTGGATGATCTATCCCCGTGCCGATCAGGAGCGAATCCATTTCCTGATCCGCTCGTCCCCAGTAGAGGCGCATCACGCCGTAATCTTCAATCGTGATGGGATCGAAGTCCGCCGCCGTGGCGCCGAAATCACCCGTCCACACTTCATCCCCGTTCAGATAGATTTTATGCAGACGATCCACCGGTCCGTGACAGACCAGCGCCGCGAGGCTGGCGCGGTAATTATAGCCCACCGTCGTGGTCCGGCCTTTGCCCGCCGATTGCGTGACTGGCGTGGCGGTCACATCAAAGGCGTCCGTGAGCCACGTCACACCCACGCGCGTTTTCCCGGCGAGATAAGGCACCGGTCGCGCCTGCTCGTTCGTTGAGGCGCGTGATTCATCCAGGCCCAGCGGCTTCTGCTTCGGGGCCGGCATCGCTTTCGTGGAACCTCCGGAGAAACTCATACGGCAACTCCTTCCACGATTGCATTGCGATGAAGGCTGTTCGCCGCTGGTTCTACCGGTCGATACACGCACGCCAGCCGCTTCTTCCACGTGGGATCATCGATGCGCGCCTCGCTGACAGTGTAGCCCTCGCACACGTGCAGGAAGGTCCGCTCCGTGAGCACCACGCCCACATGATGCACGCTGCGGCCCATGCGGAAGCAGAGCAGATCGCCGACTTCCAGCGGCGCTTCCGCTTTTTGGAAACGGCTGTTCTGCTCCAGCCACGCGATGACCATGCCCAGCGCATTGTGCTGCCCGCCATCCATCGTGTAGGGGCCGGGCTTGAACGCAGCGAGATGCCCCGTCTCCAGGTAGAGCCCGGCGGCGAGCCACACACAATCCACGCCCATGCCCTGCACATGACTGAACGGGCGGAAGGGCGTGCCCATCCACTCCTGCGCACACGCCAGCAATTCCGCCTGGCGCACGCGGTCCTGATAATACGGTTTCACTTCTTGCCTCCTTGAGATACCGGGTTGTCGATCGCCGCGAGGGTCGGGTTCTTGTCCGGCACCTGCGGATGTCCAAAAAATCGGGTGTTGCCGAACTTGATCTGGCACGTGGACCACTTGCCATCACAGCCCGGCAGCAGCTTCGCCGTCGTGCCGGTCGTGGCGTATCGCAGCGGCAGGTTCAGCGTCAGTTCGCGCTCCGTGCCGCTGATGCGTTTGTCCTCCAGGATGCCCCGCACTTCGGTCTGCAAACCGCTGCCGCGCTCGATCCAGCCGAACGTGTAGTAATTATCCAAGCTGCCCTCGAAACCGCCCGTGCGCGTGACGCGGATGATGCGGTCAGTGATATTCGAGAACGTTACCGTGAGCTGGTGGTCATCCTTTGCCACTCCGCAGTTCGCATCGTAGACCTGAAAGGAACAGCGTGGCCCGATGAGCGCATCCGGCAGGCGTTGCGCATCCAGATCCAGCAGCGAGACACAGCTCGCGCTGATCTTCTTGCCCCGGCGCGGCGCCTTCTCCACCTGGCCGGTGAAGAGCACGGCGGTCGTGTCCGGGTCCGCATAAGTCGTCTCCCGGATCTGCACTTGGACAGGCTTCGGCGGCGGATACGGAAAACCGAACGCGAACGGATGATCCGCCTCATGCACCGTCTCGATCGTCACCTTCTCCGTCTCACCTTTCAGGCCGGAGCGCATGTCTCCGTGATTGATCGGCCGCGCCAGATAGGTGATGCCGTCGGAGACGATGTTGCTCGCGAAGCTCGTGTAGTACCAGTGCTGCACTGGCGTGGTATCAATCCACACGTGATAGAGATACACCGGCTGCTCGCCCGTCTCGGCATCCGCGTATTCCAGCGGGAGCTCCAACACTTGGAACGAACGTTCCTCAAACCATTCCGCGAGGAAATCCGCGCTCTCTTCATCGTCTGCCAGGCGCACATAATGCAGGCGGTTCACCATCGTTTCCGCACTGGGGGTGAAAGGAAGCGCACTCTCCAGCGTCATCCGTTCCGTTCCGTCACCATTGTCTGCTACGCTCAGGATTTTGCGTGGCACACTTGTGCCCTCATGAGTGAACCAAAGATGCACCGCCGGATGGTCATTCCAGGAATCTGTGAAACCTTGCCCGGTGATGTCGAACTGCGTCGTACTGATCCCGCTCACGATGTCCACCGCTTCCGTCGGCGCGGGCAGCCAGAAGCCATGCAGACGCCCGTGCAACGCGGCAAAGAAATTTTCCAGCGCCAGGATGTCCGTCTCGGTATGCAACTGCACACTGAACTCGAACCCGTGAACGACGTGGCTCTGCAAGGGCGCGAACACCTCCGCGCCGAAGCCGATCGACAGTTCGCGCAGATCGTAGCTCAACCGTTGGCTCGCGCCGTCGGTCCAGTTGATTGGCGTGGTGAAGACCGGTCGCGAAAGATACGTCGGGGCACTCGACGCTGCGCTTCGCGTTGCGCCCGTGATCTCCCGCAGCGTAAAAGACACCGAACCGTGACGGCCCGTGACGAGTGACATGCTTTCGCCATCCGGCTTCCCGAAAAGCAGCGGCCACACCAGCGAACCTGCCGCATAGGACTGCGGCAAGGCGCTGTTCAACGTCAGGGCCAACCCCGTCTTGCCCGTGATTTGCCGCACCGTGTGGACCGGCTTCTCCAGATTGGAAAGATCGAGGAAGAGGATGTGATCGCCCGTCTGCCACGGCCAGTTCGTCGTCGCCAGTTCCGCACTCGTGCCGCTCGCCGCATTCGCCAGATCGGAAGCGCGTCCCCAGAAAGGCACCACCGCCTTGCCGGATTTCATCGCCTCGCGCAAGCGGTCCTCCAGTCGCGCCCGCTGTTCTTGAGTCAGCGTGTCGATCTCATACGAGAGCTCCAGCCGTGGCACAGTGCGCAAGGCCGCGCGATCTTCCGCCCCGGTGACCGTCTCCTGTATCTCCGTTTCCCACCGCCGCGTCAGTTCCACACCGCTCAGCCAGTTCGGCAGCTCCGGCAGCAACACATGCCCGTTGATAGTTTCAATGCTCATACTCCTCCTTTATTCGTCCTTCGTCCTAGAACCCCGTTTTCTTGATCCGCGTATCCTGTGGTTGATCTCAACTCTCCATCCCCAGCCGCACCTTGTTCTTCGCGATGTGCGACACCATGATCTCCTCCCCGATCGATCCCTTCATTACGCGGATCAACTCTTCCTGGCTGTTCACCACGATGACTTTGGGTTGCGCCGACTGCACATTGATGTTTGGAGACAGCATTCTGGCACCCCCGCCTCCCCCTCCGGCGCTGGCAAGTCCCGTAGGTATTGACCGGCTCATCCGCATGGCCTCCAATCTATCCTTCCCGATCGCCTGCACTGCTGTCTGGTCAAACACCATCTCACCGCGATGCACCAACCCTGCCACCTCCGAGCGCCGTCCATCCCCCGTGTAACCACCACTCTCGAACCCGCCGAAGGCGCTCATCGCCGCCGTCACCGCCGCCAGACCGATGGCCGCCGCCGAGCCCCAGCTCGTGATCGATGACAGCAAAGCGTTGGGCATATTCGATACGGCTTCCGCCATGTTGCGGATCCTGGCTCCGATCGAGATCTTAGTTTTGGCCGCATCCACAGTGAACAATCCCGTGATCTGCGTGGTGACCATTTTCATGAAACCGCTCATCAACGAATTCAATACCGTGCCGCCGATCTGGTTCAGCCCCTCCTTCCACGTCATCGTCCCTTGGATTATCCCCGTGAGGGAATTCTGCACCGACTGGATGCCGCTGTTCGCGATGTCATCAAACGTTTGCTGGATCTGCTGCCCCAGCGTGAGCACCCGCTGCGCGTTTTCATCCGGATTATCCGTGCCTTCCCCTTCGGCGCCCTGTTTGTCTGCATTCAGCCCGTACTCATCCACACCCGTCGGATCACCGGCCTGTCTGGGGATTTTCGTCAGCTGGCCTTTCTTCTCGTCGATATCTTTCCCGATGCGGGCCTTTTCCTTCTTATCAGTCGTCTTGCCTTCGATCTCCTTCAGTTTCCTGATCTGTTCATCCAGCTTCTTGTTCTCTTCCGTGATCAGCTTGATTTGCTTCTGCCGGTCCTCCTCTTGCTTCTTCGCGGCAGCAGCTTCTGTCTTGGCCTTTTCCTCTACCTTTTTCTTCGCCGCCTCCTCCACCGCTGCGAGATCAGCCTTTAGCTTGGTGATTTCCTCCGTCTTCTTCTTGATCTCCTCCTGCCGTTGCCGCTCCTTCTCATTCGCCTCCTTCTGGATTTCATCGATCTTCTTTTGCGCGGCCTCCTCGAGGGCGACCTTCTCCTTGAGGGCTTTGTCCTGCTCGTCCACCGAAGGCGTGGTCGTTGCTTTCACCGCCTCGGCGGGATTGGCTTTTTTAGCCCGGGGCTCATGAGTTCCCTCGGCGATCTGCTGCGAAGTTTTCTGCCAGGCTTCGAGTTCCGCCTTGTATTGGTCCTCGCTGATGGTGCCCAGGAAGCGCCGGATCTTCAGCGCTCCCTGCATCAACTTCGAGATGCCGTACTGCGCCACGTCGTTGATCTTCACCCCGAAGACGTCCATGTCCCCGATCGCCTTGCCAATCTGCCATCCCGCGATCGCCGCGCCCACGATGCCAAATCCCCCCGCCAGCAACTTCGCCGCACCACCCGGAGCTTTCAGTGCCTCGCCCAAATTCTTCGCCGAGATTCCTCCTTCACCAAATTGCTTCGACAAATCCTGCATCCCCTTGAACGCCTCCGGGAACGACTTGCCCGTGAGGGTTTGAAAATGCGTCTGCAGCCCTTCCAGCATCGGCATCAGTGTGTCCTTGGTGCCGGTCAGTTCCATAATGGCACCCGCCGCCTTGCTCACGCCCGGCGGCAGTGTGCTCCCAAACGCCGTGTTCAATTGCGTGGCCGTTTCCGTGCTGCGTCTGTTGAAGTCCTCGATCTTGCCCGTCCACTCGCCTACGGATTTCTGGATTCCATCGATCTCACTCGCCACACCGTGCAGTCCCATGCGCGTCGCCAGATCGGAGAATGTCCCCATTGTCTGCAAACCCGTGCGCACCGTGTCGATCGCCCCTTGCGTGTCCGTGAGCAGCACCCGCCTCACGATCTCGCCCGCGGAATTCGCTCCCGAGCCGAACTCCTGGAACTTCCCGATCATCCCGTTCACGGAATCCGATGCCTCCTGTGCGCTCGGCAACACGCTCTCCAAGCCCAGTGCCTTGGCGAATCCCTCCGTGGTGCTGAGATCCGCCAGCCCTTGTTTCACCGTATCGATCGCGCCTGCGACATCGCCGTCCAACACATCCTTGATGACGCCCGAGGCTTTTTCCGTCTTACCCAGAAAATCTGTGATTTCACCGGTCCAAGACTTCAGCGAATCCGCTGTTGCGTCGATGCCGCCCGAGACTTTGTCCAAGCCCATCGCTTGTGCGAGCCCGGAAAGTTTGCCGAGCGTCTCCTGGATCGGGTTCTGCTCGATCATCTGCTGTGCGGACTCGATGTAACCGCGCACCGTGTCGTTGCCCTCGCCCAGCTTCGCAGTGAACTCCTTGATGCCCGTAAGCTGTTCATCCAGCCGCTTCGTGACGTTCCCCAACGCCGCCTGCGCCGCCTCCGCGCCGCTCACCTGCAACTTCAAACCCAGTTGAAACTCGTTCATAACTCCTCCTTTCCGGACCCGCCCGCAGGCGGGTCACTCCGCATCATCATCTCCCCTCACACTGCGCCCGCAATTTCTCCTGCAATTCCATCAACACTTCCGTTCCTCCCTGCGCCCAGCACGCGGCCACCGCCGCATACACCACATTCGAATCCGTCAGCTTCTGCGCCGCGTGCACCCGCTCCGCGGCGGCGGCCAGCAACTTGAGCTGGGCCAGGGAATGTTCCCGCGCTTCCCTCAGGCTCAGGCCAGACTCGATGGCGAGCTCGGCGACCCAGTCCGCAAACTCGAGAGCACCGTGCTCTGCATCGCCTGCGTGATGCCGGGCACCAGCCGCTCGCGCCGTTGCAACTGGCGCTGCACCCAGCGCTCGAAAAAATCCGCGTTCAGCCTTTCCCCTTCGGTAACGATCTCCTCATGCGCTTCCGGCGTGAGCGTCGTGGCCCAGCCCTTCGGCTTGCCGCAGAACAGCTCCACCATCGCCGCCTCATCTTCGATCACCGCGAGCAAACGGGGCATCTGCGCCACCGCCAGTTGCTGCACCGTGACTTCTTCTTTCGCGCCCTCACGCAAAGTGACCGTCACCACTTTTCCGCCCATCAATGTCTCGATCTTCGTAGGTTCCATAATCTTTGTTTTTCCGTTTATAGTTCTCGAATTTTCCTGCCTCCGTTAAGCCCGGCGGATGCTCCTCACACCCGCCAGGCTTATTGGCCGGTCGGTTTAGCCGGCCTACGCATCCACCCGTCCGCGCCGCACGACCTGTCCGGTGGCCAGCAGTTCCACCTCGAACTCGCTCTGCTTCTTGCCGTCATTGTCGCCGCCGTTGCTGACGGTGATCTGGGCCGTGAACGTGTAACGTGCGCGGGGCGCGTCACTGTGCTGGTCATACTCGTCGAACACCGCCGTGCCTTTCACACACAGGTCCGTGAGCCCGGTGTGCTGCACAAACGTGCCCGCGACCGGCGTGTAGGCGATCAGCAGGTCGTCACCGTCGGCGATCTGGCCGGCCTGCAGGATCGTGATGGTGCCCGCCATCGCATCCACCTTGTAATCCACATTGGCCACCGTGGTGATGTCTGTTGTCTCGTCGATCTTCACGGTGGTCACCGTGACGTTTTGCGCTGGCAGCACGATGACCTGGCCTTTCTTGACGCCGGTCACCGCGTAGGCCGGCACGGCCGTATCCGTCTGGGTCACCGTTTCACCTGCTCCGGCCAGCAGATGCAGCCGCACCAGGTCCGGCAGCTCCTCGTCCAATCCCACCGTCCAGCGATGCTCCACTTGCGTGGGCCGCTCTTCCACGAGCTGCACATAACCCTTGCGCGCCACCGTCGTCTTCGTGCGCTCGATCTTCGGCGCGAACTTGTGCATCCGCACGTTGCCGAAATCGACGAAGGCCGATTCGCCTTCGCGCTTGAAGAACAATTTCCCCGTCGTCTGTTTGCGATAAATAAGATCTCCCGTTTCCTTCATAACTCTCCTTTGTTTCTGTTTGTTGCTACTTAACTGTCCGACTGATTGTTTTTGTCTGTCCGCGTCTTACTTCTTTGATGCTTTGAGCTTTGGATTTTGAACTTTCTAATGCTGCGTCAGCACCTGTCCGCACTCCACCACCAGCTCCAGGTTCCACGCCTCGCGCCCGGCGGCCTCCTCACGTTTCGGTCCTTGGATCAGCAGCGGCGTGCCATTCACCGGCTTCACCAAAACCTGACGCGAATCCAGATTCTTCCCCGTGAGATCGCTCACCACCTTGTCCTTCATCGCGATGACCCCTTGCGTGTTCTCGTCACCCGTCGCCGCCGCTTGCCGGCGCCCGTAATCCCGGTCCGCCAGCAGCAGGAATACATGCCGCTCCACCACGGTGTTCAGCGTGCGCCCCGACACTTCGTTCATGAAGTCATCATCACCCGGCACGATGAGGCACACGCGATTCTTGAACACGCGCAGTTCCTGGAGCGCCTTCAACAGATCCGTCGAGCTGTAATACTCCACCTTGTCGAAGAGCGGTGTGCCCGCCGTGAGTTCCAACGCCGCGAGCCGTGTCTTCAGCTTCGCGAGCACCGTTAATGTATCGGTGAATGGCATACGTTTGTTCCTTCGCGCTTAAGGCACCGGGATGGCGTGAACCTCCAGGTCGAACACCTCTTCCGAAGCGCTCGTCGCATTCCAGTAGAGATAGAGATACCGCGCCTGGATCGGGATGCGCGCCGAGACGAACTCACGTTCCGTTCCGCCATCGATGTTTGTTGGCAACGTCAGCGTGAGCGTGGTCGCCCGGGTACTGAGGCGCATCGTGGCGCCGCTCTGCCCGCTGATGTCCTCACGTGAGAACGCGTAGCTCAGCAAGACCGAGTCCGCCGCGTTTTGATTGCTCACCGTTTTCACGTTGAGCTGGATCGCCGCCGCATGCCGCCACGGCGTGTTCTGCAGATCGATCTTGGTGAGATCGTAGCCGCCCTCCGCCGCACTCTCGAAGGGCTCATCCGTCAGCGTGAGCACCGGCGGTGCTTCGTAATATTGTGGATTCTTCATGATGATTTTCTCCTTCGCGCAACTCATTTGAGGAACTGCACCCACACCTTGAGATCCACCGTGTCGGCGGGATTGCCTCCGCCGGAAGTTTCCCACCAGAGGTAGAGGTAACGTCCGCCCACCGGTTCCTTGCCCGAGGCAAAGTCCCGCGTATCACCATAGCCCGTCGCCGTGATCAGGCTGCACGTGATGGTCTTCACCCGCGCTTGCAGCCGTTGCACCGCCACGCTTGGCGTCAGCTCCTCGTGACAGAAGCCGAAGCACACCGTCATGCCCGTGCCGCTGTTCGTGGGATTGTGCGTCTGCGCCGTCACCATGATGCCGCTGTAATCCAGCGGCGCGGTCGCACCCAGATCCACGCGGACCGGATCGCCGTTATACACCACGCTCTCCAGGCTCAAAGCCGTGAGATTCATCACCGGCTGGCCGTTGTTTGCTAATGTCGTCGTCATACTAATTTCTCCTTGCTCCCCCAGTTGCCATGACCGCTCGGAATGCCCGCCGGTGGCGGCTCCTCCAGCATCAGGTCCGGGAATTTTCCATCGCGGATGTCCTTCAACTCCTTCATCGCCTCGTCGTACTTCGTCTGCCGCTTCTTCGGAATCTCCGCGAGCCGCGCATAGATCTCGAAGAGCACCAAGGCGCGGACGAGCCGCTGATAACGCAGCTCCGGCACCTCAAAACGCGCCGTATAATCCTCCACCTTCTGCAACTGCTCCGCGATCGTCCTCGCGATCGGCTCCGGATCACCATCAGACACCAGCTCCTTCGCGATGCCATCCAGCTCCTCCTGCGAGATATCCACCAGCAGATCTTCCTCCGTGAATGTGATAGCCATAATCAACTCCTCCCTTTCGTAATCGTCCTCGTCCTACGTCCTCGCCCCTCACTCGTAGCCGCCGACGTAAGTCGGCGCTAACCTCTCATTCATCGCTCTCTCCAGACCGCATCGGCCGCTCCACCTATTTCACCGCTACCACCACCCTCTCCCCTCAAAGGGGAGAGGGCCGGGGTGAGGGGTGAGATTTCACGAACCGTGGCCAGACTTCCTCCGATTCACGTTTCACGAATCACCCTTTTAACGATTAAGTGGTCAGCACATTGCTCAGGTGATACCCCGCCTTCGCCCCGATGATTTTCTCATCCACATCCTGTCGCGCACGATGCACGTCCGAGCGGATCACATCCTGGCGATACGTCTCCACCAGCACCGCTTCGGTGCCCACTTCTCCCACCCAACCGAATGTACGCCCGAAGTTCGGTGCCATTAGATCCGGCGTATCCTGCACATGCGCGAGCACCACGGAATCGCCCCAGATGTAATTCGGCGTGACCGCCTGGCCTTCCTGCGCCGTGTTCTCGATCGTGCCCGCCACCAGGAACTGCTCCACGCCGAACACCGCCGCCAGCAAGTCCGGCGTGATGATCGCGCGTTCCGAGTACTTGATCTTCTCGGCCACCAGTTCGTGTTCCTTCAGCACATTGAACACATCGCGGCTCACCACCATCGTGTTCGCCTCCATGCCCGTGTTCTTGTGGATGCTGGAGCGTGCCACCTCGATGTTCGCGATCGGATCGGAATTCGCCGAATCCCACTTTGTGGAAGGACTGCTCGTCGGCACCGTTACACCCGTCGCCTTGTCCTTCACGCGGATCTCGTGATTTACCATCAGCACATTCATCGCGCGCCGCATCGCCGAGGAATCCGCATCGAACGAGCGCGCATACTTCTTGCGCTCGCGATCGTCCACCGGTTCCTCATGGCCGTACTCGCGGCAGTTGAACGTATCGGAACTGATCTTCATCAGCCCGCGGCTGTAGGCGGAACGCGGCGCGCGCTGGATGTTGCGCGGCACGTTCAGCAGATTCTCCTCATCGAGCACATAATAGCCCGCGCTCTGCTCTCCCGAGAGGAAGAGCGGAAACAGGCGCAGCCCGACGAAATTTTTGCTGTCCTGCATGAACTTGACCGCCATCGCCGTCAAAACCGTGTTAAGTGTTGCACTTGAAGTCATAATCTTTTTCTCCTTTGTCTATCTGTCTGTTGATTGAATTACCGTCTCTGGCCTAGACCTTCTCCACGATGTCCAGCACCTCGCACACATCGCCGTCCGCGCCGCTCGTGGTGGGCGAGATGATGATGCCGATGGAGCGATCGCCCGATGAAGTGGTTGTGAGTTTGCCGCCGCTGGCGCCCTTCACGCGTGCGCCGATGGCGATCGCTCCACCCTTCACACACTTCACCGTGCCACCCTTGCCCAGCAGCCGGATCGTCACATCATTCGCGCCTTCCAGCTTCTGATGCACCACGCCGATGGCCAGCCCGCTCGCCAGCAACTGCACCTTCCCCGTGGAGACCAGCTCCACCAGGTAACCTTCTTTGCCCGTCAATTGTCCCGGAGTCTCCTCCGTGAACGTCCGATATCCATTTTCCGTATAAACTTCGATACCCATAATCCTGTCCTCCTTAATTAACTGTTCCTTGTTTTCTTAACCGTCCTGTCCGTCGTCGTCCTCCGAACTCGCCTTCCCCGTTACGCATTACGCATCACGTATTACTTCGGGCATTGCTCATTCCTTGGTCATTCGTGCTTCGACATTCGTCATTCACCCAAAGTGGTGCGATACGCCTCATACAACTCCGGCTCCTTCGCCGCCACGTGCATCACTGCCTCCGTGAAGACCACCTTGCGTTGCTCCGCGAACTGCCGCGCCTTCACCACGAACTCATGCTCCGGACCATTCGCATTCGCTGCATGCACCGGCGCCGTCGTGTGCGGCACGATGGAGACCAGCGCGTGATTCACCGCCAGACCGGTGAGCGTTTCCGCCAGCTCCGGATTCTTCGTCAGCGCATCCACCCACTTCGCATGCAGCGCCGTGTTTTGTGGCGCGAGCTTGCCTGTGCGCACCGCCGTCTCGACGATCGCGCGCGCCTGGTCCTTCGCCTTTAGCGTGAGCAGTTGTTCCAGTTCCTGGATTCGTTTCTGTGCGGCGGCCAGTTCGGCCGCCAGTTTCATCGGGTCCATAATGTTTGACCTTTCTTGGTTTGCGTCGCCGTCACTTGTGTTTGCCCCCGCGACAATGGGGTTGATCGTTTTGAACGCCGCGCGATTCACCAGCCCGCCCATATTGAGCGGCGCACCCGTGACCTCGCCTGCGGCATCCACAAAAAAGCTCGGAGAAAACCGGCGATACGCCTTGCCCAGCAGCGCCGTGCGACCCGGCTCCGTCCACTCCACCTCCACGCGCACTCCGCCCGTGAAGAAATCCTCACCACCCCAGAAGAACCGCAACGGCCGCGCCGAAGCCTCCGCATCCTCGTGATTGAAATCGAAGTACGGCACATCCTCCGCCCCCGCCTCCGCCTGCGCCCGCAACTCCTGCAACACCGCCTCCATCCGCACCGCCGTCTCCTCATTCACGATCACCAACTGCGTCACCGCCGCCTCCCCCTGAGTGGCCGCGATCACATGCTCCCCCGCCGGCATCCACTGAATCTCCGTCGGCAACTCTGTTACCTCGCCACTACCTGGCTGTTGCGGTTCATTCGTTGTGTTTGTGTTGCTTGTCGGTAAAGCCGGCAACGCCGCCGCCAACCGCGCCTCAATCGGAAATGTATTGTTCATATTCATAAACTCCTTAGTTACTCGATCGTAATCGTCCTCGTTCTCGAACCCCTCACTCGTAGCGCAAGCCTCTGGCTTGCCGTACCGCAGGCGTCTCGCCTGCTCCCCTTCTCCCGGTAGGGACGAGGTGCTCCTCGTCCCAAACCAAGGCCCTCACCACCGCCCCCACAAATCTCACCGGCTGCTTCAACACTTCGCACGTGGTAGGGCTGGCTGTCCTCAGCCGGCCGCCGACGAAGCCGCTGCCCATCCAAACCACCGTAGCCACTAGTGACGTCCACAGCGTTTCTCCTCCCTCTCCCCTCAATGGGGAGAGGGCCGGGGTGAGGGGTGAGTCGTAGCATTGCGCATTCATTTACCCAGTTCCTCCATTGCTGTTTCTAGGACAGCAGATCCCAATTTTTCCATATCCGGCAACGCCTCCGGATCCGCCGCCTGGTTCACACTCGCCTTCAGCACATACTGTACCTTGATTCCCCGCGCCCCCTGCAACCGCGTCGCCAGCAACGCCGTCTCATTCGGCTTGATGAAGAACAATCGCAATCCCGTCGCCCCTTCGAACTCCGCCGTGGATTTTCCATAAGCCTCCGCCGTCACCGGAATCGTCAACGCCCTCGCCGATTTCGCGCGGATCACCCCGCCATACAACTTCTGCGCGAACGCCTGATGCGACACCCCCAACCTCACTGAGCCGCCTGCCTCATCCACCTCGCTCACCACCGTCTTCTCCACCTGCGCCCAGAAGTTCGTGCGCTGACCGCCGCGCTTGTTCGCCGACTTCGCATCGCGACCCCGAAAATGCGCCTTCAACTCCGTCTCCGCCCGCTTCGCCACCGCCCGCAACATCCCCTGCGGATTCCGCACTTTGCTAAGCAACTCGCGCAACTGGCCCATCGTCGAATCACTATTAAGTTCAATCGCGATCATGCCGCCTCCTTCTTTTCTTCTTCCTCGGCACCCTTGTCCTTCTGCTCGTCGTCTCGTTTTGAAACCTTGGCGAGGGAGTCATTGCCTTCGGGCTTACTGTCCTTTTCGGAAGCCGGGCCATCAGCCTTTCGGTGGGCTTCATCGGTAGGTTCTCGTTTGGGTTGTGGCATGGCTGATGCCTCATTGGCCCGTCGTGTAACGACTTCCTCGCCTAAATTTGGTAATGGAATCTCATGCCGCTCATAAAACCACGCCTTCGGCAACTCCACGCCCGCCTCCAGCAAGATGCGATCCCGTTCCGCCATCACCTTCGCATCCCGCACTTCTTTCACGACCGGCTGCAGCCACGGACACTCCAGGTCATCGCCAAAGTTCAACCGACAAAACGCCGCACTCAATTGTTGCAGCACCTCGCTCGTCCACGCCGCCAGCGCCGCCTTCCGATCCGCCCGCACCTTCTGATGCACCTCGCCCAGCGCACGACTCCCACTATCCCCGGCTTCACTCGTCAACGTCTGCCCTAGGATGAGCAAGTCACATTGCTTGTCCGCGCGATCCAACAGCGCCGCCTGCGGATTATCCGTCCCGTTCCGCGACGGCTCATGCAGCTCGATCTTCGTCCCCGCCGGAAACGCCGCCCACGCCGAACTCCCCATGTTCTCCAGCATGTCGCAGATCTTGTTCAGCAACCCTGGCTGGTTCGGATCATAACTCGCCCACCGCAACGGCAGCCCGAAGAGTTGCGCGAAATTCAGCAACCACTCCGCGCTGAAGTTCGAAGCACACCACCACCAAGCGAGCGGCCGCAACAACGCACTCCCCGCTGGATGACCTGATTTGTGTTTCGCGATCGCGATCAGAAACTTGTCCGGGGGAAACACCGCGAACCCCTCACCCGCATCCTTCAACACCTCCGGCACACACCCGCCGATCGAGAGTTCGCGCACATTCAGCATCAGCTCCGGTGCGTTCTGCGTGTAACCATAGTAGCGCGGATGCACCCACGTCGTGCAGCGCGGCGCGATCACGGCGCTAGCGCCCGCCACTGCGCGTTGCTCCCAATGCACCTCCAGCACCGCGATCCCCTTACCCCACGCATCCGCGATATCCTTCAACGTCGCATTGAACCCGTTCTCATCCGCCTGCGCCCGCGGCGTCATCCGCCACAAAACTTGTTCCAACAACTTCGCCCGCTTCACCGCCTCGCGAGAAGGCTTTGCGCCCGTCAACGCATACGGCTGCACCGCCCAAGCCTCCGCACACACCGCATCCTTGAGATCGTTGAGATTCTTCTGCAACCGCGGCCACGTATCCTCCATCAGATCGAACAACTCCCACTGCGCCACCAGATTCCCGCTCAACGCACTGCGAAGCACCGAATGAATCATCTCCGGCGTATAACTCCGCGCCGAAGCCGACATCCACCGATCCCGCGCCCTCGGCTGCACAATCCGAAGCAACGCATCCTTCGCCTCAACCCCATTCGATTCCTTAGCTTCAACAGCTCCAGATGCAACCCGTCCTCTTCTAAAAATCTTCTCCAAAATCTTCATAAAACTTTCCTCCTTTAAAATCCCGCTAACTTTTCAACGTTTCCGCATCACTCGCACTGGTAGGGCTGGCGGCTTGCCCCGATGCAGCGTCGGGGTCCTCAGCCGGCCGCCGCCGAAGCATCTGCTCACTCGGTTTCACAACAGTCTCTAATCACTCCCACCGCTTCCATCTCCCTCGCCCCTCAACGGGGAGAGGGCCGGGGTGAGGGGTGAGTCGCAACATTGCGCGTTGATATTATTAGTCTTCATTCGATGTTCGATGTTTCCCCTTTTCATACCTCATACTTCATAATTCATACCTCTCCCCTACGCCGCCAGGCGTAGCCTCCTCGGCCGAAAAACCGCAGCATCCGTATGCGCCGCCATCCGTATCCCCTCCACACTCATCACCGCCCCCGCCGCTCCTCCTCTCAGCGCCCACAGCGCCAGCTTATGCGCATCGAACGTATCCCCATGTTTCCCGTCCGCCGCCGTATCCGTGCTGAACGAACCCCGATCCCGCTTCACCAATCGAAAATCCTCTTTGATGTATCTCTCCGGCGCCAACGTCAGATGATTATCCTCCAGTTCCCCGATGAGTAAGTTGCCGAGATACGCCTTCATCACCATCGCGTCCTCATTGATCCCTGGCGCACTCTCACTCCCGATGATCAACTCCACCGGCACCTCACCCGCGATGTCCCGCGACAGCTCGATTGCAAAATACCGTTCATTCGTCGCATCAATGCACAACCGCCGCGCCGGCCCACCGCGTGAACGCTCATTGATCACCTGCACCACGCGCCGCACCCGTTCTCTCGACACCGCCGGATCCCGCGTCTTCCACACCAACGTGAGCCGTCCCGTGAGCTCCACCCCACTCGCTTCCATCACCGTCAGCGCCGTAGGATTGCTCGATTCCTTCTCCGTTGTCGCCAGGTCCAGCCCGATGCCGACTGGATTGTTCGTCAAGTGATCGCGCAAGAACGCCATCGCGATCGTCATATCCGCCTCATCCTCGATCACGATGCATGCGCAACTTCCAATGCCTCGCGCCTGTGCCGATTCCAATTGCAACAACCCGCACGCCGCCGTCCCGCCGAACACAAACTTCACCGCGTAATTCCGATCCCACGCATCCTTGTCCAGCGCCCGCGCCCTGTGTTCATCGGGGCTCAGCGGCTCACCGCGCTCCAGGTCATACACCGGCACCCCATCCGCCCACGCATCCTGCGCATCCACGCGCAACACCATCACGCCCGCTTCGCTGCGATACCAATTCCCCGTCGCACTCGGCTCAAACTCCGTGCCGCTCTTCGGCGACAACATCTCGAACGAGTAGTGCGAATCATCTGGCGGCGGAGTCGTCGCCAACGTCAGACGAAACATCGGATTGCTGCTCACGATCGGTTCCACCGCCTCCCAGACCTCGCGCCAATTCTTCACCCGCCCGATCTCATCACACATCAAGTCCCCCGTCTCACCCACCGTGTCCGCCCGCAACGCCACCACCTTCGTCCGCGAATAAATCGTCTTCGAATGATAGAACCGAAACTCCAACCGCTGCGCCTCATAGAGACTCGCAAAATCATCCGCCGTCACCCCACCGAGCGCCCGCCCCGTCTTCCCATCCACCACCTGCAAAAGCCCCTCCGCCTTCTCCGCCTGTTTCGTCAACGCATGGATCGCCCGTTGAATCACCTCCGCCTCCTTCCGCACGATCTCCCGCGCCAGATTCAACTTCGCACTTCCAAATACCACCGTATGATTCGCCCGCTTCATCATTTTCTTTAAGGCGAGCGCCGCAAACGTCGTCGTCTTCCCGAACTGCCTCCGCGCCACAAACGCCACCAACCGATGCTGCTCCACCCCCCGCAAAAACTCCCTCTGCGCCGCCCGAAACTTAATGATCGGCTCAACCTCCACCCCGGTAGGGCGAGACTCCGTCGAGCCCAAACCAACCTTAGCGCTTTCGACATCCGATTCAGGTGACGTGGAAACACTAGCGCTCTCGCCTCCCTCTCCCCTCAAAGGGGAGAGGGCTGGGGTGAGGGGTGAGTCGTAGCATTGCGCGTCCATTTGACGATCCCCCTCTGAACGTTGGACGTTGAGCGTTGGACGTTGAACGTTCGCCCCCACCTCTCGATGTTCAGAGTTCGATGCATTGGCCAGCCGGTGCAACCGGTGTTCGATGTTTCCCATCGCTGTTACCTCTGCGGTTAAAATCCCTTTTCTCATTCTTCCCCCTCTTCCGTCTGCGTATTCCGTGGTTCATCTCCCCAATCTTGACCGAACAACAATTCCCCCAACCTCTCCACCTTCACCGCCTGCGGCACCTGCGCCCCCGCGATCTCCAGCACTCTCTTGTCCTCGTACCACTTCAAAAACAACTCACACGTCCGCTGATTAAATTTTTGTTCGTCCAGCTCCATCTTCCGCCGATCCAGCTCCAGCTTCTGCAACCGCACCCATTCGCCCGCGTCCTGTTGCTTCAGCGCGAGCAACGTAAAAACCTTCTGCCCGTAGATCGTGATCTGCTCATCGCTCAACGGCGGCAGCGTCTCCTGCAGTAGCTCGATCAATGTTTGCGTGGACACCTCCGCCGTCCGGAATTGTTCCCGGAGCTGCCACCACAACTTGAATTCCACCAGCGCACTGATCGTCACCGCGATGTTCTGCCCCTCCAGCCAGTCGCGCGTCTGCTCGTTCGAGTTCTCCCTGGCATACTCGATGATCTCGCGCTGCTTCTCCTCCGCCATGTTCTTCAACAGCGGCTTCGCTCTCAGCACATCATTCGGTTTCGTCTTCATCATAACTATTGGGGATTGTGAATTCCTCTGGTTGGTTCACGTGGTGAGCTGGGCGTGCTGATCGCGGCCATCCGCCGTGATTCGCCACGAACGCAGCTCCGGGCTGATTGGTTTCGGCACCTGGCAGATCAGGTTCCGGTCCTTAAGATACAAAAGTTCTGCTCGCAACTCCGCCAGCGTGAGCTCCAGCCTTCCCTCCGCCCGCGCCATCTGCAAAAGCAGCGCCTCTGCCAAACCCCGGCTGCTCACCTCCACATGCGCATCCAGAAACCGCAACAAACTCAACCGCAACTGTTCCCTCTCGTCCGAAATCTGATTATTATTTTTCATTCAATGGCTCCTGTATTGCGCAGCGTTGCGATGATCCGGTCCGGTATCGTGTCCACCCGTGCGTGCACCACCTTCAGCTTCTCCTCCAGCTCCTTCCGCGTATCATCCACCCGCTGCAAAACCTCCTCGCGACTCTTGTCCAGGCGATCGTAAACCCCCTTGCGCCGCAGCTCCGCCTCCCGCAACTCAAACTCCTGGTGTCTGCGAAACTCCTCCTCCAACCGCTTGAACTCCTCCTTGCTCGCAAACATCGTGTGCGACTTCTGCAACACCTCCGCCCCCGTCGGCTTTTCTTTAATGTCATGCCAAAGCCCCAACACCTGCCGCGCTCCCGCAATGATCGCCACGATGATCACACAAACCCACCCGATCGACGCAAAGTGCCCCGCCTCCGGCAACGAACTATTAGCAATCTCAGCAATCACAAAACTCCTCCTTTTCCGTCAGTAAAGCAGACGCCCTCGTCTGCCCTTCCGTAGTGGGACAGGCGCCACCGCCTGTCCAGTCTCCCCTCAACGTGCTGCCGGTATCTTGCCGGCAGCCTAAGCGCTCTAGAGAATCAACCGTGCCAACTGGGCCAACGTGCGTCTGCTCCTCCCTGCGCGAGCTGTCTTCCTTTGGAGTGCGGAGGCTTGCCTCCGCTTTCACCCCGAGGCGGCTTGACGCCTCGACTCCCCACTCTCGATGTTCGGAGTTCGATGTTGGATGTTCGATGTTTCCCCTCTTTGCGCCTTCTGTGCCTTTTTGTGGCCATTCACATTCCTCCAACCTCGTCGACAACCGCAGCACCCCCGGCGAAACCTCCCAAGGTTCAATCCTTTCGAGCAACTTCACCCCCGCCTTCGCCAACGCCGCAAACACCAGCTCACTGCAAAACCATTTCCCCGACTCCTCCCGTGCCGCCTGCCTCCGCGAGATGAACCTCGCCACCATCGTGTAATCGTAAGGCTTCCCCATCTGATCCCACAAAAACTGCAACACCACCGCCTCCGCCTCCGGCGTCAACCCCTTCACCCTAAACAGATCAATCGACTCCCCACTCGCCACCACCTCATCCCAGCGCACCCACCGTACCCCCTGAAACTCCCGCGCCTCGATCACCGACCCCGTTCCCTCCAGCACGATACTCGCATGCGAATAAACACTCCGCGTCTGCCACCTGATCGCCCTCGCGATAACCCCCTCACCTCTATGTAATGCCACTAACATGCTCATCCTTTTGCTCCTCGTTTCCTGTTCGTGATCGTTCTCGACTTCCCCGTCCTTCGTCGTGAACCCCGTCACCTTTTGGCCGCGGCGTCCTCGATTTCATCCTGTCGCGGGCGCCTCGCCCGCCGTAGTGGGACAGGCACCACCGCCCGTCCAGTCTCCCTGCTTTTTCCAGCTTCGTGCCCTTCTGTTAACACTCGCTCCCTCTGTTCCCTCCGTTAGCTCCTGTTCAAAATCCGCATGTTTGATCTCCCACCCTTCTTCACACCCCTGTTTGCGTATTCTGCGTCTTCCGTGGTTTCCTATTTTTTAAAAACCTCCACCGCCTTCTCCGTCGCCGCCTGTATCGCCTGGCTCGTCGCCGCGATGATCGCCGCCTGCGCCTTCCCCGACTGCTCCACCACATTCGGATCCATCTCCGCTTTGTACTCCGTGAACTTGATCCGCGTTTCGTTCGTCGAATAACTCAGCTCAAACCCATTGATCGACGCATTCTTCGGCGCCTCCACCGAAAACCTCCCTGATTTAAGATCGCCACGAATCTTCGTCTTCGGCACCGCCTGCGACAAACTCGTGCAACCCGCACTGCTAAGAATAACCATCGCCAAACCCACCATGATAAACTTCATCTTCATAACTCCTCCTTTGTTAAAATCGTCCTCGTAATTGCATTTGCCCTCACGCATTTGCGCCAGCTCTCCTCCCTCGCCCCTCAATGGGGAGAGGGCTGGGGTGAGGGGTGAGTCGTAGCATTGCGTATGCATCTCTACTTTCCCCTCTGAACTGTGAACGTTTTTCCCGCTCCTCTTTTGGTTTCCCATTGGCCCGCTGGTGCCACCAGCTTGGGCACTGCCGTTGGCGTCTCCTCCCGTCATGATTGGCCACATGGCCGGCGCTTTCGCATTCGCATCCTCAGATGCTGCTGCTCCACACACGCGCAGGTGACGGTCTTCATCATCGCCTCTGGCAGTGCCCCCGCAGGCCGTCCTAGATTCACCCCTCAGGGCGATCTTCGTGACCTCCGTTTGCTCTGTTGTTTGCTTCAACATTACGCGCCCAGATTCGCACGTTTGTCCGGCATGCGTGATGCCTATATGCGCTATATGCGCTATATGGAGACAAAATTTCAAAAAAGTGTTCCCGCCGCCTTTTTTTTGACTTCAACCGGCAAAAATCCCCCTCCCGTTCTCCAAACTGGACGTTTCACCTTTGCGCCATTAGTTTCCCCGGTAGTGCAAAGGAAGAAAAAGAACCTGCTACTGGACATCCTGGGGAAAACCTTGGGACTTGTGACACTTGCGATATCCCTCTCCGTTTCCGCTGCCGAATACGTGAATATGGATTTCACCGCTCCGGAAAAAGGCGGCTACCAGACGATCTTCGGCACACCCAGCGTGACATCCTCCGTCGGTCCGTTGAACGATGCCCTGCGGTTTGACGCCGTCACCTCCTATGAGCAGATTCAGATCGACCTCCCGCATAGCGTGACCGGATATGAGCTCCACTACGATTTGTACACGCACAACCTGCGGGATTCCAAATACGCTTTCACGATCCTCTTCGATACGCCTCAAGTTCGCACCCTGAGCTTTCACGGCGGATTGAATCAGGTGACCCTTTATCGCCCCTTCTTTTCCGCCAACGGCCCGGCCTTCCAGGATGATCAGGTCTATCGAGTCGGCATGTGGATCGACTTCATCAACAACACTTGGACAGTCAGTTTGGATGACGTGATGTTCGACTCCGTGGCTTTCGATGCCACTTCGATCGACACCGTTCGCTTCAGCCTGGCCCCTTGGCATGCCATACACAGTGACGCTCCCGGCACCTATGTCGGCCTCGATAATCTCACTATCGCCACCATCCCCGAACCTCCCGTCTGGAGTCTGTTGCTCCTCGTGGGACTGCCCGCCTGGTTCCTTCGCCGCCGGATATCCCACCGCCCCGCCTAGAGCCTGTCCTAAAAAATTAGACAACAAAACAACCGCTAGTCAGCTGGTTGCTCGCGCTGTTGACGCGGAGAATGTTCTCCCTCTCCCCAAGGGAGAGGGCCGGGGTGAGGGGGAAGGAGATTCGCATAAGCAAATCCAGCCATCTTTCGTAAGGCAAACACCGGCCTCCGCTGTCTCATTGAAATATTTTCAGCCCTGGAACTTTGTGGGTAATGACAAGCATTTCATTGGTGGGTAAATCGTTCCTAAAAACGACCAGTCCCGTCCGGGACGAAAGAACCAACGCCTGTCTCTAAAACCGAGTCTTCACTACTTTGTTCATGACAGGCTCCCAACAAAACCTCCTTGCCCCTCTTTCGTGGCCGTCCTATTTTTCCTCTTACACAGGAAAAACTTCATCCCCGCACGCCATGTCAAATCAACCTGATCGCCCCGACTCCACCCCGGTCGCCCGCGAACTCCGCCTCCTTCGCGAGACCCTGCTCCTCTGCTTCGGCACCGCCGTGCTGCTCACCGGCCTGCACGTCCATTCCGACCTTTGCGTCCTCGTCGGCGTCCTCTTCCTGATCCATTTCCTCTATTCAAAAATCGTCCATCTGTTTCGCCTGCTGCATGACGCCCCGCTCATCGTCGCCATCCGCGAAGCCGTGCTCGCGCCCAAGGCCAAACCCACACCCGACAACTCATCACCCCTTTGAAATTTCAAATCCTGAAATTTGAAATTCCCCGGATCTCCCCGCTTGGCTCTGCCACCGCGCAAAAACTCGCCAAACCGCCTGAAGCTGTCACCTGCACCACTCTCCTCGCTTCGCCATGAAACTTATACTTTTCATCAGCCAGCTCTTGGTCCTTCTGCTCCCCGCCATCGGGTTTTCCGCCGAACCGTCCGTCCGTTCCGAACCTCCTGCCGTGGCCTTCGTCCTGCGTGGTACCGTCACCAACTATTCCTTTAGCGTCTGGCCTGGCAATTGGGATGTGATCCGCTCCGCCCGTGGTTATGATATGACCTTCAGCTTGGAAAACCGCCTGAACTTTGGCGTTGTCATCGGGCCGGTTCAGGCGGGTGATTTGAAATCTTTTGCCGAATCTGCCCGACGCGTTCTCCAGGCCAATCACCCGACCCTCCAGCTTTCCCTGGATCAACGCGTTACCGTTACGGGACGTGAATGGCAGCGCTTTCAGCTCTCCGGCCGTCTTGGTCAGGATGATGTTATGCTCATCTGCCAGGTGTACTCCGGACCAGACGGCACCGTCGAGATCGTCGGCTCGTCCTACGCTGATGAAGCCATGCAAAACCGGCGCGATATCACCCGGGTATTGGCCTCCTTTACCTTTCCACATGCCGCACCGGGAACCAGTTCAAAAGCCAAACCCGTAACGACACAAACCAACACGCCGCCCGTGGAGAAAGCTCCATAGGGTGCCTGACCATCCATTTGAAAAATCCTCCCTTACGAGAATCCACCCACCTCCAAAATCACCTCCTTTGAAATCTCAAATCCTGAAATTTGAAATGAACTCTCCTCGGCTATCGGCTATTTTGCGATTAGCTATTTTCCTTTTTGTTTCTTCGCGCCCTTCTAAAAGATGATCAAGCTTCATCCTGCTCTCATGACCGCGCTGCCTAAACGCCTCCTGTCCCTTTCACTCGGCAGCGCCCAATATTTTCTCTCCGTCCCCCTCATGTCCTATCGCGGCCAAGTCAGCCTGGAAGAAAAACTCTTCGCCTTTGTCATCGCCCTCATTCCCGTCCTGCTCGTCTGCTGCTCCATCCCTCGCCACCGTGCCCTCGAACTCTCCGGCTGGGGCGCACAAGCCCTCATCCTCTCCGCCTGCCTCCTCCGCCACCTCTGGCCCGCATTTTTTCCCTGATACCTCGGCCTGCACTGATTCATACCCCGCCCATCCCCCAGCCCGGAGGGCGAAAGAAAATAGCCCAGCGATTCATCGCTCGGGAATCGCGCCATGATTCCGGCAAGTCCCGTTAGGGACGACAGACATCCTCATAATAAGACGCTCTTGAATTGCTTCTGTTCGCTACCTTGAGCCGATATTGCATCTTGCTCTTCGTTCTTTTATCAACAGATAAGTGCTAGACCAATTACCCATCCCCGACGTTCGCCCGCTCACCGAGCACGAGCGCACGTTGCTCGAATGGCTCTTGAATCACGGCACCCCGGAAGCCAAAGCGTATCTGCCGCAGCTCCCCCACATCACCGTAGTTTCCCGTTGTCCCTGCGGCTGCCCCACCATCAACCTCGCCGTGAACAGCCAGACCGCATCTGAGGAAACATCCGCCACCATCCTCGCAGATATACAAGCCACCTCTCCCGAGGGAATCCCCATCGGCATCCTCCTCTTCGCCCGCGCCGGCCTGCTCGATACCCTGGAGATTTATCCCCTTGCCGATGAAACCATTTTCACTTTGCCTCACCTCAAAGACCTGTGCTGTGCATCCTCCGGCTGAACTCATCCGTCCCATTTGTCCCATAAGTCCTATTCCCTCACTTGGAAATTGAAAATTCTCTGGAGCTTGGATCTTTGGATTTGGAGCTTAACCATCACACTCTCCGCCTAACCTCCTGATACCCAAACCTTTTCACCTGCTAAACAAAAGTTATTCACATTATTCACTAGGACAGCCGTTGTCCTAGGTCCCCCTTTATAGTGGGCGCTGAACTCTGGTGATATCCTTGAGGTGAGACCGAAGCCGCCAGAGCAGAGACTGTCTGAAAAATGGCTGAGCGGTGGATGCGCGGGGCCGTTGGGCTGGGGCTAGGCGCGGCGAGGGAGCATATTGATAAGCAATCTGTGACCGAGCCGCAACACGGCCCCAGCCCAACGGAACAAGCAGACGACGGGCAGAGATTTTTTCAGGCAGTCTCTAAGGAGCAGTAGCAGTAGTATGACACAGTTGAATCAACCCTCACTCTTCGAGACGGATTCGTGGTTTCCCCATTCCCGCCCCGTGCTCACCGTAGCAGAAGTAGCCCATGCTTTTGCCATGTCAGAAAATCAAGTGCGCGCACTCATTGATAGTGGTGTGATTGTAGCCGCCGCCATCAATTGCGATGGTAGCCGCGGTCGCGTCCACCTCCGCATCGAGCGCTGGTCCGTCATCGCCTGGCGTCTTAACCTGTTGGCCGAGAGCGGCCAGCAACTCCCCTTCAAAGAATCCCCCCAAGTCACCTGGTGGCGCGCCGAACTCTTGAAACGCCCCAAGCTCGCCCCTTGCGTCCCCGGCCGCAAACTCACCGCCACCATCACGCCCATGAAAAAAGCCCGCAAAAAGAAATGCGCCCCCGCTGCCAAAAAATCCCCGCGCCCCGAACCACGCTCTCCTATGCCCGATCTCGAATCTTAGCACCCTTAAAATTCACGTTTTTTTTGGAGTCGGTAGATTTCCCGGCCTCAGGCCCATCTGTCCCGTTTTGACTCAAACTCAGTCAAAACCGTCGTTTTTGGCAGAATCCACGGCTCCTCCCTTGTCTTGGGAAATTGGCCCCTCAAAACATTCGGCTCTAGGACACATTTTTTGGCCCCTCCCCCTTGCAAATGTTGTAAACGCGCTTACCTCATACCACTTGGACCGCGCCCTATATATTCAGTATCTGGATACGTTGCGACAGCAGATCCGCCAGGATATCGCCCAGCCGCCTGAGCTGCTGCGTGACCGGCACGCCCGCGCCAAGGACATCCTCTTCGGCCTCAGCGCCCACGCCCGCGCCATCCCGGAGATCGCCTCCGTCCTTCAAAACCTTACCAACGCCGTGAACGCCTTCTACGATGCCAAAACCCATCGCGGCTGGGCCCAGCAATTCGTCCTCCAAGACCTCGCACGGCTGGAATCCCTCTGGCCCACTGAATCTGCTCCCAAATTTCCCTTCCGCCCGTCCGACCAGCCCGGCAGCGATCAGCTCCGGTCCTGAACGCCTTAAGAACCCGCCCCTCTGCGGTCCTTCCCCCTGCGTCTCTGGGGTGCTCCGCCCCAAGCCCCGGCAGGATATCCACCCCAAAAAAATGCGGGTTTCTGACCCCGTTGCAAAATCACTCACCCGGGATATTTTGAGTCACTATGAATCCCGCGGATTTGTTTCGGAAAATCGCCCTGCTGAAGCACCAGATCGAGAACGATCCCGCGCTGGACCTCTCCGCCTACGAGTCGCACTTGCATCAAGCCCTCGCCGTATTGGATGAGATCGCCGCCTCCCCCATCGCCACTCCGCTCGCCCTCGCCCAGATCTCGCAAGTGAAACGCTCCTTTCGCGATTACTACGATCCCCAATTCTCGCGCGGCTGGACCCATCGTTTCGTCCTCACCGATCTGCAAGCCCTGGAAAACCTCTGCCTCGGCGAGCAACACCCCGGCGATGCCCCCCGCTTCGCCGCATAAGATCTCCGTGTTTCCGTAAACTGCACCGCAGGAGACGGTCATGAACAATTTCCAGTTAAAACCGGCGGAAGCATATCAGATGTGACCTCTCCTCTCAACGAGGAGAGGTCGGTTCCGCCCTCAGCGGAACCGGGTGAGGAGTGAGCCGAAGCACGAGGTGATCAAAAAGATCTGACCCTTGATTCAGGCGACACAACTTGGGATTTACAGCCTTATCCCGCCTTCTTCTTCCCCTTGGTCTGTCCCTCTGCTCCCGGCTTCCGCTCCACCGCCTCCAACATCGCGCAGAAAGCCTGCACCACCCGCCGCCGCTCACCTTCATTCAATGCCCGCAAGTGCCGGATCAATTGCCGCTCCGCCGCATCCAGTGGCCGCTCCAGTTCACCCTGCATCACCAGCGATTCCTCCCCCGGCAACGGTTGCATATCCCCGATCAACAGCTTGAACAGCTTCAACACCGTCAGGCTTGGTCGCGTGTCATTGGTCACATACCGCGTGATCACTGCCGGGGATAATTGCAGATGCCTCGCCGCCTCCGACTGCTTCCAGCCGGAACTCGCCAGCAACCGCGTGAACTCTTCATTGAGGATGTCCATACTCTCCTTGCTAAAAAATCCGGTCACCACAGGCCCCGGAACAACGTTAAGACTCCGTCAGTCTTAAACCAATCCCATCCCGTTTCCAGCTTAAATTTTAAACTCTAGGCCATTGGGAGCTGATTGATATCGTTTGAACCCTGCGCCGAGCGACGAAGCACGCGACCCGTGCTGCTGGCTTCCAGCCGGCAGTCCGCGACGTCCGCCGTGACCCATCGCTTCAGTCTCCCCCACTTTCCCCAAATTATTTCCCCCTAAACCGCAATCGAGGGTTGCACTTCGTTTCCCTCCCCGGGCACTCTTAAGTTGCTGCGTGGCCTCCCGCTCACAGACGTGTTGCCGCCGTTGGAAAATCGGCCGTGAAATTGTAACAGCGCCCGTCCTCCTCCGCTGCCATACTGCCCCGGGTTAGCCGCCGGAGAACCGGTGGTCAGGGACAGTGGACGGAAGAAAAATCCCCAGCTTTGTGCGGTCCCAATGAATGACCGGAACGCCACCTGCTGGGGAAATGAATTTGCCGTGGATTGTTGCTGGTTAAATAAACGATGAAGCACCGCCGACACCATTAAGCCGTATGCATGGTATCACATATTTACAGGACCTCGCCGTCGTCATGATCGTCGCCGGGTTGGTCACCGTTTTGTTCCACCGCCTCAAGCAGCCCGTGGTCCTCGGTTATATTTTGGCCGGTGTCATCATCGGCCCGCATACGCCGCCCTTCAACCTCATCCAGGATGAGCACACCATCCAGAACATGTCCGAGATGGGCATCATCCTCCTCATGTTCTCCTTGGGCATGGAGTTCAACCTCCGCAAGCTCAAGGTCGTCGGCGTCACCGCATTGTTCGGTGCCGGGCTGGAGATCATCTTCATGCTTGGCGCGGGTTATTTTGCGGGCCGCATGTTTGGTTGGAACCACATGGACAGCCTATTCCTCGGCGCCATGCTCTCCGTTTCCTCCACCACCATCATCATCAAGGCCCTGAACGAACTCGGCCTCGCGAAGGAGAAATTCGCCGGGATGATCTTCGGCATCCTCATCATTGAGGACATCCTCGCCATCGTCATGCTGGCTTTGCTCTCCGGTATCGCCATGACCGGTTCCCTGACCTTGGGTGAGGTCGGCTCCACCGTCGGCAAGCTCTCCATCTTCCTCGTCACCGCCCTTGTGCTCGGCCTCATCGCCGTGCCGCGCCTGCTCGGTTATGTGGCCAAATTCAAGAGTAGCGAGATGCTTCTCGTCACCGCGCTGGCCCTTTGCTTCGGCTTTTCGCTCCTCGCCGCCAAGCTCGGCTACAGCGTGGCCTTGGGCGCCTTCGTCATCGGTGCGCTCATCTCCGAAGCGCGGGAGATCCATAAGATCGAGCACCTCATGGAACCGGTCCGTGACATGTTCAGCGCCATCTTCTTCGTCTCCATCGGCCTGCTCATCGACCCCAAGATGCTCATCGCCTACGCCGGTCCCATCGCCATCATCAGCGTCCTCGTCGTTGTGGGGAAGGTGATCAGTTGCGGCCTCGGCACCTTTGCCGCGGGCAACGACGTCCGCACTTCCCTCCGCGTCGGCATGGGGCTGGCGCAGATCGGTGAATTCTCCTTCATCATCGCCGCCCTCGGCTTGCAGCTCAAAGTCACCAGCGAATTTCTCTACCCCATCGCCGTGGCCGTCTCCGCCATCACTACCCTCACCACACCTTACCTTATCAAGGGTGCTGACGGAGCGGTGCGCTGGTTTGATCGCAAAGCCCCGAAACCATTTCTGGATACGCTGGAGCTCTACACCAAGTGGGCCGGCCAGCTCGGCGAGACGCGCAAAGACAGCCTCGCCCGCAAGTTCATCCGTAAATGGATGCTGCAAGTATTCCTGAACGTGGCGCTCATCTGCGCCGTGTTCATCACCGCCGTCTTCTTCGGCCGCACCCAGCCGAATTGGCTGCCCGCCATGTTGCAAGATGACGCCGCTTACAAATCCGCCCTCTGGATCACCGCCGTCATTGTGGCCTTGCCCCTGTTCATCGCCGCCTTCCGCAAACTCCAGGCCCTCGGCCTGCTCATCGCGGACCTCAAAGTGAAGGAAGCCTCCGCCGGCACGCGCACGGAAGCCATCCGGAGCATCGTGTCGCAGGGCATCCCGCTCGGCGGATTGATCGGCCTGTTCATGCTGGGGCTCAGCTTGAGCACTCCCTTGCTCCCACCTTTCCGCATCTTCCTCGTCCTGTTGGTGGTGGCCGGTCTGCTGACGTTCCTGCTCTGGCGCTCCGCCATCAAGATCTACTCCAAGGCTCAATACGCGCTGCATGAAACGTTGAACCAGCCGCCCGTGGAACGCCATGCCCCGGAAGCCTCGCCGAAACCCGGCCTGCTGCGTGAGGCCGATCTGCAAGCCATCACCCTCGTGGAAGGCACCGCCGTCATCGGCAAGCTCATCCGTGAAACCGGTCTGCGCAAAGAAACCGGCGCCAGCATCGTCGGCATCGATCGCAACGGAAATCCCATCATCAATCCCGAACCCGACGAAGAACTCCGCGTCGGCGATCAAATCCTGCTCCTCGGCACCACCGCCCAACTCGAAGCCGCCCAAAAATTCCTCGCCCGCACAGCCGTCTCTGCCTAAGCCAGTCATGAACTCGTGCGGGTGATTAAGCGGTGTGGAAGTTCATCGCCCTGGGCGCGATTCTTTATCAGGCGGAGCGTGGGCGCCTCGCCCACAGCAACTCACCTGAGCAAAGGCGGACCGATTTCGCCAATCAATCTCCCGCCCGAAACCCCAGCCCTTACCACAAGATCAGAAAGGGCTGAAATCCCGAAGCTGTGCCTTCCAGCCCGGAGGGCGACAGATAATTGCCCACCGTTTTCAACGGTGGGTACAGCATGCACCATCACAAGTCCCGTCAGGGACGAAAGAATCTTTCCCTGCCGGTTTCTCAAATAAATCAGCATCGGATTCAAGGCCCTTTCCCCCGAACCACCGCTCCCATCCCCTCCAGCACCACCTCCACTGTCCGTTGCTGCTGCTGCTCCCGGCCCATCGTCGCCCGCTGATCCCCCGGCTGAAATCCATACCACCCGAACTGCGAATGATTCGCCCCTTCGATCACCACCCACCGCGTCGTCGCAGGCAGATTACCCCGCGTCTCCTCGCACTTCTTCACCCCCGCCAGCCCATCGCACGTCCCCATGATCTTCACCACCGGCAGCTTGAAGTCCGCCAGGCTGAACTCCCGCGGATGCGTCGTCCCCACCAGCACCAACCCGCCCACGCCCGTCGCCTCCTCCTTCACTAACCGCGCGGCCACTGCTCCCCCCAGCGAATGTCCCCCGATCACCCACGAGGTCACCTTGGCTTCACCCTTCATCGCCATCCGCGCCCGCGCCATGATCTCTCCTCCGTTCGCCCCGCCGAACGCACCGCGCCGCGGCAACTCCACCAATAAAACGGGATAACCTTGCTCCGCCACCGCCCGCGCGAGCGGCGCGTATGCCGCCGGCTCCACCAACGAACCCGGAAAAAACACCAGCCCCGCCGCCGATGAATTGGAAGCTGTGTTCGAAACGAAAGCCCAATACCCCTCTCCCCGCGTCACCGTCACCTGCGCATCACTCAGTAATGCCTCCCTTGCCTTCGTCGTCGCCCGATAGGCGATCAAGCACCAGCCCGCGAACCCTATGGCCACCACCAACCCAAGCACCGCCCATACCCGTATCAGCTTTGCCCCAAATCGTTTCGCAGTCTTGGTATCAGTCATGATTCATATCAACCCTCACCAGTGGATAGCCGCCGCCTGAAACGGACAGACATTAGGCCATTCCCTCACTCGCCGGACTCTTCTTTTTTATCACATCAAAATACCAATGCGCAGCCTCGCACTCAAACGTCTCGTCTCGAAAATAGAACAGAAAATGTCGCAGACTACGTTCCGTAGGAGAAACCTCCACCCAATCATTGGGACATCTCGCCAGCCGTAAGTCGCCGGTGATCTCGTAGAATTCCCCCCACGGCACCACGTGGCTGAACCGGCATTGGCCACGGTACCATCCTTCATCATTGGTGCTCCCTAGCCGATAACGACGGCAAGAGGTGAAACGCAGCCGACCGATATCCACAGCACTGAACTGCGGAAACATAAAACAGTTTAGCCGGAACAGCACCGTGACGTTTTCCCCACCGACGACCACCGTTGGTTCCGGGGCGTTGGGTTCGGCGTTCCATCCCGCATTGAGCTGTTGAAAAGTCGTCATGCACCCGACGCCTTTCCCTCACTCGCCGCCACCGGCTGCGAACCTGATTCCTTGATGATCTCCTCCACCCGCGCCATGAACGCCTCCTTCTCCGGCGACGTCTCCTCGTCATAGCTGGCGTAATCAAGCCCGCCTTTTCCCGTGTCCTTCCATTCGCTCACCAGCGTCTGCGGCACGCCCTTCTTAATGCCGTGATATTCGAGCGTGAAGTAGCGCAAGTGCCGTGGCTTGCCAAAGCACAATCCCGGCGCATCAAACACCATCAACACGAAATACGCCTCCGGCTTCACCTTCGGCGTCGGCAACGTCACGAACATCGCTGTCGAGTTCGGATGCCCCAGCACCTCCATGGAATACGTCAGTTCATCCGCCGCCACGAGATCCCGTGCGGGACACCCTTCACCGGCGGCTTCCCAGAACTGCAACAGATGCTGTCGCCCCTCTTCGCTAAAACCCTTGGCATTCACCATCGGCACCAGCACCAGTTCCGGATCCGCAAACATCTCCAGCGGCAACGCCTGATGCGCGAAGACGTAATGCTGAATCCGCGCCCGCCGCAGATAGCCGATCACCCACACCACCGCTACCAGCAGCACCACACCTAGCAAAATGAAGAGCGCGATTTTCATGCGATATTGTCCAACTTTTATTCAGGCTCATCACCAGGCTGATGATGCTTTGACGTAAGAAACCGCGTTTTCATTTTCTTTGATACGCTTGAAATTCAAACGCCCCTCACTTCCCCTTCGGTACCAACGGCAGCAGGATATGCGACGGATGCTGCTGGTCGTGATAAATCGCGTTCATTGCCACCACAAACCGCCGATGCTGGTTCAGCGGCTCACCCGTGTTCGGGTTCAGGTCAAAGCGCGGGAAGTTGCTGCTCGAAATATCCACGCGGATGCGATGCCCCTTCTTGAACACGTTCGAGGTCGGATACAGCTTGATCGTCAGCGGATACACCGAGCCCACCTTCATCAGGTTCTCCTCCTTCAAAGAATCCCGGAACCGCGCCCGCAAGATCGCATCGCCGATGAGCATGTCGAACCCGTTCGGATAATCCGTGCTCGCCGGATACACATCCACCAGCTTCGCCGTGAAATCCGTATCCAGCGCGGAAGAAGACACCCACAACTTCACCTCGATCTCCCCCGTCACCTCCACATCCTCCGCCAGCGGCTCCGTCTGAAACACCAGCACGTCATTCCGTGCCGAGAGTGGGATGGGCTTCGGCCAGTTCCAGAAATTCGTATGCCCCCGCTGATCCCACGCGCCCGACACCATGATGCCATCACCCGAGGAGATCTGCCCGCCGATCGTCGGTACCGGATTCCGCGGATCATACTGATAACTCGTCGAGGCCCACCGCTCGCTCGGCACCGACTTCTTCAAGACTCCATCGGATTGCAGATAGAACGGCGTATAAACCGTCCGCTTCAACGGCCACTCCTTCTCCTCCCGCCAATAACCCCCGTGGTTCAACAGCCCCTTCTCCGTCTTGGTTCCATCCCCCGTGCCCATCACGAAGATGCGCACCTTCGTCGCATAAGGAGCGGCCTTGCCCACTGCCGTATCCATCCCCTTCAGCCATTTATCGTACCACGCCAGCCGCCACGCCCCTTGATCCGCGATGCCCGCCTCCTTGCCGAAATACACCTGCCCGTGTGAATCCCCCGACTGCGCCCCATGAATCCACGGCCCCATGATGAGATACACCGGGCTCTTCAACGTCTGCGAGAGCGCGACGTAATTTGCCGTCGTATTCCCCGCCCACGAATCATACCACCCGCCCACCAGATACACCGGGATGTCCTTGTACTTCTCCGGATACTCCACGATGTTGTTCTGTATCCAGAACTCATCATTTGCCCCGTGGTTCATCGCCTCCACCAGCCATTCCTCGAACTCCGGCGCCAGCCGCAGCGGCGTCATCCCTTTGCGCAACGGGATATGCTTCAGATACTCCAGCCGGTTATCCGCCATCTCCTTGAGGACCGCCGCCTTGGCCGGATCTTGGGAGGCACTGCTGCCCTTGGCCGCGTTCAGCATGATCCAATTCCAGAACCGCATCTCGAACGCACCGCCCTGCCTCATACCTCGCTGACCCGTGTTTGATACCGCATCCACCGGAATCACCGTCACGAGTTCCGGCGCCCGCTCCATCGCCATCGCATGCTGCGTCCCGCCCACATAAGAGATGCCCAGCATGCCGATCTTGCCATTCGACCACGGTTGCTTGCCGATCCACGCCGCGCAATCCACCCCATCCCGCCCGTCATCCGTGATCATGTGCCACACCCCCTCCGACTGATAACGCCCCCGCGTATCCTGCGAGACGAACGCATACCCTCGCGTCGCGTAATACTTCCCCGCCCCCGCATTGCTCGCCTTCGCGTAAGGCGTCCGCGTCAGGATGATGGGAAACTTCTCCTCCACCACCGCCCCGTTTTTCGCCGGCAGATAGATATCCGTCGCCAGCTTCACTCCATCCCGCATCACCACCATCACATTCGAGCGCACGATGAAATCAAACTCCGCTGGCCGCGCGACCAACTGCGCCCGCAAAGACTGCGAAGTCACCGTAAGCAGCAACAACAGGAACGATAGAGTGCGAAGATTCATGGGCTGTATGGGCGTAACGGAAATGAGTTATACGGGAATTGTTCCCACGAAGAAACTGGAAACGCGCCAATCCACGAAGTGCCTCTACCCGGATAAAGCGGAATGATTTAAACAAAAAGCCAGCGGTGTGAACCGCTGGCAGTTTCTTGAGCTCTGATAGAACCGTCCTTTCGGACTGAACCATCAAGAACTCAAGTGCGTCGAGCGAATGCACCATACCAGTGCAGCAGCCGGAGTCAACGAAAGCCAACCAACGAACTCAACGGGTCTCCTTCCGAAAAGACCCCTCAAACGCTGCCGCCATGGCGGCCTCTAATGTCGTAAATCCATGCGGAAAATCCGTCTGGATGATCTGATACAGCAACCAGTCATTGCCCATTCCCATATCGGGAATCACTTCACGGCATAATCCAGCATGCTCACGCAGCACGGTTGAGATCGGCTTCAGTAACACCTCATCGATGCCGCCGTCCTCCTTGAACACCTCATGCTCCACCACTTCCACCAGCGCGCTGATCACCCATTCTTTCTTTTTCACGGGCAAACTGGGCGACCGCAGCAAAGCGCAAAGCTCCTCCAGCTCAAGACACGCGAGCAGCACCAAGTCCATGTCCTGTTCAACATAGCGAAAATGGGGTTCTTCGATCCATCGTTGCAGCTCGGGGTCGTAGCATTTCATAAACTCAATCTCAGGCTATTGATACTAACCGCTTCGAAATCAAGTGATGAGCTCATTCTTTCTCTCCGGCTGCCTTCGGACCTCTTCCCAGTATTCCACCCGCACATCCTCATCGATTTCAACGCCAGCACCGCCATACAACCGGTCGCTGCCATTCCGTTTCGGGCCTGATATCCAGTAATCCTCGCCCGTCTCCACGTTGTAATAGTTGGATTTGAAACCCTTGCCCTTCAGGCTCTGAAACTTCTGCTCCTGATAGTAAAGGGTCCGCCCTGTCTTGGAAAATGTGACCCGTCCGATGCGCGCCTCGCCGAGCAAAGCCCCCGCCTTGCACTCGATATACATGATGCGTCCGGCTTGGGCCTTTGGTTTGCTGATCGCTGAAGCGACCAGACCGCTGCCAGCAGCGCCCACGCTGATGGCCGACTGCAACCCTGCGCTCTTTCTACTTGGCAATTTTGGCATGGGATTTTGAGTCCTTGCCTTGGATGTTGCGGAAAGTGACGCCTTCTTGCAAGAGCCAGCCTAAGCAAGCCTTCCCTCCAGATTGGACAATCACCCCTTTTCCCCGCATCTTTGTCTTGTGACCAAACCGGCGCCCCCAACGCGTTTTCTGCTCTCGCTGTTTCATACTCCTTCAGCGGAGACGTTTGCGTGCCATCACAGCGTCGTGCGCGCGGGTCATCTCACCGCCGGTCCGGAGCATCACATCGCGCGGGATCATTATCCCGGTCATGAACTCATCCTCTGCCTGCGCGGCACCGGTGAGGTGCAGGTGCAGGGCAAGGTCTGGACCGTGAATGCCGGTGACCTCGTCTGGATCGATTGCGGCCAGCCCCATGCCTACTGGGCCGTGAAGAGCGACCCGTGGGAAGTCTATTGGCTCCGTTTCGATGGCCCGCAAGGCGCGCGCTGGGCGGCCAGTCTCGCGGTGAAAGTTCACCCCGTGTTCAGCCAGCTCTCCATGCGCTCCGTACGCCCGGTCTTCGACCGCATCTTCCGCCGCTTACAAGCGCCCGATGTCGCCATGGATGCCTGGTTGAACAGCGATCTCACCCAGCTCATCGCGTGGCTCACCGAATCCCGCCACTCCAGCGGCCTCCTGACAGATGGCGATCACACCATGCCCGATCGCCTCCGCAAGCCCATCGAGACGATGCGCCTGAAATACTTTCACCCTTGGCGCGTGCCGGAGCTGGCCGCCATGGCGGGCATGAGCCCCTCGCATTTTTTCCGTGTGTTCAAGCAGCACCTCGGCACCAGCCCTCATGAATGGCTTCGCCGCGAACGCATCACCCACGCCAAGCGCCGCCTGATCGAGACCGACGAAGCCATCAAACAAGTCGCCAGCCAATGCGGCTACAGCGACCAGTTCTTCTTCAGCCGCGATTTCAAGCAAGTCACAGGATTCACCCCCACCGAATTCCGCAAACGCGAACGCGGTACCGCCCCCGTAGCAGCCGACGTAAGGAGTCTCTAACTCCTCTTTCGATGTTCAGTGTTGGATGTTCGGTGTTTCCCCATTTGAGCATTGCTCATCCCTTCGTCATTGCCACTTAAGTGGCTGAATCCTCCATACTAGTAAGCAATTTTCTCTATTCCGGCCCTGCTCGGATGCACTAGTATCTTGGGTTATCGCCTGATTATGTTTTTGTTGCCTGAAAAAACCATGCGCCTCGCTACCCTTGCCGGGTTGTGGCTGGCCGGTGTCTGGAGCGTTACCGCCGCCCAAGTTGACTTCGTGCGGGACATCCAGCCCATCTTCACCGCACGGTGCATTGAGTGCCATGGTGCCGATAAACAGGAATCTTCCCTGCGCCTGGACAGCCGCGAACATGCCTTCAAAGGCGGCTATCATGGCGCAGCTATCATCCCCGGTGACAGCGCCAAGAGCGTGCTTGTTCAGGTCATCACCGCTTCGCACAAGGAATTGGCGGCCATGCCCAAGAAAGGCGAACGCCTCAGCGCCGAACAGGTGACGCTCATCAAGACTTGGATCGATCAAGGCGCCGTCTGGCCGGAAAGCGCTTCGGTAAAAGCCACCGCCGCAGGAAAAGATCATTGGGCCTTCAAGCCACCTTTGAAACCGTCCCTGCCCAAAGTGAAGAACACCCGCTGGGTGGAAAATCCCATCGACCGCTTTGTGATGGCCAAGCTGGAGCAGGAAAAGCTCAAGCCTTCACTCGAAGCGGACAAGGTCACCTTGCTCCGTCGCCTCTCCCTCGACATTATCGGTCTGCCCCCCACGCCTGCCGAAGTGGACGCCTTCCTCGCCGACCGTTCCCGGAACGCTTACGAGAAGCAGGTGGATCGCCTCCTCGCCTCCCCACATTACGGCGAGCGTTGGGCCCGTATCTGGCTGGATGGCGCGCGTTACGCGGACTCCGACGGCTTCGAAAAGGACAAACCACGCGATGTGTGGTTCTACCGCGATTGGGTCATCAACGCCTTCAACCGCGATCTGCCTTACAATCAATTCATCATCGAACAGATCGCCGGTGATCTGCTGCCGAACTCGACGCAGGACCAGAAGGTCGCCACCGGTTTTCTCCGCAACTCCATGATCAATGAAGAAGGCGGCGTGCATCCGGAGCAGTTCCGCATGGAAGCGATGTTTGATCGTCTTGAAGCCATCGGCAAAAGCGTGATGGGCCTCACTGTTCAGTGCGCGCAATGCCACGACCACAAATACGACCCCATTTCGCAGAAGGAATACTACCAGCTCTTCGCCTTCATCAATGACAGCACGGAAGGCAGCATGAACGTCTATGCGCCTGACCAGAACATGCGCCGCGCGCATCTGCTCAGCGAGATCGCCCGGATCGAGGAAGACCTGAAGCATCGCACGCCCGACTGGGAGAAAAAACTCGCCGCGTGGGAACAGCAGATCAAAGAGCGCTCGCCCAACTGGACTGTGCTGCCCTTGGGCAACGCGGGTGATAACGCGCAACGCTATTACGATTTCCCCGATGGTTCGCAGTTGGGCTCCGGCTACGCCCCCACGCGCTTCACTGCCGTCTTCACGAACACCGTCACCGCTACGAACATCAATGCCTTCCGCCTCGAGTTGATGACCGACCCGAACTTGCCCGCGAATGGTCCCGGTCGTTCTAGCGAAGGTTTGATGGCCCTTACCGAATTCCGCGTGGTGGTGGAAGATGTCACCAAACCGAATGAAAAAACGGGCGTGAAGTTCGTGAAAGCCTTCGCTGATTTCGGCAACCACGAAACCGTGCTGCCCAAGGTGCTGCAGGGCGGCTACAAGACGAACGAGTATCGCGTCACCGGTCCCATCAGCTACGCCATCGACAAGGACGTCAAAACCGCGTGGGGCATCGATGCCGGACCGGGCCAGCGTAATCAGGACCGCACCGCCATCTTCATCGCTACGAATAATTTCGCCTTCGCGAAAGGCACAAAGTTCACCTTCGAGATCCAGCAGCAGCACGGCGGCCCGAACAGCGATCAGAATCAAAATCTGAATCTCGGCCGCTTCCGCGTCGCCTTCGCCGGAGATGTGACCGAGGCCGCACCCGCCCTGCCGCGCCATATTTCAAACATCTTGGAGATACCGCGCGAACAGCGTACGCGCATCCAGAAGGCCGATCTCTTCACCTTCTGGCGTCAGCAAGTTCCCGAATGGAGCGAAGCGAACACCCAGATCGCCGCGCTCTGGAAGCAGCATCCCGAAGGCAGCACCCAGATGGTCCTGCACCGCATGGATGATCCGCGCGATACCTTCCTCCTCAAGCGCGGCGACATGACCAAGCCCGCCGACAAGATGACCACCGGCGTGCCGAAGGTGCTGAATCCTTTGCCCGCGAATTCCGAAGGCAACCGCCTTACTTTCGCCAAATGGCTGGTGGACCCGAAATCGCCCACCGCTGCCCGCTCCCAAGTGAACCGCGTATGGCAGACCTATTTCGGCATCGGCCTCGTGGAGACGAGCGAAGACCTCGGCGTGCAAGCGCCCGCTCCTTCCCATCCGGAATTGCTCGACTGGCTCTCCGTGAGCTTCATGGACAACCAGTGGAGCTTGAAGAAGCTCCACCGCCTCATCGTCACCTCCGCCACCTATCGCCAGTCCTCGAACGTTACGCCTGAGCTCTATACGCTGGACCCGAACAACCGCCTGCTCGCCCGCGGTGCTCGTTTCCGCGTGGATGCCGAACTCGTGCGCGACATCGGCCTGAGCGCCAGCGGCCTGCTGAATCCGAAAGTCGGCGGGGCGAGTGTCTATCCGCCCGCACCGGAGTTCCTCTTCCTCCCGCCCACCAGTTACGGCCCGAAATTCTGGGAGGAGGAGAAAGGCGAGAACCGTTATCGCCGCGCGCTCTACACCTTCCGTTATCGCTCCGTGCCGTATCCTCTCCTGCAAGCGTTCGATGCCCCGAATGGCGATTTCTCCTGCGTGCGCCGTGGTCGCTCGAACACACCGCTGCAAGCCCTCATGACCCTGAACGATCCCATCTCCATGGAGACCGCACAGGGTCTCGCCCAACGCGTTCTACGCGAAGGCGGCACCTCGGATGCGAGCCGCCTTGAATACGCCTTCCGCTGCTGCGTGTCGCGCAAGCCGACCCAGGACGAACTGAAAGAACTCGAAACTCTTTTGCAGAAACAGCTCGAGCGCTTCAGCGCGAAAGATGCGAAACCGCTCGAACTCGCCACCAGCGACGCGAGCAAACTGCCCGCCTTGCCGAAAGGCGCCAACGAAGCCCAGCTCGCTGCTTGGACCGCCGTGTCGCGCGTGCTGCTGAACCTCGACGAAACGATCACGAAGGAATAGACGCCGTATGAATTGCCAATCCCATCTTTATCGCGGCCAGAACCCGCAGGAGGTCAGCCGCCGTTGGTTCTTGCAGCAATGCGGCGTCGGCCTCGGCTCCATCGCGCTAAACCAGCTCATGGCGCCCAATGCCCAAGCGATGAGTAAGGCCGATGCGACGAATCCTTTGTCCGTTCGCACCCCGCATCACACGCCGAAAGCCAAGCGCGTCATCTATCTCTTCATGGCCGGTGCGCCGAGCCATCTGGAACTGTTCGATTACAAACCGCAGCTGGCAAAATTCGACGGCACGTTGCCGCCCGCCGAGTTGCTGAAGGGTTACCGTTCTGCCTTCATCAATCCACAATCGAAGCTACTCGGGCCAAAGTTCAACTTCGCCAAATACGGCCGCTGTGGTGCGGAGTTGTCGGATTTGCTGCCTTACACGGCGAAGATCGCGGACGAGATCGCCATCGTGAAATCCATGGTCACCGATGCGTTCAATCACGCCCCCGGCCAGATCATGATGAACACGGGCTCGCAGCAGTTCGGCCGTCCGAGCTTTGGCGCTTGGTCTTGCTACGGCTTGGGCAGCGAGACGAATGACTTGCCCGGCTTCGTAGTATTCAGCTCCGGTGACAAGGGCCCGAGCGGCGGCAGCTCGAACTTCGGCAGTGGTTTTCTCCCGAGCGTCTATCAAGGCGTGCAGTTCCGTAACAGCGGCGAGCCCGTCCTCTATCTCAGCAACCCGAAAGGTGTGGATGAATCCTTGCAGCGTCAGTCGCTCGATACCTTGAACGCACTGAACGGCATGCGCCTGAACGTGACCGGTGATCCGGAGATCGCCACACGCATCAGCTCCTTTGAGATGGCCTATCGCATGCAAGCCAGCGCGCCCGACGTGGTGGATATCTCGAAAGAGCCGCAGCACATCCTGGACATGTATGGCGCAGAACCGGGCAAAGCCTCCTTCGCGAACAACTGTCTGCTCGCGCGGCGTTTGATCGAGCGCGGTGTGCGCTTCGTGCAGATCTTCCACGAGGCTTGGGACCAGCACGGCAATCTCGTGAACGGACTGAAGAAGAATTGCAAAAACACGGACCAGGCGAGTGCCGCTCTGGTGATGGATCTCAAGCAGCGCGGTTTGCTTGAAGATACACTGGTGATCTGGGGTGGTGAATTCGGCCGCACTCCGATGGTGCAGGGCGGCAACGACGGGCGCGACCATCATCCGAATGCGTTCTCCATGTGGATGGCCGGCGGCGGCATCAAACCCGGCATCACCCTCGGCGAATCTGATGAGCTAGGCTTCAACGCCACCGTGGACAAAGTCCACGTGCACGACCTCCACGCAACGTTGCTCCATCTGCTCGGCTTCGACCACAAAAAGCTGACCTATCGTTTCCAAGGCCGCGACTTCCGCCTCACCGATGTGCATGGAGATATCGTAACGAAGCTCCTGGCGTAGAGGAGCGTGGGCGCCTCGCCCACAGCAACGTCCATAAGCAAGTACAGCGTGTAATATTGCACGCTGCGTTATCTTGGTCTTCGCTCACCAAAGGATAACCGTCAGCTTCTTCGGCCCATGCGCGCCGAGAACGAGAATGCGCTCAATATCCCCCGTGCGGCTGGGTCCCGTGACGAGCGAGATCATGCTCGGATAATTGTCCGCGTATTTTTGCTGGATGAAGGCAAACGCCGCCGTGAGATCGCGCACCAATTGCTCACGCCGTGCGATGACCACGTGATGCGGTGGTAAGACGCTCAGCGCCCGCCCCCCGGAACTGCGACTCGTCACGATGAGACTGCCAGTCTGCGCGACGAGAACATCGCACTCGGTGATGCCCACATCGCATTGCTCCATCTCGTTCTTATCGTAGCCACCTTCGACGCGGAGGATAGGCAGGCCCAAAGTCGCCGTCGCTTTATCCGTCAATTCGCTGCGGTGCGTGGCGATCTTCTTCCAGCCTTCCGCTTGCGCGATCTCTTTCAAGATGGCCATGGCAGCAGCTTCATCCGGGGCATCGCGAAAATCCGTCTTAAGATCGAGCGAAGCCGCGCGGAAGTGGGCAATCTGTTCTTCCGCCGTCTCACCGCCATCAGGCAGCCACGGTTTGGCCGATTGCACCGGGCGACCGGCAAAGATTTGAGCGGGCTCATGCCCGCCATGCGTGCCGGGATGCGGCGCAGCTACGGTCAATGCCTCGCGGATGCGGCCCAAGATTTTTTCGCGCTCAGTCATGCTCACTTCCCCGCCTTATGCTTTTTCCACCACTCTTTGAAACTCTCTTTGGCCAGCGGCTGCACATCTCGCGTTGCCGTCCACGCCCGCGCCGGATCGAGCTTGGTGCCGAGCACGAACTTGTGCAGTGGCTGAAACATGCGGGCGACTTCTTTGCCCACCTGCCACATGCCGGGCCGATTCGCCACAAAGCCAAACGCCTTATAAGCCGTTTTTTCGAGCGCAGAAGGTTCCTCCTGGCTGGCATTGCGCCGGTTCTGCAAGAGGTGATGATGCAGATCGATCTTCACCGGACATGTCTCCGTGCAGGCACCGCAAAGGGAAGAGGAACTGCTCAGATGCTTCCAGCTCTGCAACCCGCGCAGATGCGGCGTGATGACACTGCCGATGGGACCGCTATAAGTCGTGCCGTAGGTGTGTCCGCCGACATTGCGGAAGATTGGGCAAACGTTCAGGCACGCACCGCAACGGATGCAGTGCAGTGAATCGCGTTGCTCTGGATCAGCGAGCAGAATGCTGCGCTGATTATCCAGCAGTACCACGTGCCACTCTTCCGGGCCATCGACTTCACCCTCTTGCTTCGGTCCGCCGTAGAGTGTGTTGTAACCGGTCACCGTTTGACCGGCTCCAGCCGTGGCGAGCATGGGCAGGAAGAGCGCGAGATCTTCCATCTTCGGCAAGATCTTCTCGATGCCCAGCAATGTGATCATCGTTTTCGGAAGAGCGGCCGTGAGTCGCGCATTGCCCTCATTCTCCGTGAGCGAGATCATGCCCGTTTCCGCGATGGCGAAATTCGCCCCCGTGATGCCGACATCTGCCTGGATGTATTTCTTCCGCAACGCGCGGCGGGCGATCATCGTGAGCTCTTCCGGTTCACGCGTGGGCGCACTGCCGAGTTCTTTCTGAAAAAGATCGCTGATGTCATCCCGCGTGAGATGCATCGCGGGGAAGACGATGTGATACGGCGGCTCTTTGCGAAGCTGCACGATGTATTCGCCCAGATCGCTCTCCACCACTTCGAAGCCCGCCTTTTCCATCGCGGCATTCAGGTGGATCTCCTCGGCGGTCATCGCCTTGGACTTGATGACGCAACGCGCCTTCTTGTCCGCGATGATCTTCACGATGATATCCCGTGCCTGATCCGGCGTGGAACACCAGTGCACCTTCGTGCCGCGCGCTTCGAGCTTGTCGGCGAATTCCGTAAGATACTTGTCGAGATGATTGATGGCTTCCCACTTTGTCTCGGCCGCGGCTTGACGGGCGGATTGCCAGTCGCCGAAGGCCGACTTCCGTTTGTCGCGCGCCACCTCGTACTTCCGCAGGGCGGTCTGGATGAGCCCGCGATGGCGCAGGTCTTTCGTGATGACCTCGGCCTGATCGAGAAATTCTTGAGAATGGCTGCTCATGGTTTAAGCGGGTTGCGTCAGCGAGCCCGAGCCGTAGAGAAAATAATTCGAGGTCTGGCGCAGGTCCACATACCAGCCCTTTTGTTGCAATCGCGCCGTCAGTTCATCCAAGTCGTAAAACACCTTGTAGATCTGGAAGGTGCGCCCGTCATTCAAGCGGCGGATATGCGTCGTGGAATCTTTATCCGGCGGATTGTGATCCGCCGCCATGGAGGAACTCGCCAGCTTGGAATCTACAAAGAAGAAGCGTCCGCCCGGCTTCAAGCTCTTGCGCACCAGTTCCCAAAATGCATCGAACTTGTCCGGCGGCACATGCGAGAGCCAGAACCCGAAGAAGATCGCGTCAAACTGATCCGTCGGCTGCCACGCAAAGATATTGGCCGCGACATAGGTGACGCTGGAGGAATGCAACCGCGCGGAATTCAGCTTCAGCATCTCCGTGGAGCCGTCCACTACCGTGAGCTGCGTGGCGTGGGAGAGCAGTTGCTCGCTCCAGATGCCCGTGCCACCCGCCAGTTCCAATACGTTGCCGGTCGGTTGAAAAGCATGCAAAGCCTCGGAGACGATTGCGCCTTCGGCGAACCATTCCGAATTCTTCGCCTCGCCCTTATCGTAACGGCCAAGGCGAAACCACCATTCATCATACTCGCTTGCCCGCGCGCAGTAATACGCGAGCTGTTCGCTGACTGGATCCAATGGATTTTTTGAAATCGTGTCCATGCGCTATTGGTTTCCGAGGATCTCCGCGAGATGGAGGGTCTTGAGCTTGTGCCCTTCGCGACTCAGCAGCCCTTGCACGTGCATGAGGCAACTGGAGTCGTTGGAGACGATGTAATCCGCGCCCGTATCCTTAGCGCTGGCGCACTTCACCTCACCCATTGCTGTGGAGATCATCGGGAACTTCGCCGCAAAGGTGCCGCCGAAGCCGCAGCAAACCTCCGCATCCTGCATCTCAATGAGTTCCAAGCCTTGAACTTTCTCCAGCAACTTGCGCGGGGAAGACTTGATACCCAGTTCGCGTAAACCGTGACAGCCATCGTGGAAGGTGACCTTGGCCGGGAACTTCGCACCGAGATCCGTCACACCGAGTTTCTTCACGAGGAAATCAGAGAACTCCCAGACTTTGCCGGAAAGTTCATGCGCGGCGTGGGCTTCCGGCTTGTTCTCGAAAAGCTGGGGGTAGAAGACCTTCAGCATCGCGCCGCAAGAACCGGAGGCGATGACCACGGCTTCGGAATCTTTCAGGCGTTTGAGGACGGGCTCCGCCACGCACCGGGCTTCATCCCAGTAACCGGAGTTAAAGGCGGGCTGGCCGCAGCAAGCGATCTCCTCCGGGCATTCCACGCGATGGCCGAGCTTTTCAAGGATGCGGACCATATTGATCCCGACTTGCGGGAACAACGCATCCACGAAACAAGGCACAAACAAAGTCACAGTCATAGAAACGTGGGTAGAATGCGATGGGAACGGGGTCGGGTCAATGACGGGGTGAGGGAAGGTTAACCGCAGATCGGCGCAGATTCACGCAGATGATGGAAAACATCGGAACGCGCTGAATACACGGACGGAGGTCCTATCAGTCCGGCCAAATCCCCAGCTTCACCAAACTCCGTGTCGCAGCCCCTGCCCAGTCCTTGTTCGCCGCTGGACTGGCCGGGCTCGGATGAAGAATACGTCCTACCTTCACCGGATGCTTCTCGGCGATATTGAGCGCCCGCTCCTCCGCAAAGCCGCCGATGCCGATCAGCCATTCCGGCTGTAAGATATCCACCAACCGCCCGAGGTGCGTATCGCACGCGGTGTAGAGCAGAGAAGTTTCCTCTGCGGGTAATTTGTCCGGCGTGATATTCCGCGAACCACCTTCAAGGAAAGCCAGCGGACAATAGTTCGCCACGAAATGTTCCGCGAAAAACTTCTCTGCCGTACCAAAACGTTGCGCGAACAATCCCCACAGCCGCCGCCCGCTCACTTCCGAGCGTGGACAAGCAAACCCCTCGATCGGCCGTTTGGGACTTTCCTTCGCCGGCTTGCCGACGGGTTCATTGATCCCCATCCAATCCCGCGCCGCCGCGATCTCACCGAACGGAATCCCTATCTGCGCCATGCCGAACGGTCCCGGATTCATGCCCAGCAAGATGACCCGCTTCTTCGTCGCCCCGAACCGCTTCAGATACGTGGTGTGCGGCCCCCATGCGTAATCGAGCGGATTATAGACGTGCGAGATAGGCGCGGCAAAAGACAGGCGATTGACGGAGTCGCGTAAATCCGCTGCCGCAGCGATGAGAGCGTCCGATGTTTTAGTATTGGCCATGGGCAAAACGAATGCGCACAAAGCGTGCGGATTCAGGCGATGAGGCGCAAGGCGGAGTTTTATTCGCGGGTTGTCTCAACCCGCAGCAACTTAAATAAGCAAAGTTGGGATGTGACATAGCCAAAAGCTCTCATACGACCCTGAAATATTTGAAAAGTCCCCTGTGGATTTCACATTGCTGCGGGTTGAGACAACCCGCTCTCCACGAAAACAGAGTTGACTGCTCATTTGCACTCGAAAGCCAGCCGACGCTTGGCTATGGTCATACAGCCTTGAAGAAATCCCGCAAAATATCGCTGACGTTGCTGATCGTCTTTGCCGTGGTCGTGATCGGCTTCGTCGTGATGCAGCCCAAGGAACCATCTTATCAGGGGCGTCGATTGACCGAGTGGATGTCTGATTTGAAGCATGGCCGGTCTCCCCTCAATACCCCAGCCGAGGAAGCGATCCGGCAGATGAAAACGCCGGCCTTGCCCTTCCTGGAGGCGGACCTCTCCCGCAGCCTGAATCCTATGCCCCGGTCAGAGTTTTCGGAGCGATACCAGAATCTCATGCAGAAGACGTATCTGCGTGACCGGGCGGTGGAACAGGAGCGCTGGGAGAGAAGCTTTCTCGCCTTGGAAATCATCGGGCCGGATGCCATACCCGTTTTAGAGCGGTTGATGGACAATGCCGAGACTTCCACCGAAGCATCAGGACTTTTGGGCAAACTGGACGCAGTGGAGATATTGGAAAAGGGGATCAATCCTGCCAGAGATTTCAGGGCCAGACTGGGTGCGGTCAACGGGCTGGGCCAGGTTTCGCAGCGGAAGGACCAAGCCGTAACTCTGCTCCTCGCCCTGACCCAAGATCCCGAACCGCGCATCGCGGGTGCAGCGGCGTGGGGATTGGGCACGCTGGCTTATAAACCCGAGGAGTCGGTTCCGCGGCTTCGGGAACTGCTGCAGTCAAAGGAGCGCAGTGTTCGCGCGAGCGCGGTTTACGCCTTGGCGTATTTCGGTTCCGCTGCCGTCAGTGCCATTCCGGATTTGCAGAAAATGGATACGACCGGCGATACCAATCTGGCCATGGAACGGGATAAAGCCATGGCAGCCATCGGCTCCAGACGAAACCCCTGACCTGAAACCGACCTCAGCCGCAAAATCGCCCAGTTTAAACCGCCTTGAAGAAAACCCATAAAATCTGGCTCGTGCTGCTCGGCCTCATCGTGTTGGCGGTGGTGGGGTTCAAGGCGATGCAGCCGGAGGAGCCGGTCGTTCAAGGGAAGAAATTGCGGGCGTGGATGAGCGATCTGAACGGCACGCCTGCCGAGAAACTCGCCGCCCAGCAGGCTTTGCGCGCGGCGCATCAGGAAATTCTGCCGTTCATCGAAGCGAAATTTCAAACCATTGAAGATATCGATTCGGCTTCCCAGCTTCAGGACGCCATCTGGGCGCTGCAGATCACCAGTGGATTTGGCTATGACCGTACCGATCACGCCTTCATGTACTACGGCCTGGGTACCATGCGGGCCATCGGGAAAGACGCCGTTCCCACGTTGAAACGTCTTTCCCAGTCCTGTCCCAATTACCACCGCACCATGGCGGCACTGAACGCGATGAGCGAGACCGACGTGTTGATCGAGCTGGCCCATAAAGGTGAGGTAAAATACCGCGCCCACGCCACCCTTTTCCTGGGACTGCAACGGCGTCACAGCGATAAGGCGACGCAAAACCTGCTCCAGCTCATCAAAGATCCGGAACGTAGAGTGGTGGAATCGGCACTCTTCGCCCTCACGACTCTGCAACCACCCGCCGAGCAGGTTGTGCCCGAGCTGGTGCCGCTGTTGGATTCCCAGGATTTCTGGCTGAGGGCCCACGCCGCCCAAGCGCTGGAAAGCTTCGGCACAAATGCCGCCTCCGCCTTGCCGAAATTGAGAGCGTTACGACAGGATGTATCAGGCGAAGTCCAAAACGCGGTGAAGGCCGCACTGCGATCTATCGAAACACCACCTTGAAGAAATCGCGCAAAATATCGCTGGTGCTGCTCGGCGTCATCGTCTTGGCGGTGGCGGGGTTCAAGGCGATGCAGCCGAAGGAGCCGGAGTATCAGGGGCGGACTTTGAGCGAGTGGATGGCGGATTTAAACAAACTACCACCCAAGAGCACTGAAGCAGAGATAGCCATACGGCAGATGAATAAGGAGGCGCTGCCCTTGATTGAAAGGCGGCTTACTCCAACAGAGCACAATCCGACCAGGTTCGAAACCTTCCTCTACCATTTGCAAATGAAGATCGGATTATACGAACAAGAAACAACTTACGGATGGGAGGACAGTTTTAGGGCCTTGGAGATTTTGGGTGACGATTCTCTGCCGGTGCTGGAGCGGTTGCTCGAAGCCCCTCATAGTGGAGGCAGGGCTGCGGATGCTTTGGCTAGATTGGAGGCGATTCAAGCTTTAGAACGAGGAGCTGCAACAAACCAAAATCCTTACACCAGATGGCACTCCGTGCAGGCATTGGGAGGCATTTCTCGCCGTAAATTTGAGGCCGGAGTTGTCCTGCTGCGGCTGACACATGACACTGAGCAAGGCATTGTTGCCGCAGCGATATCTGGCTTGGGTCAGCTAGGGGAAAACCCAGAAACGGTGGTGCCCAAATTATGTGAAATGATGGAAAGCGCTGATGAACGCATCAAGCCAGAGATTGTTTTCGCATTGGAGAAATATGGAACGAATGCGACGCAAGCCATCTCTCTGTTGCAGAAGGTTAAATCATCTGGTGATCCGGATCTGCGTAACTTAGCGCAAAGAGCCCTGGACAGTATTGAACCTAAACCGAACCCATCACCTTGAAGAAAACCCACAAAGTGTTGCTGGTGCTGGTCGGCATCATCGTGCTGACGGTGGCGGGGTTCAAGGCGATGCAGCCGAAGGAGCCGGAGTATCAGGGGCGGAAGCTGAGCGAGTGGATGGCCATGGTGAGTCTTAATCCTAATGTAATAAATCCTGCTGCGAATGAGGCGCTTTACGCCATGCGGCATGAGGCTTTGCCCATCATCGAAAGGAATTTGCTGAACTTGGAGCATATCGGCAAAGCGCCCGATTGGAAAAAGCGGATATGGGATTGGCAGATAAAGTACAAAATCGGTGCCAAACACACATGGTGGCATCATTACGATTCCAATCTCGGCGCGCTCAGAGTTCTGGGAACAAACGCTATTCCGACCTTGAAGAGACTCGCTGAGGATAGCCATACAGTCATGAGTGCATCGACAGGCTGGTCCAAGTGCATGCATTGGATGAGGTTGTGGATCTGCTCCAGAATGGGAATGTCGAGGCAAGGCGGGCGGCCGCTTTCCATCTCCAATGGATTGTAGTAAATCCAGAGCGCGCCATCCACCCGTTATCGCAGGCGATTGAAGATGCAGATCGACAGGTGGTCCAGTGGGCTCTTATCTCCTTGCGTCGATTGAAAGTTGCACCTGAGCTGGTGATTAAGGAATATCGAAAAGCACTACAACATAGAGACTGGTGGACACGCAGTGCTGCTGCAGAATTGTCAGAGGAGTTTGGAACTAATGCTCAACCGCTGGTGCCGGTTCTGTTGAAACTTCAAAGTGATCCCGATCTCCGAGTTCAAAGAGCTGCTGCCAATTCCCTGCAAAGTTTACATCAGAATTACGGCATCAACACCAATGTCGCAGTAGCTGGGCCGTGATGTGGGTTCGCTCTGCGGCTCAATTCTTCAAATCCTTGTACGCCCCGAAATCGTGGAAGAAATGTTTCTTCGCGAACTTGTAAGCCCAACTTTTCTCGGGCACTTCCGTTCCCGGACGATATTGCGAGGGGCGCGGCTGCATGGCGGCGAGTTCCGCCAGTGAAGTCTGGCGCGCGGTGCCGTCAGGGGCTTTGTGCTTTTCCACGAAGGATTTCACGAGGTCAGGGCGTTCCAGTACGATGCATCCGCGCGTGGTCTGGGAGGCGAGGTTGCGGAAGTCGCGCAGGTAATCCGACTGCACGAAAACATCCTTGATGTTGCGCTTGTCGCGGATGTTCTCTTTCGCGAATTGGATGATCGGACACGGCTCGATGCCGCCCCAAGGGCTGATGTGATGGCTGATGCCCGTGGCCGCCGGGCAGAGCGCCTGGCCATCGTATTGATAGTAGGCGTCCACCAGCACGATGGGTTTCTTCACGCGCATCTCCACGACGAACTGGCGGATCTGCACTTGCTGCTCCGGCGTGAGGCAGAGCTGCGTGTTGGGGTTCGGCCCCACCGGGCGATATGTGTGATACCACGCATACATCACGCCCATCTCGATGAGCCGATCCAGCCACTCTTCACGCAGGAGGTCTTTGAAATTCGTCTGGCACAGGCTCGTGGAGACGCCCGTCATCAGTTTGTTATCGAGGCAGCGTTGCAAGCCCGCCATGGAGCGCGTGAAGACATGGTCTTTGCCACGCCGTTCATCACTGATGATCTCATTGCCTTCGATGCTGACGAGCGGTGTCACATTCCCCATCTTCCGCATCTGCGCGGCGAGTTCATCGGTGATGAGCTGGCCGTTCGTGAAGATCTGAAAGTAACAGTCCTTGTGCTCGGCCAGGATATCGAGCAGGCCCTTATACATAAAGGGTTCGCCGCCGAGGATGCCGAAGAAGCTGTTGCCCGCCGCACTGGCCTCGCGGATGAGGCGGTGCAGATCGTCAGCGGGAATCTTCTCCTGCTTGGCCGCGACGTCCACCCAACAGCCCTGGCAGCGGAGGTTGCAGCTATTCAGCACGGAGATGTAGAGGAAAGGCGGAAAGTATTCGCCCTGCTTCATGCGCTGCTTGAAGAGCTGCACGGAGCGCATGCCGCGCCAGCCGAAATTGTAGGCGAGCTTCAGGAGCAGCCGTTTATCGGTCTCGACCAGCAGGCGTTTGGCAAAGCGCAGATACATCTGTGGCCCCAGTATAGGTGATTCGTTAAAGATGTTAAAAGGGTTAAATGGTGACACGTTTTGCCCTTCGCCTTTTGCCGAAAGAGGGGTTTGACTGCGGTTGGACAGAGTGGTATCAGTTTGATACTGGATGCCGCGAAAAATTCGCCAACTTGTTTCCGATCTGGAACGCGCCGGGTTTGTGAACCGCGGCGGCAAAGGCAGCCATAGAAACTTTACCCATGGCAAAGGGCTGAGAGTCACCTTGAGCGGACAGTTAGGAGATGACGCGAAGCCATATCAGGAGCGCGATGTGAAGCGGGCCATCCAGGAAACGGAGAAATAGCATGACAAAGGCCGAAACCAAAAAACTGGCGGCAGGTTATCCCAAATTCGTCGAATGGAGCCCAGAGGACAAATGCTTCATCGGCCGCTGCCCTCTACTCTTCTCCGGCGGGGTCCATGGTGACGATGAGGTGAAGGTTTACCGTGAGCTGTGCGAAGTGGCCGAAGAATGGGTGGAGATCTTGCAAAAAGAAGGGACACCTTTGCCCGAAGCCAAGCAATCCAAAGATTTCAGCGGCAAGTTCATGGTGCGAGTGGCCCCGGAGCTGCACGAACGCCTGGTGCTAAAGGCTATGTCGTCGGGTGAAAGCTTGAACAGTCTGGTGGCCAAGAAGCTGGCCAAAGCCTAGCCGCACACTGACTTGACTCGCTCAAGCCCTCTTGCGGATGATGGCCGGGTGAACACACGTTTTCTTTCCGCCCGTCAACTGGTCTGCGCCTTGGCGCTCACCACGGCTTCCCTGGCTTCCCTGGCTTTCGCCCAGTCCTATGAGGTCAAGCCGAACGCGCCTGAGTTTGAGAAATTCAAGGCCCTCCAAGCCCCGCCCGCGCCGACCACGGTGCAGCTCAAACAGGGCGACAAACTCGCCATCATCGGTGACTCCATCACGGAGCAGAAGATGTATTCCCGCATGATGGAGACGTATCTCACCGTCTGCACGCCGGAGCTGGGCATCACGGTGCGTCAATACGGCTGGAGCGGTGAACGTGCCTCCGGCTTCATCAAGCGCCTCACGAATGATTGCCTGCGCTTTGATCCCGATTTCGCCACGACGTGCTACGGCATGAACGATCACCGCTACGTGCCTTATACGGACGAGATCGGGGCTGATTATCGCGCGAACTCCCTCGCCATTATCCGCGCCTTCAAGGCAAACGGTGTGCGGATGATCCACGGCTCTCCCGGACCGGTCGGCAAGATGCCCTCCTGGGTGAAGACGGCCACGGGCACCGTGGAAGACCTGAACCTCAGCCTCCTGACACTGCGCAACTCGGGCATCGAAATGGCCAAGCAGGAGAAGGTCGGTTTCGCGGATGTCTTCTGGCCGATGTTCACTGGCGGTTACTTCGCGCAGAAGAAATACGGGCCGGATTTCATGATCGCGGGCAAGGACGGCGTGCATCCCGGCTGGGCCGGTCAAGTGGTGATGGCGTATGCGTTCCTCAAGGCGATGGGCCTCGATGGCGACATCGGCACCTTCACCGTGGATTTGAAAAAAGACAAGGCGACCACCTCCATGGGCCATGATGCCGTGAGTGGTGCGAATGGTGAATTCACCTTCAAGAGCAGCCGCTATCCTTACTGCGCCACCGGCGCGGAGAATGTGGACAGCAGCGTTCGCGGCGGCATGTCCGTGGTGCCTTTCAATCAAGACCTGAACCGCCTGATGCTGGTAGCCAAAGGTGGCACGGCCAAGAAATACAAGGTCACTTGGGGCACCGAGACGCGCTCCTACACGAAGGAAGAACTCGCCAAGGGCGTGAACCTCGCCGCCGATTTCGTCACGAACCCGTTCAGCGACGCCTTCAAGAAAGTGGATGATGCCGTGCTGGCCAAGCAGAGCTTCGAGACGCAGCAGATCAAGAAAGACTTCCGCAGCCCCGAGGCGAAGCAGGACATGGAAGCCGTGGTCGCCAAGACCGAGGCCCAACGCACCCCGCTCGCCGAGGCGATCAAGAAAGCCTTCGTACCCGTGACGCATACGGTGAAGATTGTGGCGGAGTAGATCACGTGCGCATTGATTTTCCGGGCTTGTCGCCCGTGATGTGCAGGAGGTGGAAGCGGTGACACGTTTCCACCTCCTTGACTTTTCCATCACTTGCGGGAGGATTTTGCCAATCCCACAAGGTGATGACCGATACCAAGAAATCGAAAACACAAACCGCCGTAAGGCTCATGGTTTATGTCTTGCTCCTCGGACTCATGATCTGGTTCAGCATCCCCATCTTTCGCAGCGCCAAGGTCACCGCACACAGGAATGCCTGCGTGGCCAATCTGAAGCAACTTGATGGTGTCCGAGTGTCTTGGTCCTTGGAGAACAAAAAGGGACCGGATGATCTGGTGGATATCAAGAGCGGGGCGGGTTACCTGCGCGGCGGTTTGATGCCGGTCTGTCCAGCGGGCGGTTCCTATCAAGTGAAGCGGGTGAAGGACCTGCCAACCTGCACCTTGGGACATGCGTTGGGGCATTCCCTACCGTAGGTCCGCTGATCCTTTTGGGCGATGATCACACTTTGAGTTGTATCCATTCCGTCACGGACTTATCGTTTTGAACAGAGCAAACCGACGAAATCCGTTTGCGAAGGAGCGGGTGCTGCCCCCGGATAACATTAACAACGACGAGCAAAAGCATGGTCCCCCTGCCCATAGTGGAGCGTGAATTGCGGGTGGCCTCGCGCAAGCGCGGCACCTACATCTTGCGTTGCGCCTCGGCGGTGTTGGCGGGCGTCGTGACCGGTTGGTTTCTGCTGACGCAAGATGGGCAATGGCAGCAATCGGGTGTTGTGCTTTTCGGGCGCGTTGCTCTGGTGGCTTTCTGGGCCGCCTTAGCCGCTGGCGTCTTCACCACGGCCGACTGTCTTAGCTCAGAGAAACGGCAGGGTACACTGGGCCTGCTGTTCCTCACGAATCTGCGTGGCTACGAAGTGGTGCTGGGCAAGCTGGCCGCCACGTCTCTGAATGCCATCTATGCGCTGGTTGCCGTACTCCCAATGCTCGCCCTGCCCTTACTGATGGGCGGCGTGACATTTCTCGATGTCGTCAATGTTGCGGCCGTTTTGGGAGTCACCTTGTTTGTTTCGCTCGCCATAGGACTGTTGGTTTCCGCTCTGAGCACCTCCGAGTTCGAGGCCATTTTGGGGACCATTCTGGCTTTGGTCGGGGTTTGTGTGTTGCCCCAGCTCTTGGCTGCGGTTCTGGAACTGGCGGCAGCCCAACGCTCTTCTCCGCTCATGATCGCCGCTGAGATCATTCAGACGATCAATCCTTATGTCTTGCTGAAACTGGTGTTGGCCAAGAACGCTCAGGCCAGCCCCGCGCCGCTCCTCTCTGTGTTCCTGCTGATGGCAACCCTTGGAGTCGCGGCGCTCTGGCTCGCCAGCATGATCGTCCGTCGCTCTTTCCGCGATGGTTACGGCGACCTGACGGAACCGTTGCAAAAACTTTGGCAGCGTTGCCGCAGTGTCGGCAAGACGGCGCCACCTTCCCCTCGCCGCAGCGTCAGTGAAACCTTCCAGGCCTATCGACGGGATCTGCTGGACCTGAATCCCATGCTTTGGCTGGTGAACCGCGAGCCGCTACGTGTGAAATATCTGTGGTTCATCGTCGGCGTATTTCTATTGGTGTGGTTGGTCGGTTTTCTGTGCGCACCGCGTCTCTGGCTGCACTGGGAGACCACCTTGTATTTCACTTTTTTTCTTAATGGTTCGCTGAAGCTGTTGCTCGCGACGGAAGCACCGCGCCAACTGGCTGAAGATCGCAAGAGCGGTTCACTGGAGCTCATCCTCTCCACACCGTTGGCCGAGCAGGACGTCATATCGGGTTACGGTCAGGCCATCCACCGGCAGTTCGCGAAACCCATCATCCTCGTCGTTCTCGCGGAGTTGCTGTTGCTATGGGTGGGTTACAAATACCAGTACAAGGCCGATCGCGCCATCGCCGTGGCCATTTTGGTGGCGATCGTTCTGCTGGTGTCGGATGCGGTGACGCTGACCACCGTCGGCGTTTGGAATGGCTTGCGCAGCCAGATCCCCAGCCGGGCCGCTTGGCGGGGAATTTTCTGGATCATCATTTTTCCGTGGCTGATCGCGTATCCCATCGCGCTTTGGCTGACCTCTTATGAGCGCACGCCGTATCATTACGGCGGCCATACTTTCTATGGCTACCGGCCGCGTTTTAGCGGGCTCAAGGCGGAAAGCCTCTGGTGGTGTTGGCTTTTCGCCATGCTGGCCTATAACTTTCTCTGGAACTCAACGGCCAGACTGCGGCTCGCAGAATCCTTTCGTAAACTGGCTGCCGAATCTCACGGCTCCGCTTAAGCTTCCCCCTGTCAGAACGGTTATAATAGCAGGTCATTATAATCGTGCAAAAATCGTATAAAAATGCATCGCCTCAATTGACCTTTGAACAAAGAAGCTTACGTTAACGTCAGAATAAGTAAGCAATACAAATGGACTCAAGAGTTACACTGATAACCCTTAACAGAGCCGGCGACGGTCAGCCGGGGGCGCCTGTAGCTAGCGTCTGAGTCCGCGCGAAGCGTCCCGTTCCGGTCACCGTCAATGGCGGTGACGGAAATGCTAAAAACAGCACAAAGCTTTATTGCGTCAAGGGAGGCCCTTCCCTTGTCCTTCCGGCTTGGTCACCTCCTCATACCCCCGCCTCAACCCGTAGGCCCCTCAAACTTGGTCGCGTTTGCGCCCCTGACCACGAACCTGCCCGCCACGGAGATCACCGCCAAAATCGCCCGTTTGGTGAAGGTTGAGGCCACCCGTCGGCCCTTGGTTCTTTCCCTGGTGACTCATGGAGGCTCCTTCGCCTTGACGGAATGGCTTGCGTCTCCGCCCCATCGGAACGGTGAGTTTGTGCTGGGTGAACGCGTGGATAGTTCCCGGCCGGATACGGATTGGCTGACGGCCACCTTGGGTGATGGCGCGGAGGAGATCACCGCGCTCGACAACCTGCTCCGGCACGCGCGCGAACATTATGCCCACGTCCTGGTGATCGTCTCGGCTGAGCTGAAGGCGGACATCCTCTGCCGGGTATTGGGCTTGGTGGATAAAGCGTTTCTCCTGTTCCGTCAGTCGCCGAACCAGGTATATAATTATCATCTTATCACCAAGGAACTCGACACGCTCACCAGCAGCCGCAAGCCGCATTTAAAACCGCTGCTCTATCTAGAGGAAGGTGAGAGCGCGCATGGCTTCACGGAATTGTTCTACCGCACGGAAGCGATCGATCCCCCCGCTCTCTATGGCAGGATGACCAGCGATGGTGTCGGCAGCCTGCAGGTCTTGCGCGATTGCGCCGGCTCACGGGAGATTCAGTTACGGGGGCTGGCGCGGGAAATCGCCGGGACGCGCATCGGGCTCGCGCTTTCCTCGGGTGGGGCCAAAGGCCTCTCGCACATCGGCGTCATCCAGGTGTTGGAGGAAAGCGGCATCGATATCGACGTCGTGGCCGGCTGCAGCATGGGCGCATACATCGCGGCGCTCTGGGCGCACGGTCACGACGGTCACTTGCTGGAAGACCTGGCCGGTGAAGTCAAAGGCCGCTGGGGTTTCTGCAAACTGCTCGATCCTTCGTTCCCGCCGCGCCAAGGCTTTATCTTCGGCAGCTATGTGAAGCATCGCTTGGAGCGCACCATCGGCGAGAGCCACTTCTCGGACATGGTCCGGCCCTTGCGCATCGTCGCCACAAATTTCGATACGCTGGAACGCGCGGTCTTCGCGAGCGGCCAGGTCTCCAGCGCCGTCCATGCCAGCAGCGCCATCCCGGGTGTGTGTGTCCCGGTGCAGATCGGTGACGAGACGTTCATCGATGGTGGCGTAGCCGATCCCCTGCCGGTGGATGTGCTGCGCGAGATGGGCGTGGAACGCATCATCGCAGTGAACACCATCCCCACGCCCGCTTATCTCCGGTGCGTGCGCGATCTGGAACGCGAACAGATGAAAGGCGCGCCGAAACGTTTCTCGCTCCTGCAATTCATCAACCGCCACTTCAACTATTTCGCCAACGGCAACATCCTCGACAACCTGATGCGCAGCGTCCATGGCGCGCAGATCCGGGTCGCGGAAGAGGCCTGCCGCCAGGCGGATGTCGTGATCCGTCCGCTCTCGTGTGATGGGAAATGGCACGAGTTCAGCAAACCCGGAAAGTACATCTCCCTCGGCCGTCAGGCCGCACAGGAACAGCTCGATGAGATCCACAAACTAGGAAAGGAACCCTATGAACGCACTGACACAGCTCAGAACCGGATGGCAGTCGCTGCCTGAGGAAACGATCCGCCGCCTGCAAGGCCGCCAATTGCACGCGTGGTTGAAGGACACGGTGTTGCCTTTCTCCGCCCATTACCGGGAGATTTTCCGCGAGCACGGCATCAAAGCGGACGACATCAGAACGGTTGATGACCTGCGCCATCTGCCTTTCACCAGCAAGGCCGATCTGCTCTCCACACCCGAAGAACCGACAAAGTACCGGAACTTCGTCCTCGCACCTGACCCGAAGGCATTATCGAAACGGCCCGGTACCATCGTCCGCGCGCTGCTGCATGGACGCGAAACGGTGAAGCGCGAACTGCAGCATGAGTTCCGGCCCACTTTCATGACGAGCACCACGGGCCGTTCAGCGGACCCGGTGCCCTTTGTTTACAGCGGCCATGACATGGACTTGCTCGCGAGCACGGGCTTGCGCCTCTTCAAAGTTTGCGAGGCGAAAATGGAATACCGGTTGCTGAACCTTTTTCCTTACGCACCGCATCTGGCATTCTGGCAGACGCATTACGGCGCTACTGAGTTTGGCGTTTTCATGCTGAGCACGGGTGGTGGCAAGGTGATGGGCACGGAGGGCAATCTCCGCATGTTGCGCAAGATCCAGCCAGACGTGCTCGTAGGCATGCCCACCTTCATCTATCACGTGCTGCATGAGGCCGTGCAGGAGGGCGTGCGGTGCCCGAACCTAAAACGTATCGTGCTGGGTGGTGAGAAAGTGCCCGATGGCATGCGCCGTAAACTGGCGCTCTTCGCCGCGGACATGCAGGCGCCGGATATCGACGTCATCAGCACCTATGGTTTCACCGAGGCCAAGTGCGCCTGGGCGGAATGCCCCTGTGCGATTGAGGAACCGTCCACCGGTTTCCACCTGTATCCCGATACCGGCATCATCGAGATCATCAATCCCGACACGGGCGAGGTCGTTCCACCCGGTCATCCCGGTGAGATCGTTTACACGCCACTCGATTCACGCGGCAGCGTGGTGCTGCGTTACCGCACGGGCGATTACATCGACGGCGGGCTGACTTATGAGAAGTGCCCTTACTGCGAACGTCAGTTGCCGCGCCTGGTGGGTCGCATCTCCCGCCGCTCCGAGATCCGCGAGATGCACCTGGACAAGCTGAAGGGCACGCTCATCGACTTCAACGAGCTGGAACATGTGCTGGATGACGCACCGGGCATCGGTGCCTGGCAGCTTGAATTGCGCAAGCAGCATGATGACCCGATGGACCTCGACGAGATCATCCTCCACGTCCACGCACTGAACGATGACGCGCACGACCAGGTGACGCGCAATCTGAACCATCGGTTCGCCGCCCACACGGAGTTCCGCCCGAATCGCGTCGAGTACCATGACGCCGCCACGATGCGCGAACTGCAAGGTGTGGGCACGCAGCTCAAGGAACAGAAGGTGGTGGATCACCGCCCGCGAACTTCGGGATTCCAACCCGCGGTGAATGGCAACGGGGTGAAACCGGACGGAACCAGTCTGAACGGCAAACATTCAAAAGTTGAGGTGGCCTCATGAAAACGCAGCAACTCGCCATTGTGGACGGTGTCCGCACCCCGTTCATCAAAGCTGGCACGGACTTCGCCGCTCTCGGTGCGGAGGAATTGGGTCGCGTTGCGGTGAACGCGCTCCTGACCCGCACAGGCCTCGACCCGGGCCTCGTGGATGAAGTCATCTTCGGCTGTGTGGCCCAACCGGCGGATGCGGCGAACGTCGCGCGCGTCATCGCTTTGCGCGCGGGCATACCGGAAAGTGTTCCGGCGCTCACCGTGCATCGCAACTGCGCTTCGGGCATGGAAGCGGTCACGCAAGCTTACGAGCACATGATGGCCGGACGCGGTGAGGTGTTCATCGTGGGTGGCGCAGAGAGCATGTCGCAAGTGCCGCTGATGTATCCGCTCAGTGCGGCGGAAAAATTCACGCGCTTGAACAAGGCCAAGACGTTGCCGCTGAAGTTGCAAGCGATGGCGGGATTTCGCCCAAAAGATTTCAGTCCGCGCGTCGGCCTGTTGCTAGGTCTGACTGATCCCGTCTGCGGCTTGAACATGGGCCAGACGGCCGAAGTGCTCGCGCGCGAGCTCGGCATCTCTCGCGAAGAACAGGACGCCTTTGCTATCGAGTCACATCGCAAAGCGTTGGCGGCCACCGAACGTCTGCAGGAAGAGATCACGCCGGTTTATCTTCCCGGCAAGGATCCGGTGGTGAAAGACAACGGCCCCCGCGCCGATCAATCACCAGAGGTGCTGGCGAAGCTTCGCCCCATCTTCGAGCGCGGAACCGGTACCGTGACGGCAGGTAATTCCTCCCAAGTCACCGATGGTGCCGTGGCCTTGCTCGTGATGAGCGAGGAGATGGCCGAAGAGTTGAACTACCAGCCGCTGGGTTACCTGAAGGCTTATGCCTACACGGGTTGCGATCCGGAGCGCATGGGACTGGGGCCAGTCTTCGCGATGGACCGCTTGGAAGAGCTTACGGGTCTGGAGATGGAGCAGGCGGATCTGCTGGAGGTCAATGAAGCCTTCGCGGCGCAAGTCCTCGGGGTATTGCGGGCGGCGAAGTCGGAGAAGTTCTCCCGCAAGGTGCTGGGCCGGCGCACGCCCTTGGGCGAGGTGCCCATGGACAAGTTGAATGTGAATGGCGGTTCGATCGCCTTGGGTCATCCGGTGGGCGCCACCGGAGCACGTTTGATTTTGACGGCGTTGAAGGAACTGGAAAGACGTCAGGGTGCACGGGCGCTGGTCTCCCTCTGTGTGGGCGGCGGCCAGGGCGGTGCGGTCTGGCTGGAAAGGAGCGTATGAAAATAACGAAACCCATCACGGAACGGCTGGTCACCAAACCGGGGGAAGGTGACCTCACGCCGCCGCCATCATCCGGGGGCGCGGTGCAACACGAGGTGCTGGCCGATGGCGTCTGTGTGTTGACGTTCGATTGTCCCGGCACTTCCGCCAATGTTTTTAATGAATCGGTCCTGCAAGAGCTGGATGAACATCTGGGCATCATCGCGCAAGATACGCGCGTGCGCAGCGTGGTGCTGCGCAGTGCCAAGGAATCCATCTTCATCGCAGGCGCAGATTTGCACGCGCTGTCCGCTTCGCTGGAATCGTCAGCCGAGCCGTCACCCGGTCTGACCGGATTCATCGAACTCGGGCAGCGCGTCTTCACTCATCTCGCCGCACTGAAAGTTCCGACCGTGGCCGCCATTCACGGCGCGTGTGTGGGCGGTGGCATGGAGCTGGCCATCGCGTGTGATTACCGGATCGCCTCGCCGGACAAGGCCACCAAGCTGGGCTTTCCGGAAACGCAGCTCGGCATCCTGCCCGCGTGGGGCGGTTGCACGCGCTTGCCGCAACTCGTCGGTTTGCCCGTGGCGCTCGATCTCATCTTGAAAGGCAAGATGGTCCCGGCACGCAAGGCGTTGAAGGTGGGGCTCATCGATGCCACGGCACCGAAGGAGCGTTTATTAGACCTCGCGCGGCAATGGGCGCGACGTGGCAAACGTCCCGCTTCACGCAAGCTCGCGGTGATGCTCACCAACAATTCACCCGTGGCGCGGCTGACGTTGCCGTATGTCCGCACGCGTTTGATGCGCGATACGTACGGGCATTATCCGGGCGTATTGAAAGCGCTCGAAGTCACCTGTCTGGGTGTGGGCGGCAGCGTGGAGAACTCACTCCGGCGCGAGCGTGAGGCGATCCTGGAGCTGGCGCAGACCGAAGCTTCGCGCAATCTCCTGCGGCTTTTCCTCCTGCAAGAACGCTCCAAGAAAATCCAGGCGGAGACGGGCTTCAGCCTGCGGTCCGTGCCCGTGCGCAAATCGGGCAGCAAGCCAGCCAAGAGCACGGATCACTTGTCGCCGATCAAACACCCCGCGGTCATCGGTGCGGGTGTGATGGGTGCGGGTATCGCGCATTGGCTCTCCTCGCGCAAGCTGCCGGTCATCCTTCGTGATCTGAATCCCGAAGCAGTGGCGCGAGGCATGACGGCCATCCATAAGAATTACGAAGAGGCGGTGAAACGGCACATCCTCACGCGCACGGAAGCCAAGGCTGGTTATGACCGTATCTATCCGGCAACCGGAGCCGTTTCGTTGAAACACGCTGACCTCGTGATTGAAGCGGCGGTGGAGAAGATGGATCTGAAGAAAGAGCTGTTCCGTCAACTCGCCGAGAGCACGGGACCGGATACCATTCTCGCCACCAATACCTCGGCGTTATCCGTTTCAGAGATCGCGGAGGCAACGAACTCGCCGGAACGCGTGGTGGGCATCCACTTCTTCAATCCAGTGCATCGCATGCAATTGGTGGAAGTGGTGGTCGGGCATCATACCGACCCGGTGGTGCTGGAGCGCACGGTGCGATTTGTGCAACAGATCGGCAAGCTGCCGGTGGTGGTGAGCGACAGCCCTGGCTTTCTGGTGAACCGCATCCTGATGCCCTATCTGATGGAAGCGGCGACGCTGTTCACGATGGGAGCACGGATCGAGGATATCGACGGAGCGATGCTGGAGTTCGGCATGCCGATGGGGCCGTTACGGCTGGTGGATGAGGTCGGCCTGGATGTGGCGCATCACGTGGCGGAGACGCTCACGCTAAGCTTCGCCGACCGGATGAACACGCCGGGTGTGTTGAAGAATCTCTTGGCCGCCGGATTCCTGGGACGGAAGAGCAAGCAAGGCTTCTACCGGCACGAAGGCAAGACCCCGCAGCCCAATGTGGCCGTGGTGATGTTTCAGCATCCGAGCGGAGCCAACAAACTTTCGCGCGCCGATCTGCAACGCCGCATGGTGCTGCTGATGATCAATGAAGCCGCGCGTTGCCTGGAGGAGGAAGTCGTCACGTCGCCGGAGGATGTGGATTTCGCCATGGTCATGGGCACCGGGTTCGCCCCGTTCCGGGGCGGGCCGCTGCGTTATGCGGATTCACTCGGGCTGGCCCGGGTGGTCAGTGAGCTGCAAAACGAGATGGACCTGGGCGATCCTTATTTCGCCCCGTGCACCCTTTTGAAAAGCAAGGCCGCGAGTCACGAAACGTTCTATCCCCAGAAAGGAGTCGCCGTATGAAAACTCTGGAGACCAATGAAACCAAGACGCCCGTCACGGACGATGGTTCCTCGCTGATTGACACGTCCAAGATGTCCGCCGGACAGCGGGCCGCCTTGGAGATGACAGAGGCTGCCCGGGAGCCAGAGCGAAACCGCGCCACCTACGCCAGTGGCTTGTTCATGGGCGAGACGCGTTTTGCCGAGGCCTTTCCATTTCCCGAACAGAGCCATGAGGATCGCGACCAAGGGGACGCCTTTCTCCATCGGCTCGGCGATTATCTCCGGCAGTATGTGAATCCGGATGAAATTGATCGCACGGGTGAGATTCCACCCAAGGTTATTCTCGGGCTGAAGGAACTGGGCGCGTTCGGCATCAAGATTTCGCCGCGCTTTGGCGGGTTGGGCATGTCACAGACAAACTATTGCCGCGCGGCGGAGATGCTGGGCAGCCATTGTGGCAATCTCACGGCGCTCATCTCGGCGCATCAATCCATCGGCGTGCCGCAACCGCTCATCCTTTTCGGCACCGAGGAGCAGAAGAAACGTTTTCTGCCACGGATTGCGAAGGGAGAGATCTCGGCGTTCGCGCTGACCGAAACGGGTGTGGGCTCTGATCCGGCACGGATGCAGACGCATGCGGAACCCACAACCGACGGCCAATATTTTATCCTGAACGGAGAAAAGCTCTGGTGCACGAACGGCACGAAGGCGGGCTTGTTGGTAGTGATGGCCAAGACGCCCGCGACGAATGGCAAAGGGCGCGAGCAAGTGACCGCGTTCATCGTGGACACGCGCTCTACGGGCGTAGAGGTGGTGCGGCGCTGTCATTTCATGGGATTGCGCGCGCTCTACAATGGCGTGATCAAATTCACGAATGTGAAGGTGCCGCGGGAGAATATTTTGCTCGGAGAGGGCAAAGGTTTGAAGGTGGCGCTTTCCACTTTGAATACAGGTCGGCTCACCTTGCCGGCGGCTTGCACGGGCTTGGCGAAACGTTGCCTGCAGATCGCCCGTGAGTGGGCGAAAGAACGCGAGCAATGGGGTGCACCCATCGGCAAGCACGCGGCGATCGCCGACAAGCTCGCACGGATGGCGGCGGATACCTTCGCCATGGAAGCGATGACGATGCTCACCGCAAGCAAGGTGGACAAGGACAAGCACGCGGACATCCGCGTGGAAGCGGCCATGTGCAAGCTGTGGGGCACGGAACGCGCCTGGGCCATCGTGAATGATACGATGCAGATCCGGGGTGGACGGGGTTATGAGACGGCGGAGTCGCTCAAAGCGCGGGGAGAGCAGCCGATAGCCATCGAGCGCATGTTGCGGGATAGCCGCATCAACACTATTTTCGAAGGTTCCAGCGAGATCATGCGGCTGTTCATCGCGCGGGAAGCGCTGGACCCGCATCTGCGCGCAGGCGGGGCGGTCTTGAATACGCGTTTGCCGATGAAGGAGCGGGCGAAGGCGGCGGTGAAGGCGGGATTGTTTTATGCCAAGTGGTATCCGCAACAATGGGTGTCGTTTGGTAATGGCGCGCCGACGCTGGTCTCGCCGTTGAGCAAGCACCTGAGTTATGTGCGATGCACGGGTCGCAAGTTGAGCCGCGCGCTCTTCCACGCGATGATGCGTTTTGGGCCGAAGCTGGAGAAGCAACAGATCTTGCTCGGGCGGTTTGTGGATATCGGCACGGAACTGTTTGCGATGACGGCCACGTTGTCCCGGGCGCAAAGCATTTGGGAACGCGAGCATCGGGCGGAGGCGCTGGAGCTGGCGGATTGCTTCTGCGTGAATGCGCGGTTGCGGTTGCAAGAGCTGTTCCGGTCGCTGGGTGAGAATGGTGACCGTGGGAATTATCGGCTGGCGCAGGACGTGACGGCGGGGAAATACACGTGGGTGGAGGAAGGAATTCTGCACTGAACGTGTTGCCAGCGGCGAACGGTTCATTATGCTTCCCGGATGAAGTCGTTCTTTCGCCAACTGCTGCTCGTGGCTGCCCTGATCTCGCTGACGAGCTGCAAGTCCAACGGTCCCGAGACCATGCCGCCATCCGTGAAGGATGACGCTTACCTCTTTTTCCGACACAACAATGTGGAGCTGTTCTGGGTGCCGTCCAGCGGATCGTTCGCCGATTCCACGTTCACCACCATCTCCAAGACGGCACCTTCCCAAACGTCCATGCGGCTCTCGAAGATCATGGCGCGCGGCGGATTGAAACAGGTGGACCTCGCCATTTCGGGACCGAACAGCGCTAAGGTGCGGCGGGTGATCAAGGATGCCTTCAAGGAACAGGTGACGCGGCTGCCCAAGCTTTACATCCTCTATATCGGCGAGCCGCAGGAAATGGATGAGCTGGAGAAGATGGCGACGGAATTGAACGTGCGTTTTTACTACATCGCGAAGGCACCGGGTGAACTGGGCGGCAAGGTGCCGAAGCCGGCGAAGGAGTAGGGTCTTACCAAGGCTGGTTCCAGCCGTGCTTGAGCACGGAGTAGAGGAAGAAGGCGATGTTCGCCGTCCAGAGGCTCAACAAAAGCATCTGCACCGGCCGGTTGACCGGGGCTTCCTGCTCGCGCACTGCTGTTATGGCTTGATTCTTCATCTTTAACTTTCCGCTCTGACTGGGGTTGCCAGTCCGGGCACGCACTAGGTCTACTGCCAGTCGCAAAAAATAGCTCTACCATAGGCCACGTATTTCGGGCTAAGGGTTTGCCTGTTCATGCGGAGCCCGGAGCGCCGGTTTGGCCACCCGGAACCGGACCCACTTCTCGAAGCCCACGATCAAGAAGGCAGCAAGGCCGACACCCACGACCCGTAACCATTCAGCGGCACCCAAGGGCGCGGTCTGAAACAACTTGTTCATCACTGGCAGATGGGTGAAGGCCACCTGCGCCAGCACCATCGCGCCAATGCCCGCCAGCAGCCACTTGTTGCTGAACCAACCCAGTGATTGCACCGAGCACGTAAGAGACCGGCAGTTCAACAGGTAAAATACCTCCACCATCACGATGGTGTTCACCACCAAGGTTCGCGCCTGTTCGATCGAGGCGCCGTTCACTTGCTGCTCCCACATGAAGAGCCCGAACGCGCCTGTGAGCAGGATGAGGGTGACCAGACCGGTGCGCATGAAGAGCGGGTGCGTGAGGATGGGCTCGTGCGGGTTGCGTGGCTTCCGATCCATGAGGTTGGGCTCCTTCGGCTCGAAGACAAGCGTGAGACCGAGGAAGGCGGCGGTCATCAGGTTCACCCACAGTAACTGCACGGGCAGCGCGGGAAGTTCCATGCCGAGAAAGATGGCGGTGAGCAGGATAAGGCCCTCGCCCAAATTGGTGGGGATGGTCCAGACGATGAACTTGGTGAGGTTATCGAAGACGCCCCGGCCTTCTTCCACAGCGGCTTCGATGGAGGCGAAGTTGTCGTCCATGAGCAGCATGTCCGCGGCGCCCTTCGCCACATCGGTGCCGGACCTGCCCATGGCGATGCCGATGTCCGCCTGTTTGAGCGCGGGGGCATCGTTCACGCCATCACCCGTCATGGCGACGACGTGGCCTTGCGCTTGCAAGGCTTTGACGAGCCGCAGCTTTTGCTCAGGGGCTACGCGGGCGAAGACGCTGGCTTCATGGACCACGCCTTGGAGTTCGATGTCATCCAGCTTTTCCAGTTCGCGGCCAGAGACGGCGCGTAATACTCCCTGCGCATCACGCGCACCTTGCAGGCCGACCTTGCTCGCGATGGCGGCAGCAGTAAGCGCGTGGTCGCCGGTGATCATCTTCACGGTGATGCCGGCCTGCTGACAGCGGGCCACAGCGCGGATCGCTTCGGCGCGCGGCGGATCGATCATGCCTTGCAGGCCGAGGAAGGTGAGGCCGCTCTTGAGCTGATGATGCTTGAGCGTCGCATGGTCAGGGGCGACTTCGCGACGGGCGAAAGCGAGCACGCGCAGGCCCTTGGCAGCCATCTGACCGGCGAGGGCATGGATGGCGGCGCGATCGATCGGCACCAATTCACCGGTGGCCGAGAGTAGATGGTCACTGTGATCGAGCAACCGTTCCACGGCGCCCTTCTTGTAGATGACACGGCCATGACGGCCGCCGTGATGCAGTGTGGCCATGAACTGCTGCTCGGATTCGAAGGGGATGGAATCAATGCGGGCGTGGGTGCTGTGGATAGCGTCGGCGACGAGGCCGCCCTTGCGCGCGGCGACCAAAAGGGCGGCTTCCGTGGGATCGCCCTGTACGGTGAGTCGGCCTTCATCGCGTTGGAATTGGGAATCGTTGCAGAGCAGGCCGGCCTTGAGCACTTCATGCAGCGCGGTGTTCATTTGCGCCTGCACGCCTGCACCTTCATGCTTCACTTCGCCCTCTGCTTCGTAGCCGGTGCCAGTCACTTCGAAGAGGCGGCCACCGGCCCAGACTTCCTGCACGGTCATCTGGTTCTCGGTGAGGGTGCCGGTCTTGTCCGAGCAGATGACGGTGGTGCTGCCGAGCGTTTCCACAGCGGGCAGTTTGCGGATGATGGCCTGGCGTTTGGCCATGCGGGAGACGCCGATGGCGAGCGTGATGGTCACGGCGGCGGGCAAGCCTTCGGGGATCGCGCCGACGGCGAGGGCCACTGCGGCCATGAACATCTCGACGGCGGGTTGACCGCGCACGACACCGACCACAAAGGTCAGCACGGCGAGTCCCATGATGATCCAGAGGAGCAGCTTGCTGAACTCGGCGATCTTGCGCGTGAGCGGGGTGGACATCTCGATGGCGTCCTCGATCAAGGTGGCGATGCGGCCAGTCTCGGTCTGATGGCCGATGGCCCACACCACGCCTTCCGCCTGCCCGTAAGTCACCAGCGTGCCCGCGTAAGCGAGGTTCTTGCGCTCGGCGAGAATGGTATCGAGCGCGAGGACATCGCTGTGTTTGCTCACGGGGACGGATTCGCCGGTGAGGGCGGATTCATCCACTTGCAGATTGCGCACGGAGAAGAGGCGGAGGTCGGCGGGCACCTTGTCACCGGATTGGAGCAGCACGACGTCACCGGGGACGAGTGCTTCCGAGTGGAGGCGGAGTTTCTGGCCGTCACGGCGCACGGTGGTTTCAGTGACGATCAGCTTGGCGAGGGCATCGATGGCTTTTTCGGCCTTGGTCTCTTGCAGGTAGCCGATGATGGCATTTATGAACACGACGCCGAAGATGACCGCGCTGTCCACCCATTCATGGAGGTAAAAGGTGACGGCGGAGGCGGCGAGCAGCAGGTAAACGAGCGGCTGGTTGAATTGATGGAGGAAACGCAACCAAGCGGGGGTCTGGCGACCAGCCCGCAAGGTGTTCGGGCCATGAAGGTTCTGACGCCGTTGCACCTCCGCTGCGGAGAGGCCGCGTTCGGCCACGGTATCCAGCAATTGCATGACCTCGCGGGTGGCGAGCTGATGCCAGTGCTGGCTGGCGGGGGTGGGGGGTGTCGGCTTCATCGGTTGACACTAACCTACATTCCCTGAATCACCGTGCTTTACTGGTGATGCAAATAGCTGACCGGATTTTGCGGGGGGGCAAGAGGTGGTGGCGATACCAAAGCTCGGCCAAACGGTAGCCTCACTTCCCGTTCTTCTTCGCAGCATCGTACGTTTTCCAGAAGTCCGTGGCGAGAATGGGCGGGGTGCCGGCGGTGCCGGGTTTGTAATCCAGACGCTGGATGTTCGGCAGGCGGCGAAGGAATTCGATGTCCTTGGCGCCGTTGGGAATGGTGAGCTCGGTGAGGGTGGGAATCTCCGCGAGGATGCGGAAGTCGGTGACTTTCGTGTCGTGCAGCCAGAGGCGGGTGAGGGGCATGTTCCGTAGCGGAGCGAGGTCGCTGACGGGAGTTTTATCCAGCACCAGCGCTTCCAGGCGCTTGCCCGCGAGGGAGCGCAGATCGTTGAAGCTGGTGCCGCCGAGGTTGAGAGACTTTATCGGCCAGGTGGTGAGCGGGCTGAAGTCCGTGACGGGCACATTACGCAAGCTGGCGCTCTCGATAGGCTGGCCGCTCAAGGGCGACAGGTCCTCGACGCGGGTGAGGGCGAGGTTGATGTCCTTGAGTTTCAGGCCGCGCAGGGGCGACAGGTCGTTGAGGGCCCGGGGCGTGCCGCTGGTGGAGTGGGCGGCGAGCGATTTCAAGGGCATGCCTTTGAGCGGGCGCAGATCGGCCACCTGCGTGTCGGAGAGGGTCAAACGCTCGAGCGGCATCCCGGTGAGGGGCGAGAGGTCATTGATGGGTGTGAAAGCGAGATCCAAGTCGACGAGCGACATGCCCTTCAGTGCATCGAGCTTGGTGACGATGACGCCCTTCATATAAAGCTTCTGCAATTTCAGGCCTTGCAGCGGAGTGAGATCTGCGACTCTTGTGCTCTGGAGATGAAGCTCCTTGAGCGTGGTCATGCCGCGCAACGGGGCAAGATCGGTCGCTTTGGTGGAACTGAGCCGCAGCTCCACCAAGGGCATGCCTTTGAGGGGAGCAAGGTCTTCCACGATGCTCTCGCTGAGGTTTAACGACCGTAGCGGCATGCCTTGGAGCGCTGAGATATCGCGAAGCTGGAGATTGCGGCCGGCCTGCAGGTTGGTGAGAGACAGACCGCTGAGCGGACTGAGGTTGGTGACTTTGGTCGCGTAGATGTCCAATGATTCCAAGGGCATGCCGGTGAGCGGGCTGAGGTCGAAGACGGGACTGCCGCCGATAGCGAGCACGCGGATGGGCATGCCGCGCAGGCAGGAGATGTCGGTGAGAGTTTTGTTGCCGAAACGGAGTTCGAACAGGCCACCGGCTTCCAGCGACAAAGAAGCGCCGTATTCGAACTTGGTGAAACCGGCCTTGGCCAGCACAGCGCGCCAGGTGTCATCCAGTGCCTTCCGGTCCTTCGACATGTCGCGCAGAGTGGCGACGGCCTCGGAGGTGCGACCCTGCTGGCGCATCAGGGCGTTCAGCTTGTTGCGGCTCGCGTGGCTTAGCTCCGGGCGTTCACCTTCCGCGCGGAGGATCTCTTCGCAGAGGTCGAGGTTGGCTTTCGCGAAGGCGTGACCGGGCTCCAGCTTGAGTGCTTGGGCGTAACTTTCCTTCGCGGCCGCTAAACGGCCAAGGGATTCGAGGATGTTGCCTTTGAGATAGTGATGGCCGCTCTGGTTATCCGCGAGCTCGATGGCGATGGCGATCTTCTCCAGCGCTTCGGCGAACTGTTGCTTCTCGATGAGCGCTTCGGCTTGCGCGGCAAAGGCGGGGGCAGAGTTGCGCAACCGTTCCAGCGCCCGCACAGCATTACGCTCGCTGGTGGTGACTTTGCCAATGAAACCGAGCACCAGCAGAATCACCGTGGCCACGCTGACGGCGAGCACCTTATGCCGGCGCAACAGGAGTGTGACCTGCTTCCACACGCTGGCGCCCTCGGCCTGCGTGGCGAAACCGTTCTGGTAGGCGATGATATCCGCCTGCAATTCCTGAACGCTCTGATAGCGGTTCTCGGGCAGCACGCTCATGCATTTCATCGCCACGGCAGACAACGAATCCGGGATGCGGCCGCCCGGGCAATGCCGCAGTTCGATGGCTTGCTTGCCTTGCTTGCCGTTCACATCCCGCCGCTTGTCCGTGTTGTAGATGACGGGAGGCGCGATGTAACCGGTGCGCACATTCGTGAGCACCTCCTGCACCGTCGTGCCGCCGATGGGTGAGCGCAGCGCGAGGAGGTTGTAGAGAATACCGCCGAGGGAGAAGATGTCCGTGCGGCCGTCGATATCCGCGAGCCGACCTTCCGCCTGCTCCGGGGCCATGAACTGCGGGGTGCCCATGATCGCGCCATCCAGCGTCAGGGAAACATCTTCGCTGGTGGCGAACTCCTCGGCCACCTCCACCTTGGTGACGGAGGGGTGTTCATCGGGTTTATCCGGGCGCTCATCCATCACCTTGGCCAGGCCCCAGTCCATCACGAGCACTTCGCCGAACTTGCCCAGCATGATGTTCTCCGGCTTGAGATCGCGATGCACCACGCCCTTGGCATGCGCATAAGCCATGGCATCGCAGATTTTCTGGAAGACCGTGAGCAACTGGCTCAACGGATATTGGCCGAGCGTGGTGGCATCGCCTTCCTTGATCCGCTGCAACACCTCTAACAGCGTGCTGCCACGGACGAACTTCATGGTGTAGAAAACGCGCCCTTGCGGGTCTTTATCGAGATCGTAAACGGGGACGATGCCGGGATGTTCGAGCTGGGCGAGAATCCGGGCTTCTTGCACGAAGCGCAGCCGGGTTTCCCGCGAGATCTCGCGGTCCTCCAGGATCACCTTCATGGCCACGGAACGGCCAAAGTGCAGGTCATCCGCCGCGAGCACCTCGCCCATCCCGCCCTTGGCCAGCAATTTCTCGACCTTGTAGCGAAATGATTCAGCGGGACTGCTCATGATGAAAGCCCGAGGTGATGACGCGGAATAAGCACGCGAAGCCGGTGAGTGATAGGAGCTGGTGTCATCGCGTGGGGTGTCTGAGGCGGGAGCTTGTTGGCACAAGCTGGCGGGAGCAATGCTTATCGCTCCGGCATATGGCCCCGTGACAGTGTTGACCGGCTCTAACGCGCTGCGTCGCCGGTACCCAAATCAGCCACCGGCAAATCTCCATCCTGTGGAGCGCGGGCCTCTGGCCTGCAGCAACACATCTAAGCAAAGCCAGTCTAAGTTATTTCACAACCTCTCCAACAGAACGTCCCCTGTTTGACTTCTCGCACCGAGTTGTGCCCGAGACGGGTAAGCCCTAATCATCATCCTTAAAACCACATGCTGCAAAACCACGCAAAACCGATCACCAGACTGACCATGACGGCGATCAGTTGGTAACCGGTCTCCGGTTTCCGTTCGTTGGCGGGCCGGTCTGCAGCGCGGACGAGCAGCATCCAACGGCAAATCCCCGTCAACACGATGAACCCAATCAATGGATGCACGAACGCCAGGTCTATCCGGATGGGCACATTCTCTGCCGGTATCTCCGCCTGAATCCCGGCCTCGTACAGCGCCAACAAACCCAGGCCCACTACCGGGTAATACAACGCCACGGTCTGCCATCCGCGCCGTAAATCGACGGGAATGAAGGAGAGCAGGCCCAGAACCAGCAGGGACAGGATGCAGAGGTTGGTGATCAAATGCGTTTCCCCGGCCATGCCCAATCCTCCCGCCTCGCCCTTACTCTGTCAACTTGGTGCTGCGGCTGGTCCCGCATGCGAGACACAGCCGCGCTCCACCGAATCGCATCTTTCGTCACTACGTGACGAACCGGTTGCTAATCCCTCCCGGCGGCTTGAAAAGCCGCCGCTATGAATCTTTCGTGGCTGACGCCACGTCCTGGACTGCTACGGGGCTTAAAGCGTCTGCTTTCCATTTGGCGGGCATGGGGTAGAGTGGTCGCCACATGCAGAATGCTGATCCGATTGTTGAGTTCATCGCGAAGACGGAAACGAGCCTTCAGGACGGCACGTTTGTGCGCCTTGTCCTGTCCGGACCCACGGAACCGGATGACGGCATCGAGCGGATAACGGTGCGGCGGGTGCAGATCCGTCAGGCTCCGCATCTGGCGATGACCTTCACGCGGCGGACGAATGATATCGCCAAGAACATCCCGTTGGAAAAGGGCACCATCTGGCTGGAGGAGCAGTTGCACGGGGCGTGGAAGAATGCGCTGCTGGGCACGACGCAGAAGGATTGGCAATTGCACTTCCCGCGCAAGGGCGGTCAGCCGCAGCTCTCGAATCACAAGCCGGCCGTAGCCACAGCACCTTCAGGCTCGCACGATCGGGAGCGGGTGCGGTTGCTGGATGCGACGGCGAATGACTGGCTGATCGCGTTGGGCGTGGTGGATGCGACGGGCAAGGTGTTGCCCTCAATGGCGGACAAGCATCGCCAAATCAACCGGTATCTCGAGATATTGTCGCATCTGCTGGATGATTGCGGGTGGAAGCCAGGGCAGCCGCTGAATATCGCGGACATGGGTTGCGGGAAAGGTTACCTGACGTTCGCGGCATGGCATTGGTTGCGGCGCACGAAGCATTCGCCCGTGGAAGTTCTCGGCGTGGAGTCACGTCCGGATCTGGTGGAGAAGACGAATGCGCTGGCGAAGGAGATCAATGCTACGGGGCTGACCTTCATGGAAGGGGCCATCGACAAGGTGCGGGTGAAGGACATTGAGGTGCTGATCGCGTTGCACGCGTGCAATACGGCCACGGATGAAGCCATCCGACGCGGCGTGGAGATGCGTGCGAAGCTGATCGTGGTGGCCCCGTGTTGCCACAAGGAAGTGCGTCCGCAATTGCAGCATCCGACGGTGCTGGCGCCGGTGTTGCGCCATGGCGTGATGGAGGAACGCATGGCGGAGTGGGCCACGGATGGTTTGCGAGCGCTGTATCTGGAATGGGCGGGCTACAAGACGAAGGTGTTCGAGTTCGTCGCTTCCGAGCACACGCCGAAGAACTTGATGATCGCGGCGGTGCGGGATGGCGAGCCCTTCACGAATCACGCGGCAAAAGAAAAGATCGAGGAGTTCAAACAATTCTTCGGCATCAAGAAGCACAGCCTGGACTCGTTGTTGCGCGTGGAAGTCGCGAAGGCGTGAGCGTCGCGGGCTAACGGTTTGGCCGTACCGCACGTTCCAGTTCCTTCACCTTCGTCGCGATCTGTTCCTCCAGGCCACTGGCCCAGGGGCCGGGATGGCTGGGGCTGAAGCGCATGGCTTCGCCGCCCTCGTAGCCGCCCTCTTTCAGGATGCGTTCACTGGGGATGTAGCCCATGACGTCATTCGAGTAACCGGCGACCCACACAGAACCGGCGCCACCGAACTCACGCTTGAAACGGAGTGCGTAATCCACGACCACCTCGCCACCGAGAGCGATGAGTTTCAATTCGTGGCCGAGCTGCACGACGTGGATGGGATAGGGATAGGTCTGGGGGAGCGCACCGTCTTTATCGAAACGTTCCAGCATGCGTTTGGCGTGAGTGACTTCGTATTTGTCTTTTGATTGAAGACGAGTGGTGAGTTCCTCACGCGTCGGCGTGGTGGCGTAGGTGAGCGGAATCTCACCGTAGGCGGACTTCAGTGAGCCGGTGAGCGGCTTGGCGACGGCGAAGAGGGCGGCCTCCACCGCAGTAGCTAGGGAGCGGCCGTGCTTCTGCGCGAGGTCAAGGGTGCCGCGCGGATAGGGATTCTGATCGCCACCGCAACCGGTGAGGAAGAGTGCGGTCACTCCGGGATTGTCCGCTTGCAGATACTCCTGGGCAAACCCGGCATAATCACCGCAGAACTGGTAGAAGCTCAGCGTGGTGTTATGGCACGCGTAGCCGAAGAGCACGGCGCGGAGCTTGCCATCCGCACCATCCACACGCAGCACAGGGACATCGTGATCCACGGGACCATCGGGATTCGGCGCGTTGCGATAGGTGCCGTTCGACTGAGGCAAACGACGGTTCATCGCGAAGCCACTACGGGCGCGGGTGTAAGCGAGCTTGGCCGGGGCGAGCTGTTTCAAGGCTTCGCCGATGAGGACGAAGACTTGGTTCTCCAGCTCGTCCCCATAGCGATCACCGTGCAGCGTGGGTTTCATCTCGATCTCGTCGGAAGGCGTGCGGCCGACGCGGAATTCAGGACCGCAATGGGTATGCGAGGCGTTCAGGAGGAATTGCTCCGGCTGGAGCTGATGTGCGGATTGCAAGCGCGTCTCCAAACCCTTGCGCATCTTGCGCGGGATGCCGATGAGATCGACGGTCACGAAGACGAGCCGGTAGCCATTGGCATCCTCGATGGCGAGAGCTTTCGCGAAGAGGTCCTGGGCCTTGCCTTCAGAAGGTTTGTTGCGTGAGGCGTAGCCAGCCATGAACATGTTTGTAGCGGGAGTGATGACGGTCGTAGCGACACCGGCTTTCCACATCAGCGCCTCGGCTGGTTTGGTGGCGGGAGCTTGGGCCCAGCCGGTGAAAGAAAAACTCAGGAGACCGGCCAGCAAGATGAGCAGGGCAGACATGTGATGGGTTTACCGCATTCGGAGCCGGTTGTCATCTGCTCCTTCACTTCATGGCTATAAATGCAGCGGCAAATTCTACTCGTCACCATGGGGGCAGCGTGATGAACTTTCACCGTCACAGGCAGACAAATGGAAATATTCTTTGTCATTTTCTTCATCGGTGTCGTCATCGTCATCGGTGTTTTGAGCAGCATCGCTGCGAAGAAGCGGCGCGTGGCGTTTGAATTGATAGCGGCGCAACTCGGCCTGCGCTTCTCGGCCGAAAAAGACCGAGGCATCCCGGCGCATTACTCCTTTCTCAACAAACTGGATCAAGGTTCCAACCGCTATGCGTATAACATGCTCACCGGTGTTTACGCGAACCATCAGGTGATGGTGTTTGATTACCACTACGAAACCTATTCCCGGGATAACAAAGGCAATCGCCAGACCCATCATCACTACTTTTCGTTTTTCATGCTGATGCTGGACCGTTCCTTTCCCGAACTGACGATCGGGCCGGAAGGGTTTCTTTCCAAGTTCGCGCAGGCGGTCGGTTATGATGACATCGATTTTGAATCGCATGAGTTCTCGCGGCGCTTTTGCGTGCGATCCAAAGACAAGAAGTTTGCTTATGACATCTGCCATGCCCGGGCCATGGAATATCTACTGGCGAATCCCGACCTGATCGTGGAGATCGAAGGGCCGGTGGTGGCCATCGCCTTCTCCCACTGTTTGGAACCCGCCCAAATCCCGGGCAATCTGGAACGCCTCGCCACCTTGCGCGGGTTGATGCCAGCCTACCTTTTCACCACGCACTGATTATGCCTGCTCTCCTCATACTGGCGGTTCTGATCTTGCTGCCGCTGATTTTTGTCGTCGTGCAGTACAACGGCCTCGTCGCGTTGCGCAATCACATCCGCGATGCGTGGGCCAATATCGATACGGAATTGAACCGCCGCTATGATCTGATCCCGAATCTCGTTGCGACGGTGAAGGGTTATGCGGCGCATGAGAAGGATGTACTGGAAAGGGTGATCGAATTACGCAATCGCTGTGCCTCTGGCGCGCAAAGCAACCGGCAGGAGGGGGAGAAGGAACTCGTGGCCGGCCTGCAACGGCTGCTGGTCGTGGCGGAACAATATCCGCAACTCAAAGCGGACCAGCATTTTCTCAAGCTGCAGCAGGAACTGGTGAACACGGAGGACCGAATCCAGGCGGCACGGCGGTTCTATAACGGCAACGTGCGGGATTACCGGAACAAGTGTGAGATGTTCCCGAGCAGCCTTATCGCCAATGCGTTCAATTTCGCGCCGATCGATTATTTCAACGTGGATTCGGCAGTGAGAGATCAGGTGCCTTCGGCGCAGTTCTGATTGCATCGCGCTTACTTCAGCACTTCCTTCAGCACGCGGCCATCCACATTCGGCATCGTCAGTCCGAGGATCTGGGCGGTCGTGGGGGCGATGTCCAGATTGTTGATGCGGTCGATCTTGACACCACGTTTCACGGCGGCACCGGAGATGATGAACGTGCCGTCGAGTTGCGGATCGGAGTTCAGATAGCCGTGATGGCCGGGATACGCATCGGAGGTCACTTCGGTGATCGGAGTGTCGAGGACGTGGGAGCCGTTGAAGGCGTAGCCGGATTTCGCGAAGAGGAGGAGATGGGGCGATTGATTGCTCACCTCAGGCGTCGCGATGCCGTACTTCGCGTAGTCCTTCGGTTCCACCAGCACTTCGACACCTTCCAAGCCAGTCAGCAAGGATTTTGCCTTGGCGATGGTCTCGGCCTTGTTGGCGGAATTCACGGCGTAGAAGAGGGCGACACCGCCGGAAGCCATCACATAACCATCACAGCTTTTGACACTCGGACCGGCGGCCTGGATGAGGCCGTTCTGGCGCAAGATGACATTGGGGCGGATGAGCTTTTGAGCCGTCTTGAAGCCGTGATCGGTGACGATGATGATCGTGGTCTTCTCCCGCAGCTTGGCGCGGTCCAGGGCGTCGATGAGTTCGCGGATGCAGGTATCCGCATAGGCGTAAGCGGTGAGGCTGGCCATAGAGCCGGGGCCATACTTGTGATTGTTCGCATCGGTGTTCAGCAGATGGAAGTAAAGGAGGTTCGGCTGGTGCTTCTCCAAGATATGCACAGCAGCACGGGTCCAGATGAGATCGCGCCAGGCGGGATTGCCGCGATTGAAATCGTCCAGCTCGGCCTGAGTCATCAAACCGGCTTTCACCATCTCCTGTTCGATCTGGCCTTTGGGATTGGGGCGTTCGGGGAAATCCCAATTGAAGGTGTTGGCATTGGTGGTAGGCACCCAATCCACATGCGCGGTGGTCAGGCCGGCCTTGAAGGCCAGGTCATAGACAGTGGGCACGCGGACGATCTCGCCCTTGTCACGCCATTGCTCGATCTTGGGCGGCTGGGCATTGGCGGGAAAGGTCAGCAGGCCGTTATACATCGTGTGATGCTTGGCAGGCTCCACGCCGGTGGCGAGGGTGGCGTGGTTGATCCAGGTGACGGAGGGATTGGACACCTTCATCGGCGCACTGATGCCTTCGGCGGCGAGCTTGCGCAACGTGGGCATGGGGAGTTTGCTGTCCTCCCAGATCCAATGAGGGAAACCATCCACGGTGATGACGATGACGTGCTGATCCTTCGCCGGGGCTGCTTGAGTGGCCGAGGTGAGGGCAAACGCCACAAAAAGCAAAACGGCTAAAAATCTGATACGCATAGGATTGGGACATCCAAGCGGAGATGTTTATTCAGGGCAAGCCCGCTTCTGAGAAGTCTTGGACAAACATCGGTGCACTCCCTTCATTGCGCTTGCCGCGGCGGACGTTTAGAGTGGCGGTGTGGCTGAAGCGCCGATTCACATCCGCAGTTCATGGGCCGCCGTGCAGGATCATTCACGGCACTTCGCGGATTTCACGTTTGTGTATCCGGTCATCTCGCGGCGCTCACGGGGGCTTTCCATCGGCATCAACCTGAATCCGGACAAGGTCTGCAACTTCGACTGCGTGTATTGTGAGGTGGATCGCCGGGTGCCCGGACTGGTCTCCCGCGTGGACCTGGAGCAGATGAAGGATGAGCTGGTGGCGATGATCCGTTTCGCCAAGGACGGTGGATTGGCAAAGGAACCGAAGTTCGATGAAGTGCCGTGGCTCACGCGTGATATCAAGGACATCGCCTTCAGCGGGGATGGCGAACCCACGATGATCGCGAACTTCACCGAATGCGTCGCTGCCGTGGCTGAGGCGAAGAAAGCGGAAGCGCTGGAGCGCACGAAGATCGTGCTCATCACGGATGCGGCGGGACTCGATAAAGCCGATGTGCGCACGGGATTGGAGCTGATGGATGCGAACAATGGTGAAGTGTGGGCCAAGCTGGATGCGGGCACGGAAGCGTATTACCAACAGGTGAATCGCTCGCACATCTTCTACGAGCGCATCCTGAAAAATATCACGGCCACGGCGCAGCGGCACCCGGTGGTGATCCAGAGCCTGTTCTTGAAATTACACGGTGCTGCCATGTCCGAGGCCGAGTTGGCGGCGTATTGCGGACGTTTGAATGATATCCTCGTGGCGGGCGGCAAGATCCGCGAGGTGCATGCCTATACCTTGGCGCGGCCCACCACGGAGAGTTATGCCAGCCGCCTTTCCACGGAGGAACTCAATACCATGGCCGCTACCATACGGGAGCGTACCGGTCTGAAGGTGGCCGCCTTCGATTGATATGGTGACGTCACCCGTTCCAGAAAGTTCCCGCGGGCGCCGTGTGTGGCAGGCCGTTCAGAAATGGTGGCGGGAGCGTGAGCAATGGCAGCGTTGGGCCATGGTCATCGCCACGGGCATCGTCGTGGTGCTGGCGGCGGAACGGTGGCAGCGCTGGGATCTGACCAGCAGAAAAAATCTCCGACAGAAAACATGGGAACGCGAAGGCGTGATCCGGCTGGATGAGAATGGCGATGGGATCATCGACCAGGAACAGCGCCCGGGCAAGGTGCCGGGAGAGTTCATCATCCGCAAAGACGCGAACTTTGATGGCACCTTTGATGTGCGTTACCGGCAGACGACCAATGGTCTGGCCACGGGTCTGGAGACCATCAAGGAAACCGCGCCCCGCCACTGAGCTTACTCGAAGAACACCGCGGTCTCGGGAGTCCGGTCCGAGGCAATATACGGCTGGGCGGCATACGGTGCCGGGTCGGCGATATGGGCGAGGAAATCCACGCCATTCCGCGACGCGATCTTCTGCAATTGATCGTAAGCATGGCCCGCCGCCCGGGCCGAAGGTGAACGTCCTTCCAGGAAGGCGATCAACGCGCGTTTACCCCCGTTGCGGGCATTGAGATAGTTTTCCAGATGGCGGATGGCCGCGAAGGACAGGCCGGGCGAAGCTTTGACCGCCAGCACGATCATCTGGGCGCGTTCCATCGAGTGATGGACATGCGGATTGATGATCTCGCCGTCCAAGACACTGACTGGCAAGGTGTCCAGCTTCAGGCGCTTGCGGGGATTGGTGGTCTGGTGCATGCCGTCGAAGAGCTGGTGAGCACGCTCGAGGATGACCGGACCGTCATGCAGGAGAACGGCCCACATAGGCGGACCCGACGGCACTTGGTTGCCGATCGAATCGTTATTGTTGCTGTCGTCGCCGGGACTGAAACGTCTGCCCTTTTGCATAAGACAAAAAATAGCCGGTTCCAAATAAATGACCATCCAGCGGCCTACGTGAGCGGGCTAAGGGATTTGCCTAGGGTTTGTAGGACGGACACTGGCAAGGGTAGAGGCGTTTGGTTTAGGGCGGTTGTGGGGGAGCTTGGGCGCCTCGCCCACAGCAACGTCCAATTGTCCGCTGGCTTACAGAATTTAGAAACGCTTGATAAGAAAGCGCCCCCGTTTCGGACGGTAGATTTTGACGAAGCTGTCCCATCTTTGCTTATGCACCTTGCTGTGGGCCAGACGCCCACGCCCCACAGAGCTCCAAGCGAAGGCGTGACAGAGGAACGGCGGCTTTGGCAGTATCCGCGACGTGGGCATTTCACCAAAACAGTTCGCCGACCTGGAAGCGCGGGTCAGCACCGGCAAGCGCAAGGCCGCGCCGGTGGAGATCGATGGCGGGGTGAATGCCGCGCCTTTGTCCACGCATAAGAGGTTGCTGGGTATCGATCCTTCGCTGCGAGGAACGGGTTTCGGCGTGATCGAACTGGGCAAACCGTATCCGCGCACGCTGGTGCAAGGGACGCTGAAGTGTCCGGCCACTTGGGAGCAATCCCGGTGTCTCGCCAAGATCGCACAAGGCATCCGTGAGGTGATCCAGACGTATAAGCCCGAGGTGTGCGCGGTGGAGGGATTGTTCTTCGCACAGAATCTGCAGACGGCGCTCATCATGGGGCAGGCGCGTGGGGCGGCCTTGTGCGTGGTGGGTGAGGCGGGGTTGGACATCTACGAGATCTCGCCGCGCAAGGTGAAGCAGGCCATCGTGGGCTACGGTGCCGCGCAGAAGCTGGCGGTGGCGAAGATGGTGCAGCGGATGTTGCACCTGGAAGAGATGCCTGCCCCCGATGCCGCAGATGCGCTGGCCATCGCGCTGGCTTACGCACAGACACGCACGGGTTTTTCCCTGACGCCGCCGAAACGGGTTTGATTTTATCATGATCGCTTTTCTTAAAGGTAAACTGGTCGAGGCCCAGCCGACGTACGCGATAGTGGACGTGCAAGGCGTGGGTTATGAGGTGCTCATCCCCGTCTCCTCCTTCGACAAGTTGCCGCAGCCGGGGCAAGAGGTGACCATCCTCACGCACCTTGCCATCCGCGAGGATGCGCATGTGCTCTATGGCTTCATGAGCACGGCGGAGCGGGACATGTTCCGTTTGCTGATCCATACGGTGAGCGGCATCGGGCCGAAGATCGCACTGAATATTTTGAGCGGCATCAACATCGTGGCGTTTCGCGGTGCGGTGGCGAATGGCGATGTGAAGGCACTCTCCCAAATTTCCGGCGTGGGCAAGAAGACGGCGGAACGCATCGTGGTGGAGTTGAAGGACAAGGTGGGTGCGGCGGCGGCGTTCGAGGCGAGCAGTGCCAGCCGCGCGGTGTCCCCGGAAGATCTGAAACTGCACGATGCCATCCAGGCGCTGATGGCGCTGGGCATGAAACAGAACGAGGCGCAAGACGCCGTGCGCGCGGCCTCAGTGCTTCTGGGCACCAGTGCCACGACCGAGAAGCTCGTTCGGGCGGCGCTGAAAAAAGGCGGTGGATGAGCGAGGCGAAATCCATTCCACCACGTAAGTCAGGTATAGTCGTGCCACAAAAGCCGAAGTGGCACGGGCGGCTGGCGGCGCGATTGATCTATGGGCTGACGCAGATCGTCGCCGCGACCACGCGGTTTCGTTGGGAGGATAATTCCGGGCTGATGAAGCCGGGGGATAAGAATCAGGCGATCTACAGCATCTGGCATAACCGCCTAGCGTACTCACTCGTCATCTACCAACGCTATGTGCGCGAACATACGGGGCGTGAGCTGGCTTCGCTCGTGAGCGCGAGCAAAGATGGTGGACTGCTGGCGCGGGTGCTCGAACTCTTTGGCACCAGACCGGTGCGCGGCTCTTCCAGTAGACGCGGACCACAGGCGTTGCGCGAGATGGTTTCCTCAGCGGAGGATGGTTGCATCCTGGCGATCACGCCGGATGGCCCGCGTGGGCCTTGTTATCAAGTGCAGGAAGGTATCATCGGCCTGGCGCAGGTGACGGAGCTGCCAATCATCCCGGTATCGTATCACCTGACGTTCAAGATCCGGATCAAGAGCTGGGATCGTTTTCAGGTGCCGTTGCCGTTCGGGCAATGCACGGTGAAGTTTGGGGAACCGATCAAGATTTCACGTGAAGCCGGGGAGGAAGAAAGGGAGCAATTGCGGTTGGAATTGCAGCGACGGATGATGGCGCTCACGGGGGAGAATGACTGAGCGTCTTTCGATCAACAGAGTGTGCCCTTAACCCACCCGGAAGGAGATGCGCACGATGGTTTCCTTGCCGAAGCTGTTTTGCAGGCGGTCGAGGATTTCCTTCCGACGATAGCGCACGATCTCGTCCAGCCACACGCTGTTATCCACGGAGACGAAGAGGGTGCCTTTGTTCAGACCGGTGGGCTGGGCGTGGGCGGTGATCTGCGGATCGATGAGGTGATTCCACACCTTGCCGATCTCGGCTTCAGCGCGGCGGCGGTCCAAGCCGAGACCGCCCATGACCTGAGAGACGATGGAGCCCGCGACACGTCCTTTGTCGGCCGCTGTTTTCTCAGCAGCAGCGACATTGTACCCGCGCCAGGCGTTCAGCACGCGCGCGCGGTCATAGGGCTGGAAGGCCATCGGGAAAATATTACCTGCAGTTTGGGGCGAAGCGAGCATTTCGCCGATGAAGTTCTCCACCAACAATTCACAGGCATCGCGATGCGGCCGAGGGACTGGGCAAACCCATGCCTTGCTTCATTAACTGGGCCAACCAAAGGGCGTGTTCCCGGTCTGGAAGGGCCTTGGCCAGAATGACTTTCTGGCCCGAATGCAGCAATAATCGGATGTGATAGCATAGACGACCATGACTGCGGGAGAGGCGCGCCTCAGCGACAACCACATCAGCTATCTCGTGCTTCTGAAAAACAGCAGAGTTGCTGAACACGATCCAGTTGCCCCGCCAGCAAAGCTTTTCTGCATCCGCTTCGATGCGGCTGGACGGACCTGCCAGCAATCCGAGAACAGCCAGTGCGAAGACGAGTGGGAAGAAGGCGAAGTTATTCAGGATGGCGAGGGAGAAAGCCGAGCCAATAACAGTCGCATAGATCAAGGACCACCGAACGGTTCCCCAATTTTTGATCGTGGGAAACTCAATGGCATATCCGCCAGCTGGTAGAGTCGCACGGATGCGGGAGTCCTTTGGCGGGGTGTAGTGGACGGCCAATGCATGGCCAGCTAAAATGTCGTCCGCCGTTTGAGGGCGACATCTTTCGGGCTCAGCCATTTTCATTCCGACACAATGGCCGGAACCTCACGTGCTGTGCACTAGAAGTTTCACCTAGTTTTGGAATGGGGCGGCGAAGCTGAGGCTTAAATATGCTTCGAGTCGTCGTGGTCTTTCTGGACGTAACCAGATTCCTGACGCTTAAAATTCACCTCGTTCTTCTTCACGTAGGCGGCGAAGACGTCATCGGCGCTCATGCCGAGGACTTGGGCCATGCTGATGAGGAAATGGAACAGGTCCACGACTTCCACGCGGGCGTTCTGTTCGTCGAACTTCTGGTATTTGGCCCACCATTTCCACGGCACGCTGTCCGTGAGCTCGGCCATCTCCTGCGACATGGCGCGGGTGTAGTTCAAGATCCACTTCGTCTTGTCCTCTTCCGTCATGCCGTCGGTGTGCACGCCGATGCGGGCATTGAGTGCCTTCTGCATCCGAAAGAGTTCCCGCAACTGGTCTGGATTTTCCATGGGGAAACGATTCCCGCCCCCGGGCCGAGAGGCAAGAGGAAAGAGGGGCGGGATGGAGTTTGGCATCAACGGTTGAGTTTTGGCTGCGCTGCCCGTAAGGTGACCCAATATGTTGCCTAAGCTCCTGGCGTCTGGTGGCGTCATGTTATGGTTGATCATGCTGGCAAGCGCGGTGGCCATCGCGGTGGTCATCGAACGCCTGCTGCATTATCACCGTGCCCAGATCAATTCGACGGAGTTCCTCATCGGCGTGAAAAACGTGCTGAAGCGCGATAACGTGGTGGAGGCGCTCTCGATCTGCGATGCCACGCCCGGACCGGTCGCGCGGCTGGTGAAGGCGGCCATCCTGGCGCGGGATCGCGGTCGTGATGGCGTACGAGAAGCGCTCGAAGAAGCGGGGCTCATGGAGGTTCCGCGCTTGGAGCAGAAGCTGAACTTGCTGGCGACGATCGCGCAGATCAGCCCGTTGATGGGCTTGCTGGGGACGGTGATGGGCTTCATCCGCATCTACATGGTGATGGAGGAACAGGGCCAGTATGCGCAGGGCGGGATGCTCTCGGGCGGCATCTGGCAGGCGCTGATCTGCACGGCGGCGGGCCTCGCGGTATCCATCGTGGCGTATGCGGCTTACAATTATCTGGTGAGCCGGGTGAACTCCATCGTGCTGGACATGGAGAAGACTTCCACTGAAGTCTTGAACCTGGTGACTGATCCTAACGCGCGCCACTGATGAAGTTTCCCCGCCAGCTCAGGCCGTTCCGCGGGTCGTTTGATTTCGCCCCGTATGCGGGCGTGTTCTTTGTCTTCATGCTGTTCATCGTGCTGCAATCCTCGGTGATCTATCATCCGGGGGTGCAGGTGGATCTGCCGAAGGCGGAAGGATTGCCGGGCATCACGGGACCGGTGCTGGTGGCGGTGGTGGATGCGAGCGGGCAGATCTTTTACGACAACCAGATCATCGGGGAGAAGGCCTTGCAGGCGGCCTTGCGTGCGGATCTGTTGCGCCTCGGCAAACCGGCCACGCTGGTGATCCAGGCGGATGGCAATGTGAAGTATGACCAGCTCCTGCACCTCAGCACGTTGGCGCGCGAGGCGGGCGTGGAGAAGGCGTTGCTGGCCACTCGACCGGCGGCAGCGGTGCTTCCAGTAGCCGCGAGCACGAACAAACTCAACGCACCCAAGCAGCCATGAGCGGGGACGAACCATCCTGGCCGCGGGCGCGGTGGATACGCATGATCGCGCTGGTATTCGCGGGGCAACTTTTCTTCACGTGGGTGCTGGCGGAACGCGTGGTGCGCCCGGTGCAGCCGCCGAAGTATGGCGCGCCGGTGGCCTTGCTCACGCTGCCTTCGGCGAACATGGCCCTGCACGAGCATCCAGCCGTGGCAGGTGCGACGTTGTTCGCGCTGGTCGATCCGCGCGGGTTTTCGGGAGCGGCGTGGTTGCGGGCGGAACCGCGCGAAACAGTGCTCACGGAATGGAAGGAACCGGAGTTCTCGCTCGCGGCGAATCCCGACCGCCTCGGCCTGCCCTTCCAACGCTTCATCCAGACGAATGCCCCTCAGCTCACCAGCGCCGCAGTGGTGCCGGCGTTCCAGCGCACGCCCATTGAATTACCGCCCGTAATCGCGCCTTCGCAATCTCCCTTCGTCATCATCGGTGACTTGGCCGCGCGCAAGCTCCTCGCCGATCCCGCGTTCCCGCTCTGGCCGCTCGCCGACACCTTGCGCCCCACCCGCGTGACCGTGGCGGTCGATGCCTCCGGCCAAGTCTTCAGCGCCGTGCAAGAAGCCGTCAGCGGCCTCCTGGTGGAGCAAAAATCCATGAGCACCACACAACCGCTCGCCGACAAGAAGGCCGTGGAACTCGTCCAACAACTGCGCTTCGCACCTGCGCCCGCGCGCAAGCCCAGCAGTCCCATCGGTGCGGACCTCACTTGGGGCACCGTCATCATCCGCTGGCAGACCACCGCGCCCACGCTCACGAACGCCCCGTTGCCATGAGCACCGATCTCCTCATCTTCGTTTACGTGGCGGTCACGCTCGGCGCGCTCTGTCTCATCGGCCTTTACTACGAACGCCGCGAGGAGAGCTTCCAACCCTCCCCCAGCAAGGACCGCATCTTCCGCTGCGAGAAGTGCGCCTTCGTCTACACCGATGACGAAGACACCGACCTCTCCCGCTGCCCCCAATGCAGCAAGATGAACGAGCCCATGCAGTTCTAACTACTCGTAGCCGACGAGGTGACGAGGCGGAACTAACTCGCCTTCCCTCACTCCTTCGTCCCGCTCTTCACCTCGATCACATCATGCGGCGCCGCTTCCTTCTGGCCCGCCGGACTCACGCGGATGTAACGCGCCTTCGCCCTTAATTGCTCCAAATTCGGCGCGCCCAGATAACCCATGCCTGATTGGATACCCCCGATCAATTGCGTCAACACCGCATCCACCGATCCGGAAACTTCCTTCAACGCCTCCACGCCTTCCGCCGCCACCTTGCGCGTCTTGTCCGCCGTGTGACCATAACGCGCCGCGGAACCCGCCTTCATCGCCGCGATGCTCCCCATGCCGCGATACTGCTTATAAAGCTTCCCGCTGATCTCGATGATGTTTCCGGGCGCCTCCGGGCAACCCGCCAGCAACCCGCCGCAGATCACCGCTTGCGAGAGCGTCAGCGCCTTCACGATGTCACCCGACTTCGTGATGCCGCCATCCGCCACGACGGTGACGCCCAATTTCTTCGCCGCCTGCGAACAGATATACAATGCCGTGAGCTGCGGGATGCCCACGCCCGCCACGATGCGTGTCGTGCAGATCGATCCCGGCCCTTGACCCACCTTGATCACATTCGCGCCCGCTTCGGCCAGGAACGCCACACCGCTTGCGCTCGTCACATTCCCCGCGATGATCGCCAGCTTCGGGAACGCGCCCCGCACCAGCTTCACCGTCTCACCCACGCCCTTGCTATGACCATGCGCCGTGGAGACCGCCACCGCATCCACCCCGCGCTCCACCAATGCGCCCACGTGATTGATGATTCGATCCCGGTCCAGCGCCCCGCCCGACGTGCGCGGAGCCGAGATGGCCGCGCCGCAGAGCAGGCGGAACTGACTGTCCCGCGCCGGCTTGAACTGCGCACTCCGCTCCAGCGTGATGCGCTCGATGTCGCTCATCGTGAACAGCCCGTGCAACCGGTCCTCCTCATCCACCACCAAGAGCTTGTGGATGCCAGGATGATCCGTGAAAAACTTGTCCGCCCGCGCGATCGCGTCCTTCCCCAGCTCCTTCACCGTCACCGTGTGAACCTGCGCCCGCGGCGTCAACGCCTCCGAAACCTTCCGCGTCGCGTAACGCGGCTTCACCACATGCCCCGAGAGCAGACCGATCAATTTCCCCGCCGCATCCACCACCGGGAACGTGCTGAAATCGAAATGCCGCTTCTCCATCATCTCCAGCACATCACTGATGTACTGTTCCGGCGATACCTTGATCGGGTCCTGGATCAGGCCATGCACATGATTCTTCACCCGGCTCACCTCGGAGAGTTGCTCCTTCTCCGTCATGTTGTAATGGATCAACCCCAAGCCGCCATTCAAGGCCATGGCGATGGCCATGCGCGCCTCCGTCACCGTATCCATGTCCGCGGACACGATGGGGATATGGAGCTGGAGCCCCTCCGCCAGGTTCGTCTCCAGTTGGGTATCCTTCGGGAGGACATCCGAGTACAACGTGGACAAAGTCACATCATCGTACGTGAGACCGGTGTTGGGGTAAGCGCCGAAGAAAGATTCGGCGGACTGATAAAACTGGGCGTCGAGCGCGGCGATGTCAGACGTAACTGCCATATACATACATGCACAAGAGGAGGGGGGTATGGCAAGCGGGAAACAGGCGCGCGAAAACCGAGAAACATGAAGATTATTGACGAGGTGATACCTTGGCCCACCGAGACAAACGCTTTATCTAATAACAGGGTTTTGAAGAGGCCGTATTTTGTTGGTTGCTTTCAAAGGAGAATTTAGACTAAGAAAAGGAATGGCCATCGCGAGGAGTAAATAAGGTTATTTGTTCAAAAAAATAAAATTCAAACTGTTGATTCACAAGGTATTGCATCAAGTTTTAACTAAAATTTGACAAAATGGTATCAATTGATACCTTCACCTCGTGAGACGACCTGACAAATGGAGATTGAAATCCCAGACCAGTGGCGGCTTCAAGTCGCAGCAATTCTACGGTCTGGAGATGACGAAAAGATTGTCACTACTGAAACCTCTGACCTAGCTTGGCAAGCCCGATTTCCAGAAGCTTGGCACTATGATCGCTTTGAAGCGCTTGCGAAAGCACTTGAATGCAAAGGGGTTAAGGGGAAGATTGTTGCCATGGCTGAGCCGGGTGATACTTACGCGTTTTGGTTCTATTTTCAAAGCGTGAAACTTTACGCAAAAATCAACTTAAGTCCCGAAGGCGACCTAATAGTGGTATATTCCTCCCATACACCCCGAAAAGGTGGTGATTTATGAATTCGATTAAAGAGCGCTGCAAGCATGTAGCTATCAAGTATCCGGTCGGCATTCCTTCCCCTGACGGCGAATCTATCGCTTACTCGGTCGAAGTGGAAGTTTCTGCCCTTCGAGATCCGGTCTCCGGAGAAACATTTTTGACTGGAGAAGCCCGCAAAGAAATCGAGCGGGTTAAAGCTAGACACATGGGATTGATGTTGTCTGAAGAGATTAAGCTCCTAAGAGAGCGACTTGTGCTCACTCAAAAGGAGATGAGTGAACTCCTTCAAATCGGGGAAAAAACATACACGCGTTGGGAATCAGGTGGCAGCTATCCTTCTCGTTCAATGAACCTACTCCTTTGTGCACTGAGGGATGGAAGGATTGATGTAAACTATCTTCGCACTATCAAAGCGTCTACAGCTCAGAATGTCTGGCTCGATTTTAATGTGAGCGACTATTGGGTACTTCATACCAATGCCGTCCAGATTAGGTCACATTGGCGGTCCTCATGCCAACTTGTGATAGAATCGTTGGCGGAAAGTAGTCGAATCACCGCAAATGCACTTCATGCTACTAGAGGTGTGGAGCGTTTTATTGCCATGCCTTTTGTGAATCCGCAGCTGACTGTAGAAAAGTTTTCAAGAATAGGGTCCGAAGAGCGTCCAGAAGACGAATTAGTTAATGATCAGCAATAGACTTGGTTAATGAAAACGTCTCCCCTCCAGCTTGAAGCATACTTTGTTACGGATTTGCATTTCAGCATCAATAAAAATTTTGATGCCCAAAAAGGGGCCGAAATCAAAGATACCGATGTTAGCGCCAACTTTGACATGGCTATCAATGCTGAGAATAATAGGCTTTGCCAATTGACGTTGAAGCTTCAATTTCAACCTGCAGCCGAAGCGAATACGCCATATAGGTTTACCATTGAAATGCTAGGAGCTTTTAGAGTTTTAGAAGTTTATCCGGAAGAAAAACAAGATAGGCTGTTACGAGTAAATGGACCTTCAATGCTCTTTGGAATCGCTAGAGAAATCGTCAGAGATATTACGGCCCGAGGACCGTATCCGGCGTTAATACTTCCATCGGTTTCATTTTTCGAGCCGGAAAGCCTACCAGAACCTAAATCCCCTGAACCATAAGCAATACGAGTGATTTCTTTTTCGGGGTGTCGGAACTCGCGCGTTTAAAATTTTGCGATAACGCGCGGCGGACTTTGTTGGGTTACGCCTTGAAGAATCCTACAAGTAACAGGCGGATCTCAGAGAGATCATCGGGTGAATTATCGAGAATCCAATCAGCAAGGGCGACACTATGGTTGGTTTTATCGAAACTCACTCGGGTGGTGGTAAAATGGTTGAACATGGCGTCCAAAAGTCTCGCAGCATGGACTTTCATAATCCAAACTTCATTCGTTTGCTTATCCGCTTCCACCGGTCTTTCGAAATAAGTCGCGTTCCATTTGTTGAGTGCGAGCCATGAATTAACCTCTTGCTCTGTTAGCGGGCTTGGACGCTCTCGGTCCCGTGCGTTTATCACAGCCATGATCGCTTTCGGATTCAGAAGATAGTTTTCAAACATGCACCGATTAAGAAAAACAACTTTTCCATTGGAGTTTTCTTCAAGTTTCTGAAGTTCGGCGGGTGTTCTCCGTTCCCGATCGAAAACGAATCCTATTGGAGGAGGCAATATTGCGCTCCCTTCGCTTAAACGCTTATAGACTTCGTACGTTACCTTGGAGAGTTTTCCGTCGAAATCACCCGTATGAACAACTCCTAGAATTTGAGTGCCGAAATACTTGATCCCAGGAGTTTTCAGTAGGATCCTCTGAAAACAAATTTCCTCTGTTTTTCCCTCGACCCAAAGAATGCTATCAGCACCGAAAACATCCGACAGACGAACACCAATTTCCGAGAGGAGTGATTTTAACTCACCCGACTCAGTTGCAGCAATCTGACTAAGCCGACTAACGCCGTTCTCCATGGTAATCTTCAAGATTCGTTTTGGCTCAAGTGTAGTAATGGCTGTGGCAGAATGACTGCTGATAATGTACTGGTGCTGAGGATATTCACGAAGGATTTCGAAGAGTTTTCTTGCTGCCCCTGGATGCAAAAAACTTTGTGGCTCATCAATGATGATAACCTTGGAGTAGTCAGCCGTTAAAACAACGTAAAGTACAGCCAGAACTTGGCTTATTCCTGTCCCGCATTCAGATAAAGGAGTTGCTAAATCTTCACGTTCACTTAAGTAGTCGTGCTGCCAAACGAAAATACAATTTTCTCCGTTCTGAAGCGCTCTTACTGTGATGCGATTGATGCTAGGAAATATGCGCTTAACCAAGTCGTTGTATTTGTCAAAGCGAGAATGGTTGCTCTGCATCTGGCCGAGTACTTCGGGCAAATTTGATGCGTTGGATTGCAGTACGTTAGACGACCCGACTGGATGGCGACCTATGTTCATCCGTTCTGCTTTGAAAGCGTAAATGCGATCACGAATTTCGACGTCTAGAATAGTGGGCAGATAGAACTTGTTGTCGTCTCCCCTTATTCCCGAGTAGTTTATTTTGAGCGGGAAAAGTCGGGCAGGGCGATCCGCAATATAATTATTCGCTCCCGATTTTAATTCGTAACCGTTTATTTTTTCCACGGAAATACCGCCTCCGTGTGTCGAACACACGATCTGCATGTTTTCATCTAGGTATCGAGATAATGTAGTAAAAGAATCGCCTTCGCTGTGTCCATGCAAACAGGGGATAAGCAATCGATTGGTGGAAGACAAAAGGTTGTGCGCTTCCCTTCGAATTCCTCCTATTGTGAACTTTAAGACTGACCTTGGATTTAAAGCCGTTTTTGGAACTGGGCATGTTTCGATACTTCTGTGTGGTGAGGGTGAGTAGCTAAGGCTTAAAGCCTGGAGAAGAGCTGATTTTCCAGAATTGTTTTCACCTATGATAATGTTAAACCCAGGATCAAGAGAGAGGTTTTCTGTTTGGGAAAAGGATTTGTAGTTTTCTAATGTGAATTCAGCAATATGCATAAGATTCTCTTCTCTTGGCGGAGCAATATAGTTTGAGGCGAAGTTGTCTGTCCAGTTCTGTTAAAACTGCTTTCAGAGCAACCACCCCAAACAGCAAACGGCTGATCCCGATGAGCACGATGAAGTCGATCAATCGGCGGTTAAAACGAAGTGGATGGGGCATTTCAACCCACAGGAACTTTCGCCAGTAAGAAGGTGGTAAAACGTCGAGGTATCCTTCATCTCATCACGGCTTTTGTCGCTGACGCTTATCCGTGCATTGTTGCGGGTTGAGGACATCCCGCGACTTGGCACGGGGCAGGCCGCGCTCCACGGAAAAATCTTCGTTTGTAATTTCTTCTGCCGCAATTTGTTCCGTTTGGGCGTCGGTTTTGGGTGATTTTTTGTTTGGAATTTGACGGGGATTTGGTAATCATTCCCTTGCTGACAACTCGTTGTCGGTAAAGGACGGGTAGAACGGTGGTTGTGCTCTTTCGGAGCGGTAGACAGCCACTGGGAAATCCCAAGTCATCAAACATATCGATGTGATGTTATGCATTGTTATGTCCTGCGTTGGCGGGGAGGTGACAGTCCTTATGGAACCCCGACTGTTAAAGGTCGGGACCTGCGGTCCGGTTGGTTGTTTGAGCCGGGGCAGGCCATCAGAAGACGGGGACAAGGTTTCGGCGTCGCAGCAACGATGCCCTACCAGGTTTCCGTTCAGGATATGTGAGTGTATCGGGCGCTGGATCAGGGCTCGTAAGCTGGAGCGGCGAACTGGACGTCGGGCGGCGTAGGATTTTACGACCGACCGGGGAATCCATGAGCCACTGCGGAACCAGCCGGGTCAGGGACAGCGCCAGGCCGAAGTTCGGCCTCCCATCGACTCCCTATCAGGGGAGGTTGGGAGCGATACATTCGCAGGGGTCGGATGGTTTCATTGTTCTTTGACATAGTTCCTTAAAGGAACGCTGAAGTTGAGTCGAATTTCGACTTCCCAGTGATGGGAGGAATCGACGCGCCAGGTCGCGTCGATACGGAAAGCGGAGGCAAGCCTCCGCACTCCAAAGTCGAGGTTCGAGGGCGAACGGCGTTGCTTGCGAAGTGCTGGCGAGGGTCGCAATTCGGGAGGTGTGGACTGGTGGCTAGAGTGCCGCAGAACAGGATGCCATTGCGGAGTGACACATTGAACGGATTGGGCAGGAAGGCGGCTTCAGGGAACTACGGGCCTATTGCATTACAAGCCAATGTTTAGTTGAGAGTGGTTGGTGTTGAGGGTTAATTGGCGTGCATGGATGAGTGGAAGAGGCAGGCGATCGTGATAGCCGGGTTATGCTGGCTGTCGGCGGGTGGTATCATCTACGTCGGTGTGGTGAAGCGGGATTCGCTCTATTTCTTCTTCGCGATGATGGCCGTGGTCATCGGCACGTTCATTTGGAAGCAGCGGCGGTGAGCGGAAGTCTTTGGACCGCGGCTGTGTCGATAGACCAGCCGCAGCGGGGGCGACGGTTAAGTGAGGTGCAAAATATTTCGTGGCTTACTTTACCTTTTCACGTGCTGCGGCTGATTCCGCGATGCGGAACACCCCGACACGGAATCGGGGCGAGCCGCCGCGTTCCACCGAATGCTGGCCCCTCGTGCAACGAGTGAATAACTCAATCCTTGCTTCGTCCTATCTTGGTCCGATTATTGGGGTTCCTGACTTACTGACTTATCTATGAAACAGCAGAGCACCATGCGGGTGGGAATCATTGGCGGCGGGTTGATGGGGCGCGAGGCGGCGAGTGCCTTCGCGCGCTGGTTCGTCCTCCAGGATTTCCCGGTGAAGGTGGAGCTCACGGCGGTGTGCGATCTCCAGGAGAGTTTGCTGGAATGGTTCAAACAGGTGCCCACAGTGAAGCTGCTCACCAAGGATCATCAGGAGCTCCTGAAATCCCCGGATGTGGACGTGGTGTATGTGGCGGTCCCGCATAACTTGCATGAGAAGTTGTATCTGGATGTGCTGGCGGCAGGGAAAGATCTGCTGGCGGAGAAGCCCTTCGGCATCGATCTGGCCGCGGCGAAGAGCATCCAAGCGGCGGCGGTGAAGTCCGGGCGGTTCGTGCGGTGCAGTTCGGAGTTTCCGTTCCTGCCGGGACCGCAGCGCGTGGTGAATTACGTGCGCTCGGGCAAGGTCGGCAAGGTCCTGGAGATCCATTCGGGCTTCCATCACGCGAGCGATCTGGACCCGACGAAGCAGATCAATTGGAAGCGGATGACGAAGTTCTGCGGGGACATCGGTGTGATGGGCGATCTGGGGATGCACGCGGTGCATGTGCCGTTCCGGCTCGGTTGGAAGCCGCTCCGGGTGTATGCGCAGCTCCAAAAGATCTACACGCAACGCCCCGATGGCAAAGGCGGCATGGCCGCCTGCGATACGTGGGATAACGCGATGCTGCACACGGAGGTATTGATCGACGGCGCGGAAGTCCCGATGCGCCTGGAGATGAAACGCCTCGCCCCGAGCGAGACGAACACGTGGTTCATCGAGGTGCTGGGCACGGAGGGTGGCATCAAGTACAGTACGAAGGAGCCGAAGACGTTGTGGATCTTCGAACGGCAAAAGGAGCAGATCTGGCAACGGATCGATCTGGGCTTCCAAACGCCCTTCCCGACGATCACGGGCGGCATCTTCGAGCCCGGTTTCCCGGATTGTTTCCTGCAGATGTGGGCCGCCTACGCCGCCGAACGCGCCGGAGAGTTGAAGGATAAGTTCAGTTGCGCCACCCCGGAAGAAGCAGTGCTCAGCCACGAACTCTTCGAAGCCGCACTGAAATCGCAGGCGGGGCACCAGGCAATCACGCTATAATTGGAGGAGCGTGCCCGTCTCGGGCACAGCAACGTACCTAAGCAAGAGCAGTCCCCTTTCGCAAAGAGACCGCTCGCAAAGAAGGGTCTTTCGATTGGATACCCTTGTCCTTCTGCTAACCATCTGACCATTTCACGTTGCTGTGCCCGAGACGGGCACGCTCCCTCCAAAAGGTGGCCCGCAGGTGCAACCTGCATGTGGTTTTTCTGAGGGTTTGTGTGGGTTTTGCGCGGTGAACCGGGGACTTTGCCGTTGACAGTCAGGGGGTCCAAGGTTGTCAATGCATGCGTTACCGAAAGTCTTTTGCAGCGGGCTTCTTGCGCCCTTAGGGCGGGACTTTCGGCACGTTTTTATAAAGGGTCACCATGAGCAAAAAACTGAATATCGCGATCGTCGGTCTGGGCTTTGGGGCGGAATTCATCCCCCTCTGGCAGAAACATCCGCACACCACCTGCTATGCCATCTGCCAGCGCGACCCGAAGAAGCTGAACGCCGTGGGCGATTACTTCGGCGTGGAGAAGCGTTACACCGACTTCGCGGAGATGCTCAAGGACCCGAACGTGGATGCGGTGCATATCAATTCGCCCATCCCGGATCACGCCTGGATGTCCATCGCGGCGTTAAAGGCCGGCAAGCACGTCGCCTGCACGGTGCCGATGGCGACGAGCATCGAGGATTGCAAAAAGATCGTGGAACTCGTGAAGAAAACGGGCCTGAAATACATGATGATGGAGACCGTGGTGTATGCCCGGGAATACCTGTTCATGAAGGAGCTTTTGGATAACGGCGAACTCGGCAAGCTGCAATTCGTGCAGGCCTCGCACCAGCAGGACATGGACGGCTGGCCGAATTACTGGCCGGGCCTCCCGCCGATGTGGTATGCGACCCATTGCGTCGGCCCCGTGGCCGGCCTCATCGGCAAACCGGCGGAATACGTGAGCTGCTTCGGCTCCGGCACCATCCGCAAGGAATTGACCGAGAAATACGGCTCGCCCTTCGCCGTCGAGACGGCGCACATCAAGTTTGCGGGCACCGACGTCAACGCCCGCATCATCCGCAGCCTCTTCGATACCGCGCGCCAATACCGCGAGAGCATCGACGTGTATGGCGACAAGAAGTCCGTGGAATGGCCGCTCGTCGAGCATGAGCCGTTGGTCATCCATACGGCCAAGAAGCCGGAACCGAAGATCCCTAAGCCCGTGAAATGCCCAGACTTCGCCAAGCGCCTGCCCAAGAGCATCGCGAAATACACGACGCAAGGTGTTTACGATTCCGCGAAGAAGACGCACCTGAGCTTCACCCAAGGAAGCGGCCATGGCGGCAGCCATCCGCACCTGGCGAACGAATTCGCGAACGCCCTGGCTGAAAAACGCGAGCCATTCCCGAATGCAAAACAGTCCGCCAACTGGACCTGTGTGGGCCTGTGCGCCCATGAATCAGCCCTGAAAGGCGGCAAAATCGTGAATCTGCCAAAGTTTACGCTTTGAGTTTGGCCCCGGGTATTGCATAAACTTTCGCCTCGAACCCAAGAAAGCACAAATTTATATGGATAATGGAATAGCTCCTAACGCAAAACGTCTGCTTTGGGCAGGCTTCATGGCCATTTTGGCCGCTGGTGTCGGCTACTCAGTTCGTGGCGGCATTTTGGGCCAATGGGCCGAGCAGTTCGGCTTCACCATGACGGAACTGGGAACGATCACCGGTGGTGGTCTGACCGGCTTCGGCGTCGTCATCATTCTGAGTTCGCTTATCGCGGACAAGGTTGGTTACGGCAAGCTCATGATCACGGCGTTCGTGCTTCATGTGGTCTCAGCCGTGGTCACGTTGGCGGCTCCGGCAGCGTTTGCCTCGGGAGGCAAAGAGGCCGCCTACAACTGCCTTTTCTGGGGCATGTTCATTTTCGCCGTCGGCAACGGACTCTGTGAAGCTGTGGTGAATCCCTTGACCGCTACGCTGTTCCCGAAGAACAAGACCCATTACCTCAACATCCTGCACGCGGGCTGGCCGGCCGGCTTGGTGCTGGGCAGTGTGGCCTCTGCTTTCATGGCGGCAAAAGTTGATCCCTCCGGTACGGTCACCGCACACGCGGTGGATTGGAAGATTCAGATGTCTCTGTTCCTCATCCCGGTGCTGATGTACGGCTTCATGCTCTTTGGCCAGAAATTCCCGAAATCGGAAGCCGCTTCGGCTGGTGTCACGCTGGGTGAGATGATCGGCACGGTGTTCGCGCCGTTGATGCTGGTGCTGCTCCTCATCCACGCCCTGGTTGGTTATGTGGAACTGGGCACGGATTCTTGGATCAGCAAGATCACCGGTTCCATCATGGGTGACCCGATGAAGGGTCTGATGCTCTTCTCCTACACTTCCCTGCTCATGTTCGCCCTGCGGTTCTTCGCCGGACCGATTGTGCATAAGATTTCGCCGTTGGGCCTGCTCTTCGTCAGCGCGGTTCTCGGCTTCACCGGCTTGCAACTGCTCGGCGCGGCCACGTCCGCCGTCGTGTGTGTCATCGCCGCCACGGTTTATGCACTCGGCAAGACCTTTCTTTGGCCCACGATGCTGGCCGTGGCTTCGGAACGCTTCCCGAAAGGCGGCGCCGTCGCCATCGGTATGTTAGGTGGCGTAGGCATGCTCTCGGCCGGTTTGCTGGGTGGCCCGGCCATCGGTTTCAAGCAGGACTTCAATGCGTCCAAGAACCTGCAGGAACAGGCTCCGGCTGCCTATGACCGTTACAAGGCGGCCAACGAGAACAGCTTCATGACGTTCAAGACTGTTGGTCTTGATGGCGCCAAAGTCGGCATTTTGGAAGACGGCGGCAAAGAACTCGCCCGTGCGGGTGAACTCCTGAAGAAGGAGAACAAAACTGATGAGAATCATGCCAAGCTGGCCGCTTGGTGGGAAACTGCCAAGCCAGCCGCCGCCGAGGACAAAGCACCGGTGCAAAAAGCCGGTGTGTTCGGCGGTCAAATGGCGCTTAAGCTGACCTCCTACGTGCCCTTGGTCATGGCGGGGCTCTACTTGCTGCTCATTCTCTACTTCAAGTCCACTGGCGGCTACAAAGCGCTGGAGATTTCGGGTGAAAAAGCCAGTGGCGGGGTTAAAGGCCCGGTGGCTTGATGAACCGTTAGATCTGTATTCTTCAAAGGCGGCTCCCCGGAGCCGCCTTTTTCTTTTCCGTTGGAGCGATTTGAAAAATAATATAGCTGGGTGGAGCGAGGATTTTTGGGTTCTGGCGAGGCTTTGGCGAAGGAGCAGGTTCCAAGGATCCTGTGACTGAGCCGAAACGAAGCCAGAACCCAAAAAGACCGCTTACCAGGCTGTTCAGCCACTCGGCTATAGTATTTTTAAAACCGCTCTGACGCCCCAAAACCCTTTCGCAATATCTTTGCCCTGCGTTGTTGCGCGGCGAGGCCACTTTTCCTAGTCTTCCCCCATGCCGCGTAAGGATTCGGAAGAAAATAGCAGCAAGGGCCACGGTTTGCATGATGTCATCGGCATCGTGCTCATCGGCGTCGCCGCCTTGCTGTTCCTTTCCTTGTTTTCCCATAACCCTGCGGACCTGGACGTCAATAAGGTGGAATCGGGCACCGAAACCCGGGTGATCCACAATTGGATCGGCTTGATCGGCGCCTATCTCGCCAATGCGGCTTTCTTCACCTTTGGTGCTGCCGGCTATTTGATCCCTTGCTTTCTCCTGTTGTACGGCCTGGCCCAGTTCATCCCTTCGTTGGCCTATTTGAACCGCCGCTGGGGCTGGGCTCTCGTCATGATCATCGTCACCATGGAGGCTTTTCAGCTTTTTGGTGGCCCGCTGGAGACGTTGCGCAAGACCTTGAACGCGCCGAGTGCTGGCGGCGTGCTGGGCATGGCCCTGCACAAGTTCCCGTTTTCATACTGCGGCACCGCCGGAGCCACCATCATCATCCTGATCCTCTATCTCATCGGTCTGCTCTACCTGACCAATCATACGTTCAAGGAAGTCTTGGCCCTCGCCCGCGACTTCAAGCCGAACTTCGGTGGTGCCGGTGCCGATAACACGCTGGCCACTGGCCGGCCCGACCTGAGCGAGAAGGAACTGGAGAAGCGAGCCCGCGAACTTGAGAAGCAGGCCAAGAAGCTCAAAGAAGAAGTCGCTCGCGAAGAGAAGGTGGCCCGCGATGTGGAAGATGAGGAAGTGGTCGCGAAGAAACCCGTGCTCGGTGCCGACATGCAGCCGGTTCCCGAACCGACCGTGCGCGATCTCAGCGTCCCCGTGGCCCGTCCCGAAGAAGCTGCCGCTCCCAAAAAGGGCAAAGGCAAATCCACCGCTCCCGAAACTGCCCCCATGCACGTGGGCGATGTCATCCGCGCCACGGAAATCCCTGCTGCCACCACCGCTGACATCTTGGGCGGCAAATCTCCGGCCAAGACCGCCGAACCCGTCATCGCGGAAGTGCGTTCCATGGAAGTTGCTGAAGACAGCGCCGCTTCGCTGAAGCCCTTGCCCGAAGTGGACGAGCCGCTGCCGATCATCAAGCCCAAGCCGGGTCCCAAGAAGAACAAGCCCATCACCGTCGCGTCCGTGCCCCTCATCGGTAACTACCAGTTGCCGCCCATGGATTTCTTCCAGTATCCGGACCAGAACGTGAAGCCTACGGAGTCGAAGGAAGAGCTGATGGCCAACGCGCGCTTGATGCAGAACACGCTCGCGCAATTCGGCATCGAGGTGCAGCTTGGCGACATCACGAAGGGGCCGACGATCACTCGTTACGAATTGCATCCCGCGCCCGGCGTGAAGCTGGAGAAGATCGCGGGGTTGAACAACAACATCGCCGCCGCGCTGAAGGCAGAACGCATCAATATTTTGGCGCCGGTGCCGGGCAAGAGTTCCGTGGGTGTGGAAGTGCCGAACCTGGTGAAGACGAAGGTCATCATGCGTGACCTGCTGGAATCGCCCGAGTGGAAGAACAGCAAAGCACGCATCCCGCTCGCGCTCGGCAAGGACGTGTATGGCAACCCCATCATCGCGGACCTCGCGGAGATGCCGCACTTGCTCATCGCCGGCAGCACGGGCTCCGGTAAATCCGTTTGCATCAATTCCATCGTCGGCTCGCTGCTCTACAAGTTCGGTCCCGATCAGGTCCGCTTCGTGATGATCGATCCGAAGGTCGTTGAGTTGCAGCAATACAATGTGCTGCCGCACTTGGTGGTGCCCGTGGTGACCGATCCGAAGAAGGTGATCCTGGCCTTGCGTTGGGTGGTGAATGAGATGGAGAAGCGCTACCAGATCTTCGCGAAGGTCGGCGTGCGCAACATCAAGTCTTTCAACGAACGTCCGAAGGACAAACCGAAGGCGCAGTCCAACGAGCTGGAACTGCCGCTCACGGCGAAGAAGGAACGCATCGAAGCGGGTGCGGATGGTTTCGCCGTGGAACTGGATGAAGAGATCGTAGTGCCGCGTGAGGATGACATCATCATCCCGGAGAAGCTCAGCTACATCGTGGTGATCATCGACGAGCTCGCGGACTTGATGCTCGTGGCCCCGGCCGATGTGGAGATGGCCATCGCCCGTATCACGCAGATGGCGCGCGCCGCCGGCATCCATTGTATCGTCGCCACGCAACGTCCGTCCGTGGACGTCATCACCGGTGTCATCAAGGCGAACATCCCCGCGCGTATCGCCTTCCAGGTGGCGTCCCGCGTGGATTCACGCACGATTCTTGATGCGATGGGTGCGCATAATCTGTTGGGCAAAGGCGACATGCTTTATCTGCCGCCCGGTTCCGCGAAGCTCATCCGTGCGCAAGGCGTGCTCATCACGGATCATGAGATCCAGTGCGCCGTGGACTTCATCGCCAAGCAGGGCAAGCCCAGCTACGAGATGGAGATCCATCAGCAATTGCAGAAGCCGGCGAGCAGTTCCGATGGCGGCTCCGGCGGTGGTGGTGGCGGTGCGGGCGATGAAGATGAAGACATCATCGAGCAATGCATCGAGGTCATCCGTAGCGAGCAGAAGGCCAGCGTGTCCTTGTTGCAACGGCGCTTGCGCCTCGGCTACACCCGCGCCGCGCGCATTATGGATGAACTCGAGAACCGCGGCATCGTCGGCCCGAGCAAAGGTGCCGAACCGCGTGATATTCTCATCGATCTGGACGGCGGCGGCGCGGATGGCGCCGGGCAGTAAGATTCAAGCAGACGAACAGTGGTGCCGTGGCCAAAGCGTTCCCAAGTTTCAGCAGAATGTGACCAGCTTCTCCTTCTCCCCAAGGGAGAAGGCCGGGATGAGGGGAAAGCAACCTCACGAACAAGCAGAGCCGACAAAAATTTTAATCGGTCCTTTTCTCACGATGTCTTTTGTTGAGGAAAGAGCGAGACCACGCACAAACAGAATAAGCCTCGGATTGCTATTGTGCGTGAAATGTTGCCTCTCCTCTAATGAGGAGAGGCCGGTTCCGCCCAAGCGGAACCGGGTGAGGAGTGAGTCGAAGCACAGCGCGTAACAATCGCGAGTGTGTTAGTTTGAAGTGAATTTTGTGGCTACATATCGTTGTGACATCTTGATCGTAGGCGGCGGCATCGCCGGTCTTTGGACCGCGAACCGGCTCCTGCAAGCTGGCTGGAATGTGCTGTTACTGGAATCGGTCGCGCTCGGTGCCGTCCAGACACTGGCCTCTCAAGGCATCATGCACAGCGGCGTGAAGTACGGCATCGATGGCAGCAATCGGGAAATCGCCCAGCAACTGAAGACGCTGCCACCGCGCTGGATGGATTGCCTGGCGGGCAAAGGCGAACTGGACCTCAGCGCCGTGAAGGTGCTTTCTCCCCATCAATATCTCTGGTCGCGCGACCGGTTGGTGGGCGGCTTCACTTCCTCGATGGCCGGCAAGGCAATGCAAGGTGAAGTGGAAGATGTGCCCAAGGAACGTTGGCCGGAAGTACTGAAGGCCAATCCTCCCAGCGGCTCCCTCTACGCGGTGAAGGAAGCCATCCTCGATATCCAAACCGTCGTGCAAGGTTTGGCTAAACCGTTGCGTGGCCGCGCCATCATCGGACAGATCCAAAAATTTCACACGAGCGACAAAGGTGTCGATGCCTTGGAAGTAAGCATCGCTGGCGGGCGAACAATTCGTCTCGAAGCGGGGGCTTTTGTTTTCACTGCGGGTGAAGGCAATGAACAAGCTGCCGTCGCTCTTGGCTTCGGTATGGAAGTTACCCAACGTCGTCCCTTGCGCATGGTTCTCGCGAAGGGTTTGCCACAACCTGTTTACGGTCACTGCGTCACTACCAGCCCCAAACCACGCGCGACCATCACCTCGCATCCGCACGAAGGCAAATGGGTCTGGTATCTCGGTGGCGAGATCGCCGAGAAAGGCGCGGCCATGAGTGATGCGGACACGCTCAAGCGCGCGAAGTCGGAGATGGAGAGCATCTTCCCCTCGCTCAACTGGAACGAAGTGGAGTGGGCCTGCTTCGCTGTGGATCGTGCCGAGCCGCGTGATCCGAAAAGCCAATTGCCACCCGAGCCAAGGTTGCTGGCAAAGGGCAACAGCATCATCGCGTGGCCGACCAAGCTCGTTTACGCGCCGTTGCTCGCGGACCACGTCATGAAGTCCTTACCCGCTCTAGGGCTTCAGCCGACCGCAGCCGGAGACTTCTCCAAACTGCCCGCCGCGGAAGTGGGTAAACTGCCGTGGCAGCAATCTCTCAAGTGGATCCGGCTATGAACACCGTGCCTCAGCGTCAATTCGGCCAGCTCGACCTGCGCGGCAGTGTCATCGGCCTTGGCACTGTGAAATGGGGGCGCAATCAAAAGGTGAAATATGCACCCTTTGAATTGCCCTCGGATGAAACCCTCACGCAATTGCTGGACACCGCCGAATCCCTCGGCATCAACGTCATTGATACCGCACCCGCCTACGGCATCTCCGAGGAGCGCGTCGGCAAGTTGCTCCAAGGCCGTCGCGATCGTTTTCTGCTGATGAGCAAGGTGGGTGAAGACTTTACGAACGGCGAATCCCATTACGAGTTCAGCGCGGAAGGCGTGGAGCGCAGCGTCACCCGCAGCCTACAGCGCCTGCACACGGATCGATTGGATCTCGTGATGCTGCATTGCGCACCGGATGACCTGAGCGCCATCACCGGTTCTCCCGCGTTGGAGACGTTGGCGAAATTGAAAACGAAAGGCCTGCTCCGCTATTACGGCGTGTCCTCCATGACCCTCGAGGGCGGGATGAAAGCCGTGGAGCTGAGCGATGCCGTGATGGTCGCGTGGAATTTCGAGTATCGCGCGCAAGAGGAAGTCATCCGTGCTGCGGGACGTCAGGGCAAAGCCGCCTTGCTCAAACGCGCACTATTATCCGGCAATCTGCACCAACCGAGCACAGGAAAGAATCTGGTTGAGACGTGCGTGCATGCTGCCTTGGATCTACCGGAAGTCTCTTCTCTCGTGGCCGGTACGATCAATGTCACGCACCTGCGCGAGAACGCTGCGGCGGCCATGAACTGGTCACGCGCCAAAACCTGAACCGGGCTCTCACGGCTCCTCGCTACGTAAATTCGACTGGAAGAATTTCACGATCGCCACGGGCACATTCTCCGGCACTTCATGCCCGCCGGGATGGATCAGCGCGATGACCGGTGTGCCGGTCTTGGAAGGATAAAGCGTTCCGAACTTGCCCCATTGCCGGCCAGTGTCTTCACACCCGTTCAGCTTGCGCAGGTCCGTGATGGCCTTTTGCTGGTTCTCGATCTTCACCAGCGGATCGACGCGCCCGGCGATATTCAACACCGGCTTCGGTTTCAATTGCGGCACGATCCAATGTGCATTCGGTGATTCGGAGGGCGCGACGGCCGCGATCTTGTCACCGCGTGCCGCCCACAGCACATAGGTGAATCCGCCGCCGTTCGATTGTCCGGTGACATAGACATGCTTCTCATCCGCCTTGCCCGACTTGACCAGAGACGCCAGCACCGCATCGAAGAACTTCAGGTCACGATCCTTTTCATCACCTGGCCTGCCCTGCCAGCCAGAGCGGTTGCCTTCGGGATCGCCATTGGACACCGTCTTCAATCCCTGCATATAGACCGAGATCGCTTCCGGCCAGTTCTTGGGCAGAGAAAACTGGCTGATGACACTCTCCATCGCCCCGCCATGACCGTGGAAGACAAAGACTACCGGTGCTGGATTCTTCACGGCGGAAGGCGGGATATAGAAGATGGCCTCGCGAGTGACTCCCTCCACCGTGAACTCCTCGCGATGAAAATTGGGCCGGCCACCCGATTTTTTCTCAGCCGCCGGAGTGACATGCGGCAACATCAGGCTGAGCAGCAAGACCGCCCATGCCGCCGTTTTGAGGAAGAAGTTTGTCTTCATGGCCAATGCCGGCCAGACGGAGACAAAGAATCTCCCAGTGCCGGATAATGGCGGGAATGTAAGCAGACTTTTGCTTGTTCAGCAATGTCGCAATGAAGACCGGAAGCAGCCTCAAGCGGCGCTAAGTTCCGGCAGCTTGCGGCGGGCCTTCCCAAAATCATTGGCGATATCAGCAGAGCCCACCGTCAGATTGGTCGCGAAGGTCCCCAAAAACTCCCGCACCACTTTCAGCATCGGATGGTTCGAGCGCTGTTTCTGGAAAATGGCGGCGATCGGCCGGATCACCCTGATCTGCTCCGGGAAAATCTCCACCAGTTCACCCGTGGTGAGCGCGTCCATCACCGTCGCTTCCGGCAGCCACGTGAAGCCATTGGTCGCCCGCACCGCTTTGACCACCGTGTCCGGATGCTCGAACTGCAACGTGGGCGCGGCGTGATAGTTCATCTCCTGAAGAGCCTGCTGCACCAGCAGTGCCGTGGCCGGGTCGGGAGTGTAGGCCACGAAGGGCTGCTGGGTGATGTTCAGGAGTTTGCCCCGTATTCCAGAGGCCGGAGAGGCGACCAGATGGAAATGCTCTTCCGCCAGGATCACGGTCTCAAAGCGCATATCTTTCTTGGGACACGCCACCAGGGCGAAATCCGCGACGTTACCGGCGACATCCGCATAGATCCGTCCCGCCGGTTGATAGGCGGTCTGTAGCCGGATTTGCGGATGTTGTGCCTGCAACTCCGCCGTCAGCCGCGGCAGCCATTCCACCCCCAGATTGGACGTGGTCACCACTTGCAAGTCCCCGCTGACATGTTGTTCCAGTTCCGCCATCCGCACCTTTAGAGCTTCGATGGCCTGTAACATTTCATGAGCGGTCTGGCGCAAGGCCTCACCGGCGGGCGTAAGGCGGAACCGCCGGCGGCTGCGCTCCACGAGTTGCGCGGAAAACTCCTCCTCCAGCCCCCCGATCTGCTGGCTTACCGCCGGTTGCGTGATGCCATTCCGGCTGGCCGTCTCGCTGAAACTGCCGCTCTCGGCCAGATCCACAAACACTTTCAAACTGGTGATGCGCATGTTCATTCCCTTAGTCAAAAGGCACTGCTCTTACCTTCCTTTGACCGGGCTGATGCGGGAGGCTCACGCAAAATCTGCGGAAAGAAAGGGAAGCAAATATGTCCCGTTCGAGGAACAGGTTGGAATCATTTCGACCGCGCTTCCAAAAACGCCTTCAACTCTTGCGCCGCCTTCCCGCCAAAACCCGGCACCTCCGCCAGTTGCTCCAGCGTGGCCATGCGCAAGCGCTGCACGGAACCGAACTTCTTCAGCAAAGCCGACTTGCGTGCCTGCCCGATGCCCGGGAACTCGTCCAAAATACTCTCGGAGATCTTCTTGATACGGAGTTGCGCATTGTAAGTGTTCGCAAAGCGATGCGATTCATCCCGCACCCGCTGCAGCAGCTTCAACGCCCCCGTGTCATGACTCAACCGCAACGGCTCCGATTCCCCCGGCCGGTAAATCTCCTCATACTCCTTCGCCAGACCGATGATCGGAATATGCTGCAACCCCAGCTTCGCCAGCTCTTCACACGCCGCATTGAGCTGCCCCTTGCCACCATCGATGAGGATGAGGTCCGGCAGCTTCGCCTTGGCCGGAGGCTTCGGCACCCACGGCGCATTCATTTCCTCAGAAGGCTCCATCGCCGGATGATCAGACTCCACCGCTTCACCTTCCGCGCCACCCGGCGAGGGCAGGGGCATCAGCACCGGAGGAGGTGGTCCCTCTGAACGCACCGCCGCCGCATCTTGATTCTTCTTCGGCCGCTTGCCCTGCCAAGCATCACTCACATCATCCACGGCCCGCTGCAGTTCGTCCTTGCTCGCACCACCGCCCGTGTCGGGTGTCTTTTCCTCTGCGGGCAAAACTTCACCTTTGATCTCCTTGATCAATCGCGCATAGCGCCGATGGATCGTCTCGGCCATGCACGCGAAGTCGTTCTGCTCCGTCACCGTCTTCATCTTGAACCGCCGGTAATTCGAGCGATCTGGCCGCCCATGCCAGAAGCTCACCATGGAGGACACCATAAACGTGCCGCTGATGTTCGAGATATCGTAACCCTCGATCCGCTCCGGCACCTTCGCCAAGCCCAGCAAGCGCCCCAGCTCGCGCATGTCCGCCTCCGGGTTGATGGACACCGGCAACTTATACGGAATGCGCTCGAATTTCTCCGTCTTCTGCGTCGTGCGCTTCAGGTCCGTCAGCAGATCGCGCAACTGCGCCGCCTTCTCGAAATCCAGTTTCACCGCCGCCGCTTTCATCTCCGTCTCAAGCTGGCCGACCATCTCGCTGCATTGCCCATCGAGGAAATCGCAACCCGCATTCACCTGCAACAGATACTGCTCATGCGTCACGTTCCCGATGCACGGTGCCGTGCACACCTTCAAGTGCCCATAGAGGCAATGCTTGTAATCCGATTCATTCGGCGTGAGCGGACGGCACCCTCGCAGGTTGAACTTCTGCCGCACCAGATGCAGCGTGCGTCGCAACGCCCCTGAATCTGGGAATGGGCCAAAGTAACGCGCCCCATCATCGTGCTTCTGCCGCGTGAGTGTGAAGCGCGGGATGGGATCGTTCAGGTTCACCTTCAGCATGATGAACCGTTTGTCATCGCGGAAGCTGATGTTGTAGCGCGGCTTGAACTCCTTGATGAGCTTGCTCTCCAGCAGCAACGCCTCCGGCTCGCTCTTCACCGTGTGCGTATCGAAATCATGGATGGCATCAACGAGCGCATTGAATTTCAGATCCCAGCCCATGCGGCGCGACGGATGAAAATACTGGCTCACGCGCTTGCGCAAATCGCGCGCCTTGCCCACGTAGATCACCGTGCCGAAACGGTCCTTCATCAGGTAAACCCCCGGTTTATGGGTTACCTGACTCAGCTTGTTGCGTATGTGATCCGTGACGGGCACACGAATAGTTTACTGGATGGGAGCGGATGTGCAAATGGTGGAGTGAGACGGTTCAATTCGGATTGCTCAAAGTCCTTCTTTTTCTATCTGAAAGTCCCATACATTTGTTCCGTCCCTATATCGCAGTCGGACAGGAGATTTTAATGCCACAGGAAATTGGAAAGTTCGATAGTGGGTCATATTTCCAAAGAAACTTTCCCGGGCGCCTTCGTGACCCCGAACCTTGCCTTTGTATTCGATGCCATTGGAATCGACCAGCGTCAGTTGGTCATAATCATATCCTACAACGTCTCTATCAAACATCAAACAAACGGATGCGATGTTTGTAACAGGGACGATAGACAGGGGATATCTCGAAGGAGCTAGCTGCGACAGCCAGGTTGCTAAACGCTTTTCAGAGCGAGGTGCGAAATACAGCTTACCCTGTGGTCCGTTGGCCGCATCAACCAAGGTGACTTTTCCACCATGAGGTAAAGGTGCAGAGTCATTCTTTGGCCAAACAATTCTAATGACCAAGACGACGAGCAACGAGAGCAGGCTTGCTCCGACGGCTAACTTCCATCGCCGTATCGGTGCACTTTTGGAGAAGCCCGTTTTCATGGCGTCAGATAATCTCGACCGAGGGACTTGGCATCACGCAAGGTGTAGCAATTCAATTGCAGTTTGAAAAGCTTCCCCACGATTTCAGATGACATCGTTTTCCGGCCCCAGTTAGATACGGGCACATTACCTATGAAATCCCTCTGGTCCCGACGTCACTTTCTAGCGGGCTTGGCATCTGGCACGGCCGTGCTGGCGACTGGTTGCGAAACCACTTCGTCCCCCAAGGCCAGCGGTCCGAAAACTGAAGTCACCATTGTCGGCGAGGAGTTTCACATCAATGGCCAGCCGACGTTCAAAGGGCGCACGTGGAAAGGCCACAAGATACAAGGTTTGCTGCCGAACTCGCGCATGGTCCAAGGCACCTTCGATGACCTGAACCCAGAGACCGCCGCGCAATGGGCCTACTCTGATACCAAGAAATGGGATGCCGAGCGCAACGTGAATGAGTTTCTCGCGGCCATGCCAGAATGGCGCAAACACGGCCTGCTCGCCATCACCGTGAATTTTCAAGGCGGCTCGCCCTACGGCTACTCCAACGCACAACCATGGGAGAACTCTGCTTTCGCGCCCGATGGTTCCTTGCGTGCGCCGTTCCTGGGACGCATGGAGCGCATCATCAACCGCGCCGATGACCTCGGCATGGCCGTGATCCTGGGCTATTTCTATTTCGGCCAGGACCAGCGGCAGACGGATGAAGCCAGCGTCATCCGTGCCGTGGACAGCGCCACCGATTGGGTGCTGAAAAAGGGTTGGCGGAACGTGATCATCGAGGTGAACAACGAGTGCAACGTCACCAAGTATGACCACGACATCTTGAAGCCAGATCGCGTGCATGAGCTGATCGAGCGGGTGAAGGGCATGCAGGTAAAGGGCCGGCGCCTGCTTGTGAGCACTTCTTATGGGGGTGGAGCAGTGCCGCGTGAGAATGTCGTGCGCGCCTCAGATTTTCTGCTCTTGCACGGTAACGGCGTGAAAGACCCGAAGCGTATTACCGAGATGGTCGCGCAGACGCGCAAGGTGGCGGGATATCGCCCCATGCCCATCGTGTTCAATGAGGACGACCACTTCGACTTCGACAAGCCGATGAACAATTTCGTCGCGGCCACGGAGGCTTACGCGTCCTGGGGTTTCTTTGATTACCGGATGAAAGACGAGGGATTCGATGAAGGTTATCAAAGCGTGCCGGTGAACTGGGGCATCAGCAGCGAGCGCAAACGCGGGTTCTTCAAGCTGTTGAAAGAGATGACCGGCGGTTGAAGCGAAACCTGCCCAGCATCTTTACTCGCCCGCCTTCCGCCGTTAGACTCGATCTATGCGAACGCCGTATTCGGTTTGCGGACACTGGGCGGGAGAGTATGACGAGGCCGGGGTGGAAGCCTGGGCCGCGAATCTCCGCAGCCAGTTGGAGACGCCCCAGGTGACCCTTGGGCTCGTCTTCATGACGCCGCAATTCTTCCCCCATGCCGCGCAGGTGCTGGAGACCTTGCGCCTGCATGCGCGCGTGCCGCTGCTGGTCGGTTGCTCCAGTGAGAGCCTCGTGTGCGGCCGCCGTGAAATCGAGGAAAAGCCGGGTCTGGTGTTAGGACTCTACTACCTGCCGGGTGCGAAATTGACGGCGAAGCACTTCACGCAAACCCAGGTGGACAGTTGCACGGATCGGTCTTACTGGCACGAGGAGATGGGTGTGACGCGGGAGCAAACCAACGGCTGGCTGGTCTTTGCCGATCCTTTCAATCTGGATGCCGAGAACTGGCTCAAGCAATGGAATGCCGCTTACGCTCCCGTGCCCGTCATCGGCGGCCTGGCCAGCGGCGTTTATCAGGAGCGGAACACCCAAGTGTATCTGAACGGCGACGTTTTCGAAGAAGGCGGCGTGGCTGTCTCCGTGAGCGGAGATGTGGAGATCGCCGGGGTCATCTCGCAAGGCTGCACGCCCATCGGCGAGACGTGGACCATCACACGCACAGATGGCAACCTGATCTTCGAGATCGGCAACCGGCCTGCCTATTCCATCCTCACGGAAACGTTTGAGAAGTTGCCCGATGACGAGAAATCGAAACTGCGTGGTAATCTCTTCGTGGGGCTGGTGATAAACGAGTATCTGGAAGAATTTCATCGCGGTGATTTTCTCATCCGCAATCTGGTGGGTGGCGATCCCGGTAAGGGCGTGCTCGTCGTGTCGGCCTATCCACGCGCCGGCCAGACGATCCAGTTCCAGCGGCGGGATGCGGCTGCGGCGACTGAGGATATGACGGCGCTGTTGGAGCGGGTGAAGACGAATCTAAAGGGGCGCACCATTTACGGCGGTTCATTGCATTGCTGCAATGGGCGCGGCACCGGGCTCTTCGGTGAACCGGATCATGATGCCCGGCTTATCCAGCGGGAACTGGGGGCCATCGCGCTCACGGGGTTTTTCTGCAACGGTGAGATCGGACCTATCGGGGACAAGAATTTCCTGCATGGTTACACGGCATCCCTCGCACTCTTTGTGAGCCGCGAGCCGAAAGGAACGCAGTCATGAGTGAGACGGTAGCAACTACAACGGCACCCACTTTGGTGCATCGGCCGCGCTCGTTCTTTGAGCCGTTGAACATCGGCGAGATGTTCAGCAAGCCGCAGCCTTTGCAGGTGGAAATCGGCGCGGGGGATGGCTCGTTCCTCATCAAATACACCTCACTGCATCCGGAGTATAATTTCCTGGGCGTGGAGCGGTTGCTGGGGCGGTTGCGGAAGATTGATCGCAAGGGACAGCGACAAGGCCTGCAGAATCTGCGCGGACTGCGCATCGAGGCCGCTTATTTCGTGGAGTATCTGTTGCCCGCGGATTCCACGGACATCATCCACATCTATTTTCCCGACCCGTGGCCGAAGAAGAAGCATCGCAGGAACCGGCTGGTGAACGAGCGGTTTACGGAGCTGGCGCATCGCGTGCTGAAGGACCGGGGCATCGTGTATCTGCGCACGGATGATGCGGATTATCACGAACAGATGGTGACGGTGTTCGACGCGAACCAGACATTTGAGCGCATTGAGACGCCGGAGGAATTAAGTGCGGTGAAGACAGATTTCGAACGGGGATTTAATGCGGAGGGGATCCCCACGCGGTATGCGGCTTACCGGAGGCGGTAGGGCCTTACCAGTTACACATCGATGATGGGGCCGCCCTTGTCGTCGTCTTTGGGGCGTTGCTGATTGCGGTTTGTGCTGGCCTTGGCTTTGACGCTGGTTTTCCCGGTACCGGTGAGCGCATTCAGGATCATGCTCATGATGCTGATGACGAGGGCGCCAAAAAAGGCTGCCCAAAACCCAGCGACATGGAAGCCATCCACGAGGTAACCCACGAGGTAGAGCAGGCCGGCGTTGATGACCAGCAGGAACAGGCCCAGGGTGAGGAGCAAAAGCGGCAGGGAAAGCAGCAAGAGAATGGGCCGCGCGATGGCGTTCAGCACGCCCAGCAGGAGAGAGGCCACCACCAAATCGCCGATGCCATCATAACCAATGCCCCTGATGACGTGCGCGGCCACCAGCACGGCGACGGTAGTATTGATCCAGCGTATGAAAAAGTCTTTCACAGTTCGTTCCGCTTAGCGTAGCACAGGAAGCCGGAACTTGCCGAAGGAAAAGTTCAGACAGTTTTCGAGTCTCACATTGTGATTGCCAGAAAAAGGCGGAAGTGGCTGGCTGGAGGCATGGGACTGGACGGCGTAGAACTGGTCATGGGCTTGGAAGAGGAATTCGGCATCGAATTCTCGGATGCGGATGCCGAGCGGATGCAAACGCCTCGTGACGTGATCGACCACATCATGCGCACGGTGTATGGCGGTCAGAAACGATGCACCTCACGGGCGGGGTTCTATCAGTTCCGCCGTGCCTGCGTCAGCGCGCTAGGCGTGCCGAGGAATCAAGTCCGGCCGGATACGCAACTGACCATGCTCATGCCGGCCGCGAATATCCAAACGGCCTGGTCGCAATTACGCGAAGCCATGGGGATGGACCCTTGTTCCTGGCCGCATCTGGAATATCCCAAGGTAGTGAGCTGGCTACGGATGGTCGTGTTTCTATCCACGATGACCGCTTGCATCGCGTCGGGCGGCTACTTCCATCTCTTGGCCGGCTGCCTGATGTTCTTCTTGTCATTTCCGATCGCCATCCTGGTGGACCATTGGCTTACGCAGAAGTTTGCGCATCGCCAGACCATCTTGCCGGAAAAGCTCGTGACGATCGCCAATCTCATCGATGCCGTGGTGCCGCAGGAATGGATGAAAGCGGAAGGGATCATCACCCAGTGGGATCGCGAGCGGGTCGCGCTGAAAGTGAAGGAGATCGTGATCGATCAACTGGGGATCGATGAGAAGCAATACCACGAGGATGCGCGGTTCATTGAAGATTTTGGGGTGGGATAAAAAACCGGACGGAGATTTCTCTCACGCTCGATGAAACTTCTTCGTAGCAGCCGAGGTGACGAGGCTCTAACCTTTTTAGTCAGAGCCTCCTTACGTCGGCTGCTACGATTTTTAGGCTTTGCCGGACAGTGATACTTTCACGGCTTCCACACAGCGGCCGCAGAGGGCAGGATGCTCGGCATTTTGGCCGATGTCGTTCTCGTTATGCCAGCAGCGTTCGCATTTCTGGCCCGAGGCTTTGTTTACGGTGATTTTAAAGCTTAGCTGGTCGCCACTACTTGGAAAAAGCTTGAGCCGGGAAACATTCAGTAATTCCGACAAGGATGGTTCGTAGCGAATCAAAAACAGAATTTGTTCGGCAGTCCCTGTGAATGAAATTTCCGGCTCGGCTTCCAGCGCCTTGCCGATGAGCTTGGACTGACGAGCCTTTTCCAGTTCCGGCAACGCGGCTTCACGCAAAGCAAACAGTGTCTTCCACGCTTCCTGTTCTGTTTCCGTGAGTTTGAATGTACTCGGCTTCCAATCCGACGCATGCACCGAGGTGCCCTTATTGCCCGGGATGAATTCCCAGGCTTCATCCGCCGTGTAGGCGAGGAGCGGCGCGAGCATCTGGCACAGGCCGGTGATGATGCGATGGAGCGCGGTCTGGCTGGAGCGGCGGCGTTGGGAATTCGCCGCATCTGTATAGAGGCGATCCTTCAGCACATCGTGATAGATGGAGGACAATTCCACGGCCACGAACTGGCTGATCTTCTGATAAACCACGTGGAACTCATACGCGTTGTAAGCGGCCAGCACGGCCTCTTCCAGCTTCGCGAATTCACCCAGCACCCAGCGATCAATGCCCGTGAGCTTGTCATCCGTGATGGTGTCGGTAGCGGGATTGAAATCGTACAGGTTCGAGAGCTGGTAACGCAGCGTGTTGCGGATGCCGCGATAGGTCTCGGCGACTTTCGTGATGCGCTCCTCGCTCACCACGATGTCGCTGCGGTAATCTTGCGAGGACACCCAGAGGCGCACGACGTCCGCGCCCCATTTCTTCACGTAAGCTTCCGCTGTCTGCGGTTTCTCGTAAGCATTCTGTTTGCTCTTGGAGATTTTCTCGCGATCCGCATCCACCATGAAGCCGTGGGTGAGCACGGTCTTGTAGGGTGCTGCGCCATTTCCGGCGAGCGAGAGCAGCAACGAAGATTGGAACCAACCACGATGCTGATCCGAGCCTTCGAGATAGACATCCGCTTGAAACGGTTTGTTACCTTTGCCACGCAGTTCCGCACGTTGCGCGATAACGGCGCGTGAGGATGAACCGGAATCGATCCACACGTCGAGCGTGTCGTTGGAGCGCGTGACGGCATCAGCGCCTTTCCAATCGGCGGGCTTCACGAGCGCCCACAGTTCCGGCGCGGTCTTCTCAAACCACACGTTGGAACCATGCTTCTCGACGAGCGCGGCGACATTGCGGATGACCGCGGGATCGAGGATCGCGTTCTTCTCGGCATCGTAGAACGCCGGGATGGGCACGCCCCACGTGCGCTGGCGCGAGATGCACCAGTCGGGACGCGATTGCACGGCGCCCTTGATACGATTGACGCCCCAATCGGGCACCCACGTGACGCTATCGATCTCAGCAATGGCGCGTTGACGGAAGGTCTTGCTGTCCGTGCCGACCGTATGATCGATCTTGATGAACCACTGGTCCATCGCTCGGAAGATGATGGGCGTCTTGCTGCGCCAGCAGTGCGGGTAGCTGTGCGAATAAGCTTCCTGATGCGCGAGGAAACCCGCCGCACGCAGGATATTCAGCACGCCGACATTTGCCGCGCTCTCGCCATTCTTCTCCAGCGTGGAGAGGCCGACGAGTTCGGTGGGCATCTGTTGCTCCACGGGCAGATCGTTCGTGTGCGCGAGGCAACCGTTGTCATCCACCGGGGAATAGACGGGCAGACCGAGACTGCGACCGAGATTATAATCTTCAGTACCGTGACCGGGCGCGATGTGCACGAAGCCGGTACCTGTCGTGTCTTCCACGAAGTCCGCCGGATACAGCTTGCCTGTGCGATTGCAGAACGGGTGCTGATACGACATCGTCGCAAAGTCATCCGCACCGACGGCGCGCACGACGTTCGAGTTGGTCCACTTGCACTTTTCCGCGACTTTGCCCAGCAAGGCATCGCAAACGATGTAAAAAGCGCCATCTGCTTCCACGAGGGAATAGCGCAGCTTGGGATTGAACGCCACCGCGAGGTTTGCGGGCAGGGTCCAGGGCGTCGTCGTCCAGATGAGGAGGTTCAAGCCGGACTGGCCGATCACCGGGAACTTCACATACACGGACTGGCTGACGTGGTCGTTATATTCCACTTCCGCCTCCGCCAGCGCGGTCTTGTACGGGATACTCCAATACACGGGCTTCTTGCCGCGATATACGAAACCTTGCGCCACGATGTCCGCGAACAGCCCCAGCTCGGCCGCTTCGTATTCCTTGTTCAGCGTGAGATACGGATTCTCCCAATCACCGAACACGCCGAGGCGTTTGAATTGCGAGCGTTGCAGATCGATGTATTTGCGTGCATACGCATCGCACGCCGTGCGGATGGTCGCGGCATCGGCGGCTTCATTGCCGGCCTTGCGCAACTCTTGCGAGACCTTCGCCTCGATGGGCAGGCCGTGGCAGTCCCAGCCCGGCACATACGGGGCGTCGTTGCCGCGCAGAGTCTGGTACTTGATGATGATGTCCTTCAGGATCTTGTTGAGCGCGGTGCCGATGTGCACATCGCCATTAGCGAAGGGCGGTCCATCATGGAGCACAAATTTCGGCGCGCCAACGCGGCGGGCCTGGATCTGGGCGTACAGACCGGCGTTTTGCCAGCGTTGCAGGCGTTCGGGTTCGCGCGTCACCAGATCGGCCTTCATGGAGAAGTCCGTCTGCGGCAAGTTCAACGTATTCTTATAGTCCATCGCAGCCCTAATCAAAGGAACGGGGACGCTAACAAAGCGGAAGTGCGGGGGCAAGTATGCGGTGAGGCTTAAGCAAGCCGTCGGAGCCGGGGGAAAAACGATTGAGAAAACTCAACGTTCTGGGATGAACGGCTACTTGGCGAACTCAACACCGAGAAGCTCGGCCATGGGGCGGCGGAGGTCGGAGGCCAAAAACGGCTTGCGCACGAACCGGTCCGGGGTCACACCCGCTTCCGCCATGTCTTCCGGGCTCATCGTGCCGCTGATGGAAATGGTGCGCAGCTCAGGAGATAGCGCCCGGCATTCTTTGATCAGCTCCAGCCCGCTCATTTCCGGCATCTGGAAATCGGTGAGCAAGATCGCAGGTTTGGGATCGGCCGCGCGGAACGCCGCCAAGGCGACCAAGGGATGATCGAAAATCTCCACGGCGTAACCCTCCATTTGCAAAAATGAACCCACCAGTTCGCCTATCATCGGCTCATCATCGACGATATAGACCAACCGCCGTACGGAACTATTAGCCTGCTGCTGCATGGACTTAAAAATTAGCTCTTACGCCAAACGGGGTACGCCTTAGGCTGTGAAGAAAATCAGGACGTCATTATCGCGTCAACATGTTTTGTTAACTTTAACGAGAATTCCCCATTTGAAAGTCGGTTTTGAGCAAAATAGAGCTACTTTTCACCCGCCTTGCCTTCGCCATTCTTACTTCCCCATGACAGAATGAACCTGTTTTAAGGCCACCAATAGTTCGTTCCAAGCGCCTGCGGGCGTCTCCCAACCGGCACTGAACCGCAAAACCCGCCCAGAGTCCGATGGCCCGTATCCCATCGCCATGAGCACATGAGACGCCACCTCCTTGCCACTCGCACAGGCGGAGCCGGTCGAGACGGCGAAACCCGCCTTATCCAGCTTCACCACCCAGCGCTGCTGGCAATCCGCCTCCGGCATCAACGCCGACACCGTGTTCCACAGCCGCGCCTGGTCACGCCCCACGATGTCACTGCCGGGTAACGCCGCCATCAGCGCCGCTTCGAACGCCTCCTTCGCCTCTTGCCGCACCAGATGTTCATTCCTCGCCAGCGCAGCCTCGCGCTCGCGTAATGCCGCGATCATCGACACCACGCCCGCCACGTTCTCCGTTCCCGCCCGCCGCCCCTCCTCCTGGGGACCGCCCACGATCAAGGGCTGCACCTTCCCCTTCCCCGGACATTTCAGGAAACCCACTCCCTTCGGTCCGCCAAACTTGTGCGCGCACCCGCTTACGAAATCAGCCGCCCCCAATCCCTTCGCCGGCAATTTCCCCAACCACTGCGCCGCATCGCAGAAGAACGGCACCCCCGCCGCGCGCGTCATCGCCATCACCTCGCTCCACGGTTGCAGGATCCCCGTCTCATTATTCGCCGCCATCACGCCGATCAAGGCCGGCCTTCGCTTCGCGATCTGATTCGCCACGTAAGCCAGATCGATGCCCCCCCCACGCGTCACCGGCAGCAGCACATGCCGCTCCGGCAACCACTTCTTCGCCGCCTCCAACACGCACGGATGCTCGATCGCCGAGAGCCACACTTCTCCCTCTTCATCCAGAGAGTGCGCCACGTGATGCAGCACCAGGTTGTTCGCTTCCGTGGCCCCTGAAGTCCACACGATATCCAGCGCGTCACACCCCAGCATTGCCGCCAGCTCCTCCCGTGCCTCCGTTATGGCCCGGTCCGCGCGGCTGCCCAGCCGATGCGGGCTGGAAGGATTCCCGATGAACTCCTCCGACGCTCGCAACCACGCTTCCCGTGCGGCAGCGCTCAGTGTCGTCGTGGCGTTGTGGTCCAGATAAGTCACAACCGGATTGTGATTCGCGCGGTGAAAAATTATTTCACCATCGCCATTAAGGCAGAAAACGATTCCGCTATCAGATAGAGGTTATTCTTGGGCGAAGATTTCTCGAACCAGAAGGCGTGATCCCAGTAATAGACGCCCGCCCACGAAGAATACGCGCTCAACAAGATGAACCCGCCTCCCGGATCCGTGCCGATGATCAGGCTGCCGTCCGTCAGATCCTTGCGCATCGTCAGGTTCCACTCATCCAGATTCTGCCCCTGCTCCAGATCCAGGCCCAGGAAGACATCCAGCGCCACCCTTTCATCCAGGCCCGGGACGAGCACCGTGGCTCCGTGAAATTTCCCGCCATTATTCAACAGCAGGAACTCGCGATAATCCTTCGGCAAGGCAAAGCCCAACACCGATTCGAACTTTGCCACCCGGGCGGCATTCAGACGGCCATAGGGACTGATACTCATGTAGTGCGCGTAACGTGTGACGGGCAATACCAGAGTACTGCCGTCGAAGTAAATCACGAAGCGCAACCACTGCGAACTTCTGGTCCACCCAAGATAACCAGAGGGCTCCCCCGACCATAGCCAATGACACGAGAGACCGACCGGACCTTGCCTCAACCCCGTAGCCGTCACGCGTCTGCGGGATGACGAGGCGTAGCCAACCTTTCTGGTAAGGATGACGTGCGGAAGCCGAACTTCGACCGCCTGCCCCGGCGTTTCCGTCAGGGTCGTCCCAAACCAGACCTTGAGCCAGCCGCCAACCGACAGCAGGAACATGGAAACACCAACGACTCGTAAATCGTCCTTCCCAAATCGTAAATTCATTTGTTCCTCAAAGTGGCCTTCCCGTCTGATCCGTTTTATGTTTCCTCCGCGATTGCCTCCTGTCCTGCGGTACTATAGCAACCAGTCCACCCTCACCAGACCAAACCCTCGCCAGCCACTTCATAACCTTCGTCATCACAACGAAAGGAGACTGTCTGGAAAGATGGGTTGAGGTCGGCTGCGCAGGAGAAACTGGTGGAGACTAGGCGTGGCGAGGGAGCATATCAAAAAAGATACGCGACCGAGCCGCAACAACGTCTCCGCCAGTTTCCACCAGCAGACGGCCTCAAGACAGCTTTTCAGCCAGTCTCAGGAACTATGTCAAAGAACAATGAAACCATCCGACCCCTGTGAAGCATCGTTTCCTCCCTCCCTACGATTGAGAGTTCAAATTCAGCGTAAGCCCAAGACCCGGCCGGTTCCGCAGTGGCTACTAGAGATTCCCCGGTCCCATTCTCGACCGACGTCCCTTTCACCCTCCGGCTTACGGACCCTGATCCATGCGCCCGATACACTCACATATCCTAACTACCAGAGACGCGCTTTCTTCTCCTCCTTCTCCCGGCGGAAGTCGAACTTCGACCGGGAGAAGGATTGAGGATGAGGGTGTTCCCCTCCGGCCCATCTCCTGATGGTTCCATAAAGACTGCCATCTCCCCGCCAATGCAGGACACAACAATGCCAATGCACCATCATGCTTGATGACCTGGGATTCTCCGGAAGCTGCCTACCGCTCCGATTGAGCGCCAACCTCCGTTTCACCCGTCCTTTACCAGCAGCGAGCTGCCAGCAATCCCACTTTCCCACCATCCCACCACTCAAACAACCGAAATCAATTATCCCACAGCGACATTTCTCCCAACCTATTTGGACAGAGGAAATTCCAATCAAAAATATCCTGATTTTCCCTGAAAAACCGAGCCATGGACATCGGCAAAAATTTACTAAGTTAAAACAAACCACCACCAATCTGCCTCACCCCATCGATAGGGTGTGATTAAAAGTGGGTGAGTCAAGGGCGGCCTGAAGTGCGCGCCGGTCCAGCCCGGAGGGCGGAAGAAAATAGCCCGCCATTTTAATGGTGGTTGCCGAGAAGGGCGGTGCAAGTCCCGGAGAGACGAAAGAAATGGGGCGATGATTTCAGCGGTTGATTGGAGTATAGGTGCGTAGCGAAAGTTTTTTCGTCCCTACTGGGACTTGGGTTGTGAGAGATGCCGTACCCACCATTAAATGGTGGGCTGTTTTCGGGAAGCCCCTGACGGGACTCGCAGTAACAGCCTCACCTGCTTTTAATCACATCCCCATCAATTCGTGCCAATCTGTGAAATTCGTGTCTCCATTCTTCTCGTTTTTAAATCTCAAATCCTCAAAATCTGAAATCCTTGCCTGAGCCAGCGGTCAGGCGTAAACTTAACTCAAGAGTGAAAGCCAACCCAAAACCTTTATCATCCTAGGCCACACTTCAGTTTGACCCAATACCTCTTAGGCGTTATGGAAGTTTACGATCCCACCGACGACATTCTGCGCTTCCGCGCTTTTCGCGCCCCGTGGGTCCATATGGCGTGCGCAGAGCGGTTGCTCGACGGCCAGCGAATCCAGCCCATCGCCTTTAACCAACGAGATCGCTTGGTTTTGGTTCACATGCTTGATGACAGCGCGGATTATGCATTGAGCGTGTTCCGGGCCGATTCCCCCGAGGCAGAATGTGGAGAGTTGCTCACGAGCTATGAGAACATCTGGCATTTCAACGCAAACGCCTGACCATGCGCTGGGCTCGGGTCTTTCGTCTGACGTAAGGACGGACCCATGACCCAGTCCAATCCAAACCCAGCCGGCGACTCTTTGCCCACCCGGGATGACTTCGATCCTTGGGGAGGTGACCTCGATGCCAAACATGCGTGGAAGATGTTCGGTGGCTTGACGCTTGAAGAGGCGAGGATGGTATTTCTGGATTGTCCCGAGTCTCGCCAAGAAGACTTCATGTTCATGGGCGGCAAGGCTTTTGCCTACTATTTCCCCATCATTGAGGATTACCTTCGCGCACCCCAGTGTGAGGGGACGGAGGAGGATGACCGGCAGGCATGGATTCTTGCACGAGGCATTTTGAACCAGTTTAGCATGAGCCCGCGCAGTTATTTGTTGCCTCTTGTCCCCCGCATTATCGAGCTTTCAAGGTACGTGCAGGAGAATTGCCCACCGGAGCATGAGCATGAACATAACAAAATATCCGTCGCCTGGGCGGAAGTGGAAGCCACGGCTAAGGCAATCAGCGAATCCAACTGATGAAACGCTAACGAACAAATCGCTGCAACGAACCCGGCCATCGCGCTGTAATTACAATCGTCCGCCTTTACCGGCCGGGCCGCTTAGCTTTATTCGTTATGCCACATCGCACGCCATGCCAAAACCATTACGTTACACCGGAGATTGGCCGCCACCCGAAGTCTTGCGTGAGCACCCGAATTGGGTATGCGCATGGGATGAAGAAGATGAGGAGGGGCAGGATGAGACGACGCTTAAACCAGAAGATGAGCAGAGTGTGATTACCTCAGACACCATCCACACTGCTGGCGATGTTCACTTGGCTGATGGTCGCGCGTTTCCCGCCATCATCTCGTTGCCGAGCGGCGCACCTGAGTGCTTCGATTATCACGATGGGGCGGAATGGATTCGTTGCCGTCAGGACTACCAGACCAAGCGATGGGTTGCTCACGATCAGAGCTGGTTGCCACCCGAAAAACGCATGCCGACTGTAGATTTTGCCGACTCATGCACATTTCCCCTCCGCCTTTCAACGCGATTGCCGCACTCTGAGACCGGAGCACCAGTCCGCTTGGAGATTCGCCCAGACGGTTCAGCAGTGGAGTGGATATGACCATGCACCGCCTTGTCGCGCCGTAGCTCTGAGCGAAGGCGGATGATTACAATCCCATACCTTTACTAACCGGACCACTGCGCTTTATACTTTAGGCATAACAAGGCGCATGAACGATCTTCCGCCAGATTCCCGAGCCATGCGTCGGGAAACTCGCATTGGGCTCACCGCCTTTTTCATCGGATTTATTGGGATGCTGGTGACGTTGGGATGGCTGATTGTCCATTTTGTCGTTCCTGAAACTCGTTGGTGGGAGATTGTCCATACCGGCTTCAACGCCATCATGATCTCATTCGTATTCGGTGGTATGGGTCTGTCCGCGCTCTCGCTTTCTTTGGTGAGCTGGTATCACTTCCGGCGTGGCATCTATCATTGTTTGTTTTGTGGTCGGACACTCAGATCCATCAACGACCATTGTGATTGCCGTCAACATCCCTCAGAGAGATGAAATTGCTGCCCGCCCCACATGAAGGCACGAAACAAACCTGACTATGCACCGCCTTGTCGCCCTAAAAATTGAACTTTAAACTCCACCAAAGCATGCACTCAGGCAATACACACGCCCTGATGGGATCGATCTTCCAAGGCTGGGGTGGAATCATAGCTGGCCTGGCCCTCTGCCTTCTCGCCGTGATCATCGCTTTCGCGCTCTATATAATGCTCGTATATCTTCGCGCCAAGTCGCGCATAAATCGCATCTACGCCCGCCTTCAACCCCTCTCCGACGAGCAGTTGTCTGAAATCACGCGGAACCCAACGCATCCTGATTCCCAGTTCGCTTTGGTGGAACTCATGCGCCGAGGGGTAGATGTACCCCCGCCGAAAGATCAGTTATTCGATATGCTGACTTCCGGAGATCCTACCGTATGCGGGAATGCGCTCGTGAACCTGCAAATGTTTTACCCCGAAATAGTCATTCCCAACGGAGCCTCGAATCACGATACCCCGGAAATGTGGAAGTCCCGGGTCGAGGAATTCCGCCGCACCGGCTAACAAGAAACTGCAATTGTTCGGCTAATCATGCGCCCCTTGTCGTTCATCACAATTGTTCTTCTGGCCGCAGGATTGCTCGGTTGTGCTGCTCGCACTTCCGATTATCGGGCGATGGTGGCGCAGATTCGCAACGAGCATGTCACCTGGGACGGCAACTATTTGGGATTACGCGTTCGGACGTTGGGCGAGTCGGAGCAGAGAGTTCTGGCGGCAGGTGCATCATGCCGTCCATTTCTTGTCGAGGCCTTGAACGACGAGTCACGCTACGTCGCCGCACACGTTCTTCTGACAAAGATGGAGCGCACTTACCCCTTGTCGGCTGCCGAATGGAATCACTTGCGAGTGGAGTTGCATGCCGATGGGCGAGTCGAGATTCCCGACGGTCAGCGACCGCAGATTCAGCGACTATGGGCACAGAAATGATATGGCCTAACCACGTGCGGATTTATCGTGCCGTCTCGTCCGCAGAAGCCTGGGCGAGTGAAAGCGCGGAGCCAAAGCGGACGTGTCGCGCCGAAGCTTTAGCGAAGGCGGACGCTTGGAGTGTTAGCTTGCTTCGCACTCTATGAACTCTCGCCGCGAGATTCTTGCGACAGTAGCCCTCCTAGGTGCACTTGCTGTGTATTGGATCGGGTCGGAGGTTCACCATGCGCGCAGCATTTCGCCGCAAGGCATTTCGACCGTGCGTGAGTTCGTTGACCGTTTTGGCAATCCTCGGCGCATCCAGATGGTTCAGCGCAATGGTCAGGCCTATTACGAGTTCACTGGACAGTTGCCCAGTTCATGGTCCGCAGCAGTTCCATCTGCTCCACCGGCTTATGTGTTCGATGAGCAGGGACGATTTGTGGCATGGTGTTCTGACCCCGGTGACATTCCGAGTTACCGGCGCACTTGGCCGTTGCAAAGCACCAATCGTGTCGAGATTGGTTTGGTCAAAGAGAAGTTTGGACTACGATGACGTAGCCTAACCACGCACAGACCTATCGCGCCAGCTGGCCTCCCCCCTTTTTCCCCCTTTTAGCATCTTTCGCGGGCACCTTCCCCGCAACTCAAGCTTGCCAAGCGCCCCATCCTTCCCATCCTTTGCCCGACGCATGAATCAGGACACCGGCAAGCTCTACTACAAACGCTCACACTTCGTGACGCACATGCCCGTGGACTATCTCTACAGCCCCTCCCACTGCTGGATCGCCAAGACCGATCGCGAAGGCATCTGGCGTGTGGGCCTCACCAAATTCGCCACCCGCATGCTCGGCGAGATGGTCGATCACGGCTGGGAGATCCAACCCGGCGGCATCGTGAAACCCGGCCAGATCGTCGGCTGGGTGGAAGGCTTCAAAGCCATCTCCGATCTTTACTGCATCGCCGACGGCGAATTCCTCGGTGTAAACCCCGTTCTGAAAGAAAAGATCAATCTCATCCACAAAGACTCCTTCGCCACCGGCTGGCTCTACGAAGTCAAAGGCACCCCCGACACCCGCTGCCTCGACGTGCAGACCTACCGCGACCTCCTGGATAAGACCATCGATAAAATCTTGGAGAAACAACAAGGCTCCGAAATCAAATAACCCGTGAGGCGCTTCACCCCGTGCCGGGAGGTCGGGGCTCGCCCACAGCAAGCTACGAAAACCCGTTGGCTCCCAGAACGCAGAAACCACCAGAAACAGAGCGCCAGTCTCTGCCCCCGGCGAGATCGCCCTGCTGAACAAGCCCACGGCATCCCCTTGCATCGTAGTCCCGCCAGGGACTTCCCGAAAATAGCCCGCCATTTTAATGGTGGGTAAATCGCTCCCCAACCCACAAGCCCCGCCAGGGGCGAAAGAAATTCCGTTATCCCTCTACACTACCCATCAATCGCTGAAATCAGCACCCGCTTCTTCCGTCCCTACCGGGACTTGCTTCTAAAAGCTCTGCTATGTGGGAAGCATGTTTTTTTGGACGTGCGCCGGCACCAATATAGGCAGAAAATTTTAGTGTTCGCCCGCCGGTTCTCTGAATTATTCTCGCTCCCGTGAAAACCCCGTCTCGTCGTACATTCATCCAAGGTGTCGCCTTGGCCGGTCTTGCGGCCAGCACCGGTCCCGCTTTCCTCACGCAAGCTGCGGAGGGAAAGCATCCGCTGAGCTCTTTCGATGACGAGATGGAAGCCTTCATGAAAGCCCGCAGCGTTCCCGGCGGCTCATTGGCCATCGTGAAGGATCGCAAGCTCATCTACGCGCGCGGCTACGGTCTGGCCGATCGCGAAAAGAATCTGCCCGTGCAAGCGGACTCGCTCTTCCGCATCGCCAGCATCTCCAAGCCCTTTACGGCCGTGGGCATCCTAATACTGGTGGAACAGGGAAAACTGAAACTGGATGACAAAGTCCTGGAGTTGTTGAAGCTGCCGGAGAAACCGCTCGATCCGCGCTGGGAAGAGATCACCGTCCGACACCTGCTGCATCACACCGGTGGCTGGGATCGCGATATCGCGTTTGATCCCATGTTCCGTCCGGGCACGATCGCTACGAGCCTCAGCGTGGAAGCACCCGCCAAACCGGAACACATCATCCGTTACATGCTCGCCCGCAAACTCGATTCAGCACCGGGCGAGCGTTATGCCTACTCGAACTTCGGCTACTGCATCCTCGGCCGCATCATCGAGAAGCTCACGAAACAGGATTATGAAACGTATATGAAGGAAGCCGTGCTGGCTCCCGTCGGCATCAAACGCATGCAGATCGGCAAGTCCATGGCTGACCAGCAGGCGAAGGGGGAAGTGAAGTATTACATGGGGGACAAAGCGACCGCGGATTCCGTCTTTCCCGCCGTGAAAGAGCGCGTGCCGTGGCCTTATGGCGGATTCTATCTGGAAGCCATGGATGCCCACGGCGCGTGGATCGCTTCCGCCGTGGACCTCGTCCGCTTCGCCGCCGCTTTCGACAACACTGCGAAATGTCCTTTGCTCAATGCGGACAGCATCCGCGAGATGTTCTCTCCGCCTGCGGCTCCTGTTGCTCATACGCCTGAAGGAAAACTGAAGGACTCCTATTACGGACTCGGCTGGCAAGTGCGCCCGGTCGGTCGCGAAGGCAAATCGAATACGTGGCACAGCGGCAGCCTGCCCGGCACCAGCACCTTACTCGTGCGCCGCTGGGATGGTTTGGACTGGGCCGTGCTCTTCAATCAACGCTCCAAAGATTCCAAGCTGCCAGATGGCGAGATTGACGGCGCCCTGCACAAAGCCACCGGCAAAGTCACTGAATGGCCGACGGAAGATCTGTTCCCGAAGTTTGCGTAAGGCTCACCACACTTCCACCGGCCCCTTGGGCACTGGAATCGCCTGCCGTTGTGCTACGCCCGGTTCGCTTTCCTGCATGAAGGACGCGATCATCGGCGGCGGCTGATACTGCGCCTTGAGTTCGCCGTTATCTTCCAGGAACTGCTGCCGCCATTTACGATACTCCTCGATGATCTCGTAATATTGCGCACGGGAAGAAAGCAACACGACGCGCTTGTTGAACACATGCACCGGCCCGAAGCGCTTGCTGTACCACGGGGCCACCTTGCGGAACATCCGGCAGCCATGCTCTTCACCAAAGACCTCGATCATGCGGTCCAGATGCCGTGACATCACGTTCACGCGCTCATCAAACGTCGGCTCCGGCAGCAATACACCGGTATCGATGTAATGCCGTGTGTGGGCAAAGATCCAAGGATTGTAGAACGCGCCACGACCCACACTGACACCCGCGCAGCCCGTCTCATCCAACATCATCTTCGCTGCTTGTGGCGTGGTTACGTCGCCATTGCCGATGACCGGGATGCGCTGCACGGCCTGCACCACCTTGCGGATGCCCGCGAGATTCACCGTGCCGCTGAAGCCCTGTTCGCGCGTGCGCCCATGTACAAAGATCGCCGCCACACCCACATCTTCCAGAGCGCGAGCCAGATCAGGTGCCGTGATATTATCGTCATCCCAGCCGAGGCGCATCTTGGCCGTGATGGGAATTTTCACGGCATCCACCATGCCCTTCACCAGCGCGGCCGTCTTATCCAGCTCCGTCATCATCGCGGAGCCACCGCCCACGCGCGTGACCTTCTTCACCGGGCAACCCATGTTGATATCCACGGAGGCAACGCCGATGGATTCCAGATAGATCGTCGCATCGCGCATCTCCTCCGGCACACTGCCGAAAAGCTGCACCGCCAAGGGTTTATCTTCCGGACAAGTCTCGATAAGCTTGAACGCCTTGGCGTTCTTCTCCAGCAGAGAGCGCGCGTTGACGAGATCGGTCGTGGCCAGATCAATGCCGCCGACCTCCCTGACCGTCAACCGGAAGGGCAGGTTCGTATAACCCGCCAGCGGCGACAGAAAGAGATTCGACTTCAACGACAATGTGCCTAGCGCAAACATGGCCACCCCACTATGCCATGAAATCTTCGTCTTGGGTAAAGCGGAAAATCGCCTTGGCCCGACCCGCCACCGCAACCAGCCGTCAACTTCAGGCAATTTTGGTGAGGTATTTTCCGAAGGATGGTTTAGGGTGAAGTCATTGAAGCGGTATTTTAAATACATCTTTATCTGTCTCGCTGCTCCTTGGTTTGACCTCGGGGTGGCGGAAGCTGTGGCGAAGTTAAAAGTCGAATTGCCCGACTTCGCGCTCTTTTCCCAAGGCAAATATGTCTTCGAAAAGAACTGTGTCGTCTGTCACGGCGAACGCGGTGATGGTAAAGGCACGATGGGCATCACCTTGGACATCCGTCCGCGTGACTTCCGTTCCGGCATCTTCAAATACAAGACCACCCCGACAGATTCCCTGCCCACCACCGAAGACCTCTTTCGCACGGTCAGCAATGGCATCACGGGTACCGCCATGCCCATCTTCTCGCACCTGCCTGAACGCGATCGTCGCGCCGTGGTGGAGTACGTGAAGTTCTTCTCGCCCCGGTGGAACAATCCCAAGAATTACGCGAAGCCTGTGCCTCGCGCCGTTTCACCGGACTGGATGGATGATGGAGATAAATTGAAAGTGCAGCGGGCGAAAGGGGCTGAGTTATTTGCGGTCACCTGTGCCCCTTGCCACGGTCCAAAAGGCGAGGGGAACGGGCCTAACGCAGCCCAGTTGAAAGATCACTGGGAGTTTCCCATCAAGCCCGGCAACCTGCGCGCGGAACAGTTGCGTCAAGGCCAGGAGATGCCGGACTGGTATCGCGTGGTGACCCAAGGCATCGCTGGAACTCCGATGCCGACATTCGCGGAGAGCCTGACGGACGAACAGCGCTGGCAGATCGTGACGTATCTGCAGCACTTGCGTTCAGAGCCGGTTGATAAGGGCAAATAGCCCCTACTTCGCTCGCAGGTCCACGGACACAATCTCCTGATCATTCCGGATCAGCATATGACCATTCGCGAACGCCGGATGCACCCAAACCACGTTACGCGTACGTGCGTCCTTGTTCGTCGGCTCCAGCACTTTCATGCGGTCCAGCTCGGCATAGCCTTCGGGCGTCATGTTTGCGATGATCAGTTCGCCGGCTTCGTTGAAGAGAAAATAGCGTGAGCCCTGCGGAATGATGAAGGCATTGCCCCAGCGCAGGTTCTTGCCGCTGGTCGTGGGCTGGCGCGTCTCCCAGAGCCGCTCTCCGGTACTCAGCTTCAGTCCGCGCAATTGTCCGTAGCTGCACACGCCGTAGATGGTGTCGGCCGTGATCACGGGTGTGGGCATGATGCTGTTTAGTTTGTCCGTATCCGTCTCGCTGATTTTGGCGCTGTTCCAGAGAATCTCTGGGGTCTTGTTCTCGGGCGATATCTTGAGCATGAGCGAGCCGTTATAAAACGCGGTGAAGAACAATTGATCCTTGCCGACCTGTCGGGGCGTCGCCACGGCCAGGCTGAAGCGCAAAGGCCAAGGATGATTCCACAGCACTTCACCCGTAGCCGGTTTCAAAGCGCTGATGCCATCACCCGTCCAGACGATGACCTGTCTCACCCCCGCCAGGGTATAGATCACGGGCGGTGCGTAGCCCATATCCTTCACCGGTGCGCCGCGCCAGAGTTCCTTGCCGGTCTTCTTGTCGAACGCGACAACAGACGCGGTGGTTCCGCCCACGATGCAGATGACGCGGTCACCATCGATCAATGGTGGCGAAGCGAAGCCCCAGATCTGCGTCTTGGCGGTGTAATCGGTCTTGTAATCCTTCTGCCAGATCAACGTGCCTTTCACCGCATCGAGACAGACGAGATTGCCCTCTGCTCCCACGGCATAGACGCGGCCATCATCGACTGATGGCGTTGCGCGCGGTCCGGCGGCGTAACTGACGGTGTAATCACAGGGATACTCATGCGTCCACAGTGTCTCACCTGTTTTTTCGTCCAGACACAGCACGCGCTCCGTGCCGGGAATCTTGCCGCGGGCGAAGGGATCATTCGGATTGGCTGCGCCAGTAGCCAGTTGCCGGTCCGTCACATATACGCGCCCCTTGGCCACCACTGGACCTGAGTAACCGCCACCGACCGGCTTGCGCCAGCGATACTTCGGTCCGTCTTTGGGAAACGAATCCACGATGCCTTTTTCCCGCCACACGCCGTCGCGTTGCGGGCCCAGCCATTGGGGCCAGTCATCGGCATGCACGGTCACGGCTGTCAGCAAGGCAAGCGACAAGGCCAAGGAGAGTCTCTGGATCATGGCCGCAGTGTAATCAGATTTTAATGAAAGCAAATACGGAAGCGCTGGCGCTGACGGGGTGGTAGGCTTATATTTCCCGTATGAGCAAGACGCTTTTCGAGAAGATCGCCGCCCGCGAGATCCCGGCGAACATCGTCTATGAGGATGACCTCGTGGTGGCCTTCCGCGATATCAGCCCGCAAGCACCCACGCACATCCTCATCGTGCCCCGCAAACCGCTCCAGCGTATCAATCAAGCTCAGGTAGATGATCAGCAACTGCTCGGGCATCTGTTGCTAAAGGCCGCCGAAGTGGCGCGTCAGGCTGGGCTGGCAGAGAATGGGTATCGCCTCGTGATCAACAATGGCCGCGATGGCGGTGAAAGCGTGCCACATTTGCATTGCCATATCTTGGGTGGTCGGCAACTGGCGTGGCCGCCGGGCTAAACCTCCACCGTCTTCCCCAAGTGCAGCCAATGCAGCCACCGATGCTTCACTGGTCGTTGATAGATACGTTCCAGTGCGAGCGCGTATAGCTTCAACTGCGGTTCGTACGTGGCCAGCTTCAACGGCATCTCCTCAACCCGCACCCGGTCAGATTTGAAATCCAGCAGCCAAATCTCTTCCGACTGGATCACCGCCAAGTCGATCGTCCCCTGCACTACTACAAACTCCTCCGAGGGCAGACTCGGGCTGACACCCGCCACACCGCACTTGATCAAATCTGTCGCTGAGAAACGGGCGGTAAAAGGCATCTCCCGCTGCACTTCCTCACTGCGCGCTGAAATGCTTTGCCCGATCTTCGACGCCCAAAACTCCGCCAGCGATTTCACGTTCAGCGCGGCGGCTTCCTCTTCCTTCAAGATGCCACCCTCCACCAAACGCCGGACCTCCTCATTCGCTCCCGCTAACGAACCTGCCTGCGTGAGATCCACGAATTGCAAAAACGTATGATGCGACTTGCCGATGTCTGACCCGCTCAGCCGTGAGCCCGCCTCACGCTTCGGTGCCGGAAACTGGAATGCGAACTGCGTCTGCAACAGCGGCTTGGCCTCTTCATCCGCTTCGTCCTTGCGCCGACGCAACACCGTCACGGAAGTTTTTGCCGTCTCCACAGTCGCAGCCCTGTGTGCATACGCCCATGTCAGCCGGTCCGCCAGATCGTCAGCAAAAGGAGATGCCGTCTTCGCGATGTCCTCCACTTCCGCATCCGCCGGTGTGATCACCGTGACATCATTGCCAGTATGCAACTGCCAGCGGATAAGATCAGTGCCACCCTGATAATCACCCCGCCAGTTTTCATGCGTGGTGGTTTCGCGCAACCAGAGCTTCAGCCAGGCGTAGAAGCTGGAGGCGCGTTTAGCCTCGAACTCCACCTGCGCGTTCACACCACTGCGCTCGCCCCAGCGATCCTCCAGCAGCTTGGTGCTGCCCGTGCCGGTCAGGATGAGTGTGTCGCGGGCACGAGTGAGGGCGACGTAACGCAGGCGCACTTCCTCATTCATCGTCTCACGTTGCTCACGCCGCTTCACCACCCAATGCGCGATGGTCGGGTAGCGTTGATCGCTATCGGGCAGGACGACTCGCGGAGCGATGCCCATTTGTTCATCGCGCAAGATATCGTCCTCTTTGGCCCGCGTATTGAAACGGCCATCGATGTTGGCCACCACGACCACGGGGAATTCCAAGCCTTTGCTCCGGTGGATGGTCATGAACTGCACGGCATCCGGATGGCGTGGGGAGGCGGGTTCCATGTCCTGCTCCACTTCTTCCTGCGCGTCGATGAATTGGAGGAAGCGGAACAAGCCCTGGCGTTGATAGGGATCGTAGCGACGGGCGAGATCGAGCAGCCGTTTCACATTCGCCACGCGTTCTTCACCGCGATCCATGGTCAGCAGATAGGCTTCGTAGTGCGTCTCGCCCAGCACGCGATCGAGGCAGACAGAAAGCGAGGTCTGGCGGATGAGAGCGCGCCAAGACGTATGATGCCGGAAGAACTCATCCACGATGCGCCAAGTGTCCAGCGTGTCCGTATTGTCACGGTGTTCGCGATGCCATTGATGCAGGGCGAGCCAGCAGCAATCGTGCTTCCGCGTGGCGCGGATGAGCGCCAGTTCATCCAGCGACAAACCGACGAGCGGCGAACGCAAGACGGCGAGCAGCGGGATATCCTGCAGCGGATTGTCGAGCAGGCGCAGGAGATTGATCAGGTCGAGCACCTCGATGGCGGTGAAGAACCCGGCGCGTTCGGCCAGCAAGGGCACACCCGCTTCGTGACAGGCGCGCACGAAGGCCTCGGCCTTGCCGGCGGCGGACCGCATGAGGATGGCAATGTCTGACCACTTCACCGCACGGAATAAATTATCTTCCTTGTCCCAGATCTGGTGCTGGCCATCGTGCAGTTCGCGCAGGCGCTTCGCGACGATGCGGGCTTCCCGCTCCATCGTGAGCAGGTCGGCCCAATCATCATCAGCATCTGCCTCCGCATCCTTGTCCGCGACGACAAGATGCAGTTCCGTGCGCACGGCGGGCTCAGGCCAGATACCTGTGGTCGGAGTAGCTTCACTACCCGCGCGGGAGAAAGCAGCACGGGCTTCGCGAGCACCGAATTGCAGGGCAGCATCGGCATCATAGCGCAGGCCGCCCAAGGCCGGACGCATGAGAAACGTGAACAGCGTATTGACCGCGTCGATGACGCCTTCGCGGCTGCGGAAGTTCTCCGTCAACGGCAGCACCTGATGATGCTCGCCCGCGGTTTTCCATTGCCACTCATAAGCTTGGAAGATGTGCGGATTCGCGAGGCGGAAGCGGTAGATGCTCTGCTTCACATCACCGACCATGAAACGGTTCGCCTCCGCGCCCCTCCGGCTGACGGAGCGGATGATGGCATCCTGCGCAGCGTTGATGTCCTGACACTCATCCACAAAAACATCATCGAAGCGCTGTTGCCACATACGGGCAGTGGCGGTGGGTTTGCCATCGGCATCGAGCAACAATTGGAGTGAAAGCTGTTCGAGATCGGCGAAGTCCACACCGCCCATGTCGCGCTTCGCGGTGCGATAGCATCCGGTGAACTCCTGCGTGAGCTCGAGTAAAGCGCGCATCATGCCGCGCACTTGTTGCCAGTCGCTGGCGATGGGGTCGTGGCCGTCTTTGGGCAGCAGGGAGCGAAGGAAATCGGCCTCGGTAAAGAATTTCTCGATGGGATCACGGTACCGTGTCTTGGTGCCGCGCTTCCAAGTCTCATCCGCGCTGGCGATTTGCTCCAGCAAACGGGACAACTCATCCAAGTCTTGCGTCTTGAAGTACGAAACTATGGCGATGTCCAAGCCCTTAAGATTGGCGGCGTAACGCGCATGCTCAATTATGATAGGTTGCCACTCAATTGCCCATTGGACGCTCTCATAAATCAGCGACTTACGCCAGAGATCCGGCTGCTCACCCACATAAAAGGCCAGCGCATTCGCGAGCCACGCCTGCGGCTGGGCGAGCGATTGCGTGAAGACGTGCAATTGCCAGACGAGTTTGCGGATGCCCTTATCATCACCGCGCCCGTAGCGTTCGATGAGTTCACGCACGTGCTCACCGCGCGCGGAAGTGTCGGCATAGGCGCGCTGGAACAGGTCTTCGAGCACGGTTTCGGCCAAGGGACGCGTCTGTTGTTCATCCAGCACCGTGAGCTGGGGATCGATCTGCAGCTCGTGGAAATGCTCACGCACGAGGCGCAGGCAGAAGGCGTGCAACGTAGAAATATTAGCGGTGTCCAGCAGCGCAAGCTGTTCGGCGAGGCGCAAATCATCGGGTGCGGCGGCGATCTGCTTCTGCAAGGCGTCGCGGATGCGGTGGCGCATCTCGGCGGCCGCCGCCTCGGTGAAGGTCACCATGAGGATGCGATCGATGGCGACGCGCTCTTCGAGAACGAGGCGCAGGCAGCGGTTCACGAGTGTGGTCGTCTTGCCGGTGCCGGCACCGGCCACGAGCAGCACGTTGCCCTTGGCCTCGATGGCGGCGCGTTGCTGCGGAGTCGCGTTGCTCACGGGGTCGCCTCCGTTTTCACCTTCTTCGGCAGTTTGAGCACACGATACTTGTCGCTCCAATCATCGAAGCGGCAGACGGGGCGATACGCGCAGTGAGCGCAGGCAGTCTCGGAATTCTTGCGATACGGCGAGATGGAGACATCTCCGGCGAAGATGCCGTGGCCGATACGCTTCAATTGCGCCTCGATGTCATCCAGCAATTGCTCGAAATCCTTGCGCCCTATGCCATCACGACTCTGGCGATGAGTGCTGAATTGATCGCTTTTGGCGCGGTCCGCACGTTCATCGAACTGGTCGAGATGATCCAAGTTGTAACGCCCGTGATGACGATGAGCCTCGCGGGAGTTGAGGTTCAACTCCTGCTGGGCCGCTTCCCGATTCGCACCCGTGCTGTTGTCAGCACGCAGACTTATGTAGAAGGCACCTGCAGGTATCAACTGGCCGGTGCCGAAGGGATTCTGCTCGCCGGACAGTTGCCGCAGGAAAGCGAGATAGGAAAGCAATTGAAGCTGCAAGCCGTGGTGCAGCTTGATGGCTTCGAGTTTCTTCGTGCTCGATTTGTAATCGAACACAGCGATGAGCGCCTGATCGCTGTCTGGTTTGCGGAAGAGATCGATGCGGTCGATGCGACCGCGCAAGACGAGCGTGCGCCCATCGCCGAGGTCGAGCTGCCAGCCGGGAAGTTCGCTGCCAGTCATGCCGAAGCTCAACTCGACGGCTTCGGGATCGAAGCGGTATTGCGGCATCCAGCTCACGAGCACGGCCATGAGACGCTCGAGGCGCGTGATGAGCATGCGGCCGAGAAACTCGCGCTGGCGGTCATGCACGAAGAGGCCATCGCGGAAGATGGGCAAGATCTGTTCGCCCAGCTTGTGCACGAGGGCAGCGGCTTCCGTGGGCGAGAGATCACGCCAGCGGCGCTGTTCGGCTTTCAGGGTGCGATGGAACTTGTCGAGGATCTCGTGCAACAGGCTGCCGCGCTCGCGGACATCGGTCTCAAACTGTTCCCGTTCGTCCGCTTTCAAGCCGCGCGCGACGAAGAAGCGGAAGGGACAGGCGGAGAAATCTTCCAAGCTGCTGACGGAGCCGGGCAAGGATGTGCCGTAAAGCGCCGTGACGGACGCAGGCGAGAGGTGATCTTGCGCGAGGGCATGCTGGATACGCTGCTGACGCTTCACCAACGCGCTGACCGGATGCCAGAAGGGCTGGCCTTCGTGAGTGGCGCTGGCTTGCTGGGCGCTTTCCACCCAGTTTGGCAATGCGAGGAGTTCCGGCAGGATCTCCACGTCTGAAGGTTTCAGGGTGCCGTTGAACTTCTCCGGAGCATCGTTCGGGAAGAGTTGATCGAACTGGTCAATGAACGGCGAGGGATTCAGCGTGGTGCCCTTCTGGTTCTGACGCGACCAGCTGACGATGAGCTTCTGTCGCGCGCGGGTGAAGGCGATGTAGCCGAAGTAGCGTTCGTGCGCGAGGCGTTGCTGCGAGGTCATGCCCAAGGGCTGATCGAGCTGCATCAACAACTGGCGATCCACTTCTGAAAGGATGACCGGAGCATCCGGCGGCGCAGGAAAGACGCCTTCATTCACACCGAGGACGATGGCCACTTGCAGGTCAGGATTACGCGAGCGATCAATGGCACCGACGGTCACTTGGTCGAGCGCGGGTGGGATGACGCCAATGGTCAGGCCCGCGAGACCGGCATCCACGACGGCGAGCCAGTCGCGCGTGCTGAGGGTATCGGTCTCGAAGGCGAGCTGGAGGCTTTCATCCCAATCATTCAACTGTTCCCAGACGGTCTGGTGGATGGCAGCGAACTCGGGGTGTTGCGGGTCCGGGTGGCGGCTCCATTCCTCCAGCACATCCGTGACTTTCAGGTCCACCCAAAGCTGTCGGATGAGGCGCGAAAGTTCCTGACCGGAGACACCGCCAGCGCGGTTCAACTCATCCACGAAGCGCGCGAAGGGCGGGACGATTTTTTGGCGGAAGAATTCCAAGCGATTCGTGAGGCCGGGTTCTTTGTCGATGACGAGGGGTTCGCGCCAACGGGGGCCTTCCCAGCCGCGGGCGAGGGCCTGGTTCTCGAGTTCGTCCACGAGCTGGTCATCGTCGGTGGCGAGGCCGCATTTCAGAGCGGCGAACCAGTCGGCGTTGCGCCAATTGAAAGCAGCGAGGCGCAAGGCGCTGCGGGTCAATTCGGCCAGCGGGTGATGCGCGACGGATTCGCGCTTATCGAGAAAGTACGGGAGGCGATGACGGTTGAAGACGCGCTGGATGATGTCCTGATAACCCTCGATACTGCGCATGAGCACAGCGACATCGCGATAGCGGCCGCCGTTACGCACGTGCTGATGGATGGCGCGGGCGGCGTAGAGCACCTCGGCCTCGGCATCGAAGCACTCGACGAGTTTCACCCAATCACCGGTGAACTGCCAGCCTTGGGGATCGGTCCAATGCTTCTCCAGATGGAAGAGCGAAGGGGATTCGGCGAAGCGGCTGTGTTCGCGCTGGCGTTCCAGAGAATTCACGGTGACGTCGATGCCAGCTTCGCTTTCGAGACGGTTGCGGCAACGGCGATAGGTTTGCGCGACGACGGACCATTGTGAGAGCCACGTGGCGGATTCCTTCGGCTCACCATCGAGACAGAACGCGAGCGTGGCGTGTTCGCACAACGGCAGGAAAGTCGCCAGGAGATGCAGCTCCTGCGGCGTCATCTCGGCGAAGCCATCCATCCAGAGACCGCCGAGCTGGAAGGTGCCACCGGATTCGCGGGCGCTTTTCTTCAGAGCATCGGCAGCCATCTCCAAGAGGGCGCTGACGTCGTTCAGCTGGTGGTCTTTCAGCCACGCGATGTAGGCGCGCAGGATGATGCCGATGTCATGGAGTTTGTCGCCGAGGCGACCTTCGGCAGGAACTTTTTCGGCAAGTTCCGCAAGCTCCGTGGGCGAGAGGCGGTGTTGCTGCACTTCACGAAGCAACAGGCTGAGCTGCTGGGCAAAGCCGGGCAGACGCGCCGTGGAGCGGAAGATCTTCAGCTCGGGCTGATGCCGCGCAAGAATGGCGCGCAGGACCATGACGCGGCCTTCTTCCGACAGGATACGGGGCGGTGTCTCGCCGAGTTCGCGCAGAATGAAATCAGCAAGGCGATCGAAGGCGACGATCTGGAGGCGTGTATATCCAGCCAATGATGAATCCGCGAGCAATTGGCGCTCGAGTTGGAACGTCGCCTGTTTCGGGGCAAGCAGCAGCAAAGGCGGACCTTCGGGCCGTGCCGAAAGCTCCGCCCGGATCTCCGCGAGACAGCGATAGGTCTTGCCGCTGCCCGCCGGGCCGAGAAGAAACGTTGCTTGCAACGGAGATACGTTAAGCGGGAGACGGGGTAAGGGGGAAGTTATGAATTAAAGGCGGACATGGCCAAATTACAGGGCTTTCGTCCTCAGCATGGGTAGTTTGTAGGCTAAATACCGACACGTAGTCCGGCCTTAGCACTACATCACTATCAGCCTTACGCTGATTATGGACAAACGATGATTTCGGCAGAGTGAGCGCATGAAGAAATTATTCATTGCCGCCTCTGCGCTAGTCGTAACGGCGTTAACGGCTCTGACCACCCAGGCCGTCGAGCCCACCTGGGAATATGCGGTGCAGGTGAGTGCGAGCGTGCAGGCCTCGCCCGCGACGATCACTTTGAGCTGGCCGCAAGATACTTTGGGCACGCCGTCCGGCTACACGGTTTATCGCAAGGCAGCCGGGGCGACCTCCTGGGGAACGGGCACTCCTTTGTCCGGGGCGACTACTTCTTATGTTGATACGTCGATCACGGCGGGCACGCCTTACGAATATCAGATCGTGAAGGCGGGTTCGAGCTACACGGGGTACGGCTACATCTACACGGGTGTGAATGTGCCGCTGGTGGAGAACCGGGGCAAGGTGGTGCTGGTGGTGGATAACACGTATACCACGCAGCTCGCCACCGAGTTGACCCGCCTGGAGAGCGATCTGGTCGGTGACGGCTGGACGGTGGTGCGCCACGACGTGGCCCGCACGGCCACTGTCGCCACGGTCAAGAACCTGATCAAGACGACTTACAACAGCGACCCGGCGAATGTGAAATCGGTGTTCCTCTTCGGTCACGTGGCGGTTCCCTATTCCGGTAACATCGTTCCTGACGGTCATGCCCCCGACCACACCGGTGCCTGGCCTGCTGACGCTTTCTACGGCGACATGGACGGAAGCTGGACGGATAACAGCGTAAACAACGCCGGGGCTACGGATGTCCGCAATGACAACGTGCCCGGTGACGGCAAGTTCGACCAATCCACGATCCCGAGCGCAGTTGAGTTGCAAGTGGGCCGTGTGGACCTCGCCAACATGCCGGGTCGCAAGACCTGGGGTGGCCCGGCGACCTTCGCGAGCGAATTGGAATTGCTCCGCCAGTACCTGAACAAGGATCACAACTTCCGCCACAAGGTGATCAACCCACAACGCCGGGGCATCGTGGGTGACTACTTCGGCACGCGTAATGGCGAAGCTTTCGCCGCTAGCGGTTTCCGCGCCTTTGCTCCGTTCTTCGGTGCGAACAACATCAAGAACATGAATGTGGACTACAACGACCAGAAGGGTGTGTGGGTCACGGAGCTGAAGAATAATGATTACCTCTGGGCCTATGGTTGCGGCGCGGGCAGCTACGCCAGCATCGGCGGTCTGGGCAATTCCGGTTCTTTCAACAGCATCTATACGACGGAGATGGTCGAAAACAATATCAAGGCTACGTTCACGATGATGTTCGGTAGCTGGTTGGGTGACTGGGATACGGAAGACAACATCCTGCGCGGTGTGTTGGCGACGAAGGATTACGGTCTGACGGCCTGCTGGTCCGGCCGTCCGCACTGGTTCTATCACCACATGGGCTTGGGCGAGAACATCGGTTACAGCGCCCGCCTGACACAGAACAACAATGCGGGCTTGTATCGCAATCAGGCGAACAGCAGTGCGGGCAGCATCCACGTGGCGTTGATGGGTGATCCGACGCTCCGCATGCACGTGGTGGCTCCGGTGAGCAACCTCGGTGGTGCTTCGGTGGCAAACGCGGTGAACCTGAGCTGGACGGCCTCGCCGGACAGCGTGGTCGGTTACAATGTCTATCGTGCTACTTCAGCGACCGGTACTTACACGAAGCTGAACAGCTCATTGGTTACCTCGACCTCGTTCTCGGACTTGGCTCCCTTGACCGGTGCGACCTACATGGTGCGGGCGGTGAAGTTGGAATCGACCCCGAGCGGCAGCTACTACAACGCGAGCCAAGGTATGTTCTGGACGGTCGGTGGTGTGGTGACTCCACCGCCGACGGATACGACGGCTCCGACGGTGGCCATCACGGCTCCGGTGGTGGGTGCCACGGTGACGAACAGCGTCATGACGGTGTCGGCGAACGCGACGGATAACATCGGTGTCATCGGCGTGCAGTTCAAATTGGACGGTGCGGACATGGGATCGGAAGTCCTTATCGCCCCGTTCAGCAAGAGCTGGACGATGAGCAGCGTGGCGACCGGTTCGCATACCTTGACGGCCGTGGCGCGTGACCTCGCGGGCAATCAGAAGACCTCGGCAGCGGTGACCTTCACGGTGCCGGCTCCGAGCACGGGTGGCGGCACGGGTGGCTCGACGAACACGACGGGCACGGTGGTGTGGGTGGATGACGCCTTGCCTGCGGGGGCGACGGGCGGTGCGGATGGTGGCGATTCCTGGAGCTGGGTGAACAGCCCTGCCCCTTACTCCGGCGCGGTGGCGCATCAGTCCGCTCTCGCGACGGGTGTGCACCAGCACTACTTCGACTATGCGACAGCGACGATGGCCGTGGCCGCGGGCGACAAGCTGTTCGCCTATGTGTATCTGGATCCGGCGAACCCGCCGACGGAACTGATGCTCCAATGGACGGATGGTTCTTGGGAACACCGTGCTTACTGGGGTGCGAACACGATGGTCTACGGGACCTCGGGCACGGTGAGCCGCTACAACGCCGGTGCGCTTCCCGCCGCGGGCCAATGGGTGCGCCTGGAAGTTCCGGCTAGCGCGGTCGGTCTCGAAGGCAAGACGGTCAAGGGCATGGCCTTCACCGCTTACGGTGGCCGCGTCACCTGGGATTACGCCGGTAAAACCGATGGCTCGGTGGTCACCCCGCCGACCGGCAATACCACGGTAACCGTGACGGCGACTGATGCGAGCGCCTCTGTGGCTGGTCTTGATGCCGGTGTTTTCACGGTCAGCCGTTCTGGCGCTACTACGTCAGCACTGACGGTGAACCTGGCCTACAGCGGCACCGCCGCGAACGGCACGAGCTACAACACTCTCGCGACCACGGTGACCATCCCGGCAGGCAGCGCCTCCGCCACGGTCACACTGACTCCGAAAGCTGCGACCACCTTAGTGGGGACGAAGACCGCGACGCTGACGGCAGCGGCGGGCACAGGCTACAGCATCGGAAGTAGCGCCTCGGCGGATGTGGTCATCGCGGGCAATGCGGTGCCGATCCAATTCGTGAAAAAAGAGAGCAACGGCATGCGCATCGCGTGGAACAGCACGGTGGGCAAGACTTACCGCGTCTCGTCCAAGAACAATCTTACAGAAACCACCTGGACACAGCCGAGCGGCAACATCCAGGCCACCAGCACGGCCAGCGGTTGGCTGGACACGGGGGCGACCCCGGCCACCCAACGCTTTTACATGGTGTATGTAACCAATTAACCGTGGGCTAGTCCTACGGTTGGATCGCGCGGAAGTCCTTGGCGAAAGCCGACGCCGCGCGATCTTTATTTTTCCATCTCGGCATGTTTGCCAAAACTGCGAGATCAGCTACTAGCGGGTACCGGGCGAGCGCAAATGATTCAGACGCAGGCGGGTCAGTCCTCTTTCAGCGGGTGGGCTTTTTGATACTGCAGGAATGCCTTGGGAAATTCGTAGCTCCTACCATTCTCCAGGCTCCCGATAAAATGGCTGACCTGTGGCCCGCTACCGGGGTCGCCGATGTAGAAGCCTTTGCCATCCGTCGTGGTGAAGCAGGAAGAACAGGGACTTCGCGCAGCGAGAGTTCCGGTGCGAGGAGCCATCGCGACGATTTCCTGGATGGTGACATAGGATGGCGCGTTCTGATAGTTCACAAAGGCTTCAGGTAGTTTATAGGTCTGGCCTTCTTTCAAAGTGACGAGAAAATGCCAAACCCATTGGTCGCCGACCTGGTCACCGAGTATGAACGTCCGTCCATCTGCCATGGTGAAAGAGCCGGAATATTCGGACAGTATTTTGGTGAACTTCGCCGTGCGGGGAGTCATGGCGGTGACCTCCTTCGCAGTGGCATAGGTGGCCTGTTCCACAACTGTTCCAGATGCGGGTGGAGGCACGGACAGGCTGGTGGTCTTCTGGGTGGCGCAGGCGGTCATGAAAACGGCTGTCGCAAGAGCAACCACGAGTGAAGGCAGGGATTTCGGCATGGGAATTGGACGGAAGAACGGCGGGGATGCTCCCGTAGTGCCGGGTTAAGATCCAACTGTCAAAAAAGCAGACCCTTTTACCAATGATGGGAAGATGTTGCTTACAAGTTATAGTCCTCGGGATCTGCGACGATCAAAGTGAGTGCGGAAAACTCTTCAAAAGCGCCAGCGCGATTGGTGGCGCGGAATTCGAGCGCGTATTTGCCACGAGGTAACTTTAAAGAAAGTGTGTAACGATCCAGCGTGTCATCCTCTTCATCGGCTGAGGCATCGTCATCAGGGGGATGCTGTTCTGGATGGGGATCGAAGCTCATGGGCAACCAGGCCTTCGCCGGGTGATTCTCCGGTGCGATCATCCGGGAACGACACTCAATCGGTCCGGTGAGCGCTTCATCCTCATAGTCAGCCGAAATTTCCGCTGGTTTAGAGGACGACTCGTTCCAGGCAAAGGCCCGGAACGCGGTGCCGTCGGCAAGTGTCCAGTGGCGTTGGCTCTCTTCTCCCTTGGCCTTCATGATCCAGGCAGGACGTTTGCCGGTGCGCATGTCCCGCAGCAGATTTCTCCTCTGCCCAAGCGAAACCAATACAAAGGGCCACATCACCCTATTCATGACGCCCTGAGCCAGCAGACGACCGCCCAAATCTTTTCGCCGGTCTTCCTCCGAATCCAAAGGATTGAAGAAAACACTGAAAATCACCGTGATGAACCAGCCAATGATCCAAATGCCGACCAGCACGAACAGCGCTTCCCTCCAGTTTGGTTCCATAGCTTAGCTTGGGGTGACAGATGCATCCGTTTCGCGATTAAGGGAGGTGGGATGATTTTTGGCAAGCCGGTTGTCGCGGCGAGATGGGAAATCACCTGTCTAAGGCAAATTATTTTCCGACTCCGGCGTTAAAATAGGCGTTTTTAAACGCATCCAATTGATTCTCAAACAGTTAAACAAGCTGAAAATAATTTAAGCAAATGAGGACCTAGGACAGCGGATGTCCTACACCCCCGGTAGGATAGCAGGCATGACAGTAGAACTATGGAGGTAAAAGTAAAAAGGCGAGCGAGTAGGGAAGATGAAAAAGAGGACGGCAATGCGCTGGCTCACAACAGGAGAAGAGGAGAAACCATGGGCGACGATACTACATGGAACGAAGAAAAAACTGCATGGCTTGAGCCGTGGGAAACGTCTAAGCTTCGGTGAATAGCCAGTCATGAGCACACTTAGTCATTTACGTTGCACCGGTGGGTGGGTCTTAGCGGCCATTTGTGCGGTATTCAGTGCGTCGGCGCTCACCGCCATGGCGGCGGGCAAAGCGAGCGATGTGGACTTCAACCGCGATATCCGGCCCATCCTGTCAGATAATTGTTTTCATTGCCACGGACCGGACGAAAAGACGCGCAAGGCGAAGCTACGCTTGGACACGAAGGAGGGCATCTTGAAGGATCTCGGCGGGTATCAAGCGGTGAAGCCGGGGGATGCGAAGGCGAGTGAGGTATGGAAGCGCATCATCACGAAGAAGGAAGACGATGTGATGCCGCCGCCGGACACACATAAGACGCTGAAGTCCGACCAGATTGCGCTCATCAAGAAATGGATCGAGGCCGGTGCGCCGTTCGCGGGGCATTGGGCGTATGAAGCGCCGAAGCTTTCGGCTGTGCCGGTGGTGAAGGATGCGAAGTGGGCACGGAATGGGATCGATAATTTCATCGCGGCCAAATTGGCGGAACATAAGTTGAAACCGTCTGGAGAAGCGGATCGCGTGACGCTGATCCGGCGGGTGACGTTTGATCTTATCGGGTTGCCCCCGACGCCGAAGGAGATCGATGACTTTGTGGCGGACCAATCACCGGATGCTTACGAGAAGGTGGTGGATCGGTTGCAACGTTCGCCGCGTTATGGTGAACACATGGGGCGGTACTGGCTCGATGCGGCGCGTTATGGCGACACGCATGGATTGCATTTGGATAACGAGCGCTCGATGTGGCCGTATCGCGATTGGGTGGTGCGGGCTTACAACGAGAACCTGCCGTTCGACCAGTTCACGAAATGGCAGATCGCGGGCGACCTCTTGAAGAATCCGACGCGTGATCAGCAGATCGCTTCGGGCTTCAATCGTTGCAACGTGACGACGAGCGAAGGTGGATCGATCAATGAGGAATTCATCTTCCGCTATGCGGTGGATCGCACAGAGACGACGGCAGCGGTGTGGATGGGGCTGACAGCGGGTTGCGCGCAATGCCATGATCATAAGTTTGATCCCATCTCGCAGAAGGAGTTTTACCAGATGTATGCCTTCTTCAACAGCGCGGCAGACCCCGCTATGGATGGCAACATCTTACTGACGCCCCCGATCCTGAAACTCACGACACCGGAGCAGGAGAAGAAGCTGAAGGACTTCGATGCGGACATGGCGAAGGTGAATGAGAAGATCAAGGTGGCGCTCGCCAAGGTGGAGTATAAAGACCCGGCGGAGCAGGAGCCGAAGCCCGAGAAGCAAACCATCGAGACCGTGTGGGTTGACGATGCGTTTCCGGAAGGCGCGAAGGCACAACATACGGAGAAGAATCATGAATTGAAATGGGTCACCTCCGGCGAGGTACCGGTGAAGAGTGGCGAGAAGGCCTTGATGCGCAAAGGCACGGGCATCGTGCAGGATTTCTTTGATGGCTTACCGAAGCAATTGTTCGTGCCGGCGAAGGGGAAGATTTTCGCGCATGTCTATCTGGACCCGAAAGATCCGCCGAAGGGTGTGATGCTGCAGTTCAACACGGGCACGTGGTCGCATCGCGCGCTGTGGGGCGAGACGAACTCGATTGATTGGGGCAAGGAAGGCACCGTGGAACGTCTGGTGATGGGGCCGCTGCCGAAGACGGGTGAGTGGGTCAAATTGGAATTCGACGTCGCAAAACTGAAGCTGAAGGCGGGGACGAAGTTCGCGGGCCTGGCCTTCACACAGAAGGACGGCACGTTGTATTGGGACAAGGTGGGCGTGAGCTACACGGTGGATCCGGTGAATGACCCGACGTATTCACTGGCGCTCTGGCTGAAGACGAACCAGGGCAAAGCCGTAGCCAGTGTGCCGGCGGATGTGCGTAATCTTTTGCGTTCCGTGAAGCCCGAGGACCGCAAGCCGGAAGATCATAAACGGTTGCGCGACTATTACCTCGAAGAGATCTGCATGACTACGCGCGATATCTTCGAGCCGTTGCAAGCAGAGCGGAAGCCCATCCAGGACAAACGCGATGAACTGGACAAGAGCATCGATGCGACGTTCATCATGGCAGACCTGCCGCAGAAGCGTGACGCCTTCGTGATGATTCGTGGCCAGTATAACAAGCCGGGTGACAAGGTGACGCCGGGCACACCAGCGGCCTTCCCGAAGATCAAGGCACGGAGCGAATTGCCCGACCGTTTGGATCTCGCGGACTGGCTGACCTCGGCTGAGAACCCGCTGACGGCGCGAGTGACGGTGAACCGGTTCTGGCAGCAATTCTTCGGCACTGGATTGGTGAAGACGTCAGGAGATTTTGGTTCACAGGGACAGCCCCCTTCGCATCCAGAACTGCTCGACTGGTTGGCGGTGACGTTCCGCGAACAGGGTTGGGACATGAAGAAGCTGGTGAAGCTCATCGTGACTTCAAACACATACCGGCAAGATTCGAAAGTGAACTCCAAGCTGCTCAATGTGGACCCGGAGAATCGTCTGCTCGCTCGGGGACCACGCTTTCGGTTCGATGCCGAGGTATTGCGGGACAATGTGCTCTATGTGAGCGGGCTGATGAATAACAGCATCGGCGGCAAAGCCGTGAAGCCGTATCAGCCGGAGAACATCTGGGAGCCAGTGGCTTACACGGGCAGCAATACACGCACATACAAGCAAGACACGGGTGACGCGCTGTATCGCCGCAGCCTCTACACGTTCATCAAGCGCACGGCACCCGCGCCCGCGATGACGACGTTTGACGCGCCGAGTCGCGAGGCTTTCTGTGTGCGGCGTGAGCGCAGCAACACACCGCTGCAAGCGTTGCAGTTGATGAATGATGTGCAGCATTTCGAAGCGGCACGGGCTTTTGCGCAGCGGATGATGAAAGAAGGTGGTTCGACGGTGGGTGAACGACTGGCATTTGGTTTCCGTGCGGCTACTGGGCGCACGCCTTCCAAGCAGGAAGTAGCGGTCTTGCAGGATAGCTACTTCAAACAACTGGTGCGCTACGAGAAAGATGTCGAGGCGGCGAAGAAGGCCATCGGCTATGGGGAATCGAAACCGGATGCGGCGCTGAATGTGAGCGAGCTGGCGGCTTATACGATGATAGCGAACATGGTGCTGAACCTCGACGAAGTCGTAACAAAAAATTGAGTGACGCGTATGAATCCTGAATTTTTAAGAAACCTGAATCGTCGGCAGTTCTTCGCGGGTGCGGGCTTGGGCGTCGGCTCCATCGCGTTGGCCATGATGGGCGGGATGCCGGGGATGTTGAATGCGGCGACGAAGAAAGGGGATCGCGTGCATCCGGCGCTGCCCGGGTTGCCACACTTCGCACCCAAGGCGAAACGGATCATCTATCTGCACATGAACGGCGGGCCGTCGCAGCTCGATACGTTCGATTACAAACCGAAGCTCTCGGAATACTTCGACAAGGAGTTGCCGGAATCGGTTCGCAAGGGGCAGCGCATCACCACGATGACGAGTGGGCAGGCGCGGTTGCCGGTGGCGCCTTCGAAGTTCAAGTTCGCGCAGCACGGCAAGTGCGGCATGTGGGTGAGCGAGTTGCTCCCGCACACGGCGAAGATGGTGGATGACATCGCGCTCATCAAGACGGTGAGCACGAACGCGATCAATCATGACCCGGCGTGCACGTTCGTGATGACGGGTAACGAATTGCCCGGCAAGGCGAGCTTGGGTTCGTGGCTCTCGTATGGCTTGGGCAGTGTGAATAATGATCTACCGGCATTCGTGGTGCTGACGCCGACTTGGTCTTCTGGTGCGGCAGCGCAGGCGTTGTTCACGCGCATGTGGAGTTCGGGTTTTCTGGCGACGGGACACACGGGTGTGGCGTTGCGGTCGCAGGGTGATCCGGTGTTGTTCGTGAAGAATCCGCCGGGCGTCGATGCGAGTGCACGGCGCGACATGCTGGATGGCTTGGGCAAACTCAACGCGGCGACGCACAAGCGCTTCGGTGATCCGGAAACGCTCACGCGCATCGCGCAATACGAGATGGCGTTCCGCATGCAAACGTCGGTGCCGGACTTGATCGATTTCTCCAAGGAATCGAAAGCCACGCTGGAGATGTATGGACCGGACGTGACGAAGCCCGGCACGTTCGCGCATTCGGCCTTGCTCGCGCGCAAGCTGACGGAGCGTGATGTGCGGGTGGTGCAGATTTTACATCGCGGCTGGGACCAGCATAATAACTTGCCGAAGGATATTTCCGATCAATGCAAGGACGTGGACCAACCGACGTATGCCTTGCTGAAGGACTTGAAGGATCGTGGATTGCTCAAGGACACGCTCGTTGTGTGGGGTGGTGAATTTGGGCGCACGGTCTATTCGCAGGGAACGCTGACGAAGGACAATTACGGACGCGACCATCATCCGCGGAACTTCTGCATGTTCATGGCGGGAGGTGGCATCAAGGGCGGCGTGGTCTTTGGCGAGACGGATGATTTCAGCTACAACGTGGCCGAGAATCCCGTGCATCTGAATGACCTGAACGCCACCATCCTGCACTGCTTGGGCATCGATCACAGCAAGTTCACCTATCGCTCACAGGGGCTGGATCAGCGGCTGACGGGCGTGGAGGAGAGCCATGTGGTGAAGGGGATTCTTGCTTAAAGTTCCCCCTCTTTCTCGCCGTAAAAGAGATCATAAGCGCGCTGGTAATCCGCTTCGGGCACAAACACCTTGGCCTGACGGCTGAGATCATTCGGATCGCCGTCGACATCGATTAGTTCTTCCTTACCCGCGATGCCGTTCTTCTCGAGCATCAGGACGAGCATCTCGGTGTTGATGACCGGGCCGGTGTAGAAGAGTTTCATCGCGAGTGCAGGGTAACCGGTGCGCGGTCCTTTGGCAAAGCCGCTCTGCCCCTCAGATTTTGATTCACAACCTGCCATCCTGCGCTAGCATACGCGCTCGTTTCTCCGCCTGCCGGGCGTTCTGGCTGACGTGAAGAGCGATAGATTTTTAACAGTCATGAGCAAGACCATGCGCGTCATCGCGGTATCGAAGGCCAAGAAGGATCTCCAATCTTTCGAGTATCCCGCACCTACCATCACCAAGGGCACCCAGGTCCGCATCCGCACACTGGATGTGGGCATCTGCGGCACGGATCGCGAGATCTGCACGTTCGCCTATGGTGAACCGCCGAAGGGCAGCGATTACCTCGTGCTCGGCCATGAATCCCTCGGCCAAGTGCTTGAGGTGGGCGCAGATGTGAAGACGTTGAAGGTCGGCGACCTCGTCGTCCCTTCCGTGCGCCGTCCGTGCAATGACGCGAGCTGCAAGCCTTGCGCCGCTGATCGCCAGGACTACTGCTCCACGGCGAATTATGTGGAGCGCGGCATCAAGTCGCTCGATGGCTATATGGCCGATTACTACGTGGAAGACGAGAAGTTCCTGAACCTCGTCCCCGCGGAGCTGCGCGACGTGGCCGTCATGACGGAGCCGCTAACCATCGCCGAGAAGGGCCTGCAACAGGTCTGGCAGGTGCAGAAGCGTCTTCCGTGGGTTTGCACGGAACCCGGCAAACCTCCGGGTCACGGCTTGAAGGCCGTTGTGTTGGGTGCTGGCCCCATCGGCATTCTCGGTACCATGGCGTTGCTCGTGCGTGGTTTTGAGACGTATGTGTATTCCCGCAGCAAGGCGCCGAATCCGAAATCGGAACTCGTGGAATCGCTCGGTGCGAAATACATCTCCTCGCTCGGAGTCTCTGCGGAAGAGTTGGCCAAGCAGGTGGGTAATATCGATCTCGTGTATGAGGCTGTGGGTGCGGCAGACGTTTCCTTTGAAGTGCTGCAGGTGCTCGGCTTGAACGGCATCTTCGTTTTCACCGGCATTCCGCCCGAAGGTGAGAAGGTGGAAATGCTCGGCAGCAACCTGATGCGCAACCTGGTGCTAAAGAACCAAGCGGTTGTCGGCACAGTGAACGCGGACAAGGAATCCTTCGAGAACGCCATCGCGGACCTCGTGGAGTTCAAGCGCCGCTGGCCGAAGCAGCTCGAATCCATCATTACGGGCCGCTTCCAGCCGGGTGCGTTCAAGGAACTGCTGCAAGGCAAGAACACGGGCATCAAGAACGTGATCCGGTTTGCGGAGTAAAAGAACCGCGCCATTGAGCGCGAACAATTCAGGACGGCGGCTTTTCCAAGCCGCCGTTTTCGTTTTCTCGGCGATCATCCGCAGGACGAGCTTTTCCAAGAGCTCGCATGAAGTCTAAAATGTTACCTCTCCTATAAGGAGGAGAGGTCAGTTCCGCCCCAAAGCGGAACTGGGTGAGGAGTGAGTCGAAGCATAGAGTTTTCAAACGCTCCGTGCTTCGTCTCACCCCTCACCCCCGCCCTCTCCCCATTGAGGGGAGAGGGAGAACATTTGAACACGCTCAACCTGTTTCCAAGCTCCAAGCGATTGACCGCAAAATATCGGGCTTACATTTTACTCTCACTTTGTTAGCTTGGGGCAAGCAGCGACAACACATTTTACTACTATCATGAGCAAAGAATGGATCGATATCTCGGTGGAAATGCGGGATGGCATGGTGCACTGGCCGGGTGATCCCGAGTGCAAGATCTCGCTCTTCGTGAAGCTGGGCGACCCCATCCCCGGCCAGCCGGGCAAGACCATCCCGTGCAACCTCACGCAGATGTCCCTGAGCGCCCACACCGGCACGCACATGGATGCCCCGCGGCATTTCGTGAAAGATGGCCGCACGATGGAGGCCATGCCGATTGAGGCTGTCGTTGGCCCCTGCCGTGTGATCGAGCTGAAGCACAAGGAAGCCGTCACGGTGGAAGAGTTGAAGCCGTACAAGCTGAAGAAGGGTGAACGCGTGCTCTTCAAGACGCGCAACTCGACCAAGAGCTGGAAGATGGCGAAGACGTCGGTATTCGATGAGAAGTTCATCTACATCCCGGCCTCCACCGCGCAATACCTCGTGGATTGCGGCATCCAGACGGTGGGCGTGGATTACCTCAGCGTGGGCGGCTACATGAAGGATGGCGTGGAGTGCCACCAGATCCTGCTCGGGGCGGAAGTGTGGATCATCGAGGGGCTGAACCTCGCGAAGATTGAGCCCGGCAAGTATGACCTCATTTGCTTGCCGTTGAAGATCCTCGGTGCGGATGGTGCCCCTGCCCGCGCGATTTTGAAGAAGCGCTAAGACACATTTTGGTTCTCACAATAGAGCGGCCCGTTCACCAGACGGGCCGCTCTTTTTTTGTCTTCCAGAGACAAAGTGCCGTTGCGT
>CALRJY020000005.1:0-258946 GCA_943367715.1 Chitinophaga pinensis | reverse complement strand
ATCCATTGGCAATCCCTTCAGCAACGCATACGTCGCCCAGCACGTCGACGAATACGAAATGAACTGATCCTGCCCGTACGGAAACCCGCTCTCGAACATCGGCTGCTGACCGCGCGTCCGCTTCTTCACATACCAGGACCCATCGCTCTTCTGCTCCCGCAATAAATACGCCATCCCACGTTTATACTCGGCAGATGCCACCGTGATCACCCCCGCATCCTCCAGCGCTGCCAGCACCGTCCCCGTCGCATAGGCATCGCTATCCAGAAACTTCATTTGCCCCCAGCCACCATCCTTCCGCTGCTCCGCCAGCAACGCTGCAGCCTCCTCTTCCACCGCCGCCGGCTCCTCCAACAAATGCAACGCCCGCAACCGATACACCCTATCTTCCGTATCCTCCGCCGGCGTCTTCAACAACCACGCTTCCGCCCGCGCCAAACTCACCTCCTCCGCTTTTCCGTAATGCTTCAACGCCCGCACCGCAAGAAACGTGACCGTGAAAGAACTCCCCACCGTCGGCGACCGCGCCGGCGATGTCTCCCAATTCCCCTCTCGCCGCTGTTGCCCCAGAAAGAATTCCACCGCCCCCTCCGTGACCTCATCCCGCTCCCATCCAGCCACCTGCAACATCCACAACGCATGCCCCGGCCCATCCGCCGTGTTGCTTACTGAGAAACCTTTTTTGAAACGCGGCTGCTCCGTCACCAGTTCCCCGTAAGCCCGCGCCAACTGCTCTTCCAAACCGTTTCGCGAGAGCCGAAACCCGCGCGACCACGCCTCGTTCTGCGCCATCGCCGCATGCGCCCCATGGTGACACGTGAAACAATCCTTCGCCTTCAGCGTCTGCGCCGCACTGCGCTCGATCAACGGCAACGCCTTGCCGATCGCCGCCCGCAACTCCGCTTGCGAGACTGCCTGCGCCCCTTCCACCCGCCCCATCCCCGCCCAAAACAGCCAGCCGACCAGGCCGGCCAGCCATAAGTGGCCAAGAAGCCATCTCGTAAATAGAAGGAGGTCGCGCTGGGTTTGGCTGGGCCGTATGGCTAGGCGCGACGAAGGAGCATATCCGCCATGGATCTGTGACTGAGGAGCAACAACGCCAGACGGCCCAGCCAAGCCCAGCCCTCCGGGTGGCGTGTCGTTCCGGCGCGGATTCCGTTGTTCGTCTCGTCTCTGTATAAAATCCTGTGCCACGCGACCTCCTTCTATTTATGAGATGGCTTCAAAAGAGGTAAATGACATGCACCTTATTATATCGTAGAACGATGCAAAGCAACTGGATTTGCCTCACCATCCCCACTCATTTATTGGCCGTAAATAACCCTTCGCGGATGGTTTCCATCATCGGCCCACGTTCAAAGTGCTTCTCCTCATTATGTGCGCGTCGCCGGGCTGCCAGCAGATCGGCCCGCCCCAAATAGCCCACCACCGCTCTGGGATTCGCCCGCGCCACCACGGGCAACCGCCCCACCTCATGCTCCATCATGCGCGTCAGTGCCTCGTTCAAGACTTCATCCGCGTAGGCTACTATCGGCTTGCGCTGGATGAGCGCACTCACGGGCTGTCGCCCACTGGCATCATTCTGCAGCGAACGCAGCAGATCGCTGCGCGTCAGCACCCCGTCCAGCAGATCATTTTCATCCAGCAAGAAAATCGCCTGGCGCCGGCATACCTCCGGCTCCCCTTTCTCGATGCGGGCCAACAGTTCGGCCACCGTACTATGTGCCTTCACCCGCGCAAAATCCTTCCCCATCGCCTCCCCGACCCGCAGCAGGGCGAATGGATCCACCTGATACTCTTGCGTGATGTGCTGGCCGCGACGCGCCAGTTTTTCCGTGAGGATGGACCGCCGAAGGAACATCACCGTCACCAGCAGCGCCGTCAGGCTGCCCGCCATCAAAAGCGGCAGCGCATTGAAATCATGCGTCAGTTCCAGCAGGAAAATGACACTCGTCAGCGGTGCCCGCATCGTCCCCGTCATCATCGCTGCCATGCCCACCATGGCCCATAATCCCGGATCCCCCATGGGCAATACGTGCCCCGCCAATGCTCCTAACCCGCCTCCGATCAGCAACAGGGGCGCAAGCACACCGCCCGACGTGCCCGATCCCAAAGCCACCGACCACACCAAAGCTTTCAAGACCACCAGGCTTACAATTGCTCCCATCAACATCTCTCCGCGCAGCAGAGCATGAATGCTCTCATAGCCCACGCCCAAGACCTTGGGCTCGAAGTATCCGGCCACCCCCACCAACACCGCTCCGATGGCCGGCCACCACATCCAATGCACCCGCAGTTTTCCGAACAGATCTTCAAACCCGTACACGAGATTGGTCGCCAAAATAGCTCCGCATCCCGCGATGGCCCCGATGATCGCCGCGCAAGCGATCCACCCCCCGCTCAGATCCGCATGCTGTATCACCTCGAAAACCGGCCCATCGCCCAATAAACTTTTCCGGCATAGGAATGCCACCATGGCCGCGATGGCGACTGGTATCAGGCTGCGCGGCCGCCATTCAAACAGCAACAGCTCCACCGCCAGCAGCACCGCCGCCACCGGCGTCGCAAAAATCGCGGACATCCCGCCCGCCGCACCGGCGACCAGCAGGGTCTTGCGCTCGATCGCCGTCAGATGAAAGAACTGGGCGAACAACGAACCAAAAGCCCCACCAGTCATGATGATGGGGCCTTCTGCCCCAAACGGCCCCCCGGTGCCGATCGAGATCGCCGAGGAAAGCGGCTTCAAAATCGCGACTTTCGGCTGGATCACACTGCGGCCCAAGAGTATCGCCTCCAGCGCTTCCGGAATGCCGTGGCCCCGGATCTTTTCCGAACCGTAACGCGCCATCACCCCGATGATCAGCGCGCCGATGACGGGAACGAAAATGACCCCCAAGCCCAAATGATGCTGCTCCAGCCCGATCGGTTCCACCGTCCACCGTTGGAAGAAGGCCAGATTGGTGAACAGCGCGATCAGCCACAGGAGCACTTTCGCCAGGCAGGCGCTTAGGACCCCCACCGGCAAAGCCATCAGCGAAAGCAACCACAAGCGTTTATCGACCACAAAATCACCCAGCTCTTCGCGGGTGCCATCAGCTACAGGCAACGACATAGACCCTGACATATATATCGCATTACGATATATTTCAACTGGTGATTGGAAAATCATCGGCCCCGCTATGCTGCTGGATTTGCCGCCCGTTTTCTGTCATCCCTTGTGCATGGGCAGCTCCTTGCAAACCGTCTCGGCCGAAGATTACCAACTGCTGGCCTCCTTTCGCTACGCACTCCGGCGTTTTCTGCGCTTCAGTGAAGAGGCTGCCCTAGCCGCCGGCATCACCCCGCAACAACACCAGGCCCTGCTCGCCATCAAAGGCTTTCCCGGCCCTGACGCCATCACCATCGGTGAACTGGCCGAGCGCCTCCAGATCCAGCACCACAGCGTCGTGGGTCTCACCAACCGCCTGGCCTCCCTGAAACTGGCCAAAAAGCTCCGCAGCCAGCAGGACCGCCGCCAAGTCCGCCTGCAATTGACCATCAAAGGCGAGGAACTCCTCGCCGGCCTCGCCGCCGCCCACCGCGAGCAACTCCGCCGCATGGGCCCCGAAATGAAAACCGTCATCTCCAAACTCGCCGAATAGGAGCGCGGCTTTTAAGCCGCTTCAACATCCGCCAACCCGCGGCTACCGTGTCAGCCCAATTGCGATAAATGTTCTCCCTCTTCCTTCAACAGGGACTTCCGCCGCTTGGGAAGCGGCAGAAGGAATTTTGCGACAGCAAAAGGCCCGTAGGGGCCGAGCGAGCGGGCGCGAGCGAGTCATTGGGCTGGGGTGAGGGATGAGAAAACCCACCGCTCAGCTTGATCAAAAGCCATAAATACATCTCACCACGATATATTGATTTCTTCCAGCCCCTTGCTAGCTTCCCCGCTCCTTTTGGCAGAACCGTATGTTAAGCGATAAGCTCGCCCCTAAATCTATCTGGCACCTCGGTCCCGGCGGACACGCGGAGAAACTCATCTCCGGCATCGCCGCATTCTTCGGCATTTTGTGTGTGCTGGCCATCTCCTCACTGATCCTGAGCGATGCCGGGCTTCCCCTCGTCGTCGCCTCCATGGGTGCCTCAGCGGTCCTGCTGTTCGCCGTTCCGCACGGTCCCTTATCCCAGCCGTGGCCTTTGCTCGGCAGCCATGCGTTATCTGCGCTGATCGGCGTGACCGTCGCCCGTTTCTGTCACTCGCCCTTGCTCGCCAGCGCCTTGGCCGTCGGTCTGGCTATCGTGGCCATGTATTACCTCGGCTGTATCCACCCGCCCGGCGGCGCCACCGCTCTCACCGCCGTCCTGGGCGGAACGCAGGTGCAGGAACTGGGCTACCTTTTCGTGCTGATCCCCGTCCTGTTGAATACCGTGATTCTGCTCCTGACTGCCATCGGTTTGAACTGGTTCTTCCCTTGGCGCCGCTATCCCGCCAGCCTCCAACCTCATCCCGCCGCTAGCGCCAAGCCGAGCGACCCCGCAATTTCCCCCGAGCACCTTTCCTATGCGCTGAAACAGATGGGCTCCTTCATCGACGTCACCGAGGAAGACCTCGCCGAGATCTACGAACTCGCCCGCCAACACGCCCAAGGCTCCCACCTGCAACCCGAGCAGATCAAACTCAACGGCTGCTACTCCAACGGGGCGATCGGTCCCAGCCTCTGCATCCGTCACGTAGTGGATGAATCACCCGACGGCCAGATCGTCATCTTCCGCACCGTGGCTGGCGAGAACCGTCGCCGCGCAGAAAGCTGCACCAAAGCCGCCTTCGCATTGTGGGCTAAAGAGATTGTCCCGCCGCGCGAACGGGTAGCGGAGACTCTCTGAAATATCTGTAAACTGGAGTTCGTTTCTGGCACTTTGCTCGGAAAATACCGCAGCATGACTTTTTCCCAGGCAAAAAAGGAGTTTGAAATCAGGTATTACCTCTGGGCGATATCCGAGTTTAAGCGGGAAATAGAAAATTCCTTCCCCCGTTTCAGCTCCTTCAAAAGCGGCGCGGTTTGGCAAACCCTCCATTTCATGAACCTCCTCGGCAAGGATCAGCAGTTGATCCTGGCTCACGCCCTCCTGAAACGTTTCCACCCCGGTGCGGTCAATTATTTAGGGGAAGACTGTTCGTCTGAGGAAGAAAATTTACGCTCAAGGCGCGATAGTTTCTTCCACATCTGGACTCATTATGACGCTGTGCGCCATTGCAGGAGCAACGGCATGACCGTAGAAGCTGAACATCTCTTCCAAACTTTGCGCGATGATTTGGTCCTTGCCGTCGGAGATACTGGATGGAGTGACGATGAATCACTCCGCTCCGAGGCAGACCGCCTCTTCGACGGGTTTCCAACATTGTTAGAGAGAAAAATAGAGACACGGAAGCAAGCGGGCGAAAAACTTCGATTTGCCAGTAAACGTAAGATCCTTGGCGCAATTAAGGCAAAATTTGAATCTGCTTTCGGAAGCCGATGCCTCCGTCCGCTTCCTGCTGGCAACGATGAGGATCTGACGTTCCGCACGAGTTGCTACGGCTGGATCATCCAAACCCACTTTTGGTTTGGTCGCCAAGCCAGTCTGCTTGACTACAGTCACTCGATTGTGAGCGAAGCGACTTGTGAACGCGCTGGAAATGAATTGCCTGTGATGACACTGGCACAGTTAATATCTTTCAGCGCGTGGCTCGGGCTAACTAGCCAGACACAGTGGGAATATCTGAATGACGAGGATGTTGACCCTGTTTGTGAAGCTGCCATTAAACACTGCGATCACTTTTTTGTCGTCGCCCCCAAACTTCTGAAAGGATTGGATGCCAGCGCACTGACCGTGGAATGATCGACGCGGGCAGCAATTGATTTTTGGTCAATCGATATTGCACATTCCTTCGTCATTCTGATTTCGGCATTGGACATTTCATTTCCCGCCTCTACTTTTCGCCCGATGTCGTCACCGCCCTTCCCAGTCGCCAACCTGCTCGCGTGGTTCCGCGCGCACGCCCGCGACCTCCCTTGGCGGCGCACCAGTGATCCCTACGCCATCTGGGTCTCCGAGATCATGCTGCAACAGACACAGGTGAAAACAGTGATCCCCTACTGGGAACGCTGGATGCGCGAATTGCCCACCATCCAATCACTCGCCGATGCCCCTGAGCAAAAACTCCTGAAACTCTGGGAAGGTCTCGGCTACTACACTCGCGTGCGCAATCTCCAAAAAGGCGCACTCCAAGTCATCGAGCGTCATGGCGGCAAATTCCCCACCGCGCACGAAGACATCCTCGCCCTCTCCGGCATCGGCCGCTACACCGCTGGGGCCATTGGCAGCATCGCCTTCAACCAACCCGTCCCCCTCCTCGACGGCAACGTCATCCGCGTCCTCACCCGCTTCTACGGCATCGGCGAAAACGCGAAAGAAAAAGAGACCACCAACCGCCTGTGGCAAATCGCTGAAGACCTAGTCACCAAAGCCTCCAAAGAACCTGGCGCTCCGACCTCCCTCTCCTCCGGTGCGGAGGAGAGGGCCGGGGAGAGGAGGCCCAATGCTACAGAACCACTCAAGACATCCAAAAAACTAAATCAACCTCCCCTCCCTTCCCCCAATAAGGAAGTCGAACTTCGACACTGCTCCCACTTCAACCAATCCCTGATGGAGCTCGGCGCCACGATCTGCACCCCCGCGCAACCCGCCTGCCTCCTCTGCCCTTTGCAAAAAAACTGCATCGCCGCCCGAGACTCACGCCAGGGCGAACTCCCAAATCTGGGCGAACGCACCGCTGCCACACCACGCCGCTTCTTCGCCTACGTCATCCAGCGTAAAAACGAAGTCCTCGTCCGCCAACGCCCTTCAGGCGTCGTGAACGCCAGCCTCTGGGAATTCCCCAACCTCGAAGTGGAGTTACCGACCAAAGACCCGCTCAACGCCGCGCAAAAAGCCTGGAGCAAAGCCTTCACAACCATCGAACCGCTCTGCACCATTAAACACTCCATCACCCGCTACCGCATCACCTTGGAAGCCTTCCGCGCGGAAGTAAAATCACGCAGCGAACTCCCCGCCGAACTTGGCGAATGGTATCCGCTGGAGAAGCTTCACGATCTCCCCTTCTCCAGCGCCCATGGCAAGATTCGCAAGAAATTGGTCTGACCCAATCGTGCCTTGGCTCCATTACACCGCCACCACCTTGGAATGCGTCGCACAGACCATTCTGATGCTTGAGCCGGTCTCCCTGATCAAATTGTTCTTCGGATAGGCACAAAACATCGCGAAGTCCTTCTCGCAGCAGAGCTTGTTCCAGAATTGTTCCAACCTGAGCGTTGCCTCCTTGTTTCCCGAACGCCAGAGCAGCACCACCATTTCACCAAAGGTGCGCACCTTCCGTCCGCCGCCCTTGGCCTCATCGATCAGTTTGGAAAGCAATTGTCGGAACCGTTTCTCATCCGGCTTTCCATCCACCAAGAATTTCGCCAGCGTCTCATCCGCATCCAGCCAGAAATACCGCCCCTTGAACGCCTTGGACCGTAGATCAATCCCTTGGCTCTCAAAAATCCGTTCCTCCAGCGATTTCAGATGCTCCGGAATCGCGATGAGTATCACCGCCTCGCCCGCTTTCAAGCCGGTCATCACAAAACCTTCCAAGGAATCGAGGAAAGTCCCTTCGTCCTCATAGACTTGCACCAAATGCTGACGCGGCTCCAGCGCGGCCCAGAAAACCCCGAACGCATCCTTGCGCGATTGGTTAATCTGACTCATCCCGAAATCCCCACTGCGTTCAATATCATACAAACTTCTAACCCTCATCACACCGCACTTCAAGTTGTTGATATCTTTTTAAGCAAAAAAACTTCCGGTGCGGCCCTGATCTTGACCGTCGCCCAAGTTAAACGCCTGTGCCCCGTGCAAAAAGCTCTGCTTTTCCGCAACGTGGACACACATACACCTCAAACTCCTTTCGCCCGTCAAATAAAGCTCTCTGCCATGCCGCCACTTCCGTGAAACCTGTTACTCCGGAGAAATCCAACACGGTCTGACACCGTAAACAATTAAGCATCGGGCGGCCCGTCTCGTAACGGGCCTCCTCAGGGATCACTTGAACTCCTTCTTTCGTGAATCCGCAACTCCAGCACGATTCAAAAGTCTCCTCATGCTTCTCCCCACACTGTTTGCAAGTCCACATGCCCAATGCTTATCAATTCCTCCCGCGGGAAACACTTACAATTCCCCACCCAAAACATAATCCCACCCTAGCCATCGACATCAGTCGTCGCGACCCCTTCCCTTTTCGATGTTGTACGTTTCCCCTCCTCCTTCTCCCTCACGGGAGAAGGATTGAGGATGAGGGTGCCCCAGTCCCCCGATATTGGCTGTTTCCCCAAAATTGGCCCGCCGGTGCAACCGGCCCGGCTACGCCAGCTCCAGCCCACGCATCGTTCCCGTGCTCGTCGCAAACTTGTCCGTCTCCAGCCCGAACCGCTGCAACATGCTCACGAACAAGTTCGGCAACGGATAATTGTGCACCGTATCAAACGCCAGATGTTGCCCATGCTTGAACCCGCCACCTGCGAAGAGCACCGGCAGATTCGTCGTCACGTGTGTGTTCGCATTGCCCATGTTGCTGCCGTAAAGAATCATGGAGCGATCCAGCAACGTCTGCCCCTGCTCCTTCACGCCCTTCAGCTTGCCGAACATCTCCGCCAGCAACTTCATGTGCCATTCATCGATGGCCTTCAGCTGCGCCAGCTTCTTCTCGTTCTTACCATGATGCGACAGGCTGTGGTAACCATCCGTGATATCGATATCGTCTAGCTCGAGCACCGGCGAATTCACGCTATCCAGCATCAAGGTCACTGCCCGTGAGGAATCCGTCTCAAACGCCAGCCGCGCCATCTCATACATCAGGCGCACCTTTTCCATGTATTCACGCGGGCTGGCCGGATCAAGCGGCGAGGCGATCGGCGCCTTCGGCTTCGGCCGGTTCTCCCATTCACGGGACATCACCATGCGTTGTTCGAGTTCCCGCACGCCTGTCAGATATTGGTCCAGCCGATCGCGGTCACCTGCGCCTAGGTTGCGTTGCAGCGACTTCGTCTGGTCCGCCACCGCATCCATGATGCTCTCGCCTAGCTGCAATTTGCGCACCTGCTGCGCCACCTGTTCCTTCGAGCCTTGCAGGAAAAGTTTTTGGTACACGCTCACCGCGCTCTCTTCGCAAGGGATCAATACGCCACCCCCCGTCCACGAGAGACTGCGTGAACCCTGCTGCACATTCACGCCCAACGTCATCGTCGGGAAACGCGTCAGATGCCCGATGCGCTCGCCGATATATTGATCGAGCGAGATCGTGTTGCGAAACCCGCCACTGCCCGGATGCGGTGCCGCTGTGAGGAAGCAATTATCCGCCGGATGCCCACCGTCCACATCCGGATGCCACACTCCGCTGAACACCGTGAAATCATTCCGATACGCCTGCAGCAACTCGAGGTAGGCTGAAGGTTTGTAAGCCTTGCCTGCGCCAGTGGGGAAAAAGTTCTCCGGCAACAGACCGAGATTATTGCAGATGCCCAGCATGCGGCGCGGCGGCTGACTGGCCGTGGCGCTTTCGGCTGCGTTCAAGAACGCTGGCGTCATCGCCTCCAACATCGGCAGACCCAGCAGCACACCCGCCGCCTTCAGGAACTGGCGACGCGGCAAAGCGCGTTTCGCGGATACGAACGAACCCAACATGTCGGTCTGTTTGCTATTCATGTGCTGCTAAATAGTTATGCCACGTTTTCTCATCTGCTGCCAACGCTCATTTCTTCAGGAACAGGTCGCTCTGCACGATCGATTGAACCACCGACCGCACCCCGTAATGACTCGAACTCGCGCGATCCAAAATCTCTTCCACTTCCGCGCGATCCCCGAATCGCACCGCCGCTCCCGTACTGTAAATCACCAGTTGCCGCGCCAGGTTCCGCGCGATCTGCCGCTCATCCTTCAGCAGCAACGCCTTCAATTCCTGCACGTCTTTAAACTTCCCGCCCCCCGGCAAATCCCCGCTCGCATCCACCGGTTGCGCCAGATGGAACGTGAACGGCTGCCCGTTTTTGCCAAAACCTTTTTCAAAATTATTCGTCTCACCCAGCCCGCGATACTGCGTACGCCAGCCGCCCAGCACGTCAAAGCTCTCCAGCGCAAACCCCGCCGGATCAATCTTCGTATGGCACCCCGCACATGTCGCCAGCTCGCGATGCTTCTCCAATTGTTGGCGGATCGTCACCGCACCCCGCGTATCCGGTTCGATTGCTGGCACGCTCGGAGGTGGCGGCGGCGGCGGCTTGCCGATGATCCGCTCCATGATCCACGCCCCGCGCAAAACCGGTGACGTCGTCGTGCCATTCGCTGTCACCTTCAGCACACTCGCCTGCGTCATCAATCCGCCACGCACACTGTCCTTCGGCAACTTCACGCGCTGCAGATGAATCCCTTCCACCGGTGGCAGATCGTAATGCTTCGCCAGCCGTTCATTCACCATCACGAAGTCCGACTTGATCAGATTCCGCGCGGGCAAATCGCCCTTCAACAACTCCGCAAAGAACATCTGCGTCTCATCCACGGAATCCTCCACCAGCGCATCATCCAGATAATAATCCGGATACAACGTCGCATCCGGCGAGGTCACTCCCGCACGCCGCAAATCCAGCCAGTAATCCAGGAACGAATTCACGAACTGCTGCGCTTTCGGATCTTTCAACATCCTCTCCGTCTGCAAGCGCAAGGTATCCGGATGATTCAATTTACCCTTCGCCGCCAACCCGCGCAGTTCCGCATCTGGTGCCGAGTTCCATAGGAAATACGCCAATCGCGACGCCACTGCATAATCATCCAATTTACCCGGCTTCTCCTCCAGCGTCACAAATCCCGGCGAGCACAGCACACCTGAGTAACCCGCGATCATCGCATCCATGAACTTGCTGCCCGAACCCAGTGCCGCATTGATCACCTTCAGGAACCGCTGCACATCCCCCTCCGCCACTGGCCGCCGATACGCCTGCGCCATGAAGTTCCGCAGCAACCGCTCCGCATCCACCTTCGGATTTTTGGATGTCACCGTGATCTGATTCTTCGCATCCACCTTGAGCGGCAGATCGCCGAAGAGCAGCTTCTGCACTTTGTTCAGCTTGTCGTCATAGATCGGCCCTTCCACTTCGAGCCAGCGATACGCCACGCCCGGTTGCCCGTCCTTTTCTGCTAGCGGATTATGCCAGGCCGGTGGCCGCGACCGGAACAACCGCACCGGATCAGGCCGCACCGTCTCACCTGCCAACAACCACGACTCCAATTCATACACACCCGGCGCGATCTGCGCGTCGAACCCACCCAGCTTGCGCAAGAGCCGCGGCGGCGTCTCCGCATACACCTCCACTGGCTCCGAGCGACGTCCGATGGACGTGTTCGTGCGATCCGGCGTCCACCAACGCTTCTCGCTCACGGGCGCTGCCCAGAATGTGTAAGCCGAGATCCGCAATTTGTAGAGCCCGGCGATCGGCGCTTTGAAATTCGTGAACTTGATCTCCAGCGGCTCATACGCACTCGCCACCACCCCCGCCGCCTCCTGTTCGCGGATGGCCGGATTCTTGTCCCCCACCGTCACGGGTGCCGTTCCTTCCAACACATCCTTCTGCGCTGTGTAGTTCAACAGCGGGAACGTCGCCCGCTCTGGACTGCGGTTGAATTCACTGAACTTCAGCTTGCCCGTGAAAGAACGCTGGTCCCGCGCATAATACCGGTTCGTCGTCGTGGGCAGCTTCAGCGCTTGCACCTTGACCACCTCATGCAACGCATAATCCGCCGCCTGCAGATACCGCGCCAGTTGCACATGCGAGACATCCAGCGCCTCCCCCACCTTGTTGAAGCGATGCGATTCCCCATCCTCCGGCAACATGTCCTTCACCTGCAACCATGGCGCACCCAACAGATCGCGCAAAGAATTCTCGTACTCATACCGGTTCAGCCGCCGCCATACTGAGCGACCCGCCACCGCCGCCTTCGCCTCATCCTCCGCCGTCAACGTCTCCGCCAGGGACTCCACGAACCCCGCTCGCTCCTTCTTGGATGGCTGATCCTTCTTCGGTGGCGGCATCTCACCCGACTCCACCGCATCATGCACCTTCACCCACGTCGCAAAAGCCTTGGCATCTGTCAGATCGAACTTCAAAGCCGTCAGATCCAGCCCGCCCTTCTTCGTCTCCCCATCATGACAATCCGCGCAATACTTCTGCACCACCGGATTGATATCCTTCGTAAACCGCACCGCCGGAACCGTCTCCGCCGCTTGCAAGGCCAGAGCCGATCCCATCAAAACCAGAAATATGTACGCACAATTACGCATGAGTCAGTCACTCATAATATGAGACGCTCGAAAGGGTGGCAACCATTCAAACAAACACCAAACTGTAGCAGACGAGGTGACGAGGCTCTAACTTTTCGGCTGGAGCGCGGGTTGCCCCAACCCGCAGCAACGTCCCTAAGCACCATAGGCTTCCAATATGTCAGGCTCCCCACCGCGACCAGCACAGCACACTCCTCCCAGGCCCAACGGGCCGCCATGTTAAAGCCCAGGGTGAAGCTCGCCTTTGCGAGCGCAGCCCTGGGTAAAATCCGCCAAAAAAGGCCAAGCCCTGAAAGGGCAGGACAAATTCATTAACCGGATGTGATTAAAACCAAGTGAACCGTGGACAGATCGACGAAGCCCGTGACCCGACACCGATGTCGGGGGCGGCAGTAAGTAACCGCCCGAATCACATCTCCCCCCACCCGGCTTGGTCATCCATCATTTGCCGCCTTCAAAACACAATTCGCGGCACATACACCTGGTCCCCATCCCTGTACCTGAAGCCCTTCTTTTGATAACTCGGCATTTCCTTGAAACGGATGCGATACTTTTTCTCAACCCCATCCTCGAGCCGCGTGATCATCATATGAGATGGCGGAATTTGTGTTCCATATTCAAACCCGCCCACCGACTCCCGAAAACTTTTCAGATCAAAGCTGTTCGCGATCATGATCTCGCCCCGCTTGTAAACCTCGCCCGACATCTTCACCCGCACCAAACGCGGTGATTCCACTACTGCTTCCTTCGTCCGTCCGTGGGCGCAGCCGAACAGGCAAACTGACAGCAGGACCAACATCACGCTACTACACCACCCGACGGATATCTTCTTTAGAACGCACATAACCGATTACTCCAGATTCTTTCCCAAAATAACAAAACCATCTCGCCATCCAGCACACCCTGCTCAATCCCACCACCATCTCAAAAATCCTGACGGCGCAAAACACGTGAGCCCCAAACAAATTCCAAATGCGATCGCATGCGCACTGAGATAGGGAATCACTCCGCGAAAACGTTTACTAAAAACCGCGACCAGAAAAATGACCGGTAAGATGAACAAGGTGAAAAAGAGCAATGCCCCAAACACATCCGAACCCACATCGCTATGCCATAGCAAACCCTTCGGGAATCCGTTGGTGCCGATTGATTCAGGCCATGCCCCCAAAGCCTGATGAATATGAATGGCCACCGAATAGAATAATAGCAGCATCACCACACTCGGCACCGCCACTATCACCCTAGCCTTACGACTTATCTTTGGCTGGCCTGCCGCAAAAGGCAGCATGACCAACAACAACCAAATCATCCCGCTCGCCAAAAATATGAGAACCATAAAACATTCGTATCTATAACCATCCGCTTCACCCGCCTGGTTCAATCCCACCACCAATACAAAAACGGCGCCGGCGCCAGTAACATAGTTCCAAAACACACCGCAAACGAAACCGCATGAATCCCCAAATGCGCCAAACCAAACCCTCGGGAAAACACCGAAACCAAAAAGAAAAACGGCCAGAGAAACAACGTGATCATGAACAAAATGTAGAAACACCACATCGTCACCTGGGCATGCACTATTAGTCGCGCGGGAAATCCATTCGTCCCGATGGCCGCAGGCCAGCCGCCCATGGTCTGATGCATATGCACCGCCAGCGAATAAAAGACCATCAACATCAGCAAACTGGGCGCAGCGAAGATTATCCACGCTTTCCACCCCGGTCTGGATTCCGCCGCTTTGAAAAACGTGAACACCAAAGCAACCAGCCCCACCACCCCGACAACAAATGGCGCTATAAACCAAGGATTACGCAAAGCTTCCATACACAATCACCAAATTCTTTCCCTTCGCCTCCCGACTATGAAAGGCAACATCCCCGCCACATAGGCAAATATCCCCATCTGTTTAATCTCCTCCGGGTAATCCTTCAGCAACCGGTCTATCTGCTTCAAGATCTGTTCCCTCGTCAGAAACAAACTCACATTGCAGAACGACGCATCATACCTTTGGGCCTCGATGAAATGCAGCAACTCCCGCCTCAACAAATACCGGTCATACGGATTGTTCCGCCAATCCAGCTTCTCCGCCCACTGCCGCATCTCCTGATAATCCCGCAAATCCCGATGCCGCCGATACAGCCGGGGACACAATCGCCCGCCCACCTCCAGCATCACCTCAGACAGCTCCGCCTTTTCCTTGCGCGCATTCATGATCTGATGGATGGATTCCTAGCCTGAGAAACTACCACCTCCGCCCCACCTAAGCAACCACCGCATGAAGGCTCGTAATCGTCCTCGTTCTCGTCGTCGTCCTCGCCTCCATTTCGTAGCCGCGGACGTCAGCCCGCGCTAACTCTCGATGTTCGATGTTGGGCGTTCGATGTTGGATGTTCCCCCATTGGCCCGCCGGTGCAACCGGCTTCGATGTTTCCCCCTTTCCTCCATTACGTGAATACCCTACCCTCCTCCCACGTCACCTTTACGTATCTATGAAACGCATTTTATTGCTCAGCCTCACCTTGCTGGCCGTTCTGGCCACTTCGCTGACTGCCACCGCCGCCGAGAAGACCCGCAAGCTCGTCATCATCGCGGGTAAGCCCAGCCATCCGCCCCTCATGCACGAGTTCCGCGCTGGCTCCCTGCTTCTGCAAAAGTGCCTGCAAGGCTTCCCCGGCCTGACCGTTGAAGTCCATACGAACGGCTGGGTCAGCGATGAAAAGACCTTCGACACCGCCGACGCCATCTTCATCTACGCCGATGGCGGTGGCGGCCATCCCGCCGTGGTCGGTGATCATCTCGAAACCCTCCGCAAACACATCGCTCGCGGCGTCGGTTTCGGCTGCGGTCACTACGGCGTGGAAGTCGTCCCCGCCCAGGCTGGCAAAGAGTTTAAAGACTGGCTCGGCGGTCATTATGAAAACGCCTTCTCCGTAAATCCCATGTGGGAACCCGACTATCAGAAGTTCCCCAACCACCCCATCACCAGCGGCGTGAAACCGTTCAAGACGAAAGACGAGTGGTATTTCAACATGCGCTTCCGCGATGACATGAAAGGCATCACGCCCCTCCTCGTCGCCAAGCCCAGCGATGCCACCCGCGATGGCCCCTACGTCCATCCCAAAGGCCCCTATCCGCACATCCAGGAAGCCAAGGGCCGTGACGAGATCATGATGTGGGCCACCGAACGCCCCGATGGCGGCCGCGCCTTCGGCTTCACCGGCGGTCACTTCCACATGAACTGGGGCAACGACAACCAGCGCAAGATCGTCCTCAACGCCCTCGTCTGGCTCGCCAAAGCTCGCGTCCCCGATGAAGGCGTGAAATCCCAAGTCACCGAGGAAGACCTAATGAAAAACCTCGACGTGAAAAACGCCCCCAAACCCGCTGCCGCTCCAGCGCCCAAGCCAGCAGAAAAGAAGTAACCTAAATTTAGCAGCCGCCCTCGGCTGCCATGCCGTAGTGGGACAGGCGCCACCGCCTGTCCAGTCTCCGAATCTCAACGCCGCCGCCAGCAATGGCCGCGGCGTTTTCCTTTCCGTGGACCGCGGCTGTGTCCGCCGAGGACCAGCCGCAGCGGCCCCAATCGCCAATCGTCCCGAGATCAGCAGTTAAAATTCTAAACCGAAAATCATCTCTTCTTCCGCCCCTCCATCACCTTCCGTACAAACTCCTCATGCGTCATCGGCTCGACCTGCCCTCTCTCCATCTCCTCATCCCGCCGTAACACCTCATCGTCTGATACCGCGTCCAATCCCAACCTCATCACCGTCACCTCACTCCCCATATACTCCGTCCGCTCCACCACCTCCCACCCCAATCGCTCATAATACTTCTCCGTACTAAACGTAAACAGATACAAACAAGGAAACCCCAACGCCCTCGCCTCCTCGATCACCCGCTCCACCAGCGCTTGCCCAATCCCGTTCCCCCGCTCCGCCGGATCCACATACACCCCCGCCACCCACGGCGTCAGCTCCTTGCGCGACTCCATATCACACGCCACCAACATCGCCGAGCCCAGCACGTTCTCTCCCTCATACGCCACCACCACCGTCGGCACCCGCCGATGCCCCGCCGCCTCCGTCAACCGCCCGATCCTCCGCTCCACCGAATCCCCCAACCGATAATGCCCCCACTCCCGAAAATACCACCCCGCAATCGTCGGAATGAACCGCGCATGATCCGCCAAATACCCAATCTGAAACATACCCCTCACTGCTACCGCCCGAGCACTCCTGTGTCACTCGTAATCGTCGTCGTCCTCGCCCTCAATCCGTAGCCGCCGTCGTCAGACGGCGCTAACCTCTTTGGAGTGCGGAGGCTTGCCTCCGCTTTCCGCCCGAGGCGGCTTGACGCCTCGTCTTCCCCTTCTCTCGATGTTCGATGTTTCCCCTCGGTCATTTTCCCTTCTCCCCACTTGAGCCTTCTCTTTTCCTCGCTTACCATCTCGCCACCGATGAAAACCCCGTTGTTCACCAGCCTGCTCTGCCTCGCCGCCCTGACCGGCTTCTCCGCCGATGCCCCCAAGCCCGCCGCTCTTTCCGCCCCACTTTATAAAAGCGGCATCATCGGCAAAGGCACCGTCGATATCGATGTGGACATCTCAAAAGCCAAATCCCTCTGGCTCGTCGTCACCCCCGGTGAAGACGGCTTCGGCTGCGATTGGGCGGATTGGGTGGAACCTCGCCTCATCGGCCCCAAGGGCGAAGTGAAACTCACCGACCTGAAATGGCGCACCTCCACCCAAGGCTTCGGCGAATCCCGCATCAATACCAACATCGATGGCAAACCCCTGAAAGTCGGCGGGCAAACCATCCCCTACGGCATCGGCACCCACGCTCCCTCCGTGATTGAATTCGATCTCACGGACAAAGGCTTCACCCGTTTTAAATCCAAGGCTGGCCTCGACAACGGCGGCACCGATCAAGGCTGCGGTTCCACCGTCGAGTTCATGGTCTTCGGTGAGAAACCCTCCGCCGGTTACCTGAACACTGCGCAAGACACCGGCGGCAAACCTCGTGGCACCGGTCCCGAAGCCGCCGCTTCCGATGCCGCCAAGCTCATCACTCCCGGCGGCCTCGAACCCACGCTCTTCGCTTCCGAGCCCATGCTCGTCAATCCCACGGACATGGACATCGATGCCCAAGGCCGCATCTGGATCGCCGAAGGCGCGAACTACCGCAAGTGGGCCAATCCTCCTTCCCGCCCGGAAGGCGACCGCATCATCATCCTCACGGACAGCAACCTCGACGGCAAAGCCGATCAAGCCACCACCTTCTACCAAGACCCGACCATCAACTCCGCCCTCGGCATCTGCGTGCTCGGCAACAAAGTCATCGTCTCCTGCGCCCCGCACGTCTTCGTGTTCACGGATAGCAACAACGACGGCAAGGCCGACAAACGCGAACTCCTCTTCACCGGCATTTCCGGCCAGCAGCATGACCACGCCATGCACGCCTTCGTCTTCGGCCCGGACGGCAAGCTCTACTTCAATTTCGGCAACGCCGGCAAACAACTCCGCCGTCCCACCGGCAAGCTCAAGGAACTCGCCCTCAACGGCCCCATCTCCGACGCCGACCTCAAGCAGTTCACCGAACCCGTCAAAGATCTCGCCGGCAACGAAGTCAGCGACCGTGGCCGCCCCTATCGCGAAGGCATGGTCTTCCGCTGCGATCTCGATGGCAGCAACGTCGAAACGCTCGGCTGGAATTTCCGCAACAACTACGAAGTGGCCGTAGATTCCTTCGGCACCCTCTGGCAGTCGGACAACGACGATGACGGCAACAAAGGTGTGCGCATCAACTACGTCATGGAATACGGCAACTACGGTTACAACGACGAGTTGACCGGCGCGGGCTGGCGCAGCAAACGCACGAACATCGAGAAGGATGTTCCCTCCATGCACTGGCACCTGAACGATCCGGGCGTCGTTCCGAACCTTCTCATCACCGGCTCCGGCTCACCCACCGGCATCACCATCTATGAAGGCAATCTCCTGCCGAAAGAATTCCAAGGCCAGATGATCCATTGCGATGCCGGCCCGCGCACCGTCCGTGCTTATCCCGTGCAAAATGACGGCGCCGGTTACAAGGCCACCATGGTCGATATCCTCACCAGCGGCGATTCCTGGTATCGCCCCGCCGACGTCTGCACCGCGCCAGACGGCTCCGTATATGTCGCCGATTGGAACGACGCCGGTGTCGGCGGCCATAATATGGCCGATCGCGAACTCGCCACCATGCGTGGCCGCGTCTATCGCGTCGCTCCTCCGGGCCATAAACCAAACGTGCCCAAGCTGCACCTCGACACGCCCGCTGGTGCCGTCGCCGCCCTCCAATCACCGAACAACGCCACGCGCTACCTCGCCTGGGAAAAGCTCCGCCAGCTTGGCGCGCAAGCCGAACCTGACCTCGTGAAAGTCTGGCGTGGCAATGATCCTCGCCAACGCGCCCGCGCCCTGAATGTCCTCGCCCGCCTCCCCGGCAAGGAACGGACCTACGTCGTTGAAGCTCTCCGCGACAACGACGCCAACATCCGCATCACCGGCCTGCGCATCACGCGTCAGCTCGACTGGCCCCGCATCAACGAAGCGAACGCGAACGACAAGAAGCAGCTCAAAGGTGCTGCCGCCAAGACCGCCGTGAACACCCTCTTCAACGCCCTCGGCGGCAAGAAGCAGACCGTGGGCGATGTCGCCTCCAACCTCAGCAGCGAACTCACTTACGACCTCATCACCGCCATCAGCACGCTCGCCAGCGACACCAATCCGCAAGTCCGCCGCGAATGCGCCATCGCCCTCCGCGGCAACCAATCCCCCGAATCCGCCGCGCTCTGGGTGAAGCTCGCCCAACAGCACGACGGCAAAGATCGCTGGTATCTCGAAGCCCTCGGCATCAGCGCGGATAAACAATGGGACGCCTTCCTCGGCGCCTGGCTCACCGCCGTCGGCGACAACTGGAACACCCCCACCGGTCGTGACCTCATCTGGCGTTCTCGTGCCACTCAAACGCCCGCCCTGCTGGCGAAACTCATCATCGCCCGCCAAAGCGAGAAAGACGAATGGCCCCGCTACTTCCGCGCCCTGGATTACTTTGAAGGTGCCGAAAAAGAAAAAGCCCTCGTCCAAGTCCTGACCACCATCAAGTAAAGACCGGTTCAACCACAGATGGACACAGATAAACACAGATGTGGATTTGAGACAGACGCATCCGCTTTGACTCCTCCCTCTCCCCTCAACGGGGAGAGGGCTGGGGTGAGGGGTGAGCGCGCCAAGATCTCAAGAATCAAATCCACTGCATACAAACTCACACTGCTCCTCTGCGCACTCGTTCTTATTCTCCCCGGCTGCAAGAGCACCTCATCCAACAGCAAAGCAGCCGCCGTCATCTCCGTCGCTTATGAATCGACATACATGCTCTCCATCTCCAAGAAAAGCGGGAAGCGCACCATCCCGGGCTATGACATGTTCGCCGATGGCAAATGCTCACTGCGCACATCTGAAGGCGATGAATTCACTTTGAAGCTTTCTCCCGAAGAAGTGGCGAATCTAATTTCATTCAGCAAGGAACAAGGCTTTTTCTCAATCTCCAACGAATCACTAGAAAAAGCGTCCCGTCCCATATCATCCATAGACTTGCAACTCGTAACAAATGAGGTGTCAGGCGTAATTTCCGTGGAAGTGTTCGGTGGATCAACCACCTATTCAGGGCCAGCCATGGAAATGCACGGCGACCAAGTGACCGTCTCCATTCAAGACGGCACGATTAAGAACTCTATCTCTCGCTATAACCTCCCTAGAGAGATCAAGCACTACACAAACCTCACTCAATTTCAAATTATCGGACGCTGCGTGGACAAGATCGATGAAACCGTCCTGAAAGCGTGGCAAAAGCAGCGCACCCCTTAACGCCGCTTCAGAAACAAAATTTTGGCATGAAATCAATCGCATCAATCATCTGCTGTTTGGCCGTTAGCGCAGGCACCCTCACCGCCGCCGATGCCAACCAATCCGCCATCATCAGCGAAGCCCTCAGCCGCCTCTCCGCGGACAAGGTGAACGCGCAACCCGAACTCAAAGCCGCCCTCACCCGCGTGCTGGACAGCTCCAAGGGCACTCCTGAATTCGTTGAACTCGTTCAACGCTTCAAGCTCACCGAACGCAATCCCGACCTGCTCGAACTCGCCATCCAGAAACCGAACGACCAAGTCGGCGTCGAAGCCCTCCGCGCCCTCTTCGCCAACAACGGCCTCGCCCTCGTCCAAGCCGAACTCGCCAAGACCAACACCGTGCGCATCACCAGCCTCGTCGATGCCACCGGCAACGTTGGCGGCCAAAACGCTGAGAAGCTCCTCCTCCCTTTGATCACCGACCTGAAGCGTGACATCACCATCCGCCGCCAAGCCGTGAAAGGCGCCGCGAAAGTCCAATCCGGCGCGCAAGCCGTGCTGAAGCTCGCCAAGGAAGACAAACTCCCCGCCGATCTCCGCCTCGTCGCCACTTCGGAACTGAACACCTCACGTTTCCCTGCCATTCAAAAAGAAGCCTCCGAAGTCCTACCCCTGCCCCTCTCCGGCAGCGCCCAACCGCTGCCGCCCGTGAGCCAGTTGCTTACGATGAAAGGCGATGTGAAACGTGGTGAAGGCGTTTTCTTCCGCGTGCAATCCACCTGCGCCACCTGCCACATCATCAATGGCCAGGGCAAAGACTTCGGCCCCGCCCTCTCCGAGATCGGCACCAAGCTCGGCAAAGACGCGCTCTACGAATCCATCCTGGAACCCAGCGCCGGCATCTCCTTCGGCTACGAATCCTGGGAGATCAAACTGAAGAACAACGATGAGATCTACGGTCTCATCGTCAGCGAGACCGCCGAGGCTATCAGTATCAAAGACGCCAGCGGCCTCATCCGCAAAGTCGCCAAGAGCGATGTCGCCAGCCGTCAAACCCTCAAACTCTCCGTCATGCCCGCCGGCCTCCAGATGACCATGAGCGCGCAAGAACTGGTGGACTTGGTGGAATACCTTTCTTCGTTGAAGAAGAAGTAGCAGCTGATGCTTATTGATTACGCCAATAGTGGTTTGGATATTCAGGCCGCCATGGTCGATCAATTCCATCGCTATCCCACGCCAGAGTCCCGGCCAGATTACTTGCTCTGGGGCGGTTTAAAGATCAAGACCGCAGATCAAATCACAGTCCCAAAAAATGGTACAATAACGGCAACCATTCGTTCCTGCACTGCGACAGAAAACGCTCAAGGTTTTGATTTGGCACCTAAGAAAGGCTTTTTGCGGTTGGTCGACGGCCAAGAAGTTCAGTTGCTGAGAACATGGAACGATGTTCGATACGAAGCAGAAGTAAGCTATCCGTTCTTCAGCGCAGTTGGTTTTATTTCTTTTTGGAATGTGTACAAACGTCAATGGCCAAACGGTAACATCACAGAAGAGAAATGGACCGGAAACGCAGGATTCTGGATTGAAGAGTTGTCTCCTCTCCACCGAGTTTATCACTGCAGCACTGGACCGTTACGCATCCCTGATTTTGAAGCCTTCGTTGTCGAAATATTGGTGACCTAAGATTTTTATACTCAACACCCCTGTTCCAACAGTCAAAACCCCGGATGATCACTCATCCGGGGTTTCGTCATTCGTGCTTCGGAATTCGTCATTCCCGCGCGGTAACGCGGGCCTTATTTCTTCTTAAAGAACTTCTTCAAGTTCGCCAGCCCCTTCACCGCGATATCGTTGCGGTTCGGCTCGATCTTGCGCCAAATGGCTGCGGCACGAGCGATAACCTTCACATCGGTTGTGAAGGATTCGATCACCACGTCGCCCTGATAGTTGATCTTCTTCAGCGCCGCCACGATCGGCTTCCAGTCGATGTGATCGCCACCGGGCGTGCCACGGTCGCTGCCGCACGCATGGAAGTGACCGAGGGTTTTGCCAGCCTTGATGATGGCCGCCGCCTGGTTCTTCTCCTCGATGTTCATGTGGAACGTATCGAGATGCAGCGTGACGGCCTTGCTGCCGATGGCCTTGATGAGCTTCAAGCCCTTGTCGCACGTATTGAGGAAGTCCGTTTCGAAACGGTTCAGCGGCTCGATGCACAGTATGATGCCCTTGGATTCGGCATACTTCGCGATCGGCTTAAGGTTCTTCACCACCAGATCAAATTCCACCTTCTGCTGCGCCGGCTCCACGGCATCGGCCTTGCCGACGACGGAGTAGATAGGCCCGATGATACGCGGGCAACCCATCGCCGCCGCTTGATCGATGAGCGTCATTACATAATCCGTCGCCACCTTCTGCTCTTCCACAGTGCCGCGGAAATCACGGCCCGGGCCCATGCACGCACAGATGGAACCGATGGCGATGCCCGCCTTCGCGGCTTCCGCCTTCAGCTTGGCCGGATCGATGTGAGAAGGATCCTCCACCGGGATCTCGACCGTCTCGAAGCCCCATTTCTTGAATTGCTTGAAGAGCTTGGTGCTCTCCGTGACGAACGGTGAAACGTAAAGGAATGAATTGATGCCAAATCTCATAATATTCTGCGCTTTCGGATTTCCCGACAGGCTAATGATTGAAGCAGCAGAGTCAAAGCGATTTGGGTGCAAACCCGAGTTTTGTGCGAAATAGCAGGTTGACCACGAGACTTCACCGTCTAATATATCCGCTATCGTGACCAAGGTTTCCATCCATAAAGCCAAGCTTGGGCTGGTCATGCTGACACTCCTGCTCAGCGTGATCGGGCTCCGCGCGAATATCTTCATGGAGCTTGAAAGCACCTACGAGGGCGACGGTTGGTTTCGATACAAGTTGCGCCTGCCTGTAGATCCTTTTTGGGCGGAGGCTTACATCAGTGACCTTTTTATTGACTTCCCGGGCTTACAAGAAACAGCGAAAACATCGCAGTGGTCTGTCGGCCCTTCCGGCGACCGCGTAAATTGCCACCATAGTGGCAACGATTATCAGGCCCGCCCAGCAGAGTATGTCTTTCGCTTTCGCAGCTCATACCGTCATTTCAAACGCGTACCTCGCGGGTTTTCCACGTTCCTGAGCCTCACACCCCAATACTGGTATTTTACCCGGGGCGATGGAACGCACGTGATTTACCATCCGCATATGGTCGGCTTTACCGATCACGAATGCATGGTCCCTTGCCCGCCGTCAGAGTCAGATGGTTCCGCACCTCAGCACACCATGCGTTTCAGCTTGGTCCCCGACGTTAAAATCCTGCAACTGAACCGGGAGTCGTCCGGCATTACAGGTTTGAAGTATTATCTCCCATATGATGCCTCATTCGTGATCGAGGGCAGCCAAAATCTTACGAATTGGAACGCAGTGGCTTACGGCTCCAGCACTACGGGAACCAATGATTTCAATTCCGCCAGCCTCATCACCGGCGGACCTTTCTTTCGTATTCAGGTTCTTGGCATCAATGGTCACTCCCTTGCCGCCGTGCAACCAACCACTGCAAACGGATTGAAAAGCAAGCCGGTAAAGGATGTGAAAATACAAAAAACGGAAGCTGGTCTGGCGGTCACTTTTCCCTCTCTAAAATCAATCGGCTATCAGATTGATTTCACCAATGCTCAAGGAGCAGTTCTCAAGTCATTTACCTATCAAGCACAGTCAGAGAACTCCACGTTCCCCATCCCTCAGGAATTGCAGGCAGGTCCTATATTTGTAGCAGTCCGCCCCGTGGCCTCCGCCTCTCAGTAAGTTTCCTGCACAGCTGTAGTGCAGGTTGATTCCAGATATGCCCATGTGCTTCTCCTCCGTTGAACCTTTCTGATTACCCGTCATGATAGGCGGACTTTCACTTTATGAACGTCCGTCATCTCTTTGCCTCTTTGTTGTTCTTGGGCGGAACGCTCGCTGCGTTCGGCCAGGGCAAGCAACTCACCGGCGTCTATGCGCCGACCGCCTCCGAGCCCCTGCCGCCTGCTGAAGCGCAGAAGAAATTCACCGTGCCGGAAGGCTTCGAGGTCCGCCTCTTCGCCTCCGAACCCATGGTCGTGAATCCCGTGGCGATGACCTGGGATGAACGTGGCCGCCTCTGGGTTGTCGAGCTCTACGAATACCCGCTCGGCGCACCCAAAGGCGCGAAGCCACGTGATACCGTAAAGATCCTCGAAGATACGGACGGTGATGGTCGTGCCGATAAAGTCACCGTCTTCGCCGAAGGCCTAAATCTCGCCACCGCCATCATCCTCGGCAATGGCGGCGCGTATGTGGGCCAGGCTCCCGACCTCCTTTTCCTCAAAGACACCAATGGCGATGACAAGGCCGATGTGCGCGAAGTTGTCCTCACCGGCTTTGGCCTCGAAGACCGTCATGAATTGCTGAACGGTTTCACTTGGGGTCCGGACGGCCATCTCTACATGACTCACGGCGTCTTCACCCACTCGCTCGTAAAAGACCCGAAGAAGCCCAATGACCCCGGCGTGGTGATGAACGCTGCTGTGGCCCGCTGGCATCCGCAGACGCGTAAGTTCGAAGTGTTCGCCGATGGCACCAGCAATCCTTGGGGCGTGGACTTCGACCGCGCGGGCAACGCTTTCGTGAGCGCTTGCGTGATTGATCACTTGTTCCACATGGCCCCCGGCGGCCAGTTCGTCCGTCAAGGCGGCATCTGGGCGAATCCTTATGGCTACGCGGATATGCATTCACCGCGTGGCGGCTTGGCCAGCATCGTGGATCACAAACATTTTCGTGCCGCCTACTGCGGTGTGCAGGTCTATCAAGGCAATCAATATCCCCAGTCCTACACAGGCAAGATTTTCATGGGCAACATCCATGACAGCTCCGTGCACATGGATGAACTCAAACCCAATGGTTCCAGTTTCACCGCCAGCGATCGACCGGACTTCGTTCGGGCGAACGACGGCTGGTTCCGCCCCATCAGCATTCAAGTCGGCCCCGACGGCAACCTCTGGCTCGGCGACTGGTATGACAAGTATCCCTGCTACCAGAATGCCCGCGCCGACCCAGAGGGTGTAGACCGCACCTATGGCCGCATCTGGCGCGTCGTTTACACCGGGAAGGACAAGGGCAAACTCGTCATGAGCCGCCCGAGCAAGGACATGAACCTCGCCAAGCTCACCAGTGCTGAACTCGTGAAACTGCTCGCGCACGACAACGTCTGGCAACGCCGCACAGCGCAACAAGTTCTCAATGAACGTCGCGATAACACCGTGATGGGTCACTTGCAGCAGTTGTTCAAAAACGGCACCACCCTCGAAGCCCGCATGGCCGCCTTGTGGAGCATGCATACCTCCGGTTATCTGAATGATGATGTGCTCCTTGGCTGCGCCAATGACCGTGAAGCCATCGTGCGCACCTGGTGCGCCCGTTTGATCGGCGAACGTCAAGTCGGCTCGAAAGAAGAAATCACCGTGCTCGAAAACCTTGCGAAGGATCCAGATCCTTCTGTGCGCTTGGCCGTGGCTACAGCCGCACGCCAGTTCACCAGCGGCTCACTCACGGTGAACACACCGCCCGCCAAGCAAGTGGATTTGGGTGATGTGCTACCCAACCTCATCGGCGCTTCCAAGGATGGCAAGGACCCGCTCGTTCCCTTCATGATCTGGATGGCCGCAGAGCCCTTGATCCCCGAGGCCACAGATATCGCCTTTGCCTGGGCGGCAGAGCATGGAGCCAAGAACATGCCCTTGGCTGGCCAGATCACCCAGAAGCTCATGCGCCGTGTGTGCGATCTGAACAAGCCAGAACTGCTCGTGCAAGCCACCGAAGTCATCGGCCAGTTGCTCGATCAAGATGCGGCCCTCACCGTCGCCGCACTGAACGGTTTGCTCGAAGGTCAAAAAGGCAAAGCCATCGTCCCATCCGGCGACACCACTGCAGTGTTGAACAAGCTGCTCGCCAGCAGTGATGCGCAAGTGAAAGAACGCGCCCAACGCCTCGGCACCCTCTGGGGCAACGCCGCCGCCGTGCAAGGCAGCGTGAAACTGGTGAATGACCAGAGCGCGCCCATCGAAAAACGTCGGGAAGCGATGCAAGTCGTCCGCCAGCTCAAGAACCAAGCCGCGCGCGATGCCTTTCTGGATGTCCTCGATGCGAAGAATCCTGATTCACTCGTGATGGAAGCACTGCGCGCCTTGACCGAGATCGGCGGCGATGCCCTGCCCAACGAGATCCTGGCGCGCTGGAACAAATTCACTCCTCCCGTCCGTCGTGCGGCTGCGGATATCATGACCACGCGTGACCGTTGGGCTTCCACCCTTCTCTCCGCGCTGGAGCAAAAACAAGTCGCCACCAGCGATGTCTCCGCCACAGGCATCCGCACGATGATGCGTTCCCAGGCGGATTACGGCATGCTCGCCCGCCGTGCGCAGCTCGTCTTCGGTCGCGTCCGTGATGCCGATGCCGACAAGACGAAGCTCATCGCCGCCAAGCGCAAGATGATCCTCGATTCCAAGAAGCAGCCCGACCTCAAGGCGGGTCACGAGATCGCCCAGCGCACGTGCTTCACCTGCCACAAGCTCTATGGCGAAGGCGCTGATGTCGGCCCCGATCTCACCGGCGTAGGTCGCTCCAGCTTGAACGCCTTGCTAGCCAACATCATCGACCCGAACCAGATCATCGGCGCGGGTTACGAGAATGTAGAGATTGAGACGAAGGACGAGCGCACCGTAGCTGGTCGTATCGTGGAGAACAACGATGCCCGCGTGAAAATCCTCTCCGCCGGGCCCAAGGAAGACATCATCGCCAAGTCCGATATCAAGTCCATGCGTGTGAGTGAACTCTCCGTGATGCCGGAAGGCATGGAGCAGATGCCCGACGAAGACTTCCGCAACATGATCGCCTACCTGCTGAACCCGCCGCAGGAAAAGAAGCCGTTTAGCTGGCTGGAAGAAGACGCCCTGCCCGAAGGCAAACCGATAAAATCCGAAGCCGCTCCTCAGCCCAAAGGCAAGCCCGTCTCCGAGATCAAATACAAGGAAGTGGACTGGGAATCCGTCTCCCACTGGAATCCCGAATGGCGCGTGGAAGCACCCGAATTCGAAGCCACACCCAATCGCCTCACCGACTATGCAGGCAAACAGAACGTCCTGATCACGCATCCCTTCAGCAAAGAACGCGGCACGGCTCTCATCCGGAAATTCGAGGTGCCCGCTGGACAGAAGACCCGGTTGCTGTTCGATGTCGCCGCCCACGAAAAAGGCGATTGGGAACTCGTCGTGCTCGCCAATGACAAGGTGCTGGAGAAACGCCTGATCAAAGGCGTCAAAGACCAATGGGAGGCCATCGACATCAATCTGACACCGCTGGCTGGACAAACCGTCACGCTACGTCTAGAGAACCGCGCCAACAATTGGGCTTGGGAGTTCGGCTTCTGGACCAGTCCAAAAATTGAGAGCGCGCCGATTGCTACGGCCAGCAACTGATCACTTGAACCGCTTCATCACTGTGAAACCGTTGCAGTGGGGATAGTGCTGCACCATGAAATCATTGGCGATGTCGGTGAAGAAGCTGTTCTCGTCGTATTTACGGCCTAGATATTCCTCAATGGCGCGGATAACTCCGCGCTGATTGTCCCAGCCCAGGCTGACCGTGCCATCCATGCGGGCAAATTTGCCCTCGCCCATGTTGGTGTCATGAAACACCAAGATGCCCCGCTCCGCCAGATGCGGCAGCCACGCAGCGATCTCCTGTTTGGTGTGTTCGTATTCGTGCGAGGTGTCGATGAAGATCAGTTTCGCCTTGGCCGGTAGAGATTGTTGCTGGCACCACTCTGCGAAACGGGTGCGCCCAAAGGCGACATCATCCGCCTGGATAAATTTCCAATGCTCAGTAAAGGCCAGATCGGAAACGCGGCAATCATCGATATCCACGCTCAGAAGAGTGGACTGGTTGACCGAAGCCGCTGCGAGAAGCGCACGGGTGCTTTCACCGCCCCGGGTGCCCAGCTCCACCATCAGTCCAGGACCAGCTTCCACGCCCAAGGCAAAGAGCAGCCCCAGATGATCATAGATGTCTGATTTTTTACGCTCGCCGGTCAGTGCCTTGTTCAAGGCCGGATGATAGAACTGTTGCTCATACCATCCGCCGCCACGTAGGCGAAAGGTTTCACAGGCGGCCTTGGCTTTGATTCGGTTCCATGAGGGAACTGGCATGGATTCAAAGCGTCTTACGCCTGACCAACCGTGTCAAGCGACGGAAACTATTCGTGCCGCAAGGCATCGATCGGATCAAGATTCGCCGCGCTGGATGCCGGGTAAATCCCGAACACCACACCGATCAAACCGGAGATGCTGAATGCCAGAATCACCGACCACCAGGTGATGATGGCCCGCATGTCAGTGAAGTGAGAGATTGCCAACGGGATGATGACGCCCGCCATCACGCCGATCAGTCCGCCACCGAAGGAGAGCACCACCGTCTCCACCAGGAACTGCGTGATGATGTCCTTTTTCTTGGCACCCAAAGCGCGACGCACGCCGATCTCGCGCGTGCGCTCCGTCACCGTCGCCAGCATGATGTTCATGATGCCGATGCCACCCACCAGCAGCGAGATCGCCGCGATGGAACCCAGCACGATGTTGAAGATGCGCTTGGTCTGTTCCGCCTGGCGGAGCAATTGCAGCGGCACGATGAACTCGAAATCTTTGCGTTTGTGGAAACGCCCGAAGAGCGCCTCGATCTGCGGCACTGCGGCCTCCACCGCTTGCGGATCATGGAACTGGACCGTCAACTGGTGCAGCTCCACTTTCTCCGCGCTGAAACTGCCGGCGGAACGGGTGGTGACCACATCACCGAAACGGCTGCGCGCCGTGGCCAGCGGCACATACACATTGCTGTCCAGCGCCTGTCCTTCGGTGTTGCCTGATTGGGCTCGTTGTTTCTCCGTCCCCTGCTCCTGCAAAAGACCGACGACCTGGTAATAATCTGCGCCGATTCGCACCTCTTCCTCCAGCGGGTTTTGATACGGAAAAAGATGCTGCGCGAGGCTCAGCGTGATCACACACACATTCGCCTGGCGGCTTTCATCCGTGCTGCTGAGAAAACGCCCGCGGATCATCTTGGCCCCCGTCATATCGGGATAATTCGGATGCGTCCCGATAACCTGCACCTGGATGTTGCTCTGGTCGAAGATGACGTTATCCCGGATGATGCGCATGGGCAAAACACTGGCCACGCCGGGAATGGTGCCTTGGATGCGCCCCGCATCCTTGTAGGTGATGCCATGTTCGCTCACGAAACTGCGTCGGCTGCCGCCACCGCCACCACCGCCGCCCGAGGCGTTTTCTTCCGGCGGCTTCACACTGCGGATGATCACGTTGTTGCTGCCCAGTTTCTTGATGGTTTCCTGCGCTTCGTAGGAAGCGCCCTCACCGATCGCGAGCATGGCGATCACCGAGCACACGCCGAAGATGATGCCCAGCATCGTGAGCGCCGACCGCATCTTATGCAGCAGGAGGCTCTTGATACCGAGCTGGACGATACGCAGTGCGCGGTAGGCGATCATGTGTTCTTCAAGGCCAATGACTTCTCGATGGCGCTCAACCAATCGGAACTCGCCTGTTTACGCGGAATAAATTTGCGGTTGATCACTTCGCGGTCGATGACGCCGTCCTTCATGTGCAACACCCGATGAGCCCGCTCGGCCACTTCCGATCCGTGCGTGACGAGCACGATCGTCTTGCCCGCCTCGTTCAGTTTGTCCATCAGGTCCAGCACTTCCTTGCCTGTCTTGGAATCCAGGTTACCCGTTGGCTCATCCGCCAAAATCATCAGTGGATCATTCACCAATGAACGGGCGATGGCCACGCGCTGCTGCTGACCACCAGAAAGCTGCTTGGGGCGATGGTCCAGACGATCACCCAAACCGACGAGGCCCGCCAACCGCTCGCAATGCACCTGGTAATCCTTGAGATCTTTCCCTTGGTAGAACAATGGCACGTAGATGTTCTCCACCACCGTCAATTGATGCACCAGATTGTAGGACTGAAAGATGAAACCCAAACGCCGTCCGCGGATGTCTGAAAGCTGGTCATCATCCATCGTGGCGACATTCTCATCTCCCAAATGATAGGAACCAGCCGTAGGACGGTCGAGGCAACCAAGCACATTCAGCATCGTGGACTTGCCTGAGCCGGATGGTCCCATGATGGCCACATAGCTGCCCTCCTCGATGTCCACACTCACTCCCCGCAAAGCCCGCACCTCGACTTCCCCGAGGATGTACAGCTTTTCGAGCTCCTTGATACTGATGATCGGCTTCCCTGTCATGCTATGCCCTTGATTCCGCTCAGGTGCCGCCCGGCGGCTTAGGTGATTTTGAAGGACGGTCGCCGGAAGGACGGTCCCCTGAGGAACCGCCCGAGGGACGCTCGCCACCAGAGCCACCGCTGCCCGGCTTGCCGGATTTGCGTTCGCCCGAAGATTTCCGCTCTCCACCTTGGGAGGACTTGCGTTCACCCCCGACATCCAATGAGGATTTGCCGCTGCCGCCATCATTGAAGGTTCCTTCGCGGATCTGTTTCGCCACCGAAGTCTCGTTCGTATCCACCTCGTTCGCCTGCACGATGGAGCCGCCCAGATCGATGTCACTGTTCGCGAGCGCAGAGAGCAACACCGTGCTTCCCTCGTTCAGCCCCTTCTTGATCTCGATGAACTTGTCGTTATACATGCCCACTTCCACCTGGATGCGCTCCGTCTCGTCGCCCTTCTGCACAAAGCACACCTGCTGCCCGCGCGAAGTGGTGACCGCCTGAATGGGCACCGTCAGCACATTCGGCAAATTGGTCACCACGATCTCCGCCCGGCCGGAAACGCCCGGCTTCAAGTCTGGCAACTGCTCCTCGATGATGATCTCCGTGGGATAAACCTTCAGGTTCGGATTGTAATAACGGCTGCTGGAATCTGGCAAAATGGCCACCTTGCGGATGGACGCCTTGAAACGCCGGTCCGGCAATGAATCAATCGTCACATAAGCGCGCTGGCCGGGCCGGATCTGCGCCACGTGCGATTCATGCACGCGCACTTCCAGCATCATCTGGGAGATGTCCGGCAGGATGATGATGTCCTGCTTCTGACGCATGCTCGCACCTTCCTCGATCAGATAGTTACCACGATTACCCCCCGTGCTGGAGGCATAGATCACCATGCCGTCCTGGGGAGCGAGGATGCGGGTGAACTCAAGCTGCTCTTTCAGATGCTGGAGCTTTTTCTCATTGAAATCCAAGGTGCGTTGCCGGGCTTCCAGTTCCACTTCCGCCTGTGCTTCCTGTGACCGGGAACGCTGCTTGATGCGCATGAACTCCACTTCCGCCTGGTCCACCTTGGACTGCAGCAGGCGCAATTGTTTCGGAAATTCATACTTCTTCAAAAGCTGCAATGTGGTCTCTGCCGTCGCCAAGGTGATTTCCGTGCGCTTTACGGATAATTGATCCGTCTGCACCTCCGTTTTGCTCGCAAATTCCCGTTCGGCGAGTTTCTTGGTCCAGTCCAGCTTCTCCTTGGACCGCGTCAATTCCTCTTCCGCCAGGGTGATGGCGTTCAGTGCGTTGCGCTCGAGCTGCAACATGTCACCTTCCTTATATTTTTCGAGCGTGTCTCGGGCCAGTTCCAAGGCCAATTCCGCTTCCTTGATAGCACTGTCACCCAGACTTTTCTGAATGGTCAGGGCATCCTTGGCCTGCACATAGGTGAACTGGCTGCTCTCCGTGGTAACTTCCTGCTGGGTGAGGCGGTCCTTCAGATCAGCCGAATCCAGCTCCACCAACAGGTCGCCTTTTTTCACAAAGGTACCTTCTTTCACGATGGAAAGGATCGGGGCGCTGCCTTCCAGTTCAGAGCGCACCACCACTTCATTCACCGCCTTCAAGCTGCCGCCCTCCACCACCGAGATCAGGAAATCCCCGCGCTTGACCGTGTGATACAGCGTGGCAGTGCCATCCTCCTTCTTGCTGGAGCGGAAAATCATCACTCCCAACACCAGCACGGCCACCACGACGCCAGCGGCGACCTTCGGCTGCTGCCGGGCCTTGGTTGAAAGAAATCCAAAAATGGAACGTAAGCTTCTCATCAGTTTCCAAAAAGTTGGTCAGGGGTGATCAGGGATTCAGGGGCTGCGCTGACGGCCGGTGTCATGGCCGACGATATTTGTGATGGCAGCGACTGGTCGGCAATCCAGAAACGCTCGATGTCCGTCTTCAACACGCCGATGCGCAGCAACAGATTCAAACGCGCGATGTGATAGTCCACCAATGTTTGCGTAAGACCGTTCTGGGAGCGGATGCGCGCGTCTTGTGATTCCAGCAAATCACGGATCTGCGAACGGCCGGCCTCCAGGAACATTTCTTCACGTTCCACGCGTCGCTCGGCCAGCTTCAATTCATCCTTCTGAATCTCATAGATCTGGCTTAACTGCTCCAGATTGCGCAGCGCTTCACTGATGTCCCGGCGCAGATCATCCAGCTCCAGCGAGAGCGTGCGGATACGGGCCTCAAAATTCACCAGCGCGGCACGATAGGCATTGCGTTCCAGCAGGCGGTCAACCGGTAGATCCAGTTGCAGACCCGTGGAAACGCGCACCTTATCGATATCAAACTTGGTGTAGTCGATGTTTCCCTCGGAGTCCAAGTCAGCCCGGGCAAAGAAATTCAGGCCGGGTTTCAGTCCGCTGGCCGCCACGCGTATCTTGCGCTGTGTATCTTCAAACTGGTCGATGGAATTAAGCACTTCCAACTGGTTCGTCACTGCGAGCTGGTAGCCGGCCACCTGGTTGAACTGCAGCGGGGTTAGCCCGGCATCGCGGATGTCATCCAGAGCCTTGTCGTCAAACTTCAAGATCATGCCCACCGGCAATCCCAAGGTGATTTTGAAATCGTTGACTACATCCTGATACCGCTTCACGGCGGAGATGTAGTTACGGCGGGAGCTCAATTCGCTTTGCAGCGCCTGATCGGCTTGGGTCGCCGTCGTACGCCCGGCTTCGGACTGAGCGGCGACGCGCTCCATGGAGGCCCTTACGCGCAGATAGTTGCCATACTGGTTCCGGACCGTGTCTTTCTCCCGCAGGATGCGGTAGTAGCTGGACACGATGTTGACCGCGAACGTCTTCTGGAAGTGGTTGTAAGTCCGCAGTTCATACACCACGTTCCGCTCCGCCTGCGTCAGGTTTTCCGCCGCCACCTTCGCCCAGGCACCACGCAAGAGCGGTTGCACAAAGTCCAAAGAAACCACCGAGATGGCCTCTTTTTGCGGTGCTCCGGTAAAGTATTTGAACAGACCATTCGCCAACGTCGCCGTCAGCCGCCCGCCGGTTCTTAGCAATTGGGTGCCTTCCACCACACTATCCACATTGCCACTGGTGCGAGCTGCCGAATCACGGGCCAAGGTGCCGGTGGATTGGGCCAAGAACTGCGGTCCGAACGTGTAACGGTTCCCCGTCAATGTCAGTGCCGTGAGGTAAAGCCGTTCCTTCTGAAGCTGATAATCCCGGCTGTTCTGCACCGCGATCTCCAATGCATCCGCCAGTGTCAGCAGCTTGTCACCCGACTCCAACCGCTCGGAAATGATCTGCTGCGCCTTGAGTTCGTAAGGATCGGTGCCAGAATACCTGGTAGCTATGGTGAATTCATTCGTGCGACCGAAAATGGCGGCTTCTTTCTTGGCGATGATGCGGTAGGCCTCCTTATCCGCCCGTTTGGCGTACTGCCGGGAACTGCACCCCGCCATGGCAACCACTGCCGCCAAGCCAAAAAACACCCCCAGCCATGGACGGTTTCCCATCCGGCTGCGCTTTTGCGACCGCTTGCCGTTCAACAACTTGCTATAAATCATGTCTCTACCACCGCAGTGTTCTGTCAGTCAGTATCTTACAACGACGAACTCGCCCCTGCGGTTATTCAACTTGTTTGGAACAGTGCGCATCTCATCGGCTCCATTCACCTGTGTCAAGAACAGGTCAGGAAACACCGCGCAATTCAGTAAGTTTTGTTAGAAGTTTGACGCCACGCACTTCATTGGTAAGTATCCCTTATCAATATGAACTCCCAGCCCATGAGCCGCCGTCGTTTTATCCAGTCCACCGCTGTCTTGGCTGCTGTGGGACCATCTGTTTTGACCGCCGCTGACAAGCCGAAGTGGGAGATCGGCTGCTTCAACCGCCCATGGGGTGCATGGGACTATGATACCGCCCTTGATGGCCTGAAAGCTGGCGGCTTCAAACTCACGGGATTGGTGGGAGATCACAAAGGTGACCTCGGCCTCGCCGCCAGTGCCACCCCCGAATACATCGCTGCCTTAAAGAAACGCATCGATGAACGCGGCCTCACACCGAACATCGCCTGGCTCAAGTCCCAGCATAATCTGCCCGTAGAACAATCCATCGCCAGTTGCCGCAAGCTCGTCGACTACGCCGCGCAACTCGGCCTCAAGTATCTCCTCTCCGGTGGTGTCAGCGCCGCCTCGCAGTACGACAACTATTACGCCACCATGGCCGACGCTGCGAAGTATGCGGCTGATAAAGGTGTGAACATGGTCCTCAAACCTCACGGCGGCAGCAGCGGCGCCTCGGATGAAGTGATCAAATGCCTGGAGAAAGTGAACCACCCAAACTTCAAAGTCTGGTTCGACGCTGGCAATATCATCTACTACACCGGCAAAGACCCCGTAGCGGAACTCAAACCTATCGCCAAATACGTCACCGGCTTCTGCGCCAAAGATTGTGCGGAACAAAAGACAGCCGTGATGATCCAGTTCGGTACCGGCAAGGTGGATTTCAAAGCCGTCTTCAAAGTCCTCAAGGAAGCAGGCTTCAACGGTCCCGTGATGATTGAATGCACCGCTCCCGCCGAAACGCCTGAACAAGTGACGGCAAACGCCGTGGCCAATCGGAAGTTCTTGGAGAACGTGTTCGCGGAGATCTGAGGGAGCGTGCCCCTCACCTATCCCTTTTGATCCGCATTGATGCGCTCGAGTTCAGCGATAAACCGCTCGAACTCCGCAGGCTTTTCCTTGTCGCAAAGAATCAACACCTCCAACCCCGTTTTGGTGATCATCGTGCACGCCCGGTAAATGGTCCGGTAACGGATCACCATCACCAAGCCAGCTACCAAACACGCGTACAGCAGGAAAAACTGCGGCTCATGCGAGAAATTCTCTCCCTCCTTGAAGTAGAACTGCCCCATCACCACGATCGGTATGAAGATCAACGGTATTCCCGCCCTGAATTGACGGTGCGTTTGCGTATGCCTTTTCAGGGAAACAATGCCTTCGCTTAGATCAATCGGATATTCTGTAGGAGACTTGTCGAATCGATAAATCAGCGTTTCCCCTTCCAATGAAAGGTAATGATGCTCCCTCCAGGCACATACCGAATAGTCCATCAACTTTTCCTTTCCTCGCCTTTCATCGCCTGCCGGCTTGCCCCGTGCTTAAAAGTCGGGGTGCAACCGGCCTCACACCGTCAACTTCGCCAGTTCTCCCGTGCTATCCCCGAACCGCTCCGCCTGCACACCCATGCGCCGGATCATGCTGAGGTAGAGGTTGCACAACTGCGTGTCCTTGGCATACGTAAGATGCCGCCCCGTGCTCAGCGTCCCGCCCGCCTTGCCCGCCAGCACCAACGGCAGGTTGTGCGGATTGTGCGCATTGCCATCGCGGAAACCGGAACCGAACAGCACCATGGAATTATCCAGCAGATTGCCGTTCCCTTCCTTGATGCTCTTCATCCGGGACAGCATGTACGCATACTGCGTGGAGAACCATGTGGTGATGATGCGATACTGCTCCAGCTTCGCCGCCTCATTGTTGTGATGCGACGCCTCGTGATGGCTTTCTTTGACGCCCGGCAGGAAAGAGAAATTAAGGCTGCTCACCGAGTTGCCGAACATGAACGTGCTCACCCGCGTGGAGTCCGACCAGAACGCCAGCACCATCAGGTCCAGCATCAACCGCACGCGCTCCGTGCGGTCCATGCCGAACTGGTTCGGATCCTTCTGATACTTCACGATGCGCTGGTCCAGCGCATCCACTTCCTTCGTCAAGATGCCCAGGTCCGCATACTCCGTGGCCCGCCGCTTGGCATCGAACTCGATGCGGCGCTCAATGGCCCGCACCGATTCAAAATATTCGTCCAGCTTGCGCTGGTCATCATGGCCCACCTTGCCGCGCAACCGCTTGGCGTCATCCATCACCAGATCGAGCACACTGCGATCGCGTTGCGGATTCGTGCTGCCCCCGGCCTTGGAACGGAACAGGCGGTCGAAGGCGAGCCGCGGATTGATCTCCTTCGCCACCGGCGTTGCCGGACTGCTCCAGGAGATGTGCGCACCGTAAAGCTGCGTGTAACCGACGTTCGTATCCACCCCCGTCCGTGGCGTTTCAATGCCCAGTTCCAGCGAAGGTAACGGCGTAAGATTGCCCACCTTCTGCGCGATCAACTGGTCCATCGAGATGCCATTGCTACGCACATCCGCGCCCGTGGTCTTCGTGATCGTCGTACCGGTCAGGAAGGCCGCGTCTTTCACGTAATGCCCATCGCCCGTATTCGTCGCCTGGTTCCACAGGTTCGTGAAGACCAGCAGGTCTTTCTTATGCTCGGCCAAGGGCTCAAGGATCGGAGAAAGTTTGAAATCAGCACCCTCTCCCTCCGGCGTCCACTTGTGCTCATGCGTGCCATTCGGGAAGAACAGCACGGCCAGACGCTTCGGCGCTTCACCTTTGGCAGTGGCAGCAGCGGCACCAAAGGAACTGAGCGGCTTCATGGCTTCCAATAAAGGAAGCGCCATGCTCACCCCCATGCCCTTGAGCATGGTACGACGTGATATTTGCCATTTGTTACTCATTTGCTTGCGACTTTTTCCTGCCAATCACTGCCCCGCCGATGTTGGAAAGGATAACTCTTCACGATCTCCATAACCAGCGCTTCCGCCTGGAAATCCGCCTTGGCCAGCTCGCTCTTGATCTTCTTCACACTCGGCACGTCATAAAATTCCAACCCGCGCCCCAACGCATACGCCAGCATCTTCTCCGTAAGATTGTGGATGAACTGGTCCTTTTGCAGCAGCAGCACCTTCTTCAACTCCGCCGGTCCCGTGAACTTCACGCCCGATGAGAACTCACCCGCCGCATCCACCTTTTCCTCACCGATATTGTCGCGCCAGCGCCCGATCGCATCGAAGTTTTCCAACCCAAACCCGATCGGGTCCATCTTGTTATGGCACGAGGCACACTCGGGCTTCGAACGATGCTTCTCCAGCCGTTGCCGGAACGTCAGCCCTTCCCGCTTCTGTTCATCCGCCGGCAAACCGCCCGCATTCGGCGGCGGTGGCGGAGCCGGCGTGCCGAGGACCTCTTCTAGCACCCATTTGCCGCGCAAGACCGGGCTGGTCCGTTGCGGATAGGAGGTCAGCACATGGATTCCTCCCATGCCGAACAACCCGCCCCGGTTCTTGTCCTTCAAAGAAATCTTCTGCAACTCCTTCCCGCTGACCGCCGTCATACCGTAATGCTTCGCCAGTTCCTCGTTCACAAATGTATAATCCGCATCCAGCAGATTGATCAGGCTGCCATTGCGCCGCACCAAGTCTTGGAAGAATACGAGCGGCTCCTCATACATCGCATCCCGGAGGCTGTCCGTGTACATCGGATACTTGCGCCGATCCGGCTCCGCCGTGGTCTTGAGCCGGTTCACACCCAGCCATTGCCCTGCAAAATTCTCCGCAAACGCCCGTGACTTCTTGTCCGCCAACATGCGCCTCACCTGCGTCTGCAAAGTAGCCGGCTCGCTCAATTTGTTCCGCAAGGCCAGCGACCTCAGTTCCTCATCCGGCATCGAAGACCACAGGAAGTAGCTGAGCCGGGATGCCAATTCATGGTCATTGAGCGGATGCGCTTCCTTGCCCGGCTTCTCATCCTCGATGCGGAAAAGGAAATTGGGTGAGACCAGCATCGCCTTGAGCGCCAGCTTCACGCCGTCCTCATACGTACCACCCTCCTTCACCGTCTTCTCATACAGTAGAAAATATTTGGCGAACTCCTCTTGCTCCACCGACCGCCGGAAGGCGCGCGGCAGATGATACTCCAGGTTCTTGATGGCCGTTGTGCGCTGCGAGATGCGGCTTAACGTCGGCACCACAAAAATCCTCTCCGGCGCAGCCGCCTTCAGCACCGCATCCGCCGCCTCCAGATACTTCTCCATCAGGATGGGCGGAGTGAACAGCGTATCCGCATTGTTATCAAACCCGCCACCCCCACCGCCATCCGCTGGAAAACTGTCCCCCGGCCGGATGCTCACCCCGAAAAGGTCCCGCACCGTATTGTTATACTCCGCACGATTCAGCCGGTGCGCCACCTTGCGACCCGGATCTTTCACCGTATTGAAATCAATGCCGCCCAGCGCCTCCCGCGCCCATGCGATCATCGCCTCGCGCTCCATCTGCGAAGGCTGCTTCTTCCCTTCCGGCGGCATCTCGCGCTCCCGCACCAAACGGATCACCACTTCCCACCCGCGCGCATCATGGATCACACTGTTCAAATCATTGAACTTCGCCAGGTCCACCCCGCCCTTCGCCCGATCCGCCTTGTGGCAGTTGAAGCAATATTTCTCGAAGAGCGGCCTAACTTCCTTTGTGAACTTCTGGTTCAGATCCGCCGCCATCGCCGAGGTCGTCAGGCAAAGTCCCGCCAAAACACCGGTTAAAGTGCCTTTCCCAATGCTTTTTTGCTTTAACGAAAACATGGCTAACAACCGACCCAATCTAAGCGACTCCCATTCAAAGAAAAACAGGGAAATGCGGCTTTCGACCGTCCCCTTCGCCGGCCCCCTATCCCTTATCTCCATCTGCTCAATCCTGTTCATCTGCCCGCCATTCTACCACCCCCCTGTGACATCCATAGTCACAGGGGGTAAAATATTTAAAAATCTTTTCCCTGCTCGCGTCAGCGAGCCAAAGATTCCTAGCGGCGGCTTTTAAACCGCCGCAGGCTCTTCCCACACCACCGTCGCATAGCGACGGAAGAATCCTCCTATTAAAGCACAGCCCTCCAAAAGCAAAAAGCGTCGAACCGCTTTCACGATTCAACGCTTTAACGACCTTTAACGACAATCAACCCTTCGCCAGCTCCGGGATCTCCATGAACCCAGGACAATATCCTCACTTAAAAATCCACTGCTGCCCATTGTAAGAGTACGCCTTGGAAATCCCGCTTCCCCGCCCTCGCTCTTTCCCATCCCCCGTCTGCGCCCCATTTTCAAATGCGAACCAGAGCTTCAACGTTCCATTCGCTGTCGCAGGTTCGCTCAACACCACCTCGAACACACCATCTTTGCCCACCTTCCCTACATACGTCTTCGTCCAATATTCGCCCGGCCGATCGTCCGCTTCATCGCCAACGAATGCATACACCGCCTTCTGGTTCGCACGCACCGTTCCGCTGACCACGATGGTATTGCTCTGCACATTCGCCACATACTTCAAATTCTGCACCTGAACTTGCGGCAGGGGCGTTCGCGTGTCCGGCAGCCCGCGAAATGCCGGATGATTCGCCAGCATCGCCGCTTCCGCCTCGCAGAGATACACCCTTTGTTCGCCCTTGATGACCCGTTGATAGTTGAAATGCGTCGGCCCCATCAGCGTGTTGCCTGCCTTGTCCCGTTTGAGCGGTCCGATGTGCGGCATTTGGAACCCATGCCCCAATTCATGGATCATGCCTTTGAGCGTCAAGTCCTCCAGAAAATCCGAGCCCAATTGCGCGGCGGGATCAATCCGGCCCGGGCGGGTATCAAAATTGCAGACCGCCCACCCGCCGATCTCCACACCATAGCCACCCAGGTACCCGCCAAACTTTTTGGGCGGATCACCTGCGTAAACCATGATCCACCAGACCTGCCGGTTGGCACTCAGCTTGTTCTGCGCCCTGAACGCGTCCATCACCTCACCTCGCACCTCCACCGGCTTGTATTGCGCGGCCTTCTCCTTGCCTCGTATCACGGTCACCTCCACGTGCCCATTCGCCCCCCGCCGAAACGGCATCACGACCTTCTCATGCCCCCATCGCTTGAACTCCCTCCCGAAAAATGCTTCGCAATACGCCACCATCTCATCCACGCGCTGCTGATACTGCGCTGGCGGCTTTACATCCGCCGGCACGAACAAGATGACCTGCACCTGGCAAGGAGCAGCAGCCTCTGCAGCCCGGCCATTGAAACAAGCGATCCGAAGAAAAACCAAACCCACGAGTAGCCAGGTTCTCATTCGGATACTGGACGCACAGGGCTCACCAAACATGGCATTGTCCTTTCGTTTCCGTTGAAAATTGCGATGTCTTTCTAAAGCTCGATTGAAGTCGTGGAACTCAAAAAAGCTGGCGCGGATGGCTCTGGCAAATCAGGGAGAACCAGTGATAGAAAACCGCGCTTAAAGCCTCCAAGAGTTAAAATTCGCTCGGGCATAAGTGACATTAAGTTCCTGCCTTCCCGAGAAGTCAAGGCGGTTAGAAGCTCCCCACTCCAGCCTTCTCTGCAGATTCAAGTGTTCTGGCGAACCCACATTTTAATCTTAAGAACCGTTTTATACCTGTCAAACATGTCAGCTTCAGGATTCAGACCATTCTCTTTCAGAAAAGCGTGCCACTCGTCATAACCCAGTGCCGCGTTCCCCCTCTCCTTGTTACGTTCCAAAAAATGATCCCTCAAAATCAAATGCGCAACCATTGCCGCCCGCCACCTTGTTTCATCATCCCCGTCCACCACTGCATCCAGCACTTGGCTCAAAGCTGGCATCCCAATGTTCACTAGTTTTTCTCCGGATTCAGAAAACTGGGCATGAAATAGGTTTGGTCGATCCTTGATGCTATGGATTAAATTTTCGATCACCCGATCATATGGATTCAAAGTTTTGATTTTATACCACCAAATCGCCCCACCAAGCCCGACGATCAAAACAATCAACTTGGCAACTCGCGCCCTAAAAATTGTTGATAAAACCCGTGGCATACAGAGATCGATTCCACACACCGTATTATCCCTCCTGCTTCCAGCCCAGCAAATTGCTTACTCCGACTTCTTCCCTGTTAGCGTATTCCGCTTATTTCGCGGTCAGCCCATTCCCCATCTGGATATCCTAGTCAGTGCTAAAAACGCAAAAAGCGTCGAACCGCTCTCACGATTCAACGCCTTCACGTTTTAACGATTTAACGTTTTTGACGAAAATCAGCCCTTCGCCAGCTCCGGAATCTCCATGAACGCGTAGCAAAGAATGTGGCAAATCCCCATCTGCCCATCCTCAGCCCGGCCATAGTGCCCGTCATTCACCACCACCGTCTGCTCGGCGATCTCCGCCAGCTTGCCCTTCTTCGCCCCCACCAGCGCCACCGTCTTCACCCCGTGATCCTTAGCCCATCTTACCGCTTCCACTAAGTTCGGCGAACTGCCGCTCACGCTCAATACCAGCAAGAGATCACCCGGCTTGGCGTAGTTCTGCAACTGCCGCACATACACCTGGTCGTAGGCGTAGTCATTCCCCAGCGCCGTCATCCAGCTCACGTTGTCGTTGAGCGAGAGCACGCGGAAGCGTTTGCCCAGCTTGTCGGACGACCCCTTGCCCAGATCCGTGGCAAAATGCGAGGCATTCGCGGCACTGCCGCCATTGCCGCAGACAAAGATCTGTCGGTCTTCCTTCAGCGCCACGCGGAGTTTCTCCACGATCTGCGCCACCTCATCGACGGGAATCGAATCCAACGCCGCCTTCTGCGCCTGAATATAATCGCCAATCCACTGCTTCATGATGCCCCTATCTTGCGAAGACTGCGCCCGCTTGCCAGCAGAATTTTACCTCAATCTCGTAGTAGCCCACGTGAGGAGGCTCTAACCAACCCTCCTCTCAATGTTCGATGTTGGGCGTTCGAGTTCGATGTTTCCCTTTAATCATTCGTCATTCAAAATGAACCTTTCCCTATTCTCACTCACTTAACCACCAGATGATTGCCTTCAGCACATAGGCCGTCATCATGACGCCAACAGCCGATAGCCGGGGTGGAAAGGCCTGACAACGATACCGGCTCGCGCAGTGATGCCGAGCTCGTCAACGCCGTGAACCAGGGGGATTTCACCGCGTTCGAGGCCTTGTACCTGCGCCATCGCGATTGGGTCGTCGCCCTGGCCTACCGCTTCACCACCGATCACCAGCTCTCTTCGGACGTCCTGCAGGAAACCTTCCTCTATTTCCTGAAAAAGTTCCCCGGCTTCACCCTCACCGCCCGGCTCCAGACCTTTTTGTATCCGGCGGTGAAGAACCTTTCCATCGCCGCCCGGCGCAAAGTCGTCCGCCTGCAAGGCGACAACAGTGTGCTGGAAACCATGGCCGCCCCTGAACCCGCCCAGGCAACCAATCAATCCAGCGATGAACTTTCCGCCACCTTGGCCGCCTTGCCCGAGGAACAACGCGAAGTCCTTTTGCTCCGCTTCGTGGAAGGCTTCAGTCTGAATGAGATTGCCGAAGCCATGGAGATTCCTCTCGGCACCGTCAAATCCCGCCTCCACAACGCCCTCACCACCCTGCGTAAGGATGAGCGCACCAAAAAATTTTTCGGCCAATGAACCTTTTCCTCCGCTGCCGCACTTAACCTATTGAACGCAGATGAACACCGACCACCAATTACCCGAAGACGATGAGAGCCTCCAGGCTCCTCCTGCGTTGGTGGCGGCCCTGAAGAACCTGCCCCCAGCCAAGGTGCCGGTGCCCTCTGCGGTAGATGAGACCATCTTGCGCCAGGCCAGGGAGCATCTGGATGACCGGCGCAAGGTGGTCGCCCCTGCCTTTGCCCGTCGCCAGAAATGGCTGGCCATCGCCGCCTCTCTGACCGTCTTTGGCAGCGCCATCTTCCTCTTCACCCGTCCCGATGCCGTTACGACGCCACCCACCAAGTTCGCCCGCGAAGACATCAACGAAGACGGCCAGGTGGACATCCTCGACGCCTATGCCTTGTCCCTAAAACTGGACGAAGGCAAAACCGCTCCCGCCCAAGATCTGAACAGCGACGGCAAAGTAGACGCCCAAGACGCCGAAGCCATCGCTCAAAAATCCGTCCAACTGACCGGAGGCACCCGGTCATGAACATCAACAGCACGATCACTCGCAGGCAACTGAGCCCTCAACCTGTCCTGCACACTGGAAATGTTACCTCCCTCTCCCCAAGGGAGAGGGCCGGGGTGAGGGGGAAGGTGACGTCCATAAGCAAATTCAGCCATCTTTCGCCACCAAAGAATCTCCTCCTGCTGATCTTGTTCATCCTGTCTTTAACCACTCTCACCCAAGCTGCCGACCAACCCCGTTTCGGCACCGTGGACATCTACTTGGACCCGCACGGCCTCCCGCTCACCGCCTATCAACTGGAACTCACGGCGCAAAACAGTTCCGTCAAAATCTCCGGCATTGAAGGCGGCGAACCCGCCGCATTCCAAAATCCCCCTTTTTACGACCCCAAAGCCATGCAAGGTGACCGCGTCATCCTCGCCGCCTTCAGCAAGGCTGCCGTCGATAAATTGCCCAAGAGCAAAGTCCGCATCGCCACCGTCCACTACCTTGTCACTGGCGAGGGCAAACCGGAATTCACTCTGAAGCTGATCACTTCAGGCACCACCAACGCGCGTAAAATCAAAGCGGCAGCCAGCATCGAGGAAAGGAAGGCACCATGAGAAAAGCAATGCAGAGGATTTTCCACTATCGACAGGGGCAGCGATGGTTTGCCGGTATCTTGTTGCTATTACTTAGCTGCGCGCTGCTTGGTGGCTGCACTAGCAGTAACACCTCTCAACGACCAACACCTATTCCCGGCAACCGGTCATTTGGCACAGGTAATCCACCCGCAGCCACCGATAGCCTTATCACCGGAGGTAACCGATCCACGCTCACCGCCGACGCCTGGCGCAAGCAGCAGGAGGAGATGCGCGCCGCCCAGATCGAAAAGAACCGCCTCATGAGCGGAGGCAAATGGTCGCCCCCAGAACCTTTGGGAGCACCGATAGCCCCATCACCCGGCACTACTGCCCTAAAACCTTTGGCAATTCCGTTCAACCTTCCGGACAGCGATAAAGTAGATAGCTGGCGGCGCGCCCGTGAAGAATACCTGTCCAACCTCCGCGTCCCACAAAGACCTGCGAAGGTAACTACCCCGACAGTCCGTCCACCCACTCCCGCCTACTCCGGAAAAACTCTCGCCGATATCTTGCAGCGCGTCCCATCCGCCCTGCCTTCGCGCGAAGACGAGCTCTGGGTGATTTGCAAAGAAGGCAGAACTGCCTCTGTCGCTTCCGATGAGACTCCCACCACTGGTTCCCTCATCGGCCGACTGAAGGACAAAGAAGTTCCACTGCCTCTGAAACACACGGACGTCAAAGCCACTATCAGCGCCTACATCGCCTCCGTCAATGTCACCCAGCAATTCCACAATCCCTACGATGAGAAAATCGAAGCCGTCTATGTGTTTCCCTTGCCGCACAATGCCGCCGTCAATGAGTTCATCATGACCATCGGCGACCGTCGCATCCGCGGCATCATCCGTGAACGCGAGGAGGCGGAGGAAATCTATCAGGCAGCGAAACAACAAGGCTACACCGCCTCCCTGCTCACCCAAGAGCGCCCGAACATCTTCACCCAATCCGTCGCGAATATCGAACCCGGAAAACAGGTCGATATCTTCATCCGTTATTTCCACACGCTCGCTTATGATGACGGCTGGTATGAGTTCGTCTTCCCCATGGTCGTCGGCCCGCGCTTCAATCCGCCCGGCAGCAAAGCCGGCGTCGGCTCCGTGGCGCGCGGCAAATCCGGCGCCTCCGGCCAAAGCACGGAAGTCTCCTACCTGAAACCCGGCGAACGCAGCCGTCACGATATCGCCGTCTCCGTGGACATCCACGCCGGAGTGAACATCGAGGAACTCACCTGCCGCAGCCACGCCCTCAATCAGGTGAAACACACGGACGAGCACCTCACCGTGACGCTGAACTCCAACGACACCGTCCCGAACAAAGACCTCGTCGTCCGTTACAAAGTCGCCGGTGAAAAACTGAAAGCCAACTGGCTCAGCCACCAAGGCGAGAAGGATAATTACTTCACCCTCATGCTCTATCCGCCCAAAGAGCTGCAATCCCTCAAGCGTCACCCGCTCGAACTCGTCTTCGTGCTGGATTGCTCCGGCAGCATGAACGGCCGCCCTCTGGAACAGGCCAAGGCTGCCATCACCCGCGCCCTCCAGCAGATGCAGCCGGATGACACTTTCCAGCTCATCAACTTTTCCAATGACGCCCGCCAACTGGGCAACCAACCGCTTCCAGCCACGCCCCAGAATATCCGCAAGGGCCTGGATTATCTTGCTAAACTGAACAGCGAAGGCGGCACGATGATGATCGAAGGCATCAAAGCCGCCTTGGATTTCCCGCACGATGCCGAACGGCTCCGCTTTGTCTGCTTCCTCACGGATGGCTACATCGGCAACGAGAATGAGATCCTTGCCGAGATCAATAAACGCCTCGATGCCTCCCGCATCTTCAGCTTCGGCATCGGCTCCTCCGTGAACCGTTTTCTCATGGATTCCATGGCCAAGGCCGGTCGCGGCACCGTCGCCTATCTCGGCAATAATGAGAGCGCCGCCGACCTGATGGACCTGTTCATGCAACGCATCAGCCACCCCGCGCTCACCGACATCGCGATCAATTGGAACGGCCTGCAAGTCACCGACGTTTTCCCCAAGCGCCTCCCTGATCTATTCCCCGGCCGCCCCGTCATCATCACCGGCAAGTATCAAGGCCAGCCCACCGGCTCCATCGCTTTGCTGGGCACCGTCGGCGGTCAAAAAGTCGAGATGCGTGTGCCCGTGAAAACTGATGCCGCCAGTCAACCCGGCCTCGCCGCAGTCTGGGCCCGACACAAGATCGCCGCCCTCGCCGAGGAAGCCATCACCAACCCCAGCGGTCGCCTGGTGGATTCCATCAAGCAGGTCGCGCTGGACCACAATCTCATGTCCGCATTCACCGCTTTCATCGCCGTGGACGCTTCACGGAAGACTCCCGGTGAAAGTGCGGGCACCGTGCCGGTTTCTGTACCCACGCCCGAAGGCGTCTCATTCAACAAAACTGTGCAGGAGAAGTAACCGCTCGTCTGTCGTGCCCTTATGAAATTCAAAGTGATCGCCATTTCCCTGATTTGCGTTGGCCTCGTCGGTTGCCAGCAAACCCGCTCCATCTCGGACTCCGGCTATCAAAAACCACCCGGACTTTTCAGAAGCCCACACTACGCCCCTCCTCGCGAACTGAGCGAACTCGACGTGCTCGGCATCGACCCACAGAACACCGTGCGCGAACAAGACATCCAGGACGCCCTCAACACTCACAACAGCCTGCAATTACGCAAAGGCGGCTCCCTCCTCCTGGTGCAATCCGGCGCCGAATATCCTGACGCCGGCATGGTCAAGCATCTGGAAGAAAGCTTCACCGTCGTCAGCTTTTCCGGCGTGGCCACTTCCGTGCCGCTCGAAACCGAAACGCCGGCCGGCAAAGGCACGCCCTACTCACGCCTCTTGCGATTGGCCGCCGCCCGTGGCGGCTGCGAAAGCATCGTCTGCTACTGGGGCATCTTGGAATCCGCCAAAGAAAATCTCTCCACCAAAACCGTCTCCTGGCTGCCCGTCGTGAACTGGATGGTGCCGGATGAGCGCCAGCACATGCGCATCCGCCTGAAGATCGCCGTCATGGATGTCCGCACCGGCACCTGGACCATGCTCACCCCCGAAGCCTTCGAAGACGACCGCCTCAACACCCACGTCCGCCGCGCCGGTGCCGATCAACGTTTGGTAGAAACCTTGAAAAAGAAAGCCTACGAAGCCGGTGCCAAAGAAGTCCTCCAACTCGCCAGCACCCGTTAGACCGCATCTTCTCGCGCTTCTCCCCTCGGAGGGGAGAAGGATTGAGGATGAGGGTACCCACATTCTTCACTTCGCCAAAGCCGCCAATTTCAAAGCCCCCACCGGCACCGCATCCTCTCCTAATCCCGCCAACTTTATCTGCGGCCCCGGATGAAACGCCTCCATGGTGAACTGCGGCAAAGCCCGGCTGACCTCCGTCCGCAACGGCTCACCGATCAAAGCAACCCCACCACCGAGCACAATCACCTCCGGATGAAAAAGATGCACCACATGCGATAAACCAAAAGCCAGATCACTCGCCGTCTCCGCCAAAATCTGTTTCGCTAGCAGATCATCCGCATTCAACGCAGTCACCAACTGGGTGGCCTCACCCCGCTTCATCCCGCGCGTCAATTCCGCCAGCTTGGATTTCGGACTCCCCGCACACGCCTCCCGGATTCTCCGATCAATCGCCCACCCGGAGCAACGGTCCTCCACGATCGTCCCCGTCTTGTCCAGGCGGATATGCCCGATCTCCGCTTCACCCGGCTTCGCCCCATGATAAATCCGTCCATCCACCACCAACCCACCACCCACCCCGCTCCCCATCGTGATGTAAAAGACCGGATTGAATCCCTTGCCCGCCCCGCACAAAGCCTCACCGAAAGCCGCCGTATTCGCATCATTATCCACCTTCACCGGCAAACCGCTCAGCTTCTTCAACCAATCCCCGATCGGAAACTCCGACCACCCTTCAATTTGGTGCGAGCAGCAGATATGCCCTGTCTCACAATCCACCGGCCCACCAAACCCCACCCCAATGGCCGTCGCTTTCGTAGCCGCCATCAACTCCGGCAACGCTCCCGCGATCTGCTCCCGAATCCCCTCGCCCCCACGCTCCTTATCCACATTGAAGCGACGGCGTTCCCTGATAACCCCATCCGCATCCCCCGCCACAAGCTGGAGTTTCGTCCCCCCGATTTCGATTCCTACGAACATACTATTTTAGTGGAGCGCGGGTCTGTGGCCCGCAGCAACGTCCAATTTCAAATGCGGCATTGAACAAATCAAATCAGCTTAAAATATTCGGGCTCATTCCCGTTCTTCCACTTGATATTACATCCAAGGCTCGCGCGTTGTTCCGCAGGTGCTGGTTTTCCCGCCAACGCCGCATCCACTGCCGCCCGCAAATCCTTACCCGTCACCGGCAAAATCTTCTCCACGCGCGGACGGCTCTCATCGAACTGCCCGCGATAATAGAGCTTCTGTTCTTGGTCATAGACAAAGAAATCCGGCGTGCACGCCGCCTTATACGCCTTCGCCACCGACTGAGATTCATCGTAGAGATATGGGAACGTATATCCCGCCGCCTTCGCCTCCTCCGCCATCTTCGCCGGACTGTCATCCGGATGGTTCACGATGTCATTCGCGCTGATGGCCACGATCGCCACGCCCTTCGCCTGATATTCCTGCCCGAACTTCGCCAGTTCCGCCCGGATATGTTTCACATACGGACAATGGTTGCAGATGAATGCCACCACGAGTGCCGGTGCACCTTTGAAATCACTGAGCGAATGAATCTTGCCGCTCGGATCAGGCAAAGCGAAGTGCGGCGCGGGCGTGCCCAGCGGAACCATGGTGGAAGGAGTGCGTGCCATAAAATTTAGATGAGCCAAGGGAGCCGACTTTTCCCCTAAAAGCAAGATTAACGAACGCTGGCGGACCGCGGGACTGTGTCCCGCAGAACCATCCGTATCGACACACACCGCCAAAATCACGACATCGTTACTGCCTTAAAACCTTATACGATAAAAGTCCCTCAGCCGTCACAACTTAAACAACCTCTTCGAATTCCCGTAAAATATCTTCCTCTCGATCTCCTTGCTCGGTGCCAGTCGCCGGATGGCAGCGACCGTCCGCGACCCCTGACATCCCGGTCCCCGGCTGATCGTATCATTGCAATCCGTGCCGAAGAGCAACTTGTCCTGATGCCGCGTAAAGAAAGCCTTCGTATGCTCCTCATCCCGCAGAAACGCACCGAGTCCCGATCCTGCTGACATATCCGCATACATATTCGGATAGTCACTCAGGTATCGGTCCGTGATTCCGCCCGGAGTCACCTTGCCCATCGGGTAAAGCACTGTCTGCACATGCTCCTTGTCGATATTCCCCCACCACGTCTGCGCATGCCCGATGAAATTCACCTTCGGAAATTTCTCCAGCATTTTGTGAAAACGCTCGATACCCTTGTTATACGTCTCATGCTGGAAATGCATCAGCACCGGCACCTCAAACTCCCGTGCCACTTCGGCGATCTTTTGCATGTGGATCGAATCGCAATCTACATTGAACTTCTGCTCGCCGATGCCCTTCGCGCCCAGCTTCAGATACTTCTCCAGTTCCTTCTGTGCCTCGGGGATGTCCGGCACTTCATTGACGAAAAAGAGATACTCCTTGAGATTCGCCCGCGCCATCGCCATCACCGCTTCATTACCGCTCGCCTCCGCTGCCAGTCCGTTCGACTTACCCTTGTGCGTGGAATCCAGATTCATCGGCCGCCCCGCTGGCAGCAGGATCGTCGTCGTCACTCCCATGGCCCGTTGGTGGATAAGCAACTGCTCATTGGTGCGCCCGGAATAATCTGTGTGCTGATGGATATCGATGATCGGCTCGTCCGGGTTCGGAGCCGCTCCAGCAGTCACCGAGGAGCACGCCAGTGTCGCAGCAGCACCTTTCAGAAAATCACGGCGGGTAAAATTGGGCATGGCAAATTCTGTTCCTTCGGGAAATGATTTCAAATACAAACATATCGTCTGCCGTCGATAGTTACAGCTGGTCGTGCTATGAACATACCATCCGCCAAGTTGATCATTACGACGCTCGCCACCGCCCTGGCCATCAACCTCTCTGCCGCTGAGCCCGAACTGACCGCACAAGACCTCCCCCGGCTCAAGCCCACCGAGCCTGCGGATGTGATGAAGACCTTCACTGTCCGCCCCGGTTTCCGTCTCGAACTCGTAGCCCATGAGCCTTTGCTGGTTTCGCCCGTGGCCATCACCTTCGATGAAAACGGCCGCATGTTCGTGGTGGAGATGATCGACTACTCCGAGCGCCGCGATGAAAAGCTCAGTCGCATCCGCATGCTGGAGGATACCAACGGTGACGGTAAGTTCGACAAAAGCACCATCTTCGCGAAAGACCTCCCTTGGGCCACCGGCGTGATCTGCGCCAATGACGGCATCTTCGTCACCGCCTCCCCCGACCTCATCTGGTTCAAGGACACAAACGGTGACGGTCAGGCGGATGAACGCAAAGTGATCTTCACCGGCTTCGGCGAAGGCATCGCCCGCCTGAACATGCAGGCTTTGCCGAACAGCCTGCATTGGGGACTCGATAACCGCATCCACGGCGCCACTGGCCCAAATGGCGGCGTCTTGCGCAATCTCGCGCGTCCCAACCATCCGCCTGTGAATGTGAACCGGCGCGACTTCTTTTTTAACACCACCATCCTCGAACTCTTCTCCGAAGCCGGTGGCGGACAGAACGGCCTGAGCTTCGATAGCAACGGACGCCGCTACGCCACCAGCAACAGCCGCCACTTGATGGCCTATCTCTTCGATGGCAAATACGCCGGGCGCAACCCAGATTACATCATGCCCAATCCGCTCGTGGACATCCCCGCAGATGGCCCGGCGGCTGAGGTCTATCGCACCAGCCCGGATGAAGCCTGGCGCATCATCCGCACCAAATGGCGCGTGGATGGCACGGTGAAGGGTGTGGTGGAAGGCGGTGGGCGCGCTTCCGGTTATTTCACCGGCGCGACCGGTGTGACCATTTATCGCGGTAACGCCTATCCCACAGACTTCCAGGAGAACGCCTTCATCGGCGATGCGGGCAGCAATTTGGTGCACCGCAAGCGCATCCGCCCGGATGGCGCTGGACTCATCGCCGAGCGCGCTGCGGATGAGCAAAAATCAGAGTTCATCGCCAGCACGGACAATTGGTTCCGCCCGGTAAATTTCGCCAACGCACCCGATGGCTGCCTCTACATCGTCGATATGTATCGCGAGGTCATCGAACACCCGTGGTCCATCCCCGAATCCATCAAGAAGTTCGTGGACCTGAACAGCGGCAATGACCGTGGTCGCATCTACCGCGTCGTGCCCGATGGTTTCAAACAACCCAGGCTGGCCGCACTTGGCAGAGCGACTACGCCCGAACTAGTCGCCACCTTGGCCCATCCGAACGGCTGGCATCGTGACACCGCCGCCCGCTTGCTCTTTGAAAAACAGGACAAGGCGGCGACACCATTGCTCGAACAACTGCTGAAGGAATCGAAGTCAGCGCATGGTCGCATGCATGCTCTATATGCCTTGAGCGGACAAGGCACTTTAAATGCCGGGATCGTTTTGCAATCGATGAAAGACCCGGATGCCCTGGTCCGCGCCCACGCCGTCAAACTCTCCGAGCAATTCTTGAAACCACTCGCCTCCAACTTGCTCCCGGAAGCGCTCACCAAGCTGGCTAATGATCCTGATATCAACGTGCGCTTTCAGGTCGCCTTCGCACTCGGTGAATTGAATCCAGCCTCCCGCACCCCCGCCTTGCTCGCTCTGGCCAAACAAGATGGCGCCGACAAATGGATGCGAGTGGCCTTGCTCAATGCCATGCCGCCCGCCGTTGAACCGATTCTGGCGACGGCCTTCAAAGACGGGAACTTTCATAATTCCGCTGCTGGCCGTGCCTTTCTGCCGGAGTTGCTGTTGCTGGCCGGAACGAAAATGGAATTCCGCGGTCCTAGCGAATCGCTGGCGGCTTTGGAGAAGATCGGTGCACCAGATGCCTATATTTATGTTCGAGCACTGGGAGAAGGCACCAAGCGGAGCGGCTACACTTTAGCCAAAGTGGATCAGAACCAGTATCTCACCAAGGTATTCGCAGCAGCGGCAAAAGACGCAGCCCGCGCGGATCTGCCAGACGCCAACCGGATCGAAGCCATCCAAGCTCTGGCCTTCAATCCACAAGACAGCGCCGAGCTGCTGGCATCCCTGCTCAAACGCGAGAACAGCACGGCCATCCAACTGGCTGCGCTAGCTGCTTTGGATGGCAAGCAATCCTATCATATGCCCGGCAGCCTCCTCAAACAGTGGGATCAACTCACACAGCCCGCCCGGGGAACAGCGGCGGAGCTATTGCTCAAACGGACAGAATATCACAAGGATCTGCTGGTCGCCTTAGAAGCGGGAAAAATTAAGCCGCATGAAATCTCGGCTGCACAAGTAAAACGCCTGCGTGAACAGAAAGATCCAGACCTGAAGGCGCGCGCAGAAAAGCTCTTCGCCCAAAGCAATGCCCCCAAACGGGAGGATGTGGTAAAAGCCTTTGAAGGCGTATTGCGTCTCAAAGGCGATGCCCAGAAAGGAAAGCTGATCTATACGGAACGCTGCGTCTCCTGCCATCGTGCCGAAGGCGAAGGCCATGCGCTGGGACCAGACATCGTGACCGTAAAAACTACTGGCCGCGAAAAACTGCTGGTAAACATCCTCGATCCAAATCGCGAAGTGCCGCCGCAGTTCCTCAGCTACGCCATCGATACCAAGGACGGCGAAAGCTACTCGGGATTGGTGGTGAATGAATCCCCCGGCAACGTCACCCTCCGCATGGCCTTCGGCCAGGAAACCACCGTCGTCCGCAGCAATATCGTGAAGATGAACAGCAACGGTCAGTCCCTCATGCCCGAAGGACTGGAAGCCGGATTAACGCCGCAAGACCTGGCCAACCTGCTGGAGTTCATCGTCACGGCGAACAAGTGATTCAAGGGAGTGCCGGCCGGAGGTCGGTGCTCCCGGTTCACAGCCACTTCTTAATCTTCTCCTGATACCGCGTGTAGATGTAACCCAGCACGATGAGAGCAACGCCCAAGGCCATGAAACTAAGCACACGATAAAGCACGCCGAGCTTCCACACATCCATGAAGATGGCGCGCCCGATAGCGCAGGTCAGCATCACCAACCCCAGCCAGCGCCAAGCACGTTCTTTCACGATCAATCCACCCGCCAGGAAGGCGAATGCCAGCGCCGTCCAGCTTGCGGTGAGCATCCGGTTGGCCGCCCATTCGGAGACATACAGCCAGACGCTGACGCCGCTGATGACCGTCAGCATCAAGTGCCAGCCCTCCTCCACCTCGAATCTCTCACGGGAACGACGCAACATCTGTTGCACGACCAGCGGTGTGAGGATGGCCAGCAAATTGGCCCAATAAACATGGGGCGCGCCATTTTGCAGCCAGAAGTCAAAGAACGCCACACCGGCAAACAGTGCGGCCAGCAGGAGCGCTCCCTGCCGTTGAAATCTCCAACCGATGAGGAACATGCCAAAACCCAACGCCATCTGCATCCACACATGCTGGAGATGGCCCACGTATTGATGTATCCAGATAATAGTCATCAAGGCCGCCAGCAAGTGGTAGGTGTTCGCCAGCCAGTCGAACCGATCACGCGCATCCTTCTGTTCATTGCTCGCCGACCAGATGCGAAGTGCCGCGCCGAAAAACGCAAAGGTGAGCACGGGCACCAGATTTCGCATGTCATCAACATGGGCCATGCCTTGGAGAAACTGCACGCCGAGATAGGCGATGATGATCTGGCCGATGACGGTCAGCGCCCACCACCGCGTCAGCGCCCCATAAGCGACCACCAGCACACCGACGAGTGCCGTCACCAGGATTCGCTGGTCCAGCACCCACTCACGGGCCAGCCAGTGCAAGCCGAGGAAAAGCGCCATCATGGCCAGTAACGCCAATGTCAGCGTCCGCCCTTCTTCATTCACCGTCTCCTGCCGCTGCCACCATTGCGCGAGCGCGAAGGTGATGGCGATGAGAACGGCAATGGTCCACGCCGGAAAAACCAAATGCGTGTCCGTCAGCCACATTCCTTGCGCCACGATCAGATAACCTTGGCCCAAGGTCGCGAGCGGTTTGAGCCGATGCCACGGCAATGTCAACGCGATCACCAAAGCCGTGAGGGACAGCACCAAAGGCGTCTGCACGGCATTAAATTTCTGCACGATGACCTCAAACCAAAGTGCCAGCGCCAATCCACACCACCACGTCACTTTGGTTGCCAGCCAGTTCTCATCTGCCCGGTAACGGCGCACGAACCAGCCGGAGGCAGCCAGCACCAAACCGGCCCCGAGCGCCTGCATACCAGTATCCCAATCATTCAACCGCAGGCCTCCCAACGCTGAAAGGGTTCCGATGAAACCCACCACGTAAGCTGCCGCACGCAGCAGACGCAGATTCATGGACTGTCCTGCGAGCATCAGGGCCAATGCCTCCACGCACAGGATCAATCCGAGGCTCACCCCGCTGAAATGCTCGATCAATCCGATGGTGACAAATAACACACCCTGCCCCAGCAGCCATTGGCGCACCACGGGTTCATCGCTGAGTTTGCGGTCCGCAATCACGCTGAGCGCGGTGCAGACACCGCCGAAGAGCATCGATACCCACCAGAAGGATTCGCGATGGAACTGCACAAACGTCAACGCCGCGCTGCCATAGAAGAAGGCATTGTTTAGCGCGAGCATGGCCGCCCGCGTGGTCGCGTCCAAACCTGGCGTGCGCCGGGTGAATGCGCCAACCGTCAAGACCAGCCAGCAACCCGCCAGGCACGCCACCCCCAGCCAGAGCTGAGCACCGCCGGGTCCAGTGAGCCACTCGATGTTATTATGGAAGCGCCAGAAACCGTATCCGATATACGTCGCCACCATGCTGGCCAGTGACAGCACGGCCCAGCGATGACGCACCAGAAACACCACCGAGGCCGTGGTCAGAATGAGATTCGAGACCAGCGTGAACACGCCCAGGTGGCTTACTGCCGAAGTATAGAAGGACATGCCGATGGCAAAAAGCGCCAGCACCTCCGAGCGTCGCCGGTCCGCCAGCCACACGATCAAGCCCGCCCAGCCGAAAAGCAGCAAACCATCCACTGTTGCGCTGGGCACCACCTGCAAGTGCGGGATGTGATGCGCGGCATAAAGCATGAAGTAGAGCGTCGCCAACCCGCCGCCGAAGATGATCCGTCCGAAAGTTTGCAGCTTCTCATTGTCCGAACGGCGCTCGCACCAAACGCCCGCCCCGATCAACAGCGATCCCATCAGGCCGATCGCCCCCAGCTTGCCCCACTCGTTCAATTGGGGGATGACGTGCTGGTAGGTGAAGTAACCGAAAAAGGCCAATCCCGTCAGCAACAGCACCACGCCGAGGCGAACGAACCAGTAGGTGGCCAGCTTCATCTCGAGATTCGCCGAACGCGCACTGACGCCTTCAACGGCTGGGGGGAGATCGGAAAGCTGTACCGGCGGGATTGGAGCCGCCTCGCCAGACGTGTAATTCTCACTCACTGGCGAAAAATTCATCTCCGGCAAGCCCGGCAACGGCGGTGGCAGGACCGGTGGCTTGTCCAGTCCAGTCGCCCCCGTGGCGTCCCCAGACTGTTCGGTCCAGACCTCCTGCTCGAAGGCATCCAGTCGGTAACCAAGCCGCTCCACCTGTCGGCGGATGTGTTCATAGTCATCCCGCAGATGCATCAACTCCGCCTGGGCGCTGGGTTTCATGAGGTGGCCTTTTCTGTTCAACAATCGGAAAATGTGACTTCGACCAGCAGGATAGGATAAGGGCCCACATTGCGTGAATTGATAATGAGATCGTCAACATTGATAAAACCAATGTTGGGAAACCGCGCTTTTGGCTTCACCCTGCCTCCCGGCTGACGTACCAAGGCGGGCAACAGCAATGGAACCGGCCCATCGAAATCTTAACCGCGGCATCGCCCTCTGTCTGGGTTTGGTGACGCTGTTGCTGTTCTTCCCCGCGTCGACGTTTGAATTCATCAATTACGATGACGACCTGCACGTGACAAACAATCCGGCCGTGATGCAGGGATTTTCCTGGAACGGGATCATTTGGGCGTTCACGGAAAGCGCCGAAATATTCTGGCATCCGGTGACGTGGCTCTCCCACATGCTGGATGTCACCCTCTTCGGAGTAAATCCATCAGGCCATCACCTGATGAACGTCAGCCTCCATCTTCTGGCTACGATCATTCTCTTTTATGCTCTCACCACGATGACCGGGAGAGCGTGGCCCAGCGCGCTCGTCGCCGCCTGGTTTGCCTGGCACCCCTTGCACGTGGAGTCCGTGGCGTGGGTGGCCGAGCGCAAGGACGTATTGAGCGGTTTTTTCTTCAGCCTCACATTGCTGGCCTATGCCCGGTATGTGCTGCAGCAAAACCGTGGCTGGTATTGGGCGGCGTTTGGTGCCTTCGCCCTGGGCCTCATGTCCAAGACCATGCTGGTCACCGTGCCGGTGGTCTTGCTCCTGCTGGATTTCTGGCCGCTGAAACGGCTCACCCCCGGCTCACCAAACGCTGGTGAGACATGGCGGAAACTGCTGATTGAAAAATGGCCTTACGCCGCACTGGCAGCCGTGGCGGTCTGGCTGACCGTGGTGCCTGCGATTCAGGCGAACGCCCTGCGTTCGGAAGAGCAGTGGGATCTGCTCTTTCGCGTGAAAAACGCTCTCGTCTCCACCCTGCGTTATCTGGAGCTGACCGTGTGGCCGGTCAAACTTTCGGTATATTATCCCCCGGTGAACGTCCCCTTGGCGCAAGCCTTCGTCGCCGGCTTGTTAGTCCTAGGTCTCACGGTCTGGAGCTGGTTGCAGCGAAAAAAATCCGCTTGGTGGCTGGTGGCGTGGATGTGGTTTGTCCTCATGCTCCTGCCCGTCCTGGGCTTGATCAAAGTGGGCACGCACGCTTTTGCCGATCGCTATACCTATCTTCCTTTGATCGGCATCTTCATCGGCGTGGCGTTCGGGGCGGACCAATGGGCCGGTCAAAACAAAGCGCGGCAAAAGATTTTCGCGGGCATCGCCATTCTCACCCTCATTGCTTGTGTGGTGACCGCCCGGCAGCAGCTTATGGTTTGGCGGAATTCCATCACCGTGTTTGAGCAGGCCCTGAAGGCCACCAAAGACAACCCCATCGCCCACTATAATCTCGCCTCAGCGCTGGTTGCCCAAAACCGGGCGGAAGAGGCGTTGCCACATTATGAGGCCGTCCTCAAACTGCGCCCCAACCGGGAGGATGTGCATTTCCATTTCGGCATGGCCCTCATCAAAGTGCAAAACTTCCCGGCCGCCAGCGGACACTTCGCCACGGCCGTGGAATTGAATCCGGCCAACTCCGAAGCTCGCATGAACCTCGGCAACATCCTGTATCTCGCCGGCAAGCCGGATGAATCCATCGAACAATTCCGACAAGTCCTCCGCCTGAAGCCGGATCACGACGGTGCACGGAACAATCTCGGCCTTATCCTGATGGAACAGGGGCGGTTGGCCGAGGCGGAAGCCAGTTTCCGGCAGGCCTTGCGGCTCCGGCCCAACAGTAACGAGGCTCGTTTCAATCTGGGCCGCACCTTGGTGCGCGCCGGGAGGGTGGAAGAAGGAGCGACGGAGTGGATGAAGGCAACGCAACTGGCTCCCAATTCCACGGAAGCCCTCACTCATCTGACATGGCTGTTGGCCACTCATCCGGAAGCCCGTTATCGTAAAGGCGCAGAAGCGGTGAAGCTGGCTGAGCGCCTTCTGCAGATCACCGGTCCTGACAACCTGGTCGCCCTCGACACTTTGGCCGCCGCTCAGGCAGAGTCCGGCCAGTTCACCGCAGCGGTCCAGGCTCTCAAACGCGCGCTTGAACTGGCGCAGGCCGCCGGAGATACCCCCATGCGGGAAATTTTGGCAACGCACTTGAAGAGCTACGAACAGGGCAAACCGTGGCGGCAAGCCCCTTAACGATGAAGTCTGAGAAGACAGTTGCTGTTGTCGCCGATTCGCCAGTCAAGCGGCTCACCCCGCTGATCCTGTTTCTGCTGACGCTGCTGCTCTTCTCTTCTGTCCGGCGCAATGAATTCATAAACTACGACGATCCTATCTACATCACGGAGAGTCCGCTGGTCTTGAACGGCTTGAACTGGGCGGGCGTCAAGGCCGCCTTTACCGGTCATCACGCCTTCATGTGGCATCCGCTCACCACGGTTTCCCATCAGCTGGATGTGACTCTGTTCGGCCTCGATGCCGGAGCCCATCAGATGATGAACGTGGTTTATCACGGCTTATGCGCGGCCTTGTTGTTCGTCCTGCTTCGTTCCCTGACCGGCTCTTACTGGCGCGCTTTGATCGTGGCCGCCTTGTTTGCTTGGCATCCGTTACGGGTGGAATCGGTCGCTTGGGTGTCCGAGCGCAAGGACACCATGTATGGCCTTTTCTGGCTTCTTACCTTGCTCGCCTATGGCCGCTACGCCGCCCGTCCCAATGGCAAAAACTATGCGCTCCTATTCTTCACTTTCGCCGCGGGCATTTTGACAAAACCCACCATCGTCACCCTGCCCTGCGCCTTGTTGCTGCTGGATATCTGGCCGCTGAAACGTCTGCCCATTGATGCGTTCGATGGAAAGGAAGCTTGGAAAAAGCATTGGCCAGTCATACGAAAACTCTTCATAGAGAAACTGCCATTGTTTGCACTGTCCGGTTTGCTCGCCGTGCTGACTTGGAAAATGCAGAGCTTGGGCGGAATTATCCGATCCACCGGACAGCTCGGCATGAGCGAACGGCTCAGCAATGCCGTGGTCAGTTATATCCGCTATTTGGGCAAGCTTGTTTGGCCGCAGGACCTCGTAGTTTTCTATCCGCATCCCGGCCAATGGCCTTTGGTGCTGGTGATCGGCGCGCTGCTCGCAATCATCGGCTTGAGTCTGTTCGTATTTAAACGCCGCAAGACGCATCCGTGGGAACTGGTGGGCTGGTGCTGGTTCTTAGGCGTATTATTTCCCGTGATCGGCGTAGTGCAATCTGGCGGACAGGCGATGGCGGATCGTTACACCTATGTCGCGTGCATCGGCATTCTCATCGCCGTGATCTGGACGGGTGAACAGATTTCGCAACGGAAAGGCTGGCGAAACTCCGGTTTGATCCTGACGGTCCTGCTGCCGCTTCTTTGCTACATCTCGCTTACCCGCACACAACTGGCCTATTGGCGCAACAGCGAGACGCTCTTCCGTCATGTGCTGGCAGCTTCACCCGGAAATGTTGTTGGCTATGACAATCTCGGCAGCGCGCTCATTGCCCAGGGCAAAATGGAAGAAGCTGTGACAGTGATCACCGCAGGTCTTCAAACACACCCCGGACGCACCTTTCTGCATAACAATCTAGGGCTCGCTTATCGGGCCATGGGCCGCCCCCAAGCAGCGATTGAACAGTATCAACTGGCTTTGAAATCAAACCCTGATTTCGCCACCGCTCATAGCAACCTCGGCAACGTCTTGCGCGAAAGCGGTGACCTCCATGGCGCTATTCGCGAACTTCAAACAGCACTTCGTCTGGAACCCACTGACGCCGAGGTGATGAACAACCTGGCGCTCACTTATGAAGAAACCGGCCAGAAGCAGGAGGCTTTGCAGTTCTATCAATCTGCTATCACAACGAATCCCCTCAATGTCGAAGCGCACGTGAACATGGGGACTTTGTTGCTCGACTTGGGCCGAAAAGAAGAAGCACTCGCCATTTGTCAGCGAGCGGTCGCGTTGAGACCGGATTTCGTCGAAGCCAACATGGCTCTGGTCTACGCGCTGACGGGTTCAGGGAAAATGACGGAAGCACGGGAGCTCGCGAACCGGGTCCGGCAGTTGGCGCAGATGCAGAAACGGCCCGACATCCTGCAACTGCTCGAAGCCGAGATAAACCGTGCGGGACTGAACAAATGAACGCAGCGACTAGCCGTCATTGATCCGTCAGCAACTCGCGCAGCGCTCCGGTGAGTTCCGGTTGACGATAGGAATAGCCGCTTTTCATGAGCTTCTGCGGCATCACCCGCTGGCTGGCGAGCAGTGTGGCTTCTGCCATTTCACCGAAGGCCAGCTTCACCGCAAATGCCGGCACCTGAACCAGCGTAGGGCGTCCCAAGGCGTGACCCAACGCTTGTGCGAAATCCTTGTTCTTCACCGGCTCGGGACTGACCACATTCACTGCTCCTTCAAGCTCTTCATGGGTGAGAGCATGCATGATGACGCCCAAGGCATCCTCCAACGCGATCCAACTGATATACTGTTCACCACCACCGACAGGACCACCCATACCAGCCTTGAAAGGCGGCACCATCTTGGCCAGCGCCCCGCCTTGTTTCGCCAAAATGACGCCGAAGCGCAAATGAACCACGCGAATGCCGGCAATCTTCGCTGCCTGGGCCGCGCCTTCCCATGACAGGCAGACGTCCGCCAAAAAATCGGTACCGTGTGAGCTTTCTTCCGTCAGCCACTCCTCGCCCCGATCACCGTAAATGCCAGTGGCAGAAGCGGAGATGAAAACTTTCGGGCGAGGGCGCACTCGCGACATTGTTTCAGCCAGCAAACGCGTACTCATGACGCGGCTGTCCCGGATGCTCGCTTTTTTCTCCTTGGTCCAACGTCCTTCCGCAACGTTGTCACCAGCCAGATGAACGATGGCATCGATACCGTTCAATTTGGAGGTATCGAGGCGATCGCTCAACGGATCCCAGCCGACCGAGTTCGGCTCACCGGCTGTCCCTCCCCGGACTAATCGCACCACTTCGTGCCCAGCTTGGCGCAAGGTGGGCACCAACTGGCTCCCAACCATGCCGCTGGCACCACTTACCAGAATCTTCATAAGTCAACATCCGCCAGTTTTCGCCGGAGAGCAAGACCACCCACCCGTGAACAAATGCTATTCGTAGCGCAATGCCTGGATCGGATCCAAGCGGGACGCTTTGAAGGCCGGAAATAGTCCCGCACAAACCCCAGTGGCAGCGCTGAAAGCCACGGCGATCATCATGATATCTTTGGTGATGACGGGCGAATTCGCCGTCGGTGACAGAAGCGTCAGAATCTCCACCAAACCGTAGGAAGCACCAATACCCGCCAGACCCCCGAGGAGAGATACAGTCACGCTCTCCACCACGATCTGGATGAAGATGGTGAGGTCCGTCGCCCCCAAGGCCTTGCACGTGCCGATCTCGCGGATACGCTCGTTGATGCTCGCCAGCATGATATTCATGATGCCGATGCCCCCCACCAATAAGCTTAGTCCCGCGATGATGCCACCGCTGATACGTGCATTCTTGATGCGTTTATTGATATCCTCCACCTGATTTTCCTGCGTGCGGAAGCTGAAATCCTCGATGCCATTGTGTGTCATGAGCATGACGTTGCGGGCTTGGGCGAGCGCAGCATCCATCAATTCCAAGTCTACTACTTTGATATCCATGTCCGTCAGACGCGGGTCTGGCAAACCACCGGTGCCGGAAGCGGAACGGAACTTCACCCACATCGTGTTCAGCGGGATATAGACGGTGTTGTTCTTGCGCCAGAAGGCATCCCATTCCTTGCGCATCCAGCCGCGCTGACGGGCGGGACCAGTGGCTTCTTCTTTGCCTTTGTCCTTCTCCAATTCCCGCATCTTGCGGGCCTGCTCGCTTTCGTAATGGGCGAACATGCCGACGATCACAAACGGCACGCGATTGATATTGATGACCTGCCCTACCGGATTGATCTCGCGTCCCACCTGTTCCGGGGAACCAAAGATGGAATCACGAATACCCGTACCGATGACGCACACATTCTGGGCCAACTCCTCATCCATCGCGGTGAAGAAGCGGCCATGCTCCACCTCAAAAAGATTCATCTCTAGCACGGCGGGCCAAACACCGACGCATTCCGAGGGATTCGTGGTCTTGCCGTGCGCGCTGATGACCGCCCCGCGCAATTCCATCTCCGGTGACACCAACCGGATGAGCGGCGCACTGTCTCGTAGGGCATATACATCCTTGATCGTGCGTCCGGGGGCCTGATCTTTAAGATGCTCCTGATACAACGGCACGTCTTCATCGCGTACTAGCACCTTATCGAGGCCGCCCATCGCGATGAGCGCTTCCTTCATGCCGTTCTCCATGCCTTTCGTCACCGCTGCCATGGCCACGAGGCTGGCCACGCCGAGGACAATACCCATCATCGTCAGGAGCGAGCGGAACTTGTGCGCCCAGATCTCCTTCAAGCCGATGATGATGGTGTTGAACAGGTTCATCAGTCGTATTTCAGCGCCTGGATGGGATGCAAACGTGAAGCCTTGATGGCCGGGAACAATCCCGCCAGCACACCTACACCAGCACTACACGCAAAAGCCATAGCCATAGCGGAAGCAGTGATGATCGGGGAATTATCCGAGGGCGTAGAAACCGCAATGGCATAGACCAAGCCATGTGAAGCGACCAATCCCGCTGCCCCACCCACTAGCGCGATGACGATGCTCTCCACGAGTATCTGCACAAAGATGTCCAATGTCGTCGCGCCCAGTGCCTTGCGGATGCCGATCTCGCGAATCCGTTCCGAGATGCTCGCGAGCATGATGTTCATGATGCCGATGCCGCCCACGATCAGGCTGATCACCGCGATAAGCCCGCCGCTGACCCGCGAGTTCTGGATCGTCTTGGTGATCTCCTCCGCCGTGTCTTCCTGCGTGCGAAATTTGAAATCCTCCAGGCCTTTATGCGTCATCAGCATCACATTGCGCACCTGCTGCAGGGCGGGCTCCAGCAGGTCCACTTGCGGGATTTTCATCTGAAGCGTGGTCAACCGGTAATCCGCAGTGCCACCCACACCGGCAGCCGAACGAAACTTTACCTGCATGGTGCGCAGCGGGATATAGACGGTGTTGTTCTTCAGGCGAAAAACGAAATGGCCACCGCGTGAGCGGTTGCTGTTGTTCCGTGTATTCCCTGCCTTCTTGGCATCTGGCGAAGGTGGCGGTGCCAGCTTGGCCAGCTCGCGCTCCTTGCGGGCCTGCTCGCTCTCGTAATGCTGAAACATGCCGATGATGGTGAAGGGCTGGCCATTGATATTAATGATCTCGCCCACCGGATTCACCTCGCGACCGATCTTTTCCGGATCGCCGAACAACTGGTCACGGATGCCCGTGCCGATCACGCACACGCTACGGGCTTCATCGTCATCGATCTCGTTGAACATGCGACCGTGCTCCACCACATGCTCATTCAATAACAAGGCATCCGGCCATGTGCCGGAGAACATGAAAGGACGTGCGGATTTATTGCGGTAGGTCACCGAAAGATTGCCCCGGTAACCGTATTGATCCACCGAGGGGACGATCTTGTTGACCAACGGCGCACTGGCCTTGAGCGCATAGACATCGTGCATCGTCACGCCCGAAGCCTGACCGGCCAGATGCCGCTGATGAGCGGGCAGCTCATCGTTCTGCTCCACAAAGATCTTCTCCAAACCGCCCATCGCGACGAGCGCCTCACGCAAACCATTCTCCAAGCCCTGCACCATCGCGGACATGGCCACGAGACTGGACACGCCGAGGATGATCCCCAGCATGGTCAGGAGGGAGCGGAACTTGTGCGCCCAGATCTCACGGAAGCCCGTGGCGATGGTATTGCCGATGTTCACTTCGTCTCCGTGGCGGGCAGGCGGTCCAACCCGGCGAGCTTGCGGTCCACTTGCTTGGCAATCTTGCCATCGCGGATCTCCAGACGCCGCGGCGTCACAGCAGCAATTTCTGGATCATGAGTCACGAGAATGATCGTGCGACCTTCCTCATGAAACTTGTGGAACATATCCAGCACGATCTCGCCCGTGTGAGAGTCCAAGTTACCCGTAGGCTCATCTGCGAAGATGATGCGCGGATCGTTCACCAATGCCCGGGCGATAGCCACGCGTTGCTGCTGGCCGCCGGAAAGTTGCGAGGGACGGTGCGTGGCGCGGTTATCGATATTCACCTTCCGCATCGCTTCCATGGCGCGTTCGCGCCGCTCGCGTCCGCCCATGCCGGAATAAACCATCGGCAGCTCGACGTTTTGCAACACGTTCAACTTGGGCAGTAGATTGAAGGACTGGAACACGAAGCCGATCTTGCGGTTGCGGATTTGGGCGAGCTGGCGGGCGGAAGCATTATGGATCATCACGCCGTCCAACTGGATGGTGCCTGATGTGGGCTGATCCAAGCAGCCGAGGATATGCATCAACGTGGACTTGCCACTGCCCGAAGGCCCGATGATGGACATGAAATCCCCGGCGGCGATGTCCACGGAGACATCATCCAGCGCATGGATCTCCTCATCCCCCATGCGGTAGGTCTTGCGGATGTTGCGTAATTCGACGAGCGCCATAAGCCTGATCAGGTTCCGCTCTTCGGTACTTTGTCGGCAGGTGCGGCAGCGCCTTTCTTCTTCTTGTCGTCGCCTTTGCCGATGCCCGCATTCTTGATATCTGAACCAGCCGGCGGCTGTTCCAGCGCGACCAGTTCGCCTTCTTTCAAACCAGACAGAACCTCAGCAAAGAAAAAGTCCGAGATGCCCACGCGCAAAGGCCGTTGCTCAAACGTATTGTCCTTCACCACATACGCGTAACGCTCACCCTGCTCGGAGAAGATGGCAGGCAACGGCACTGCCAACACCCCTGCGGCAGAAGCGACCGGAATCGCCAGATTCGCCGTCATACCCGGCTGAATGCGGTCTTCGATCTCCGTGATGAGCACGCGCACTTCGAAGCCTTTGATGTTGTTCTTGATCGTGGCCTGCGGGGCAATGCGGTTCACTTTGCCCTTCACCTTCAAACCGCTGACGGCCTCCACCTTCACATCCACTTCCATGCCGGTCTTGAGCCGCGTGATATCCGCCTGATTGACATGCGCCAGAATAATCATCTCATTGAGGTTCGCGATGGTCATGACTTCCGTGCCGCTGTTGAACCCGGCAGAACCAGAGACTGCCTGTCCGGCTGACACCGGGCGCGTCAGCACCGTGCAATCAAAAGGAGCCATGATCTTGGTCTTGGAGTAGCGGTCCTTGGACAGTTCCAATGACCGCTCGGCCTTCTCGATGTTGTTCTTGGCCAGCTCATATTCGGTGCGGGAATTGTCGAAGAGCTCTTGGGACACCAGCTTCTCCTTATAGAGCTTCTCTTCGCGTTCAAAATCCCGCTTCGCCTTGTCCAGTTGCAGTTTGGCCGATTCGATCTCCGTCTCGCGCGTGGCGATCTCGATGAGCAAGTCCTTGTCGTCCAAAGCAAAGAGCAGTTGCCCCTTCTTCACCCGGTCACCGATATCCACCGTCATCAATTGGATCCGGCCGTTGATTTCCGGACGCACGGATACCTGTTCGGCCGGCCCGATCTCACCCGCCACGTTGATGGCGAAACTGATATCCCGCGCTTCCACCGGTGCCGTTTTGACGCGGTTGGCGATCGGGTCCGCTGCTGCCTGTTTGGCGGAGGTTTCCTTCCACTTCATGAAACCCCACACACCACCACCGATCAGCAACACTATGATCAAAAAATTCTTCATGCTTAAAAGAGCGGGTATCCTAAAAGACCCGCGCACCGAGTGCAAACGATGAATACGGGGAATCTTATTGCTTTCACCTTTCCAGAAACCCGGCCGCATTCCTTTTCTGCTTTCTTCATGACGCCAATATGGCAGGTATTTTAGCTTTCCAGAAAGCTTCGGTGCGGCCGGTGAGGCCGGTGGAGACAAAATTTCGAGAAAATGGCCTGCTCAGGCTTTCTTTGGACCCGATGTCATAGTTTAGAGGCCGGGACAGGCTTGATCGCTTGTTATTCATGGGAAAACCATGCCCGCCACCGCTTTCCGTTTGCCTTTCGCATTTCGCAACGCTATTCATGACGTCGAACCATTCGTAAATAACACGCACGATTTATGGCCCAAGCCTGCTATCATCCCAGCATTGAGGGCGCCCAGCACGGCGCGAAGTCTCTTCCCCAATTTTTGGATTACGCCAAGACCGCCGGTGCGGCTGGCGTGCAGCCGAGCAATTACATGCTGGGCAATGGCAAAGGCGGCCTGCTGAAAGCCAAGGAAATCCAGGCCCTGTTCGACGAGCGCGGCATGAAGCTGGACGGCATCTCCGCCCACTGCCCGTTCTGGGTGCATACCAGCGCTTGGACCGGCACGAAGTCCGGCAACCCTTTCATCGCGCCCGATGTCGCCAAGCTCCCTCCGGACAAGATCGAGAAATGGCACGAGAGCTATCTGCTCAAGCTGATGGATCTCGCCGCCGAACTCAAGGTGAAGACGATCCCGATGTTCTGGGGCGTCGCTTTCGGCTGGGAACTCGCCAGCGGTTATCCGTGGGGCTTCTGGAGCGGTGGCGGATTCGACCTGATGAAGGAAGGCCAGGAACGTTTCGTGAAGAAGACGGCCAAGCTCCGCGCCCATGCAAACAAGCTCGGCCTAAAGCTCTGCCATGAGATTCATCCGGGCACGGGTGCGATGACGGCGGATGATTTCCTGATGCTGGTAAAGATCTGCGATAACGATCCGTGCCTTGCGGTGAATGCCGATCCGTCCCACTGCTGGGAAGGCGAATCTTGGGAGAACCGCTTCCTGAAGGTCGGCCCTTACGTTTATGCCTGCCACGTGAAGAATTTCACCATCCGCCCGAACATCCCGCTGCGCTTCATGGAAGGCAACTGGGGCAAGCGCGCGATGCAGTTCACCGACCTCTCCAGCGGCGACCTGAACATGCAACGCTATTCGGAACTGCTGATCCACATCGGCTATCCGCAACGCTACTGCCAGCTCACCGGTGCGAAGACGGCCCCGCTCATCGTAGAAGCCGAGAGCGCGCACAAGGACCTGGACTACACCAGCGCCAACGGCGTCGCCTACGTCCGCGACAACCTGTGCTACCCAGTGGCCAGCGGCTCCTTCGAAGACGGCATGGGCGCCTAGGAAATCAATCCATCTGAAAAAGCAAAGGGCGCGATGCAAATCGCGCCCTTTGTCTTTGCTGAATCTAATCCTGTAAATCTTGTTAATCCTGTCAAAAAACTCTACGCGATGATTTCTTTGACCACATGCCCATGCACATCCGTAAGCCGGAAATTCCGTCCATCATAACGATACGTCAGCTTCTCGTGATCCAAGCCTAGCAGGTGCAGAATCGTCGCGTGCAGATCGTGCATGTGCACCTTGTCTTGCACCGCATAGTGGCCGAACTCATCCGTCTCACCATAGCTGAAGCCCGGCTTCACGCCACCGCCCGCGAGCCAGACCGTAAACCCGTTCGCATTATGATCGCGACCCGTGCCATTCTTCTCCGCATAAGGCGTGCGACCGAACTCCGCGCCCCACCACACGATCGTATCTTCCAGCAACCCGCGCTGCTTCAGATCCGCCAACAAGCCCGCGATCGGTTTATCGACCGCGCGCGCATGCTGCTCATGCTTCGGCAGATTCGAATGCTGATCCCACGCCGGATTCGCCGTGTTGTCACCGTAGGTCACCTGGATGTAACGCACGCCGGATTCCGCCATGCGCCGCGCCAGCAGGCATTGCCGCCCGAAATTATCCGTATCCTTCTCACCGATGCCATACAGCGCCAGCGTCGCCGGTGATTCATTACCCGTATCGATCACGCCCGGTGCTGCACCCTGCATGCGCCATGCGAGTTCATACGAATTGATCACCGCCTCCAATTCACTATTGCCCGGATGCTGCTTCAACTGCTCTGCATTCAACGATTGCAACAGATCGAACTGCCGCCGTTGCGAGGCCATGTCCATGCCACCGTTCTTAAGATTGCGGATGGTCGCCTCAGCCGCCGGCGCACCCGCCTTGCCCAAGGCCGTGCCCTGATAAACCGGCGGCAAGAACGCTGTCCCGAAATTCCTCGGCCCACCATTGCCGCTCGAAGGGCTGATCGTCACGAAGCCCGGCATGTTGTCATTCTCTGTGCCCAGACCGTAAGTGACCCAGGAACCCATCGAAGGCCGGATGAAATTCGTCGCACCCGTGTGCAGAAACAGCGTTGCCGGACCATGTGCTATGCCTTCCGTCTGCATGGACTTGATGAAGCACAGGTCATCCGAATGCTTCGCCGTTTCCGGGAAGAGATCCGATGCCCAGCGACCACACTGCCCATATTGCTTGAAATCCCACAACGGCTTCTGGATGCGTTGCGACGAAGCCACCTTGTTGCCCGAGTTCGCGATCTTCCGCGAATCCATGAAATCGCGCATCTCCCCATCGCGCTGCGTCAGGATCGGCTTGTAGTCGAACGTATCCACATGGCTCGGCCCGCCCTGCATGAAGATGAAGATCACGCGCTTGGCCTTCGGCTTGAAATGCGGCGTCTTCGCAGCCAGCGGATTCTGCGTCACCCCCTCTGCGGCCTTGTTCGTCATGCCCGCGAGCGCGAGGTAACCGAACCCGCACGCGATGTTCTTTAGGGCATTCCGCCGCGTCTGCATGTTTGGCATCAGCATAATCTACCTCTTCAATTCAAATACCGGAAATCCACGCTCGCGAACAGCGCCTGGTAAAACTGCCCCCAGACCGCCGCTTGCTGCTTGGCATTTCCCGATTGCGTAACAAATCTCAAAGCCATCTCGCGTTCCCCAGATGTTGGCGAGCGCCCCATCGCACTGCGATAAGCCCGCTCGATCTTCGCCGTGTCATCGCCCTCTTCCGTCAGCAACCGCTTCGCCGCCAGTTGCGCCTGCTCCACCACGAACGGATGATTCATCAGATAAAGCGCCTGCGGTGCCACCGTGCTCGTATTGCGCTTGCCCACCACCATGCTCGGGTCAGCAAAATCGAACGCCTCAAACAGGTCCGGCAGCGAATTCCGCAGCACCGGCATATACACACTGCGCCGTGTCTCATCGTGCTTGTAGTTGTAATCCGCTGTCGTGTTCGCCTTCATCGTCGCGCCGCCCACTTCCATTTTCAATTGGCCGCTAAGCATCACTATCGCGTCCCGGATCTGCTCTGCCTCCAGCCGGCGCCGGTTCGCATGTGCCAGCAACCGATTCTCCGAATCCACCTGCTTCGCCGCCGGATTCGCTGCCGAGGACATCTGGTAAGCGCTGGATAACACCAGTTCCCGCACCAGCTTCTTCGTGGACCAGCCTTCGTCCATGAACTTGATCGCGAGATGATCCAATAATTCTGGATGCGACGGCGTCTCGCCCGTCGTGCCGAAATTATCCACCGTCCGCACCAGGCCTTCACCGAAGAGCCAGTGCCACGCGCGGTTCACATATACACGCGCCGTGAGGGGATTGCTCTGGCTCGAGAGCCATTCGCCAAATTCCAAACGCCCGCTCTGCTTCGCCGACACCATCGGCGCCTGACCGTAGGTCGCCACTTGCAGGAAGCCACGCGGCACCTTCTCACCCAGCGTATGCACGCTGCCGCGGATATGCACAAACGTATCGCCCGGCTCCTTGTCCTCTTCCACCGACATCACTTTCGGTCGGACCGAGGTTGACTCCGTGAGGCGCTTCATCTCCACTTCCATGCGCTTGACCTCCGCCGCCATGGCCGCCGCTTCCGCTTCCTTTTTGGGATTCGGCGCTTCCGTTTTATCCGTCGCCGCGAGCGTCACCGTCGGTTGCAATTCTTCCACCGGGATGAACTGCACCGCATCCGCTCCCACGACACCGTCCGTGCCTTCATTCGATACCAGCACAAAACCCGCGCCACTCTTCTCGAAGCGATGTTTGCCTAAGGACACAAACCGGCCCATGATCGGCGGCGCTTCCTTCTGATTGATCTGCAAGGTCACTTCCCCATCCGCCGTGAAGACCGTGACTGGCACACTGGTGGAGCGATTGGCCGCATGCACATACGCCAGCCGCACTTCGTAGTTGCCCGTCTTGCGGATGTCCGGCACGAAGGTCAGCGTCTTCTTGCCCTTGTCACTTTCCGCATCATGCAGGAAGCCCTTGCCGATAAATGATTTCGAATACAGCGAATGCGTCCACTCACCCACCCGCTTGGCCTGCTCATCATCCACCACCACGCCTTGCAAAGCATCGGGGGAAAGAATCTTCGGCATCTTCTCCGAGCCTTTGTCCAACGTCGCTGTCGCCATCTTGCTCTGCTTGGCTTTCAGGTCTTTCAGATCTTTTTCCAAAGCAGCCACCGCCTTGTCATGCGCCGCCGCCTTCGCCTCTTCCTCCGGTGGGAGCGGCATACCTACCTCCACCCAGCGCGATACATTCGCCGTCTCCAGCGACCGCGTGCTGCGCAGAATGCCGGCCATCGCGTAATAATCCTTCGTCGGGATCGGATCAAATTTATGGTCATGGCAACGCGCACAACCAAACGTCTGCCCCATGAACGCCTTGCCGATCGTATCGAGCTGCTCATCCACCACATCCATCGCGAGCTGCTTCTTGTCCTGCTCCTCCAGCGTCGTATTGCCCATCGCCAGAAACGCCGTACCGAGAATCTGCCGCTGCCGTTGCTCGATGCTGCCCGTCATCAAGTCACCCGCCACATGCTCCTGAACGAGCTGGTTGAAAGGCACATCCTTGTTGAACGAATCAATGACGTAATCCCGATAGCGCCACGCTTCTTTGTAAACCAATCCGCGCAACGTCACCGACTCCGCATAACGCACCACATCCAGCCAATGCCGCCCCCAACGCTCACCGAAATGCGGCGAGGCCAGCAAACCATCCACCAGCTTCGCGTAAGCATCGGGTGACTTATCCTTCACGAAGGCATCGATCTGTTCCGGCGTCGGCGGCAAACCGATGAGATCAAAGTAAACGCGCCGCGCCAAGGTCGCCCGGTCCGTATCACCATTCGGCTGCAGATTCTTCGCCTCCAGTTTCGCGAGCAGGAACTTATCCACGTCACCGCGCGACCAAGCGGCATTCTTCACGCTTGGCACCGCCGTCTTTTGCGGCGGACGATACGCCCAGAAATTCCGCCCCTCCTCCACCGTCATCCCGCTCTTCGCCAGCGTCACCGTATGCGTGCGCGGATCCGGGGCGCCTTGCTTCACCCATTGCTCCAGCGCCGCGATCTCCGCTTCCGGCAGCTTGTTCTTCGGCGGCATCTGGAAGTCCGTGTCGTGATACCGCACCGCCTTGATCACCAAAGATTTTTCCAAGTCCCCCGGGATGATGGCTGGCCCCGTATCGCCGCCCTTCTTCCACCCCTCCGCCGTATCCAGGAGCAACCCACCCTTCACTTTCTTGTCCACCGAGTGACACTCATAGCAGCGCTCCACCAGAATCGGCCGGATTTTCTTCTCGAAAAAGTCCACTCCCGCAACATCTTGTGCAAACAGGGAGGGCGTGGAGAGTGCCACTGCGCTCAAACCAACGAGGGAAAAGCAGACACGCAGCCGGTCGGGAAGACCGACAGCAGACCTAGGTTTCTGGCCATACTGCAGGGGCATGTTCACGAATATAAGTCCTTGCAGCAGAAAATTGGACAAAAATCTTCCGGAAAGAAAACCCAAAGATTCGCCCTCCCTCCTATAAGTCCTATCGGTCCCATTGGACCTATTCCCCTTTTCCTCTCGATGTTGGACGTTCAGAGTTTTGGCCAGCCGGTGCAACCGGTGTTGGATGTTTCGGAATAAAAAGTCCTTTCTCTCAGCCTTGGTCTTCACCTTGCCTCCCGCGCTGACCGTTTCCGGCCTCCCTTGATACACTCCTTGCATCAAATATATAGACGCCGCAGGACTGAAAAGGTTTCAAAAAAACAGAAGAATTTTCCCGCCAAAAAACTGCGCCAAAATGTCTCACCTCCACAGCCTCAAAATCCATCCACCAACCTGCGCCATTTTGTCCCACAAACAGTCCGCCGAAGCGTGACGCCCCGTGCTGTCCGGCATCTTGCCGGCAGTAAGTAAGCGTCCGACGAAACACACGCCCCCTTTGGAGTGCTGAGGCTTGCCTCAGCTTTCCGCTTGGAGGCGGCTTGACGCCTCGACTCCCCGCCATCCCGGAGGGATAAAAACTTGTAGCCGGTTGGTTTCGCGAGGCACGAGCGACACCACCGGATAACGCCCCCATTTGCCTCCCTCATAAATCCCTCACAACAATTCCCGATTCGATAACCCCAACTCGATCAGCTTCCCCCGCATCACCAACGTCTCATCCGCATGCACCTGCCTAGCCGTCATATCGTCGTAGTAATAATCGATCGGCTCTTTGCGCGGCTGCGCGATGAGGAAATCAAAAATCTCTGCCCGGTCATTCTCCGTCGCCACGCTGAGCGCCGTGTCACCGTTCTCGGTTTTTGTTTCCAGACTGGCCCTATGCGCCACCAGCCACTTCACCAATTCCAGATCGCCCAGCATCACGGCGTGATACAGCGGCGAACCGCCAAAATTATCCTGCGTATTGATCTCCGCGCCCCATTCCAGCAATTTCTCGGCCCGGCCGATATCCCTATCCTCCACCACTACATAGTGAAACACCGTCTCCCCAATGCTGGACCGGTAACGCAGATAATTCGGGTCCTCCTTCACCATCCGTTCCGCCAATGTCAAATCCAGGTATTCCTGATATAATGCGCGCAGAAACTCCCGGTTCTTCTCATGATCGACCAATTTTCTTTCCACCGCAGGCCGCCACATCCCTTGTTCTATCTCAGAGCGAATTTCCATCACCATCGGCGTGTCCGCATACGGTGACTATTTCAAGAATGCCAGGACCTGTATCGGCACCTGCCCGCGCTCTGCCATTACTCTGGCCAGTCCCGCATAACTCTGCTCTCCACCGCCCAACTCAACAGCCCGCCGAAACGCTGCTTCAGCTTTCTCAAGATCTTCATCAATAGCGTCGTAATAGTAACCAATGGATTCGTAAGCCTCGGCGCATTGCGGATCTAATGCCGCGGCCCTTTCGTAAGACGCCAGCGCATCCTTCAATTCATACTCCGGCACATTCCACAACTGGATGCAATCGCCCCGGATACAATAGAGCGAAGCTGAACCCGGATGCTGTGCCAACGCCTCCTCCACCAACCGCAAAGGCACTGGTGACGACTCATCCTTGATGAACGACTTCCTCACCTCCCGTATCTTCTCGATATATTCCGCTTCCGTCATGCCTGCCTCATTCCGCTTTCCGCTCTGCCCTCTCACGATGCTTCTCCGCTACCAACGTCAGTTTCACCTCACTCGGGATGCCATTGCTGATGGTATAATGGCAGTCTTTGAAACCCGGCATGGTAAAGTGGATCGTGACTGGTTCTGCGGCCACACCTTTGATGACATATGCCGGATTTCTTTCGCTATCGAAGATAGGTGTCACTGCAAATTTGGGCAGCTTTCTGCCGTCAAAACGCTCCGTCAACCCCACCGCGCGATAATTGATCGGCCCCATCACTGGTCCCTTGGGTTCCGTCTGAAAAGTGAACATGCAGGACACTGGATAAGCGTTCTCCATTTGTCGGTCGTGAACACTCGCCGGCAGGGCTATCACCAGTCCTATCAGACCGTACACCGCAGTCCATCTAAGTGTTAACCCGGTGTTCAGCGTGTTATTCTGGCACCATGCCCGGGTCGCAGCCGTTCGCACACACCAGAAGACCGTGCCCGCCAGCACGAAATACATCAACGCTTTCGTCCACGTAGATAAATCCTCCTGCCAAGCCCTTTCTCCCGCAAGGCACTCGACCGTCAAACCAAAACAGCTCAACGCAGTCACCCCAGACAGCAGCACCAACCAAAAACGGGAAATCTCAAACCCCTTCAATAGTCCAAAGCCCAACACGAACCCCATGATGAAACCGGTGTAAAGATTGTAACGGCCATCCAACACCGGAACTAACATCTCCGCCAACACACTCCCGCTATAAGCGATGGCGATACCCGCCGCGAGCAACACGCTAAATGGAGGCTGTTCTTTCATCACCTTGCTTTACTGAGATAAAACCATGGCTGACTCCCCGCAACCATTACGAACTCGCGGAAAATTTGCAACCCGCCCTTTTCCCCCTTCTTAACTCTTCATTCCCCTTCTCACTTCCCCCATCATCTCACCCGTCCTCGCATTCACGAAATCCATCGCCCGCTTCGTCTTGGTCTGTGCCAGATCGTAGTGATCGTGGATGCGGTTCAGCGCCTGCGTCACCCGCTCCGCCGGTTCCGCATCGATATCGATGAGCCATTCGGACAGTCCGATATCACGGAACATCCACGCCTTGTAACCATGCTTGCGCGTGAAGAAATGGATCGCCGGTGTGCCATGCGCCAGCGCCATGATCACCGAGTGCGGCTCTACCGCTACCATCGAGTGCGCCTGCGCGTAGAGTGAAACCGCTTCGTCTGCATTCCAGAAGGTTTCGCGATGCACCACCTTCGCCCGGATCTCCGCAGGTAGAGGCTCCAGCAACATCTTCTTCGCCATCACGATCTCCTTCTCCACCTCCGGCACCAGCACCACCTTCAAGCCCGTGCGCTTCACCCAGTCCACGATCACCTCGCGCAGTTTCGCCGCCCACATCTCGGGTCCGCCCGCCACGGCATCCGCTGCATCCACCTTGTCCTTGTTCGCGCCCACTTCACGATCTGTGCGCAAGACCACCGCGAGAAATTTGCGCGGTTCCAGTCCATGCTCCTTCATGAACGCCCCCGCCTTCGCATCATCCCGCACATCAATTCCGAAACACCCATCCGGCCCGAACTCCAGCACCGGCGGCTTCACGCCCATACTGCGCAAGAACAGCAACGACTCCGTATCTCGCGTAAAAATGAATGACACCTTGGACAACAATTCCGGCAACGTCGCCGCATCCTCATCCCGAAACCCATCAAACGATTGCCCGTAAAGCCCCACGCGCTTGCCCTTCGCCAGACACGTCTTCACCAACCCCGAAGGCGGCTGCCAATAGCGCGTGAAATGCATCCCGGAATTGTAGAGAAAGAACCGCGCCCCATCGAACGCCGCTTGCAACTCCGGCGTGGAAGCCTTGGCCGCACCATCCAGGTTCCCCTGCACAAACGTCACCTTCGGAAACCGCCGTTGTAACATCGCCAGCACCGCGTCGTTTGATTTGCGCAACCAGCACGAAACCTTCGCTTCCGGCACGAACTGCTCCAAATACCGCAACGTCCCCGGCGTGTGCCCGATATCCCCGATATTATGCGTGGCCCACCCCGAATACAGCAGGATGCTGTTCTCCTTCCCCGACTCCGCCGCAAAAGCGTTCTGGCGCATCATCACCGTCGCCCCCAACCCCGTCCCCGCCATCACCTTCAGCCACTGCCGACGATTCACTTGGTTTGAGTTCACGACAGGTCGTTTGGGCATAGTCATATGGGGAAAGGATTGCGCATCACACTGTAAGGGTATTTTCACCAATACAAGTCCAAGCCTCCCAAAACTGGACGAACAACTTACCAAACGACTGTCCCTCAACCACCTACCTCGGCCAGATCACCTTTCCCGGCGGCACCGTCACAACCGTCCCTTCCGGCGAAAACTTCACCGCTGCCTCTTCATAACTGACCGATTTCCCATACGACACGCCATACGTCACCGACTTCTCAAACCCCGTGTCGGATGTCTCTGTGAAAGTCGTTGGAGAGTTGCTCTGCGTGCCGAAATTGTAATACCAGTCTTCACCGCCCTCCGCATTGCCAGCCGTGCGCAAAGGCGGACCAAACTTCGTCCGCACCTCCTGTTTCGCCATCCCCACCCGCATCACCGTATCGATGACCAGCGGCTCACGCGTCGTGGAACAAGCGGTGAACAGCAAACCCAGCATGAACGCAATGATCACTGTTTTCATATGCCGAAAGCCAATTCGTTACGGGTATTTCCTTCTTCCAATGTTGGGAGTTGGACGTTGGCTGTTCGGTGTTTCTTCATCACTTCCCTTCCATCACCCGTTTCAACTTCGCAAGATCCTTCTCCACCATCCCCCGATCCCGGGCAAAATCCGCATCCGACATCATCGGTTGACGGAACAACGTGAAGGTCACCTCGCAACCGCCCGCCCCATTGTCCAGCACCCGCATCGGTGAATACACCACCGTATCCGGCGCCACCGTCACATAATGATCCACCACACGAAACTCATTCCTCGGCGCAAACCGCACGGGGACTTCGCCTTCCTCCGTGCCCATCATCCACTGGTTCTCCCCCACCTTCCGCATCGATTTACAGAAAGCCCATTGCGGCATGTTCTCCGCGTTCAGAATGAATTCATAAACTTTATCCGCTCCACAACGGACACTCACAGACAAAGTCACGGCTTCAGTGCTCATGCTCTATTATCGCATCGCTCTGGGCACATTTCACCTCGCACCTCACCTAGTGCGGCAGCACCTCACTCAACGAACTCTTGAACCGCCGGTGCATCACCGCGAACAAAATCGCCGTCGGCAAGATCGTGATCGTTGAGGCCGCCATCAGCACCGCGAATGGAAACCTTAAACTGCTGCCGAACAAACTCGCCAGCGCCAGCGGCAACGTCTGCTTCTCCTGTGTGCTCAATACCAGCAACGGAATCAGATGCTCGTGCCACGACAGGATGAACTGGATGAGCCCAAAACTCAGCAACGCCGACCAGCACAACGGCAGCAGCGTCCAATACACGCGGAACTCAGACAGCCCTGCGAGCCGCGATGCCTCCACCAATTCCCGTGGGATCTGCCGGAACACTTGCGTGAAATAAAGGATGCCCAACCCGCTCACCACGCCCGGCAAAATCACGCCCCACATCGAATCGATCATCTTCAACTGGTTCAGCCAGCTAAACAGCGGGATCGCCAACGCCTGCTGCGGCAGCACGATCACCATCAGCGCCAGCACGAACAACAATCCTTGGAAACGGAACCGGTGCTGCGCAAACACATAACCCGCCATGGATGTTAGGAATACCGCACCCGCCGCTTGCGCAAATGCCACCAGAACGGAATTAGCAAACACCCGCCAGAATGGGATCAGGTCGCCTTGAAACAGTTGCTTGTAGTAAGCCAGATTCCACGCGCCCGGCAGCAGTTGCAGCGGCTTGAAGATCTCTTTGTTGTCCTTGAACGCCGAGCAGAACATCCACACGAAGGGATACAGGAACAGGATGCCCGCCACGATCAGCAACACCGTGGCCGTCCATGAAGTCTTTTCCGAAGGCAGCAGAGTTTTTCTCATGCTCTGCCTTTCTTGAATATCTCCAAGATATTCCGTTTGGAAGCTCCCTTCCCCCTCACCCTAGCCCTCTCCCTTGGGGAGAGGGAACAGCAGTCGACCGCCTTCTTAAAATCTCGCGCCTCGCGATCCTTCACCACCCTACACATTTTACTTTTAAAGCTTCTGGAGCTGGCGACTAAACATAACCATTCCCGATTTGCACATCCACGCCCGTCGTAGTCTCCTTCTCCCCAAGGGAGAAGGTCGGGATGAGGGGGAAGGGAACTTACATAAGCAAACGCAGCCTGAAAAACGCCCATCGATTTCGTCTTCCTCATGCCGCCCTCCCTCGGAACCATCGCGGTCCCATCATCGCCAGCCACAACAGCACCAGGAGCGCCGGTGCGACCATCAAGCACATCGCCGCCGCCGTGCCGAAGTTCCCATAGGTGAACGCCTGCTGATAACTGTAAGAAACCAGCAGCAGACCCGCATCCGCCGTGCCCCCGCTCCCGCCGAGAAGCATGTAGGCTCCCGAGAACATCGCGAAGGCATCGATCACCAGATACACCGCACAGAACAGCACCACCGGTTGCAAGAGCGGCAATGTCACTTGCTTGAACACCTTCCACCGGTTACTCGTCTCCAGGTACGCCGCCTCATAGAGCGACTTTGGGATCGCCTCCATGCCCGCGAGGAAAAAGAACGTCACAAAACCCGTCCACCGCCACACCGCCTGCATGACCAGCGCGGGCATGATGAAGCTCGGGTCTTTCAACCAATTGATCGGCTTGGCATTGAGATGCAGATGGAACAATTGGTTAATCCCCCCTTCACGACTGAAGGGCATGACGAACACCTGATTCAACACCCCTTCCTTGCCGTGGAACACCAGCAGAAACAAAAGCGCCAGCACTGCCGGTGGCGTCAGTCCCGGCAATAGCAGCATGAACGTCAGCGCCGGACGCACCTTCTTCCACGCGGATTGCAACCCATACGCCAGCAGCGCCGACAACGGCAGGATGACGATGATGCACGCCGCTGTGTAGACGATGTTGTTGCGGATGGCCTTCTCGAACTTGGGATCGTGCCGCAGCTCCTGATAATGTTGCAGCCCCACATATTCCGCCTCTTCCATCAGCGTATTACTGTGTAAGCTCAGGCGTAGACCGCCCACCAACGGCATCACCCAGAAGAAGACGAAGAAGGCAAAGAACGGCAGCAGGAGCAGATACGGCGCCCCCTTCCCTCGCAGCCAATATGTTTTCCAATCACCCATTCTTTGGACCGCGACTGTGTGCCTCAAGCACCAGTCGCAGCGGGAAGGACAGCAAAGAAGCGTTTCAAAATATTTTATGGCTGACCGTGCCTACTTACCATGCTGTGGCTGGTCTATCGACACAGCCGCGCTCCACTGAGCTACTATTTCTTCTTATCCTTCTCCGCTGGCGGCGGACCGTCCTTGCCCGCGCCCGGAGGCCCACCCGCCTTGCTCAAGCCCTCGCGCAATTGCTTCACTGCTTCCTTCGCATCAATCTGCCCATACATGAACGACGAGAAGATACCTTCCTGGAACATGAACACCGCCATCGGCCGTTTCGGGTTCATCGCCACCGGCGGCACGGAAGGTGCGAGGTCTATCAGCAACTGGCCAAACGGCTCGTTGTTGAAGAATGACATCGGCTCCAGCATTCGCTCATCTTTCCATGCCGGTTGATATGCAGTGAAGCTGTTGCCCTTCTTGAAGCGCTGCACGTTCGCTTCCTTGTCCTTCATCACGAATTCCATGAAGCCCCAAGACTCGTCCACCTGTTTGCTGTTCTTGTAGATCATCAAACCTTGGCCCGCGAAGGTCGAGGTGCGGCGGCCCAGCTTGCCGTCCTTGCCCTTCCACGCTGGCAAGGGCATCACGCCCCACTTACCCGCGAGGTCGGAGCTGAACTGTTGGATCATGTCCAAGCCATACCAATCCGCGCCGATGACGCAGAAAACTTCACCATTCGCCATGTCACCGCTGAAGAACACCGGGTCAAAGATGGACGCGCGATCCGGCAGTATCGCGATATGCTTCTCCTGCATTTCTTTCAGGATGCGCAGGGTATCCGTAGCCAGCTCTTCATCCGGCAACACTTTGCCGTCCTTGCCGAACCAATCGCTGCCGCGCTGGCGCAAGAGGATCTCGAAGTAAGACGGATCGAGCGCGAGCATCGCCTGCCCCTTCTTGCCCAGCTCCTCGCCCACGCGCATGAAGTCATCCCACGTGGCGATGTCTTCCGGGGCGATGTAGTGTTTCGCCATGATGTCCGTGCGGTAATACATCACCATCGCGCTCAACGACTGGGGGATACCATACGTCTTGCCCTGATAGGCGAAGAGTGAGAGGCGGTTCGGCACGATGTCTTTGTCCAGGCCCGCCTTTTTGATGCGGTCGCTCAATTCCACGAACGGCACCTCACCATTCAGATACATGCCGAAGAGCACTTCGTCTAACTGCACGATGTCAGGCGGGTTCACGCCCGTCTTGATGGCCACCGCCAGCTTGTCGGGCATCTCGCGGAAACCATAGGCTCGGATATTGGCTTCAAAGTCCTTGTGCCCCTTCTCCTTGTAGAGCCGCACCATGTCCTCGTAGTAGATCTTGTCCTGAAAGGAACTGATCCAGATTTCCAAGGGCGCGGCCATTCCGAGCACCGGCAATAACGCCATGCCCGCGACGGCCAATAATACAACTCGTGCCAATCCAAATGCTTTCATGAAATCCTGATAATTTTGCGCCAAGAATGCCCCGCAGGCAACTGGCGATTCTACTAACTCAGACTGCCGCCCCGGTGGTTTGTTCAACCTTAACGTCCCCCGTCACCCCATCGAACACCATCAGGCTCTCCGCCGGTATCCGCACCGGTATCGTTTGTCCTGGCACAAACAGCCCGCCTACGGGTGCTCGCACGGTAAAATTCACACCCATCCGGCTGAAATGGAGGAGGTTTTCATGGCCCAACGGCTCGCACAGGTCCAAAACTGCCTCCCACACGTCCCCGCCCCCAATACCCTCGCCTAGCTGCACATGCTCCGGGCGGAACCCGATGATCATGTCCTTGCCCACATAAGGCATCATCTTGACGGACAATTCCGAACCGATATCCACTCGCAGCCGCTCCTCGCTACCCTTCACCGCCACCAGCAGCTCCCGTCCACCCGCATGCACGATACCCCGGATCAGGTTCATGCCGGGACTGCCTAAAAACCCGGCCACGAAAGCATTCTTCGGCTGCTGATAAATCTCCAGCGGCGTCCCGATCTGCACTACCTTGCCGCCGTTCATCACGCAGAGCCGTTGACCCAGCGTCATCGCTTCGGTCTGGTCATGGGTCACCAAAATCATCGTGGCCCCCAAGCGCCGATGCAATCGCGCCAGTTCCGCTCGCGTCTCTGCACGCAGTTGGGCATCGAGGTTCGAGAGCGGCTCGTCCAGCAGAAAGACCTTCGGCTCGCGCACAATCGCCCGGCCCAAGGCGACTCGTTGACGTTGCCCACCCGAAAGGGCGATGGGCCTGCGGTCTAGCAAATCCTCCAGCTTCAACAGTTCCGCTGCCGCTTGCACCCGTTGCTTGGCTTCACGGCTCGTGATCTTCCGGAATTGCAGTCCGAAAGCCATGTTCTCATACACAGTGAGATGCGGGAACAAGGCGTAATTCTGGAAAACCATGGCCACATCACGATCCGCCGGAGGAACGTCATTCACCACCCGGTCATTGATGGTTACCGTGCCGCTATCAACCGTCTCCAATCCAGCGATCAACCGCAGCAAGGTGGACTTGCCGCATCCCGAAGGCCCCACGAGCACTAGGAACTCACCCTCCGGCACATCTAGCGACACATTGTCTGCCGCCCGCACATCGCGACCACGTGGGTCGCGGAATTTCTTACTGACGTTATGGAGGCTGACAGTGGCCATCGATTATTTACGTATTCCCGGTTCCGGCTTCGGCAAGGGCTTGGCCAAGGCCAGGTCTTCCGCGATGTAGCGTGTGACATTCTTCAGGTCATCATCGCTCAATCCCAGCACCGCCAGCCGCATGGCATTGCCCTCGGCATCCTGCGGGTGCTTACCCCGGAGACCGGCTTTGAACTTGCGGAGCTGGTCCAGTTGAAACCAATCCTCCAAGGTGTTCAAGGGTGGTGATTTCGACTCCGCCCGTCCCTCAGCCTTGAAGCCATGGCAATTCGCACATTGCAGGTAGACGAGTTTGCCCCGGTTCTTATCCCCCCTCACCGTCAGCAGATGGGATTGCGGCGGCAACCCGGCAATATGTGCCGCCACCCGCCGGATTTCCTCGTCATCCTTGACGATACTTTCGCCCGCCGCCATGAGCACTTCCGACTTGTTCGTGGGGTTCCCACCGCGGACACCATCCCGAAACTTCCGCAACTGCAACTCCACCGACCAAGCGGGTAAACCATCGATAATTGGCCCTCTTTGCATCTCCCGGGTGCTGTGGCACAGCAGGCAAGATGTAAAAATCTCGCCACCGGAGCGGACCATTGGGCTGGGTTTCGGTGCGGAAATACCGGCAGAAGGGGGCGATGAACAGCCTCCTAGCATCATTGGCATGATTCCGGCTAACAGGAAAAAGCCAGTCAAAGCAGCGACCCGTAACAAGCTCATGTGACGTGCCAGGAAGGTAGCTGCGGTGCGAAGGCGAAGCAATGCAGCGTATGACCACCATGATGCCCTCCGGATTTTCGGTGAACCCTTGGCAAGCCATGGCCGATCGAATCGACATCAACGCCGGGCATCACGTGGATGCCGATCTGGAGCAGGAAAAGTCTCTCATCGAGAGCCTGAATCCCTACTCTCGCCGCGTCTATGATGCTTTCATCACGGCCATGCCCCAACTCGGAGACTTTGCCCATTTAGATAACAGTCCGGGCGCTCCGGAAGGCACTCTGCTCATCCGGGTTCCCCAGACCATGAACACCCAGGAACCCGGCCTCTACATCTCCACCGATGTGCAGGACATCACCGTTGGGTTCCGCGCCTGCTACGTTCACTTCATGGATTACGAGCATACTGGCACGGGGGAGCATATTGACCGAGCCATCGCTTACACGCGCGATGTAATGGAAGACCGGATCGTGATCAAGAAATGGTACCGCCAAGGCATCCTCTGCGGCTCCAGTCTGGATGCCCCCACCGTGCTGCCCTCTCCCTCCCGCGCCGGCATCACCACCGTGGAAATGATTTCTTGGACTGGAACACAAGACAAGGTCGTCACCATCCCCGCTGCACACTGAGCCCTTGAGGCGCGGGTCTGTGACCCTCAGGAACATGGACAGCAGAAGACCGCACCAAACAGGCTGCCCGTAAAACCTCTCTTCTTTGTTCCCAAAAAATATAAAAAAGGAACAAAGCGTTCCCGCTCTGTTCCCTCCGTTTTCTCCTGTTCAGAATTCTTAAGCGACGAACAACGGTTTCAGATGCCGCTCATACAGATTCGTCGTTACATTGCGGGCAACGGATTCTTCGAACTTCACCAGCGCATTCAAGTAACGGTCCCCCATCTTCGCGGCGACCTTAAACCCGACGTGCAGCAATTGGCGCAGATGCACATTGTATTCCGGGTTCTTCTGGTCATGGCGCAAGGCCGAGACATATTGCGCTGAAGTCCAGCCATTCACCGTCGCGGCGGAAGGCAGTTTGCTCCTGTCGATGTCGATCACGGAAGCATACGGCGCGCTAAGCTCATCCACATGCGCCAGCGCTTCCGCATAGATTTCTTTGGCAAGAACCAGCCCTTCGCCACCCGCTTCCGCGAGACCGATGACTTCTTCCAACCAAGTCGTGCCCGCCGTCTTGATGTGCAAGCCCGCACCGTGCTTCGCGATGGCACGGCGGATCGGGCCGTAGATGGAAAACTTGTCGCTGCCGGAATGAACGCTGAGCTTGAGGTTCGCGGGGAGGCCATACTTCTTGATGGCGAACGCGATCACACACAGGTCATCGTTGAACTCCTTCTCGAATTGCACGACATCGCCCACATAATCCACGCCCTTATTGAAACGGCCCGTGAACTTCGGCGCGATCGCCTGCACCGGAATCTTCTCATCCGCCAACGCAGCGAGGATGATGAGCAATTCCGGCGGCGTCTGCGGCGCGTCCGTCTCGTCCATGGAGACCTCCGTGATGAATTTGCCCTCACCCTTCACACTCACGATATGACGATAGATCTTCCCCGCATCCTGCACCGCCAAAAGATACTTCGCCGCGATCTTCTCCACATAAGCCGCATCCGTCTGGAAAGGCTGCTCGATGCCCGGGATCACAATCTTGCCTGCCAGTTCTGGATGCCGCGTCACGAACGCTTTGACTGCCGCCGGCTCTGCCGCATGACCGATGGAATCTGCGACATCCAGCGTGAAGAAATCCGAGTGCGGGATAAAACGGTCCACGGTGTTGATGCGGATATGATCGGCATCCACGCGATATTCCGTGGTCCAGCCCAGTGCCTTCACCGCGGCATCTGCGGCGGCACGCACACTGGAGGGCTCGGAGCCGACAATCAGGTGCTCGCGATTCGATTTGTTCCAGACGGCCACGACCACCGCGCCTTTCTCCGCCGCCATCTGGCACGCGCGCAATTGCGCCTTGGCCTGGTGCGCGAAGCGGTCACCCATACCCAAAGAAAATTTTCCGATCTGCAGGGACGTATTCATGTGCCAAAGTGTTTCGCCGATTCCTGCAACTCTGCCAAGTGAATTAGTGGGACAAGAGGCGACATGTTGGCTCGTAATCGCAACCCGAAAGGGTTGCCAGAAAGTAGCCGGAGGTTGAGGAGCGCAGCGACGACACCTCCGGTATTCGGCAAGGAAGCCACGACCCTGAAAGGGTCGCAGAAAACGAGGGAAAGCATCTGGCACCCATTCTGGGTGCTAATCTTTCAACCGCATTGCCGGAGGTGTCGCTCCCGATGGTCGCTCAACCTCCGGCTACTCTCTGTCATCGCTCCGCGATGAGTTCCCAATTAGCGATAACTAGCGCAATTCGCGTCAACCTCCTCACTTCAAACTCCGCAGATACGCCACCAAGTCTCTCAACTCCTCCTTCGACAGCGCCTGCTCCAGTCCCTGCGGCATGATGGACAGCGCGCTTGGCGTCACACTCGTCACCGTATTGCGAGCGATCATCACCGGTTGTCCCGTTGCCCCAGCAAGTTGGATAGCATCCGGCGTCTCCTTCTGGATGACACCAGATACGCTTTCCCCATCCTTCGTCGCCACCGTGTAAGACTCGAAATCCCGCGCCAGACTCGCGCTCGGATACAAGATCGCTTCCAGCAAATCCCGCTCGGTGCGGATGCGTCCGATCTGCGAAAGATCCGGTCCCACCTGACCACCCCGCATCTGCACTTTATGGCATACACCACACATCGCCTTCTCCGAATAGAACACCGCCTGCCCGCGCGAGGCATCGCCACCACTGATGCTCTTCTCCAATTCTGCCAGCCGCCCCGCCTGCTCCTTCGCTTGCTGTTCCAGATCGGCGAGCAACTTATTCGCCTCGCCCAAGATCGGTTCCGGATACGCGCGTAATATCTTGCCCAAATCCGCCAGCTTCACATTGTTCAACCCATTCGCCAACCGCAGCCCGGCCACCAATGCCCGACCGACTGTAACATCCTGACTCCGCGCAAACGCATTGATCAAAGTCGGTAATTCCACCGGCCCGCATTGCGGCAACAGCTTCGCCAATGCCAGCAACTGCTCCCCACTTAACGCCGCTCCCGACAGTATTTTCACAGCTTCAGCTCGCACCGGAGCAGGTTTGCTCGGTTGCAATTGCCCGCTCAACAGCAGGAACACGCGGTCATTCACCGACGCACCCTTGGATGCCACCAGTGAAAGCGCCTTCAACCGCACCGCCACGGGCATCGCTTCATTCGCGGCCAATGCTTCCAGTTGCGGCTTAAACTCAGATGCTCCCACGACCGCCACCGCTGCAAGCGTCGGCTCGACCATCTCAGGCTTCGAACTGCCGAGACGTTTTACCAGCGGCTCCTTCCACGTCGCGTGCAACTTCACCCCTGTCGCCTTGGAGATAAGCATGGCAGACTCAGGGTGTGTATCCGTACTCAGGAACTTGCCCACCGTGACCGCCATCGCCTCGTTCTTCAGATAAAGCGGCGTCAGCACGAACAGGGGCTGGGTCTGACGATCTGAGATCTGCGGAATGGCTATCCACTCTTCCAGCTTGGCGGCAAAGGCTGGTGCCCATTCGGGATGCCGGGCGGCGATCTGTGTCACTGTGTTCACCAGCGCATCATCACCATCATCAAAGCATTGCATGACAAACTTGGCGTCCAGCGAGTTAGTTCCCAACTGCTCGAGAATGATCATCACACGGCCGACAGCCAAGGGCATCTTCTTCACGACGCCATCCGTGGATAGAAAACGATTCAAACCTTTGGGTGAACCGGATTGATATAAAGCATACAACCCAGCATGCTCTTCCAACCGGTCAGAGTAGTTGTGCGTGGCCAAGGACAACGGTTCTAATTCAGGATACTTGTAGTAAGGGGAGGGATTGCCGTGTGGATAGCTCTTCGTCTTGGCAAAAGCACTTAGTGCCTCTCTCCGCACGTAGGGCGGAAGCGACCAAAGTGTATCCGAGTCGATAACCGGTGCAGTTTTGGTTTCTCGCATCGCGTGAAAAACGGCCTGTTGCACCAAAGGATTTTTGTCTAAAGCCACTACCATCGGTGCCTGCTTCTTATCTTCAGCTAATCTGCTGCGGCTTAGTGCCCAAACTATGTTCAAACGCTCGCGTTCATTTCCATTAATGCTCATGAGTTTGACGGGAACATGATTGTCATCAGTTAGCTTCATCGCCAGCTCGTCTACCGCCTTATCCCTCACTTCAAATCGCTCATCATCCAGCAGCTTCACCAGTTGCTCCGGCATTTGTTTCACCCAATCAATTTTCTGCCCGCGCGCGTCCGCCACCTTCGGCTGATCCACCTTGCGGATGCGATAGATGCCCCCACGCACATCCGGCTTGGCGATCTGCGAGGTGGGACAACCGATGCGGAACCAGCCGCCCGTGTCCACGATAAGCAAGCTGCCATCCGCATCCTCCAACACATCCGTGGGATGAAAATCGTGGCTTTCCGAACTCAGGAACTCATGCGCGCTCGCCTTGTAAGTGGACCCGCTCCGCTCCAGCACCATCCGTTTCACCTTGTGCGTGTTGAATTCCGTGACGAACAGATTCTCTTTGAAGGCCGCCCCGAACGCACCTGACCGATAACGGTTGAAACCCGAGATGGCGATGTGCCCGAAGTTGTAGACCTCCGGCAACAGATCGCCCGTGCGCACGAATTCATCCAACACACCGCTGATGTCATCACGCGGATAAACGCCACCGTATTGCCAGTGCACCAGCACATCGCCACGCGGACGGCCGTGAAAAAGATTCACCGTGCCCAGCATGTCCCCCGCTTCGGTGAAGACGAGTTCCACCGGGTTATCCATGCCGCCACCGGCGAAGACCTGCACATCGCTCCCATCCGGCAGACAGGACCAGATGCGCGCGCCTTTGCCTTTCGAAACCAGCGTGCCGTCCTTTTGATAAACTTCATGCCCCTTGCGCCCGTGACACCAGTAGATGCGACCGGTCGGCCCCAAGAACGGCCCATGCACATCCGCCGCATTACCGCTGTATTCAAAGCCGCCAACCAGTAACGTCCGTTTCTCCGCCTTCCCGTCGTTATCCAAGTCTTCCAGTTTCCACAATCCCGGCGGTGAGCAAACGTAGAGTGCATTGCGATACCACAGCGCCCCTTGCGGGAAAGTCATCTTGTCTGCGAACACCGTGGACTTATCGAAGAAGCCATCACCATTTGTGTCCTCCAGCATGGAGACGTAGTTCGGCGTCTGTGCATCCAGCTCCTTGTTGTTCAGATTTTGCCCGGCCGATTCCGCGATAAAGAGCCGCCCCCGATCATCAAACCCCGCCATCATCGGATGCCGCACCAAAGGCGGTCCCGCCACCAACTCCGCCACGAATCCTTCGGGCACTTTGATGGAGGCCGCTGGATACGCGGCATCAATGGCCGGCGAACGCTTGAGCTCAGCCGCGCGAACCATCAGCGGCAACGCGAGGAAGGCGAACAACAAGGCTAATGAACGCGAATTCATACTTGGCTGAGATTGGAAGCGTAAGGGTGTGAGGATATTCACGCAAGGTGCATGAATGAACGGTGGAGTGTATCTTGCGTCTCTCATCTGTGTTTATCTGCGTCCATCGGCGGATAAATTTCTCCTTCTTTCCGCCCTTCCTTCTTGGCATTTTCCCTCGCATGAAACTCGTTTCCTGGAACGTCAATGGTGTGCGCTCGGCCTTGGGCAAGGGCTTGCTGGATTTCATGGCCTCGTCGAAGCCTGAAATCCTTTGCCTCCAGGAAACCAAGGCGGAAGAAAACCAGGTCGTCGATATGCTCTGGCCCAAGGATTATCACCAATTCTGGAACTCTGCAGAAAAGAAGGGCTACTCCGGCACCGCCATTTTCACTAAGGAAAAACCGCTCAACATCACCTACGGCATCGGCCAGCAGGACGTGGACAACGAAGGCCGCATCGTGAACGCCGAGTTCAAGGACTTCTTCCTCGTGAATGTTTACACGCCCAATTCCCAGCGCGATTTGTTGCGCCTCGATTACCGCACGAAGATCTGGGATGCCGCCTTCCGCAATCACCTCCAGAAGCTCGAGCTCAACAAACCTGTCATCTTCTGCGGCGACCTGAACGTAGCGCACAAAGAGATCGACCTGAAGAATCCCAAGAGCAACCTGCGCAACGCCGGTTTCACCATTGAGGAACGCACGAGCTTCGATCAAACCCTCGCGCTTGGTTACGTCGATACCTTCCGCGAATTCGAGAAAGGCCCCGAGCATTACTCCTGGTGGAGCTACCGCCCCGGCATCCGCGAGCGGAACATCGGGTGGCGCATCGACTACTTCTGCCTCTCGCAAAAACTGCGCAAACGCCTCAAGAAAGCGTGGATCAAACCCCACATCAAAGGCTCCGACCATTGCCCCGTGGCGATCGAACTGGACTACTGACCCTCCGTAGCCGCCGAGGTAACGAGGCGGAACTGACCCCATGATCACGCACATCTGCGACCGCTGTTACCGCCCCATGCCGAGAAAGGCCCCGCGCTACCTCGTGACCATCCAGGTGACCGCCGCCGTGGAACCGCTCGAGATCACCAAGGAAGATTTGCAGCAAGACACCAAAGCCGCCGTGCAAGCAGCGCTCGCCGCCGCCTCTGAACAATCCGAAGCCGAGGCCATGCGCGATGTCCATGTGGAGATCCACTACGACCTCTGCCGCAAATGCCAACAGGAATACCTCCAGCAACCCATGCCGCCCTCGAAGGAGATTTCTTGACCCACCCCTATTCTGCTTTCTTCTTCGTCTCCGCCTTCTTCGCCGCCGGTGCCGGCGCATCCTTCTTATCCAGGTTCCGTTGCAGATTCGCCGCGTCAAACGCCACCGGCGCACCCTCCTTCGGCACCTTCACTCCGGCCGACCACAAGATCCCGTTCACCACCAGCTTCCGCTGATTCTCATCCGCCCAGTTCTTGTGCAGATCACAACCCGTGAAGGCAAACCCGCGACCGCCCTCCGGCCGTTCATACGCCCACGCCATCACCTCGGCGCGACCGATGTATTTCTTCGCATCCGCCGACGTGCGTGACTTATCCGGCACCACCCCGCTCAGCAACGGCGTCACCCCTTTATCCGCGAAGTGCATATTGTAGAGCCACCCGTCACCCGCCAGCTTGAACGGCTTCACCCCGCCCAACACCGCATGCGTCCCCACCTCGGCGAAGTCCATGTCCCAATGCCCCCGGCAACCATTATCCTTCAGGAACACCCCGCCCACCCACGCCATGATCTCCTTCTCCGGCCCCAGCGGAAAATCAACGCCCTGATGCATCAGCACCAGGCCCGCCTTCTCCTTCATCAGGCCCTCGATCACCTTCCACTTCGCCGGCTCCAGAAACGGCTGCTTGCCGCCCCCATCGCCGAAGTAAACCACCGCCTTCGCATCCTTGAAGATCGCCTCATTCTTCGGCCACCCATCCCGCGCCATCACCACGTTGACGCCCTTCGTCTGCTTCAGCAGATCCATCATCAACGCGCACCCCGCGAAGTATTCATGCTGCCCCGACTTATTGCTCGGCGTCCCTGCCAGCAACACGATCTTCGTCCCCTTCGCATCTGCCAAATCCACCTCCAACGGCACCTTCGATTGATCAAACGGATCAACGTCAGCGCCGAAAGCAGTGAACGACGTCGACAATGAAACACACGCCACCGCGAAAAGGCCAAAGGCACGAGCAAGGGAGTTCATGCCGGAAAATGAACCAGCTTTCCCCCACCCACGCCAGAACTAAGTAACCGTAACCGTTCGGCCTCTTTGGAGTGCTGCGGCTTGACGCAGCTTTCCGCCCGAGGCGGCTTGACGCCTCGTATCCCCTTCGTTCGATGCTTCCTCAACCTTTAACTTTGAGCTTTAAACTTCAAACTTATTGGCCCGTAGTGCAACTAAATGCCCGTAATGCAATTACTTCCCTCGAAGTGCGCCTTCCCGTCTGATCCGATTTATGCTTCCTCCGCGATTGCCTCCTGTCCTGCGGTACTTTAGCAACCAGTCCACCCTCACCGGACCAAACCCCCGCCAGCCACTTCAAAACCTCCGTCATCACAACGAAGGGAGACTGTCTGGAAAGATGGGTTGAGGACGGCTGCGCAGGATGGATTGGTCAGGGCTAGGCGTGGCGAGGGCGCGTATCAAGTAAAAGATACGTGACCGAGCCACAACAACGCCCTGGCCAATTCAGACCAGCAGACGGCCTCAAGACAGCTTTTCAGCCAGTCTCAGGAACTATTTCAAAGAACAATGAAACCATCCGACCCCTGTGAATGTGTCGTTTCCTCCCTCCCTACGATTGGGAGTTCAGATTGAGTATCCGGTCCTGACCCGGCTGGTTCCGCAGTGGCTACAAAAGGAGGCCGAACCTCGGCGGATTCCCCGGTTGGATCGTAAAATCCTACGCCAACCGACGTCCGCCTCGCCTTCCAGCTTACGGGCCCTGATCCAAACACCCGACACACTCACAGATCCTGAGACATGGCAGGGCATCGTGATAACCAACACCCCACCACCGCCGAAACCCACGAATCCCTTCCCATATAGGGAAGCCGACCCTCGGCCTTCGGCTGGCTCCATAAGGACCGTCACCTCCCCGCCAACGCAGGACATAACAATGCATAACATCACATCGATATGCTTGATGACTTGGGATTTCCCAGTGGCTGTCTACCGCTCCGAAAGAGCACAACCACCGTTCACCCGTCCTTTACCAGCAGCGAGCTGCCAGCACTCGCAATTTCCCACATCCACCCACTAAAACAACAGAAATTGCTTATCTAATAGCGACATTTTTCCCAACCCCTTGCCAGACAAGAAATTCCAAATGAAGATTTTTACCAAAACGGCAAGTCGAGAATCTCTCAATCTCTTGCATAGCTCCCAATAGGGCGGCGGCAATCCGCCTTCTATGCGTCAGAAATCTTCACGTTCCTCTTGAACTTTCGAATCGTCTATTCGTCTCTGCAAATTCTCGACATATTCATCAATCCAGAACCGCACATTAGCATTTGATTCATCTTTTTTGAAATCCAGCAGCCAGTCTTTCTTTTGCCGATAGTGGATGCTCGCTCGCCCCGACCACCCTTCTGTCGAAAAGTTTGCCGCTAAATTTCGACGAACAACCTCACTATGCCCATATCGAATCAAAACTTCCCGAGCTAAGCACGGTCTTTCAACAGAACGAAACAATTCCTTTGGAACAAAGGTCGCCAGATACCATGACCTCTGTTCACGGTCTGCATCCACCCACTTCCATACTTCCTCTAAGGGGATACGAGGCAAGACCCCGCCTTCACCTCCCGTTGAATACTTGTCTCCTCTCAGCCATGACTTTAGGCGATATGCTCTTGAGTCTATGGGAGGACCTAAACGCAGGGATATGAGATGCCAAACTTCAACTGGTTTCCTATCCGTAATCGCGGACAGAACTTTATGAGCCTCCGAACTATGGCCACTCACTACTGTTCCTTTTTCTCCAAAATGATCGATGATCATCTCGGCAAGCTTAAGACTCTCCTCTGGAAACTTAGCCACAAAAGCAACCCCAACAGTGCTCCAGTGATGCTTGTCCATCGTATGAAAAGCACCACCGCCACGGAAAAAGACAGGGTGCGCTAACATTTGAAATGCCAAATCCTTCGAGAATTCTTTTTTGGGTTCAACTGAAAGGTAATAAAAGTGGAATAGATCCATCAAAATTCTCACCCCAATATCACCGTCCAGTGAAACCAAGAAATCCGCCCATTGCCTAAAAGAACCTTCGCCCAGATTCTTAATCACGCTACCCATCCCAAACATACCAAATCTATTGATTTCCATCCGTCCAGATTTGGCCAGTTCCAGTATTCGGAAGGCAGCTTGATCCGTCATACCTGATCGCCAAGTCAACTCCGGAACATGTATTCTCAACTGGTCGTCAGCAACGAGTCTATCAAGCAAACTCTCCCATGTACCCGTTTCTTTTTCAAAAATAGCGCGCAGATATCCGCTCAAACAAAAGGCGCCATTAGTCATTCCTTTCTTTCGCTGTTCTTCCAAAATATTCTCCAATAAAGACCAAGCTACGTCCAACTTGGCCAATTCATAACCAAACCGATATCCGTTCTTAGCCTCATCAGTTACTAACCAGGCCAATTCCGCTCGAAGGAGTTCAGGATTGGCGATGCATTCCTCTGCTAACTCCCGAATCTTCTGGTCACGCGTATCAGCAACTCGATCTTTCTCATCAAACCGATCGTCCAGCAAATCCATCGCCACATATCTCTTTAAAAGAGAGGGGAAATCCTTGCCCACTAACTCATCACGGAAGACTTCAACAGCTCCGACAACTTCTGGTGTCAATTCCTCCCGGCGATACTTTAATAAAAAAATAAGCCGCTCCAAAATCTCTGCCTTCGTCTTCCAGCCTAGGGCAAGTATTTCTCGCCACGTGTCCAAAACTAACGAATACAAATTCGTCGCCAAAATTATCGCCGCACCGTTATTGAGTAGTATCTGAACTGCTTCAGCTCGTTGCTTATCCTGAAGCACGAGTAGTTGGCCTTTTAACAGCAGCCAAACTTGGCGGTATGCGTCAAAAATTTCGCCGTAGGTTTTAGGGGTCCAAAGTTTAGGTTTCGGCTTAAACCCTTGATGCTCAGGACCCACTGTGCGGGTGAAATGCTGAGCTTCTAACGCCTCATCAAACGCCTTCAGTGCGATTCCACGCGTCGTTTCAGATTCAGACAGTAGAGCTTCCTTCAGCACCGGCAATCGTTCTTGCGGCGATGCTTCCGTGGGAGCCACTTCTCCATAACCTGGAGAAAACAACTCAGCAAACATCCCGGTTGCATTGTTGGACCACGATTCGTTTTCAGCCTCTGCAAGCTTCAATAACAACTTAGCTGCACCATGAAATGTATCTTTCCAAATCGCAATCCGCTCCAATGCCCAAATCACTCCGCGACGCCCATCTGTGAAGCGTAGCAAATCCTCGCGATCCCACTGGCCGATAGTTCTTTCAAGACATCTGAGCGCCTGTTTCGGGTCAACATCGGTTAAGGCCAAAAAAAAATCACCACCAAGCTCGGAGTTCAGAAAATCGCGATTTTTGAACGGACCTGTTGGACCAAGGATCTTGCTAACAATTTTTTGAGAAACTTGCGATTGCTCTGCATACTTGAACATCTCAAGAAACCAAGGAAGCAAACCATCACCAAACTCCTTTGCAAATTTTTCCAGATCAAAGCCATCTCCATAATTGTCCCACCATTGCCCCCAAAGCCAAATGTGGAACAATTCGGGAGTGATATACAGTGTAGTTTCCCCTTGCAGAATCTTCCGTTTTCTTAAGTCGGACAGGATATCCCGAAACCTTCCCCATGAGATATCCCTGTGATCCTTTTCGATGAGAGCAGAAATTGCTTTCGCCTCTGCAACGACCGGATCGCCATAGCCGAACCGTTTGAACAGAGCCAAATACTTAAGAACCGTAAACCGATTTCTCACGCTCTCCGATTTCAGCCCTTCATCTCCAGCTACATAACGGCCCCAGACATCAATAGTTCCAGGAGTCTTGGTCAAGTCTTCCGGGTTTAGCTTTAAGTTTTGGCCAAGAACGTGTGCAACCCTAGGAGAGCCACTACAGAATCCTGCAAAACGCTCAGCTTGGTCTACTGCCACATTGTAGCTCTCAATAATCTGGACAATTTCTTCGCGCCCGAGCAAGGGGACATCAAGTATACTAGCTCCGTTAAAATCCTCATACTCGTTATTTATCGTAACGAGCTTTATTCTTGCGCCTCGGTTCTTGAGTCGATTCCAAATTTGAGTTCTGGAACTTGACCCACATTCATCTACTACCAGAACCACTGAATAGACATTGTCGCTGCTTGTCAGGTTAGCGAAAAACTCGCTATCCAGCAGCTCATTCGCTCTGCTTGTATAGAGAACGAGTGGCTGAATATCCGAATCCTTAACAGCCTCAAAGACTAGTCTGGTTTTACCGACACCAGCCGGACCTATCACATGCACCTGGACCGCGCCACTACCACTTCTCAATGCAGCCTTCAGTCTCCCTACAAACTCCGTCTGCTTTTCACCCGGCTTAAAGACTAAGCCCATATCATCATCCCCAGACCAGGTTTCGTATGTGCGTAGCTGGCCGGTTTCACGGCCATTGACTTGTAGTGCAATTGAAGGGTACTTCGTTAGAAAACCACACAATTGGTTTTGCAACCACACTTCGCATTTTGGATTCGCATATCCACAAGTAACGAAGAAATTCCGAAGGTGTTTTTCAGCATCCGCACGATGAACTGAATCACCACCAGTGCAAACCAAAACGTATGTGCCGTCCTTATCCAAACATTCCCGAATTCTGGGCTTAAGATTCGATTTCGAAGGTTTACCATTTCCAAAAAGCTCTTTTTGAATCGTAGCGGGCTGGTGGGGACCAAAGGATTCACCTGCCTTGATTTGGTAAGCAGTATATCCCGCTCTAATGAGATCACCTGAGATGGTGTGGTCGGACACACTTGCATCTATCCCACCATCTGGGGTGTTAACTGCTGAAGAAATTTGGATTTTGCTTATAGGAATACCAAGCCGAGTAGCTTCAGCCCATAACAGTTGCGAAACCAGTTTAACCCCGTCTTCAGCATTAAGCCTTCGGAGATCATCACCTGAAACATTGTGCAAACTGTTTTCCACTCGCTACTTCAGGCTATTGCGATACCCATCCAGAAACAAGCTCCGCATTTTCTTAATCTCCCCGCCCTTGACTACTGTCCCCAAAAGCGTACCCCTACACCGTCCCCTGAGACATCACTTATGCGCACCTTGCCAAGGAACCGCTCGGTCAGCCTGACCCTCCTACTCGGGCTGCTCTTACTTTCCTTTTCCGCTTTGAACTTGCGAGCCGCCGATCCCGGCCTCCTCCTCTATCTCCCCCTCGCCGAGAACCTCAATGACCACTCCGGCAACGGCCATCCCATCATCAACCAGACCAATGTCCGTATCCAGAATGGTGCCGCCTACTTCGATGGCCTCACCAACTGGCTCGAAGCACCCAACCTGCCCCTCAACTCCGGCCCTTTCTCCATTTCGATGTGGATCAAGCCCACCGGCAAACATCCCATGTACGGCCTCCTTGAACAAAAAAACGCCAATAAAAACAACCGCTGGCTCCACGTCATGCTCCGCGGCGGCCGTCAACCTTACCTCGGTTTTTATATCAACGACGCCATCTCGCCCGAAGATGTTCCCGTGAACGAATGGACCCACCTCGTCTTCCAATACTCCGGCAAGCGTCAGGAGATCTGGGTGAACGGCCAGTTCCTCTGCGCCCGTGAAAGCAAACCCTACGGCGGCAAAAACGGCATCCTGCGCATCGGCTACTCCCCACGCTGGAACAACGTCCCCTCCCGCGATTTCGAAGGCTACATGCGCGAACTCCGCATCTACAACCGTGCCCTGACCGAAGCGGAGATCCAGACCCATTACCGTCCCGCCGACGCCCAGAAGTTCGCCCTCGCCGGCATCAAGCCTCCCGCCACCCCGCGCATCACCCTCGCCACCCGCTCCAATGAAACCGCCGCTGCCGAGAACGGCGTCCCTTTCCTCGGCCTCAGCGGCAACACCCTCACCATCACCGGCGAATCCCGTCAGATCTACGACATCCTCGTGACCGAAGACCTGAACCAGCCCTGGGTTTATCTCATGACCGTCACCAACAAGACCGGCGTCCTCAACCTCATCGACGACGACGCCAAACAACGCGGCAACACCTTCTACCGCATCCAAGTCACCGGCCCCAAACCGAAAAACGCCACCACTCAGTAAGCGGAGCGTGGGCGCCTCGCCCACAGCAATACTCGCAAACCAGCAGTGCAGAAAACGCCAATCATAGGCATCCGCCCACCACCAAAGGAGCGCGGCTTTCAAGCCGCTTCAACATCCCAACTGGCGATTGGGTCCAGAACGACGACGTGGTGTGATTACTTGTTCCCTGTTACGTATTACGAATTACGCATCACTTCTAAGGCATTCGCCATTTGAAGACGTTCCCTTGGTATGCCACCGTATCCTCCATAAATATATGAGCGCAAAAAAGATCCTGATGATCACCGGTGACTTCGTCGAAGACTACGAGAACATGGTCCCCTTCCAGGCCCTCCAGATGGTCGGCCACACCGTCCACGCCGTCTGCCCCGGGAAGAAAGCCGGCGATAAAATCCGCACCGCCATCCACGACTTCGAGGGCGACCAGACCTACAGCGAGAAACCCGGCCACAACTTCACCCTCAACGCCACCTTCGCCGAGATAAAAGCCGCCGACTACGACGCCCTCCTCATCCCCGGCGGCCGCGCTCCGGAATACCTGCGCCTGAACTCTGAAGTGCTGGATATGGTCCGCCACTTCGCCAACGAGAAGAAACCCATCGCCGCCGTCTGCCACGGCGTGCAACTCCTCACCGCCGCCGGAGTGGTGAAAGGTCGCAAATGCGCCGCCTACTACGCCTGTGGCCCTGAAGTGACCCTCGCCGGTGGTGATTTCCAGAACATCGAAGTCGATGCCGCCTACGTGGACGGCAACCTCGTCACCGCCCCCGCCTGGCCCGCCCACCCAACATGGCTCGCCAAGTTCCTCGAAGTCTTAGGCACGAAGATCACACTTTAGAGGAGCGTGGGCGCCTCGCCCACAGCAACGTCCAAAGGCACCGATCGCTATCGAAGAATCCACACGCTGGACATTGCACGCTGCTCCTCCAGTGGACCGCGGCTGTGTTCTGTCCAACAGAACCAGCCGCAGCGCTCACTACTCAAAGCTGCGTCTCAAAATATTTCGCCGCCTTCCCGTAAATTCCGCACCCGCTGCGGCTGATTCCGCATGCGGGACACAGCCGCGCCTCTCAGACTACTTCTCCGCGATACAATACAAACTCTGATGCCCGCGCAGGAACAGCTCCTTGCCCACCGCCGCCGGTGACGCATCGATCGGCTCATCCAGCTTGTTCGTCGCCAGCACCTCCAGCTTGTCACTGTTCTTCAACACCAACGACGTCCCATTGCGCCCGATCACGTACACCTTGTCCGCCGCACCGATCGGCGAGGCATAGATCCCGTTCGGCCCCGTCAACCGTTGCTCCACATAATGCTGCGTGCCCTTGATGGCATCGAGGCAGGAGATGAACGCATCGTTCCCCTTGTGGAAATACAGTTTGTCACCATAAAGCAACGGCGACGGCACATACGGCGTGCCGCGATCGAAACTCCACGCGATGCTGTCCGTCCCCGTCAGCTCACCCGTCTTGCCGATCTTGATCGCGTGCAAGGCGCTCCCCCGAAAACCGCTCATGATATACACCATGCCATTGCCCGTGACGGGTGACGGGATCACATTCGCCGTCTGACCGCCGCTCTCCCAGACAATCTCGCCGGTCTTCAGATCATACGTGCGCACCTTCGCCGTCGCGCTCACGATCACTTGCGGCTTGCCGTTCGCCTCGATGATGAGCGGTGTGGCCCAAGAAGTCTGTTCCTGACGGTCCTTGCGCCAGAGCTCTTTGCCCGTCGTCGCGTTCAAGGCCACGATGAATGAGCCTGCCTCGTGATCCCAATTCTGCACAAGCACATCGCCATACAACGCGGGTGAACTTCCTTCACCGAAACCATTGCGCGTCGTCATGTTGCCGAGATCCACCTCCCACTTCACATTACCATCCAGGTCCAGGCAATAGATGCCGCGCGAACCAAACGAGACAAAGAGATGCTTCCCATCCGTGACGGGCGAGGACGAAGCGAAACCATGATCCCGATGATGCCCCTCATGTGGCACCTCCTCACGCACGACCTTCTGCCAAATCGTCTTGCCGTTAGAGCGGTCCAGGCACAGCACCACAAACTGATACTTGTCCGTCGGCTTCTCTCCGCCGCCGAATCCGCCACCGCCGCCCTTCTTGCCTTTCTGTCCACCACCCGGAGGCGGTCCGCCCGATCCCGGCCCTTTCGGTTGAGCCACCTGTCCGGCTGGAACATTGTTCACCGGTAAGAACGCCGTCGCGCTCGGACTCTTGATCGCCGTCAGCAGGAACACCTTGTTCCCCCAGATGATCGGTGTGGACGTGCCGAAGCCCGGCGTCTTCACCTTCCACTTCACGTTCTTCTCCTCGCTCCATTCCGTGGGCGGCGTGGCTTTCGGCGCCACGCCATCCGCCTTAGGACCTCGCCATTGATGCCAGTTCTGTTCCAGCTCCGCTTTATCCGCGGCGAAAAGTGCGCCCGTGGCCAGAGTAAGCAGCCCGATGCCTAGGTATAACGGCAGGATGGTTCGCTTCATAATATGAGTTATCTCCAGTTCAAAACCAGCTGGCAAGAAAAGTTGTCAAAGAAGCAACTTATCAAACTGGCGCAGCGCATGTCCGTCGGTTATATTTTGACCAACCCCAATACCGTTTATGAAACCCAACGGCAAAGCAGTCCGCTCGGAGGTCGCCAAATTCGTCCGTGGTCTGGTCCGTCGCAATCCCGGTGAAACGGAATTCCATCAGGCCGTGCAAGAGGTCGTGGAATCCGTCATGCCGCACGTCCTCGAGAATAAGAAATATCAAGAGGCGCAAATCCTCGAGCGCATGACCGAGCCGGATCGCATCATCATCTTCCGTGTGACGTGGGAGGATGATCAGGGGAATTTCCGCGCGAATCGTGCCTGGCGCGTACAGTTCAACAACTCCATCGGGCCATACAAGGGCGGCATGCGTTTCCATCCCAGCGTCACCTTGAGCGTGCTGAAGTTCCTCGGGTTCGAGCAGGTATATAAGAATAGCCTCACCGGTCTGCCGATGGGCGGCGGCAAGGGCGGTTCTAATTTCAATCCCAAGGGCAAGAGTGAGCACGAGGTCATGCGCTTCTGCCAGTCCCTGATGATCGAACTGCACCGCCACATCGGCGAGGACACAGATGTGCCCGCGGGCGACATCGGCGTGGGCCGACGCGAGATCAGCTACATGTTCGGCCAATACAAACGCCTTGCAAACCGCTTCACCGGCACGCTCACCGGCAAGGGCCTTTCCTTCGGTGGCAGCCTCATCCGCACGGAAGCCACTGGCTACGGCGCCGTCTATTTCATGCAGAACATGCTCGCGGTGCGCGGTGAAGGCGTCTCCGGCAAAACCGCCGTCGTGTCCGGCTCCGGCAACGTCGCGCTCTACTGCATCCAGAAGCTCGTGCAAGAAGGCGCGAAGGTAGTCACCGCCTCCGATTCCAAAGGTTTCATCCACGACCCGACTGGCATCACGCCGGAGAAGTTCGCGTGGTTGAAAGAATTGAAAGAGGAACGCCGTGGTCGCATCCACGAATACACCGAGAAATTCCCTGAGGCAAAATTCTACGCCGGTGAAACGCCTTGGGGCATCAAGTGCGATCTCGCCTTCCCCTGTGCCACACAAAACGAACTCTTGGGCGAGGATGCCAAAAAACTCATCAGCAACGGTGTGAAAGCCGTCGCCGAAGGCGCGAACATGCCCTGCAATCTCGATGCCACGCGACTCTTCCTCGAGAACAAGATCATCTTCGCTCCCGGCAAGGCCGCGAATGCCGGTGGCGTCGCCGTCTCCGGTCTGGAACAAAGCCAGAACGCCATGCGCATCGCCTGGAGCCGTGATGAAGTCGATGCCCGCCTGCGCGATATCATGAAAGGCGTGCACGACCGCAGCCTCAAATTTGGCGATGACGGCAAGGGCTACGTGAACTACGTCCAAGGCGCGAACATCGCCGGCTTCGTGAAAGTAGCCGATGCCATGCTGGCGTATGGGGCGGTGTAGCGGCTACGCGCTACTCCTCATTCGTAAAGATCGCCTGCAATGTATTCAGATCATGCCGTGAACTGAACTGCAGGAACGTCTCCCCCTCTTCGCGGCGGCGCAGATAGCCCTTCAGCATTTTCTCGAGCAACGGCTTGAGGTCATCGAAGGAGATGCCTTGGAAGATCTGGCGACCCACCGTCTGCGTCTTGCCGAAGCCGCCGCCGATGAATACGTGATACCCTTCCACCGTTTCACCAGACACCTTCACCTTTGCACCGAGCAACCCGATATCGCCCATGTAATGCTGCGCGCAGGAGTTCGGGCAACCGGTCAGATGCACGTTTACAGGCACATCCAGCTTCACGCGCTTGTCGAGATACTCCATGAGTTCCAGCGCATGGCCCTTCGTGTTCGCGCCCGCGAACTTGCAGTAGCTGTTGCCCGTGCACGCCACGAAACCGCTCTTCAGATTGGATTGCTGCCAGCCGAAGCCCATCTTCACCAGCGCCTTTTTCAGCGTCTCCACAAACGCATCTGGCACATTCGGGATGATGAGATTCTGCCACACCGTCATGCGCACTTCGCCAGAGCCGTAAGCATCCGCGAGCTCGGCGATGCGCAGCATCTGCTTTGGTGTAATTTGGCCTACAGGAATAACCACACCCACCCAGTTCAGCCCCGTTTGCTTCTGTGGATACACCCCGATCTGCGGGTGCGCTGGACCGGCACTCTTGACCGGAGCCGTCGCTTCCAGTTTCGGCGCGCGAAGCATTGTGTAACCGAGCAACTTCTCCGTCTCTGCCAAGTATTGCTCCAAGCTCCACGTCTCCAGCAGATGTTTCAAACGCGCCTTCTTACGATCCCCGCGATTGCCATTGGCAATAAACACGCGCAGCAACGCTGAAGTCACCTTGATGACTTCTTCCGGCTTTGCATAAACACCCAAATCCTTAGCGAACGCCTTGTGCCCCGTCGCCCCACCCAATACGCAACGGAAGTAAATACCCGCCTTCACATCACCGGCATCTTGCGTCACGCGGACCGCCGTCCAGCCGATGTCGTTCGTGTCTTCCACGCTACTGATGAGGCCCCCGCCATTGAACGCGATATTGAACTTGCGCGGCAAGTCATAGAACTCGCGCGTGTTCAGGATCACCTGCCCCATCTCATGCGTGAGCGGCAGCGTCTCGATGATCTCGTTCGGATCGATACCGCTCGTCGGATCGCATGTGAGATTGCGAATATTATCCGCACCAGAGCCGCGCGTGTGCAGCCCCACACCCTGGATACGCCGCATTACTTCCGGCGCGTTCTTCATCTCGATCAGACGGATCTGCAGATTCGCCCGCGTCGTGATCTGCACATAACCCGTAGTCAAGTCCTTCGCCACGTTCGCGATCTCGCGCAATTGAAACGTCTTCAACTGGCCACCGGGAATGCGCAGGCGCGCCATGAAGGATTCCTTGTTCGGCGTGAGGTAGAACAGCCCGTGCCACTTGAAACGGAACGTGTTCTCTTTGTCCGGTGCCTGATTCGAGGCCGCGTGTTGCAACAGGAGCGGATAGGCATCCAGCGGAAACAGCTCGTGCTTGATGCGTTCTTCCGGGATGAGGTCTTCCAGATTCGGTTTCGCGGGGCCAGTCGGCTGCGCTGCGGGATTCGGCATGACATCGCCGAAGGACACGCCGCGATTCTTCAGACCGGAGAAAAAGCCGTCGAGATAGGCCGTCTGCTCATTGGAGAGCTTTTGGCCCGAAATCTCTTTGATGGGAACAGTGGGGTTACTCATAGATGTTCCTGATAAATCTTAATACACGTCGCGTTGATAACGCTTGTCTGACTTCAACTTGGCCACGTAATCCGCCGCCGCTTCCTTCGAGAGGCCGCCGAACTTCTCAGCCACTTCATGCAGCGCGAGGTCCACGTCCTTGGCCATGCGCTTGGCGTCACCGCACACGTAGAAGTGCGCGCCTTCTTCCAGCCACCTCCAGAGTTCCGCGCCGCTCTCGATCATGCGCGTCTGCACATAGATCTTCTCCTTTTGATCGCGACTGAAGGCCAGGTCCAACCGTGTCAAAGAACCTTCGGTCTGCATAGCGGTCAATTCCTCGTCATAGAGAAAATCCGTGGCCTTGCATTGGTCACCGAAGAAGAGCCAGTTCTTACCCTTGGCACCCGTGGCCTTGCGTTCTTCGAGGAAAGCGCGGAATGGCGCGATGCCCGTGCCTGGTCCCACCATGATGACCGGCTTGTTCGTATCATCGGGCAAACGGAAGCCATGGCTCGTCTGGATGAAGACCGGCACCGGCGTGTCATTCAAGATGATGCGGTCTGCCAACCAGCAGGAGGCCACGCCCTTCTTTCCACGACCACCGCCTTCATAACGCACCGCACCGATGGTCAGATGCACCTCGCCCGGATGCGCCTTAGGTGAGGAAGAAATCGAGTAAAGGCGCGGCTGCATCTTACGCAGAAAACCGGTGAACTCAGCCACCGTGAACTTCGCACCCGTGCAGGCACGCAGCACATCCACGATGTCCTTGCCCCACATCCATGCGTCCAATTCCTTCTTCTTGTCCGCCGCGAGCAAGCCCAACAACTCGGTATTGTTCGCTTTCTCTGCTGCCGCCTTGATCAAAGCGGTCTGCGGTTGGGTGATGACATAGGTGCTCAACAGCGCTTCATGCAGCGTGCTGTCCTTGCCATTCGCGTCCTTCACCTGCTCGTCGCCGTTGAAGCTCAGGGCAGCAAGGAGTTCCTCCACCAGCACCGGATCGTTCTTCGGCATCACGCCGAGGGCATCACCGACCTCGTAGCTCAGGCCGGAACCTTCCAGCACGATCTCGAAATGGCGCGTGTCCTTCGCGGAACCCGCTTTATTCAGGCGGCGATTGGTCTTGAGCAACGCCGGGAACGGATTGTTGCGCGACCACTTCGCTGTATCAGCCGCATGTGATGGATCAGTGATGACTTCCACCAGTGCTGCAGGCAAAGCGGGCATGGCCGTGGCACTTTCCAAAACGGGCCAGACACTTTCAGTCCATGCTTTCGCCACCGCTTCATAATCCACATCACATTCGCCGCGTGCGACGAGACGCTTGGCGCCCAAGGCTTCGAGCCGTTCATCAAACTTTTTGCCCGCACCGCAGAACTCGCTGTAGTTCTTGTCGCCCAAACCCAGCACGGCGTAAGAGAGATTCTCCAGCTTCGGCGCGGTGTCCGCACTCAGAGCAGCCCAGAAATTCACCGCGTTATCCGGCGCATCGCCATCACCCCAAGTGCTCGTGATGATGACAAACTTGGATTCCTTCGCGAGATCGGCGGGGGAGATCTTGTTCAGTTCGCTGATCTTCGGCAGGAAACCGCGCTTCTCGGCTTCTTTGCCGAGCTTCTTGGCCAAACCTTCCGCAGAACCGGTCTGTGAACCGAAGCCGATCAGCAGTGGTTGCTTCGGCTTCGCTTCCACGGGAGCGCCGCCGGGCAGCGGTGTGCCGCTCGCGAGCAAGCCGGCGAGGTAACCGTTCAACCAAGCGCGTTGCTCCGGCGTGAAGGGAGCGTTTTCAGGGAGTGTAGGAATCAAGTTCATGCTTCAGCCTTTGCCCAACCGATTTCGGGAGCAGAATAAATGGAGAGGAATACTGCGTCTTCGGTGCCTTCGTTCACCGCGCCATGGATTTCATTGTGACTGGCCACGTCGAGTTCACCCTTGCGGATAACCGTGCGCTCGCCATTGCCCATCAGGTAAGTGAGTTCGCCCCGCATCATCACCCAGGTGTCCTGCCCGCTGGGATGCGTATGCGTCGGCACCTTCTGTCCCGGCCGCACGCACCAGACAGCGATGCGTGAGTGATCGGTGACCACGATCTCTTTCACGACCGCCTTGCTGTCCGAGAAATGGACGAACTGATCGACGTTGAAGATACGGTTACTCATGGTCAGGCACAGAAATGGTTTCCAGATAGGCTGGACTGCCAGAGGCGATCGCTTCTACGCGCACGGCACAGTGCTTGTAGCTAGGCTGGCGCGAATACGGATCGAACTCAGCCTTCGTCAGCCGGTTCGTCACGCCGTAATGCATGGGAATGAACACCTGCCCGGCTTGCACCGAAGTAGTGACAAAGGCCGTGCACTGGATGCGCCCGCGACGGGAGATGACCGCTACCGTGGAATTAGGCGTGATGCCTAGGCGTGTCGCATCCTGCGGATTCAGTTCCACATAGGCATTCGCGGGATAAAGCGTTTGCAACACGGCGGATTTGCCCGTGCGCGTTTGCGTATGCCACTGCGCCGAAGTGCCGCGGCCCGTAAGCAAAATAAAGGGATACTCGGGCGTCGCGGGTTCAGCCACTGGTCGGGGATTCTCAAACAGGAAGCGCGCCTTGCCATCCGGCGTGAAGTAATGGCCATCGGCGAACAAACGACGTTCCGGAAGAGGCGCACCATTCGCACCTCGTCCTTCCTCTTTCGCCCCTTCCTTAAGGGGCCACTGGATACCGCCACTCTCGTCCAGGTGCTCGTAATCACGGATGCCCGTGATGTCGCAGGGGCGGTTTGCCGAAAAACGTTTCAGGATTTGGAACGCCGCTTCCGGTGAATTCCATTCCTTGAATAATTCCTCGCAGCCCCAGTAATGCGCGATGAGGCGGAAGATGTTGAAATCACTTAGGGCCAGTCCCGGCGCCACGGAAACCTTTTTCACCAGACCGAAACGGCGTTCGCTGTTGATGAACGTGCCTTCCTTCTCACCCCAACCGGCGGCGGGCAGCACCAGATGCGCCTGCTGGGCCGTCTCCGTGGTGGCATACATGTCCTGCACCACGAGGAAATCGAGCTTGCTCGCGATCTCACGGAAATGCCGTTGATTCACCCAGGAGTGCGCCGTGTTCGTGGCGATCACCCACAGGCCTTTGATCTTGCCCTGCGCGATGCCGTCCACGATCTGGTCATACGCCCACGAGTTCTTTTGCGGGATACGCTCTTCAGGGATTTGCAGCAACTGCGCGATATCCGCACGGTCTTCCGCCTTCAGGAAATCACGGCCACCGGGCAGGCCCGTGACATTGGCGAAGAGACGCGAGCCCATCGCATTGCATTGGCCGGTGACGGAATTAGCGCCCGTGCCCGGACGGCCCATGTTGCCAGTCATCAGTGCGAGATTGATGATAGCCTGCGCACTGCGCGTGGCTTCGTGGCTTTGGTTTACGCCCATCGTCCACCAGAAGGAGACCGCTTTGCCCTTGGCGATGGTCTCGGCGCAATGATAGAGCTGGCCAACGGTCAGGCCCGTTTCCGCCGCCACCTTGTCCGGGGTGAACTGGCGGACGAACTCGGCGAAATCATGGAAGCCGGTCGTGTGATGCGTGATGTAAGCGAGTTTGATCCAATGATTTTGGATCAGCAGATTTGCCAGTCCGTAGAGCAATGTGAGATCGGACTTGGGTTGTAGCGCCAGATGTTGCGTGGCTGCGGCAGCGGTCTCGGTGCGGCGCGGATCGATGACGATGATCTCCGGCTTCTTCTTATTCCGCAGCACGCGCTGCCACATGATGGGATGGGCGATGCAGAGATTGGAACCGATGAACACCAGCACATCGGACTCTTCAAAATCCGCGTAGGTGTAAGGCGGTGCATCGAAACCAAAACTCTGCTTGTAGGCCACGTGCGAGGTGGCCATGCACTGGCGGGTATTGGAATCGCAGTGCAGACCGCCCATGCCGAACTTGAAAAGCGTGCCGAGGAAGGCCATCTCCTCGGTGCAGACCTGACCGGTGCTGAGGAACGCGACACTCTCGTTACCATGCTCCGCCATGATGCCCTTGAAGCGACTGGTGAAGAGCTTCATCGCCTCGTCCCACGTGGCGGGCTGAAGCTCGCCGCGCTCGTTGCGGATCAAAGGTGTCTTGGCACGATCTGACGCATAGAGCGGTGTCAATGCTTCCCAGCCTTTTGGGCACGCCATGCCGAGGTTCACCGGATACCCGCTGCTCGGGCTCAGGTTCACGGCGACACCATCCTTCAAATGGATATCGAGCGAGCAACCGGTGGAACAGAAACCGCAGACACTGCGCGTCGTGGCATCCGGCTTCAAGCGCGCTGGCACCTTGCCGAGGCCGAAATCGCCAGGACGCAGCATCAACTCCTCGGTGAGAGGACCTTGCCATTGACGCAAGATGGTATTGGCCTGATCGCTCATATTGATCCCGGCATTTTGCGGGCGGCTTCGGCAACGAAATACAGGTGACGCTCCAGAATCTCTCCCGCCACCCCGAAGCAGAAGATCAAGGCGGCCATGCCTGCGAGCGGTACCGATGAAGACAAAAGGAACAGCGGCAGCAGCAGTCCGCCGATGACGGCTAATACCACACGACCGCGGAACACTTCACCCAGCGGACGCGTCAGGTGCAGGCGTGCGGACTTGCTCAGGGGCGCGTCTGGCGTGTGTTGGTGATTGGAGAAAATGGAGCATTCCACCGCGAGTTTCACTGCCGTCAGCGTCAGCAGGACCACCCCGAACGCCAAACGGTTCACGTTCGCATCCGCAAAGATCATGGTGCCCGCCCAACCGAGCAGCAACGCCGTGAGGCCGAACTTGGGGAAAGTCAGTGAGGCGCTCCAGAAAGGCCGATGCGTATCGATATAGATCATCGCGGAGCAGAACACCGCGATCAGGCCGACACTGGCGGCGAGCCAAGCCGTCCATGATTGTTGGAGAACTGCATGCAGACCGAGCGCACCGACGAACTTGCCGAACACGATCAGTTCCCGGCTCAACCAAGATTTCCGCCAGCCGAGGAATCCGCGCCAAGCCTTCAATGGCTGGCCGAGGTGCAAGGTGCCTGCGACCATGCCGATGATGGAGATGAGCAGCGCGAAAATAGTTTGCCCCCGGTTCGCCACACCGCTGATCGCTTCGAACAGGCTCATGCCCACGCCTGCTTGCGTCAGCACCAGCATGAGAGAGAGCGGCACGTGCGCCTGGGCTGGACTCACTTCATGGCTGTCACCCGAGATCAACTCCAAGACCGGCTGGCGGGAACGGTAACGCGTAGAGGGCACGGTGATGGCTGGATCAGGCGTGCCCGGCAGCAAACCCGAAATGATCAATGCCGAAGCGCGAACGTCGAAGGAATGACCGATGCCCGATTGCGTGCTTGTTCCGCCAGTCAATCCCTCGAGATTAAGTTTTGTCACCTCCGCACCCTTCTTCCGGTAACCCGAGATGATCTCCGCCTTGTCCACGACCGCGATGCGGATGGCTTCGTTCGGACACGCTTGCACACAGGCCGGCGCTTCGCCCACACCAAGACGGTTCGCGCACATGTCGCACTTGCGCACGATGCCCAGACGTTCCGAATACTTCGGCACGTCGTAAGGGCATTTCATCACGCAGTACTGGCAACCGATGCACTGGTCATCCAGATGACGGACGATGCCGGTGATTGGGTCCTTGTCATAGGCCAGCACCGGGCAACCATTCAGACAACCCGGATCGGCGCAATGATGGCAGGCGGTGGTGACGTGCTTGTGAAAAGATTTGGGTTGGAGGATCGAAACTTCATCTGGCTCGATCTGGGCGGGTGGCGGGACCAGCAGACCGACTCCGCGCCAGGTCTCGTTCTCCTCCAAACCGTTCAGTGAATGGCAGGCGGTGACGCAGGCCTTGCAGCCGGAGCAGACGTCCAAATCCACGTCGAAAGCATATTGCTCTCCCTTGCCCGGCGGTTGCGCTGGAAGCAGGCTGCGATAACGCGCCTCCATGGCGGGCGCGCTGTGCCCTTCATGCCAGTTGGCGAAGCGCTCGACGGCAGTAAGCGACCGTTGCTCGGCGAGCAACTGGTCTATCAACGTCATTTTAGGTTCTTCTGCCACGAACTTCATGGGCAGCGCACAGGCGCTAACCCGTCCTTAAGCACGCTAGAGGCCGAAGCTTAAAATCATGCCGTTCATATTTTTGTTAAAATGCATGAATTTTATTCATACATATCAAATCCCCCTGATAGGTATGAATTTGAGCCAAAAATGGCCTCTTTCGAGGACAAATAACTCCGTGTGCCAGATGGATTTGGAACGTTTGCATGGTCATTTAACGACTGTCGTTTTTCGCCCACCCTGACCACCACGAGCTAATGTGCGTTGTTTGGGCTGGAAACACATCCGCCCGTTCAGCAGGCAAGCCAAACGGGCGGATGGAGCGTTTCCGGATGCACGCCGGATTCGCGCGGAGGAACCGCTACCAAAGGCTAGAAGCTGAAGTTGGTTTGCACGTAAAAGTAGTTGGCATCGGTAGAACCGAAAGCCGCGCCGCTCAGCGACTGCTTCACATAGTCACCGCGGAAGAAGTGGCAGTAAGCCGCTTCCACCGTGATGTGCGGGGAGACCGCGTAGGTCACCGTGAGATCCGTCTCAGCGCCCACATAGCTGCTGTAGCTCGAATTGATGCCGTAGCCCGTTCCAGGCGTGGCCGCAATGCCACCACGACGCGCACCCGTCACGGCGTAGAAGTTGTCGCTCGTATCCGCGAGCCAGTAGAACCGGGTGTCAAACATGACCGTCAGGCGTGGCAACGGTTTGATGGAGCTTTGCAGACGAACGTTGTGCATGTTCTGCAGCGAGATGAAATCCATGAACCCGTAGAACTTGTGGTTCGTGGGGAAGAGATTCTCGAAGGTCTCATGCTTGCCATCCGTCGGATTGCCGTCGCCGGAAGCAAAGTTGTATTCAAAGCCCACGCGCGGGGCCATGGTCATCTCCGTCCAAGTATATCCAGCACCGACATTCATCGCATAAGCTTGATGCGACAAGCTGGCCGTGGCCGCCGGCAATGCGGTGTCATTGAAGTGACCGAACTGGCCCATCAATTCGTAGCTGTAATCCCAGTTGCCGATCTCACCCGGATTGGATTTGCCACGCAGACCGATGGTGTAGATATCACGGGCCGAAGGTGTCGGCACGAGGTTGCCGAGCTGCAATGCCGGAGATTGGGCATTGGCGTTACGGGACAGGAAATAGATGTCCGTGGTTTGTTTCGGCACCTTCTTGGTCGTCGCGTAGATACCGGAGAACGTCTCGTACTCGTTGGAGACGTTGAAATTGTTATTATCCGGCACCACGATACGGCTGGTAAACGCTTCCGCCGAAAACCAAGGATTCTGCCAGCGGAGCTTGGCGGCATCAAACGTACGGCCGATGTTATTCCACGCGAACGCACCGACGAGGCGCTCATCACCGTAGGAGAGCTCCTGGCGACCGATCTTCACGGAGAGCGGGAACTCCTTGTGATTGCCGATGGTCACGAAAGCCTGGTGCAGGTCAATCGGTCCATCGGACTCGGGATTAGGATTGCGATCGTCACCCGTGCTGCTGCTATGGCGACCCTCCACCATGGCACTAAACCACTCGCCGGTATAGCCGACACGAGGACGGACACGCAGCAGGAGGTAGGAATTATCAACATCGGCACCGTGATCGCGGAAATCCAACGAGCCGGGCGCGCCAGCGATGACGATATTGTCTTTCACTTCATAGCGCAGGCGGACTTGGGCACCGACATCCCAAGCGGCCATGTAAGGATCATCTTTACGGAGATAATCATTCAAGAAGCCTTGGCTGGGGCGGACGGGCGCGGTGACAGTGAAATCACCGGCGTACAGGGAACTGGCGGCGACTAAGACAAAGGCACTCGTGAGCAATGTGGTGGTGTGTTTCATGCAGGGCGATTTCTATGTGGTTGGGTTCAGACAGAGTGTAACAAAGATTCTTTGGCAGGGGCATTAACCGGCAGGGTCAACTGCGTTTTGGGCGTGGGTGGTGCTGCGTTGGTGGAGGGCGTGGGCGGCTCCACCGGGGCAGCGTGCTTGTGCTTGTTCTTGTGCGCGTGGATCTCCAGGAACTCGATGAGGCGTTCACGGAGCGGATAGTAATCAGGATGTTCCATCACGGCCTTGCGCTCGCGCGGCCGGGGGAAGTTCACCTCGATGATATCACCGACTTCAGCCTCCGGTCCATCAGTCATACAGACGATCCGGTCACTGAGGAAGAGCGCTTCGTCCACGTCATGCGTGACCATGAGCGCGGTCTTCTTGTCCTTGCGCCAGAGTTCGATGAGCACCTGTTGCAATTCATAGCGGGTAAGAGAATCCAGCATGCCGAAGGGCTCGTCGAGCAGCAACATCTTGGGCGAGAGGGCGAACGCGCGGGCGATGCCGACACGTTGGCGCATGCCTTGCGAGAGTTCGGCCGGCTTCTTGTGCATCGAATCGCCAAGACCCACGACCGTGAGGTAGTATTCCACGATCTGGTCCCGCTCTTCCTTGTCGGCCGTGTAGAAGACTTGATCTACACCGAGCTTCACGTTTTCAAACGCCGTCATCCAGGGCAGCAAGCAAGGTGATTGGAACACCACACCACGATCCGGAGCAGCGCCAGTCAGTTCTTTGCCGGCGAGAATGATGCCGCCACCAGTGATGTCGTTCAGACCAGCGAGCATCGAGAGCACGGTGGACTTGCCGCAACCGGAGTGACCGATGAGCGTGACGAACTCGCCCTTCTTGATGTTCAGGTTGAAATCTTTGACGACGGCCACCGGCCCTTTCGGAGTCGGATAGATCTTCGTCAGATTGGATAGCTGCACGTAGTCGCTCATACTTCGACCTCCACTTTTTCCACTTTCACTTCACTGCGGCGACGAGGCCGGGGCTTGGGACCAAACAGTTCGCGGGTGACGGACAAATCCTCGGGTTCGATATCCGGCAGGACCAGTTTCTTGGTCACGGCGGCCGTGCGCTGCTGCCGGGAACTCAAGAGGAAATCAACGACATCACGGCGGATGCGCTTGAAGACCGGATCATGATTGATGGCCTTGCGATCACGCGGACGCTCGATATCGACTTGGAAGGAAGGTCCGAGCGTGGCATTCGGTCCGGCGGTCAGGGGGATGATGCGGTCGGCAAGGTAGATGCCTTCGTCGGGATCGTTCGTGATGAGCACCACCGTCTTCTTGTTCTCCTGCCAGATGCGGGAGATCTCATCCTGCAAAGTGGCGCGGGTCAGCGCGTCCAAGGCGCCCAGCGGTTCATCCAGCAGCAGAATCTGCGGATCCATCGCGAGGGCGCGGGCCACACTCACGCGCTGGCGCATGCCGCCGGAGAGTTCGCTGGGCTTTTTATCGCGAGCAGGCGTCAGGTTCACCATGCCGATGTAGCGTTCCACATGCTGTTGCTTCTTGGCGGTCGCCCAATTGGGGAAGACCTGCTCCACGGCCAGATAGATGTTCTCGTAAACGCTCAACCACGGCAGCAGCGAATAGTTCTGGAACACCACACCGCGATCGGGGCCCGGCTCTTTGATCTCCAGATCGTTCAGCGTCACCGTCCCGGAATCGGGATGGATGAGGCCGGCGATCATGTTCATCAAGGTGCTCTTGCCGGCGCCGGAGTAACCGACGATGGCCACGAACTCGCCCTTCTCGATGCTCAGGTTCAGGTCTTTGAGCACTTCGTTGCGCTTACCGTTCGCACCGAAGCCCTTGTTGACGTTCTTTAGTTCAAGAAATGCCATGGCAATCAGAGTTGGTTATTAGGCGGTCTTGAAACGGCGTTCCACCACGCTCATCAGCCGGTCCAGGACGAAGCCCACCAGACCGATCATGAGGATGCAGAGGATGATCTGCTCATAGATGAGCGCGTTGTATTGCTGCCAGAGGAAGCCACCGACACCGGGGCGACCCGTGAGCATCTCGGCGGCCACAATCACAAGCCAGGCGATACCGAGGCTCAAGCGGAAGCCGGTGAACATATAGGGCAGCGTAGCGGGAATCATCACCTTGGTAAGCGTCTTCCAGCGGGAAAGCTTCAACACTTTGGCGACATTCAAATAATCCTGCGGGATGGCGCGCACACCGACTGCGGTGTTCAGCACCGTGGGCCACATGGCGCAGATCGCGATGGTGAAGAGCGCCGCGAGATCACTCGCGTTCTTACCGGCACCAAGGAAGAGCACCATGCCGAGCGGCAACCACGCCAGCGGTGATACGGGGCGCAGCACCTGGATGATCGGATCCATCATCTTCGTGAAGGACTTGGACAAACCGAGGAAGAAACCCAGCGGCGTACCAATGAGCAGGGCCAGGAAGTATCCTTTGGCCACCAAAATCAGCGAGAGCCAGGTGAAGCGAAGGATGCCTTGATCGAGTTCACCGCGCTTGGCAAAAGGTTCCATCACATAAGGACGGCTGGATTCCCACGTCTCTTTGACGTTGGGCAAGGCGGCGATGGCACCGACGCGTTCTTCGGAAGTAACGTTGCCTTCGGCATCCTTGACGACGACTTTCTTGCCGGCCAACACGTGCCAGGCACCGATCACGACCAGTGCGCCGATGAGCGGCAGAATCAACCAGTCCAGTTTAAATGGTTTCATAAAAAAATTAAGTTCAGCGGGAAAATTCAGCGGTTTCTGATTCAACGCGGACAACGACAGTGGTGTAAGTTTCCGTCTCACGTTGTTTCTCCACCCAGGTAGCAGCCGAAGCGACCAAGGCCACACTGGAGGTCACCAGAGGAGAGATAATGGTCTTAAACAAAGTCAGGCCGGTGGCCTGATGGTGGTACCACACATCACCTTGATTGATGATCGACTGCAGAATCCCCACCGGCAACCCGACCTTCAGCACCCGCATCCATACGACGCGCTGACGTAGCGCTGCGAGCCAGAGGTTGCGGTTGCCGGTGGAGGATTTCATAATCTGCGATTGTTTGCTGATCAGCCTTTGGCGTTATTGATGGCGAAGCCCTTGGCGTAAGCTTCGAGGTCGCCCTTCGGGTCGAACTTCACGCCGTCGAACATCTCCCAGCCGGAATCGTCCTGGGCGCGATCGGTGACGCCGATCTCCTTCATCGCCTCGGAGTAGATGTCGCCGCGCATGACCTGCTTGGCGACGCCTTCGTAATCCGGTGCGCCGCTGACCATGCCCCAGCGGCGGAACTGCGTGAGCCACCACTTGGCATAAGCGGGCTGCGGGTAATTGCAGTTACGCTTGCTGTAGTGCATGTAGAATTCGTCTTGGATCGTACGGCCGTCACCGTAGTCCATCTTCCCGAGCAGACGGCCGAGGATGGTGTCCTTGTCGCAGTTGATGAAGTTGGGTTTGCTGACGATCTCGCACTGTTCCGGGCGGTTGCCCAAGTCATCCAGCCAGACGCTCGCTTCATGCAGACCCTTGAGCACTGCCTTGACGGTCTTGGGATTCTTGCCGGCGAAGTCAGCGGTGAAGGCGCAGACTTTTTCTGGATGATCCTTCCAGATGTCCTGCGTGGTGACGGACGTGAAACCGATCTTGTCCGCGATGGAACGGGCGTTCCAAGGTTCACCCACGCAGAAGCCATCCATCTTGCCGATCTTCATGTTCGCCACCATCTGCGCGGGCGGGATGGTGATGAGCGAAACGTCCTTGTCGGCATTGATACCACCGGCGGCGAGGTAATAGCGCATCCACATGGCGTGCGTTCCCGGCGGGAAAGTCATCGCGAAGGAGAGCGGTTCACCGAGCTTCTTGGCTTTTTCCACGAAGGGCTTGAGCGCTTTCGGATCGGCACCGACCTTGCCTTTGAACTCGGCCTTAAGCGTGATGGCCTGGCCGTTGCGGTTCAGCAACCACGGGATGACCATCGGCTTCTTCGGCGAACCGAGCAGACCCATGGTGGAGGCGATGGGCATGCCGATGAGCATGTGGGTCATCTGGTTGTCACCGGAGGAAAGTGAATCACGGATGGCCGCCCAGTTGGCGCCTTTGGCGATGGTGACGTTCACGCCGTACTTCTTGAAGAAGCCCTTTTCCGAAGCGATGACGAGCGGCGAGCAATCCGTCAGGGCGATGATACCGCATTTCAAATTGGCGGTCTCAGGAGCATCACTGGCATAGGTGCTACCTACCCAGCCCTTGGGCAGACCGGAGAACAAGGCGCCGAGCGTCAGGCCCTTGGCGGAGACGCCCAGAAATTTACGGCGGCTGAGAGAGTGGTTGGTTGGCTTCTGTTTCATGTGTGCGTTATCAGTGTTTTATTTGGCGCGGAGCGGTTTGGACAAATGACGGCGGGCAAGGCTGGCAACCGCTGTCTCCAGGGCAGACTTGCCAAGTCCACCCTCGGAAGTCGTCAAGAGCAGGTGCGCCCAACCGCGGGAGCGGTTTGTGCGCGCCATCGGCCTGCCCAGAACAGTTGACTTCGCGGTCACCATGGCATGTTCCCTAAGCTCCGGTCGTGCCAGCACCTCCACATCCGTGCCATCGGCGGGCACCTTTCTATCACTCAGATTGATGAATTCCGTTCATGGACCCCATATCACCCTTGGTAACAAAGCAGAACAGCGAGTTGTCTGCCGAAAGAATTGATGACGAATCAACTCAACAAGGCCTTGACGCCAGGGGGCAGAAGTACAGGAATGACCACCTTTTCCAGAGCGCATGGTGAATTTTTAGCAATTCATCGATTTAACCACAGCAGGCGGGCTAAAAAGAAACCACAGCAAAAAATATCCAGCAGAGACGAATGGCCCGGTTTTCAAGGGCAAAAGGAAGCAAGCGAAATTACTTCAACAGAAGAAGCAGCAAGACGATCACTACAAGCAGCAGGAAGAAGAATCCGAATTTGTAGAACTTGAGCGGATCACGCTCGATCAACGGTGCATCGGCGTGGTGAAAGGGACGAACTCTTTCCGGATGCTCGAGTTCAAACAGCATCTCGCTGTAATTGCCGTAACGGTCCGTGGGCTTGACTGCCAAGGCACGCAACAAAATGGTATCCAACCATTGCGGGATATGATGATTGCTGCTCGAAGCGGGGCGGGCCGGACGAAAGGCGGGGGTTTGAAATGGTTCCACTTCGCCATACGGCAAGCGCGCTGTCAGGGCTTCATAGAGCGTGACGCCGATGGCAAAAATCTCCGTAGTCTCACTGAGAGCGGCTTCATGGAAACGTTCCGGAGCGAGATAACTCGGCGTGCCGGCGCGACGGTTGAAACTGAACACCTCGGCCACGCTGCCCAAGTCGATGAGCTTGAAACGCAGTTCCGCGCCAGTGCCGATGACGACAATGTTTTCGGGCTTCAGATCGCCATGCACGAAATCATGACGGACGAGGAACTGCACCGCGCTCAAGAGAAAGACGCCCAGGCGCACGGCCTCTTCCACAGCTAAAGCGCCGTGATCCTGCAGGTACTGGCGGAGGTTCGGCGCATGCAAGTATTCCTGGGCGTAGTAACAATAGGTACAGGGATCAGGCAGGAAGGCAGTGGGGAAATATTCCGCCTGCAATCTCGTCGCGTGCCAGATCTCGCGCAGGAACTGGGCTTGCAAGGCTTCGTTCGTGGCAGCTTCGGCGGGGGCGAACTTCAATACGTAAGAGTTACCGGCACGGGAGGCGAGCCAGATTCGGTCGCTTGCCCGGAAGCTGCGGCGCAGGGTGAAGCCGTCCACTACGTCACCCACCTTCAATTGTTTGGCGATGGGCAAGGCTTCCGCCGCACCAGAAGAAGCCCCGGTCTCCAGCACTTCCACCAGCACGGCGGAGATGTCATCGAGCTGTTCGGGCGTGGCGCGCTCTCGGGCGGTGGCAGCGAGAGTGCGGGCGGAGGGTTGTTGCGCCATCAGCTCCGTCAGCGCAGTCGTATCCAGCACATCGCTTAAACCATCGGAGCAGAGCAGCACGAGATCACCGGCGGTGAGGTCATGCGCTGAATAGTCTGGGGTGACTTCAGCGACCATGCCCAGGGCTTTTACGAGATGATGCTCACAACCCGGCGTGGTGTCCCGATGGTCCTGGGTGAGACGAAGGAGTTTACCGTGGCGAAACAGGTAACAGCGCGAATCGCCAGCATGGATCACGTGCAGGCGGTTGCCATCCAGCAGAGCGGCCACGAGAGTGGTGCCCAGCTCTGATTGTTCAAAGCGTGCCTGGCCCTCTTGATAGAGGAGGCGGTTCAACTGGCGGGTAATCTCATCCAAGACCTTGGCCAATGGCCAGGCCCGGGGGCGGCTGCCGAAGTTGCTGATGAAGGCGGCGGTCACCCGCTCGGCGGCTTCGCGGCCGTGGCGCGCGGAGCCCATGCCATCCGCCAGAACGGCGAGAAACAGGCCGTCGGGATACGTTTCCGAACCTACTGAATCTTCCACCGGGGCCTCGTCGCTTTTGCTGATGGCAAAAGCGGTGGCGTGGACGCGCAAGCGGGCGGCGGCGGCAGGATTGCCGGAGGACCGCCGCAGTAACTCAGTATTGCTTGCTGACATCAGCAGGGATTTTGTTGGTCAGCTCAAGCAGCCTAAATGCGAGCGGCGGCTTGGGCACCCCAAGTCGTGCGCCAGCGTTTCTTGACCAGTTGCAGGCCGACCAAGGCGACAAGGCAGATGGCGGCAAAGCTGACGAAGCCGATGATATAGCTGCCGGTCTGGCCTTTGGAATAACCAAGTGCCAGCGCCAGCAGGAAGCCACCGAGACCACCACCCGCTCCCACCAGACCGCTCATGGTGCCCAGATCGCGCGCGAAACGCTGGGGCAGAAGCTGGAAGACCGCGCCATTGCCGCAACCCAAGGTCCCCGCCGCGAGGAAGAAGAAGAGCACGTTTAACCAAAGGTTATGCACCAGCACACCGCAGACGAGGAAGATGGCCGCGAAGATGTAAACGAAGTGCAACGAGCGGATGCCGCCGATGCGATCGGCCAGCGCCCCACCGATGGGCCGCGCCAAGGCACCGACCGCGATGCTGAGGGCGGCGTAGTCGCCCGCCTGAATCTTGGTCAGGTGATATTCTTTATGGAAATACATCACGAGCGAATAGGCCAGGCCGCTGAAGCCGCCGAAGGTGACAGTGTAGAAGAAGCAGAACCAGTGGGTATCTTTATCCCGCAGCAAATTGCCGTAGTCTGCCAGCGTCTTGGGTTTCACTTTGCCGGGCGGTTCTTTGGACATCAGGACGTAAACGATGAGCACAAGTACGGCAGGGATGATGGCCAGGGCGAAAACGGATTGCCAGCCGTAGGCTTCAGCGAGGCGAGGTGCGATCAAGGAATCCAGCACGACGCCGATGTTACCCGCACCCGCGAGGCCGAGCACGGTGCCCTGCATGTGCGGTGGATACCAGCGGCCGCTCTGCGGCAGGGCGACGGCGAAACTCGCGCCAGCGAAACCGAGATTGAAGCCCATGAGCAAGATGGCGGGATAGGAATTCAAGCCGACGAGCCAGGCATAGACCAAGCCGGAGATGACGATGCATTGGGCGAGGATGCCGGTGTTCTTGGCGCCGATGCGATCGACGAGCAAGCCGAGGACGATGCGGAGGATCGCGCCGCCGAGGCTGGGGATGGCGACCATGAGGCCGACTTGTTCCTGATTCAGTTTCAGGTCCTCGGCGATGTGCGCGCTGAGAGGCCCCAGCAGCGTCCAGACCATGAAGCTGAAGTCGAAGTACAGGAAGGCCGCGAAGAGCGTCGGCCAATGACCGTTTTTCTTTAATTCAGAAAGATTCATTCGTTTTGTTCATGGAGAAAAGTGTGAAAAATCCCTTGAGAGGATGTGAGGCAAATTTATTGGGCCGGCTTAGACGACCAAGGGTTGATTGCCGGCGTTGGCGATGGAGAGGGGCCGACGGCATTCGGCGAACATCTGGTGTCCTTCTTCGTAGAGATCGGGGCGGAAAACTTTGGTGGCGGTGCTGCGGACGATGCCGTCCGGCTGGGTGGCCATGCCGCTGTGGATGAGGTGATTGATGACCCAAGCGGCCTTGTCGAGCGAGGGCTCATTCGCGCCGTGCTTGTGGAACACGAGGAAATCATCCGAAGAACGGGAACGGCCATAACCGCAATCGAACGTGGTGGTCAGGCTCTGGCGGAGGTTCTGTGCGGGGACGTTCAGATAAGCGGGGCGAGAGAGAATGTTCACCAGCTCATCGCGATGCTCAGGGTTATCACAATAATCACAGGCCTCCAGCATGGCGGCGACGAGGCGGGTGTGTTCCTCGCCGTGCTGGTTCAGGAATTCATTCCGCACCATGAGCACTTTCTCGGGATGATTGGGGGCGAGCTCCGCACTGGTGGTGACGCACCAACCGATGCCGGCACGCACGGCCACGGAGTTCCACGGTTCACCCACGCAGTAGCCATCGAGATTGCCCGCGCGGAGGTTGGCGAACATCTGCGGCGGCGGGACGACTACTATATGTACGTCCTTGTCCGGATCAATGCGGCCGCTGCGGAGCCATTGGCGTAAAAGAAAGTTGTGCGAGGAAAAGGGATATACCACGCCAAAGGTATAAGTGCGTTCCCCACGATCACGGTCTATTACCTGCTTTAGGGTACGGGCATCGCGGACGCCGCGTTCGTAGAGGTCCTTGGAAAGGGTGATGGCGTTGCCGTGAAGATTCAGCACCAGAGCGGTAGCGCATTCGCAGACGATGGAGCCCAAACCAAGGGTGGCGGCAAAGGGCATGCCGGCGACGGCATGGGCGGCGTCCAGCTCGCCATAGATGACCTTGTCCCGGATAGTGGCCCAGCCGGGTTCGCGGGAGAGTTCAACGTTCAGGTCGTACCGGGTAAAGAAACCTTTCTCTTGCGCCACCAGGAAGGGGGCCGAGTCGATGAGCGGTACATAGCCGATTTTCAGGCGCCTAACGGAGCGCGGGTGGCGGTTACGATTGATCATAGGCGGTGCAGCAAATTGCCCATCGTCATTTTGTAGAGCCTTCTGTGTGCCACTTGAGGGAAGTTGGCCCAATGAATGCTCTGAATTGTTTCGATGAAGAGTATGAACCAGTTTCATTCATGAATCAGCCGCTCGATAGCCGCCAATTAAGGGCCTTTGTGACCCTTGCCAGAACGGGGAGCTTCACGCTCGCCGCCAAAGAACTGTTCCTTTCGCAGTCTGCCGTAAGCCATTCTATGAAGGCTTTGGAGAATGATGTGGGGTGTAGACTTTTTGACAGGGTGGGCAAAAAAGTTTCCCTGACGCTCGCAGGTGAACAACTTTTGCAGTACGCGGAAAAAATTCTGCAGGAGATGAGCAGCGCCCGGGATTCGCTGGAAAACTTGGGCAAATGGGGCCGTAGCCGCCTCCGTTTGGGTGCCAGCACGACGGCGTGCCAATATGTGCTGCCATCCGTACTGCGGGAGTTCAAAGAAAGCTTCCCGGACTGCATCGTCACAATCGAGCCGGGAGACTCCCCTGCCCTCGTGGATCTGGTAAGAAACCATCGCGTGGATCTGGCGGTGACGCTGGAGCCCAAGGCGGACGAGCAACTGGCGTTTCATCCGCTCTTCCATGATGAGCTGATGTTCCTGGTGAGCCCGCTGCATCCGTGGGCGGAAAAGGGCCAGGTAAACCGCGCGGAGATACCAAAGCAGAACTACATCCTGTACAACCGTCACAGCTACACCTTTGGTGCGGTGGAGGAATATTTCTCCCAAGAGGGTTATGAACTGAAGACGTTCATGCAGCTCGGGAGCATGGAGGCGATCAAGGAACTGGTGAAACTCGGGCTGGGCATCAGCGTGCTGGCGCCGTGGATCGCACAGAAGGAATTGCAGGAGCGTTCGCTGGTGGCGTTGCCGCTGGGGCGGCGCAAACTGAAACGGAACTGGGGTGTGCTGCACTGGAAGAGCCGTCATCTGAGTCTCGCGGAGCAGACGTTCTTGGGCTTGTGTGAATCGGTGACGGAAGAGTTGTCACGGAAGATCGCGATCACGGAAGCGGTGCATGAGGCGGCTTAGGATCGTTGAGGGTGGATGGTTGAGAGTTGATTGTGGAAAGAAAAAGGCCTTCGTCGGGTGACGAAGGCTTTTTCTCATCTGGTCGGCCGGCCATTGCTGGCCGGGCGTAGATGGTACTACTTCTTCTTGGCGGCCGGCTTTTTCTTATCGGCGGCTTGGGTAAGCACGGAGGCGGCGAGACTGCGCGCCGGCTTGGACTTGGAGGTGCTCAGAACTTTGCTGGCGAGCTTCGCCATTTTAGGAGAGGACTTTTCGTTTTTAGCCATAATGTGATCAACCGACGTTTCACCGTAAATGAACCAACGTTGCAGAGTAGCCCGGCCATAACCCATAAACGAAGGTAAATCGCCGGGGGATTACCCCCACCGGTGGATTTGCTCGCGAAAGCTCATTCGCACCACTGTCCGTTATCATCTGCTCCAGGTTGCGATGTTTGAATGGCATGGATGATCCCTTCCACAGGATAACGTTCGCGCGGTGAAACCTCGGCCCAACGAAAGTAAGTAGGCCAAGGGCAACAATCCTTGCCCTCCTCTTCATACCTTCCAAGCGGAAAACGTTTCATACGCCAGCTAAACAAGCGTTCGAGAGATTCTTTGGTAGCGGAACCAACACGCCGGCGTGGGTGATCGTAGTAAGGACGAGCCTCCAAATGAAAATCTTCAGCCAAGGCATTGAGCTGTGCAGTCGCCGCCGGGTAGTCGATGCCTTCAACAAACTCTATGACCACCTCGATGAGAGGGATATTTTTACCAACAGCTGCGTAGAGCAAGGATTCGCCCATGTTTTTTTCACGCGAGCGGCTTAAGCGTCATTCGCTCAGCAACAGCAACGCTTTCACCTGCTCATACTCTTTCATGCGGGCATGGTCCCATTCGGTGGGCTGGGGAATGCGGCTAAGATCCATGTTATCAGCCAAATCGGCGAGTTTGACCGTGCGAGCAACCGGATTCACCGCTGCGCGCCGGGCGGCAGCAAGGCGGCTTTCTCCTTTTGTTTTGGTCAACGCCTGAACTGCATCAATCACTTCCCGCGGAAAACCTTCCGCTCTGAGGTCCTCCAAAGTGACCGGCGTATCCTCCACCACATCATGCAGCACGGCGGCCATGCGTTCATGCAGGCCCTTCACATTAAGCAGCAAACGCAAGGGATGCAGAATATAGGGCTGCCCTGCTTTATCCACCTGTCCTGCATGGGAGCGGGCTGCAATCTCGATAGCTCTCTCTAGTGTTGCCATTTGATGTAACGCGCAGATGGAAAAGGCGGGGAAATCAGAGATGATATTCAGCGCCCTTGCGAACGATGATGAAACGTTCCATGTGTGAGCGGTCGGGTCTTTTGCTGATGGCCAACCAGCGATCGAACTCGGTCTGGTCAGTTACTTCCACACGGATGGTCATCTGCCTCTCATCCCATTGCAGGTTGACCCGGTTGTTTGCGTTGGCCTCTTTAGGAATAGACAGGGCTAGAGTGTGAAAACTTTCGCTGCGCAGGTATCTGCCCATGGCACCACGTTGGTATTCGCGATGCCAAAAGAAAACGAGCAAGGCAACCAAGGTTACCAGAATCCACTTCGAGAATTTGTTCCCTGAATCGTTCATGCTCCCATCCCAAACGGGTGCTATGGAAAATGGTGCGCGAGAGAGGACTTGAACCTCCACCCCTTACGGGACCAGATCCTAAGTCTGGCGCGTCTGCCATTTCGCCACTCGCGCATCCGCTGGCTAGCAAGGTGCCCCGTCCTCACGGAAAGCTCAAGGAGGAATGGTAGGAGAGGGAAACATCGAACACTGGTTGCCCGGCTGGCCAACAAGCCCAACATCCGACATCGAAAGCAAAGGCGGTGGAGAATGCTTTGGCGGTGCCATTTCCCTGCTGTTGGTTTACGAAAGCCTCAAGGTCCAGTTTGGGACGAGGTGGAACGCATCCTTACCAGTTTATTTAGGTTAGAGCCTCGTGGCTCGGCTGAAAAAGGAACGGCCCGCTGAGGACAGACGGGCCCTACCGCTAGCATCGGCGACTTCTTTTACTCCAAATAGAGGTCAGTTCCGCCTCCTCACGTCGGCGGCTACGAGGTTCAGCGCCTGTGGTTTTGGCATGGACAGAGAGGAACCGAGGGAACAGATTTATCGGGTAATCCAAACCAAGAGGCTATCATGTTGCTGCTGTTTTTTCTAACACTGGCTCCGCTGCTCGTCTTGCTGGTCACATACAGGGATCGGTCGCGGACGGCATGTGGAACGCGGGCGGTGGCGTTGGGGGCTTTGGCGTTTTTCTGGTTGTTGCTGGGGATCGTTTATTTCCTGGCGGATGGGGTGGAGCCGATTTTACGCGGGGTTCCGAAGGAGGCGGTGGTGACCGGATGGCTGGTGGTGTTCGCGGGGGCGTTGTGGGGCATGGTGCGAAATCTCAGACCGGCTGGGAAAGAATTCGCGGAGAAAGCCATGGAGATCGTGATGACACCATCGGCATACGGGGGACCGGTGACGGAGGACACGCCGCCAGCCGTGGTGTCCCCTGCTCCAGCTCCGCCGCAGCCAGTGGATATGAAGCGAGCGGAGGAGAAATTGGCGGGGTTGGTGGACAGGAAGTGAGGCCGGTGGCACCGGCGGGCCTATTAAGGGGTAGGGACGAAATCCGACCTACACGTTTGGACGGGGAATGGTGAAAATCTTCGCTACTTAAATTCTACCTCGACGGTCACGGAGTTGCTCAGAATCTTGGCCTCGTCCGGTTCGCCCGCGCCGCCAAGCAAGGTGAGTTCAACGAGGGTTTTTCCGACGAACTTGCGTTTGGTATCGCCGAGGATGAACAGCAGCGGATCCGTCAAGCTGGTGCTTTTCTCGTCTGTCTGGGTCTCGATGATTTCTTTGCCATCCTCTTTGAGCACGAAGGTCAAACGCTTCCGGTAGATATGCGTGGTGACATCGGGCGAGGAAAGGACGTGCAAACGGATGGGCGCAATCGAAAAACTGGTGTTGCTGCCAGCATAAGGTTCCTGGGTATCTGACCAGATATAGTAGCGAAGTCCGGCGGCGAAGGCTTTTTCCGCCTCGGCCTTCGGAGCTGCGGGAACGGGGGTGATTTGCTGGGGAGCCCGCGCCGTGAGAGATATCTTCTGGATCCGGGCCCAACGGAGTGCGCGGGTGCGCAACTGCTCCTGGCCAGAATTGAACATCGCCACGGCGAGCTCCCGGGAATCGGTGGCATCCAGAACGAAACCGACATCGAAGAAATCGCCGGCCCGGCCCCGGGCAAGGACCAGATTCACGAGGGCGAGCAATTCCTTGGCAGGCACATCTCCGTATATCATCGCCCTGAGGGCGTCATCGAGCAGGGCATTGTCCGTCTTGGCTGTTTCGGCGACTTCGGCCCAGGTGGTGCGCTGGAGACGAATACGGGCGGCAAGGCCGGTCGCTCCCCCGCGAGCCAGTTTCTCCAGTTCTTCCAAACCTTTTTGATCGAGCGTGCGCAACACGAAGCGGACGGCGTCTTCATTGGGCCGCAGGCTGTTGACGTATTTGGCACGCCACTCCTGATCGACGCCTTGCAGGTCGGCCATGGTGATTTTATCCAGCGATCGTAAATAATCGTGACGGGCGTGAGGATTGAGGCGGCGCGCGGCCAGGGAATTCTCGAACTTGATGATAGGGTCCACCGGGGGGCGCATGGCAATCTTGGAGAGTTTGGACTGGTTGGTCACGGTGTTCAGTGCGGCGAGCCGGATAGCGGCATTTTCATCGACTTCAACAAGGCGTACCAAGAGTGTCTGATCTTCCACTTTCCTGATCGCCGCCAAGCGGACGTCTTGGGCGGCGGCCCGGTCCCGGGCGATGGCAGAGAGTTCTTTCTGGTCGGTGAGCGTTTCAACGCGCTTGAGTTCGGCGGCGAGCTTCTTTTGCTCGGCCTTCGACTGGGCGTGAAGAGGGGAGGAAACGCACAGAGCGAAGGCGAGGAGAACAAGGCGGAGGTGGGATAAAACACAGGCAAAAACATGGCTGCCACTGTGAGAATGGAGCAAGGGGGAGTTCACACGCGCAAGAATCAAGGGCAGGCATTGGCTGTCAAGGAGATAGGAATTGAAGGCCCGGGTTTGCAGGGTGAATGAGGGCAAGGTGTGTTCTGAGTGAGTTAAAAACAGGCTGTTTCTCGGGCGGAACATTTTTGCTAAAAGACAGAAATCTTTGATTGGAATTTCTTCTGGCGGAAGGGGTTTGGGGAAATGTCGCTGTGGGATAAGTAATTTCGGTTGTTTGAGTGATGGGTGCGTGAGAAATTGCGAGTGCTGGCAGCTCGCTGCTGGTAAAGGAGAGGCGGAAAGGCCAATTCTAAGTTCTTAGTTTTAAGTTTTGAATTAAGGGCGGAGAAAAGAAATCCCGGAAACCTCAGCCAGTGATGCATTGGCGTTACAGGGCAATCCTTATGGAGTCATTGCGGATAGGTGAGTGTGTCGGGCGTATGGATCAGGGTCCGTAAGCCGGAGGGGGAACGGGACGTCGGTCAGTCTAGGATAGATGTGACCGGGGAATCCCTAGGTCGAAGTTCGACTGCCGTACCCACTGCGGAACCGGCCTGGCTCTGGACAGGCGCTCAATCTGAAGTCCCAATCGTAGGGATGGGGGAAACGATATCTCACAGGGGTCGGATGGTTTCATTGTTCTTTGACATAATTCCCTAAAGGGAATGCAGAGCTGAAGTGCGGCCTCCGGTGAAGAGGGAGACGCTGGGCGTTTTTTGAACGTTTGGCGCGCTCAACCCTCACCCCAGCCCTCTCCCTGTTGAAGGGAGAGGGAGAAGAGGTCGTGTGCTTCGGCGGTGGTGGGTCGTGGTTATCGTGGTGCCTTGACGGAAAGAGTCAGGGCTCGCCGGTTGCACCGGAGGCCATTGGAGTCTCGCCCTACCGGGCTGCATTTCTTTGTGAAGTGGCTGGCGAGGGTTTGGTTCGGGAGGCAAAGGCCGGATGCTAGAGTGCCGCAACACAGGAGGCATCGGCGGAGTCAGGCTGAACGGATCGGACGGGAAGGCGGCTTCGGGGGACATTTAATCAAGTTCAAAGCTCAAAACTCAAAGTTCAAACTTGGGGGAATGGAACTCATAGGATGGAGCACGGTTGGCTGGGTCACGTTGCTGCGGATTGAGACAATCCGCGCTCCTAGAGCTGGGAGCGGAAGGGGGTGGTGATGACTTCCATGAGGCGGCGGTGGAAGGGGCGTTTCTTCCAGAGTTCGGGGGTGACTTCGACGGTCTTGGCCTTGTCGGCTTCGAAGATTTTCACCTGTTCGGCGGCGAAGGCGGCGGAATAAATGTTCATGTTGGATTCGTCGTTCAGGCGGAAGGAGCGGTTGTCCACATTGGCGGAGCCGACGGAGACCCAGATATCGTCCACGATCATGAGCTTACAGTGGAACATGGTGGGTTGATACTCGTAGAACTTCGCACCGGCACGAAGGAGCGGTCCCCAATGGCCGCGGGAAACGTGGCGGACGAAGGGGACGTCGGTGTTCGAGCCGGGCACGATGAACTCGACTTTCACGCCGCGTTCGCAGGCGCGGAGCAAGGCTTCTTCGGTGCCTTCACCAGGGACGAAATACGGGGTGCAGATGCGGATGTTCTTCCGCGCGGAATCGATAGAGAGCAGAAACATCATGCGGACGGTTTCAACGTTGTCCTGCGGGGAGCTGCCGAAGACTTGCACGAGGTGATCGCCAGCGGGCGGAAGCTCGGGGAAGTAGTCGTCGCCGGCGAGAACTTCACGGGCGGCTTCGCGCCAGTTATCCATGAAGACGGCCTGCATCTGGCCGACGGCGGGGCCTTCCAGCTGGAACATGGTGTCGCGCCATTGGCCGGGATGTTCCGCATTGCCGAGCCAGATGTCCGCGATGCCCGCGCCGCCGGTGAAGCCGACCTTGCCATCGACGATGAGGAGCTTGCGATGATCGCGGTGATTCACGCGGAGGGCGCGCCAGGGGAGGAGCGGATTGTACTTCACGACTTGCACGCCAGCGGCGCGCATGCGGAGAAAGTGTGAGGAATCGATCTCGCCGGAGCCCCACCAGTCCACGAGGACACGGACGCGGACGCCTTCCTGGGCCTTGGCGATGAGGAGGTCGGCGAATTCCTCACCGATCTGGCCGGACCAGTAGATGTAGGTCTCGAGGTTGATGGATTTCTCCGCGCCTTTCACCGCAGTGATCATGGCGGGGAAGCTTTGATCGCCATTCACGAGGCTGGTGACTTTGTTGCTGGTGAGGAGGCCGGGACCGATAAGGTAGCTGAGGGAGCGCAGGAATTGCGGACTGCCCGCGGCGTGCGAGGGCTCGATCTTATACTTAACGCGCTTGGCAAAATAGGACGAGCAACCGGACGAGAACGTCAGGCAGAGAAGCAATAGGAGTATGCGGGGCCACTTCATCAGACGCGAACAGTCTGGGCCATGGAAACAAAGTGCAAAGCTCAAAATTGGTGGGAGAAAAACGGAAGCGAAAGCTGCGCGGGAAGAAAAAATCAACCCGGGCGCTGGCCCAAGGCGATGGCGAGGGCACCAGCGAGATCGTCGCGGGTAAAGGGCTTGGCGAGGGTTTGCGAGGCACCGAGTTGTTTGGCGGCCTTAAGCAGATCCCGGGTGTGCATGCGGCCTCCAGCGGACATGGCAATGGTCACGACGTCAGGATAGCGCCGCCGAAATTCCTGGATGATTTCCAGGCCTTCCTTCTCCGGCATGATGAGGTCGGTCAAAAGCACGTCCGACGGCTGGTCCCGCTGAAGGTCCAGCGCGGTCTTGCCGTTATCCGCCTGGATAACTTCATAGCCCATCTGCTCCAGCGTCATGCCGAGGGCTCCGCGGAAGATGTCGTTATCGTCCACTAATAAAATCTTGGGCATACGTCAACTTGCTCTGGCTGACCGCGCGGGAACGCCGGGAGGGCGCGAGCTGAAAGGAAACGGCGGTGTTCCTCTTCCAGTAGATTCCACGTTAACAGCGGAGGAAGCGTTGTAGGGGAATTTAGCCGAGATTGGAGAAACCGCAAGGCGGGCCAGCCGACATTTGATCCGGCATCAATCGACGGGAGATAAATCTTCCAGTTTTTTGAGGTCTTGGAGGATCAATCGCTGGGCGGGACCGCGACTGGCGTTCTCGCTGTAAAACGCTTTGATCGTCTGTTTCAAAGCGAGGATCACCGGCCGCATATCGGGCCGGTCTGCTTCAAAACAGGCCAAGGCTTCGATCAAGCGCGAGGCCTTGTTCAGCTGCTGGGGATAAAGCGCGCTCTGGACTGCGGTATCCATGCCGATCTGCAGCCGGAGTGCTTCCAAATTCAGTATATATTCGTCCCGATTCAAGGCATCGATCTGTTGAACCCGTTCCCGGCATCCTTCAAAATGCAGGACAGGTGGTGAGCCGCGAAGATCTCGAGCGTGCTGCGCTTCGTGGCGCTGCCGGATGGGCAGGTTCGTTCATTAAGCCAAAAAAATAAGGCGGAAGGAACCTAGGTAATCACCCCACCACGACCGGCCTTCAGGCACGAGAGGGAAAGTCTGAAGGGCGGGAGGGCGCAGACTTTGCTTTGCCTTGGGATTGCTCCTGCCGTATAACAGCGGGCCGATTCAACGTATGAGTTCAGCATCCGGTAAAGCCATGAAGAAAGCAGTCAAAGCAGCGGAAGAGACAACGGTGACAGGACCGAAGCCGTTCAAGAAATTGATGGCGGCGAACCGCTCGGAGATCGCCATCCGCATCTTCCGCGCGGCGACGGAACTGGGCCTGCGCACCGTGGCCGTCTTCGCGCAGGAGGACCGCTTCTGCATGCACCGCTTCAAGGCGGACGAATCTTACCTCGTGGGCCAGGGCAAAGGCCCGGTGGCCGCGTATCTGGACATCGATGGCATCGTGGCGCTGGCCAAGGAAAAAGGCGTGGAGGCCATCCATCCCGGTTACGGTTTCTTGAGCGAGAATCCGGCGTTCGCCCGCGCTTGCGCGAAGGCAGGAATCACGTTCGTCGGCCCACGGCCTGATTTGCTGGAGATGATGGGTGACAAGACGGCCGCCCGGGCGCTGGCGCAACGGATCGGCGTGCCAGTGCTGCCCGGCACTGAGGAGCCCATCGAAGACCGCGAGGAGGCATTGAAGCTCGCGAAGCAGATCGGCTTCCCGCTCATCATCAAGGCCGCGTTCGGCGGGGGTGGTCGCGGTATGCGCGTGGTGTTGAAGGCGGGTGATCTCTCGAATCTTTTGGATGAAGCGCAGGCGGAAGCGGGTCGCGCCTTCGGCAACCCCGCAGTGTTCCTCGAGAAATACATTCCGCGCGCGAAACACTTGGAGGTGCAGATCCTCGGTGATCAGCACGGGAATGTGATCCACTTGCACGAGCGCGATTGCTCGGTGCAACGGCGTCATCAGAAGGTTGTCGAAGTCGCGCCGAGTTTCGGTTTGCCGGAGCATGTCATCAAAGACCTGTGCGATGCTGCCGCCCGCATGGCGCGTGAGATCAAGTATGACAACGCGGGCACGGTGGAATTTCTCTACGATCTGGACAAGCATGAGTGGTTCTTCATCGAGATGAACCCGCGCATCCAGGTGGAGCATACGGTCACGGAAGTCATCACGGGCATCGATCTCGTCCGTGCCCAAATGCTGGTGGCGCAAGGTTACAGCTTGCATTCCCGCGAGATCGGTCTGCCGGGGCAGAACGAGATTCCGCGCAATGGTTACGCCATCCAATGCCGCGTGACCACGGAAGATCCGGAGAACAAGTTCATGCCGGATTACGGCAAAATCCTGGCCTACCGTTCACCCGGTGGTTTCGGCATCCGTCTGGATGGCGGTATGGGTTACAGCGGCGCAGTCATCACACCGTTCTACGACTCCATGCTCGTGAAAGTGATCGCGAGTGGTCGTGCTTATGACATCGCGATGGACCGTATGGATCGGGCCTTGTCCGAGTTCCGTATTCGCGGCGTGAAGACGAACATTCCCTTCCTGGAAAACGTCATCCGCCACGAGCAGTTCCGCACGGGTCAGGCCACGACGACGTTGATCGACACTACGCCGGAGCTGTTCGCGTTCCGCCTGAAGCGAGACCGCGCCACGAAGATCCTGAACTTCCTCGGCAACGTCATCGTGAACGGCAACCCGCATGCGAAGGGTTACAAGCCGGCCAAATTGATTGAGCTGGCGCCCTCCCCTCGCTTTGAGCGCACGCAGGAGATTCCGAAAGGCACACGCGATCTGTTGTTGGAACTCGGGCCGAAGAAATTTGCCGCGTGGACGCTGAAGCAGAAACGCCTCCTCATCACGGACACGACCTTCCGTGATGCCCATCAATCCCTCATGGCCACGCGCGTGCGCAGCTATGACATGCTGGCCTGCTCAGACGCCCTCGCCCGCCGCTTGGGTGATGTGAAGACGGGCTTGTTCTCCCTCGAGATGTGGGGCGGTGCGACGTTCGACACGTCCATGCGCTTCCTGAACGAAGACCCGTGGGAACGATTACGCGATCTGCGCGCCAAGATCCCGAACATCTGTTTCCAGATGCTCTTCCGCGGTTCGAACGCGGTGGGTTATAGCAACTACCCGGAGAATGTCGTCGCCGGTTTCGTGAAGCACGCCGCTGCCTCAGGCATGGACATCTTCCGTATCTTCGATTCGCTGAATTATCTACCAAACCTCAAGGTGGCGATGGAATCCGTGCAGGACACGCACGCCATCTGCGAAGCCGCGATCTGCTACACCGGCGACATCCTCGATGAGAAGCGCGACAAGTATTCACTGAAGTATTACGTGAAGCTCGCGAAGGAACTGGAAAAGATGGGTGCGCATTTCCTCGCCATCAAGGACATGGCGGGCCTGTGCCGTCCCTTTGCCGCGAAGAAGCTGGTGAAGGCGCTGCGCGAAGAGATCGGCATGCCGATCCACTTCCACACGCATGACACAGCGGGCACGCAATCCGCCGCCATCCTGAACGCGAGCGAAGCGGGCGTGGATATTGTGGATCTCGCGATGGCCTCGATGTCTGGCAGCACGTCGCAGCCGAATCTGAATTCCATCGTCGCCTCGCTCCAGCACACCACTCGCGACACACACTTGGACATCGATGCGTTGAATGAGTTCTCCGATTACTGGGAAAAGGTGCGCGAGTATTACACGCCGTTCGATACGGCGCCGAAGACCGGCAGTGCGGAAGTGTATCTGCACGAAATGCCCGGCGGCCAATACACGAACCTCAAGGAACAGGCCGCGAGCATGGGTGTCTCGCATCGCTGGCCGGAGATCGCCCGCACGTATGCGGAAGTGAACCAGCTCTTTGGCGACATCGTGAAGGTGACGCCCAGCAGCAAAGTCGTGGGTGACATGGCGCTGTTCCTTTTCAGCCGTGGCATCAAGCCTGCGGATGTGGTGAACCTCGAACCCGGTGCCACACCGTTCCCTGAAAGTGTCATCGATATGCTCAGTGGCGGCCTCGGCTGGCCGGAAGGCGGCTTCCCGATGAATGTTTCGCGCGTTGTGCTCGGCGAGAAGAAGGCGGCGGAAGCGAAGAAGAATTACGAGAAGAACGTGGTGCCCGGAGCGGTCGCCACACCGGCGAACTTCGACAAGATCCGCAAGGAAGTGACGGAGAAGCTCAAGCGCGAAGCGACCGATGACGACGTGTTCAGCTACTTGATGTATCCGCAAGTGTTTACGGATTTCGCCAAGCATGCGCGCGAATACAGTGATGTGAGCGTGTTGCCCACACCGGCTTTCTACTACGGCCTGCGGCGTGGTGAAGAGATCTCGGTGAGCATCGAAGAAGGCAAGACGCTGGTGGTGAAACTCATCAACGTGAGCGAACCGGACAAGGACGGTCGCCGCACGGTGACGTATGAATTAAACGGCCAGACGCGCGAAGCCTATGTGCAGGACAAGAAGGTCGCTCCCTCGACCAAGATGCGCAGCAAGGCGGATATCAGCGATCCGTTGCAGGTAGGCGCACCGATCCCGGGCCTCGTGGCCGCCATCTCGGTGACCGTCGGCCAGAAGATCGCGAAGGGCGACAAGCTCCTGATGATGGAAGCGATGAAGATGCAAACTACCGTCACCTCCCCCGTGGACGGCGTGGTGGACGGCATCTTCGCGCAAGTGGGCGAGACGGTGGAAAGCAAAGATATGCTGATCAAGCTGCGGGCGTAATCTCCGTAAAATCAATCAAACAGAACCGGCGAATCAGGAAACTGATTCGCCGGTTTTTTATTTCATCCCGTCACCGTCACGAATTTTTTCAGCCCCAGCTTCTTGATCTTCGAGGCGAGTGTCGTGGGCTTCAGTCCGAGTTTGGCGGCGGCGCCTTCAGCTCCGTAGATCTTCCCGTTCGTCTTTTGCAGCGTGGCCAGAATCAACTCACGCTCGCGCGCCTTTAAATCGGCCAACGAGAGACCTTGTGGAATATCGGCTGACGGTGACACCGAGGCAGCAGGAACTACTGATGCAGGCAAAGGCCGCGAAAGCGTGTTGCCAAGATCAAACCGCAAGCCACCATTACGTGCGAGGATGACCGCTCGTTCCACGACGTTCTGTAATTCGCGCACATTGCCCGGCCAATCATACGCCATCAGCTCGCGCACATGAATCTTCGCCAGCTTCGGCAACGGCACCAGCATGCGCTTGGCGGAGAGCTTCAGAAAATGCTCCGTGAGCGCAGGAATATCTTCGCGCCGTTCGCGCAAGGCCGGCAATTCGATAGGGAACACGCTCAGTCGATAATACAAATCCAAGCGGAAGCGACCGGCCTTGGCCTCGCTCAACAAGTCGCGATTTGTTGCCGCGATGAGACGGATGTTCGTCTTGCGCGTGCGCTCTTCCCCGACGCGTTCAAACGTTCCTTCCTGCAACACGCGCAGCAACTTCGCCTGCAAATCCAAGGGAATCTCCCCAATCTCATCGAGGAAGAGCGTGCCGCCATCGGCCAACTCGAAGCGACCCACGCGATCCTTTACCGCACCCGTAAAAGCGCCACGCACATGACCGAAGAATTCGCTCTCGAAGAGCTCCTTCGGGATGGACGCACAATTCACCTTCACCAGCGGACGTCCTTTGCGCCCGCTGTGCTCATGGATGTCGCGCGCGACGAGTTCCTTGCCGGTGCCGGATTCACCGAGGATGAGCACCGTCGCTTCCGTGGGTGCCACCACCCCGATCTGCTGCAACACTTTCAGCAGTGCCGGACTGGTGCCCACAATGTTGCAGGTGTTCGTGTGCGATTTGATCTCGGATAAAAGATATTCGTTCTCCAGTTCCAGATCTTTTTGCGTTTGAATGCAACTGAGAGCGCCTACTGTTCCGATGATCTCGCCCTGGGCATTGCGATAGGGCGTTGCCCGCACGCGTATCCAATGCATGGAGCCGTCCTTGCGTCGGATTTCGTGCTCATACTCTTCCTCTTTGCCGCCCAGACGCTCCTTCAGGCGCTTCTCCATGATGGGCCATTCTTTCGCTGGCAGGAGCAGCTTGTAACTCACGAGACCAAGTATCTCATCCTTGGGATAACCGGTGATCTCTTCGAGGCGCGAGTTCGCGTAGATGATCTGGCTCTCGTGATTCGTGATGAGAATGCCCTCGGTCAAACTTTCCAGCACCGTGCGATAAAGCTCCTCGCGCTTGCCCAGCATCTGCTCAAGCTGTTGCTGACTTTTCAGCAAGGTTTCCATCTCCACCAGTCGCTGGCGGAGTTGTTCGAGTTCGTCGGCTGGCGCGGGGCGGTCCATGATGCGTTACGCGCTTTTAGTAAGCGCGGTAAGCAGCAGGAGGGCAAGGAGGATTCAGCTACCCCACAGCACAAGACGCCCCATATCGTGCAAAGACCTTTCTTTCGCCACTATAGGGTCACCGCGGTGAACGCGATTTCCCGGAGGAACCTGTGCCACCCGGAGAAGAAGGTGTGGTGCGCTCACGCATGGAGCCCCCGCTCTCGCGCGTGCTTCTGGCTGCTTCGCGTACTAACGCATCCAAAACCTGCTGTTCTTGTGTGCGCGGAGTGCGATCACGCTCCCCCCCTCCCGTAGTAGTACCACTGCCGCCGCGGCCATCAGTTCTTCCGCCAGTGAACCCGCTGGGCGAGCCACCCATGCCTGGTGTTTGACCCGTCACGGCGCCAGTCGGCGTAGGCGGTCTGGGAATGGAGATTGGTCGCGTGGCCACGGGTATCGGAGTGGCCCCTTTCGGATCGATTACCACAATACGCGATCCCGTTTCCCGCTTTTCCGTGTAGTAATTAAACCCGTCCAGGATCTTCGCCAGGCCTTCGCTCATCGGCTTGTCACTGAACTTCAGCGACACTGTCTTGTTCATCCCGGGCGGCACATGGATTTCGCGTCCCGTCGCTTTCTTGAAATCCGCCACCACCACCGAGAGCGGCTTGTTGTCGATGTCCACATCCAGCGTATTGGCCTCTGCATGCCAGACGATCGAGTTCGTGGCATCTGCCGCCTGCAACGCAGTGCTGCCAGCCTGTGTCAGCATAATCCCCGCGAGGGCAGCGCCACCGGCATATCTCATCCAACAAGGCATGGTCTTCATAGCTAGGAACACTTTCTTAACAGCGCACGAAAAATGAAACCGCTGATGTAGAGTGGATACTCAATCCCTACTCCAACACCGCGCACGGCTCAAGGTTGCAGATTGTAATCGGCCACCCCAAGCAACCCTGTCCACCGCTCCACATTCGCCCGCCTAATTTCTCAGTCCACTCACACTCCCATCGTCACCCGCATTACATCACTCTCACCCCTCAACAGCCTCCCTTATGTTGATTTCCCTTCCTCATTTAACCGCCATCGCCGCTTTCTTGAAATTCTCCAGTTGCGGATCCTTCGTCTTCTCCATGTGCGTCAGCAGCAACTGCTTCAATCGCTCGATCTCCTTCTGATACTTCGGGTTCGCCAGCTCGTTCTTCCGCTCCTCCGGATCATTCTTCATATCATAGAACGCCAACGGACTCCCCTTCGTGAACTGCTCCACGCGGGCCTGGATCTTCGCGTCCGTTTTTCCGGCTTCCGCCAGTGCATTAAAAGTCAGCCCGTTCATCGCCTCCACACGAAAGCTGGTCGTGCCATCTGCCCAAGCGTGAAACATCAGCGTATGATCCTTCGTCCGGATGCAACGTTGCGGAAACGCCTTGCCGCTGCTCACCGTGTTCACGTGCGTGATGACATAGTCGCGCCCCTCCTGCTTCTCCCCTTTCAGCAATGGCAACCACGACCGCCCGTCCATTCCCGCCGGAGCTTTCGCCTCCATCACCTCCAGCAGCGTCGGCATCACATCCACACTGCTCACGAACTCCTCACGCTTCTGCGCCTTCCCCATCCCCGGCCAGCGCATCAGCACCGGTGACCGCGTGCCGTTGAAATACACCGAAGCCTTGGAGAACGGCGTCGAGATGCCGTGATCCGACATGAACATCACCACCGTCTTCTCCTCCTGCCCGGAAGCTTTCAAGGCCGCCATAATCTCGCCAAACGTCACATCCAGCCGCTTGATGCTCGTATAATACTGTGCCATCTCCTCGCGCACGAGCGGCACGTCTTCGAGAAACTTCGGCACGCTCACCTGCTCTGCCGTGAGCGGCTCCACCACCTCTTCACCGGCCTTCTTCACCGCCTTGCCTTCCTCCGTCGCTTTGGCCTTCTTCGCCTTTTTCTGCTGACCTTGTTCGCTGCCATAGAATGGCCGGTGCGGGTCCGTGATGTTCGCATTGATGAAGAAGGGTTTGCCCGCCGTCTTCGCTTCCGCCAACGCCTCCGTCATGTGCGTGGTGAAGAGTTTCGGATTCTTCCCCGACCCGTCAAACGGATGATCCCACGGAAACTTCTCCTTCGGCGCCATGTGCACGATCTTGTTGATCGCCGCTGTATAATAACCCTGCTCCTTCAACACCTCCACCAGCGTCGGCACATCCAGGTTGATCGGATTGAACCCCAGCCCGCCGCTGCGATGCGGCACGCGCCCCGTCATCAACGCCTCCCGCCCCGGCTGGCAGATCGGCACCGTCACATGATTGTTCACGAACTTATGCGCCGTCGCCGCCAGTGCGTCCACGTTCGGCGTCAGCTTCAGCGGATTGCCCATCCATCCTACCGAATCCGCATTCATATCATCCGCCGTGATGATGAGCAGGTTGAACTTCGCCTTGGCCTCCGCAGCATCAAGCGACATCGATACGACCAACAACGCCAACCCCGCCAACAATATGGATTTGATCGCCTTCATGGTATTCCTCTATGGACGTTGTGAATTCCCCTTAAGTTACGCTTCAACTCTCAATCCACACCCTTCGCCTTCCCAGCCGCTCCGGCCACTGGCGGCTCCGACTTCTTCTGATACCCCTTCGTCGGCTGGTAATCCGCTCCCGGCAATTGCTCCCACGGCACCACGCCTACGTCATCTGCCCACTGCTGATACCGCGTCGTCAGCTCCTGCACCTTCCTTGGATTCTTTGCCGCCAGGTTGTTCACCTCCGCGCGATCTCGGCTCAAATCATACAACTCCCATTCTCCCTTGAACGGCGCCACCAACTTCCAATCCCCCACGCGATACGCCCGATTCCCCTCATGCTCCCAGCCCAGCGCGCGATCCCCGATCTTCTTTCCCTGCAACACCGGCACCAGACTCGTGCCCGCCAATGGCTTCAGATCGAAGCTCCGGTAACGCGCCGGATAACTCCCGCCCGCCACCTCTAGAAACGTCGGCATCAGATCGATGATATGCCCCACCTCATCCGTGATCTTGCCCCGCGCCTTCGTGATGCCCGCCGGCCAATGCGCGATGAACGCCGTGCTGATGCCGCCCTCATGCGTCCACATCTTGTTCTCGCGGAAAGGCGTGTTCGCCGCATTCGCCCAGCCGATCTCGATGCACCGGTGCGAATCACGCGTGCCTGTGATACTGCCCGGCTTGTGGCCGCGAGCCGGGTTCGGCCACGAATCCAGCGCCTCTGCGCTCGCGCCGTTATCCGAGAGGAATACCACCAGCGTGTTCTCTTCCGCGCCACCCTTCTTCACCATCTCCAGCACCCGTCCGATGCCCTGGTCCATGCAATCGATCATCGCCGCATGCACCGCCATCCGCAGATCCCACTCGTCCTTCTCCGCCTCCGGTATTTCATCCCACGCCTTCGCCACCGGATCACGCGGCGATAGCTTCGTCTTCTTGTCCATTATCCCCAGCTCCTGCTGTTTGGCGAAACGCGTCTCGCGCAGTTTGTCCCACCCCATGCGATATTTCCCGCGATACTTCGCGATGTCCTCCGGTTTCGCGTGCAGCGGGAAATGCGGTGCCGTGTAACACAGATGCAGGAAGAACGGCTGCTCCTTGTGCCGCGCCTGATGCTCATCCAGGAACTGCACCGCCTGGTAACTGAACGCATCCGTCGCGTAAAAATTATCCCCCGGCTTGATGTTCTCCCGGTCCACATACAAGGGTTGCAGCGCGAAATAATTCCCGCCCCCACCCGAACCGAAAGCCCGGTCGAAACCCCGGCTCATGGGGTGATTCCGCGGCTCCGCCTTCGCCCCGATGCCGCCCACGTGCCACTTCCCCACGTGATACGTGCGATACCCCGTCTCCCGCAACAGTTCAGCGATGGTCGCGGAGTTGTTGTTCAGTCCGCTCGTGTAACCCGGCTTGTTCAAGTTCCCCAGCATGTGCCCCACCCCGGCCTGATGCGGATACAACCCCGTCAGCAACGCCGCCCGGGTGGGACAGCACCTCGCCCCGTTGTAGAACTGCGTGAACCGCAACCCAGTGCTCGCCAGCTTGTCCAGATTCGGCGTCTTGATCTCCGATCCGTAACAACCCAGATCCGAGTAACCCATGTCATCCGCCAGGATGAGAATGATGTTCGGCTTCGACGCTGCGGCGTGGGCGGTAAACGCAACCATCATCAAGGCAAAGCCCACCGCCAGCCGGCGCAGAGAGAGGTTCATGCCAAAATAATGACCACCCTCCGCCACGACGCAAGGCCGCAATCTCCTGCTCCTTTCTGCTTTCTTCATTCGTCCTTCTGCATTTCTGTTCATGTCGCCACTATGCCTGCTTTCCCGCACCAGCGGTAGGCACCGGTGCGGCCGGTGAGCCCGGTGGAGACAAAATTCATCTTTTCTCATGCCTCTACCCTGCCAGTTCCTCCCGCGTAGCGTTATTCTTCCGCTCGCTACAACTCACTCCAGCTACACAAAATTTCAAAAAAAATGGAAATCAGGCGGCTCACTATCTCATTGCTTGATTGACGGCCTTGCGCCAGATATGCGTCACCACCATGGAAAAACCGCTTAAACGAAAACTACTATGGGCCGTCATGCTGGCCATCGTAGGCTTTCTGTGTTTTATCGTTTACAGTGCCATTCAGGCTCCACGGCACTTCCGCGAGGCCTACGCCGCTTGGGATACGGGCACCCTCCTCGTCGAATATCTAAAAGCCCATGATGATCAGTGGCCCAAGTCATGGGATGATCTTCTCACTGTCATGGACGGCAAAACGGAACGTGATTTTTATCTACGAGGGCGTGGCAGCCTCGATAGAGAATATGCTATCTCCCTGCGCGAGAAAGTCGCTATCGATTGGAGCTTCAATCCCAAAACCAGACGCCCTGACCAGCCCGTCAAACGACTGGACGGCAAACCCTTTCCCATGACCTGGCAGGACGCAGAGCCCAATGAAATGATCCGCGACCACCTCGATTCTCGCCCCAAACCACCCCGAAATTGACTGCTGACATTTCTCGTAGGCCCGAATTGATTTCTCATCACTACGGAACGTTTTCCAATTCTTGAAGTTTCCCTAGGAACTTGTCGCTTTGACTTGGCGATTTCCCACTTTCGATGTTCGATGTTGGGCGTTGGATGTGCGACGTTTCCCCAAGAAAACAAAAACGGCGCGGTTCCTCACGAAACAGCGCCGTTCACCAAAATATTTGAGCCCCTTACTGCTGGGCCGAAGTCCGTCGCGGATAACCCACCAGCTTGCGCTTCTCCTCGTCCCACAGGCGGAACGTCAGCGACTTCATGCTGCTCCACAACGTGATCGGTTTCACCTGCTGGAAGAGCGGCTCCGCCTTATGGCACTTCTCCAGATAGTAGTTCGGAATGCGCGAGCTCAGATGATGGATGTGATGGAACCCGATGTTGCCGGAGAACCATTGCAGGATCTTCGGCAGCTTGTAGAACGAACTGCCCTTCAGCGCCGCCGTCAGGAAATCCCAGTTCTCGCTGCGTTCCCAGTAAGTATCTTCAAACTGGTGCTGCACGTAGAAGAGCCACACACCCGCGCTGGCCGCCACGCCCATCACGATCACTTGCAGGATGATGTACGTCTTGAAACCCAGCCAAAAACTCATCGCCGTCATCATGCCCACCAGCGCGAGATTCATCCACCAGGCCGAGCGCTTCTCACGCGGGCTCGCCTTCGGATTCGGAAAACGCTGATGCACCATGAACAGGAACACCGGCACGATCGCGAACAGGATGAACGGATTGCGGTTCAGGCGATACATGAAGCGCTTGCCCGGCGAGGCCGCCTCAAACTCTTTCACCGTCATCGTCCACACATCCCCCACACTGCGGCGGTCCAGGTCACCATTCGTGGCGTGATGCACCGCATGTTCCCAGCGCCATTGCAGATACGGGGTGAAGGTGATCATGCCCGTGATGAAGCCCACCACATTATTGGCGGTGCGATTGGCAAAAAAGGAACCATGGCCGCAATCATGAAAAATGATGAACGCGCGCACCACAAACCCGGCGGCCAGAAGCGCCAGCGGCACCGTGTACCACCACGAGACTTGCACGGTGATGGACATCAACCACCACAGCGCGGCGAAAGGAACGAGCGTATTGACCATCTGCCAGATGGCCCGGCCCAGCGACGGCTTTTCATACTTGGCGACGATCGTCTTCCAAGCAGGAGTAGCGGCTGGCGCGGCGACTTTGCGGTCCTCAACGGGCGAGGCGGTGACATTGATCATAGTTTCTTTATGCAGACTGCCAAAAACTCACCGGACTGTGCCATTAATCTAAAGTGAATTTTCGACTGACAACGATAGGATACCGCCAGCGGGGATTCAACCTCCAAAATTCGTCAAATTTTGGACGGGACCAACCAGATTTAGCCAGTCCCACACAGATTACGGCGGCTATTTCCGAAGTGATGATTTCTCGCCAGATATCAGTGGCAGAACAGGTTAGACAGGAAAGGATTTGCCAACTGCGCCACTTCCGCTGCCCCTCAAAAAGAGTCCGCCAAGACAAATTAAGTAAAACCCCTTGATTCATGGTAAGGGAGGTATTTGGAAGGAACTGAAGCTTTTTCATTCATCATGAGATCGAAGTCTCCCAACTGCGTCTCAACGCTCACTTTACCGGATAATGTACCCGGAAAAGGACCTTGATTCGAGCACCCATCTTTTCCCGTCATGCTCCATCCCGACGAAGACAGGTTTGGCATCCCGCTGGTCAGGATAGATGCAGCCGAACAACACCTCCTTCTCAGTCCTGCTTAAAATGAAACTCTGAAATCTCTCCGTGGATGGCCGAGTTTTCCCCGAAAGCAATTTAGGGCTGACACTGGCTATCACACATTCCAAAGAGGTTGCTGCATCAGATTTTCCCCCGGCTTCTCGGCGGACATACTTGGCATCTCTTTTGAATCCAGTTCGATCCAGCAAACGCGCTGCCTCCTCTGACGGACCCAGCCTTAAATTGATAAGTGCCTGCTCTTGAGCCTCCTTCCCGTATGCTCCTGCCAATGCATCTTCAATTAACCGTCATTCCTGCTCACTCACCGGATTCAAGAGCGTGTTCAAAAGCATCTTCTCACGAATAAATTTGCCCCGTTTCTCCTCCAAAGCCGCACTGCGAAGAAAATCAAAATCCTCACCCTCACCGAAAATGGAAAGCATCAAGGCAAGGTCATACCTCCGTTCGAGCCGTTCCCAGTTCTTGATCATGCTGCCACGAATGGCCTCCTTCTTTTCAAACGCCACACTAAGGGTTGTGAAATAGTCTGCAGAAGTCAGGTCAACCGATGATCCCGCGCGAGAGTTGACGTATTCATCAGGCATACTTGGTTCAAACTTGGGGGATTCCGGGTTTTTGGGCCACAGGATATACCTTGAGTTCCTCCCATCCAACGAACACACCGCATCGAAATAACCTGTCTTATTGAGCAAGACACTGGCTGGAACTCCGAGCCACTTTGATCGAGCATGGAAACGCCCTGCAGTGTCAGTGGTGGTTTTGAGGAGCTCCGTTTTCGCCTCACATGCGACCTCCTCCACATTTACTCCGGATACCGCGCCCTCAATTGAAAGCACCAATCCACGCGGAACGGAACTCGAACTGGCACAACCCATCGTCAGTGAAAGCAAAAGAGCAGGCATTACTGTGAGAACCAAAAATCTCGCCATATCTTTCATGCCTCTGGAGATTCTTCACTGTTAACAGCCTTGCGCGGCTTCCCGTCCGTTTTAAACCATCTCTTGGCAATCCATCGATGAACCAGATAGTTCAAGGTCGGGAACCCGACTAGCGCCAGTATTTTCAGCCCCAGTGACATCTTGAGCATACCGAATGACAAAACAGAAACCACCGCCATCAACACAAAACAGAAAACCGTAAATGGCGCTGCCAGCGGAAACCACCAAGGGGAGTGCGAATCCCATGCTCCAAACCTGATCAGCCCGTAAATGTGAAGGATCAGCATGAACAAATACGCCGAGAGACAATACGCAATCAGCATTCTCGCCGCATCTTTCGTATGATTCATAACCTTCTTTTGCCCGATGCCCTACTTCTCCACCAATCCCTTACTCCCCGATGATTTTCACCAGTACCCGCTCTTTCTGTTCCCGTCGAACTCCCCATAAAATATCTGCTCCCACGGTCCCATATCCAGCCGTCCTTTTGTAATCGCCACCACCACTCTCGCTCCGATCAGCTAAAATCACAACCATACAGCCACATCCTGGCGAAGGCTAAAGTGGCCGCAATCGTCCGCGCATGCTCCGGCTCGACTGGCCAAATGAAACTGCCCAGATCTTCTCCGCCGCCACCCACTGAATTGCTGAAATCCCATTTTCTGCCGGTAGGTTTATGGATGAGCGCGATTTGCTTGCTGTGTTGATACAGCAACCATCCATCAGCTTCATAACAAATGCCCCGTAATAGCTTCTCCACTCTCTTAAAGCAGGTGCTGTTTGACTGGTCGTCTATGATTTCGAATTGAAACAAGCCATCAAAAAGGAACGGCGGCTTGGCGGGAGCGATCGCCGCCGCCCATTCACCGGAAGACAAGGCAAACAGCGCAATGGTTGTCTTTTCATCGACCACCTTCCCCATCACATACCCCGCCACAGCCCCCTTATGATAGTCAACGACATCATAGCCCAACCCCTCATCCGGCACCTGTTTAGGCCAACGCAATTGTAGTGCCTTGACGCCGTCATACTTCGGCAGTTTGGACAGCTTGGTAGCTGCATCTGCCCGGAGCTCTTGAATGATCTTATCCTTCATTGGTCACCCCATCTTTCTTCACTCCCCGATGATCTTCACCAGCACCCGCTTGCGCCGGTTTCCATCAAACTCCCCATAGAAGATTTGCTCCCACGGCCCCATGTCCAATTTGCCCTTCGTGATCGCCACCACCACTTCACGCCCCATGATCTGCCGTTTCAGATGCGCATCCGCATTATCCTCCCCCGTGCGGTTATGCTGATACTGCGTGGTCGGTGCATGCGGCGCCAGCTTCTCCAGCCACACCTCATAATCATGGTGGAGCCCGCCCTCATCATCGTTTATGAACACCGACGCGGTTATGTGCATGGCATTTACCAAACACAGCCCTTCCATAACGCCGCTCTTCCGCACCAGCCCCTCCACCGTCGGCGTGATGTTCTCAAAACCGCGCCGTCCCGGGATCTCAAACCACAGATGTTCGGTAAGGGATTTCATAAGGCATCATGTTACGGATACAGGTGCTTCGGCAAGCGGCTTGAACCGATGGGTACCTCCGGAGAATAATTCGTATGCAGCACCGGCAAGGGATAAGGCACCTGGCCCTGCAAGCGGGTGAGGAACTGATACCAGTGTTTTTCCCAGAAGGTCTGTTCGTCGTAGCTCCACACCACCGCCACCCGCCAGGCCGTCGCTTCAAAAGGCGCACTGATATATCTGGGCGTTGTCCCGCTTAAGACTTGCGCCGCTTTCGGCGACAGCTTCTCGGGCATGATGACCATTCGCTGGCCATTAGGCAGATAGTGGAAGGAAAGCAGTGAAAACGTCCCCCATTCATCCGCGCGCCTGAAGTGAGGCGAAGACAGTTCATGTGAGATCACCCGTTCACTGATATTGGTCACCGTGATTTGAAACTGATTATTAGTCAGCGTCACGGGGCCCAATATCACCAACCCGCGATCAGCCTCCCGCTGGTGTGACAGGCTGGCCCAGATCAGCGCCCCCGCCAGAACGACCAGCAGGAAGGCGGTTTTTCTCCGGGTTAAGGCCAGCCTCTTCATCTCAATGGTCCGTCAGTATAGTCCGGCGAAAAAGATTCCGCCACGTCAATAGCATCACGCCGCTTAACCCCTTTTCTGCCAGCAGTTTCCGTCGCTTTTTCCAGCTCTAGAAAAAGGGGAAATCACTAGTTGACGCTCACGGGGGTGCTCGCTAGATTGTGCGCCCGTTTGCGTTCCAGAGTAGCTCAATGGTAGAGCACGCGGCTGTTAACCGTGTGGTTGTAGGTTCGAGTCCTACCTCTGGAGCCATTTTTCGTCCTTTCCGTGGGTTCTCTTCCTCACACTCCTTGCGGCCAAGCATGTTGCAAATTTCGCCCCTAGAATCCTCCATGCAAAATGCATCAGTTTTGGGGTAAGACCCTCCCCGCTCTCTGGGCTGTTCATCGCATAGCGGCAATTTGCAAGCTGGCGGACCTTTCACCAGCAGGCTCAGTTTAGTCAATTGTATCCAACTGTGCCAAAACCAGCTAAATTGAAATGTGTTTATCAACCAACAGTTCTGTTAAGGCTCTGGAGAAACGACCGAACCTCATGCTGAAACCAAATCAAGTCCGCATCCGGCTCTATGCCGATGACGAAGAAGTAGTAAGACGTATCTCGGAGCATACGCGGCTTTCCTCAACTGATGTGGTAAGCATGATTTTGCATGCGGCATTACGTTCCATCGAGAAGAACGGCGGCTCTTTTTCCATGCCGTTGCGCTTCACGATCAACGATGCGGCCCCACCGTCTCCACGGGCAAAAAACGACGGCACCCCGTCTTCCCGCACTAAAGGTGATGGGGCCCCGCAACCGCGTGGCCGGGCCAAAAAAAACTGACCTTCTTTGTTTGAGTTATGAATGACAACGTCGAAGTCTATCATAAAACTCTGACGGACTGGGATGAGTTCCGGAAATGGTGTGAGGACCGTCGTGGTCCCGCCGTGGTGGCCAAAGATCTGCCCCTGTTCGTGGAGTTGTTCCGCGAAACGCAGGCCCGCCTGCGTCACCAGCAACTGTTGCAGGCACTCGATGCTTGCGCAGCGACCGATAGCGCCGCCCAGTTGGCGATCAGAGATGGAGCCACCTCTCCCTCGGACGATGGCGCCACCAACCCGCTGCCATCCGGCCCGCGATAATGGCTCGTTCACGGACCCGGCTCAACGGACGTCTGCCACCGTCTTCTTCTCACTGATGCACCACAACTGATTGTGCGTGCGGAGGAAAAGTTCTCCCTCGGAAACAGCTACGGAAGAGTTCGATTTTTCCTTCGCGCCCAAGGGATTGATCGCGAGCAATTCAAACTTCGGATTGGCTCGGAACACCACGCCATCGCCGCCTTGTGTCAATGCATAGAGCCGGTCGCCGGAGAGCATCACCGAGGACCAGTTCTGACCGCTTGGCCCCGGCCCCTTGATGCGTTCTTCCCATACCAGTTTGCCCGTCTTCAATTCAAAACACTCCGCCACTCCCGGATCGTTCAAGATGTAGATGTGCCCCTCATGGATCACCCCGGAGCCGATGCGTTGCTTCGTCTTCGGATGATGCCAGAGCCGTGTGGCCGTGACATCGCCACTACCTCCGGCCTTCACCGCTGCGCTCATCCCGCCAAAACCGCCCATGCCCACCACGATGCCTTCACCATAGAGGGGCGAAGTGTAAACAAGCGGGTTCAATCCGCCGCACGTCCACAGTTCCTTGCCCGTCTTGGGATCATAAGCACAGATGCGCTTGGCCCACGTCATGATAAGTTCTTCCCGGTCATTCACCTTGCGCAAGATGGGATCACTCCACGAACCGATCCAGATATCCGCGCTCTTCTTGCCCGGCTCCGGATTCCCCGCACCACCGCCCGGCTCATCATGCTGCCACACGGTCTTGCCGGTGCGCTTCTCCATCGCGATGAGAAAAGATTTCTCGCCCGGCCCCACATTCAAGTAGCAGAGATCCCCCGCGATCACCGGCGAGGCCGCATTGCCCCAGATGTGAACTTGCTTGCCCAAGTCACGTTTCCAAAGCTCCTTCCCGTTCAAGTCATAGCAATACACCCCCGCCGAACCGAAGGATACGATGACACGCTCTCCATCCGTAACGGGTGATGCCGAGCAATACGGGTTCGTAGCATGCGTCGTTTCCGGCTCCGCATAGACGGGCCCCTGTTGCCAGAGCAGCTTGCCATTCGTGCGATCAAAACACATCAACGTCCGCCGCTTCTCCTTGTCCACGGCTTGCGTGATAAAAACTTTGCCGCCCCACACGATGGGCGTGGAATTCCCCGGTCCCGGCAGCGGCACCTTCCACCGCACATTCGTATTGGCATCCCACTTCAGCGGCAGACCGGTCTCGGTGGTGACACCATCCCCATTCGCCCCACGCCACGTAGGCCAGTTGGCGGCATGGAGCGAGGAACCGGCCAGGAACAGCGCAAGCGAAAGACAGATCAACGAGCGTTGCATAAATTCTTTCTCAATCGGGATATGATTCCTGGATCAAACGTTTGTAAGCCTGGCGGGCATGTTCATAATCCGCCTTTGCTTGCTCCATCTCCGGTGGTGCGATAAAGCGCTGCTTCTGCTGCCAGCAATTCTCCACCCCATCCAGACACCACTCCGCACTCCGGCGCGAGGGGCGGATGGGCTGGTCCCCCACCAGCACAAAGATCGGATTCGTATGCGATGACGGCAAGATACGCAGCGCCACCCAACTGCTCTTATCCACCTTCACATCAAAGCTGATATCCTGCAGCGAACCATCCGCCGTGATGTTTTTGCGCGCTACCGCATGACCATTCACAATCACTTCCACCGCCACCTGACGCGTGCCATCAATGCGCGCCCGCTCGATCTGCCAGAACGGTTTTTGATCCAGCGGCCGGTTTTTTAGCTCCGGATTCGGTTCGTCGTTCAATCGCGCCGCCACCTTGGCGGTGAGTTTCACCGTGCCCGCTTGCGCGAGCTTCAGCTCACTGCCCTTTTCCCCCATCACCACATTGTTCGCCTTGAACTCCATCAAGTGGCTGTAGCCATCGCTCACGTAATTGCGCCCCACACGAATGGCTTCACACCACGAGTCATAGTCCAGTTTGCCATCCAGCTTCACATAGGAACGGCCGAGGCCCACACGCTCGCCGTAGATGCAGGGAAAATCCGTCTCTCCGCTGATGCGCGTGCGGTAGCCGACGTTCAGGGTGTGATACCAGATGTTCAATTCCCAGACGGAGGGCGTATCCACCATGGAGAGAAAATCCACCGCCGGCACCAGCTTACCATCTGGGCCGGGCACTTGATGCGTCACGTTCATGATGTATTCGTTCGCGCCGATGCCATCGAAGCGCGGACGGTTGTAGTTCGGCAATTCATTGCCCGCCACTTGCAACCCCCAGCCCGTATGCGCGGGGCCGACGAGTGCGCCTTGCTGCTTGGCCCAGCGCAAGGTGTTCAGGCAAAGCGTGGGCCAGTGCGTGGAGGAATTGCCGCCCGGATACATCTGATCGCGTAAGCGCAGCAGGCACAGATGCCCCGAACGATGCGAGCCAAAGCCCGACACCTCGATGTCATAGCGCAGCAGATAAGGATAGGTGGAAACCTTGTCGATATCGCCCGTGAAAAATTGTTTCTGATAATCAAAGCACGGTCCCCACGTGAGATTCGCACCCACCTTCAAGTCTTCACCCAGGCAATGCCGCAGCATGTCGGGCGCATGCACACCTTCCGTGGGATTCGTGTAATGCGCACAACCGGCCGCATGGATGTGATGATCGCCTGACCACCAGCCGCTGAGCGAAGGATCGATCCAACGGCTCGCCTTGAAGTCGAATTTCTTGGTCTTGTCCGTGATGGAGACTTCATGGGTTTGGAGAATAGATTCGGGACCACGCGCGAAGAGGATGGTGTATTTGCCTGCGGGCAATTTCAGACTTTCTCCATCGGCGCGATAGACTTGCGGATGAAACGCGAAATCAGGCGCGAGACGTTTCGCCTGGCTGGGATAAACGCGCCCGGCCTGATCGCGCACTTCAAAGGCGGCGGTGGTCGGCTTGCCATTCTCATCCCGCACACCGAGTTTAATCTCATACGCAGGCAGAACAGTGAAGAGCGTGTCCACGTCATTACGGAAACCGAGGTCTTGCGTCCCCTGCCCCACATTGAAGGAAACCTTCGCCTCACGTTTGCCTGCATCGCGGCTGTAGAGCTGCACGATGCGATACTCCACCTCCAGACCGCTCAAGGCAGGCGTGAGGGGTTGCCGGTCAAACATCTGAAGGTCCAACCAGCGTGCGTCTTGGGTTTGTTTTGTGAAATCACGCGCCTTACCTTTCGCTGCGCGATCGGAGGGCGTGTTGGCCGTGCCGGATTGAAAGAGTGATTCCGCATTCGGACTGAGTCCCACGAGCGGTGCCGTAGTACCCGCTTCGTTATGAACCTTCACGAGGAATTGTCGCCAACCCTGCTCCACCAGTTCCGGCTTGGCCATGCCCGCAGCCACCTTCACGCGCATCTCGGGATTGATATGCACGAAGTAAAGGACGTGCTTATCCAGCATCTGCTGCAGCGTGTGCGTGGCTACGACTGCATCCGTCTCATTCATCGCCGCTTCCAATGCGATTCGATCTGGCGCAGGGAAAGGTGAGCCGAGATACTCCAGGGCACTGAGCAAACGCCGCACTTGGGCGGTCAAGGGCTGGCGCTCGACACTGGTGATGATGGGCGGCGGCTCGGCAGTAAAAGCCAAGTTGATACTGAGCAACAACACCGTCAGACCAAGGCACAGGCGTGACGCGTTCATAGGCAGTCTTGCGGGTTAAAGGGCGACGCCCGAGAGAATAGCAGACCGGCGCGAAGTGAACAGGTGAAATTGCCAGTCTGCGCTACAGGACTTTGGCCAAAGCCCCCAGCATCTTGGTCCAGCCCTCTTCGGAGCGTTTCACGAAGTCCGCCCATTCGGGGGCCATCTCGTGAACCAAGGTCAGTTCGCAGCCATCTGGTTTGGGCACGATATCGATAAACACCCGGCTCGCTTCGCCACCGGCCTGAACGACTTTCCAAGTGAACACGAGGCGGGACGGCCGCTGCAGTTCCAGATACTCGCCCACGTGATCAAGTTGCTTGCCATCCCGATGCACCACAAAAGCGAACGCTCCGCCAATGCGCGGCTGGATCTTCAGACTGATGATCTCCTCATCACGAATGCTTGGCCCAAACATCCATCGGCCGATCTGCTCCGGCGAAAGCCAGGCATCGAACACCCGTTCGGCTGAAGCGTTGAAATGGCGGACCACACGGGCTTGCGGCTTTGACGCGACAGACATATAGGCCAAGATGCCCTTAAGTCCGGACAATTCAAGCGCGACGCCCCTCCAAGGACAATGACGGTGGCGTAAAGGCCGCCGCTTTGAATCTTTCCGTGCCTGACGGCACGAACCCGGAGTTCCAAGCACGTCTTCTGCAAGCTCATCGCAGGGAAGTTCAGATATGACAAAAGTGTGACATATCGGGAAGGCGATCTGGGTTACGGTTCTGGCAATTGGAGGAAGGTGGATTACGTTTCGCTGTGATCGCCAACCCAAAGACTGCAAACCGGTCATTCGCAGATGGCCATGCTGCCTGGAAATATTTTCAGGAAAATGAGCGGGTATGACAGCGGATGTCATACTGACTTGGCTAAGATGGCGCGTAGAAAAATGAAAACGAAGGAGAACATAGAACAGAACTCGCAGCTTGCCAGCGGGGCGGAACAGTTCTGTAATAGGCTTCAGCCCATGAAAGCGTCACTACTCTCTGCCTTCCAGTGGTTGTTTGTCGCGGTTGGTCTTGCCTTGCTTCCCTCGCTACGCGCGGCGGAAGCCAAACCCAACTTCATCATCATCAATGTCGATGACCTCGGCTATGCAGATATCGGGCCGTATGGCTCGAAGCTGAATCGCACGCCGCATCTGGATCGTATGGCGAAGGAAGGGATGAAGCTGACTTCATTCTATGCCGCGCCCGTGTGCTCGCCCTCCCGGGCGCAATTGATGACCGGCTCTTATTTCAAGCGCGTGGGGGTCAATCGCGTGTTCTTCCCCGGTGAAGCGCAGGGACTCGCGCCCAGTGAGATCACGGTGGCGGAACTGTTGAAAGAAGCGGGCTATGCCACCGCCTGCATCGGCAAATGGCATCTGGGTGATCAGCGCGAGATGCTGCCGACGAACCAAGGGTTTGATTACTATTATGGCATCCCCTACTCCAATGACATGGGACCGGCGGATGAAGGCGCACGGAGCAATCTCGGCCAACCGCTGCCCGAAGAGAAAGCAGATGACAAGAAAAAGGCTGGACCGAAGCATCCGCCGTTGCCGCTGATCCGGGGCGATTCAGAACTGGTCATCCGGGTGAAGGCGCAAGAGCAGACGGAACTGGTGGAGCGTTATACGCGCGAGTCGCTGAAGTTCATCGAGCGGAACAAGGACAAGCCGTTCTTCCTCTATCTGCCCCATTCATCCGTCCACTTCCCGCTGTATCCGGGCAAGAACTTCGCGGGCAAATCGCCGAACGGACTTTACAGCGATTGGGTGGAGGAGACGGACTGGAGCGTGGGGCAAGTGCTGGACAAGGTGCGCGAGCTGAAGCTGGATGAGAAGACCCTCGTGATCTTCACGAGTGACAACGGCGGCACGGCGCGCGGGAAGAACACGCCCTTGCGCGGGTTCAAGGCCAGCACGTTTGAAGGCGGCATGCGCGGCTGCACCATCGCGTGGTGGCCGGGCAAGGTTCCGGCCAAGGAGAGCACGGACGAGATCACCGGGATGATTGATATCCTGCCGACATTCGTATCGCTCGCCAACGGCAAGCTGCCAACGGATCGCAAGCTGGATGGCAAGGATATCACGCCGCTGTTGCTGGGCCAGAAGGACGCAAAGGGCCACGAGAAGTATTACTATTACCGCGCCGGAGCGCGTGAGGGCGGCACCTTGGAAGCGGTGCGCTCAGGGCAATGGAAGCTCGAATTGCAAACCGGCAAGCTCTACGACCTGAAGAAGGACATCGAGGAGTCAAAGGATGTGGCTGAAAAGAATGAGGAGACGGTAAAACTGCTTAAAGCGTATGCCGATCTGGCGCGCGCGGATATGGGTGACGGGAATGAAGGGCCGGGTTGCCGCCCCATCGGCAAGGCGGCGACGGCGAAACCAATCATGGACCAGGACGGGTTATTGCGAAAGGGGTTTAAGGCGGTGGGACGGTGAGTGGTGAAACATCTAACTCTGAACATCGAATGAAAGACGTGATCTTGAATAGACGGGAATGGTTGAAGAGTCTGGGTGTTGCTGGTGTTGCGCTGGGAGTTGGCGGCGGAGATTTATTCGGCGCGGAGGCGCTCGATTGGAAAAAGAAGATTTTTAGTTATCTCGCCCAGCATCCTAGAGCAGATGGCGGTTATGCGTGGGGCGATCAGGACGATTCACATCTCACGCCGACGTTTGCGGTGATTGGATGTTATAAACTGCTGGGAGAATTGCCTCCGGAGGCGAAGAAGCTGGCGGAATGGGTGCGGGCCAATCATCCGTTGCGGAAGAAGAAGCCGGAGCAAGAGATCCAGAGTTTTCTCTATCAACAGGTGCAGAGCCTCGTGTGGCTCGGGGACAAGGCGGAGGATTTGCAGCCGCGCGTGAAGGCGATGGTGAAGCCGTATCGCTACCTGCCGCAGTACGAGAAGCATTCGTATCCGGTGTTTGAGGGGGAGATGACGGCGTTCGTGGGACGCGAACTGCTGGGCCTGCCGCTCACGGATCTTGATCCGGAATTCATCAAGTATGTGGATGGGCGGCGGCGGACGAATGGGAGTTTCAATAACACACCGAACGCCAAGGACAGTGATGGCAACATCCTGAACACGTGGTGGGCTTTGCAGGCGATGCGGGTGCAGAATCGACTTGGTGAGAAGCGTGAGGAGACAGTGACGTGGCTGCGTGAGTGCCAGTTGCCGAGCGGCGGTTTCACGCATCAGCCGGGTGCGAAGACAGGTGCACTAGATGATGTGGCCTACACCCGGGTGGCGGTGAGGTCGTTGAAATTGCTGAATGCCGAACCAGCGAAGCGCGAAGCGTGTATCACTTACTTGCTGTCGCTGTGGAATGAGGATGGCGGATTTGGTGACCGGCCGGGCTGGCAGAGCAATCCGCTGGCGACGTATTACGCGCTGGATGCGTTGAGTGCCTTGGGTGTGCTGGACAGTTTGACGAAGCAGACGCCTCGGCCCGCGATCAAAAAGGCGTTACCGAAAGATTTGAAGATCTGGACCATCCAGATCGAGGCGCACGGGCAAGGCAGTCCGACTGAGGCGGTTTTGCTGGCGAAGTCCCTGTGCATCCATATGTGGGGGGCGAAGAATGCCTCGGCGAAGTGGCTCGCGAAGGCGCAGGCGCTCGCGGATGAGGAGAAGGTGCCGGTGAAATTTTTCGTGGCGAATGAGGAGTATGGGACCTGGGTGGATATCCCGGGCTTCGGCACGTACAGCCACACGAGCGACATCATCGCGCCAGCGGGAGCAAATATCGGCGACTCGTTGGCGAAGGCGGGTGATGTGAGTTGGGAGGAATTTCGGGAACGGCGGTTGAAGCCGTTGGAGAAGGGCCAAGGGCGGCTCATCTGGCAGTTTGGCGAGAACGAGGCACTGGTGCGGGTGTTGCTGGATGATTCCATCCAGCGCGGTGGCTTCGCGGCGATCAGCACGTTCCATTTCGGCAACCCGCGATTCACGAATACGTCGCCGTGGCTTATGCGGTATCGCGGGCAGATTCCGTTTGTGGCGTTACACGATGCGCACGGGCCGGAGCCGTGGTGGTTCTCCGATATGACGGCAGGTTTCCGCACGCTCTTCCTGGCGAAAGAACCGACGTGGGAAAGCTGGCTCGAAGCGCTCAAGAACAATTGGGTGGCGGCGGTGCGGCGCGATGCGAACAGCGAGGGCAAGCTGTGGATGCACACCGGCTCGAAGGAAGTGGCGGATTTTATCAAGCAAGGCGAGCTGGGCTGGCGCTGGTGGGACAATCCGAGTATCCAGCGACCATTGGCATCCATCGTGGTGGTGAAGCCGGAGGATGATCTGGAAGCGGGTCGACCGGAGAGCGGTGTGAACATCCGCGTGCGCTGCCAGTGGGAGAACACCAACCAGGGCGCGCCGAAAACGGAGCGGGTGCAACTCGTGCGGCTGCTGGTGGATGACAAGGAAGTGGTCTCCAAAGAAGTCCGGAAGGGAACGGCCCCGAAGCTGGTGGATGTGTATCACGAATATCCGCTCACTGACTTGAAGGCGGGCAAGCATGTGGTGACGGCGGAACTGAAGATTCCGGACGGCGGCAGGATGGAAAAGGTAGTGAAAGAATTTGTGATCGCGTGAGCGATGGCACACGGAGGGATTTGAGCTATGAGGTTTTACATTTTATTCGTCAGGTGCGTGGCGTTACTGGGTGCGCTGACGCTGCTCACCAGTCAAGGGCACGCGCAGCCAGCATCCAAGGCAAAGGTCTTCAAAGCGGGCGCGGCGACTAGCAATATCACGCCGTTTCTAGGCGCGGGCATTGTCGGGAATTTTACCATCCCTCCGGCCACGCATATCAACGATGAATTGCATGCGCGTTGTCTGGTGCTGGATGACGGCACGACGAAGCTGGTATTCGTGGTGGTGGACAGCGTGTCAGTGAATCGCGAGGTGTTCGATGAGGCGAAGAAGCTGATCACGGAAGTCACAGGTATTCCGATGGAAAACATGATGATGTCGGCCACGCACACGCATTCGGGACCGAGTGCGCGCGGAGAGAATGCGCTGGCGATGGGCAAGCCGTTCGATGATTACCAGACGTTTCTCGCGCGACGTATCGCGGATGGCGTGCGGCGCGCAGTGAACAATCTGCAACCGGCGCGCATCGGGCATGGGTCCGGACAGGTGCCGCAACATGTGTTCAATCGCCGCTGGAAGATGAAGCCGGGCACGAAGATGATCAATCCCTTCGGCGGCGAGGACAAGGTGGTGATGAACCCGGGCGTGCAGAACCCCAATCTGCTGGAGCCAGCTGGGCCAACCGATCCGCAAGTGTCGTTCATCTCGGTGCAGTCCACGAATGGCGTTCCCCTCGCCATGCTCGCGAACTATTCACTGCACTACGTCGGCGGCGTGCCCAACGGGGTCATCTCGGCAGATTATTTCGCCGTGTTCGCGAATCGTATCGGCGAGCTGCTGCAAGCCGAGCGGACGGATGTGCCCTTCGTAGGCATTTTGGCGAACGGGCCATGCGGTGACGTGAACAATATCAATTTCGCGGGACCATCGGAGAAACGGGCGCCGTATGAGAAGATGAAGATTGTGGCGGAGGATGTGGCACAGGAGGTGTTCAAGGTTTACCAGAAGATCGAGCATCGTGATTGGGTGGAACTGAAAGCGGCTCAGAGCGAGCTGACGTTGGCGATGCGCCAGCCGACGCCGGAGCAACTGACTTGGGCGAAGGAAGTGCTGGCGAAACCGCCTACCATCTCGCCGGTTCACCGGCTTGAAAAGGCGTATGCGGAGCGGACCTTGAGCGCGGCGGATTGGCCGAAGGAAGTGAGTATTGTGCTGCAGGCATTTCGCATCGGCGAGCTGGCCGTTGCGGCGGTCCCGTTTGAGACGTTCACTGAGACAGGACTGGAATTGAAGGCGAAGAGCCCGGTGAAGCCGATGTTTGTGATCGAACTGGCAAATGGCGGCTACGGCTACCTGCCCACGCCCGAACAGCATGAACTGGGCGGCTATGAGACGTGGCTGGGAACGAATCGCGTGGAAAAGGAAGCGACGCGGAAGATCGTGGCGAAACTCCTGGACCTTCTGACGAGGGTCAAATGACGAATGCCCATCTTCTGAACCCCGGCAATCCACTATTGACCATCGGCTGGCGGTTATGCCCGCCCGGCATAACGGCGATACCCAAAAACTATTTCCGTTAATACCGTTTTGAGTGTAACTAAATAGGGTGTGATACACTCGGCCTTGAAAAGGCTGTGGGAAATCATACTTTCGACGACTTGTCATGAAAAACACGGGACGCAACTTATTCTGGATGGTCGGTGTGGCTGCTTTGCTGGCCTCGGCTGGCTGCGGCAAAAATACCGAGCAGGCCGCCCAACAGGCGGCGAAGTCCAACAAGATCCGCGTCGGTTATGTGGGCATCACCTGCGAGGCGCCTATTTTCACGGCGGTCGAAAAAGGCTTTTTCAAAGAGGAAGGTCTGGAAGTCGAGCTGGTCCGGTGCGAGTGGAAGAATTACAAGGATGTGCTGGCCCTCGGTGGCTATGACATCACCCACCACTTGATCATGTACTTTCTCAAGCCGATCGAGCAGGGATTGGATGTGAAGTTCACGGGGGGCATCCATCGCGGGTGTCTGCGGGTCCAGGCTCCGGTCAAGAGCAACATCAAGACGGTCAAAGATCTTCGCGGGAAACGCATCGGAGTGCCGGGCATGGGAACACCGCCGTTCATTTTTGCCAATCGCGTGCTGGGCGCAAACGGCATCGATGCCAGCAAAGACGTCACCTGGCTGGTCTATCCCGCTGGTGAATTGGGCCTCGCGCTGGAAAAGGGCGAGGTCGATGCCATCGCCGATTCTGAACCCATCGGCAGCATGCTGGTCGGACAGGGAAAAGTGAAGAACATCGCCGACCAGGCCAATGACGCGCCCTACAATGAAGAATACTGCTGCGCAGTCATCGTGAGCGGCGCTTATCTCAAGGCCAATCCGGCGAACGCAGCCGCCGCCACGCGCGCGCTCCTCAAAGCGGCCAAGTGGGTGGAGACGAATCCCAAGGCGGCCGCCGAGCTGTCCGTGAAAGGCAAGTATCTCGCTTCGACCACCGATCAGAACACGATCGCCATCTCGCATCTGCGCTACATCCCCAGTGTCAGCGGCGCGCAGAAAGCCGTGGTTTCCGCCGCCGAGGAGATGAAGATCGCCGGGATGCTCAGTCCGTCAACGGATGTGGCGAAACTCGCTGAAAAAGCCTTCGTCCGACTGGACGGTGTGACCGATGAGTGGCTCCAATCATTGCAGGTGGAAACGGTCGCTGATGCGCAAGTCTCACCGAAATGGTTGAAGCAGCAGTATGCCAAAATGAATCCGAAGGATGTGTTTTGCGGCCTTTGTATCACGCCGTTTTAATCTCCCTCAGCCGGGACTTACCGAGTTTCAATCTTACCTGCAATGACCGTAAGCAAGCCGCCTCGTGAAGCCCAAAGGGCAGAAAAGCTGCGTTGGCACATCCTTCTAGCCCTGCCGGTCGCGACCCTCATCGCTCTGGGCGTGCATCTTTCCATCGCCAAGGAGGAACCGGAGGCCCAGACGGCCTCTTACACTGCCTTCCTCGGAGTAGTGCTCGCTATCTCCGTGCTGGCCGGGGTGCTGCAATTCGCCTGGGTGGGATTTCGCCGCTGGCTAGATCACATGAATCCCCTCCTCGCCGCTTCCGTGATGCTGCTGTGCGTGTGGGAAACCGTCACTACGGGCTTTCGCTGGCTGCCCATGCCTTATTTCCCGGGTCCTGCGGGCGTGCTGCAAAGCATGATCGATGACCGGAAGCTCTTGTTGGACTGCACTTGGAATTCACTCATCCTTTTGATTTCTGGCTATGTGCTGGGAGTGATCGTGGGTGTGGTCGCGGGGATCTGCATCGGCTGGTTTCGCCAGGCGCGGTATTGGGGCATGCCCGTCTTGAAGATCATCGGACCCATTCCCGCCACCGCCTGGGTGCCGCTGGCGATGGTGATCGCTCCTAGTGGGAAAATGTCCGCCATCGGTCTGGTGGCCTTGGCGGTCTGGTTTCCCGTGAGCATGCTGACGATCTCTGGCATCGCCAATGTCAAGGCGAGCTACCTGGACGTGGCCCGTACACTAGGTGCCAAGCCATCTTACCTAATCTTCCGCGTGGCCATTCCGGCTGCCATGCCTAGCATTTTTATCGGGCTATTCATGGGATTGGGCACGTCTTTCCTGACGCTGATTGTGGCGGAAACGGTCGGGGTGAAATCGGGCTTGGGATGGTATGTGGGCTGGGCTCAAGGCTGGGCGGAATACGGTAAAGTCTATGCCGCCTTGATCATCATGGCCGCCTTCTTCTCCACCATCATGACACTGCTCTTCAAGCTCCGGGACCGTGTGCTGATCTGGCAGAAAGGAGTGATCAAATGGTAGCGGCGACCGAATCTCAACCAGTTGCTTCACGTCACGAAGGCTCTTCGCTGAAGGTTGCCGGCGTGAGCAAGTATTTCCCCGCACCGGACGATCCGGAAGGAAACATGATCGCGTTGCAAAACGTCGATCTGTCGATCGCTCCGGGAGAGTTTGTCTCGCTGATAGGACCGAGCGGCTGCGGTAAATCGACCCTGCTGCGACTCATCGCCGGGCTCGAGGCACCGGATACGGGCGAGCTCTGGGTTGGCGATGAAGCCATCACGACGGCCAGCGCGGAACGAGGCCTGGTGTTCCAAGACCCGAATCTTTTCCCCTGGCTTACCGTACGGCGTAATATCGAAGCGGGACTCGTGGCACGTAATGTCCTTCAGCAAAAGCGGCACGAGGTGGATGAATACATGCAGCTCGTGGGCCTGGACGGGTTTCAAGACGCTTTCCCCCATCACTTGTCCGGCGGCATGGCGCAACGTGCGGCCTTGGCCCGCGCCTTGATCAATCATCCGAAGATCCTGCTGCTCGATGAGCCGTTGGGAGCGCTCGATGCCTTCACCCGCATGCGGATGCAGCAGGAAGTGCTGCGGATCTGGCAGGCCCGGGGCACCACGATGGTGCTGGTCACCCATGACATTGACGAAGCCATCTACATGAGCGACCGCATCGTCATCATGACCCCCCGCCCCGGAAAGATCGAACGCATCATTTCGGTGGGTCTCAAGTTTCCCCGGGAACGCAACAGCCCCGAGTTTTTGAAAATGCGGGTGGATATCCTGGAGTTTCTCCATCTCGCAGGGCACCCGAAGTCCTGACGTCGATTTCCCATTTGTCGCCAGCCAAGCCAGGCTCTACAAGTAGTCCGCGCCGTGGCGTTACCCCGGTAGCTTTGACGTTACTGAATCATGCCCGGACACCTGCTGTTCCCCCTCATCGCCAGTTGGCTGTATGTGCTCGCCGTGCTGCTGGTGAAGCGCTCGGGTGATTATGGGGTGGGCGTGTATCGCACGACTTTCGTGGCGAACGTCACAACGGGCATCGTTTTCATTCCCCTGCTCTTCCTGCATGCGGAGCCATTTCCCGGCTGGCAGCATGTGTGGGAACTGGCGGCAACGGCACTCTTCTTCATCGGGGGTCAGGTGCTCACATTCTATGCGGTGAATAAAGGGGATGTCTCCATCGCCACGCCGGTGCTGGGCGTGAAGATCATTTTGGTGGCGCTGTTCACCACGTTGATCATCGGTGAGCCCGTGGCGGTGAAGCTATGGATCTCGGCGGTGATGAGCGTGGCGGCCATCGTGCTGCTGAACCGCAGCGGCCAGGGCCAGCAGAAGCATCGCCATGTGGGCCTCACCATTGTCTCCGCGGGAGGGGCGGCGCTGGTGTTCGCGCTGTTCGATGTCTTTGTGCAAAAATATTCGCCCGCTTGGGGCGCCGGGCGGTTCCTGCCCCTGATGATGGGCATGGTGGCGGTGTTCTCTTTGGGGTTCATCCCCTTCTTCTCCGCACCGTTGCGCGATCTCTCCCCCACAGCCTGGAAATGGCTGGGCGGAGGCAGCTTCTTAATGGGCGCCCAAGCCATCTTCTTCATCTCCACGCTGGCGGTGTATGGCAAGGCGACGGCCTCCAACATCATGTACAGCTCACGCGGCCTCTGGAGCGTGGTGGCCGTGTGGCTTATTGGACATTGGTTCAAGAACCAGGAACAGCACCTGGGTGCCGCTGTGCTCAAGTGGCGGTTGGCGGGCGCGGTGCTGATGCTGGCGGCGATCGTGTTGGCGCTTGGATAACCTGGGTACGGCTCCATTTGGGGTGAAAAGAGGGTGAAGAAAGCGTGGTAGGCTACGGCGGACATCGCAGACTGCCGGCTGGAAGCCGGCAGCACGGGTCATGTGCTGCGTCGCGACCCGGTCGCGCTTGATTTTCAAACGCTGAAAGTTCAGCCTCGCGACATTCACTAATAACCCGAGGATTTAATCCATGAGCGCCAAGCAAGACGGAAAAGGCATTCTGCTGACCGGAGATGATTCCGAAATACGGCGGGCCTGTGAGCAGGCCAGAGGTTCCTTCAAATACTTCTGGCGGGAAATATCCTGGGAGAGAAGACGGATCGTTCCGGCATTCGAGATGATGCTGATCAAACTTTCCTTCACCGACGGGGAAAGAACCGACGGCAATCCGGAGACGGAGCACATGTGGGTGGACCAAGTGGAATTCGATGGGGAAACTTTGTCAGGCGTCTTAATGAATGCACCCAACTGGCTGACCTCGGTGAAGCAAGGCGACGCCGTCACCGCCCCGTTTGCCCAGCTTGAGGATTGGATGATCGTAGCGGAGGGCAAGGCTTACGGAGCTTTCACCGTGAATCAGATGCGCTCCACGATGAGCCGGAGCGACCGGAAAGCCCATGACGCGGCGTGGGGCTTGGACTTCGGTGATCCGGCCGAGATCCGAGTAAATCCTTTTGAAGAATCCACGAGCAAACCGGGCTTGCTGGGCAAGATCTTCGGCCGGAAACAGGAGCCGAAGCCCGCGTCCGACTCCGCGACCGGCCATCAGGACACCAGAATGTGCCTGAACATGCTGCCAAAGATCGAAGAGCAGTTGCAGGAGGACAAATCCCACGTCACTTGGAGCGATGAAAACGGCTGGACCATGCTGCACATGGAAGCACTGGCCGGAAACTTCGGTGCCGTAAAACTACTGGTGAAGCATGGCGCGGACGTGAAGGCGAAGACGAACAAGGGCAAGGATGCCATAGAACTGGCGGAGGTTTTGGGGTGGGAGGAAATTGCGGAGTATTTGCAGAATAGAACGCGATGAAAATAAAATTAGCTGTCTAGAGCCCAAGCATTGAGCACGCCTCTCCTTCGCTCGAAACTGGAGACAGAGAGAATGAAGGTGTAAAACAAAAGAGCTCTCGATTAAATCATAACACGATTAGTTTATGAGCAAACTTGATGAGACATATATCAAAATAATGCAATGGGGTTTGCTGTCCATCCGGACCGCCGCCAGAAACGGAGATGTGGAACAATGCGAAACGGAGGCCGAATATCTACACAATATCCCATCTTTAATCGGGGAAGAAAACATCGAGCGCCATCTCTTTCATGTGATTACCGAGAAAAACCGCTATCTGAAATGGGTGTTTTCAAGAAATGACAAAGAGTTAGTCGAAGAAGTCGGGCGACGTTACTTGGCCTATTGGAATGAATTAGACCAGATCTTAAATGTCGACGCCTTACTCAAGGAAAGAAGCCAGAAAGCAGATGATTCCAACTCCCCATGACCACAACCATAGGGTTTAAGCCCCACCCTTTGTCGATCGAGAAATTCTTTGAGTGGAGCGGGCGGGGGTCTTCCGTCGCTATGCGACGGGGGCATTCAAGGAGATCACCGGCGGCTTGAAAGCCGCCGCTAAGAATCTTTGGCTCGCTGACGCGAGCAGGGAAATAACTGGAAGAATTCGTCCGGTATGACAGTGGATGTCATACTGGGCGTGTTAAAACCTTGGGCAGATGAAGACGAAGTGAGGAGGAGGGCCGGGACGCTTGCGGCCGTGTGTTGGTAGGCGTTTTTTCTGAAACTTTGTCCCCACCGGGCTCACCGGCCGCACCGAAGGCTAACGGTGAGGCCAAAAAGCTGGCAGGATGCGGGCATGAAACTGAAATTTTGTGTAGCTGGAGTGAGTTGTAGCGAGCGGAGTGATAACGGAAGTTGGCGAGGCGTGGCAGGGTGAAGGCAGGACAAAACATGAATTTTGTCTCCATATAGCGCACATAGCGCATATAGGGATAACGGAGGCCGGAATTTTCGGGCAGATTGGAGGCGTATGAAAGAGAGGGAGAAAGTCGAAGTGGTGAAGATGCCGAACGAACCATGGATCGGGCTGGACGGCGACAGGAAGACTGGACAGGCGATGGCGCCTGTCCCACTACGCCATGCATTTCTGTCCTTCCGCAATGCGTTCCAGCCATTACACTCGTGGCATTGCATGAAGACCCGGTTTGTATCCAAAGGTTTGATGGCGGCCATCCTCGCGGCGCTGGCGCTCGTTCGTACTGAAGCGGCGGAGTTCCCCAAGCTCTACAACAGCGAGACGGACATGAGCGTGAAGATCATGCCCGCCGAGGACGTGGTCAAGGAGCTCAAGCTGCCGCCGGGCTTCAAGGCCACGGTATTTGCCGCCGAACCCAATGTGCAAAATCCCATCGCGATGACGTGGGATTCGCGCGGGCGTCTCTGGGTGGCGGAGAACTACACCTACTCGGAGCGCAAGGTGAAGTTCGACATGAATCTGCACGACCGCCTGCTGATCTTCGAGGATCGTGATGGCGATGGGAAGTTCGACCGGCGCACGGTGTTTTCCGACCAGGTGCAGATGCTCACCAGCGTGGAGATCGGCCTGGGCGGGGTGTGGCTGTTGTGCCCGCCGCAGGTGCTCTTCATCCCGGATCGCGATGGCGATGACAAACCGGATGGTCCGGCGGAGGTGGTGCTGGATGGGTTCAATCCGCCGGCGGAGAATTATCACAATTTCGCCAACGGTCTGCGCTTCGGTCCGGATGGGTGGCTGTATGGTCGCTGCGGTGCATCCAGTCCCGGCGAGATCGGAGCGCCCGGCACCCCGGCGAAGGAACGCATCCCGATGCGCGGCGGCATGTGGCGGTATCATCCGCAGACGAAAGTGTTTGAAGCACTTACCTCGGGCACGACGAATCCTTGGGGGCATGACTGGAACAAGTTCGGCGAGCTGTTCTTCATCAACACCGTCAACGGTCATCTCTGGCAGGCGATGCCGGGGGCGCATTTCGTCCGCCCGCACACGATTGATCCGAATCCGCATACGTACGGACTCATCGACATGCACGCGGATCATTGGCACTTCGATACGGGCAAGAGCTGGACGGATTCGCGCGATGGCAAGGCGGACAGCTACGGCGGCGGTCACGCGCACATCGGCATGATGATCTATCAGGGCGATAACTGGCCCATCGAGTATCAGGACAAGCTCTTCACGCTGAACATGCATGGGCGTCGCGTGAACCGTGAGATCCTGCAACGCGATGGTTCCGGCTACGTAGGCAAGCATGGCGAGGACCTGTTGAACTTCACGGACAAGTGGTTTCGCGGCATGGAGCTGAGCTGCGGCCCGGATGGCAGCGTGTTCATCGCGGACTGGAGCGATACCGGTGAATGCCATGACAGCACGGGCGTGCATCGCGAGAGCGGCCGCATCTACAAGGTGATGAATGGCAAGCCCAAGCGCCCTGCCCTGCGCGATCTGCGAGTGCTGTCAGACGGTCAATTGATCAATCTGCAACGGCATTACAACGTGTGGTTCGCCAACCAGGCGCGGCTCGAACTGGCCGACCGTTTCCAACGCGGCACCCTGTTAAAGAGTTCCACCAAGGACGCGCTCGATCTCTACAAGGGTGAGCTGGATATCCCGCTCAAGCTGCGAATTTTCTGGGCATTGAACGCGATGGGCGCGGCGGATGAGACATTCCTGCGCACGCAGTTGAGCAGCCGCTTGAAACCGGACGAGGAATATATCCGCGCCTGGTCGGTGCGCTTGCTGACGGATAAATGGCCGCTCGATACGACGATGAGCGAACGACCGGTGGGCGGAGATACGGTGCAATCACAGTTGGTGATGAATCAACTCGTGCGCCTGGCGAAGGATGAGAAATCCGCTGCGGTGCGTCTGGTGCTCGCATCCACGTTGCAACGTCTCCCTGTAGCGCAACGTGCGGATCTGGCGACGGCCCTGGTGACGCATAAGGAAGATGCGGATGATCATAATATCCCGCTGATGATCTGGTATGGATTGATCCCGGTGGCGAATCAGCACCCGGAGCAACTGGCCGCCATCGCCGCCCGTTGCGAACTGCCGAAGACACGGCAATACATCACCCGCCGCCTGGCAGAAGATCTGGAGAAGAATCCGGCCCTGCTGAACAACGTTCTGCAGACCGCCGCGAAGAAATCGGATGCTTTCCAACTGGATGTGCTGACGGGATTGTCCGAAGCGCTGCGTGGCTGGCGCAAGGCGGTGAGGCCGGCCGCATGGGATTCATTAGTTTCCTCGGCCAACAAATCACGTGATGAAAAACTGGTCGCGCTGGTGCGCGAGCTGAGCGTGGTCTTCGGCGACGGCCGGGCATTGGACGACGTGAAGGCGCTGGCGCTCAATGGCAAGGCAGACATCGCGGCGCGCAAGGCGGCGTTGCAAACTTTGATCGATAGCAAACCCGATGATCTGCGGCAGATCTGCGAGCAACTGTTGAGTGTGCGTTTCCTCAATCCGGTGGCGGCACGCGGGCTGGCGCAGTTCAACGATCCGGTTATCGGCGACAAACTGGTGAAGGCTTACAAAGGCTTTCATCCATCAGAGCGGCCGCAATTGCTGGCCACTTTGGTATCACGGCCTAGTTTTGCGAAGTCACTCTTGGATGCCATCGGCGCGAATGTGGTGTCGAAGGATGATCTGTCCGCATTTCATGCTCGACAGATCCGCAGCTTCAATGATGAGAAATTGAACCAGCGGCTCGGTGAGGTGTGGGGAGTGATCCGCGATTCCGATGCGGACAAGAAGAAGCTCATGACGGAGTGGAAGGCGAAGCTCACCACAGAGGTGTTGAGCAAAGCGAACAAGAGTGCGGGGCGTGAGGTTTATAGCCTCGTGTGCGCGAATTGTCACAAGCTTTACGGTGAAGGCGGCAGCATCGGGCCTGACCTGACGGGCGCGGGTCGCGATAACATCGACTTCCTGCTGGAGAACATCATCGACCCGAGCGGCGTGGTGAACGCGGACTTCCGCATGTCGGTGGTGGACTTGAAGGACGGACGCACCTTGAACGGCGTGATCCGCTCGAAGAATGCGCGCACGCTCTCGGTGCAGACGATGACGGAGCTGCTGACCATCGAGCAAACGGAAGTGAATAAGCTGGCGGAGTCCACGCTGTCACTGATGCCCGAGGGATTGGTGGAAGCGCTGACGGAACAACAGGTGCGGGACTTGATCGCGTATCTGATGAACCGTAGTCAGGTGCCATTGCCGGGAGCGAAGTAATTTGTGCGCCTCTACGATGCTCACAATCATTTGCAGGATGACCGCTTCGACGGGAAGCAGGCGGAGTTAGTGGCGGCTGCCGAAGCGGAGGGTGTCGCGCGGATGGTGGTCAATGGCGCGTGTGAAGCAGATTGGGCGCAGGTGCAGGAGCTGGCGAAGAAGTTCACCATCGTACAGCCGAGTTTCGGGTATCATCCGTGGTATCTGCACGAGCGCACGGAGCGTTGGCAGGAGGAGCTGGTGCGGTATCTCGATAGCACGCCGAATGCGGTGGTGGGCGAGATCGGTTTGGACAAATGGAAACCAGATTTGTCTTACGAGGGACAGGAGGAAGTGTTTGTGTGGCAACTGCGACTAGCAGCAGAACGGAATATCGCTGCGAGTGTTCATTGCCTTCAAGCATGGGGGCCGTTGTTCCAACTGCTTAGAAAAGAGCCGAGACCTGAACGAGGGTTTCTGCTGCATTCTTACGGTGGTCCGGCGGAGATGATCCGACCGCTCGCCAAACTCGGCGCTTACTTTTCCTTCCCGGGGTATTACTTGTTAGAGCGGAAAGAGCGCCAGCGAGAGACTTTCAAGCAGGTTCCGCTAGAGCGATTGCTGGCGGAGACGGATGCCCCGGACCAGTCATTGCCGGACGCGCTCAATAAACATGTTCTTACGGAAACGGCGAGCGGTAAGGCTATCAATCATCCTGCGAATTTGCGGGCGGTGTATGAGGGCTTGGCGCAACTGCGCGAGATGGGCGTAGAGGATTTGGCCCAGCAAGTGGAGGAGAATTTCAAACGGTTGTTCGTAGGCTAAAAAGAAAGGGCGGCCATCACTGGTCGCCCTTTTCGCGTAAACTATCTTGAAATTCTTTAGATGAACTCGTTGATCAAGTTCTCCAGGAATTCCTGACGGCCGCTGGTGTTGGCCTTCGCTTCACCCTTCTTGAGCATGTAGGCTTCCAACGTCTCGAAGCTTTCCTTGCCTTCCTCGATGCTCTTGCCGAGACCGCTGTCCCAGGAGGAATAGCGGGATTTGACGAACTCGGCGAGACGACCGTCCTTGCGGATGGCGGCTGCGATCTTGAGGCCGCGGGCAAAGGCGTCCATGCCGCCGATGTGCGCGTGGAAGAGGTCCACCGGTTCGATGCTTTCGCGGCGCACTTTGGCGTCGAAGTTCACCCCGCCCGTGGTCAGGCCACCATATTTCAGGATCCCCAGCATGCACTGCGTGGTGAGATAGATGTCCGTAGGGAACTGGTCCGTGTCCCAACCGAGGAGCAGGTCGCCCGTGTTCGCATCGATGCTGCCCAGCGCGTTCGCGGCACCAGCCGTCTCGATCTCATGCTGCATCGTGTGACCGGCCAGAGTGGCGTGGTTCGTTTCCAGGTTCAGCTTGAAATGCGGCAACAGATCGAACTCGCGGAGGAAGTTCAAGCACGCGGCGGCATCGGAGTCATACTGGTGCTTGGTCGGTTCTTTCGGTTTCGGTTCGATGTAGAACTGGCCTTTGAAACCGATCTTCTTGGCGTAATCCACGGCCAGATGCAGGAACTTGGCGAGATGCTCCAGTTCGCGCTTCATGTCGGTGTTCCACAACGTGGAGTAGCCTTCGCGACCGCCCCAGAACGTGTAGCCTTCGCCACCCAGTTCGTGCGTCACTTCCAGCGCCTTCTTCACTTGCGCCGCGGCAAAGGCGAAGACGTCCGAGTTGCAGCTCGTGGCCGCACCATGCATGTAGCGCGGATGCACGAAGAGTTGGGCCGTGCCCCACAGGAGCTTGATGCCCGTGCGCTTCTGTTGCTCTTTCAGCAAGGCGACGATGGTGTCGAGATACTTGTTCGATTCGCGGAGGGACTTGCCGTGCGGCGCGATATCGCGGTCATGGAACGCGTAGTAAGGCGCACCGAGCTTGTCCACGATGTCGAAGAAAACGGGCACGCGCGCCTTGGCGGTGTCGATCACGTCCTTGCCGTTATCCCACGGGCGAATGGCCGTCGGCGCGCCGAACATGTCACCGCCCATGCCACGCATCGTGTGCCAGTACACCACGGAGAAGCGCAGGTGCTCCGCCATGGTCTTGCCTTCGATCTTCTGCGAAGGGTTGTAATGTTTGAACGCGAGCGGGTTCGTGGACTTCGCCCCCTCGAACTTGATCTTCGGGATGTCTTTGAAATAGGACATAATTCTCTTTCAGTACAAATTGACTGCTTCGTGCATTTGTTGCGTTTAACGAATGGAACGACTGTAAACACAGGCAAAGAGGTGGCAAGCGGGGAAAAGCACTCTAGGCTTTGCAAAATCCACCAAGAAAACCCGGGGTAAATAAAGCACCTGACCGACATCGGCAACAGTATCGACAAGCTAATTCAAATGGCTAAATTACGGAACACGCGGCATGATACACGATCTGAAAACCGTCGAGACCTCGCAAAAGAAAAGGTCTTGGGTCGTTGGAGTTTTCCTAGCCTGCCTCGTTACGATCCTTTTCCTTAACAATTTCAAAGTAGGCTTGCTGGCCGCGCCCTTCGCGATCGTGACCGCACTGGTCTTGGGGAGGATAAGCGTGATCCGCTACGACGATGCAAAGGAACAGCTCGAGATTGTGGAGTATTGCCCTTGGCTGCCATGGCGCTATCAGAAGGTTATCCCGCGAAAGAATCTCAAAAGTATTGTGTGCACTATTTACTACGACGATGACCGTCAGGAGCTCTATGAAGTCAGCATTGGCAATACCGCTGGCGAATTTATCCCCCTGCGAGAACAGATGCGGCCTGACGATGGCGACCTCACCCGCTTCGCAGCACTTCTGAATTTGGAAATAATCCGCCGACCAGCTTGACCAGTAACCCCTACCGCGCAAACAGATTGCGGATAATGTCCTCGATCGGCACCTCCTCGATATCGATATCCTTCACCGGCAACGCATCCAACAGCCCTTTGCATGCGGCGATGACACGATCGCGCTTCACCTTCAGCTTCACGCTGGTCACCGTCTTCTCCACGATCTCACCGAACTCTTTCAGGCACTCCTCACTGCAATCCAAAGGCTGCTCTGTCTGAATGGTGATGAGCTTGAAGTCCGCAAAACGATCGAGAATTTCGCTAAGCTTTCCATCAAAGAAGATGGTGCCTTTGTCGATGATGATGACGCGCTGACACAGCTCCTGGATGTCCGCCATGTAATGGCTGGTGAGCAGCACTGTCGTTTTGTTGCGCTTGTTGTGATCACGCAGGAACTCGCGCACCGCCTTCTGCGAAACGACGTCGAGGCCGATGGTCGGTTCATCGAGGAACAGCACCTTGGGCTGATGCAGCAAAGCCGCCACCAACTCCAGTTTCATGCGTTCGCCCAGTGACAGTTCGCGCACCATCGTGTTGAGCTTGCTGCCCACGTCGAGCAGTTGCGTCATCTCATCCACGCGTTTGTTGAATTCTTCCGGCGCGATGCCGTAGATGCGGGCATTCAGCTCCAACGATTCACGCGCGGGCAGATCCCACCAAAGTTGGTTCTTCTGTCCCAGCAGCAAGGCGAACTGCCGCCGGTAGCCATCAGCGCGCTCCCACGGTGTGAAACCCAGTACAGACGCTGTGCCACTGGTAGGATGCAGCAAGCCAGAGAGAATCTTGAGCGTAGTGGTCTTGCCCGCGCCATTGGGACCAAGGAAACCCACCAACTCGCCTTCTTCCACGCGGAAGTTCACATCCTTCACCGCATGCGTCGTCTCATATTCACGATGAAACAGCCCTTTCACCGCACCGGAGAATCCGGGCTGCTTCTTGTAGACGCGATAGGCTTTGTTCAGCCCCTGAGCTTCGATGACGGCCATGACGCGGGGAGTATGTGGAGTCGGAAGAAAAAGTTAAAGCGTCGAAGCGGTTAAACCACTTCAACGCTTTATCATGAAAATATTCGCAGACTAGCGCAGCAACTGCTTCTCGAGGTAGCTCACCACCTGCCGCACGTTGGAATCGATCTCCATGCGGTCTTTCACCAGGCGGCAAGCGTGCAACACGGTGCCGTGATCGCGACCACCGAAGGCTTCACCAATGGTGTTCAGCGAGCTCTCGGTCAATTGGCGAGAGAGAAACATGGCAATCTGGCGCGGGAAGGCGATGTTCTCCGGGCGGCGCTTGCTGCTCATATCCGCCAGGCGGATATCGAAATGATCGGCCACGCGCTTCTGGATGAGATCGATGGAGACGATCGTCTTGCCCTCTTCCTGCAACACTTCGCGCAGCAGATTCTCCACCATGTCCAGCGAGAGCTTCTTGCCCGTGAGCGAGGAGTAGGAGATCACGCGGATGAGCGCGCCTTCCAGTCGGCGGATGTTCGTGCGGATGCGATTGGCCAGAAATTCCAGCAACTCATCCGGCACTGTGGCGTTCATCGAGTTCGCCTTCTTCTTGAGAATGGCGAGGCGGGTTTCCACATCCGGCGGCTGCATGTCCGTGACTAGACCCCACTCGAAGCGGGAGACCATGCGGTGCTCGAGATTCTGGATCTCGCTCGCCGGACGGTCGCAGGTCAGCACGATCTGCTTGTGGCCCTCATGCAGCGCATTGAACGTGTGGAAGAATTCTTCCTGGATACGCTCCTTGCCCGCGAGGAACTGGATGTCATCCATCAGCAACACATCCGTCTGGCGGTATTTCTTGCGGAAACGCACCAGTTGGTTGTTTTGGATGGCATCAATGAATTCGTTCGTGAACTTCTCGGACGAGACGTAGGCGACCTTCGCACCCTTCTTGTGCGCCGCCACATACTGGCCGATGGCATGTAGAAGATGCGTCTTGCCCAAGCCCACTCCGCCGTAAAGGAAGAGCGGATTGTAGGACTTGCCCGGAGACTGCGCCACGGCCAAGGCCGCCGCATGGGCGAAATTATTGTTGTTGCCGACCACGAAGGTATCGAACGTGTTCTTGGGATTGAACGACGGATCGGCTTCGGCAGGAGCATGATGATGATTCCGCTCGGCCGGTTCGGCATGTTTGGCCTTGGCGGCAGGCGGAGTGACGGCGACCGCACGGGCAGCCACGGGTGCTTCGCCATTGCCCACCACAAAACGGACTTTTAGCGCCCGTCCGGCAGAGTGCATGAGCACATCCTGCAGGAGGCCGATATAGTTGTCCGTCAGCCAGACCTCGCAGAAGTCGTTGGCGACTTCCAGAGTGATGGAATCTTGCGTCAACTCGGTCGCCTTCAACGGCGCGAACCAGAGATTGAAGATATCCGAGTTCAACATGGTCCGGAGCAGCCCTTGCGCCGCCGACCATACTTTTTCAACAGAGTCCTGCATGATGCGATTAGTCCCCTGAATTTCCTGCGTTTTCGGCCAATTATTCACTGTTTCCTGTAACTTATCCGTAACCGACATTTAACTAGCTTAACCCGGCCCTCAGGCCTCACCGCCGCATCTTGCTTTTCGCCATGTTTTTGGCACCCCCCGCCAAAACTCTCTTCTTTTTCCCTGTCATCTCATTGATTATCAACGAGATACAAAATCTTTCAAAAAGCAATATTTCGGTCAGTTTTTAAGGGTCAACCAGCCAACCCCGGTAAATCGGAATCGAGTGCGTTTGTTCTAGGAGATGCACCCGACCCAGACGAGCAATAGATATTAACTCTTATACCCAAGTTATTCACAGGCACTTTTTTCTTCTTTTTTCTGCTTGCCTAAACAAGCCCAAAATACTTTAGGGCCAAAAATATGGGGTCTTCACCCCATCTCCGGCTTTGTTCTTTTAACAGTCGTAATACAAGGAAAATTCATACGGGTGCGGACGGAGCCGCAGCGCGTCATGCTCCTTGCGTTTTTGCGTGATCCACATCTCCAAAAAGTCCGTCGTGAAGACGTCCCCTTTGAGCAGGAATTGATGGTCTTTTTCGAGGCAATCCAGCGCTTCGCCGAGGGAACCGGGCACATTCGGCACCTTCTTCAGCTCTTCGGGCGGCAGCTCGTAAATATTCTTATCCAGCGGTTCGCCCGGGTCGATCTTGTTGATCACCCCGTCCAGACCGGCCATCAGCAAGGCTGTGTAGCACAGGTAAGGATTCGCCGCCGGATCGGGCGGACGATACTCGATGCGCTTGGCTTTCGGGCTTTCCGAGAAGGTCGGGATGCGGATCGCTGCCGAGCGATTGCGCGCGGAATAAGCCAGATTCACCGGAGCTTCGTAGCCGGGAACCAGACGCTTGTAGGAATTCGTCGTGGGGTTGCAGATCGCGCACAGCGCCTTCGCGTGCTTCAAAATGCCGCCGATGTAGTAGAGCGCCATCTGGCTCAGGCCCGCGTATTCATTGCCGGCGAAGAGCGGCTTGCCCTTTTTCCAGAGGGATTGATGCGTGTGCATGCCAGAGCCGTTGTCGCCATAGAGCGGCTTGGGCATGAAACTCGCGGTCTTGCCATGTTTGCGCGCCACGTTTTTGACGATGTACTTGTAGAGCATCATCGTGTCCGCCGTTTTCACGAGCGTATCGAAACGAAAATCGATCTCTGCCTGCCCTGCTGTGGCGACTTCGTGATGCTGGCGCTCCACCTTGATGCCGAGCGCTTCCATCACCAGGCACATCTCCGTGCGGATGTCTTGTTGCGTATCCGCTGGTGAAACCGGGAAGTAACCTTCCTTGTGCCGGATCTTGTAGCCCAGATTCGGCATCTCATCGCGACCGGTGTTCCATGCGGCCTCTTCGGAATCCACGGAGTAGAACGTGCCGTTCGCTTTGCTGTCATACTGCACGTTATCGAAGATGAAGAACTCCGCTTCGGGTCCGAACACCGCCGTGTCCGCCACGCCCGTGCTCTGCAAATATTTCTCACCGCGTTGCGCGATGCCGCGCGGATCGCGATTGTAAGCTTCCTTCGTGCCCGTCTCGGCAATGGTGCAAGTGAGGGAAAGAGTGGGCACAGCACAGAAGGGATCGATAAACGCTGTGGCGGGATCAGGCATCGCGAGCATGTCGGAAGCCTCGATGCTCTTCCAACCGCGGATGGAGGACCCGTCGAAACCGAAACCGTCTTCAAAAACTTCTACCGTCAATTCACCGGTCGGCACACTGAAGTGCTGCCACGAGCCGAAGGTATCCACAAACTTGATGTCCACCATCTTCGCTCCGGCCTTCTTGGCCATTTCGAGAACTTCCTTGGGCGTGCTCATGAACGTCGTTTGCTGTCGGGTTGCAGTTATGTCTGGAGACGAGAAACCCTGCCTTGCTTTCACAAGGCAGGGAAAGTTGAGCGCGGATTATACCGCCTGGTCGCCGGTCTCTTCCGTGCGGATGCGGATGGCATTCTCGATCGGCAGCACGAACACCTTGCCGTCACCGATCTTGCCCGTCTTGGCCGCGCTGATGATCGCCTTGACGGCACCATCGACATCACTGTCCGAGAGCACGATCTCGATCTTCAGCTTGGGAAGAAAATCCACGGTATACTCGCTGCCGCGATAGATTTCCGTATGCCCCTTTTGACGCCCGAAACCTTTGACCTCGGTAACCGTTAAACCTTCCACACCGATGGCAGTCAGGGCCTCTTTGACATCTTCCAGTTTGAACGGCTTGATAATGGCTTCGATCTTTTTCATGAGCGTTCTTTTTTTGTGTCGGAGGAAAATACTAACAACGAACCTCCCTCTGTAAACAGGAATCCGATGATGAAAACTTTTCACAGTTGGAGGGTTGACTTTCACCGCTCGATGAGGCGCATGCCCGCACTTTCTTGCTTTGCCTCTCCGCGCAAGATGCTCATGCTCTGCGCCGATGAGTTGGTGGTACAAACAATTGGTCCGTCCCGCATTGTTCGAGATGGATTCGGAAGCGGCGCACAATCTCGCGCTGGAAAATCTCGCACGCGTGAGCCACGCCCCGGTGTTGTGTGAGGCGATGGCGGAACTGTTCTCCGCGCCCGCGCTGCCGGTGAAATGTTTCGGTCTCGATTTCCCCAATCCGGTCGGCCTCGCCGCCGGCATGGACAAGCGCGGCGTAGCCATGCCCGCCTGGGCGGCGCTGGGCTTCGGCTTTTCCGAAGCCGGTGGCGTGACGTGGCATGAACAGTCCGGCAATCCGCAGCCGCGCATGTTTCGCGGCGTCGCTGATGAAGCACTGGTGAACCGCATGGGTTTCAACAACGGCGGTGCCCCTGCCCTCGCTACGCGCCTGAGTGAGTGGAAGCAAAGCGGCCGCTGGCCCAATCATCCCGTCGGCATCAATCTCGGCAAATCAAAGATCACGCCGAACGATCAGGCCGCCGAGGACTACGCGAATTCCTTCCGCACGCTCTGGCGACTCGCCGATTTCTTCGTAGTAAACGTCAGTTCACCCAACACGCCGAACCTGCGCCAGTTGCAGGACAAGAGCGCGCTGGACCAAATCCTCGTCGCGCTGCAGCAGACCAACAGCGAACTCGCGCAGCAAACGGGCTTTGAAAAGAAGCCGGTGCTGGTGAAAGTGGCTCCCGATCTGACATTTGATGCCCTGGACGAAATGCTGGAACTGGTCGGCCCGCGTCAACTCGCCGGAATCGTGGCCACGAATACGACGATCTCCCGTCCCGAAACGAAAGAGCCGAAGCTCAAGGCTATCTATTCGGAAATGGGCGGCCTGAGCGGACGTCCCTTGCGCCAGCGCAGCACGGATGTCATCCGGCATCTCTATCAGCAGACGCACGGCAAGCTGCCGCTCATCGGCGTTGGCGGCATCTTCACCGCTGAAGATGCGTGGGAGAAGATCTGCGCCGGCGCCAGCCTCGTGCAGGTCTACACGGGCATGGTTTATGAGGGCCCAGGCATCGCCAAGGCTATCGTAGAGGGATTGAAGAAGAAGGTCGAGGCAGAGGGCCTCAAGAGCATCTCCGACGCGGTGGGGACCAAAGCATAAGCGGGACTGGCCATCGCTGACCAGTCCCGCTCGAAGTTTATTGGGATTTCCTCAGAACGAGAAGCCCAGCCCCACATTCAGAGCCACCGTATTGCCCAAGTTCAATCTCGCGTTACGGCCGTTTGCCGTTTGGTCAAAGGAACCCACGTTCTGATACGTCACCCCCGTGAAGAGGTTCATGTTATCCGTCAGCCAGAACGCAACCCGGGCACTGAGGTAGCCGCCTACGAGAAGGTCTGAAGAACGGTCCTGTCCGGCCGTCGTCGTGGGCGTACCGATAAGTGGCGTCTTGAGTTCGTTGAAAGTGAATTCGCTGTCCACCACCGCCAGCGCAAGTCCGCCGGCCAAAGTCAGGCTGACCCGCTCGCCCAGCTTGTAGTCCAGATAAGGACCGAACCGGAAGGCAAAGACCGAGGCATCAATATCCCGGCTGCCCGAGATGATCGTGCCGTTCGGAATCGTGAACGGCACACCGGTCGTATCCAGCAAAGGTCCTGGACCGGCCACGGTCCCCGTATAGGGAGGCACCGGAGGAATCATGCCGCCCAAGGGGACGATCAATCCCGTAAACGGACCGGTCACGGGCTGGCTGTCCGTGATGCCCACCGGCATCCAGCCAAACGATCCCTCCAAACCCCAGCCGCCATTGTCCCAGCTTTTAAGTTGATAACAGTAGCTCAGATCCACTCCATGATGAAGCTGGCTGTCGTTATTCGCCGAACCAAGTCCGGCTGCGGCAGCGGTGCTGCTCAACTGCAAAGTGCCGCCCACGATCTGGCTCGCGTTGTTATAGCCCCAGAACGTCGTCAGTCCTCCGGCGTTGCCCGAGATGTCCATGCCGATGAACCCGTCATCATACTGCTGGATATCACCCGGAGCGAGCAGTGGCGTAAAAGGGCTGGGTCCCGGAGCTGCGCCGCCGATATTCGAGAAATCGGCCGAGACGTTGAAATTCAGGCTGTAACTGATCCGGAAATGCCCGAACCGGCCTTGATCCGCAGCTTCTGCACTGCCTGCAGCCAAGGTGGCCACCAGCCCCAAACTCATTAAATAAACACGTTTCATAGCTAGCTTTCTCCTTGGATTAAGGGGCTTCCACAATGCGATAGAACCGTGCGACTACCGTAGACGGATGCGATTCCGTCTTGGGTGGACCTTCATCGATCCACTGTCGCGTCGAACCCGTGCCTATTTGCGTCGGCACGACCGTTATCCACGTCACCGTGTCAGCGCTGTATTGGATGTAATATGTGCGACCGGCCAGCGTGGCGTAATCAATCAGCACATGTCCTCCTGCCAAAACGATCGGCGGGGTGCGCAAGATGCTTTGCACCGTGCCCACGGGCACAACGGGCGGATCCACCGGCATCAATTCCGCCAAGAACACCGGCGCCGGGATCGTGACGCGGTTCGCCACATAATACTCGATGAAGAACGTCACCGAACCACCGGCTGGCACCGGGAAGTTGTGTTGCACATAAGGTTCATTCGCGACATTCGTGCCCGTAGCGTTGTAGACCACGATGCCCGGGGCCAGACCTTGCAACGTCAAGCGCACCGCCTGGATCGGGATGGGCGAAGGATTGAACACCGTCACCGTCTGGCTCATCAAACCGGACTGGAGGAAGAACGCACCACTGGAACTTACCCCGCTCACCGCCGTCAGCGGCGGATTTGCCTGCACAGTGATGTTCACCGGTGCCGACGTAGTGGTGACCCCATCATCATCAGTGGCGATCGCCACAAAGGTGTAGTTGCCTGGAGCCAGGTTCGTGACATCCACTGAATACGGATCAGAGGTATCGGTTCCCAACGAAACATTGTTGACCGTCTCGCGGAATTCAACCTGGGTCACGAAGCCGTCCACATCTGCGGCTGTAGCCGTGATGGTGAAACTGGCGGGCGCGATGAAAACCGAGTTGTTCGGCGGGAACGTGATCGCCACCGTCGGCGGCGCGTTCACTCCGTTCACCGTGACGGTGACGGTAGCCGTATCATAACCACCGAAACCATCGGTCACAGTATAGTTAAAGGTATCATTCACCGTTACTCCCAGCGCCAGCGTGGTCAAAAAGACGGAAGTGGTGGGGTCGTAGCTGAAACTGCCGTCTGGATTCACCACCACCGTTGCACCAAAGGTGCTGGTGGCATCGTAAGCCGGAGTTATTGGCACCACCGGATGCACCACCCCGAGGTAAAGCGGATCTGGGTCCAACGTGTCTGAATTGTAGCTCACGAAGTTGGCCATGAAACCCGGGTCAGGCAGCGTGGCGCTCGTCGCGCCGTTATCATGCGGGATGACGAAGCGCGTGCCGTCTTCGATACGATCCGTGGCGATCAGATTCGCGATGCGAAAACGATCAATGCGGTCATCAGCCGAGATGCCGAAGTCGTCCAGGTTGAAAACCGTGGTGAAAAGGAACTCACCCGCCACGCCATAATCAGCCACCGCTGAAGCCGGGACATACACCCAGCGGCTCCACACGCCCGAATCCGTCCCGCGAACCTGCACCATGTAGCCTTCTGGCGTATTTGCGCTGCCTGATTCGTAGATCACAAAATCATCACCGGACAAGTTCGTCAGGCTTTGGCCGTTTTCATAGCTCAGTTCCAGACCGCTGCGGTAACCCGCACCGGCGTCGCCGCGCGGAAGATTGACACCTTTCACGGTCGTGCCAGCGGAAGATTCAAGCAACCGGCCAAGGGAATACTCACCCCGGAAGTTCGTAGCATCATCCGGGAAACCGCCCCGGGCCGTAGTCGTGTCATTCGGTTCGGCATCGATTATTGCACCGGTGTAGGTGCCAGGAGCGAGCGGAGAGAGAACCGTCGGGGTGCTCGCTTGATTGAACTTCACGCCGGCAAACTCATAAGGTTGATCGCCCTCTCCTTCGACACGCAGAACCGTGCCGGGATTCGGGTCCGTGTCATTGGCCAGGACACCGGGTGCGGGCACGTTCAAGGGAGTATTGGACATCGTGGTATAGCCCGAGTCATCTACCGCTACCGGAGGTTCGTTGCGACCTGTCACCGTGATAGAAACGGTCGCTGTGTCGCTGCCGCCCAAGCCGTCAGAAATTGTGTAAGTGAACGTGTCCACTATCGTTTGGCCCACGGACAACGCTTGGATGGTCGCAGACCCGGCCGGGTTGTAAGTAAAGCTGCCATCGGCGGCCACGGTCACCGCGGCTCCTCCAGTGCTGGCCGCATCAAAACTGGTCACGAAGATCGCCGCACCGTTGTCCACGTCCGTGTCATTGCTCAATACGCCCGTCGCCGCCGGGACTGAGAGAGTCGAGTTCTCATCCCCGCGATAGCTGTCGTTTACGGCCACTGGGGCATCATTCACTCCGGTGACCGTGATGGTGACGGTAGTCGTGTCAAAGCCATCATCGTCTCGGGCGGTGTAGTCGAATGTATCTTGCACCGTGGCACCCACCGCCAATTGCTGGAGCGCAGACACCCCACGCGGGTCATAGGTATAGCTGCCGTCCGGGTTCACATTCACCGTCGCCCCCAAGGCACTGTTGGCGTCAAAGGCGGGAGCTCCCGGGCTTAGCGGATGCAAGATGCCTACGTAAAGCGGATCAGGGTCCATGGTGCTGGCACCATAGGTTTCGAAAGAAGCCAAGCCACCCGGTAAAGGCGTAAAAGCACTGGTGGCACCATTGTCTTCGGGAATCACCTGGCCAGTGCGGGAGGCATTCAGCATCCGGTCTTCATTGGTCATGTTGACAATGCGGATGGCATCCACTTCGCCATTGACCGCGATGCCGAAATCACTCAATTCAAAGGCCGTAGCGAACAGCACCTCGGGCTCCACCGTGGTCGCTCCGACCGCAGTCGCAGGCTGATAAACCCAGATGCTCCACACATTATTGATCCGGTCATGCACCTGCACCATGAAAGCTTCCGGGGTCGTGGCATTGGAGCCAGATTCATACACCACCAGATCATTACCGGTCAGATTGGTCAGTATCAGACCGTTGTTCCAGGAAAGTTGGAACCCGCTGCGCTGGGTGGTGCCATTGTTACCGCTCGGCAGATTGAGGGCACGATTGCCAGCCCCACCGGCAAACTTGCGTCCGATGGTCAGGGAATCATCATAGCCCGCCGTGCTGTTAGGAAATCCACCGATTGAATCGGAAGTGGCGGAAGTGGGCAGAAGCGTCACGATCGCGCCACTGTAAGTGCCCGCCGCCAAAGAAGTATACACATTCGGCGTACTAAGCTGATCAAAGGTAAAACCAGCGAAAGAATAGCTCTGCTGAGCCGCGTTACCGTTAACGGTTAAAGTGCCAGTGCCCGTATCATTAGATAGAACGCCAGGGCTGCTGACCGTCAAAAGTTGGTTGGCAGGGGTGGCCCCGACATCTGGATTGGCCGTGGGGACTGCTTGGATAGCAGCTACACTGGCGATCAACGACAGCGCCACCGATTGTAGCAAGGTAAGGGTTCTCATTCCTGTAAAAAGTTCAATTTAGCACCTTCTAGGCCAATTTTTGCAAAGCCCGCCTGATTGTTGGGCACTAAAGTGTCCCAAACCACGACTCGTCGGGCATTCTAAATCAAGTAATCGGCGCAATCTCCGCACGCTCGGACAAGCCATGACCTTAAACAGAACGGTATCAAGTGAATATGGGGTGTTCCCCCCATAGGGAAGTTTAAGTCTATGTCCTCTTAAGCCGCCGGGAATCAGGTTCATCCACAAAGGCAAGTGATGGCCAGTGATCACATCTATTTTACATGACAGAGCAATTTTTAGCTACCTATAAAGGCTATTGAAAATACCACCGCTAAAGCGCAATCAAGATAGATACGCCCGTTTTTACCTTTGTCTTCCTGCTTTCACTCGCCTGTGCTTACATCAGTCCATGGTCCGCCCCCGCTTATTTTGGCTCGGCACCCTGTTTCTGCTGATATCCGTCACCTCCATTCCCCTGCTGGCTGCGGAGCGCCCTCCCAATATTCTTTTCATCATGGCGGATGACCAAGGCTATCCTGATCTCGGCATCATCGGCACCAAGCCCATACTCACGCCCCATCTGGATCGGCTGGCCCGGGAAGGCGTGAGGGCCACCAGTTTTTACGTGACTTGGCCAGCTTGCACCCCGTCGCGCGGCAGTGTGCTGACTGGGCGTTACCCGCAACGCAACGGGCTCTACGACATGGTGCGCAACGACCTCGTGAATTACGGTCACAAATACACGCCGGAAGAATACCTCGTCTCCCCGGAAATGACCTTGGGTCTGGACCCCAAGGAAATCACCATCGGCAACGTGCTGCAACAGGCAGGTTACCGGACTGGTGTGGTCGGCAAATGGGACATGGGCCAGGCTAAACGTTATCTGCCACTGCAGCGTGGTTTCGATTTCTTTTACGGCATCGGCAACAACGGCATCGATTACTACACGCACGAACGTTATGGAGTGCCTTCGATGTTTCGGGACAACAACCGCACAGAGGCCGACAAAGGCACCTACGCCACCGATCTCTTCAAGCGTGAATCACTTCGTTTCATCAATGAAAACCATGAGCGGCCGTTCTTCCTCTACGTCGCCTTCAACGCTCCGCACGGGGCCTCCAATCTCGATAAGCCCGGCGTGCAGGCTCCTGAAGAATATGTCCGGAAATATCCGCAGATGAAACCGGAGGATAAACTGACTTCCTACTACGCCGCGGTCACGTGCATGGATGCCGCCATCGGCGACCTGCTGGACGCTTTAAAGAAACATGACCTTGAGAAGAACACCCTGGTGGTCTTCATGTCGGATAACGGTGGGAGCGGCAATGGCGGCAATGCGCCGCTCAAAGGTGCCAAGTCCACGATGTGGGAAGGCGGTCTGCGCGTGCCCTTCATCGCCCGCTGGCCCGGCCAGCTTCCCGCCGGAAAAGTGACCGATGAGTTTCTCACCGGGCTGGAACTCTTTCCCACCTTCGCCGCCATCGCCCGGGCAAAAACTCAGGAAGGCGTGGTGCTGGATGGCTTCAATCTCCTGCCCGTCTTGCAGGGCCGGAGAAAGTCGGGTCGTAACGAGATGTACTGGGAGCGGCGCAGTGACCGCGCCGCGCGGGTCGGCAACTGGAAATGGGTGGAATCAGCCAAAGGCAACGGACTTTACGACCTAGCCAGTGATCCGGGCGAAAAACAGGATCTGAGCAAGCAGCAACCGGGCGTAGTAACCATGATGAAAAGCAAGTTCGCCAACTGGAAAAAACAAATGGACGAGGCCGAGCCGCGAGGACCGTTCAAAGACTACTAGCCAGCCAGATTACTTCTGCCAAAGCACCTTCCCCATGATCGCCGCCCGATCATAGACGCCATGGGTGTGATTGCTCTGGATCATCGCCCGATTGTCCCCCACTACGAAATATTCATTGGCCGCCAGCTGGTATTCGCTCTCCTTCCAAGGGAACCTCGCCCGCACATAGGTTTCTTCCAGTGGCTGGCCATTGATATACACGATCCCGTCCTCGATTTTAACCTCTTCACCAGGCAGTCCGATGATGCGTTTGAGGAGCACCGCACGGGCATCCGTTCCTCGGGCATCCACAGCCACGACATCAAAGCGTCGCGGTTCGGCGAACCAATAGGATACCCGGTTGATGAAATTGTACTGCCCCTGCTTGTAGGTGGGAAACATGCTGACACCCACCACCCTGATAGGCCGCGCCAGAAAACCAAAGACCACCGCGCAGGTGATCACCGTGACGGCGATCCGGGAAAGGGTCTTTTTCGGATGCTTGCCCACCACAAGGCGGGCCCATCCGTTCACCGGAGTTTCCGGGTTGATTTCAGTCTGCATCGTTCCAGCACTGCGCCAGGTCGCGCGGTTAGAGACACGGGTGGGCTTGCGAATGCTCAAATCTTATCCGGCGCCTGCCTATCCCGTGTTCCTCACCTCAACCAAGACGCCGTCAGTGTCCGCCGGTTTCAAAGAATCTGCAATATCCAGAATCCACCTCTGCCAGACCTAAATGGGTGAGCCGGTTTGGCTTGCATCCCGCCCGCTGGACAGTTGACAAAGCCGTTTTCATTATCGACTGTTCCGCGCCCGCCGCCCCGGCGGTTTTGTGAACGGCATACGTAAACGTGATTTTCTCCTGTCACTGAAATACGCCACTATTGAGGCGTGTTTCAGCGTCCCCATGCTGAATTTGACCCGGTCGAACCTGCCATTCGTGATCGGTTTCGTGACGGCCGTGCTGCATTGGGATGCCGGGCTGGTCGGCTGGCTGGCCTCCGTGCCGCTGATCTGCCACGTGATCCAGCCGCTGGTGACGAACTGGTTGCAGCGTTTCTTCTCCCTGCGCGAAATCGTCCTCATCAACTTTGCCTTCAATGCCCTGCCGTGGGCCTTCATCTCCTTGTTCCCCCTGCTGGGATCAGAGACTGTCCCACTGCTCTTCGCCATCGTCTTCATCTCCAGTTTGGCGGATAGCGTGGCAGCCGTGGCGTGGTCGGCTTCGATGTCGGACCTCGTACCTCTCTCCATCCGGGGACGTTACTTTGGCGATCGCAACATCATCTTTGCCTTCTGGAATCTCATCGTGTTGCTGGCAGCGGGACAATTCGTCGATCACTTCCACAATACCGTGTACGCCTTTGGCGCAGTGTTCGCCACAGCGGCGGGGGCACGGATGATCGGCATGTATTACTTCGCCATCATGAAGTTCCCCGCTTCGGTCACCACCCGCCACGCCAAACTGACCAAGCTCGGCGAATACCTCTCCGTGTTAAAGGATATCAACTATCTGAAACTGCTCCTCTTCATCGGCATTTGGGGATTCTGCCTCAACTTGGCTCAGCCATTTTACAGCGTCTATGTGCTGCAACAACTCCCCTACTCGGTCGGTGATCTGACCGTGCTGGCTACCATCGCCAGCTTGGGCGGTCTGTTATCCCTGCGCACTTGGGGACCGCTGAGCGATCGCTTCGGAAACAAGCCAGTGATGGTCGCCTGCTCCCTGCTTTGGGCAGGGACCGCCGCTTTATCATGGCTGCTGGTGGGACCGGAGCGGAATGCACACCTGTATGTGACTTATTTCGTTACGGGGTTCATGACCTCCGGCTTCCAGCTTTGCCAGTTCAACCTGATGATCAATCTGGTGCCGGCGGAGAAGAAAGCCGCTTATATCTCGGTCTTCTTTGCTTTCTCCAATCTCATCATCGCCTTTGGACCGGTGATGGGCGGCAAGATACTGTCCCTGTTGCCAGAACAGGTAGGCACGTTGATGGGCGGGCCGTTGACCAATTATCACGTTCTTTTCGTAGCCTCGATGGTTTTGTGCCTGCTCTCTGTTCACGTGCTCCAAAGTTTGAAAGAACCGACGGAACGACCGTTACGCGAACTGGTGCGCGTGATGCGCGGCATGCATGAGTTCAATCCCGTGCTCGGTTTCGCGACCTTGGCGGAATACATGTTCACCCCACGCGGCATCCAACGTCTGGTGCACAGCAGTGTACGCACCTTGCGTCGGCAAACCAATGTGGTGGCGGATGTGGGCGAAGACCTGGTGGAAGGCGGCATTCGTGCCGTCAAACGGCGGACCCGGAGGGAAACGCTGGAAGGCTTAAATCCCAAATCCAAAGATCCAAACTCCAAAGAATAACCAATGAAAAAGCTCCAAACCCGATGACTCGGGATTGGAGCTTGGTTATTGAAATTTCTCTGGGGTTGGGATTTTCCCCGCTTACTGCTTCTTGTAGATGATCATCACGCCGTAATCCGCCAACGGGTGTTGGGAGGCTTTATCCAGATAGGAATAGCTGATGGGGGTGATGGAATGCAGATGCTCTTCTCCCACGCCGCTCAAGACCTCGGCCACCATGTCATCGAAGCGATCTTTGCCGGCCACCAGGCATTCCGAGCGACGGATGGTCCGCACAACGAAAGAGATGCCCATCTTGGCGGATACTTCCAAGGGCTTGTTCGCCTTCTCGATCATCGAACTGCTGCCGGGCGCGCTGGAGGGCAACGTCAGATTGACCCGCGTGCGGGGCTTTAACTCTGGAGTGGAAGTGGCCGCGAGGATTTCTTGGGCCGCATCGATGGCTGGTGGTGGTGGCACCGGCGTGCCTTCGGGCACGTTGAAAGTCAGACTGCATTGCGGACATTGGATCTCGTCACCGACCATGGAGTCATCGGCAGTCAGCAACACATTGCAGTTCGGGCAGGCAAAATTAATATCCATAGGGCACCTCAGCTAATATTTGGAACCGCCGTAACCTAATGCCGGACCGGACCAAGAGCCAGCAGAAAGAAATGTCTGGGGGAAATTCCAAATCTAAAGCTCCAAGCTCCAGATAAACACCAATTAAAAAAGCTCCAAACCCGACGACGCGGATTTGGAGCTTTGATGTTTGAAACTTCTCTGGTGTTTGGAGCTTGGGATTTGGAATTTACTCCTTCACCCGCGATACCCGTGCTCCCAGCTTCTTCAGCTTCTCATCGATCTTCTCATAGCCACGGTCCAGATGGTAGATGCGGTTCACTTGAGTGGAACCCTTCGCCGCCATGCCACCGATGACCAAGGCCGCCGAGGCGCGCAGATCGCTCGCCATGACTTCCGCACCACTGAGCGGGCGACCGCCCTTGACGATGGCACTTGGCCCTTCGATGGCGATATCCGCGCCGAGACGCAGCAACTCGCTGACGTGCATGAAGCGGGCCTCGAAAATGCGTTCCGTGATGATGCTGATGCCGGGCGTCAACGCCATGAGCACCATCATTTGCGCCTGCGCATCAGTGGGGAAACCGGCGTAAGGCTGGGTGACGATGTCCACCGGCTTGAGCTTGCCATTGCGCTTGATGGTGATGCGCGGGCCGCTGCGCTCCACTTTCACGCCCGCCTCGCGGAGCTTGTCCAAGATGGCGTGCATGTGGTCCGCGCGGGCACCGTGCAGGGTCACTTCACCATTCGTCGCGGCTGCGGCGATGGCGTAGGTGGCGGCTTCGATGCGATCCGGTATGACTTCGTGTTCCGCACCGTGCAGTTCTTTAACACCTGTGATCGTGATCGTCGGACTGCCCGCACCGGTGATCTTCGCACCCATGGCGCAGAGGAAGTTTGCCAGATCGACGACTTCCGGCTCGCACGCCGCGCTATCAATGATGGTGACGCCTTCCGCCAGCGTCGCGGCCATCATGATGTTTGCCGTGCCCAGCACCGTCGGACCCGAGCGACCACCGAGGAACATCTCGCGGCCAATCAACTTAGGCGCCTTAGCAATGACATAGCCGTGTTCCACCGTGATCTTGGCGCTGAGAGCTTCCAAGCCCTTCAAATGCAGATCCACCGGACGCGCGCCGATGACGCAACCGCCGGGCAGCGAAACGGTCGCCTTCTTTAAGCGCGCCAGTAATGGGCCCAAGATACAGATGGAACCGCGCATCTTGCGGATCAGATCATAATCGCCCGTGCCCTTGATCTTGTTCGCCTGGATTTTGACGACGTCGCCCTCGATTTCCACCTTCGCACCGAGCGAGGTGAGGATCTGCCCCATGAATTTCACGTCGCTCAGGTCCGGCACGCGCGTGATGACGCACGGTTCGGCAGTGAGGAGCGTGGCGGCCATGAGGGGGAGCACGGCGTTCTTGGCTCCGCTGATCTGCACATCGCCGTGCAGCGGTATGCCGCCCTTGATCAAAAGACTGTCCATAGATTCGAAATCCTGCTGAAAAAGTTAACGCGCGAAAAATCTGCGACGCGCGACTTTTTCACGCGCTTCGCGGACTGGCAATCACGAAGCGTTCCCGACCGCTTAAATCTTTTTCCAAGCCATGAACCGTCCAGCCGTCCTCCTCAAAAATCGTTTGGATGGCCGGTCCTTGTCCCTCGCCGAACTCCGCCATCAACCGTCCGCCTGCCACCAGCCAAACTGCGCCTTCCTGTGCCAACCGCCGGTAAAACTCCAATCCATCTGTTCCGCCATCCAAAGCCAGACGAGGGTCGAAGTCCTTCACCTCCGGCTCCAATGTCTCGATCTCCGCCGCCTCGATGTAGGGCGGATTGCTGACGATGAGGTGATACTTTTGCCCTTTGCTTAAAGGCTGGAACAGATCTCCCTCGAAGAAACGCACCCGCGCACTGACCTGATGCTTTTCCGCGTTGCGTTTGGCGACGGCCGAGGCTGCGGCAGAGATATCCACGGTATCCAAAGTCACCTTTGAACACTTGGCCGCGATGGTTATGGGCAGGCAACCGGAGCCTGTGCCGAGATCCAAGGCACGAAGTTCACCCTCCGGCAAACCATTCAGATAAATCCACGCCAACTCGGCCAAATGCTCGGTTTCCGGGCGGGGAATGAGCACATCCCGGTTCACTTCGAGGTCATATCCGCAGAAATTCACGCTACCAACCAAATGCTGGAGCGGCTCACGCTTGCCCCGGCGCTGAACGAGTTCCCGCATGGACTGCTCTTCCGCGGGCTGCAAGGCGCGCTCGAAGTTCAGATACAGCTTGAGGCGCGGCATCTTCAGCACATGCGCCAGCAACAGTTCCGATTGCAAGCGCGGCGACTCCACCTGCTTGCGCTGCAAGAACTCGGTGCTGCGCTGTATGGTTTCCAAAACGGTCACGGCGAGAGCCTAGGAATCTAACGGGGCAAGAAAAGGTTAAATCCCATAAATGTAGCAGCCGACGTAATGAGGCTCTAACCTGCTTTTCTGCCTTAAGGTAACTAATTAGAGCCTCCTCACGTCGGCTGCTACGTATGGAGCTCCATTCCAATCAACGTGATTTTTTCCAAGGCAAACTTCTGAAGCGTCTGTTAATATCTGCCCGTGACGCAAATCGCCTTTGAAATGCTAATCGTTTTCTTTCTGCTGCTCGTGAACGGGGTGTTCGCGATGGCAGAAATCGCCGTGGTATCCTCGCGGAAGGGGAAGTTGCGCCAGCTCGCGGATGCCGGGAGCAAAAGTGCGCGGGCGGCCTTGGACCTGGCGGAATCTCCCAGCCGCTTTCTGGCCACGGTGCAAATCGGCATCACCTTGGTAAACATCCTGACGGGGAGTTTGGGCGGCGCGGCTTTGGCCGAGCGGCTGGCTCCGGTTTTCGAACCGGCCTTGGGCAGCTATGCGAAGACGGTGGCCTACATCATTTCCGTATCCGTGATGACTTATTTCTCGGTGGTCATCGGGGAACTAGTGCCCAAACGCATCGGTCTGAGCAACCCCGAGGGCATCGCCATGACGATGGCCAGATTCATGAGTTTCCTCTCGAAGTGGACGCACTGGATCGTGAATTTCCTGACATTTTCCACGGATTTCCTGTTCCGGCTTTTCGGTATCAAAGCCAAAGAGGAGAATGCCATATCCGAGGAAGAGGTTAAGGGGTTGATGCTAGAGGGCATGCGGGCCGGGGCGTTCCACCATGTGGAGAGCCAGATGGTGAGCAGCGTGCTGGAGCTGGATATGCTGAAAGTCCGCGACCTGATGACGCCACGCCCCAAAATCATCTGGCTGAGCGCGGATGAGCCACACGAAACCGCCTGGCACAAGATCGTGGTCAGCGGGCATACCTATTTTCCGGTCTATCGCGGGAGTCGGGACAATGTGGTGGGCATCGTCTCCATCAAGGCCATCTATGCGAATCTCGCTGCAGGTGTGGGCGTGAAGGTCAAGGATGTGATGGTGAAACCCTTGGTGGTGCCGGAGACGCAGATGAGTCTGCAACTGCTCGAAACATTCAAATCCAGCGGCACACACATCGCACTGGTGACCAATGAATTTGGGTCCATCACGGGCATCGTGTCGTTGAATGACATCATGGAGGCCATCGTGGGTGAGGTGGCCACGCAGGAGGAACGGTCCAAGCCGGCCGTGCGCCAGCGAGATGATGGCACTTGGCTGATCGACGCCATGGTGGACCTTGAAAAAGTCGAACGTGCCTTGCCCGGTTTCCGTTTCGACAAGGAACGTAATCGTGATTACCAGACTCTGGCGGGCTTTGTGATGCAGCAATTCAATCGTGTGCCGAGGGAAGGCGAAATATTCGAGACACAGGGTTATGTCTTCGAGGTCCTGGATATGGATGGGCACCGGGTGGACAAGATCATGGTGATGAAGGCGAAGCCTCCGGCGTAGCCGGAGGCCTAATGATTTACTTCGTCGAAAAGCCCGTCCGCCTCGTCACCTCGTCGGCTACACACGAACCAGCTTGGCCACATAGGCGCCATCCACGCCGTCCTTGAAAGGGATCAACTCCCGATCGGTTTCGAGTTTGAAACCTTTCTCCAACTCAAGGAAGGCATCCACCACTTGGCGGTTTTCCTCCGGCTCCAGACTGCAGGTACTATAGATGAGCGTACCTTTCGGGGCCAGTTGGGCGGCGGCTTTGCGGAGCAGTTCCAGTTGCTGGACGCGTAGGCGCTCAATTTCTTCCGCGCGAATGCGCCAGCGCAGATCGACGCGACGACGTAGCACGCCGGTATTGGAGCAAGGCGCATCCACGAGGATACGATCGAAGCGAAATTTCAACTTCGGTTCATCGGCCAAGTCCGTCTCCACGGTGGTGAAGCCCAGGCGGGTGCAGTTCTCTTTGATGAGGTTCAGGCGGGATTCGGTAATATCACGAGCGACCACCAGACCGCTACTGCCGATCTTTTGCGCGATAAAGGTCGCCTTGCCACCCGGTGCGGCACAGGCATCAAGGATGCGTTCGCCGGGTTTCGGGTCCAGCATCCGCACCGCCAGCAAGGTGCTGGGGTCCTGTACATAGAAGAGTCCTTGGCGGAAACTCGGTAGGGTTTCCAAGGCTGGGTGGCTCTTGAGGCGAAACATGAGATGCTCATCCAGCCAATCACGGGCGAAAAAGTCGTATTCCACCGCTTCCTCGCGCCATTGGAGGATGATTTTTTCCGCATTCGTGCGCGTGGTGTTCAGGCGGGCGAAGGTAGGCGGCGGAGTATTGTTCCACGCCAGCAACTTCTGAGTGTCCTCCGGGCCGTAGCGCTGCAACCACTTCTCCACTAACCAAGCAGGTTGCGACCAGCCAATGGCAGGATCGCTGAGCTTCAGTTCGGCTAGGAGCTTTTGGGTGGCTTCCTTTTCGCGACCGTATCCGCGTAGCGTGGCATTAATGAACCCGGCTTGGGGGCCATAGCCGAATTCCCGCGCCAATTCGACGGTTTCATGAACGGCAGCATGATCCGGGATGCGGTCCAGCCAGAAAAGCTGGTAAAGCCCAAGGCGCAAAAGCTGGCGGAGGTCGGCCTTTTGTGGGCGGCCATCGGTTTTTCGGTCGATCAACCAGTCGAGCGTAGCCCGGGCGCGGACTATGCCGTAGACCAGCTCCTGGACCAGTCCCCGGTCAGGACTTGAAAGTCGTTGCCGAGAAAGCTCGCTATCCAGCAAGTGTTCGGTATATTCATTAGATAGTTCGCATCGTCTCAGGACGCGTAAGGCAATTTCTCTTGGTTTTTGACCCGTCACGCCCTAAATATGACGCACACTGTATTGCAGGCGAGTTATTTGATATGAGAGAAGAATTTGAGAAACTGGCTCTGGCGGGAAAAATTAACAGCAAGCACGTCGATGCGCTGGTTCTACTCGCGCAAGGCGGTTATTGCATGCACCGTAGTTGGGGTTTCGGACGTATCACCACGGTAGACACGGTGTTCGCCCGGTTCGCCATCGATTTCCAAGGCAAGCCGGCCCACTCGATGGACCTGTCCTTCGCTGCTGATTCCCTGAAACCCATCCCCAAGGATCACATCTTGGCCCGTAAGGCCTCGGATCTGAACAATTTGCGCCAAATGGCCGCGCTGCATCATCTTGACTTGATCAAGGTCGTGCTGACGAGCTTTGGTGGCCAGGCGACGGTGGACCAGATCCAAGGTGTCTTGGTTCCGGACATCATCGCGAGCGACTGGAAGAAGTGGTGGGAAGTGGCCAAGCGCGAGATGAAGAAGGACGGACATTTCCTCGTGCCGTTGAAGAAGAACGAACCGGTGGTGATGCGCGAGCAGACCATCTCCCTGCAAGACCGCCTGATCAAAGAATTCCGTGCCGCCAAGGGCCTGAAGGCCAAGCTGATCGTGGCCAACGAGATCTCCAAGAGCCTGGAAGACCTGCAGGACCGCGACAATGGAGTGACGGAAGTCATCGCGCAGTTGAATGCGGACATCCAGTCCCATCAGCGCACCCAGCCCTCACTGGCACTCGAAGCCATTTTCCTCCGGGACGACCTGCGAGCCGCCTGCAATCTGGCGGTGACACTGGGCGAAGTGACCTCCAAAGAAGTGTGGGCGGGCGAAAGCTCCTTCCAGTCCATCATGGAATCCATGGCGGCTGCGAAGTATCGCCGCGCGCTGCAGTCCTATCAGGAAGCGCATCCGGCCTCTTGGCACGAATCTCTCCTCTCCTTGCTGAACCTATCCTCCGCAAAGCTGTGCAGTGAGTGCGCCGCCGTGCTGTTGCAAGCGGGCAAGATCCAAGAATTGAAGGACGCGCTGGCCCGCATGATCAGCCAGCATACGGCCAGCAGCGAATTGCTGCTCTGGCTGGCCAAGGAACGTTCGGACACGTTCGCTGACATCCTCGGGCCGGAAGTGTTCCGCGCCATGCTGACCGCGATGGAACGCGACCAGTTCAACGAGATCCGCTCGAACCGTCTGCGCGATTTCATCCTGGATGACGCTACCCTGTTGGTGGAACTCATCGGTTCTGCTGATTTGGAAGTCATCAAGGATCTGACCCGTGCCCTCCAGCTCTCGCCGAGCTTCGATGACATGGACAAGCGCTCCTTGTTGGCGCGTATCGTCAAGAATTACCCGTCCACGCAATCGCTCATCACAGGTGAAACGTCCAAGCAGGACAGCGGTCTGATCGTCTCTTGGGAGAGCTTGGAACGCCGTAAGGCGGAGTACGAGGAACTGGTTAAGAAGAAAATTCCAGCCAACTCGAAGGACATCGCCATCGCCCGCAGCTACGGCGACTTGCGCGAGAACCACGAATACAAGTCGGCCAAGGAAGCGCAGAAGCTCCTGATGCGCCGCAAGGGCGAACTGGAAATCCAATTGGTGCGCGCACGTGGCACGGACTTCTCCACCGCCAAAGCGGACGAATCCGGCATCGGCACGGTCATCAAGGTGACGGAGATCGCCACCGGGACGAGTGAAACCTTCACGTTGCTCGGCGCTTGGGATTCGGAACCGGAAAAGGGCATCATCAGCTACCTGTCCCCGGTGGGCCAGGCCTTGATGAACCACAAGACGGGCGATGAAGTGGAGATCGAACTGGAAGGCGGCAAACGCAAGTTCCGCATCGATACCATCGCTCTCTGGAAGACGCCGGCGCCTGCCGCCAGCTAACCTGGAAATCGTTTTACAAGAAAAGCCGGACAGGAATTCCTGTCCGGCTTTTTTATTTTCCATTATCAGGTGCTTTGGAGTAGCGTCGCTGCATTCACTGGACGCCTATGGAACTTATGCACCCTACCCTGCTCCGCAGGTTCCTGCTCATACCCGCGCTTTCACTGTTAGTTGTGACCGCCACTTGGGCACAAAGTCCGGCGGGCCAAAAGACGCACTTGGAGGTGAAGGTGCAGAATGCTACGGGTGAAAAGCTACCCGGAGCAGAGATTGTTTTCATGAGTGAAGAGGTAGGTGTGGTGTTGAAAGGGAAGACTTTGGAGGGAGGTTCATTGCGCTTGCGCACGGATGCGAACGGCAGTTTCACGATGCCTTCGACTACGAACCTGTTTGCGGCGGTGGCGAATGACTATGGCTTTGTCCTGATGCAGACGTCCGATTTCACCAATCACCCTTTCATGACCGTGCAACCATGGGTCAGCCTTGAGGGGGTGCGTCTGAACCAAGGCAAGCCGGTGAGCGATCTGTCGGTCAGGTACGATTTGCACCCGCGTTTTCTGGCGTCTGATGAGCAATATTATCTGCTGGATGATGTCTTCGTCATCAAAGAGGACACCATAATGACAGACGCGGAAGGCAAATTCGTTTTCCCGGTGGTTCCGTCGGGGCAGATAACTATACGGGAGTCACCAAAACCATTGGCAAAGAAACTTTTCTTTTTGCGAGGAAGTTTGGAGGTCAAACCTGGCGAGAAAGGCTATGCATCAATCGCCAGTGATGCGGTCAGCATCAAAGGGCACGCCATTTTGAGCAAAGGGTTAACCAATTATGATTCGCTCAAATCCGTCATCTGGCTTTCACCGACGGAGTATTCGAACAAAGATATCGAGCCGCCACCAGTTCCTGTGAAGCAGGATGTCTTTGGCAAGAGAGCGGCGTGGTGGCGGGAGTGGTTGGCTACGGAAAAAGGGCGGAGACGAACGGAGATATTAACTCGCCGCAATGCCCTGCAATTGTTGCCCGATGGCACGCTGGTAGGTGATATGATCCCACCGGGCCAGTATCGGATCCGCGCTTCATTTGATGACGGCAAAAAGCGAACTGCCTATATCGATCAAACAATTGAGATTCCAAAGTCCGCCCTAAGCAATTCCACCAAGCAACCCTATGATATCGGTGAAATCCTGGTGAAGCCGATGTTGGGGCACGGGGATGAAGCCCCGGATTTCACGGCCAAAAAGCTGGAGGGCGGCAACCTGAAACTGTCTGAGCTGCAGGGCAAGTATGTCCTCTTGGATTTTTGGGCGACATGGTGTGGCCCTTGTGTCGAGGAGTTGCCCAACCTGCGAGCGATCCATGATGAGTTTGGCAAAGATGCACGTTTCGCCTTGGTGAGCCTGAGCTTGGACGCCGAGGTGCAGACATTACGCGATTTCGTCAGGCAGAATAAAATGCCATGGCAGCAGGTCATTTTAGGTGACTGGGAGGAAGATCTGGTCACCAAAAGTTACGGTTTCTCCAGCATTCCCCAGATTCTATTGATCGACCCCGCAGGTAAAATCGTGGTGGTTGATCTCAGAGGAGGGCAAATCAAAGCGGCCGTGGCGAAGGCCTTAGGAAAATGATGGCCTTCACTAGTAAGCCGGACAGGAATGCCTGTCCGGCTTTTTTGCTGCTTGGAATATGGTTGCGCGCGGCTTAAGGCCCCGTGGCGACGTGCACAGTGCCCTTATCGTGATCCATGTAGTAGATCTTGTTGGGCGGCAGCTTCGGCAACTCCGCGATCACCCCAGCCTCCACCATCTCGAATACGTTATTGGGCAGCCGACCGTGCTTGGCCTTAAAAGCTTCGATGCCTTTTTGCACCGGCGCCAATTGCGGGAGCACCTCTTCTTTGATCCCGCCTTCCACCAATGAGGTATCAGCGGTCGGTTGAACGGCAGCCGCCGGAACTGCTGCACCAATATCGACACTGGCAGGTGCGGGTGGTGCGGAAGGAAGCGGAGCCTCTTCTTTCGAGCCGCCACATCCGGCCAGACCGAAGGAAACGGTCAATACGAACAACAGATAGGGTTTCATGAATTTAATTTTTAGTCCTTGGCTTTGATGGTCCAGATGCCCTTGGGCACGGCCATGGTCCCAAAGTCCCCCACGGTCTTTTCCGGAGGCATGGTTTCGGCGTGCGCATCGGCAAAGAGATAATTGATCATCTTGGTGTGGAACTGGCCGGGGAGCATGCCTTCGCCAGAGAAATTGCCGCCGCCAACCCGGTTAGTCGTTTGCAGATGCGCGTCAGCGCGGGGAATGGCGGCAAAAACACGAGCGCCGGCCAAGTTCTCGAAATTGGCCTGTTCCGTCAGAGTCATGGTGCCCACGGCGTCCAGCACCACGCCGGTTCTCACCGCGGCCATCCGCTTGGCCGTGTATCGCCCGTCCGCTTGCAGGGTGGCGAAGGGGGGCACGATCGCACCCCACGTACCGACGGTGGAATTGAAATTGGGGAAGAAATTGGACGAATCGAAGAACAGGCCCACCCCGGTGGAATTAGCCGGATTGGGCGGCCAGTTCGTGGTTTGCATGTTATGCAGCGGCATGGAATAGGTGCGGCGTTTCTCGAAAACCGTCTCGCGTCCCACCCCGCCGTTCCACAACCCGGAAAGGACGATCTTGTCCGCTGGGCAGAGGATGAATTTATAGACGGTGTTGTGACCGTTGGCGCTGTTGCCCATGTACGAAGAGCTGATATTGGTTCGCGTGCCGCCCAAGTAGGGGTCCAGCATCACGTCCCATCCGGGATTCACACCAGCGACGTTGTGCGTCGCAAAAGGAAGTTTCTCCGTGTTATCGGAGGTGTACAAACTGTACGCCACGCCGATCTGCTTCAAGTTGCTCAGGCATTTGGTGGTGGCCGCCTTCTGCTTGGCCATCGCCAAGGCGGGCAACAGCATGCCGGCCAGAATGGCGATGATGGCGATGACGACGAGTAATTCAATCAGAGTGAAGCCGGAGGATTTCGAAGTTTTCATAGGCAGGCGGCCGGTAAAGACGGAACGAAACTGGTTTGGTTTAAATATTTTCATATCGTCGGTTATCCCCACTTCCAAATGGCGCAAACAGCCAGCACACCGGAAAACAATCAGGGCTTTTCATGATAGATGTCATGGGGCCGGATGTTTTGGACAACAATTATGCAGCGACCGGAGATTTCTGCGGGAAGAGCGTCAGAAACAGTGCCGTCTTTGTCCGGTTGAAAAAATGGCTGAAAATAGTGCGTCCAAAGTTTGGCGCTCAGGACATTCCCTTGTAAACAAGCTGTGTACTATGGACGAACCACTTGCCAATACTCCGGTTGATTCCGCCCCAGCGGAACGCACGGAAGCCTACCTGCGGCTGCTGACGCAGAATGACCGCTGGCTGGCGGCGTATGTCTATAGCCTGGTCCACACCCAAGCGGATGCCGAGGATATCTTGCAGGACTGCAAGGTGGTGATGTGGAAACAATTTCAGAACTTCATCGTGGGGACCAATTTTCGCGCTTGGGCCCGTAAAATCGTGACGTACCACATCCTCAATTACCGCCGGAGCAAGGCCCGCCACCCGTCTTCCGAACTGGATGAAGCCTTCATCGAGGCGGTCTCCGCCGAGATCGAACTGAACGAAACCCTGCTTGACCGGCAGTCCGATGCGCTGCAAACCTGCTTGCGAAAGCTCTCCGAACCGCACCGCAAGATGATTGTCCTGCGTTATTACGAAGACTTGGATATCGATGCCATCGCCGCCAAAACCGGCCAGACGTCCGGTGCGGCCTATCGTTTGCTCAGCCGGATCCGCAAACTGTTGAATGATTGCGTCCAGCGCCAGTTGGCCCTTTCCCGCGTCCTATGAGCGAATCCTCCCCTAATAACGAACGGATAAATCGTGCGCTGGACGGTGACCTGACGCCGGAAGAATTGGCGTCCTTGAAGATGGCGGTCGTCAAAGATCCGAAAGTCCGGGCGGAATATGTCGAACAGGTTTGGATGCACGCCACGTTGCGGGCGGAGCGGGAGTCGCTCGGCAGTCTGCTGGACACACCGGCCCCCGAGCCCCAGTTCCGTAAATGGTGGGTGCCCCTGCTCTCGGCCGCCGCGGCCGCCTGTATCACCCTGGTCGTCAGCCGGTTCTTACTCACTCCCCCCGTGGTGATACCGGAACCGGTTCGTCCCATGGCCACTTTGGTGAAGGTGCAACATTGCAAATGGGGCAGCTCCGACTTGCCCACCAAGGAGCAGTCAAAATTGGGTGCAGGAGTACTCGTGCTGCTGGAAGGAATGGCCACGTTAAAGTACGAGAATGGCACCACGCTTTTCTTGGAAGCACCGACCACCATCCGGCTGATAGATGACACCCGGTGCCGGGTGATGGAAGGTTCCGTGGTGGCGGAAATCCCTCCGACCGCCCGCGGATTCACGATCTATACTCCTGAGTTGAAAGCCATGGACCGGGGCAGCCGCTTCGGTGTGACGGTGGGGTCACTCAAGACTTCCCACGTTTATGCTTTTGACGGCATCGTCGATGTGCAACAGCTCGGCAGCCGGGAAATCCGGCAGTTGACGAAAGGTAAGGCGTATATCGTAGGCATGGACAATGTCGCTCTCGCCGCCATTGTACCGGAACCCGTGCGACTGGATCAGATGTATCAAGCAGAACGCTGGCTCTCGATCCCGACGTCGTTCCGCCTGGGCAAGGACGCGTATGTGCAGAAAGGGGGGAAGGAACCCAATGGCTTGCACTCCTTGCTCATGGCCAAGCATACGGACGTCAAAAATGCGCCGAACAAGGAAAACGCACAGGGCAACGAACGGCGGATATACCTCACTTTCGATGTTTCCCAATTGAGCTATGTGGATATCTCGGAAGAATTCCACATCGGCCCGGATAACATCTCGGAAGCACAATTAGTGCTGGATCCCCGGCCCAGCGGTTTCGGTTTTGCCGCTCTGGTGCCGGATTGCACGTTTGCCGTTTATGGCATCACGGACCAATCCTTGGACTATTGGAAGGAAAACAGCCTGATGTGGGGCAATGCTCCCGCCAATACGGATACCGGACTGATCCCAAACAAAACCCGCAAGCTGGCCGAATTCATCATGCCGCGCGGCGGCTCCAGCGATCTCATCACCATCAAGTCAGAAGCCTTGGCACGTTTCATCCGCGAGGACACGAACGGTCTGGTGTCTTTCGTCGTCATCCGTGAAACGAGTGAGAACGAGCATCAGGGCATGGCGCATGCCTTTGCCTCCAAGGAACATCCCCAAGGCAAACCCCCTACCCTGCGGGTGCGTTAATCGGTCAAAAACTTGTCGATTAAAGGTGCTGACGGCAGGGGTCAAATGACCTATATTTTGCTACCTAGACCCAGCAACACTAAAATATGCCCGGGGACCAACTCGAAAATCGTGATTTGAAGCGCTCGAAGCTGAGTGTAGCCGCCCGTGTTTACATAGGAACAGCGGCTGTCTCACTGCTCACTCTGGTCTCCGCCCAAGCGACGACCATCACCACTGCCCAACAAGCGCTTTTCGAGGACAAGGTCTTGCCGGTGCTGCAAGGGAAGTGCTTCGAGTGCCACAGCCATGCGGGTCACAAGATGAAGGGTGGCTTGGTCTTGGATACTTTGGGTGGGTTTATCACAGGTGGCGACAATGGTCCGGCGATCGTAGTGGGCAAGCCGGACGAGAGCCTTTTCATCAAGGCGATCAAACATACGGATGAGCATCTCAAAATGCCGTCCAAGAAGCCCAAGCTCAGCGATGAAGAGATCGGTTATCTGACGGAATGGGTGAAGCAAGGTGCGCCGTGGCCCGGAGCTGACCTCTCTAAGATCAAGCCGCGCGGCAAGATCACGGATGAAGACCGTCAATGGTGGTCCTTCCAACCGCTCAAACAGCCGCCTGTGCCGACGGTGAAAGATGGCGGGTGGTCAAAGAACGAACTCGACCGGTTCATTTTTGTGCGGTTAGAGAAAGAGGGGCTGAAGCCGGCAGGTGAAGCGGAACGCGGTGCTTTGATCCGGCGCGTCACTTTTGATCTTACTGGTCTGCCCCCGACGCCGGGTGAAGTGGATAACTTCCTGCATGATACGTCGTCGAATGCGTATGAGAAGTTGATCGACCGTTTGTTGAGCAGTCCGCGCTATGGTGAACGTTGGGCGAGGTATTGGCTGGATCTGGTGCGTTACGCGGATTCCGATGGATATCGCATCGATGATTATCGTCCCCTCTCCTGGCGGTATCGGGATTACGTCATCAAGTCTTTCAACACGGACAAGCCGTACAATCTTTTCGTGAAGGAACAGCTCGCGGGTGATGAGCTGTATCCGAACAATCCGGAGGCACTCATCGCGACGGGTTACTTGCGGCACTGGATCTACGAATACAACAACCGCGATGTGCGCGGCCAGTGGACGACGATCATGAACGATCTGACGGACACGACGGGTGATGTGTTCCTCGGCGTCAGTCTCCAGTGTGCGCGTTGCCACGATCACAAGTACGATCCGCTGTTGCAGAAGGATTACTACCGCCTGCAGGCATTCTTCGCGCCCATCATGCCGCGCGAGGACCTCATCGCGGCGACGGAGAAAGACAAGAAGGAACACGCCGCCAGGATGGTGGCGTGGGAAACCAAGACGGCGGAGATCCGCAAGGACATCGAAGCGATCGAAGTCAAATATCGCCCCACCGCCGCCAACAAGGCGATCATCATGTTCCCGGATGACATCCAGGCGATGATCAACAAGCCGGTAGCGCAACGTGAGCCATTGGAACATCAGTTGGCCGAACTCGCTTATCGGCAGGTGTATTATGAGTACGACCGCATGGAGCGGACGATCAAAGGCGAGGACAAGGACCGTTATCTGGCCTTGAAGAAGCAGCTCGCGCAGTTCGACAAAGAGAAGCCGGAGGATTTGCCCGTGGCCTTGGCCGTGACGGACATGGGCCCGAAAGCACCGCCCGTGTTCATTCCCAAGAAGGGCAAAGAGCCGATTGAACCGGGTTTCCTGAGCGTGCTGGATGAAAAGCCGGCCACAATCAAACCGGTGGCCACGGCGCCGAATTCTACTGGTCGCCGCGCGGCTTTGGCTGAGTGGCTGACGCAGCCGAGCAATCCGCTCACGGCGCGCGTGATCGTGAACCGCATCTGGCAATATCACATGGGCAAAGGACTGGCCTCCAGCGCGAGCGACCTCGGTAAATTGGGTGAAGTGCCATCGCATCCGGAACTGCTGAACTGGATGGCCTCGCAGTTCGTGAAAGACGGCTGGAGTCTGAAGAAGCTGCACAAGAGCATCTTGATGTCGGCCACATATCGGCAGGCAGTCACGCATCCGCAGATGGAAGCGGGCAAGCTGAAGGATCCGGAGAACAAGCTTTACTGGCGGTCGAATGTACGGCGTCTGGATGCGGAACAAATCCGTGATGCGATCTTCTCAGTGACGGGTGAACTGGAACTGAACGCGGGCGGACCGGGCGTCATCGCCAGCGAGCCGCGCCGGGCCATCTATACGCGCATCATGCGGAATACGCGCGATCCCTTGATCGATGTGTTCGATGCGCCGCTGTGGTTCAACAGTGTTTCCGCGCGGGATACGACAACTACACCGGTGCAATCGCTATTACTGATCAACAGCCAGTTGATGTTGCAACGGGCGAAAGCGTTTGCGGAACGGTTGGAGAAGGAAGGTTCGGCGGATGAATCGCGTCTGGTGGATTACGCTTTCCAACTGGCGTATGGCCGCAGTCCTTCACCGAAGGAAACGACGGCGGCGGTGCAGTTCCTCAAGGAACAGGAAGAACGCATCGACCCAGTGCGGGCCGGTTCAGCCAAAGCGGCGTTCCTGTATGACAAGCTTCCCTATCGCGACGGTCAAGCAGCGTTGATGTCGCCGGAAGGGCCGCAGAGCCGCTTCGAGGTGCCACCCACAGGCATCATGCCGACGAATGAATTCACCATCGAAGCCTTCGTGCTGATCCGCTCGATCTACGAAAATGGGTCTGTACGGACCATCGCGGCGAACTGGAGCGGGAGCGATCCGCAGCCGGGCTGGAGCTTCGGCATCACGGGGAAGGCCTCGCGCCGCAAACCGCAGACGCTGGTGCTGCAGATAACGGGCATGAAACTGGACGGCAAGATGGGGAATGAAGCGATCTTCTCCGACCAGCACATCCAGTTCGACAAGCCGTATTATGTCGCGGCAGCCGTGAAGTTGGCCAAAGACGGCAAGCCGGGAGAGGTTTCCTTCTACGTGAAGGATTTGTCCAACGACGACGAGCCTCTGCTCATCGCCAAGATCAATCATACGATCACGGGCGGTTATGCGAGCAAGAATTCGTTCACCATTGGCGGACGGCCGGGACAGGGGCAGTCGTTCTTCGACGGGTTGATCGATGATGTGCGGCTCTCGAACAAGGCGCTGGGCGTGGATCAAATCCTGTTCACCTCCGAGACGCTGAACAAGCATGTGGTAGGTTACTGGCAGTTCGAGGCGAAGCCGGACGTGTTCCGCGATGCGACGGGCAACGGGCTGGATATCCGGCCTTCGGCGGTGTTCGCGAAAACGAAAGTGAATGTGCGCAAGACTGCCTTGATCGATTTCTGCCACATTTTGCTCAATTCGAATGAGTTTCTTTACGTCGAATAGGTATGAAGAAGTCGTCTGATCCACGGTGTCATCGTTACGAGCCGATCTTTTCGCGGCGGGATTTCCTGTCGAAGGGAGCGCTGGGCTTTGGCTCGCTGGCGTTGAGTTATCTGATGGGGCAATCGTCGGCGATCGCCAATGGGCTGGTGAAATCGCCGTTGATCGGCAAGCCGGCACAACTGCCCGCCAAGGCCAAGAGCGTGATCTTCCTCTTCATGGAAGGCGGACCGAGCCATATCGATCTCTTTGATCCCAAACCGGAACTGAACCGTCTCGCGGGCAAGCCGTTGCCGGACAGTTTTGGCAAGGTCATCCTCGCCATGGGTGAAGGAAATGCTCCCCTACTCGCTTCGCAGCGCAAGTGGAAGCAGCACGGGCAGAGCGGTCTTTGGGTTTCTGACTGGTTGCCGAACGTGGCGACGTGCGTGGATGATATCGCGGTGGTGCGTTCGTGCTATGCGGATGGCATCAACCATTCCTCCGGCGTTTGCCAGATGAATACGGGGTCCATCCTCGGCGGACGGCCTTCGATGGGGGCATGGGTGAGTTATGGTCTGGGCACGGAGAATACGGATTTGCCCGCGTATGTGGTCATGCAGGACAATCAGTCCAGCGTGGTGAATGGGCCGCGGAACTGGAGTTCTGGTTTCATGCCGGCGCTGTATCAGGGCATCCGCTTGCAGAGCGGTGCGGAGCCGATCCCGAACTTGAACACACCGGAGGGCATCACGGAGATGCAGCAGCGCGGCAAGCTGGACTTCCTGAACCAGGTGAACCGCCAGTATGCCGGGCAACATCCGGAGCAGACGGAGCTGGATGCGCGCATCATGAGTTATGAACTGGCCTTCCGCATGCAGGCGGCAGCGCCGGAGGTCGTGGATCTGAGCCAGGAAACGGAGGCCACGAAGGAGCTTTACGGCATGAACCAGAAGGAGACGGCCACGTATGGCCGCATGTGCCTGCTGGCGCGCCGGATGGTGGAGCGTGGGGTGCGCTTCGTGCAGCTTTACCACGGGTCGGGCAGCAAATGGGATTCGCACAGCAAAATGGAGCAGAACCATTCGCAGCTCTGCCTGTCGTCTGACAAGCCGATCGCGGGATTGTTGAAGGATTTGAAATCGCGCGGGTTGCTGGAGGATACGCTGGTGGTTTGGGGTGGTGAATTCGGGCGCACGCCGATGTCCGAGAAGGGCGATGGGCGTGATCATAATCCGACGGGTTTCTCGATGTGGTTCGCAGGCGGCGGCGTGAAGGGCGGACAGACGATCGGCAGCACGGATGACCTGGGCCTGCACGCGGTGGATCAGCGGCTGCATGTGCATGATCTGCATGCGACGATGTTGTGGCTCATGGGCCTGGATAACATGGGGCTGGTTTACAAGTATCGGGGACGTCCGGAACGGCCGACGCTGAATGAGGGCGAGCCGTATAAGAAGATCGCGACGGGGTAGGCCGCTGACGCGCGGTATGGTAGCGCAGGTTGGCAACCTGCTGTGTCGCCGACTGGCAGTCGGCTGCTTTAATTAATTTCGGGAGGTTCGCAGATTACCAATCTGCGACACGGCAGACTGCCAGTCTGCGCTACAAGATTTAACGGTTTCACCATTTAGCATTTCTGTGGCAGGTTGTGGGCATGCGGAGGCGGTGGCGCAAAATACTTTTCATTTCGACGCTGTTGCTGGTGCTTGGGTTTGTGGCGCTGAATGTGGTGGCGTATCAGCATGCGTGGGCGATGACGCATTTCGCGCGGGATGATGCGCGGCGCACAGCACCACCGGAGCAGCTTTCCGCCTGGAGCAAGATCAAGGTTCTCTTCAAAGGGGTGACGATTCCACGACCGGAAAACAAACGGACGCCGAAAGATTTGGGGTTGGCGTTTGAAACGCATCGACTGGTGGGAGCGAATGGGCTGGAGCTGGAGGCGTGGCGGATTCCGAACGATTCCAGCAAACCGGTGGCGGTGCTGTTTCACGGTTACTCTTCCTCGAAGGATTCACAACTGGATATGGCGGCAGCGTTGCATGAGATGGGGTGTGAATGCTGGCTGGTGGATTTTCATGGAAGCGGTGGTTCGGCGGGAGATTCGACGAGCATCGGGTGGGATGAGGCCACGGATGTGGCGGCGGCGTTCAAGTTCGTGAAGGAGCGGGCGGCGGGGCGGAAGGTGATCTTGCTGGGTTCGTCACTGGGCGCAGCATCAATTTTACGGGCGGTGGCCACAGCCAGGGTGGAGCCTGATGGAATTATCCTAGAGTGTCCGTTCAACAAGTTGCTGGCGACGACGGAGAACCGGTTTCGCGTGATGAAGTTGCCGCCGTTTCCCTTGGCGAAGTTGCTGGTGTTCTGGGGCGGGCGACAGTTCGGGTTCAATGGTTTCACCCATAATCCGGCGGAGTATGCGAAGGCGGTGAAGTGCCCTGCCCTGCTGATGAACGGGGACAGTGATAACCGGGTGACGCTGGCGAATATCGAGGAGGTACGGACGAACTTGCCGAAGGATTCAGAATTTCATGTATTCAAGGATACGGGGCATGAGTCGTATTTGAAGAAGTGGCCGGTGGAGTGGAAGAAACTTACGAGGGATTTCTTGCGCATTGAGGACGCCGGGCTCGCTCACCCCTCTCCCCGTTGAGGAGGAGAGGGAGAACATTTATCGTGCTTTGACGTCAGTAAGCAAGGGATGCTTGTTCAATCTGGGCTTCGACGCGGCGCGCTGAGGCTCCGATATTGGCGGGGTATGCTGGTATACCCTGCCCTCTGATTTTGTTTGCTGGATTTTCGCATCATATGCACTATTGCGCATGTGAGCACATTCAACTTCGAGCCAAGTTTTCGCCGATTTAATACAAAGGTGAGCTGATATGATTTGGCTGTTATTTCTGGCGACGTGCTTCCTCGCATATTCCAACGGGGCGAATGACAATTTCAAAGGGGTGGCGTCGTTGTTCGGGAGCAAGACGGCGAGCTATCGCACGGCGATCTGGTGGGCGACGGTCACGACGTTCGCGGGGTCGGTGTGTTCGCTTTTCTTCGCGGAGGTGGTGTTGAAGAAATTCTCAGGCAAAGGACTGGTGCCGGATGCGCTGGTGGGTTCGGAGCTTTTTCTGCTGGCAGTGGCGGCCGGTGCCGGGCTCACGGTGATCATCGCCACGGTGACGGGGTTTCCGGTATCGACCACGCACGGGCTGACGGGGGCGATCATCGGCAGCGGACTGGTGGCGGTGGGGACCGAGGTGAATTTTCAATCGCTGGGCAAAGGTTTTCTGCTGCCGCTTTTGCTCAGCCCAGTGCTGGCCGTGTTGCTGGCGGCGCCGTTGTATCTGGGCTTGCGCTATGTGCGGCTGAAATTGGGGATCACGAAGGAGTGGTGCCTGTGCGTGGGCGAAACCCAGCAAGTGATCCCGATTCCCCAGCCGGGCTCGGTGATGGCCTTGCAGGTCGCGGCTCCGCCGAAGCTGGAGGTTTGTGCAGGTGAAGAGCAGCAATGTCTGGAGCGGTATGCGGGTGCGGTCTGGGGTATCAAGTCGCAAAAGGTCATGGATGCGGCACATTTCCTGAGTGCGGGCGTGGTTAGTTTTGCGCGAGGGCTGAATGATACGCCGAAGATCGCGGCGATGCTGCTGGTGATCCAGGTGCTGGACATCCGTTACGGACTGATGGCGGTGGGCCTGTTCATCGCGATCGGCGGGTTGCTGAACGCTAGGAAAGTGGCGGAGACGATGAGCCACAAAATCACGGCAATGAATCATGGGCAAGGGTTCGCGGCGAACCTGTCCACTGGCATCCTCGTGATCGCGGCCAGCAAGTATGGGCTACCAGTCTCCACAACGCATGTGTCAGTGGGTTCCTTGTTCGGCATCGGGCTGACGACGGGCAAGGTGAACACCAAGGTGATCCTCGGCATCCTGTTGTCTTGGGTGCTGACGATGCCGTGTGCGGCGCTGTTGGCGGCGGTGGTTTATTGGATGGTGAAGTGAGGGGTGGTGAAAAATAGTCTGCGTCTGTTGACGATGGCAGTTACGAGGGCAAAGTTTGCTTGGTAACGTGCAATTTTAGGCGTGCCTTATTGCGGGTTCGGACGGAGGTTATGGCAGAACCACGAACGGAGAACTAACCATCATGAGAATCCTAGTCGGAACAGATTTTTCAGAGCAGGCGGTGCAGGCTGCGAACGCGGCGGCCGCGCTGGCGAATGCGTGGGGTGAAAGCCTCGTGCTGGCGCATGTGTATGCGGAGAGCGGGTTCGAGGATTTTTCACCGCGAGTGCTGTCGGAGATGTCCACGGTGGCGGGGCGGAACCTGAAGGCAGAGGCAAAGCGGCTGCGTGAGACGGGGGTGACGGTCATCGATGAGTTGATGACGGGCGCGCCGTATGAATGCCTGGTGGAACGGGCGAAACCAGATTTCGTGAAGCTGGTGGTGGTGTCGTCGCAAGGGCGTTCGGCAGCAGGACGGTGGTTGCTGGGCAGCGTTTCGGAACGTGTCGCCGAAGCGGCTCAGGTGCCGACGCTCGTGGTGCGGGATGCGAAGCCGATCGAGGATTGGACGGCCGGCGAGCGGCCTTTGCGGGTCTTGATCGCGTGCGATCTTTCGTCAGCTTCGGATGCGGCGTTGAAATTTGTGAAGGTGTTGCAGCAGGCGGGTCCGTGCGACATCACGATCGGATATGTAGATTCGCCTTTGAGCGAGCGGGCACGGTTGGGGTTGAAGGGGCCGATGTCCCTGACGGCGAATGATCCGGAGGTGCAACGGATAGTCGAACGCGACTTGCGCCGGAAGGTGCAGGACATCTTGGGCAAGGCGCGGTATGAGATCGTGATCGAGCCGAATCTGGGACGGCCGGATTATGCGGTGGCGCACATGGCGGCGGCCAACAAGGCGGACCTGGTGATCACGGGCACGCATCAACGGCATGGCACGGCGCGGTTGTGGCACGCGTCGTTCTCGCGGGACATCTTGCACACGTGCCGCACGAATGTGTTGTGCGTGCCGATCTCGAACACGCACAGCCCAGCAGGGATTCATCCGGTGAGCCGGGTGTTAGTGACAACGGATCTTTCGAAGCTGGGAAATACGGCGATCGCGCAGGCGTTCAGTCTTTCACGGGCGGGTGGCGTGGTGCATCTGCTGCATGTGCTGCCGGTGAATGAGTTTCCGAATCCTTTGATCGGCGGCAAAATGAAGAAGCTGCAACCGACGAAGAAGGAGTGGGTAAAACTGAAGAGACAGGTGGAGGCGAAACTGGCGGAGTTGATCCCGAGCGAAGCAGCGGAACTGGGCATCGAAAGCGAGATCGAGGTGGTGGAAGACCGCGAGCCGGCCAAGGCGATCGCACAGGCGGCCGAACGGTTCGGTGCGGATACCATCTGTCTGGCCACGCAGGGCCATACCGGACTCACGGGAACCCTGCTGGGCTCCGTGGCGCAAGCAGTTCTGAGCCAGACGAAACGTCCAGTCCTGCTCGTGAAACCGCAGACCGACTAACCACCGCTCAGTTCACGGGCGGCGTCCCCGTCGTATCGGCTGGAGCCGTGAGGCCCTTGCCGGTATGGCGGATGTCCTTAGCCTCGAACAGATACACGACTTCTTCCGCGATGTTCGTGGCGTGGTCGGCGATGCGTTCGAGGCTCTTGGAGATGACCATGAGATTCAAGCAACGCGTGATGGTCGTGGGCTTCTCGATCATGAAGCTGGCGAGTTCGCGGTGAAGCTGTTTGTTCAGTGCGTCCACTTCCTTATCACGCGGGATGACGGCGCGGGCGCGATCGGGAGCGCGGTTCACGAAGGCGCCGAGACCTTCATTCATCATGTCGAGCGCCATGGTGGCCATGCGGGGAATATCGACGTAAGGCTTGAGCTGCGGCTCCTGGCTGAGCTCGATGCTACGACGGGCAATGGTCGTGGCCTCATCGGCAACGCGCTCCAAGTGGTGGCTACACTTCATGGCCACGGTGATGAGGCGGAGGTCGGAGGCGAGCGGGGCCTTGCTCAACAGATGGATGGCCATCTCGTCGATCTCCTTCTCGATGTTATCCAGCACGTTGTCCGACTCGATGACCTGGCGGGCAAGATCGTCGTTGCGGTCTACGAGGGCCTTCACGGCATTAGCCACGGACGAGGTGGCGTGGCTGGACATGGTGAGGAGCTTGTCCTTGAGCTGGCCGAGTTCGCGTTCGAAGTGCGTCTGCATATGCGGAAAATGGATTTTTATCTGGATACGCGGCCGATGTCATCAACCGAAACGGCCCGTGACGTAATCTTCCGTCTGTTTCTTGGACGGGTTGGTGAAAATCTTGGAGGTGACATCGTACTCGATCAATTCGCCGATGTAGAAGAAGGCGGTGCGATCCGAGATACGCGCGGCCTGCTGCATGTTGTGCGTGACGATGACGATGGTGAATTCTTTCTTCAGGTCGAGGATGAGATCCTCGATCTTCGCGGTGGCGATGGGGTCCAGCGCGGAGGCGGGTTCATCCATGAGGATGATCTCGGGCTTGATGGCGATGGCGCGCGCGATGCAAAGGCGCTGCTGTTGACCGCCGGAAAGGCCCAAGGCGCTGGTGTGCAGACGGTCCTTCACCTCATCCCAAAGGGCGGCACCGCGCAGGCTTTTCTCGACGACCTCATCGAGCTCGGCGTTGTTCTTCACACCATGCAGACGCAGGCCGTAGGCGATATTTTCGTAGATGGACTTAGGGAACGGATTGGATTTCTGGAAGACCATGCCCACGCGTTTACGCAGCTCGATGACGTCCACATCCGGACCATAGATGTCGTGACCGGCGATCTTGATCTCACCCGTGATCTTCACGTTATCGATGAGGTCGTTCATGCGGTTGAAGCAGCGCAGGAACGTGGATTTGCCGCAACCGGAAGGGCCGATGAAGGCAGTGACCTGCTTCTCCTGGATGGTGAGCGAGAGTTCCTTGAGCGCCTTGGACGAGCCGTAGTAGAGGCTTAGATTTTTGGCCTCGATGAGCGCAGGCGCGCTCGCGAGATCCTTGGCGCTGAGAGCGTTCGCACCCACTTCGACCGTCAGCTTGGGGACAGTTGGTTCAGCCATAGCCAGCATAGATTAATGCCCGAGCAGGCGCATCTTCCGGCGCATCTGCGCACGCACGAGGATGGCGACAATATTCAGGGCGAAAGTCAAAATCAAAAGCGCCAGCACGGTGGCATAAAGGATGGGCCGCGTCTGCTCGATATTCGGCGATTGCGTGGAAAGGATGAACACATGGTAGCCCAGATCCATGAACTGATCGGTGAGCGCATGCGGGTAATCCTTCATGTAATAGGCGGCGCCGGTGAAGAGGATGGGAGCGACTTCGCCCGCGGCGCGGCTGATGGAAAGAATGCCGCCGGTGAGGATACCGGGCAACGCCTGGGGCAAGACGATCTTAAGAATGGTCTCCAGCTTGGTGGCCCCGAGCGCAAGGCTGGCTTCGCGCAGACCTTGCGGAATGGCCTTCAAGGATTCTTCCGTGGCCACGATCACCACGGGCAAAGTCATGACCGCCAGCGTCAGGGAGGCCCAGAGAATGGCCGGTTTGCCCCACGTAGGTTCGGTGGCGTGAAGGATGTTTTGATCGATGTGAGCTCCCAGAAAGCTGATGAAGAATCCCAAGCCGAACAAACCGAACACGATGGAGGGCACACCCGCCAGATTGTTCACCGCACCCCGGATGATACGCGTCCAGATGGAGGTGTTGTGCGCGTACTCGGTCAGATAGATCGCGGTGATGACACCGATGGGAATCACGAAGATGGTCATCAGGATAACGCGAATCGTCGTACCGATGATCATGGGCAGTACGCCCGCCTTATCGACATCGAACATATCCTTGTCCGCACCCGAGACGAGGAAGCGCCAGGAAAGTCCGGGCGCACCGTTCATCGTGATGTTGATGAGGATGATGGCCAGGATGGTGAGGATCAACAAAGTGGCCAGACCCGTCAGGCCGCTGAAAAAGAAGGACCAGAAATCAAAGCCTTGGGTTTTGAAATCACGGCCCCGCGGTGGCTCAGGCGGAGTGAAATTGAGCATGGGGGTCTGCGTGTCCATATCAGCGCTTTCCCTCCAGCTTGTGCTTGAGCTTATGAATGATCAGATCACCAGCGAGGTTCGAGAGGAACGTGACGACGAAGAGAATCGTGCCGAGCATGAACAAGACGCGGTAGTGATGGCCGCCAAACACTGCTTCAGCCAACTCGGCCGCAATGGTGGCCGTCATCGTGCGGGTGGAATCGAAGAAGTTCCAGGAGACGATGCTCGCATTGCCGCTGGCCATGAGGACGATCATCGTTTCCCCGATAGCGCGGCCAAAGCCCAACACCACCGCTGCGAATACACCTGGGATAGCGGCCGGCAGCACGATCTGCCACGCGGCCTGCCAACGCGACGAACCCAACGCGAGCGCTGCCTGAGTGTAGCTGCGCGGCACACTGGTAAGCGCATCTTCCGCTATGGAGAACACCACCGGGATGATGGCCAATCCCAGCGCGATACCGGCCACGAAAGAATTCAAACGCGATTCATAGCCGAACACTGCTTTCAACACCGTTGCCATGACGATAAGGGCGAAGAAACCCATAACCACCGAGGGAATGCCTGCGAGCAGTTCGATGGTGGGCTTGAGCCATTCTTTCACCTTCGGGCTGGCCATCTGCGAAACATAAATGGCTGCGCCCAAGGAAACCGGCACCGCGAAAAGCAAGGCCACAATGGTGGTCTTCAGACTGCCGATGAGCAACGGGATGATATTGTACTTATGGATCTGGGAAATCGGCTGCCAGATGTATTCCGGCTTTTCATAGCCGGTCCATTGGTAAGGCCACAGGAGGTAGGTCCACGAAGCGGTATTGATGCCGGCATCCTTGTCTGTGGGCGATTCCTTCATGTTTTCCAACCGCACTTCCATCAAGACCTTGATCGTTTCCTTGTCCATGGCCTTGAACTCGGCCGGCGTCACGGCGAGGTATTCGATGAGCTCGGCATCACTCATCGTGTTCATCTTCTCCACCGGGACGGCGGTGATGGCCGCCGTGCTGTTCGCCTTGCCGAGGAAAACGGGGAGCGCCTCGCGCAAAACGAAAATGAAAATCAAAAAAACCATCAGGATGGCCGACAGGGAGACGAGGAAGATGAACTTCTCAGCCAGCCATTCCATTGGCCGCGCCTTGTGGCCGCGATGGAGACCCATCCAGCCGATCGAGCGCTTTTCTTTATTGCTGTTGGTCATGAGACAAAAAATAGGAACGGAGCAGATGCTAACCTAACCGCCGTTTTTCGGTGGTCCGGCATCCACCCCGTTCCCGTTGGAACTAACTTAACAACTCACACACACCAACTAAACCACTTAATTGCTCCGCAGATTTTTCGGCAGCGGGAAGTAACCGATGTCTTTCACGACCTTCTGGCCTTCATCGCTGCGGATCCAAGTCAGATAAGTAGCGACTTCGCCCTTGTCCAGATTCGGATTCACGTAGATGTAGAGATAGCGCCAGATGGGATAGGTGCCCTTCACGACGTTCTCTTCGGTCGGCTCGATGGCCGGGCTGGATTCATCCGCCTTGATGGAGAGGTGCTTGGCACCTTCGCCGTAGGCAGCACCACCGTAGCCGATGCCGTTTTTGTCCTTGGCCACAGCTTGGAGCACGGCAGCAGTGCCAGGCATGGTCTGGGCGCTGGCAACGAAGTCTTTGCCTTTCAAGACGTTCTCTTTGAAGAACTCATAGGTGCCCGAGCTGTTCTCACGGCTGTAAACCGTGATCGGAGCGTCCGGACCGCCGACTTGCTTCCAGTTTTTCACCTTGCCGGTGAAGATGTCTTCCAACTGTGCGACCGTCAGTTCTTTCACGGGATTCTCTTTGCCCACATAGACGGAGAGACCGTCCAGGCAGACTTTGTATTCCGTGGGACGACGGCCGTTGAAAGCCTTCACGCAGGCTTCGATTTCCTTGCCCTTGATCTTGCGGGAAGCATTGGCCAGATCCGTGGTCTTGTTTTGCAGCGCGGCAAACCCAGTGCCAGAGCCACCGCCAGTGACTTGGACCGTGGTGCCGGGAGTTTTGGACATATACACCTCAGCCCACTTCTGGGCGAGGATGACCAGCGTGTCCGAGCCCTTGGCGGTGATCGAACCCGCCTGGGCCATCGGCGCGAAGGTGGCCATCATGGCCGCCACCGCGAGGAACAGAGTTTTTTTCAACATATCGATATCAGGTTAAGAATTTTATTTTATCGGACTTAGAACTTCCAGACCGCGTCAACCTGCAAACGGTTGATGGTGCTGCCGGTACCAGCCGGACTGGCATCAATGGCCCACAGATTGAACAAGGATACCGTCAAGGTAACCGTATCATACGGGGAGTAGCTCGCACGGACAACATGCCCGCGGATGTTCGTGCCGGAGTTGTAACCAGCCGCCAAGCCGGAGTTAAGCGGGGCGACCGAGTAAAAAGCGCCGGAGTCGGAGTCGACCAACTCTTCGTACCAGGCATCCGCCTGCAGTTCCTTCCAGCGGTAGGAGACTTCCCACAGGCCCTTCTTGCCGGCCTTACCAAAGGTGATGCCGGCGGAATAAGCGTCACCTTTCGTAGCGGCGCGAGGATTGTGGATATACTCACCTGCCAGTGTGACCGGGAACGGAGCAGCATACATCGGCACACCTTCAAAGGAGTAGGCCAAGGAACCGTCCAGCACGATGGGGTTGAAGCCCTCGGCAGGACCGGCCGCAGCGGCCGTGCGGGTGTTACCCACGTTGATGTTGTTCGCGATGTTACCGACCGTCAACTGCTCGGCAGCGAGGATGTCCAACATGGAGATACCGACGCTGGATTTCAGCTTCGGAGTCCAGTTGCCATCCCAGCGCAACTGCGCGGCAATGAGGTAGGGATCTTGCGAGGTGCCGCCGAGCTCATCGAGGATGAATCCGCCCGCGGTCAGCTTGAGCGAGTGATCTGCATTCAGATTGTAACTCACTTCGGTGGCCAAACCCTCAGGGGTGTAGTCGCTGTCGAACAGCATGTCCGAGAAAATGAAGGGATTCTTCATTTTACCCATGGTCAGCGAGGCATTCCAATCAGGGGTCACAATCGGATTCCATTTGCCGTAGGCCAGATCAATGGCGATGGGCTTCTTGGAGCCGTTATCCTGCAAGGTCTGGTTACCGGAGATCGGGTCACCGTTCGCAGCCTGAGAGACCAAGCCGAAGCCGACTTCAAAGTCATCCAGCAAGGACGCCGTGGCGCCGAAGCGGAGGCGATAACGGAAGCGGTTGCGATCCACGGAGTTTCCGGAGTCGCGGAAGAAGCCCTCGTAACGGCCGCGGAAGTCACCGTTCAATTTGAAGGCGGTGACATATTCCGGCATGCCGTTGCGGGAGGACAGGGCACGCATGAAATCTTTGTCGGTCTCATCACGCATCGACTGCGCTTCTTTGACGGTCAAGATACCCTTCTCGACGAGTTTGTCGATGAGCGCATCTGCGGATTGAGCGGATCCGGTGGATGCGCAGGCCAGAAAGCCTGCCATACCGGCTGCCATGATGTATTTTCGAATGTGCATAGTCTTTATGTTTATGACATGCACACTAAAAGCCGGGCCCGTTACGGCATTAAGGCGGGATTGTTACAAATGTGTTACGAAGCCGTCGCTCCAGGGACCGTTGACCTCCTTTCATCGCCCCATCAAGGGGTGATCTGACCAATCGCACGCGCTAAACCGTACTGCGCCTTGTTGTATTCACCTACCGCTTCGAAATAGTCGTTCCGGACGCGATTCAGCTCCTGCTCGGCCTGAATGCTCTCCAGCACGATACCGACGCCGAAGCTCTTGCGCTCACGGGTGAGCTGCACCGTCTTTTGCGCCAGATCAAGAGCCTGTTGGGCGAGCTTCATCTGATCGGCGAGAGAGTTCACGCGCGTGTGTTGCTCCACCACCTGACGCACAATCTCATCACCGGCCTTCTCCGTGATGATCTTGGCCTGTTGCAAGCGGGCTTCGCTGGCCTTGATGCGGCCTTTGTCAAAAAGACCGCCCGGGCCGATCTTCCAACCAAAGAGAATCTGGTAATCTTGCGTGTCCTTAAAATTCCCCCAACTGTCGTTCACGCCGCCACCCAAGCCGCCGAGATACATTTGCGCGCCAACGGTCGGGATCAGTGGTCCATACTTCGTGCCCTGCTTCTCGTCCTTGGCTGCTTCAAGCAAGGAATTCTGTCGCTTCATCTCGGGCCGGTTGTTCATCGCTTGTGCGACGAGCGACGCCAGCGCGCTGTTGGCAGGTAAAAGGTTCAACGGCGCGAGTTCGTTGTCGGCGGCGGCGAGTTCAACCGTGGGATCAAGATTCAACGTTGCTGCCAGCCGGGCAGCCGCGATACGTCGCCGCTCCTGACTTTGTCGGAAGGCAAGCTGATAGCGCTCGGCTTGCACTTGCACCCTTAACTGATCCCCTTTGAAAGCCAGTCCTTCCTTCACGACTCCTTCGAGCTGTTTCGCGTAATTGTTCGCCACGCGAATGGATTCCTGGGCCACCCCCATCTGAGCACCGGCCTTGACGAGGTCAAAGTATTCTTGGGCGGCCTGATACACGTTCGCTTGCGTCGCGCTTTCAAGCTGATGATCGGCCGCTTTGGTCTGTTGCTTCTCGGCCAGCTCTCCATAGATGGCATCACCCAATTCCCATTGCGCGGAGACATTTGCGCCAGCGTTGTAAGACTGTTTGCTGGCCGTGAACATATTACCGCTGACATCCTGGAGCTGGCCATCATGCCGGCGATACGCCAGCCCGGGCATGATCCACGGGAAGAAGCGTTGCCGCGCGATCTCGTGCTTGGCCTTGGCCTCGTTCAACTGGGCTTGCGCGAGTTGGACATCCAGATTTTGTGCTCCCGCGAGCCGCAGAACCGTCGGCAGATCGATGACGCGCACATTGCCCGTTTGCTGCACGGCGGGTTTAGGCGTGGTCTTGCCTTTCTTGGGCGCGCTCTTGGCTTTCTTCTTCTTGGCCTGAGCGAGCTGGATATCTGCGCGGGTAGCTTCTTGGGCGCTCAGGCTGGAGGGACTGAATGCGAAAGTGATGGCCAGCAAAGCCACGCCAAAAAATCTGCCCGTTATGAAAGCTCGCTTCATTTAGCCTCCGTTGCGTTGACCGGCTGGCCATCGGCCGGCGCGGTCTTGCCAAAGATCAGCACACGTTCACCACCGCTCAGGCCGCTGGCGATCTCCACGTTCGTACCGTCATTGAAACCGATTTTCACCGGAGTTTTCTTCGCTTTGCCGTCCACGTATTGAAACACCGAAGCATTGGCCTTCTCCATCAGCAGCGCACCCACCGGGATCAACAGTGCGTTCGTGTGTTTCTCCACGCCCACACGGATGGTGGCATACATGCCGGGACGCAATTCCTTCTGGGAATTTGGCAGATCTGCCTCCAGATGCAGCATGCGGGTGGCGTCATCCAAGGCGAATGAGTGACGCGTAATGGTGCCGGAGAAGATGCGGTTGGCCACACCTTGCACGGTGACCTTCACCGGTTGGCCGTTCTGAACCAACGAAGCTTCCAATTCCGGCACGCCCACACTGGCGCGTACGGTGTCGAAATCCATGAGGGTGAGGATGGCGGCATTGCGCGCGCTGGCTCCAGATGTCGCCGCCGGAATGAACGCACCAGCGTCCACAAAACGTTCCGTGATGGTGCCCGCGAAAGGGGCCTGCACCTGGGCGAAGGCCAGCAGGGCTTCGATGCGCTTGAGCTCCGCCTGCGCTTCTGCCAACCGCGCACCCGCCAGGGTTTCCCCCGCCTGCGCTTCCGCAAATGAAGCTTTGGCCGATTCATTCCGCGCCTTCGCGTCATCCAATACTTGTGGCGTGATGAGGTCGGGCGATGATTTGCGCGCCTTGGCCACACGGTCGTTATCGCTCTTGCTCGTGCCCATCTCCACGCGGGCTTTGACCGTGCCACTGGCCGCTTTCAACTTTTCTGCTTCGGCGCGCGCTATGGCCGCTTTGGCCCGGACGAGATCGGCGCTCAGTTCGGGCACCTCGATCTCCGCGAGCAATTGGCCGGCTTTCACGACATCACCGATGTCTACTTTGATAGACTTCAAATAACCCGGCACTTTCGCATAAAGCGTGGCTTGCTGGTTGGCTTTGATGGTGCCCGGCAACGTGACGTAACGGTTGATGTCCCCGCGCTGAGGCGTGGTGAACTTCAGTTCCGGCGGGGTAGCAGCGTGCAGGGCGGTGCAGAACAGCAGCACGGCTGCGATTGATCCGCGGGCGATGGCTTTTGAGGTTCGTTGCATGATGCCAAATGGTTTAGCTTTGCGAATTCTTCGAGGTTCCAGCCGGAATGTAGTGGCTGCTGAGCGGATCATCCGGGTCCAAAGAGCTGGAACGCGTACCGGATTGATAACGAAACAAAACAAATACGGCAGGCAGCACAAACAGGGTCGCGAGCGTGGCCATGGCCAAGCCGCCCACTACCGCGCGTCCTAGCGGAGCAGTCTGGTCTCCACCCTCCCCCAGCCCTAGAGCCAACGGAATCATGCCCGCGATCATCGCGCAGCTGGTCATGAGGATCGGCCGCAGACGGCTGCGCGCGCCTTCCACGGCGGCGGTCAAAGCATCCGCGCCTTGCATCCGGGTGCGTTCGGCAAAGGTGACAAGGAGAATCGCATTCGCCACGGCCACGCCGACTGACATGATGGCACCCATGGCGGACTGGATGTTCAAGGTGGTACCGGTGAGCCACAGCATCAGCGCCACGCCCGCAAGCACGGCCGGAACCGTCGAGACCACCACACAAGCCAAGCGGAATGATTCAAAATTCGCCGCGAGCATCAGGAAGATGACCACCACCGCGATCACCAGGCCCGTACCGAAGCCCGCCTGCAACTGCTCCAACGGCACGACTTGGCCACGCACATCTACCTTCGTCTTGCCATCGGACTGAAAATTCAATTCGGCCAACGTCTTGCGGATCTCCCGCGTGGCTGTGCCCAGGTCCGTGCCGTGGATGTTCGCGGTGACACTGACGATGCGCGCCATGTTGTAGCGTTCATACGTGCCCACGGCAGTGCCCGTGGTGATGGTCGCCACGCTGCGCAGCAAGACGGTGCCGCCATTCCCGGTGGCGACCGGAATATTGTTCAGGTCTTCGATGGTTTGCGTGCGGTCCTCCGCGATCTGCACTTGCACGTTGAAACTGATACCGCTGTTCGGGTCCGCCCAGAAGTTCGGTACGGTGAAGCGGCTCGAGGTGGTGGCGGCGACGAGCGACTTGGTGACATCCTCGACTTTGACGCCCAGCAAACCGGCGCGTTCACGGTCGATGTTCACGTTCACCGTGGGGAAATCGAGCGTCTGTGCGATCTGTACATCGCGGAGGAAGGGCAGCTTGCCCAGGCTCTCCATTAGCTTGTCCGCATAGCCCTTGCTAACCGGCAGCGAGGGCGCGCTGATGGCGATCTCGATGGGTGTGGGCGAACCAAAGCTCATCACGCGCGTGACGATGTCCTGTGGTTCAAAGGAAAGGCGCACATCGGGCAGTTCTTTCGCGAAGACGCCTCGCAGGTGTTCCTTGAACTCCTCCACGCGCTTGCCCGCATCACGCTTGAGTTGGATGGCGAGCCAGCCCTCTTCCGGACCACCATTCCACAAATGCACCAAGTTCACCGGGAAACTGGAATTATGTACGCCCACCATGCCGATGCTGATCTCCACCTTGTCCTCGCCGCCGGCTTCACGGGCAATGGTGGCGAGAATCTTCTTGGCGGTCTGCTCGGTGATGCCCACTTGCGTACCGCTGGGATTACGGAAGCGCAACGCGAACTGGCCGGTATCCGTCTTGGGGAAAATCTCTTTGCCCAAACGACTGCCGACAAACCAAACCGCCAGACCAGCGACCACGAGATAGACAATCGCCAACGGCCAGCGCAGCGCCACGACACCGCGCAGGACGCCCGTGTAACGCTTCTGCATTCTGCCGATGAACGAGGCGTCATGGACTTCGCCAGCGTGGCCGCGCAAGAGCCAGACGCTCAGAATGGGCACCAACGTGCTGGAGAGGATGAAGGAGGCGATCATGGAAAAGCCGACGGCGAGCGCCATCGGCACGAACAGCGCCTTCGCCGCACCTACCATGAAGAAAGCGGGGATGAACACCGCGAGGATGCACAGCATCGCCAGCAAGCGAGGCAGTGCGGTTTCTCTCGTGCCTTCAAAGGCCGCGCGCGCCAACGGACTGCCGCGCGCGATGTGGGCATGGATGTTCTCGATCGCCACCGTCGCCTCATCCACGAGGATGCCTACGGCCAAAGCCATACCACCGAGCGTCATCAGGTGGATGCTCTCGCTGCTGAGCCAGAGGGCGAAGGATGCGGCAAGCAACGAGAGCGGGATGTTCACCACGACGATGAAGGCACTGCGCCAATCGCGCAGGAAGAACAGCACCATGAGGCCGGTGAGGATGGCGCCCAGACCGCCTTCTTTCAGGAGGTCATTGATGGAGCGATTCACAACGGGCGACTGATCGAAGGCATAACTGACTTTGATGCCTTCCGGCAGAAGCTTCTGGAATTCTGGGATGTTCTTTTTGACCAGGTCCACGACCGCCAATGTGGAGGCATCGGAGCGTTTGGTGACGGGGAGGTAAACTGTGCGGCGGCCGTTGGCGAGGGCGTAGGCCGTGGTGATATCGGCGGAGTCGGAGACGGTGGCGACATCGCGGACGAAGACTGCTCCTTGCGCCGTACGCTTCAGTGGGATCGCTTCCAAGTCTTTCGGATTCGCCGGGATCGCATTGACCGAAACGATGGGATATTTGCCGCCCATGTTGATGTTGCCCGAGGGGCTGATCGGGTTGCCCTTAGCAAGGGCCTGCACAATGTCGTCCGGCGAGAGGCCGTAGGCTTTCATGCGGTCCGGGTTCACATCCACCACGATACCGCGCGAGCTGCCACCGAACGGAGGCGGAGCGGAGACGCCAGGCAACGTCGCAAAGGCGGGGCGGACGCGGTTGAGCGCCTGGTCTTGCATCTGGTTCAGCGTGATGTTCGGGTCATCGGTAGAAAACACGAGATAACCGACGGCCACGCTGCCGGCGTCAAAGCGGGTCACGAACGGCGCAGCGGTGCCCGGGGGCATGAAGGCGCGCGAGCGGTTCACATAACCGATCACCTCGGACATGGCCTGGCTCATGTCGGTGCCCGGATGGAACTGGAGCTTCATGATGGAAGCACCCTGGATGGACTTCGACTCCACGTGTTCAATGCCTGCGATGTACAGGAAGTGATACTCGTAACGGTATGTCAGGTAGCCCTCCATCTGCGCCGGGTCCATGCCACCGTAGGGCTGGGCCACGTAGATCGTAGGGATGCCCAGCGGCGGGAAGATGTCGCGCGGCATGCGCTGCAGGGCGACCCACGCGCCCAGGCAAACGGCCACCACCAGCACGATGACCGACAGGGGCCGTTGCAATGCGAGTCTCAGTATGTTCATGCTTCAACGATTCCAACTGCACTACAGAGATAAAAGAGAGCCGGTTTTAACGGGCTCGAATGCCAGCTCCATGACACTCAACCTTCACCTTTTGAATGAGGTGTCAGACGGCGATTGTTACGATCAGGTTACGAAAAGCAGAAAGCCACCGCCAGTTAAGACGATGGCTATTAAACTAAAAAGTGGCCTGAGCCGATCAGCTCTGCCCGCGCTTGATCTTCACGAAGAGGATATTTTTCTCATCCAGCCGTTCGTAAAACATCTCGCTGCTTTGCTGGCGCACCAAGTGGATGCCCAGGCCGCCGATCGGCCGCTCATGCACCGGTTTGGTGATGTCCTGCTTGGGAAACTTCGGTGGGTCGAAAGGTACGCCATCGTCCTGGAATTCTATCTTGATCGCGGTTTCATCCACCGAAAGGCGGACGTCAAACGTGTGGTCACCACCATTGGGCCAGGCGTAATTGATGATGTTGGTGCTCAACTCTTCCAGGCACAGGAACACGGCGTATTCTTCCTGCACGGTGAAATTGTTGTCGGCCCCAAACTGCGCGACCAGTTCGTTCAGACGCTGGAGTTCGTCCGTGTTGTTTTGGAGGGTGATTTGGACAGTCGCACTCATATAGATAGGCCGTACCCTTCGTTTTTCAGACTCCCTTGAGCAACTTCACAGCTTCCACTTCATCAGCAGCGATCTCCGCCACAGAATCCAGGCCGGACAGCCGCAGCACATCTTCCACCAGCTTTTGCGGCCGGCAGAACACGATCTTCGCCCCTGCCGGATTAAGTTGCTTGATATTCGCCAGCAGCAGGCGGATGCCAATGGACGCGATGAAACCCACGCCGGCCATCTCCACGATCACCGATTGTTTCAGCGCCCCGGTCTCGGCGTTAAAACGTGCTTCAATGGATTGGGTTCCCTTGAGATCCATGCGGCCCGCCAGGCGGACGCACTTGATGCCACCTTCTAAAGTATCAACAGTCAGCTCCATAACCACCAAAACCTTTCTTCCAGCTTGGGATGTGGGTTCTGCGCGTGAATATGCCCCAGCCTAGCCGTACTGGCCGCTGAATCAAGTCACGATTCGCAACACCCGTTTCATTCATCATTCACCGTCTAAATTCACAATACGATGCGCAAAAACGAATAGTCATCCTCGAAGTTCCCCGACCCGCGGAACGCCTTGGCCGAAGCCACGATATGATCCAGCCGCTTCTGTCCCTCCGGCGGTTCCGCCGTCAGGGTCTCCAGAAACTTCTGGTAATCCCACATGCGCTCCTCGCTATTCGTCAGTTCGTACACCCCATCGCTAAAAAGGAAGAGTTCGGCGTATTTGCCCACCGGCTGCCGCTTGCTGCGATAGATCACCCCGGCCATCGTGCCCACCACCAATCCCGGCGATTTCAGCTCGATCCGTTCCGAGGTCTCTTTCGTTTCACCCGTCACCAGCACCGCTGGCGGATGCCCCCCGCGCGCATAGCTGATCTCCCGTTTCTTCTTGTTGAACACCCCGTACCAGATGGTGAAATACATGTTGTTCTGCCGGTCCATCTGGAACGCCTCGTTCAGCCCCATCAACACCTGCGCCGGATCACGGAAATCCGTATTCGCCAGCGACTGCGCCCGCAACACATTCATCGCGGAAATGGAGAGCAAGGCCGCCCCTACCCCGTGCCCGCACACATCCAGCAGGTAGATGGCCAGGTTCTCTTCGTCCAGCCAGTGGTAACCGAAGGAATCTCCGCCCAATTGCGTGGACGGTATGAAACACCACTCCGTCGTCACCTCACCCGTCATCGGCGGCGGCAACAGCGAAATCACATATTCCGCCGCTTCATTCAACTCCGCCGCCAGATGCTTCTGGCTCTCCACCAGCGCACGATACATCTTTTGCTCCTGCTCGCGCAGTTGCTTCTTCTCCAGGCAGGCATTGATGCGCGCCTGCAAGAGCACCGGCTTGTAAGGCTTCGGCAGATAATCATCCGCACCAATCTCGATGCACCGCGCCACGCTGTTCAAGTCATCCAGCCCGGAGATCATGATCACCGGGATGTCCTGCAGCTTGGGGTCCGCCTTGATTTTCTTCAGCACATCGTAGCCGTCCATGTCCGGCATCACGATATCCAGCAGCACCAGCTCAAAGGTTTCTGCCCCGAGCTTGTCCAAGGCCGTTTGGCCGTCATTGGCCACCTCCACCACGTAACCTTCCATGTGCAACCGCTCGCTCAGCAGCGCGCTGTTCATGCAGTCATCATCCACCACCAGCAAACGCGCACCGGTGCCCGCCAGCCGGGCCGGCGTGGTGCTGACAGCTTTCAATCCGGATGATGGAGCGACTTCTGACATGCTTGGCTAAAGGCAATATGCGATGTTCCCGGTTTTGAAACCAGCAAAAATCGGGCCTTTATCGTCCGTGCGCCGAGGTCGCCAGTTCCACCGGCGGTTCCGGCTCCTTGAGAATCCGGATTTCCCGTTGCGGAAACGGTATGCTGATGTTGCAGCGACGGAACTCTTCCACGACCGCCAAGTTCAGTTCTGCCCCCGCCGGACCGTAGTTAGTCACCGATACCCACGGCTGGATGACGATATGGATCGACGAATCGCCGAGCGAACTGATACCGATCGCCGCCGTCGGTTCTTTGAGGAGACGCTGATTCGCATCCACCACGCGACGGGCCGCCGCCAGTGCCGCGTTCAGATCCGTCGCATAAGCCACACCCACATTGATGGTCAATTGCCGCACCGCGCCGTAGTTGTGCAAGATTTCCCCCACGATCTTCCGGTTCGGGATGATGATCCGCGAACGATCCGGATGCGTCAGCGTCGTGCTGAACAACTCGATCGCCACCACTTCCCCCTGCACCCCCAGCATCTCCACCCATTCGCCCAACCGGAACGGTTTGGTGAAGATGATGGTCATGCCCGCGACCACATTCCCCAACACCCCTTGCATGGCCAGACCGATACCCACGCCAGCCACACCGATACCCGCCACCAAAGGAGCGATCTGCACCCCGAATTTATCGAGCGCCAGGATGAACGTAAAACCGAAGACGATGATCTTCAACGCCCGGATGATCAGCGACCGCAACGGCGGTTCCATCCCCTTCCTGGTGAGCGCCTCATCCAGAATGCGCCCCAAGTACTTCGCCAGCAACGCGCCCAAACCCATGATGATGAGCGCGCCAATGATCTGAAGCCCGTACGAGATGAAGAAGTCGATGATCAGTTTTTTTGCGTCTTCCATAAACCAGAGGGATTGCCGAATCGAACGTTACCGGCCCCCAAGAGACACGGACCCAGCCCCTTTGTAAACGCGAAAGGAGCCGACGATTGCCCCTACTTCATTAGTCCCATCCGGGCTCAGCCTTTTGGCCAACCACCGCCACCGATGTTCGATCCCACCGATTCGTAAATCGTCCTTCGTAAATCGTAAATTCCCCCAAAGCGCGCTTTCCCGTCTGATCCGATTTATGTTTCCTCCGCGATTGCCTCCTGTCCTGCGGTACTTTAGCAACCAGTCCACCCTCACCAGACCAAACCCTCGCCAGCCACTTCACAAGAAAACGCAGTACGGTAGGGCGAGACTCCGTCGAGCCCTGACCTTTTTCGCCAAGGCCCCACAATAACCACGACCCACTACCGCCGAAACACACGACCTCTCCTCCCTCTCCCTTCAATAGGGAGAGGGCTGGGGTGAGGGTTGAGCGCGCCAAGCGATTCAAAAACGCCCAGCGCTCCACCCCCACTCGGAGGCCGAACTTCGGCCCTGCATTCCCTTTAGGGAACTATGTCAAAGAACAATGAAACCATCCGACCCCTGTGAAGTATCGTTTCCTCCCTCCCTACGATTGAGAGTTCAAATTAAGCGTAAGTCCAAAACCCGGCCGGTTCCGCAGTGGCTACTAGAGATTCCCCGGTCCCATTCTCGACCGACGTCCCTTTCCCCCTCCGGCTTACGGACCCTGATCCATACGCCCGATACACTCACAAATCTGCAATGACTCCATAAGGATTGCCAGCTCCCCGCCAACGCAGGACACAACAATGCCAACGCACCATCATGCTTGATGACTTTGAGGATTCGGAGGCTGCCTATTCTCGGACAGAGCCAACCACCACTCCTCTCCTTTACCGACAACGAGTTGTCAGCACTGCAAAGACTACTAAATCATCGTCCATTTATCCATAAAAAAATCATCCAAATCCCGCTCCCAAACGCAACAAATTGCGCCAGAAGAAATTACAAACGAAGATTTTTTAACGGAGCGTGGGCGCCTCGCCCACAGCAACGTCCCTGAGCAAATTGAGGAGCCTTTCGCAAAGACATCTCTCAATGCAGGAGGCTCCTGCAGCGCACGCCTCTTGCCACGCCTTTTGTCGATTCTTTGATCGCCGCAAAATACTTGGCGCCTAATGCATCAATCGTAACCGCAGATGACGACTTTGAACGGGCCCGGATTAAAAGTGATCAGAGTTTGCAATCCGACAGACTTCCACAATCCATTTGACTTTACCCTCTACTTGGCCGAATGGCTTTCCATATGCACATGGCCTCGCTCCTACGGTTACGGACCACCTTGTGGCTGGTCCTCTGCCTCCTGATCACCGGAATGGTCGGCACCGGTTGCAAGACCGCCTACTACGCCACCATGGAAAAATTCGGCGTGGCCAAGCGCGATCTCCTCAAGAAACGCGTCCTCGCCGCCCGCGATGAACAGAAAGAAGCGGGCGAACAATTCAAGGACGCCCTCACCAAACTCCAGGAACTCTACCGGTTCGACGGCGGCAAACTCGAAGCCGCCTATCGTGATCTGGAAGGCGAATACAAAAACTCCGCCGCCCTGGCCGATTCCGTCCACAAACGCGTCAAGGATATGGAGACCGTCGCCAACGACCTGTTCCGCGAATGGGAGGCCGAGCTCGCCGAGATCACCACCCCTTCCCTGCAAGCCGCCAGCCGCCGCCAATTGCTCGAGACCCGCACCCGTTACGACAGCATGGCCGTCGCCCTCAAGAAGGCCGAGCAATCCATGGACCCTGTCCTGCGACAATTGAAAGATCACGTGCTCTTCCTGAAGCACAACCTGAACGCGCAAGCCATCGCCTCCCTGAAAGGCGAGGCCACCAGCATCCAGACGGAGATCGGCCGCCTGATCAATGACATGAATGCCTCCATCGCCAAGGCGGATGAATTCATCAAAACCCTCGAACAACCCTGATATGCCTTCCCTGCCCCGCTTCACGGCGTTGCTTGCCCTCGCCACCGGCCTGTTGCTCTCTGGTTGCGCCACCGCACCGGACCATGAATTGCTCGATGTTAAGCTCGTGAACCTGCGCTTCACCCAATCACGCGTACTGGAGACGGACGCCGTCTTCACCATTCGCATCGAGAACGAAAGCTCGGAGACGCTCCGCATCACCGGCGGCATGCACAAGTTCTATATCGAAGGTGCGCTCATCGGCAAAGGCATGAGCGGTGAAACCATCGAAGTGCCGCGCCTCAGCTCCGTCACGCAGGAGATCACCGTGCATCTAAGCAACATCACCATGGCCCGGAAGGTCATGCCCGTGATCGAAAACCAGAAAGTGCACAGCAAGGCCGATAGCCTGCTCTATTGCGAAGCCGGTGGCCGCGAGCACCGCATCCGCGTCTCCCATGAAGGCACGCTGGACGTCCACGAATTCATACCGGAAAGACAAACCCCCTCCATCCGCCAGCCTTAGCCCGTCATCACTACGATCTGGAACCGGTGTGATTAGAATTGGCAGCAGCGCGTGAAATGTGACCTCTCCTCTTAATGAGGAGAGGTCGGTTCCGCCCTCAGCGGAACCGGGTGAGGAGTGAGACGAAGCCTAGTGTGCTCAAGCTTTAATCGCTCTCATCCAAACCATGTGACTGGAACCTAGTAAGAGATGTTCCTTTTTGGGGCGACTCCATTAGGTTCCGCCTTCCCATTACCGCAAATATTCGCACAAGCCAAACAGCGGCCCAAACTGGCATGATCGTGGGAAATGTTGACTCCCACTCCCTATGGGCAGGCCGAGCTTCGGCGAGAGGGCCGGGGTGAGGGGGAAGGTAACTCTCATAAGCAAATCCAGCTCCCTTTCGCTGCACCCCTTCCTTCGCGATCTCAACGGAGATTAAGCCCCCTCAAGGCACCAGCCGTATCCGGTAAAACCGGTTCGTCAACGTGTCCACGTTCGGATCCAAGACCTGTATCAGGCTGTTCGTTGCCGTATTAGTCGAAACCGGCAACCAGTTGACCAGGTTCGTCGTGACCTCCACCACATAAACCAGTCCCGTGTCCGTGTTGAAACGAAACACCAAATTACTCACCCCGGACACATTCGTGATCGCGGGCAGCGTATTGGTGAACGGCGTGTAAAGGCTGAGGTTGACGCGGAGGGAATTGGCGAAGACCGCCAGGTCATCATACGCCCGCGCCTGTATTTCGTATTTACCGGGTAAAGAGTTTGACCAGACGAAGGTATAAGGGGACACCGTCGAGGTGGTGAGGATGTTTGTCACCGTCACGCCGTTTGAAACCCAAAACTGCCGATACTCCACCTTGGTCACCGTCCCATCTTCGTCAATGGCGGACGCCCGGAACGTCACGTTACTTCCCAACGGCCGGGCGATTCGCAGCGCGAGGTTGGTGATGGACACGGCCGGAGCCGCATTCACCGGACGGATGGAAGTGATGACGCAATATGTATAGTCCTGGTTTGAACCCCTGACCACAAAAGTCCCTTCGCCGGTAAAGACGTGGGATCTGACGGTGTTCGGCAGCAACAGTTCGCCACCAAACATCGGTACTCCGTCCAGCGTTAGGACGTTGTTCTTCTTTGCCGTAAAAACCACCGTATCGCCCGGGACGATGCTCAAGGTGGAAGGCGTCATGCTGGAAGCATTTACGTCCACGTAATGAGAGGCGGCATAAAGCGACCCACCGGCGAAAACATTCACCAGCAGCACGACCCACAGGGCAGCCCAGACCTTGCAACGACTAGTCATTAAAATACTCAGGTTGCCCGTATGTAAGGCGAAACCTCCTCCTTAAACAAGCCCCATGGCTGGTAGTTGCGCAGAAAGTTGCCCTCTATGCAAAAAGCCCGTTCCGGTCAGGGAACGGGCTTAAGTAGGTCAAATATTTGCCACCTAAAGGAGTTCAGCCCCTTTCCTCCTTCTCTCCTCGCAGGGGAGAAGGATTGAGGATGAAGGGTGCCCCCATGAAACTACCTCAGCCTAGAGCCAGTCATGAACTATTGCGGAGCAAAAAGGGCAAAAGCGCTTTGAATGTGACCTCTCCTCTCAATGAGGAGAGGTCGGTTCCGCCCCCAGCGGAACCGGGTGAGGAGTGAGACGAAACACGGCGCGATCAAATCTTTTGCGTTATGGAGCCAAAGCCTTCACAAACGGCTTCCCGACGGACCCCACCGGATGATCGATCCGCAAGGCCGCGCTCAAGGTCGCCGCGATGTCCGTGATGTAGAACTCGTCCGCATACCGGCCCGGCTTGAACGCACTGCCGTAGAAAAGCACCGGCACATGCGTGTCATAGCCCCACGGCGAACCATGCGTGGTGCCGCTCGTACCGCCCGGAACCAGCAGCGGCTTCGCCACCAGCACCATGTCACCACTGCGCTCGGCATTGTAGCCGTTGAAGATCATCTGGCCCAGTTGCCCGGGCGTGCGGCCATCCAGCAGTTGCTCGCGGCTGTAACCCGCGATGTACTTGCCCGTGTTCAAGGCCCATTCCCGGATGAAGCTGCAGAACTCATTCGGCGCGATCTTCTTCTCCTCCAGCGTCTCGTGGTTGAAGTAGAGGTTGCCCTCGATCATCTTCGGCGTGAGGAAGTATTTTCCTGCTCCGAACTTCGCATCGATCTTCGTCATCAGGTCCACCATCAGGTCGGCTTCCTTCAGCCGGGAGGAATCCAGCCCCATGACTTGTGCGGCATACTCCGGAGCCGGTGCCACCCCGTGATCCGCCGTCAGCACCACCACCACGTTCTTCATGCCGATCTTCTTTTCCAAAAAGCTGAAGAAATCGCCCAACTGCCGGTCCAGCCGCAACGTGATATCCTGCACCTCTTGCGAGTAAGGCCCGAACTTGTGCCCGCAATAATCGATGGCCGAGAAGGAAACACACAGCATATCCGGCTGGTTGCCCTGGCCCAGCTTCTCAGCTTCCACTGCCGTCTTCGCCAGTTGCAGCAGGATCTCGTTGCCGAACGGCGTGGGCATGAACGTCTCAAACCCTTCGGACTTCGACGGCGTGATGACATGATCAAACGTCACCTTCGTCTCGCCCGCCAGTTTCGCTTCGCCCGGCGCGTCATCCGCATTAAGGTAGAATTTCGGATCCAGCAGGCGCGACCACGTCTTGCCCACAAAGGTCGCGGGCAGGTTGCGCTCATTGAACTCCTTCACCCACGCCGGCAGTTCCTTCGTGTAATAGGTGCTGGTGATGAAATCGCCCGTCTTCGACTCGAACCAATACGCCCCCGCCGGCTTCTTGCCCGCGGGCAAAATGGCCCCGCGATCTTTCATCGAGATGCCGATGACCTTCGAGTTGTAGTGCAGACGCATCTGGTCCGCGACAGTCGTGCCGAGGAAATTGCGCGGCGACATCTGCCCCTTGTCCGTCGTCGTGCCCACGCTCTGCACCGACTTGTCCTCGCAGCAATACATGTTCTTGCGCGTGCGCTTGTCGAACCAGTCATTCTCGATCACGCCATGCACCGAGGGACCAGAACCGCTCAAAAACGTCGCATGACCGGGCGCAGTCTTCGTCGGATAATAGTTATACCGCGCAAACGTCATGAACACGCCCTGCTCCGTAAAAGTCTTGAAACCGTTCGTGGTGAACTGGTCATGAAAGCGCTCCAGGTAATCATAACGGAGCTGGTCCACCAGAATGGCCACCACGAGCTTGGGCTTCTCCGCCGCTTGTGTTTGCAGTGCGAAAGTAAAAGCTGCGGTCGCAGCGCAGAGAAACAGGATTTTCTTCAGCTTCATAAAGTCAAAAAACGAACGGCAAGATGGTTGCCTCAGAGTTCAGATTACCCGCACACAGAAACAGACTCAGCGGATAGGTTCAACGGGAAACTCAGATGCGTCCGGTTTTCCCTGCGCGAGATTTGACGACTTGACCATCCCCTATTAGCTTCCCCCCCACGCCCAAGGCGCTGTTTTAAAAATCCATGCCCATCACCCACGCCCATCCCGCTGCCGTCCTTCCGCTCATCATCTATGGGCGACGAGTCTTCAGCGCCTCGGCCCTGGTCATCGGCAGCATGGCCCCTGATTTTCCTTATTTCTTTTTCAACGGCCTCGAACGGAAAGAAACCCACAACCTCTCCGGCATCTTCCTCTACTGCCTGCCTATGGGCCTGTGCGTTTACGTGCTGTATCAACGGCTCCTGCGCCCCGCTCTCTTGGATTACTTTTGTCAGCGGGACGCCCTCACCACGCCTGCCTTAGGTGATCCATACTGTGTCAGCTGGCGTTACCTGCCCGTCATCGTCTTCAGCCTCATCATCGGTGCCGCCACGCACAATTTCTGGGATTCACTGACACACGGCACCGGCTGGTTCCCGCAACGTTACGCCTTCTTCAACGAACATGTCTGGTTTGGCCGCCCCAAGCCCCTCTTCCGCGTCTTGCAGTATCTGAGCGGCATCCTCGGCACCATCGTCGTGTTCTGGTTCTTCCTCCGCACGCTTATCCGCCATCAGCTCATCCACTGGGAAGACCGCGCGTGGCGAAGGCAATTCCTCAAACGCCTTATAGGCCTCGGCGCGCTGGCCGGCGTCTTTGGCTTGGGGACCTCGGCCATCTATCTGCACTACCGCGGCTACACTCCCGATGTCGCCCGGCTTCATTCGCTGCTCCGCTACTGGATCATCTCCAGCACGGACTTCATCCTCTGCCTCGGCGTCCTCAGAGGAATTCAACTGCATCGGAAACACCGCACCCGATCGGCCGTCACGCCGTTTTCGTGAACATCTTCAGCCCGATCACGCCCGCCACGATCAATCCCAGGCACACCAGCCGCCCAATGTCTTTGGATTCCCCCAAAAACATCATCCCAATGATCGCCGTGCCTGCCGCACCAATCCCCGTCCAGACCGCATAACCCGTCCCCACCGGTATGGTCTTCAGCGCGATGGACAGCAATCCGAAGCTGAACAGCATCCCGATGATAGTGGCTAAACTCGGCCAGAGTCGCGTGAAACCATCCGTGTATTTCAAGCCGATTGCCCACCCGATCTCCAGCAGGCCCGCGATGATGAGATAAACCCACGCCATAATCTTGCCACCAGTCATCACCAAACCCGGACTGGAAACGGGCTGTTCGTTAAAAATGCAAGCGGCAGGAAAAGGAGATGCCACCCGCGTGATGGCATCTACGGATGCAGGCGCATCCGCCATCGATGCCTTCGGTGGCTCAGGTTAAGATACACGCCTCCAAACCTAGCGCAAGCGCCCCCTAAATTCGTAGCAGCCGACGTGAGGAGGCTCTAACTTTCTTGAAGAACTAGCGAGAGCCTCGTCACCTCGGCCCCTACATTATCGTCCGAATAACGCGCTGAAATTAAAATTAAAGATGAGATGCAGCCCCGTGAGAAACGTGAACAGATAAACCAGCCGCATAAACACCTTCTCCGACACCTTCCGGTTCAACCACACCCCCAGCCACACCCCGACCGGCAATATCGGCAGCAGGATGACACTCTTCAGCAACGTCTCCTTGTTGATCAAAGCATGAGCCGCCAGCACTGGCACATCGATCATCGTCCGGTCCAGCACGAAGAACGGCATCTTGATCCAGTTCACGCACGTGAAGATCAGGATGTTCGTCGCCACGAATACCTCCTTCGCCAGCTTCTGCGGCACCAGATACAGTGCCGCCACCGGTCCTGCCCCATGCGCGAACGTAGACGTGATACCGATCCCCACCCCGAACGGCAGCGCGATCTTATGATTCGGCTTGAACGTGCTCTCCGCCGCAAAGATGCGTTCCTTCGTCAGTTGAAAAACCACGAACACGATCGCGAGAATACCAATGACGATATTGAACTGCCGCGCCGAAAAATGTCCGATCAATTGCACCCCCACCAACACCCCCAGCAATACCCCCGGCAGCAGGAGAATCACATTCCGCTTCTCCCATTTCCCCCAGTAATGATACAGCGTGAAGGCATCCCCCGCACAAAGCAGTGGCAGCAAAATCCCCACCGCATCTTTCGAGCCAAACGCCATCACGCACAACGGCGTCGTCAGCATTCCGAGCCCACCACCAAAGCCCGCCTTCGACAGGCCGATGAACAGCACTGCCGCATACGCGATCAACCAACTGGAGACACTCGCATCCGCCACGCCCCTTCCTGTAGGGGGCGCAGCCAAAGGTGTCGAGCGTGAACATCATTATCACTTCGTCCTCACCATCATCGTCATCCAGGCTATCGCAATTGTTTGGCAAACCTCCCCCATCTGCTAACCTCCTCCCCAACAAATCGCCCCGACACATGAAAACGTTCGCCACCCTGCTGGTCATCGCCGCCAGTTTCACGGCTGCCTCCCTCACCGCCGCTCCGTCTGCGTCGGAAGTGAAAGCCGCCATGACCAAGGCCACCAAGTTCATGCAGTCCATCGCCACCGAAGGCGGCTACCTCTGGCTTTACTCGGACGACCTCAAATTCCGCGCTGGCGAAGGCGACGCCACCGCCACTCAGATCTGGATTCAACCGCCCGGCACGCCCAAAATGGGTGAGGCCTTTCTCCGCGCCTACTCCGTATCGGGTGATTCCATCCATCTCGATGCCGCCCGCCATGCCGCGCTCGCCCTCGCCAAAGGCCAGCTCGAATCCGGCGGCTGGGATTACTCCATCGATTTCGATCCCGCCAAATTCTCCCTCGCCTATCGCCGCACCGATGCTGGCAAGCTCACCGCCGCCGAAGCCGCCAAGCGCAAGAACGTCTCCACCTACGACGATAACAACACCCAGGACGCCCTGCGCTTCCTGATGGAATATGTCGCCATCGCGAAGACCTCCCCGAAAACGGAAGATAAAGAGATCCGCACCGCCCTCGACTACGGCCTGAAGAAAATGTTGGAAGCACAATATCCCATCGGCGCCTGGCCGCAGCGTTACGATGGTAAGCCAAAGAGCGTGACGGAATATCCCGTGAAGAAGGCCAGCATCCCCAAGGCCTACCCGCGCGAATATCAGAAGGTGGATTACAAAGGCCACTACACCTTGAATGACGGCACCCTCTCCGATTGCATCGATATCATGCTCATCGCGCACCAGCAATTTGGTGACGCGAAATATCTCGCTGCCGCCAAGCGCGGGGGAGACTTCCTCCTGCTCGCGCAATTGCCCGAGCCGCAACCCGTCTGGGCGCAACAGTACAACCAGAACATGGAACCCGCTTGGGCCCGCGCCTTTGAACCTCCTTCCGTGACCGGCGGCGAAAGCGGCGGTGCCATCCGTGCCCTGATCCGTCTCCATCTGGAAACTGGCGAGGCCAAATACCTCGAACCCATCCCGCGCGCTCTAGCGTGGTATAAGCGCTCCGAGATCGCCCCCGGTCGCTGGGCCCGCTATTACGAACTCACCACGAACCAACCCATCTACGGCGACCGCGATGGCAAGATCTACTACCGCCTGCAAGACATCAGCAAAGAACGTCAGACCGGCTACGGCTGGGAGGGAGACTTCAACATGCGGCGCACCTTTCTCCAGTGGGATGAACTGCAAAAAGACGGCCGCGAGAAAACCGCCGCCAAGCGCACCCCAAAACCCATGTCCGAAAAAGCCCGCACCGAAGCGCAAGCCAAACTCGCTCCCGCCGCTGAGAAGGCCATCAAGGAACTCGACGCCCAAGGCCGCTGGATCACAAGCGGTAAGCCCGTGAAGGAAGCCAAAGATTTGAAATCCGGTCAGCGCATCGAAACCGACGTCTTCATGAAGAACATGCAAACGCTCAGCAGCTACCTGGAAGCACTGGAAGGCAAATCAGTTTCAAAATAACATCTAAGGCCGCAGATGTTCTTCCTCTCCCCTTAATGGGGAGAGGACCGAGGTGAGGGGTGAGCGCGCCTATCGCAGTCCATCGCATTTCGGCATCAACCTTGTCGCATCGCCAAGTTTCCCCTAACGTCCCCTCATGCGACGCATCTTCTTCGATTACCAAGCGGGCACTCCAGTGCGGCCCGAGGTCTTTGAGGCCATGCGCCCGTGGTTCACCGAACACTTCGGCTCCACCTCTTCCTTTCACCAGCAAGGTCTCTTAGCGCGACAAGCCCTCAGTGACGCCCGCACGCAAGTCGCCCAGTTCATCAACGCTGAAGCTCTCGAATCCATCCTCTTCACCAGCGGCGGCACGGAAGCCGTGAACCTCGCCATCAAAGGTGCTGCCCTCGCCGGCAAACGCCTGGGCAATCACCTCGTCTACTCGGCCGCCGAACATCCGGCCGTGAGCGGCTCCATCGCGTGGCTGGAAACAAATGGCTTTAAGGCGACCAAAGTGCCCGTGCAATCAGACGGCACCATCCCTCCCGAGTCTATCCGCGCCGCCATCACCGAGGAAACCATCCTCATCTGCCTGCACCATTCCAATTTCGACCTCGGCACCATCCAGCCGGTAAAAGAGATCGCCACCATCGCCGCTGAACGTGGTATCACCGTTTTCGTTGATGCCAATTTCAGCGCCGGCTGGCTGCCCCTAGATGTGCAAGCACTCGGCATCCAATTGCTCTCGCTCAGTCCCTCCCGTTTCTACGGCCCGAAAGGCGTCGGTGTCCTTTACCGGAATCGCCGCACCCCTTTGCAGAATATTTTGCATGGAGGCGTGCAGGAAGATGGACGTCGTCCCGGTTCAGAAAATCTCCCAGCGATTGTCGGCGCAGGAGTCGCCGTTACTCTCGCGACAAAAGAACTGTCGCAACGCGCTGCTCACGCACAAAAGCTCCAGCAGCTACTCTGGCAAGGTTTGGAGAAATCAGTTCCCGAAATCACCTTCAACGGTCCGGCTCCTGGCGCAAGCCGTCATCCAGCCAATCTCCATTTCAGCCTCACGGGCATTGAAGGCGAAGCGATCGTGTTGCGTTGCGATCTCAAAGGCATCGCCCTCCACAGCGGCACCGCCTGCGTGACCAAAGCGTTGAAAACCTCCCCCGCCCTCGCCGCCATCGGGCAAAGTCCGTCATTGGCAAAAGGCGCCATCCTGCTCACGCTCGGTCAGGAAAACACAGAAGAAGATGTCACCCGTTTTCTCGAAATCTTCCCCGAAATCGTCGCCGAATTACGCGCGATGATGCCGTAGCGGAGCGTGCTCGTCTCGGGCACAGCAACGACCATAAGCAAAGGTGGACTCCAGAATCCTTAAGAATCCAAAAGAGAAATTTCATTTTGCCACCTTTCATCGCAATTTGTCCTCCCATCTTCCGAGCGTTTCTGCGAGCTGGGGACAACCACCCCCTTGCTCAAATCCCGCTCGCTGGCGGTGCCTCATCACTCATTCCCGAACCCTCGTTCCCCTTCCCCACCACGATATGCACCGGCATGTGCGCAAGTTTTTTAAACACCTTCCCCTTGCGCCGGATCGGCCACCATTCGTAGAGATAGATTTCCATCGGCCGCCACATCGCCACCCAGCCCGCGATCATCAAGCTTTCCCGCAGAAACGTTAACGCTGGCCCTGTCTCCTGTTTCATCAGGATCTCCACTACCATCAAGCACGCCCCAAGAAACAGTAACCCGATGATAAGACTGATCCGTCCCGTCTTCATCAATCGCTTGAACTCCATCCAGTTCAGCTTCTCTCGGTATTCGAAATAGTGGTGGATCGAGTCTGTGGTATGCTTCGTCGCGTCCGGCATCTCGGGCGCACGATCCAGATGAATCACCAGTTCGATCGGCTCCTTACTCGGAAATTCCTGCGCCCAGCTCAGAATGAACTCCTCCGCGTCCCGATCCAGATCCTTCTCCTGAAATGGCGAAGGATCCATGGAATTGAACAACTGGCTGAGCTCGCGCAGATGCAGCCTGATCTTATGGTGATGGACAGGTTTTGTCATATCCAGCGGGTGCAGCTAAACATCCTTCGGCACCCAAATCACCCTTAATCTAAATGTGATGGTGCGCTGGACCAAATTTGCACAAACCCTCCCTCCCGTTGAGAAATCAGGATCAGTTCGCCACCGCCTGCTCGCGCAGCACCTTGATGACCGCCTCTTCCACGCGGTTCAACTGGAACGGCTTGGCGATATGCGGGTTGCCCGTGGAGGAAAGAAACTCACGCGTATCTTCACTGACCACGTCACCCGTCAGGAACACGAACCGGCGTGTCAGCCCAGGCTTGAGCTTCACCGCGCGCTTGTAGAATTCCTGACCGTCCATCATCGGCATGCGGAAGTCAGACAGCACCACATCGAAGTCTTCGTGCTCGATCACGTTCAAGGCCTGCTGGCCGCTGTGACACAACTCCGCCTGATATCCCAACAACCCCAGCATCTCACCCAGCAGCTCCGCGATGGCCCGTTCATCATCCAGGATCAGGATGCGCACGCTCTCGGCATTCTTGACGTTTAAACGCGTCTTTTCTTTTTCTTCCTTCACCGGTTCGTCCGCAGGCGTTTCCGGGCCTTGCCGCAAAGGCATCTCCATCACAAACCGGGCCCCACCGCCCGTGGCTTCCTCGTAATAGATGCGTCCTTGATGATCCGCCAGGATGCTATGGGCGATGGACAGGCCCAATCCCGTTCCCGTTCCCACTTCTTTCGTCGTGAAGAACGGCTCAAAGATGCGCGCCACATATTCCGCCGGCACACCCGGTCCGTTATCCTGCACGGCCAAAATGATATTGCCATGTTGCAAGCTGCTGGTGATCAGCAGACGCCGCGGCATCGGCACTTCCACCAGCGCATGGATGGCATTGGTGACGAGGTTCACCATGACCTGTTGTAACTGGTCCGCATCCACCAACGAATTCGGCAGATCGGGATCCAGTTCGAAGATCAAATCCACACTGGCCACCCGCAGATCGAACCGGCGCAATTCCGCCACGCGCTGGATCAGCTCGTTGAGATTCGTCATCCGTTGCTGCGCAGGCTGTTCCCGGGCGAAGGACAGGAAATTGTTCACCAGCTTCGCCGCGCGATTCGCTTCGGAAGCGACCTTCTCCAGGTCCGTCCGCGTCTGGTTGTTGATGTCATGTCGGGCCAGCACCAGTTCCAGATAGCCTTTGATGACCGCCAACGGATTGTTCAGCTCATGGGCCACACCGGAGATCAACTGGCCCAGCGCGGACAGCTTCTCCGCCTGCCGGAGTTGTTGTTCCAGCCGGGTGCGCTCCGTCAATTCGCGCATGAAGAACTGATAGGCGGGGCGTCCGTCAAACTTGATCACCGCACCATCCACTTCCGCTGGGGTGCTGCTGCCATCGCGCCGGGTGATCTTCACCTGGCGTGCCGTGCGCAAGGCAGAAAACCATTCCGGCCCGTCATTCGGCTTGGACTTGCCGTCGCTCAATTCCAAAAACGTGGACAATGGCTGCGGCACGCTGTCCATCCGGGACACGCCCAGCAACCGGCGCGCGGTCTGGTTCAGTTCCAGCACCCGCATGTCTTCCGTGGCCGCGATTACGATGCCCTCGCTCGCCTGGTCGAACAGGCTGCGATAGCGCTCTTCCGTCGAGGCGATGCGGGATTGCAGGACTTCCGTCTCGCTCTTGTGCGCCCGCATCTGTTGCAGGGCCAGCTCATTGCGTGTCCGGGCCTCTTCCAGCACCAGCACGATCATGCTCACCGCGATGAACAACTGCACCACCGCCGAGATGAAGTAACCCGCCGTGATCAGATACTCTGAGGCCTGGAGAAAGGGATAGGCCGCCATGTAAACCGACCACAGGAAAAAGCCCACGCTCAACAACCCGGAGCCGATGTAGGGCTGACGCAATCGGAACTGCAGGAAGCAAAATGACGTGATGAGACTCGTGAGGCTGATCAGGCCAAAAATTGGCAACTGCGCCTGCAACGAGTCATCCAGGTAAAACGAAGTGACAAAGCTCCAGATCAGCAGAAAGCCCATGAACAGGGCCACCTCGATCTGCCGCACGGCCTGGTTCAGGAAGCGTGCGCTTCCCCATAAGAGAAAGACGGCGGAGATACAGATGCACCAATGCTTGAACATCACCAGCAACGGCCGGTCCGGCGCATTCTGCAGGCTCAGGCTCAAGGTGAGCCAGATGGCATAAAACATCCACGCCACCGTCCACGTCGTGAAATAGCGACGCTTGGTATATCGATTCAGGTAGTAAAAGAGACCTACCAGCACCCATACACTCAAAAGAGAGATGATGATGGCGGGTTTCAGATACTCCCGCGAAAAATACAAATCGATGCCAATGTCGTTCACGATATTTATCTAGCCACGAACGGTGGCTGTGCGCGGCCATGCAAGGTCGCCCGAACGTTCAACTACCGGTGTGCTAGGACTTACACACCGGGACCGGGTGTCCGCCAGCAAATTATTCCATTTGCCCACCGCAAATCCTTGTACAATTGTGCTCATTTAGCGCTCCACCGGCTTAACGGCTGAATTTGCGCTTCGCAAAATCCGCCTCACCTCGGCGACTAGATGGGGGAGAGCCACGGTCTTGCTCATATATCCGTCCGCCCGTAACCGTTCCGCTTCCCTCATCAGCTCATCATCGTATCCCATTCCGGTCAGGATCAGCACTGGCACCCTGGGGCGCTCGTGTTTCAGCAATTCCAGCACCTCCAGCCCATCTGCATCTGCCAATGCTAGGTCCAATATGACCAGTTCATAGGCTTCCGTGTCCAGTTTACTGACAAGGCCCACCGCGTCCGTTATCACGGACACTTCAAAGCCCTGCGTTTCCAGATACGCTTCCAGCGTTTCTCCGATGATTTTCTCGTCATCGACCACCAATATCCGTTGTTTCACTTGTGTCTCCCGGTTGACAATCAACCGGTCACTTCCGGCTGATTCTACTATTTAGCAAACTGTGGGCCATTCTCAGGCAATTTGTCGTTAAGGTGTGCCGACCAATGACACATTTTACCCGCGAGTAACCCCGAAACCGATCCGGAACAGTGCCGGCATGACCGCTACCGTTTGCATCAATAGCCCCCGGCCCAAGGGGTTAAACACCCCCTGCTGCAACCATCCCGCCCACCGTAACCGACCACCATAACTTCGGGCATAGTCTTGGCGGACAAGCGCTTGGGTTTCCTGCCAGCCAGTTTCGTTATGGCAGTAACCCTGCATATTTGAGGCTGCGGCAAATGCGGATTCTATGGCTAACGACATTCCGTTACCGGTAACGGGAGGAATCATCGTCACTGCGTCCCCGACACTTAAAACCTCACTGTCACCATTCTGGAATGGCCTGATTGGTAATCCCGCCACCACACTTAACGACTCTTTATCAAAAGTGATATTAGAGAGCTTTTTCGTTAAAGTATACTTTTCGTTCCCCATGAGCCACTTTTGCCAAGTGCTCTTTAAGTCTGGAGTTGGCTCCCGGGTTCGGAACAGACCACACACGTTCACCCGGTCTCCCTCCACCCGACATAATCCCACATAAGCGTCGGAACGCAAATGCATCTCCAGATCGGCTTCCAACTTTAAGTCCAGCGCATGCGCCTTGAGTCCGCTCCACCGCCACCCCTCCACTTCCGTCTGCACTTGGCGTCCCGTCGCCCGGATGACTCCCTCGCCATAACCCTCCGCATATCGACTCCCGGTCCGCAGATCGCCACCTTGCTCCCGGAACGTTTCCGCCAGAAGCGCATCCATCCGATAACGGGAGAGGCACAAAGCCGGAGTTGGCATTGTCATCACCTCCGTCGCCTCATCTTCCGCAAAAAACTTGAGCGTCCGCGCCTCTCTTGCCCCGGCCGCCATCGCCCGCTCATAAACGCCCAATTCCTTCAGCAAGCCCACCCCCTGCCCGCTCAAAAACTCACCGCACACCCGATGCCGCGGATACTGCCCCGCCTCGTGCAACGTCACCGGCACTCCCTTCCGGCGTAGCGCGATACCCAGTGTCAATCCCGCCAACCCACCGCCGATGATGGTGATGGGCTTCATATCATCGCGTCGTCCCGGAAATCCTGCGGGCACCAAAACAATGGCTGAACAATCCCCGTGGCTGCTCCCTCTTCACCCAGGTAAAACCCGGAGGCCATAGCTGCGAAAGTTCATCGCCTTGAAAGCCCGCCTTCACGCTGATGGGCGCATCATGCTGCGTCACGTGATTGCAACCGATCAATCCCAATAACTTTGAATTCAGCAGCGCAAAATCCGATCGCTCCGGCTCACACGCGATGAATGCCTCCGCCTTGATCTCCACCAATCGCAGCAGCCGGCGCAATTGCTCGTCATCGAAATGATGCAGAAACAGGTTCGTCGTGATGAGTTCGGCGTGTGGTGTGCGGGCGGTTTCCAACCAGTCAAACACATCTGCCGCGATCACCTCCGCCTGTATGGCCCGCAATCGCAACTGCATCAACGTCTGCTGCGTCACCACCGGTTGGCGGTCCAGTAATATCACGCGCTCCGGTTGCCATCCCGTGCGTTTCAGCAACTCCAACAACAGCGAACCATCGCCACAAGCCAGCTCCACCAGAGTTCTGGGGGGAGGCAATTTCAACTCCTTGGCGGTCCGGACCAGCAGCCGCGCATTCCCCATCAGCCCATTGAGTCTTCGCAGGTCACCCCGCGAATGCACCGCCTCCGGCGCACTCGCCGGCAACTCATCGAGCCACTCCGGCTCCAGTTGACGTTCTGTCAAAGACATGCCCGATCCTTCCATCCCATACCCATAGCTAACTGCCCTCAATCCTGATCAATGCTCCATGGCAACTGAATCCCGCTCCAAAAGAACTCAACCACCACAACCCGCCCGGCTGACCGCCGCCCAACGCCCGTTCCATCACAAAATACAATGAGGAACTGCTGATATTCCCATAATCATGCAGCACCGAAGCGCTCCATTTCAGATCCTCCTCCTGCAATCCCAACCGGTCCTGCAAAGCGCGCAACACATCCCGTCCGCCCGGATGCAATAACCACGCCGCGATTTGCTCCTTGGAAATCTTATTCCGTTCCAGCACCGTCGTCAGCACTTCTTCTACGAACTTCGCCGCGATGCCTGGCACCTGCCGCGCGAGCAGATTGCGTAACATCCCATTGCGTTGCTCGAAGCGCAGGTAATCCCGGTCCGGTGGACTGAGCACCGTATCGGTATCCATCCACTCCACCTTTCGCTGATGCGTAGGCGCCTGCACCGAAACAATCGCCGCCCCCGCTCCATCACCGAAGAGACAATTGCTCACCAGCACACCCGGATCATCATCCACATACAGCGCCGCGCTGCACACCTCCACGCAGATAGAGAGCACATGCTTCGCCCGCCCTGAAGCCAGCAACGCCTCACTCGCCCGCAGATTCGGTATCGCCGCACCACAGCCCTGCCCCACCAGATCCAGCGCCAGCACATTCGCTCGCAAACCCAACCGCTCCGAGACATAACTCGTCAACCCCGGACACAGGTAACCCGTACAGGTGCTGATCACCACCGCATCAATCTCGTCCACGCTAATCCGCGCATCCGCCAGCGCCTTCTGCGCCGCCTCCGTGCACAAGGCCGGCGCTGCCGTCTCAAACCGCTTATGCAAAACATCTGGCGTGATCTCGAAGGCACTGCTTAAGGGAGAAACCGCGAAGTGTCGCGAGGCGATGCCGTTGGAACCCGAGAGAACTTTCCGCAACAGCGCGCGTGAGCGGTCGGGCAATTGGGCAAACGGTGCTGCCACCTGAAACGCCTGCCAGCACTCCTCTTGAGTGTAGCGATGCGGCGGAACCGCCGTGCCCAGTCCGGCAATAAACATGCCCTCAAGGTAAACCCAATTTCATGAATGGCGAATACTGAAACACTCAGGAATCGCTTTCTGTTTCGCGCTTCGCACCTCTCACTTCGCTCTTGTCCGCCGTTTCCCCTCGACTCTTGCCTCCATACCGCCAACATCTCTTTATCACGATTATGCGTACGTGCGTCATCTTCAACCCGGTGGCGAAAGGCGAGAAGGCCAAACGCCTCCGCCGTCACCTGGATGAAATCGGTTCGCAATGCGCCTTGAAGCTCACTTGGGCCGCAGGCACAGCCAGCCTCCTCGCGGCTGAAGCCGTTCGTGACGGTTTTGAAACAATCGTCGCCGCCGGTGGTGATGGCACGGTAAATGAAGTCCTCAACGGCCTCGCCAGTACGCCCGAAGGTTTGAAATCCGCCCGCCTTGGCGTCTTGCCCTTGGGCACTGTCAACGTTTTCGCCAAGGAGTACCGCATCCCCACCGATGTCACCAAAGCTTGGGCCATCATCCAGCGGGGCAATGAACGCACGATCGATCTTCCTTGGGTGGAGCATGGTGCGCCGGATAAACGGGAACGCCGCTGCTTCGCCCAACTCGCCGGAGCTGGTCTCGATGCCCGCGCCATCCAATTGGTGAACTGGCAGATGAAGAAACTCGTCGGTCCTATCGCCTATGTGGTCGCCGGATTCCGCGCCTTGGCGGAGAAGCCTCACCTTATCGAAGCTAGAAACGGAGTGACGTCCGGCAGCGGCCAACTGGTGCTCATCGGCAATGGCAAATACTACGGCGGTAAATTCCCCGTCTTCCCGGATGCCGACCCCGCTGATGGCCTCATCGATGTCTCCGTGTTCCCGCGCATAGATTTACCCATGCTCTTTCGCTTGGGAAACGTCCAACTCACCGGCGCCCACATCAAAAATGCCGGCGTGATCTGCTTCCGCACCGACTGCCTTGACCTCACCGCCGCCGGCGACACGCCGCTGGAACTCGAAGGCGACACCATCGGCTCCCTCCCCGCCCGCATCACCGTGCAACCCCGCGCCCTGAGAATCGTGGTGCCCTAGCTTTGGAGCGTGGACGCCTCGTCCACAGCAATGTCCCTAAGCAAAACAGGGCTTCAGAAAGTCAAAGGTGTCCTCTCCTCATTCCCCTCATTGGCCCGCAGGTGCAACCTGCCTCACCCACTTCGCACACAACCACATCGGCACATACCCGATCACCCCGAACGAACAATCGATCAACCGCCAATAAAACGGTATTCCGCGCACTTCACCGAAGATCAACGCCCACGGGATCACCAGCACACACGCGATCTTGCCGAACTCGAACAACCACACATTCCGCACCGGATCACGCCACGCCCCGATGAACGCGATCGCGATTACCACATGCGCAAACGCCAGCCAATCGAATCCATACGCCAGAAACGGATGCTTCGCGTTCATCTCCTTCAACCCCATCGCGACGCGATGAATCCAATGCCCCAAGCCTGCTTCCGGAGGCGGTCCGTTCAAGTCCACACCCAACCACCCCGCCATCCAGCCCAGCTCCGTCTCCAGCGGAATCGCCGTGAGCCCACTGAATACAAGCCCCACGATCATCACCGCCACACAAGCGCGGATACGTTGTAATGTTGTCATAATTCAAATCTTATCAGCAGGGCGTCCGGACGCTCCGCCTTTTTTATTATCCGTGTTAATACCATCCCCATGAAAACACCGTCATCCTAAACAGCAAATTCACCATCAGCCACAACCCAAGTAAAACTGCACAAATGACTGCCATCGCAAAACCCAAATAAAGCATGATGTCACCTGGCCATTTTATTCTCCTACCGCACCAACACCACCAACCGATGCAAGCAAATGAAATCAATCCGCATCCCGCCACAACCCACACGAACAATGGAGCAAGCGTATCCATCTGTTGTAACTACCAGGATCAGGAGGCTAAATTAACTTCTACCCCCTTCGATTCGCTACTTTTCATTACTCCCAATGAATTGCTGGCAACCTTCCAGTATCCGAAAAGCATTAGCATAGATGAAATGACTATTCCCGGCACCACCACTATGCCTCCCACCTGCAAAGCACACTTTATTTTAAGAGCCGTCAACTCAGCAGATACCGGCGGTGGTGGCCCATGCCAGTAATTCATTCCCGCGAGAGCGGCACCCATAACAATCGAAAACGGGAGGCCCAGTAGAATTGCTGTGGTTAAACCCGCAATTCCCAGAAAGCGACAAGCATACTGTAATATTGCCAACATATCCCCCATAACCTGAATTTTGTTTTAAGGATTGCCCAGATTGAGACTTTATTTCTCTCCTCTCACCACCATGGCAGCCGCGATTACCTCAAATGGTTTGAGCAAGAGATACACCGCATCCGCAATGAACTTGGATCTGACACGTTGTGCCACCAGCGGCCCTACCTGATTATAGATGCGACGAAAGTCACGATGACTTCTCGGGAACCGTTTCTGCCATAGAGCTTCGAACCGCCAGAAGATCAGCAACTGCCGGTTGACCACACGCACCGTCCCTCTCCTTTCGATGTTGGAGAAAGGGCCAACCAGTCTTTCATGCCCTTTCGAAGCCGCCGTGACGATGAAGCAGCCCTCCGGCGCAGTATTGGATAAACCCTGATAGGTCACTTTGCTCCAGATAATGCCCCACACCCATAACGGAACAGAACTCAGCAAAGCACGAAGGTAATATCGAAGAGGAAGATTGGAAGTCCACCTGGCCTGCAGAGCCAACTTCGCATACCAGACGGAAACGAAGCAGGGCACAATCCCTATCCACCCTCCTCGAAAACCTGCCACCAATAACTCTACTACTGTGCATACGCTGCTGACCAGCGCGCCGATGAACAAACCCAACACTACCCAGACAGGAATTGGTTCCTCCGGTTCGTATTTGATATACTTCACAAAGGCCGCACATGCCCACAGCACCAGTGGCGTGAGTGCCAGCTTGCCGGTATGAAAACAATCTAGCCAACCAAACCGACATTCCCCTTTCCACTGCGGCAGCAGTAGGCTGCTGGCTATGAAAACCAGGAACGGAACCACCACTCCAAAAATACTCATTACAGCAGGCCTGCGGGCACGCTCCGCTTCCTTGCTCCGCAGAGCCGCCACCATCCAGAGAATAAGCACGACCGGTAAAAAGACGATGCAAACGACCTGAAGGATTAGCAAGGCACCCATCGCGCAGAAAAAGATGATTTCCTCCATATTATCCTAATTCAGGTGAATGCTTAAGAACAACGGAGCATCATCAATTCGGTAAGTAATCAGCCCTGTCCGATCTGTTTCTTTTCTCATCTTGCACAGGCACATCCTTCAGCAACTCCTGATTCTCCCCCTTCCACTGCGCCGTCTGGCGGCTAGACCAGTTGCTCGTGCGCCAGTCCTCCGTCCCTTTCGTCCAGCGATTGACGACTCGCTCCAGAATGCGCTCCTTCACCACGTCATCGAACTTGCTCAAGTTTCCAGTCAATATCGGTGCAGCATCCGCACTGAGGCGCAGCAAATAGTTCAAGTCCCAGTTCTTTCCCGCATCCTTCCGGCTCAACTGATGTTCCGTGATGCGTGCATCCGGATTGAACACGTTCAACGCGAAGATCATCACCAACGCCGCCACCACGATCCCGGGCGCATAGACCGGACGCTTGCCCCGCAACACCGTCAGCCCCAGCCACACGGCCGCGAAGGCCAGCCAGAGCAGAACCGCCGCTGCGTAGAGTCTTTGCTCCGTCAGGCCATAAGCCTCCAGATAAAGCACCAGCCGCTTGCACGCCGAGAGCATCACCACTCCCAGTTGCACCAGGAGACACGTCGCCAGTTGCCGGAAGAGCCGCTGGCTTTCGCCCACTTTCCAGGCCCAGTCACAGACCAGCAACAACGGCAGCACTAACGCGGCTACGGCGAGCAGTTCAAAGAACCCGCTCCGGAAATATTCCGCGTAAGAAAGATTCGCCGTGCTCTGCACCAGTGAATTCCCGCCGAACAGGTACTTCACCTGGATGATGATGAAGACGAGGAATAATCCGTTCAGTGCCGTGAGGAGCACACCGGTTTCGATACCGCCCAACAGGCTCGGAGCGGCCGGCTCCACCGCCACCTCCTCGTCCGTCACTCGCGGCCACAGCCAGAAGAAAACTCCCGCAGCCAGCCACGTGAAGAAAGCGATGAAGAACCCGTGCGCAACCAGGTCTGAAATATCAAAGTCAACCAGGGTCTTGATAAGATCCCGAAAGACCGTATCCGCCGAGGCGAAGAGGGACGCGAATACGACGAAAATCGGGACCGTGATGACCAAGCCCAGAATGAAACGGAAACTTCTCACCCACACCCCAGATTCGCCCAACCGGCTCACCGTGGCACTACGTGACATCCACTTGCCGATGACTTGAAAAGCACCGATCACCGGCAGCACCACACCCCCGATCATCCGCAAGCAGGTTATCACCAGCCCGCCCACATTGATCCGGCCCACGCCCGCGAGCCAGAATGCCATGCCCAACGCTCCCATCATGGCCACCCCATTCAGCAATCGCAGCGTAGGTGAATCCCGCCAGCAAAAGATCAACCCGAACACGACCGCCGTGGCGAACCAAATGCCTTGTGACCGGCTCATGCGCTGACGCTCCTGCCGGAACAAGCCCAGCACAAACACACCGATGAACAGCACCCAGCCGGCCAGATTGAAACCCCACGGCGTCACGCGCAGCAGGGAGTCGCCGGCCACGCCCACACTCAACATGCCCAGCAACCACCAGCGCAATCTTTGGGGTGCTGCCCCGCTGTCCTCCTCCCGGGACGGCGTCGATGAAGCATCGGCGATGGAGCGCAATTTTTCGGGTATCATACGTTCTCCTTGGATTTGCTGATTGGTTGTCAGCGATGGTTATCAGTGTGGGACGTGGCCGGCACCGGCCAGGACGACAGGCCGGAAAGCAGCACATAGCAAAGCGTGAGGAACACAAAGAACACGCCCGTAAACCGCAACGTGTAGCGCAGACTCTTGAACGAACCGAACATCGTCTGCAGGTCACCGAGCAATACGTGCGGCTCCGTGAGCACGGACCAGCTATTCCAGCGTTCTACGCGGCCGAGGTAAATGCCGAAGCCACAAAGCGCGAGCACCCCCAGCACAAACAGCCAGCCGTGCCACCAGCCTTTGCGCTCCGTCACTACATCGTGGATGAGTCGCAGTGAAACAAAACCAAGCGCTACGCCCGTGAAGGCGAAGGCGGCGAACAAGGCCGCATCAAACCACATCGGCACCGGCGTATGATGGCGCAGATGGATGAGGTCCGTGACGATGTAAGAAGCGTTCGGCAAGAACAGCAGCCACGCCACGCCGGAGATCAAAGTACTGCGGCACCAACCACAGCGCTCGAACAGCATTCTCGTGGTGATGGCGAACACCAAGGGCAACCACGCCAGAAACAGGTTCCAGATCAGGTACCCGAAGTAGAGTTGCTTCGTGGCAAGCACGCGCCCGCTCCACAGCACGCCACAAAGAAACGTGGCCGCGATGAGCGCAAAACCCACGCGCCACGAAGCCGACATCGGCCACGGTGCGTTAGTCTTTGAAACGCCGGGATACGCCTCGGCACGAGAATGCAATGTCTCCATAGGATATGCTCCTTTGCTTACCAACTGACTATTAACCTCTGCCTGCTTTAAGCAGCCGCCGTCTTCACTGTTTCACCGTCCGGCACTTCCACCGGCTTGCTCCACACGGCACAGCTCAAGATCGCTGCGGCGACTTCATCAAAGATCAAGCCGCTATCCCACCAGAACTGTGAGGCGGATACGCCGCAGGCCCGCAAGACTCGCCCGTGCCCGAGCCAAACCACGACGCACGTGGCCCGATAGATCACCCGCCACACGATGCGGATCAGTCCGCGCGAAAACACCGACATGGGCGCGAACATGCGCTGCAGATGATCGATATGAAACGCCAGGTGTCCCTCTTCATCGCTGAGGATGCGATTGAACACCGCTCGCAACGTCGGATCCTGCGTGCCATCCCGCAACGCGCGAAAGTACCGTTTCGCGATCATCTCCGCGACGAGCAGAATGAGCAGCTCATGCTTCAACCCCAGCAACCGCCGCAGATGGATGAACACATCATTGCTCCAGTGATGCCGCATCAACGGCACATTCATCCGGTCCAAAATCTGCCCCATCCAGCGCGAGTGCCGCTGCTCCTCACCGATGAACATGTCCACATCCCCCGCATACATCGCATCCCCCGTGGCCAGTGCGGATTGGCGGATATGCAGACCATCACCGCTTTCGCCCAGTTGAAATTGTCGCAAGGAATCGCCGAGCGGCTTGCGCAGATGCAGTTCCACGTTTAACTCACGGTCCCACGGGATCTCTTCCGCACGGTCACGGTTCCATTCAAAGTAACGTCGCCAGTTCATGTGTTTTCTGCTCCTGTTTTCTTTAGTGGTTAAATTGTTTTCCCTCAGCCCGCGGTCACCAGCGCAGGCACTGATCCCGGATGCGCAACCGCTGAAGCACGCTCCAAACGCCGCACGAAGCGGGATATCTCCAGCCGCACTTCCCGATAAAACTCGGCAGTGCTGGCCCCCAAGGGAAGCAAGCACGGGCCGTGATTGGCCCACAGCATCGTTGCCGCACCGTGGCCGCAGAGCCAGAATTGCAGTTCCCATAAGAACCCGCTAAAACCCGCAGTGCTCCGGCCCTCAGACAGCAGACGGTCCCGGTGAAACGAGACATGCCCGGTCTCATCGCGCAAAATCAGCGAGCACATCTGCTTTACGGCCACATCATCGGCATGCCGCCGCAGCAGACGATAGTAAGCCGTGCTGACAATTTCTGTGAGCAGCAACACCTGCAGTTCGAAGCGCACGCCCAATACCCGCCTGCTCATACAAAATGCCGTAAAACTCCAATGCCCTTTGATCTTCCGACCACCAAACCGTTTCACCGCTCCACTCAAAAGCCGGGAGTGTTCCCGCTCTTCGGTGAACCACAGGTCCACTAAAGTGCGCATCTCTTCCGAGGAGCCCCGGAAACGTTCGGCATCATAGGCGATCAGGCTCGCCGGCCCACCGCCATCACCCAGTTCAAATTGCTCCAGCGACGGTATCAATTTGGCGATCTTTTCAGGCGACATCGTAATCGGTGCCTGCCATTCCGGCTCGGTGCGGTCTTGGCGGTTTCTACGGAAATGCTCGATCCAGCGCGTGCAGTTCATGACGTTCCTCCTCTTGTGTGTTTGGTTGATTGGTCTCAGTCAGCTCATGCAAGCGCGCTTCCACGGCATCGATGACCGTGTCCGGCGTGGAAGTCCCCGCCGTGAGGCCGATGACATCCGCGTGTGCGAACCACTCGGCCTTCAGATCTTCCGGGCCCTGCACGTGATGAACATACGGACAGAAACGCCAGCAAGTGTTCACCAGCTCCTTCGTGTTGTTGCTATTCGCACCGCCGACCACGACGACCACGTCGCTCTGTTGCGCGATCTCCTCCGCCGCCTTTTGCCGTTGTTTGGTCGGCTGGCACACAGTATCTACGAAGCGCACTTCACTCTCCGGGAAACGTTCCTTAATGGCCGCCACCAACTCCCGCACCCGCGCGATCGGCTGGGTCGTCTGCGAGGCCACGCCGAAACGTTCGCGCGGTTGCAGCGCCGCGATGTCTTCTTCCGTGAGCACCACATCATACGCATCCAGGTCGCCGGTCAATCCACGCACCTCCACGTGATTGCGCTGCCCAATGATGACCGGGTGATACCCTGCACGCACCAGCTTCATCACGGAATTGTGGGCGTACTTCACCAGCGGGCAGGTCGCCTCAAAGACTTCAAATCCCCGTTCGCGGATGTGCGCCAGATTGCGTTGCGAAGTGCCATGCGCCGTGATGAGAACCATCGGCGTGGTGACACTGTCCAGTTGCTCGGCGGTGCGGACGCCCTTTTGTCTCAAGTCGGCCAGGACGGATTCATTGTGCACAAGCTGTCCCAAAATGGTGACGGGTTGCTGGGCTGCCTGGGCTTTGGCGAGTGCAATGGCATCACGCACTCCAAAACACATTCCAAGATGTTCGGCGCGGAGGATTTTCATACGTTTTCCTTTGTTGAAAAAGTGAGCGAGAGGGTTCCGGTGCCCCGTTGATCACGGGGCGCTAAAAGCCATGCGGCATTTGTCGTCATCACCACAGGTTCACTCTTATTTGCAAGTTGCATAGGTAGGTGAAATATTACTTTGTATCGCAAAGTTATTGCTCAGGCGTCGCCCCGTTTGATGGTCCATTGGTGATCATGATCCGGAGCTCAGCTCTTGTTCTGTTTTACGATCTGTTCCAGCAGATTGATGTAACTCTCGAACGCCTTTCGTCCGGCAGGGGTCAGCGAACAGGTGGTCAACGGCCGCTTTTCCTGAAAACTCTTCGTCACCCCGATATAGCCCGCCTGCTGCAAGGTGCGGATGTGCGTCGTGATGTTCCCATCCGTCATCCCCAGCGAATCGCGCAGCTCGGTGAACGACAGCTCGTCCTGCGCCGCGAGCAGGGACATGATCGCCATGCGCCCCTTCTCGTGGATCACACGGTCTAGCTGTAAAAAAGGTTCTGGGTTCACGATGCATTTCCGCGTTTTTCCGTAAAGTGCAGGTAAATACCATAGGCCAGGTGCACGCCGCCAAAAACCGCGCCCATGACCAGGTGATTTTCCCGCACGGAAAACTTAAGCCAATATGGCCAGAGCACAAACAGCATCACCGCCGCCAGTACCAGATAGAGCCAGCCGAAGAGCTTGATGCCACGCGGCATAAAGAAACCAGCCGCACAAAGGGCGCAGCCATAAAAGAGCACCCAAATGGTAATCAACCAGGGAATGACCTCCGAACTGTGCGCCGACCGGAGGGCGACCGCCAAGGTGACCATGCCCGCCCCGATGAATCCCGGTCCTGCTGCCAAGGCGACCCGCCGGGTGGGCGAGGACCAGAACGCTTCCTTGTCATTGAGCGACTGTTTCCGGGCCAGCAACAGGGCCGCCGCATTGATGACTCCCGCCGCTACCACCCAGTAGGCGATGAAGACCGCTGCATCATCCAGCTTAGCGAACCACCCCCCCGCGGCCGCGATCAAACCGAGCACCCCGGCCATCATGGTCATCGGAGCCAAGGCGCGGCGATACATGACCGAACGCTCCATGAGCGTCCTGATCACCTGCAAGTTCTCGCTGGCCCAATCGGAGTTCATATTGTTACTTTGTATGACAAAGCTAGTCTGTCAAGCGTTCGAAATGATTTTGTGAATAATTTCGGATTGCACCCCGCGCAGGCGTGAACCAAGTTGGGGTTGTGGCACGTTCTGTACTTGGCCGCGGTCTCAAACCGCTGATGGATGAAGCGCAGGTGGTCACCGGCATTCCAACTTTGTCGGTGGACCCGAAAACCGTGGCGCGCCCTGCCACCACCGTCACGCCCACCGTTGTGGCGCAAACAGTTACGAAGACCGAGTCCCGCTCCACGACGGCCGCTTCCGCCACTAATGGGCCGTCCATTTACCGCCGCCAGACACAAACTCTACCCGTCGGCAATCGCCTGAATAATCTGCCTCGCTGGCCGTTTTGGGTGGCCGACGGGCTATTATTGGCCGGAGCTCTGGCGATTTGGCTGCTCGCGCCCCGTCCCATGTCCCTCGGCTCAATAATCTTGGCCGCCCTGCTGATCATTCTCGGTGCCGCTTTGGCCCTAGTTCCATGGCTGACCAAGCCCGGAACTCCCCCTCCGGCAGCCAAACCGGCTGGAGAGTCTGGCCCCACTGCCCCTCCCTTGCAGCGGCTGCCATTTCGTTTGCAGTAATCCCCTCGGCATCCCCGGCTAATACCAGTCTAAAATTAGTTAAAAGACGATTCTTCGTTGTTTAACTTTATTTAGGCATCATAAAATCACCCCAACGAACACTTACAAATATCCACAAATAGTTCATCATTAATAAGATACAACAATAACAAGAACAAATCCTTGCTTGGCACGCTTCGAGCAATAGGTCTGTTAGTAGATTGAAACAAAATCGAAAACAGAAACCTAAACACACCTAATTTTATGGCCAAAGTACTTTATATCGAAGCCTCGCCCCGCAAGGAACGTTCCGCCTCAATCGAGGTAGCCCAGAACTTCCTGAACGCCTATCGCGCGGCGCATCCGCAGGACACAGTCGAGACCTTGGACCTGTGGGCCACGGAGTTGCCACGGTTCGACCAGTCCACCATCGATGCCAAGTATGCCATCATGCATGGCCAACCGCATTCGGCAGAGCAGAAAGCCGCTTGGGAAGCCGTGGAGCGGATCGCCGCTCACTTTAAGTCGGCGGACAAGTATGTGATCTCGCTCCCGATGTGGAACTTCGGCGTGCCGTATATCTTGAAGCACTACATCGACGTGCTGCTGCAACCCGGCCTGACGTTCAGCTTCACGCCGAGTGAAGGCTACAAAGGTCTCGTGACCGGCAAACCGGCGCTCGTGATCTACGCCCAAGGCGGGCAATACCCGAAGGGCACGCCGTGGGAGAGCTACGATCTCCAGAGCAAATATCTGGAACTCGTCCTCGGTTTCATCGGCTTCACGGATGTGAAGTCCGTGTATGTGAACGGCACGCTGAACGGCGCGGACGGAAAAGACAAAGCCGTGACCGCAGGAACCGCTGAAGCCGTCGCGATCGCTGCGAAGTTCTGAACTGAAATACGAACGCTCAAACAAAAGTAGATTATGAAAGCGCTCAAACTTTTCTTCCAGACCCGCGAAGACTTCGCGCCGGTGCTGATGCGTGTCGGCCTGGCCGTCGTGATGTTCCCGCATGGTGCGCAGAAGGTGCTCGGCTGGTTCGGCGGTTATGGATTCGAAGGCACGATGAAGTTCTATACTGAGAACATGCACATCCCCGCGCCCGTCGCGGTGCTGGCGATTCTCGCAGAGTTCCTCGGGCCCATCGGCCTGGTGCTGGGACTCGGCACACGCCTCGCGGCGTTCGGCATCGGTGCGACCATCACCGTCGCGGCGTTCATGGCGCATGCGGCCAATGGCTTCTTCATGAACTGGAGCGGCAAGCAGGCCGGTGAAGGTTTTGAGTATCACATCCTGATGGCCGTGCTCGCCTTCGCCGTCGTGATTCAAGGCGCGGGCAAGTGGTCCGTGGATGCGCTGGTGGCGAAGAAACTGGAAGCGAAAAACTGATTTGTTGCGAAACCTGAAATAAAGAGAAAGCTAAACCTATGATCGTAAAACGTCCCTCCAATGAACGTGGTCATGCCAACTTCGGCTGGCTGGATTCGTTCCACTCGTTCTCGTTCGCGAACTACTATGATCCGCAGCACATGAGCTTCCGCTCGTTGCGCGTGATCAATGAAGATCGCGTCGCCGGCGGTGGCGGGTTCGATACCCATCCGCATCGCGACATGGAGATCGTCACTTATGTGTTGAGTGGCGCGCTCCAGCATCGTGACAGCCTGGGCAACAGCGAGATCATCAAGGCCGGTGATGTGCAACGCATGACCGCCGGTGCGGGCATCCAGCACAGCGAGTTCAACTACTCGCCCATCGAGCCCGTGCATTTGCTGCAGATCTGGCTGCTGCCGGAGAAGAAGGGCTTGCGGCCCGGCTACGAGCAGAAATCGATCTTGGGCCTGCAACCGGGCGTCTGGTCTACCGTCGCCGCGCAGAATCCGGGTGAAGGCACCTTGAAGATCCATCAAGATGTCACGCTCAGTGCGGGCAAGCTGACGCCCGAGCAGAGCTTGAACTACACGCTGACACCGGGCCGTCATGCCTGGGTGCAAGTGGTGGAAGGTCCCGTCACGCTGAACGGTGTGACGCTGGAATCCGGCGATGGCGCCGCCGTGAGTGACGAGAAAGAACTCACGTTCAGCACCAGCAGCAAAGGGCACCTGTTGCTCTTTGATCTGGCGTAACGTGAGCAATGTTTAAAAATTACAGAACGGGCTGACATGCATTGTCAGCCCGTTTTCTTGCACTCCCTCAAAACACGTTCGCCCCTCTCCTTCAATTCACCGAATTTGAAAGGGGTATGATTCCCCTCAACGGCCTCCAATAAAAACGCTCTCAATTCAGCGCTGTCTTGCTCCCAATCATTCTGCTGTGGGCCACATTCAGCCTCAGTTTTGCGCCTATTGTGCTTCTTAGTGGCCATACCTTCTTAACTCGGCAATTTGAACTTCGGTGACTGGCTCATGAACGCGATGGGATTCTGATACGCCACTTTGTCGATGAGGTTCGCGGTGTGGCCGCGCTTCTTCATCTCCAGCATGGTACGCGGGACGGCAAGCGGGACGCTGATACCCCAATCGCACGCGCTGTTCATCCAGATTTGATCGGTGCCGTAAACCTCCAGCATGTCGATGGCGCGCGCGGGCGTGCATTTGCTCTCGGGATAGAGCGTCATGCCGGCCCACATGCCCGTGTCTTTCACGAGCTTGATGGTGTGCTCTTCCACGTGATCGATGATGACGCGCTCAGGCCGGATGCGCTTGTCACTCTTCAACACATCCAGGATGAGCTTCGTGCCCTTAAGCTTGTCTTCGAGGTGCGGCGTGTGGACGAGGATGAGCTGGTCATACCTCGCCGCCACTTCCACGTGCATCTCCAGCACCTTCAATTCATTGCGCGAATTTTTGTTCAGCCCGATCTCGCCAATGCCCAGCACGCCGGGCTTGTCGATGAACTGCGGAATGAGGTCGATGACGTCTTTCGCCAGACCGACATCCTCAGATTCCTTCGGGTTGATGCAAAGCCAGCAGAAGTGCGCGAGGCCGAACTTGGCAGCGCGCTTGGGCTCATGCTCCGTGAGCTGGCAGAAGTAATCGTAAAAACCATCGGCCGACTTGCGATCGTAGCCTGCCCAGAAAGCCGGTTCGCACACCGCCTCGCAACCCGCCGTGACCATGGCCTGATAATCATCGGTCGTGCGGCTGACCATGTGACCGTGTGGTTCGATGTATCTCATGCTGAGGAAATTTTGCTGCGTAACCTATCAAGCCTTCACGTTGCCAGCGAACGCACCTATCGCGCCCTTAACCGAAGCCTTTTCCAACGGTTCCGTGCTGGGATCACTGAGCGACAGGAGAACATTCTTCGCGCGCTCCGCGTTACCGCCATCCAATTCCTTGAGTGCTTGGCGGAAGGCGGCGAGGCGGAAGTCGGCCTCTCCGTCGGCACGGTCCACGCGGTCGAGGAAGGCGGCGAGGTCGATGAGCTTCGCGCGCGCATCCATGAAATAGAGGTCCAACACCTGTTGACGGTTCAGTGGCATAACGATAGGTGGCAATATACGCCTGCGTAGAAAAGGGACAAGTGCCGTGTAGCCGACGACGTGAGGAGGCGGAGCTGGCCTCTCGGTGAATGCAAGTTCCGCTCCTGACCTCGGCGACTACCTTTGCCTCTTGTTTCCCGAACAAACCGTCTTTACCGTGCGTCTGATAACCCATGCGGTCATTTCGCTTAACATTTTTGGCCAGTTTGCTGGTCTGGTTCGCAGCTTCGGCGCAGGCGCAGAAGTCGGGCGAGGTCAGCTTTTCGCGAGATATCGCGCCCATCCTCGTGGCCAAGTGCCAGACGTGCCACGGTGCGGAGAAGGCGAAGGGAAAGTACCGCCTACACACGTTTGATTGGCTGGTGAAGCCAGGTGCGAGCGGCGAACCCATTGTCACTCCCGGCGATCCGAAGAAGAGTGAGTTCTACCGTTTGTTAGTCGAGAAAGACCCGGATAGTCGCATGCCGCAGAAGGATGATCCCTTACCCGCTGCACAAATCACCCTTATCGAACGCTGGATCAAGGGCGGGGCGAAGTTCGATGGGGCTGATCCGAAAATGGACCTCGTGAGCCTCATGCCGCGCAAGCAGCATCCGGCTCCGCCCGAGGTTTACTCGCAGCCCTTGCCGGTGACGGCGCTGGCTTTCAGCACCAATGGCCAGCAACTCATCACCAGTGGTTATCATGAGATCATCGTGTGGGATATCGCCACGCAGAAGCCGGTGAAACGCATCCGCAATGTGGCCACGGAAGTGCAAGCACTATCGCTCTCACCGGATGGAACTCTGCTCGCCGCCGCTACGGGCCAACCTGGAAAACTAGGCGAAGTTCTTCTGGTCTCGCTCGATAAACCGGAGCCCAAGGTGCTGGTCACTTTGCCGGATGTGGTGTTGGACGTGAAGTTCAGCCCAGATGGCACACAACTCGCCTCGGGTGGTTCGGATAATGCCATCCGCATCTTCAATGTGGCTACATGCAAAGAAGTGCGGAAGATCGAGCAACATGCGGATTGGGTGATGGCGGTGGCGTGGAGTCCGGATGGCAAGGGACTCGCTTCCGCCAGTCGTGATAAAACGACGCGGGCTTATGATGCCATCACCGGAGAGATGCACTCGGCCTACATGAGCCATGAGGAACCGGTGTTCGGAGTGACCTTTGCGGGTAATACCAACAGCATTGCCTCTGTCGGGCGCGATCGTCAGTTGCATCTGTGGAAGGCCGAGGATGGCAAGACGGTGAAAGATTCGCGCCCGCTCGGCGGTTTTGGCGGCGAGATCTGGCGCTTGCTGGGCAGCAGCACGAATCTCATCACGGGCGACAAGAGCCGCGAGATACGTGTTTATAACGCCCAACCGTTCAAATGGGAGCGCACTTTTCGCGGTCACAATGACTGGGTGCAAGCCCTGGCCCTTAGCCCGGATGGCAAGACGCTCGCCAGCGGCGGGTATGACGGTGAAGTGATTTTGTGGAATTTTGAGGATGGGAAAATCCTCCAGCGCTTCATCGCATCACCGGGGTATCGGCCTGCAGTTGCAAAGGGGAACTGAAGGGGCCTCTCGCCAAAAAGAGTTGGCTTTAATGGCTCATTTGCCCATAAATACGTAGCAATCAGCCATGGATATGAAACTCCTCTTTCTCACACTCGCGGTGATCACCCTTGCCGGTTGTCAGAATCCCATGGGCCTCAGCAAGGCTGAGTGGCAAGCCCTACCACCAGAACAGCAAGCCGAGTATCGGCGCCAGCAAGCGATCATCGATGAACAAAGGCGGCGTGAACAGGCGATCATCAATGAGCAACGGCGTCAGGAGCAAGCGGCGTTGGCAGCCCGGCAGCAAGCGGAAGCCGCGGAACGCGCCCGCATGGAAGAGATGCGACTGGCGGCGCTTTATGCGCATGCACGCTACGGGGACATCGTCACAGTGACCATCGAGGGTGGACTGGTGAACTTCAGCAAGCACCGCGTCTATGAACCCGTGCGTTTCGAGATACTGCGCGGTCAGCGGAAGGAGATCGAATTCGCGCAGTTGGGCAGTCCCAGCACTAAAATCTTTGTCCCCGTGCGTCTGAGCGAAGATGGGCAGACCTTTTATTTCGATGAAGGCGCCCGCGATCGCATCGTGCTCATCAATGCGAACAATGTCTGGCAAGTCGGTAAACGCTACGAGGGAATGGCCATCAACGACACCTCCAGCAGGTCGCTCGCGAGCGCCATCAATATCCATCTGCAGTATAAGAATTTCGGGGCCCGGCCGCAGACACCGCCTCAGGCTCCAGCACCGCCCTCACCGCAACGTCCAACACCCCAAAGACCGGCGCCAGGCAGACCTTGACAGCCATGAGTAAGCGCTTACACGCTCCCTTACAGCAGGCTGGCATCTGCCTCATAACCCGCTAACGTATGCGCCCTCATGGCGAGTGCGTTGCCCATCTATGACATTGAGCACGAGTTGATCGCGCGATTGCGGGATCAGCGGCGGATCATTTTGTCTGCGCCTACGGGTTCCGGTAAATCCACGCAGGTGCCGCAAATGCTGTTGCGTCATGGCTTGCTGGAGCAAGGTCAGGCGGTGGTATTGCAACCACGTCGCTTAGCGACACGACTGCTGGCTTCACGCGTGGCGCAGGAACTGAATGTCCCCATCGGTCGTGAAGTGGGTTATCAGATCCGTTTCGAGAATCAGACGAGTGCGGCGACACGTATCCGTTTTGTCACCGAGGGCATCTTGCTCCGGCAGATGATCGCGGACCCGCAGCTCAAGGGCGTATCGGTCATTCTCTTCGATGAATTTCATGAGCGGCATCTATATGGAGATATCACGCTCGCCCGCGCACTAGACTTGCAGGAAACCACGCGGCCTGATCTGCGCGTGGTGGTAATGTCCGCCACGCTGAATGTGGAATTGCTGGGGCGCTACCTCGGCCAATGGTGGCAGAATGCGCCCACAGGCCCGACCTTCAGCGCACTCACTTCAGAAGGGCGCACCTATCCCGTCGATATCCGTTATACGGACAAGCCGAGCTATACGAATCGTCAGCCGGTGTGGGAACAGGCAGCGGAAGTATTCGCGGATTTTGCGAATCGCGGTGGCGAAGGTGATGCGCTCATCTTCATGCCCGGTGGTTTCGAGATCGCGCAAACAATCGAGACTTTGCGGCGGATGCCCGAAGCGCGCGGCCGCTTGCTTCTGCCCTTGCACGGTGAACTGCCGCCGCGCGAGCAAGACGCTGCCGTGGCGCGCCATGGTCAGCCGAAAGTAGTGGTAGCGACCAATGTGGCCGAGACGTCGCTGACCATCGATGGCATCCGGTTGGTAATCGATGGCGGGCTAGCGCGCATCCCGAAGTATGATCCACATCGTGGAATCAACACATTGCTCATCGAACGCATCAGCCGGGCGGCGGCGGATCAACGGGCTGGACGCGCTGGCCGAACCGCGCCGGGTGAATGCGTCCGCCTATGGACAGAGGAAGAGCACGCGCACCGGGCCATGCAGGAATTGCCGGAAATCAAGCGGCTCGATCTGGCGGAAGTCATCCTGACTTTAAAAGCGGCAGGCGTGGCAGACCTGCGCGCGTTTCGCTGGCTGGAGCCGCCGGACAATGCAGCATTGGAACATGCGGAGGAATTGTTGCTGGACCTCGGAGCCTTGGAGGCGGTGCCGGAGAGCACGCTTACCCGCATCACCACGTTGGGACGGCGCATGTTGGCTTTTCCGATGCACCCGCGTTACGCGCGCCTCTTGCTGGCGGCGGATGAGTATGGCTGCGTGCCGGAAGCAGCGCTCATCGCGGCGCTGACACAAGGGCGCGATCTCTTGCTGCGCAATCCCGAACGTCCCGTGGTGGAAGCGCGGGAAGACCTGTTAGGCAACCATCCGGCAAGTGATTTCTTTTTGCTGATGCGGGCTTGGAAACAAGCGGCGCAGCAGGATTTTCGACCAGAGGTTTGCCGCAAGTATGGATTGCATCTGGCGACGGCACGACAGGTCGGCCCTTTGCGGGAGAACTTCCTGCGCATCGCAGAGCGAGAAGGCTTGAACACGCAGACGAAGGCCGTGGCGGATGAAGTGTTGCAGAAATGTTTGCTGGTGGCTTTCTCCGATCGCGTGGGACGTCGGCTCGATACCACTTCGCGCCGGTGCGAGCTAGTGCATGGACGGCGTGGTGAAATGGCTCGCGAGAGTTTGGTGCAAGACAGTCCGCTGATCGTGGCGGCGGAAGTCAGTGAGGTGGGCAGCCAAGGCGGCAATATCAGCACCATCATCTCCATGATCACAGCGGTGAATCCAGCGTGGTTGCGTGAGCTTTTCCCACAGGACATTTCCGGAAAACTAAACGTATTTTTCGACAACAACACGAAGCGGGTGGCAGCAGACGAGCTGTTGCAGTTTCGCGGGTTGGCCTTGGAGAAAAGACGCGTGGAACCGGCTCCAGCGGATGAAGCGGCACGTTTGCTTGCAGCGGAAGTGATGGCGGGACGGGTGCAGTTCGACGAATGGGATGAGAGCGTGGAGCAATGGATCCTCCGGCTCAAACGCTTGAGCGAGTGGTGTCCAGAGTTTGAATTGCCCGTCATCACGGAGGCGGATCGCAAGGATCTCATCGAGCAGCTTTGCCATGGTTGTTACGGCTACAAAGATGTGCGGGCGGTGCCGGTGAAAGCGGAGGTGAAGGGCTGGCTCAGTTCGTTGCAGAACAGCATGCTGGACAAGCATGCGCCGGAGCGGCTGGAGTTCGCTAATGGGCGTCGGCCCAAGGTTGTTTACGTGGCGGATGGGCCGCCGTATATCGAAGCACGCATCCAAGAATTGTATGACGTGGGACAGACGCCGAGGATCGCGATGGGGCGCGTGCCGGTGTCCTGTCACATCCTCACGCCGGGAAGAAAACCGATCCAGGTCACACAGGATTTGCCGCGCTTTTGGGTGGAGCATTATCCGCGGATCAAATCGGAATTACAGCGGCGGTATCCGCGGCACGAGTGGAGGTGAGTATCAGGCGACGGGCGTGGGCGCCCGTCCGACTATGGCAGGCGAGGCGCCTGCCCCACTACACTAAGCCGAACACAGCTCGTTCTCTTTCGTTGGCAGCTTCGAACACATTCGCGCCATCTGTCATGTGGACGTTGCTGCGGGTTGAGGACAGCCCGCGCTCCAGAGGCAACGCAGCATTTGTTAATATTCCCTGTTTTCCGACGGACACCTGAGTTAGGTTCTTAACATAATGGATATCTCGACGGTCTTGAAGGATGAAGCCCTGCGGCAGCAGGAGTTTCCGGTGACGAAGCAAAAGGCGTTTCTGGCGCATGCGGCGGTCTGCGCCCTGCCGCAACGCGTCGCCACGGCGATGACGGATTTCACTACGCGCTGCACCGAAAGCGACCAGGAGGTCATGCACTCGGAAGCGATGATGGATGAGACGCGCAAGCTCGCCGCGCAATTGATCAATGCCAAGCCAGAGGAGATCGCACTAGTGGGACCAACGTCGCTCGGGCTTAGCCTCATCGCGAATGGCCTGAATTTCCGCAAGCACGACAACGTGTTGGTTTATTTCGATGATTATCCGTCCAATGTTTATCCGTGGATGAGCCTGGCCGATCGCGGCGTGGAAGTTCGCTTCCTGAACATCCGCGAGCTGGGCCGCTTGCGCGTGACGGATATCATGGGCCAGATCGATGAGCAGACGCGCATGGTGGCCATCGCTTCCTGCCATTTCATCACCGGTTGGCGCGTGGAACTGGAAACGCTGGGCAAACAATTGCGCAGCAAAGGCATCCTTTTTTGCGTGGATGGAATTCAGACACTTGGGGCTTTTCCGACGACGGTGGAATACATCGATTTCATGGCGGCGGATGCGCACAAGTGGCTGCTTGGGCCTTGCGCCGCCGGCATCCTGTATGTGCGGAAGGAATTGCAGGACCGGCTCATGCCCACGGTTTATGGGTGGCACAATGTGCGCAGTCCAAACTTCGTCGCTCAGGAGGAGATCGTGTTCCGTGCCGATGCACGACGGTATGAAGCGGGCACGAACAACCTCGTGGGCATCGTCGGCATGCAGGCCGGGCTCAAGCTGATCCAGGAAGTGGGCGTGGAGAACATCGGTCGCGAACTGCTGCGCAAGCGTGCTGAGCTGGTACCGAAGCTCCAGGAGAAGGGCTACACCGTGCTGTATGCGGATGCGGCTCCGCAGAATTGCAGTGGCATCGTCACCTTCCATAAGCCTGGCACAGACTTGACCGCACTGAATCAGAAATTAGCGGATGCGGGAGTGCAGATCTCTTTGAGAGCGGATCGCAAAAACCAGCAATACCTGCGTGTCTCGCCACACTTCTACAATACGGATGAAGAGCTGGAGCGCATGCTGAAGCTGCTCTGAAAGATTTAGAAGAGCACCGTGCGGCGCTTGGGCATCTCAGCGCCGTCCACCACCTTGCAGACGACCACGTTCAGGGCGCGCCCGGTCTTGGCCTGAAAACCTTCGCGCATGGCTTTCATGAAGGCATCCGTGTGCGACCATGAAACCAAGTTCACGGTGGTGGTTCCGAAGTTGCCTCCCGTAGCCCGCGCACCAAGGCAGACCGGTTGCTCTCGCGCTAATTCCACGAGTAAATCCTGATCGGGCGTGGTGCTCTTGTAGAAATCCCGCGCGCTCTCGTGGCTCTGATTGAGATAAAATCCTAGCTGGCCCAAGTCATCTTCATTTAAAGCCCGATCGGCAAACGCCACGCGCACATTCTCACCGGCCACGTGATAGGCACAGGCATGCTCGCGCTCGCTCAAGCGCGCTTTGTTCACCGAGAGATAGCGCGGCTCGATGGAGCGTAACGAACGCGCACCGAGTTTTTGCGCAGCAGATTCACAAGTAGCACGCAGCTCCGCGACATCCCCTTTCGGAGCATCCGTCGGGCCGGCATCACAGAGGATCACACAGAACTCGCCTACGAGCGGAATCACCTGCGTGGTGGCGTGGAGCAAGTCCACTTGCACCGCGTGAAACTCGCGCCCCAACAACGCGGTGAGCGGACCGACGAGGCTACTTTCCTGTTTCGCAAAACTCGTAGCGGCAGCCTGGCACAGGCGTGCGGTGTAGAGACGTTCCTTCGGCGTTAGCGGTGGCAGCTCACCAGCGCGGTCGAGTTGAGGTGGCCTTGCACTGCCGGTTTCCGTGAGGCGATAAGGATAGAGCGCACGCACCATGAGCGCGGTCGCGACCGTCAGCGTCGCGTTCATCCCGAGATCGAGGCCGGGCGGAAAAGCCGGATGAAACGCCGCGGTGAAGCCGCCGAAATGCACGCGCTGCTTGCGCAACTGCGCGAGCACGCCTTTGACCAAGTCCGCCCAAGGTGTTTCCGGATCGGGCTGAAACTCGCTGATCCAGAACTTCACTACTTTTTCCGGATGCACGGAGGAGACGAATTCGACGCGACCGTCATTGCGTGGCGAAGCAGCCAGCGAACCGTAATGATCCACCGCCAAGGACATCACCATGCTGCGGTTGAAATCATCACCGTTGCCGAGCAATTCCACATGGCCGGGAACTTTGACCACGCGCGGCGGGGTGTAACCAAAAGCGCGCTTGAAAACCGTTTTGACGTCGAGCGGGCGGTGCATGGCGGCACCGTTATTTGATGAGCTTGTCGAGCTTGGCGGCGAGGTCAAAATCCTTGGCCGTCAATCCACCACTGGAGTGCGTCGTGAGACGGAGCGTAACCTTGTCCCATTGGATCTCGAGATCGGGATGATGGTCGGCAGCATCCGCGATCTTAGCCACGGCATTCACGAACTTGATGGACCCCTTGAAATCCTTATGCGTATAGGTCCGGCGGATGGCAGGGCCGTCGCGTTGCCAGTCCGGGACATTCACCAGCGCTGCTTTGATCTGGTCTGCCGTAAGTTTTGCCATAAAAACAGTGATGACATAGCGCCTTGCACCGGTCACGCCAAAAGGCGGTGGTTATTTCACTTAAGGTGCGGGCCGTTGCAGGAAGATAAACCCGCTGCTCGTGTTCGTATAAGGCAGGAACAGTTCCGTCACCGGGAACTTGCCCACCACATTCGTCAATGTCTGCGGTGTGAACGCTGCACCCGTGAATTTCTTCGCCGTGTAAGGCACCCCCGCCGCACCCGGCCAGCTCAACCGCATGAAGTTCGCGTTCCAGTAGGAGACATCCATCGCAAAGGGTTCATCGTTTGCCGTGGGGTTCGTCCCGCGCACCTGCTCGCGCGCATTCTGTGCGCCATCACCATCCGGGTCATCCTTGGGCCCTTGGGAGAGGTTGCCGAACTTCGTATTTTCCCAATTATCATCTAACCCGTCCGCATCGCTGTCGGTTATCGCGATGCCATTGATGATCAATTGCGCGTCGGTGAATAGCCCCGTATCGCCACCAATCTCATCGGTGATCTGCACCGTCCAGCGGCCCTTGGCCGGTTCGTAGAAATTTTGCGTGGTGTAATAAGTCCACTCTGTAGGACCGCCGCCCGCACCATTATTCACCGCCTGCAAAACACTCACCGTGCCCGAGGGAGAGATCAGCGTGATCCGCAAATCACCCCGCGCCGTGTGGCTCGCGGACAGCTTCACCCCCACATGCTCGCACACCATTTCATTAGGCACATTGAAACTGATCGCCGCCTTCGGCACATCGATGAGCGCCGTGGCGGTGGGTTGCAACTCCAGATAATTCGTGAGCGCCAGACCCGCGACCCGCCCGATGAACACCGCCGGAATCGATGAATAGGCATCCACCGCCATGAAGAGCGCATTGGAATTCGTCACATTATCAAACATCACCGCATAGGCCGCACCCGCGTCTGCCGCCCGTTTGATCTTGTTCGCGAACGTATTGCGTTGATCCGCAAAATCCCCTGCCGGACCGCGCTCGATCAAGGCCGCCTTCCCGTGCAGATCCTGGCCGATGGCATTGGTCGCGTAACCCACAAACACCAGCGGCACACCATCAATCGGCTTTTCAATCCGCGGACCCAGATCCGTCGGATACGCCTGGATGGATAGAATCTCCGTGGGCACATCCACACCCATTACTTGCACCCGCGTGGCCAGTTCCGGGATGGGCAGGCCCGTCGCGTGGCTGTAGGTCGCCACCGTGCGCGGCGGCTGGTTGGACCACGTCTGCGCCAGCTTCACGGCCACGCTGGCATCCGGAATTCCGAAGCCCACATTATCACTCGTGATGAACCCCGCCCCGTTCGTCTGGATCGCCGGATCGGCGAAATAGATATGCCGCGCCGATTGCACCAGTATGTGCTGCACATCCCGCACATTGAGATTCGGATTCGCCGAGAGCATCAGCGCCACGATGCCGCTCACGATCGGAGCGGAGCCCGACGTCCCGGAAAAACCCGCACTCCCGAAACCATAATTATTCTGATCCCCGATGAAAGAGATCTGGTTATAACCCTTCGTACCAGTCAGGTCCGTCGTCACCAGCGTGGGGAAACCGTTATCGCCACTCGGAGCACTTACCAAGATACACGCCCCGCGACTCCCGAAGCTCGCCGCCCGTCCGTCCAACCGCACCGCGCCCACCGCGATCACGTCCGGCGAAGACGCGTAAGCATCATCATTCACATTGCCCGTGGCCACCCGATGATTCCCTGCCGATCGCACGATCACCACCCCATGACCGCTCCGCCCCACCGTCACCGCATCACTCAAGGCATACGATTCCTGGAACGACGGTCCGATCTGGATATTCGCCAGCCCGCCCCAACTGTGATTCTGGATCGCCACCTGATCGATCGCGTAGCTGAACATCACCGCCAGTTGATCATCCGGTACGATCGCCCCGTTACCATTGAAGATCACCCAGCTCGCTAATTTGGCACTCGGTGCCAAGCCCGCTAGGCCCACGCTGTTATCCGTATCCGTAGTGATCAAGCCGGCCACCGCCGTGCCGTGAAAGTTGCCGTTCAGATTCATCGGATCACCCACGTCCTGTGCCGTGTGAAAATTCCGATGCGGCGCCCCCGCCGTCCGCCCCGCCAGATCAGGATGCGTCGTCTCCACCCCTTCATCCACCACCGACACCGTCACCCCCGCACCCTTGGACAGCGGCCACGCCGCCCGGATATTGATGTCAGCGCCGCCCGAATCACCCTCCGCATCGCGATTCTCCAGATGCCATTGATTCGGCATCAACGTATCATTGGAACGCGCCGCATATGGTCCGTGCAACGCAAACGGACGACGAAAGACCGGCGCGCAGATTTCCACCTCCGGCAGCGCCGCCAGCCGGGCCGCCTCACGCGCAGAAGTCCAGGCATCCACCGCCTCCAGGATGAACGTCCGGTCATCCAGCTCCCGCACCCGCACCAAGCGGCTCTTGCCCAGGATCTCCGTCACTTGATCCGCCCGGCGCAAACGCAAGACCAGCCGTCGGGTCACTTCCTGGCGATACGCGGGATTATCCTCTGGGAACACCTCCAACACCGGCGCACCGGCACCCTGCAAACCCACTGGCGAAACCTCCGTGGAATAGCGGATGGCCCGCGGCTCCCGGAATTGCCAGCTCTCCGCCGCAGAAGCGCCGGTCAATCCACTGGCAATAAGCAATATGACGAGGCCACCCAAACGCCTCCAACCTATACGACTTTTCATTTACGATTTCAGATCGCCTCGTCGGCTGCTACGGTACAACGCCCGTTCTTAAATGTGCGCCAAGGACGAGCAGGCTGGAACCTATCCTGTCCCCCGCCATTGCGCCAGCGGTATTTCAGGCCAAGATTAGCCCGTAGCCGCTGAGATGGGGAGGCGGAACGGACCTACCCATCAATGAACCTTGAGCATTTCCCCTAGGCCCATAAGCCCCATTCCCCCAATGGCCCGCCGGTTTACCCCGTGCTGATAAGTCGGGGTGCCACCGGCTTTGAACTTTGAGTTTTGAGCTTTGAGCTTAATTAATAAGCCCGTAGTGCAACTAAATGCCCGTAATGCAATTACTTCCCTCAAAGTGGCCTTCCCGTCTGATCCGTTTTATGTTTCCTACGCGATTGCCTCCTGTCCTGCGGTACTTTAGCAACCAGTCCACCCTCACCGGACCAAACCCTCGCCAG